>JAZKBF010000009.1:0-9596 GCA_040388745.1 Bacteroidota bacterium | reverse complement strand
AGGTTTTGGCCCCCTGTGCCTAACATGTGCTACGAAAAAAACTTTTACTTGGCCAATACTACTTTCAAAGGTCTAGTAATAATCTCTGCTAAAATATTTAAAATCGGTGACATCAAAATTTTGGTGGCTGTTGCCCATAAAAGATACTTAATGTATTCCTTTCATTGATAACTTTTTGACTGAATCGTACTTTATGTAAGGCAAAATAGGAACGTACCTTCTGAATAATAATCAGGGCGTTTTGACACCTGATTTGTTCATCTTCCTCCTTCTTGTCCCATTTGTAAGTACTCAAGCAAGAGTAATACATGAAATCAAAGTATGAATGCAGATACTGTGGAGTTCGGCAGCATATTGCACTTTCAGCAGCAATTTCAACTTCTTCTGGGATTTGTACCACAAAGTCTCCGTTTCTCCCAGCGATACCATCATTTGGTGTTCCGTGTCTCTTTCGTAATTCACCTTGCTGACCTGTCCCCCTACCTTGAGCTTTAGGATTAATCTTTTTCCCAATTTTTCTACTACCAATGTAATTTTCATCTCCGCTTTTTTCAACTTTCTCAGCAGGTGTGCCAAGTTTTGGGCTTGAACCATTTGTCGTTCGTGATGACAGAGATCCTGGATCACTCTGTGAATCCCAATTTCTACCATCATGTCCTTCTAGTTTATCACCGTTCCACAAATTACACTCGCTCGTCACCTTTCTTATGTCTCCTGCGACAACGGAAGATTTACTGGCTGCTTTGATTTTTTGTAAGTTATTACGGGCTCTAGCAACCACATCGTCTTGATGATTTGGATCTTGGTCTGGTTTTACAGATACACCAATATGTCTGGACCAGGAAACACGGCTATTATTTATATTTAACTGCATACTACCTTCCAGATTTGCAAAACTAGAAGAGAACATTTAAATACGTATCACCAAAAATTACTGTCTTTAAACTTTGTTGTACATTATACAAAGCTTTACAACGTACAGAAAACCGACGTAGATGGTAAGCGATTGCCGTCACATGACATGTACTAGTTCATACTCAGAAGACAAAGTATGCTGAACGGTGTTTTTAAATGAAATAAAAAAACGCAAATGCCAATTGCTAAACTAGTATCATTTCTCCATGATCCTTGTAAAATATTTATGTTGCAGACAAGTGTATGTCGTAATAGTTTGCGTTTTTGCTGTATTTATATATTGGCAGCAGAAAAAAATTTAGATTTAACTTTGCACGTACATTACTTTACCAAAATCTAAACAAACTACTGTAATGACTTATTTCTGTTTGCGTTATTAGGTATTATGGAAGCAAAAGTAACCACATGGGGAAATAAAGACTACAGTTGGTATTTTTATAGAAAAGCAATTTATATATTAACTGCAGGGGGGTATTTTCTTCGTTTTTCAATCAAACAATAGACTGATATTTCTTATACGAAATAATTTGGTGCAGCAAATGTACGACTGACAGTAGGGCAAGTAAATTCTGCCTGTGTATCAGAAACGATGATTGAAAATCCTTTATATTTAAAGTTTTTAGTTCATAAGCATAGAGCATAGTAAACATACTAACCAGAATAAACTGAAATTTTACTGTACATTATATAAATAGTGTATGTTTTATGATAAGTTTATATTGTTTTAATATCTTATTAATATCTTGTTTATTAAGACACAAAATTCCATTACAATAAATTTTCACTACCATACGCATACATTATTTAGAACTGAATTAATGTTTTTTTAAATGGTTGAAACTATTCTATCGATGTATGTTTCTACTGCATTACGAGTTAATCATCTAAAAACAAAAAGAAACACGTTTAAATTTACCAAGATGGACAGTTTTAAAAAAAGTTCGATTTACATGTAACTTACGCATAAAGTGCCCAGTCGATACGAGCAAGGTTTTATTGCCATAAGCGCATATTCAATGGTTTTAATTTCGTACATTCCACAGTTTTGGTATGGACTGAGGTAAACTCCTCCAGTAGCATCTGCGAAACCGTCAAATACTCCTTCTTCAACAACTTCCTGTGAATTATTCCAAGCCAAAGAAGCTAAAGTGTGCCTATTTTCTCGAGCAGATGTCCAGTATTCTGTCAAACGGATTACACAAGTTAAAACTAATTAGTATTTTATCATGGATATGTTATATGTTTTGTGATTTTTTATTGTAAATACGTTCAGCAGAGTTGTTAACAACAAGTGCACGCTTAAGGAAAACACTTTGTTCTGGAGAGTTAATAGTTGCCAGCATTAAGTTGCAGTTCTGACAATATTCCCCAGCTTCGGTCCAGTTCTACATGTTAAAAAAATCAAATAATTATTTGACATTTTGTGATAACGCAGAATCAAAATATATAATGATATAGTGTCGTATACCCTTAGGACATCCTTGTCTACAAAAAAACTTTGACCGTCAGTTGTACTACCAAGATATGTAGGACATGTTCCGACGTACGATTCAATGTATCCCATGGAAAGAAAAATAATTAAGAAGAAAGCGAGGTGTGAACGTTTCATTTTGTATCTAATTTGACTTTCAAGCTAAGTATTTGCTGTTTTATTATCAAAATTAAGCCTAAATAATTTAAAGTCTTAGAGAATAGTGAACTGATTTGGAATAATACTCACGGCATTTATATAGGTTAAAAGAAATTAGTTTATGACGTGGATTAAAGCATACATGAAAACCATGGACACAATTTTGAAAGTTTATTTGCCAAGAACCAAAGTAGTATTTCAACAGCCATATATATATTCGAATACTACTTAGTTTAGGCTACAAAAATTATATAAAACCGGATCCTTCAATTCTTCAATCACCAAGAAAACTGCATAAAACAAACCGTTCCAAAAACTCGTTTATTCCAACAACGAAAATATCACTGTAAGGTCAAAGGTCAAGACCATCAAACTTTTTCAAAACAAAGGTATATTTTCATCCATGGTTTTTAAGATCATTGCTAGGCATTAGACTACAAATGAAACAGGTCATGTCCAAAATTAATGGAAACCATACTCCGTGGGGGCCCTTGAAACACAGAAGATGACTTCGAAAACCTTCTGAAAGGAGCATTCAATTACTGTGAATGCTGCTAGCAGGAAAGGGACAATTTAGACATAAACCTTACATTAAATAAAAGCTAAGGGTCTAAACTTCAAGTCTGACACAAAATAGGTGGCACTCGACAATTCAGAAGATTAAAAACAGCGTCCAAAAATTTGTAACAGAATAATGTGTCAAAAATCAATTCAAAGCAGAAAAGCCAGAATTGTCCTAGAATCTAATATTGACCAAACGTACGTCAAGCAATAAGTATCGAGAGGTTCTGTGCACTATGCAAAGCCGAAGACTTCAATTGATCAAGAACACCAAAAACTTTAAAAAAAATTGCCTTTGCTTGGAGAACCATTAGTCAAAACGTTGCTAGGCAGGTTTAAAATATCAAGAAAAATCGTATTTTGCAGCTCATTTAAAACCCTTCGTAATATTGGGTACGAAGGTAACAATTAGTCTGTATTTGTATAATTTTTATAGCTTTAAAAATATATATGGCTGGCTAATACCACTTTTAGTTTTTAGCGAATAAACTTTAAAAATTGTGTCCATGGTTTTCATGTTTGCTTTATACACGTGAAAACACTTTTACTAAATCTAAAATTACTACAGGATGATGCAATACCTCAATTGTCTCATCAATCAACTTTTGATAAATGTGGTCCATCACAGTATAATTCATGTTTTTGACAGCTCAGTTCCTGATGAATTAAGTCAAAGTATTTTCCTGCTGTATTCCAAATCTAACTTTCAAAAACAGCAACAATCAAAAGCTTTTCATTGAAATTGATAACAATATACCCTGCAAGCAAGCATGTAGGAAAGTAGAGGAAAGATACAGTTAAAACAGTCACAACTTAATCCGACTTTGTAAATGGCGTAGTGTTGAGTCTCATGCCGATAACAATACGAAAGAGGCCATTTACTCAACATGTTATTTGACCTTTTCGGCTCAAACTTGGTCGTGAAGTAGGACATGACCTTTAGCAACTTTGTGCCAAGTTTGGTCCAAACAGATCCATTCGTTCAAACAGAGTTATCGTTGGAATGGACGGACAAACGGACAAAGTGAATTTCAAAAGTAAGCTTTTGCTACTAAACAAGTTGCAGTCATTAATTAACCTATCGACGAACTTGTCCATGGAATAAACATAATTGACAAGACAATTCTTATTTTACATATAATATGATAAAGGTGGCACTTCCTTCTCAAGCTATAAGTGATTGTAATTAGTTAAGCTTGTGAAAAGCAGTCACAGGATTTGAAAGCACTTATTTATTTATCATTTTTAGACATTTCAGCTTCAGATCAATGTATTATTATAACACGATTTTTTAGAAACTGGTTCGTCAGAAACCTTCATAGTACTTTTAATCAGACAAATTACAAAAAGCTTCCTCGAAATGCTCGTGATTAATCAAATAAAATAAATCCGAAATTTGGAACATACGCCGAATACAAAAATTACATCACATGATACACTTGTGGGTTATCATTACGAATGTGGCGATTATAAATAGAGAAGGGGGGCCCTTTGGTGTACTTTTTTTAAATATGTTTTTTAAAGAAAAACTTATTAAGCCGAAGCCAGTGTGATCTAAGCTAACCTATTTTAACCTAACCTAACCTTCTAAATCGGTAGAAAACCTTATCTATCCAAGCCAAACCCTAATTGTGATTTTGATATAAAACTTACCTAAACGAACGTAATATTTATATTGGCATAAAACCTAACATAACCTTAAACTCACATTGACATCATTATTTAAGAAAAAATAACATTTCTAAAAAAAATTGAAAATAATACATGAGGGACCCTTCTCTGCAATCGCCACATTCGTTAAGTCTACCCAGTTGTGTTATTGTGTAATTAGAATATGTCTTATCAAATAAAAGTCTAACACATAATTATTGTACACACATGCATAAATACTTCGTTGGTAATATGCCTTATAAATAACATTTATCTATAGTTTGAGTAGGAAATGTCTGCGTAATCATATTGAATGTAGCATACGGATTGTCTTGTCAGTGATTTTATGAACAAGCGGCGTTTAAGTTTAAACTGATTACTGCATCCTGTTATCATCAATTTTAATCAAATAATTATTGCTTGTGTTACAAATTGGCAATTTGATTCCAGAATGAGAAACCTTGACTTCAGTCAGCAGGAAGTAAACTGTCAAATATTATTTATTTGATTGATGGACTAAATTTATCAATTATTATTTGATAGATTACATTTTTGGTAATTCAGCACCTGGTATTAATTAAAACCAAGTTGTTTAAGGTTGCAATGATATACTTCAGAAATAGCCGTGAATGTTATTCCAAAAGTTAATTTAATTATTCGACTACAATACTAAATCACATAATTTGTTTTGTCCTCACCTTGGCTTCTTCTTAACTATTAATTTTTTCCTGGGCAACATTGAATCGTACATACATATATATCCTAAGTATTCTACACCCGACGATCAAAATTTGTATGCAGGTTACGCTTGTTGTTTCTCTGTCAGAATTTAATTTAGAATCGCTAAACTAGTTTTATTATAACATCTCTTTTAGCATATATGTTAAATAGACCAGCAATTGTTTATAACGGCCATTATTTCACTGAACTTGTAAATTATTTTAAAAAAATTAAATGATAATACTCGGATTCAATGTTGGAGTGGCTAAGTATCAAAACCTGGATATGATGCTTGCCAATGTAGTTTTCAACCACTCGGCCACACATCAAAATTACTATAAAGGGTTCCGAGTAGTAGATCTTTTATTTGAGATAGTAAAGTGACCCCGTACTTGATCTCAAAAGGCCCAAACATGACTTCAAGTGAGCCCGATTATGACTTCGGCTTATTGCTTCTTCGTTTTACAATTGCTGGTTTTTGTATGCAACTTTGTAATTTAAAAAAAGAAAAGTAATAAAATGAACTCGCTGTTGTGATTCCTGAAATTAGTGCTACTTTATTCTAGTCATTGGATAAAAAGTCGCCAGTTGCATTTCCAGAATTGTGAACAAATTATTAAGTAGCTTAAGCTACTTATTAACTTGACGATGTCCGTCTTTCCGTCCGTCAGCACGATAACTCGAGAACGCATTGACCGATTTGGACCAAACTTGGTATAGGTGTACCAGAGGTCATGTCCTACTTCATGACGAAGTTTGACCCCAAAAGGTCGACGGGGTCAAAAGTTATGGGATTCGAAAATTTGTATGTTGAGTAAATGGCGTATATCGTAATGCTTTCTTAATGGATGTCAAGATTAGGCAATTTACACAGCAAGCTTAAGTGGGGATGGCTTTACTGCTCCCCCTTTCGCTACTTTTCTACATGTGTGCTTGCAGGGTTTATTTGCCATTTAAATAGCAAACATTTGGCACAATTAGGTTAAAGTAACAGCTTAACCTATTTCAACTAGCATAGAGCATGCGTTAAATTAACATTTTAAGCTGGTGAAGACTTCAAATTTTCTTGTACATTATGCACGTATTCTGGTGCAGTACCAACAGCTGTTCAGATCCATTTTGAATATTATTTTTGTTATTAAATTTTGTAATTAACTAGATATTCAACATTATTGTACCCATTTGTTCCATTCTAGCATCATTTTCAAAAAAAAGAACAGAACAGTCAAAACATTGAGAGGTTTTCTCATTCAAAAAGTTAAAATGTAAAGTAAAGCATTGATAATTTGACATATATCAACTTTAGCTCTGTTTATGTCTCCCTTCAATCTCTCTAAAAAAATTAACACATGCAAAAAAATGTTATCGTTATCTAAAGTTATGTGCTAAATTGCGGAGATATTTTATATTCTTCTAGTTTACTCCGTTTACGTGTATTACGCATTCGAAGAGCCGGATGCACCGAAGGAGAAAATTTAGTATTTAACATAATCATTTGTTTCGTGAAAAATTGTTTTCTCTTAAACCTAGGTCAATCTTTGAAATTTTTGAAATCTGTACAAAGTATCAATTTTTTGACTTATGCATTTGTCTTAATTGGATAAATACATTGTGCTTAAAGTAGTGAAATATATACATATGATTTTTAATTCCAAATTTATCTTGTACATTATCTTCTAGATAGTTATTTTAAATAGCAGTTGCATTTACTTGAACTTAGAATTACTAAATGTACACAAAAAACAAATTGCATATTATTGGTTATATCACGGCGTAAAGCATTTATAAGATTCGGTTTAAAATTTTAAGCTATTTCATGAGAACATTTCATGTTCAAGTTTTACATAAGCTGTTCTTTAAATCAATAAAATTTAGGCACTCAATGTTCGAATAAATTACAAATGTATATTACGCTCACATCCGGTCAAAAGTATTGGTAACAAATATCGTATTATAAGCCTACGTAACTAATTTTTCATCGCTGGCGTGTGCCAACTGTTAACTACTTGATGTCTATGAATACTATACTCACATACATTGTTTGCGAAGTCTGCCATTGGGTAGAATATTATTTTCCAGATTTTTTTGCATAACAACCTTTAAAAATTAAAAATTTAAATAATGGAATTATTTCAAACCACAACCGGTTTATTCCTGGTGAATTTTTTGATTTGTGTTTTATTTGTGGGAACGATAGTTGTGAGTCAAGCTCAGCATCAACGTAAACTAATTTACGAATTCAAGTTTTTGAATCCCAAGCTAGTAAATAAATATCTCGAGCCGTTTAAAGGTTGTTTGATTCAGTTAACCAATAATCCAAATCTGGACATACCAAACGTCAAGGTTCCTATTATATCTCGGTACATAAACTTTGAAAGAAAAACTCATCTCCCCAAACTAATAAAACTTCCTGAAACTCATCAAAGTATTTATCGGGTGTTCTATTATCTACCAAAATCGAATCAGTCTTTAGCATTTGACAGGCTTGGAAACGTTTTCAATTTCACTGCAAACCTAACTAGTGTCTCTAGCGAGAAATATTATAGCAATATATTTGGTTGTCAGAGATCACGTTTTGTTAACGGAGGCCCAGAATTCGGAAACACATATGGTCTCTGTACGAAAATAAATTTCTATAAATTTTCAGGAAAAATTCGTCCGTGGAAATGTGAAGTGTACCTAAATATTTTCCCAAATGACTCATACTACTCCACTTGGGACTTATCTAATTACTGGCATTGGGAATACGATCCTGACAATTTGGCTCCAAGCCATGTTCGTCAAAGAGAATTTGTTCCACAAGCATTGAGTCCCATCTCAATACCACGTATTCATATGTTGCTATTGCCCTATCAAAAATATATCAAGAAGTCTAAGATTATTCGTAATTGGGTTGCCAACGAAACTTATGTCACACTCCGAGTAATGGGGAAACTAGACATTTTTCTGGGGATAGAGGTTAAGGTGCAAATGAATTCTAAAAATGGTCTAAATTGGTTCAACAAACTGACTTTGGTACATCGTGACTCAAAGTCATTAAATTTTTATGAAATGAGCATAAAATTGTTTTCCTCAGAATCGTTAGAAAACGTGCCCGAATACCTTACTTCAAGAGTTTCTGATTGGGAATTTAACTTGTATAGATCTTATGTCAATTTACCTTTACAGTGTTATCTGTCAAGACTTCCTGTAGAACAACATGAATCTAAGGTTAAATTAATGGATCTTGAAGAAGTTCAAAAATATGAATTTGATTTAATGCTAAACTTTATTTTGAAAAACGGATCTAATTCAAATGCTTGTTTGGGGGAATCCAAAAAATATGAATATTACGTAATAGTTGAAAATAGGATGCTACACAATTCATCAATTCCGAGCAATGTGTTCGTAACAAACTATCGTTTCGTTAGTTGCGGTAGATCAGAGGATACCGCGTTACCGTTTTACGAACTGGTTTCGAGCTTTCAAGGCTCTTTATGGGGAACTATTGTATTTGTGGTGATTTTAGTTGTGCCTTTAACGTTATCATATTTTCCGATTCAAGTAAGCGGCTGTAACCAAAGTCATAATCAAAACATTATAGATATGTTGATATCATCTCTTAAACTGATATTTGAACAAGGTAATCCGTTTACCACGACAACAATAAATACACCTTCACTAAAATGGATTCTTTCTGCTGTGTTTTTAGCTTGTCTTGTAATAAGCAATGCTTACAAAAGAGATAACATTTTGAAAATGATACAACCTCGGGGTAAAGTCCCATATGAGTTTTTTTCCCAACTTGTTCAACATTCCTTTGAAATTTACACAAGAGCTTCTCGAGTAACGCAAACTTGGCTAAAATGCGAGTCGAAAGATGACCAATGCCGAAACGGAAATTTTTTAATGATAAATCCACATTTTTACAGTAATAATTATTGGCGTGTTCGATCCGATGTTTTGCAGTTTCAGGAAGCAAACACAACGTTTTTTGATTTACTTTACAAGCACACCAAAATACTGCCGGAAACAATTTCAGAAATAATGCAGAGGAAATCATCGTCAGGCAAGATGTCTGTGTGTCGTTTTTTGTCAAGTTTTTGAGGAACAGTAAAATAGTGTGATAGTAGATCTAATA
>JAZKBF010000008.1:0-115238 GCA_040388745.1 Bacteroidota bacterium | reverse complement strand
CCCAACCAACAGCACCTGCAGCAGCAACAGCAAGTACAACGATACAACCGACTTGCGCTTTAGCAACTGGAAGCATTGTGGTAAGCTCACCAATCGGTGCATACGAATATAATATCGATGCGGGAGCATATCAGGCTTCGGTAACATTTGCTGGTATTGCAGCGGGATCACACAACATTTTAGTGAGAAGAACTTCGGATAATACCTGTATCTCAGCCGCTTCCACAATAATCGTAAACGCCCAACCAACAGCACCTGCAGCAGCAACAGCAAGTACAACGATACAACCGACTTGCGCTTTAGCAACTGGAAGCATTGTGGTAAGCTCACCAATCGGTGCATACGAATATAATATCGATGCGGGAGCATATCAGGCTTCGGTAACATTTGCTGGTATTGCAGCGGGTTCACATACTATTTTAGTTAGAAGAACTTCTGATAATACTTGTATCTCCTCTGCAACAGCAGTAGCCGTAAATGCTCAACCAACAGCACCTGCAGCAGCAACAGCAAGTACAACGATTCAACCGACTTGCGCATTAGCAACTGGAACCATTGTGGTAACCGCACCAACCGGTGCATACGAATACAATATTGATGGAGGGACCTACCAAGCTTCTATAACATTTGCAGGCATTACAGGAGGATCGCATAACATTTTAGTGAGAAGGACAACTGACAATACCTGTATTTCAACAACCTCCACAGCAACTGTAAATGCTCAACCAACTGCTCCTACAGCAGCAACAACAAGTACGACCATTCAACCTACCTGTGCTTTAGCTACCGGAACCATTATAGTGACTGCACCAATTGGTCCATACGAATATAATATTGATGGAGGAACCTATCAGGCTTCTGTAACATTTGCAAGTATTGCAGCAGGATCACACAACATTTTAGTGAGAAGAACAACTGACAATACCTGCATTTCAAGTCCTACCACAGTAACTGTAAATGCTCAACCAACAACACCGGCAACACCAATAGCAAATGTAACTGCACACCCCACCTGCACCCTTGCTACGGGGACCATAACGGTAACATCATCCAATCCTGGCTTAACATTCAGTATTGATGGATCTGATTATACTAATACAACCGGTGTATTCAGCAATGTTGCCGCAAACACTTATAATGTAACTGCAAAAAATTCCGATGGATGTATTTCGCTTGCAACAAGCGCCCTAGTTAATGCGCAGCCGCTCACACCATTAGCTCCAACGGCCTCTTCTCCTCAAACTTTTTGCAACAGCGCAACAGTTTCAAACTTATTGGCAACAGGGACTACCATTCAATGGTACGATGCATCAATCGGTGGGCTGGCATTAGCAGCTACGACAGCTTTAATAAACGGCAACCACTATTTTGCTTCTCAAACTGTAAATGTTTGTGAAAGCGCAACACGATTTGACCTAATAGCAATTATCGATATACCAGCCGCACCAACAGGCATGACAACACAAGCTTTCTGTGACTCTGCGACAGTAGCAAACTTATCAGCAACAGGAAATACCATTCAATGGTATGCGGATTCAACCGGTGGTCCTGCATTAGTGACAACAACTGCTCTGATAAACGGGCAACATTATTTTGCCACTCAAACATTAAACGCTTGTGAGAGTGCGACACGATTGGAAGCAACGGCTACGATCAATCAAACACCTTATTTAACAAGTACCCTCAATCCGGATACAATGTGCAGCAATACTATATTTAGTTATACTCCAACCAGCTCCATAACCAATACCTCCTTCAACTGGAGCAGGAATAGCGTACCAGGCCTTAGTAATTTAATTGCAATCGGTACAGGCAATCCTAACGAAACACTTATTGATACAACCACAACGCTGATAAATGCTACTTATGTTTATAGTATATCTTCTGAAGGTTGCACAAATGACACTGCCTACAATGTAATTGTTCATGTAAATCCTCTTCCAGCAGTAAGTTTATTGCCATTTACAACGGTGTGTTCTCAAACGGCAGAATTCCCTTTAACAGGCGGCATACCCATAGGGGGGACCTATACAGGAACAGGTGTTAGTGCTGATATTTTTTATCCGGGAAGTGCTGACACTGCTCAATTGATCACCTATACAATAAATGACTCAAACTCATGTTCAAATGCCGCGTCTGAAAATATTGCTGTTCTGGATTGTACCGAAATTGAAGAAAATACATTTTCGAAAGGCATTACAGTATACCCAAATCCAACAAATGGAATATTCAACATTGTAATAAAAAATTCAAATTTAACTGAACTATTGGTTAGTGTGATTGATATTCAGGGCAAAGAAATTTTCAGTGTTTTAGAAAAAAACATATTGACCGACTTCAAAAAAGAAATCGATCTAGGAGGCTTAGCAAAAGGCATTTACTATATTAAATTGACAACAAATACTGATGTACAAATACAAAAATTGATAATTGAGTAATCCCAAATTAGTAGAGAATGGGATAATGAACACAAAAATTTAAAAGATAGAATTCAATTTCCTTAAAAATTATAATCTGACCAAATTATAAGTATTATTTATCTTCAACTTTGTGCCTTCCTTTTCAATAATTTGACAAAAATTAAGGGTATTTAGGATTAAAAAAATGTGTAAACTTGTAACAGGATTCTTAACCAGAATTGCAAGCCTTTTTTACAGGATAATGCAAATTCATATTCCTAAAAAACAAAAAGAAGAATGGAAAACAAGATACAAGAACTCAACAAAAAAATAGCTGAAGCACAATTAGGTGGAGGAGAAAAACGAATTGAATCGCAACATAAAAAAGGGAAGCTAACTGCAAGAGAGCGCTTACATTTTTTGATGGATGAAGGGAGTTTTGAAGAAATTGGAATGTTTGTTACACACCGCTCTGTTGAATTCGGGATGGAACGCGAAAAGTATTTAGGAGATGGTGTAATAACGGGTTACGGAACTATCAACGGACGATTGGTATATGTTTTCTCACAGGATTTTACAGTGTTTGGAGGCTCGTTAAGTGAAACACATGCCGAAAAAATTTGTAAGATCATGGACCTGGCCATGCAAAATGGTGCACCTGTAATTGGGCTGAACGATAGTGGTGGTGCACGTATTCAGGAAGGTGTTGTTTCATTGGGCGGCTATGCTGATATATTTTATCGTAATACAAGGGCATCAGGAGTGATCCCTCAACTATCAGCAATAATGGGACCTTGCGCTGGTGGTGCAGTATATTCTCCTGCTATTACCGATTTTATAATGATGGTTGAAAACACTTCTTACATGTTTGTAACTGGTCCGAACGTAGTAAAAACAGTAACACACGAAGAAGTAACATCCGAAGAATTAGGCGGAGCGTCAACACATTCAACAAAATCAGGAGTGACACATTTTTCATGTGCAAACGAAATTGAGTGTATCAATAACATCAAAGCATTATTGAGCTATATGCCTCAAAACTGTGAAGATGAAGCACCAAGCATTTTATATGAAAGTAATGGCAAAGAAAAACGTCCTGAATTAAATTCAATTATTCCTAAAAATCCGAATCAGCCTTATGATATTCGTGAAGTAATCAATGGGGTGATCGATTCGGAATCTTTTTTAGAGGTACACAAAAATTTCGCGGAGAACATTGTAGTTGGTTTTGCACGATTGGCAGGTAAAAGCATTGGTATTGTTGCAAATCAGCCTGCTTTTTTGGCCGGAGTATTAGATATCGATTCATCTACGAAAGCTGCCCGTTTTGTTCGCTTTTGCGACAGTTTTAACATTCCCTTATTGGTGTTTGAAGATGTGCCGGGCTTTTTACCGGGTACTGATCAGGAATGGAACGGTATCATTACAAGTGGTGCAAAATTATTGTATGCTTTTTGTGAAGCAACCGTACCACGCATAACGGTGATCACCCGTAAAGCATACGGTGGTGCTTATGATGTAATGAACAGCAAACATATTGGTGCGGACATGAACTATGCCTGGCCAACAGCTGAAATTGCTGTAATGGGCGCTAAAGGTGCTGCTGAAATTATTTTCAAAAATGAAATTGCCTCATCAAAAGATCCTGCAGCAACGCTTGCTGAAAAGGAAAGAGAATACATTCAACACTTCGCAAACCCTTACCGTGCTGCCGAAAGAGGTTATGTAGATGAAGTGATAAATCCGGAAGATACACGTGAAAAATTAATTAAAGCATTTAATATGCTTAAAAACAAAGTAGATGTATTACCAAAGAAAAAGCATGGTAATATTCCTTTGTAAAAATTTGTTAATTTGAAAATGTGGCGGCTAAAAATCCTTGTATCAAAAATTAACCACATAGATTCATAGAAAAAAAATTATTGAGTGAGTAATAGTGCAGCATAGTTTAATCGCCTTAGCTTCGCAAAAGCCCATCTTTTCTATTCTTTCTTCTTTTCTATGAATCTACGTGGTTAAATTAAGCAGGCTTTTGAATGAGAGCTAATTGTTATTTCTTATTTAACATCTGAAAATAGAGATCCTTGTCGGTCAAAAAATTTCGGGCATATACCACTTCCGGATCGGTTTGCAGGCTGTTTTCCATAAAACCGGTATAGTAATAATACCTTGAAACAATTTCCTCTTGCAGTGCTTTTTTGATCTGCTCCTTATTTTGCAAAAGCATTTCCTTTTTTGATTCTATAATTTGCTGATTCAATGCTTTGTATTTTTTTTCGAAAAGTTTTATAGTGTTGTTGCTTTTTGAAAGCTCTTCAAACTCCATTAATTTCAACTCTTCAGGAGTTTTAAAAGGGTATTTTCTGTTTTCGATATAACCCACAAACGTATAAAAACTAACATCTGTAACAATGATCTTATCGGCCGGAACATTGACCTCTCTGGTGTTTCGAAAATAAGTAGCATAATCAAAGATCAAAGAAGATTTTTTTAATGCTTCAATAATGGGAGCGGTTTTTTGTGCCGGCTCTGTTTTTATATCTGGTTCTATTCCTCCTATGTCAAATACTTTTCTTCCATTCCGGGTATAAAAAACTTTTTTCAGGCTATCAGAAAATATTTTTTCTTTTCCATTAATATATCTTTTGGAGTAATCCCGTTTTTGAATACATCTCCCTGAAGGTGTGTAATATCGGGCCGCTGATAAATATAAGCTTGTTCCCTGCCCGGGAAAACGAGTACCTTGTACGAGACCTTTTCCAAACGTTTTTTGTCCGATGATCACCGCCCTGTCAAGATCCTGCATAGCTCCCGTAAAAATTTCACCCGCAGAAATGGTATTGCTATTTGTTAGAATTACCAAGGGCATCAGCGTATCAAGAGGTTCGTTATGCGTTATATTATTATAATCAGTTGCTTTCCCTTTTACATGTAAAATGACGGTGTTTTTTGGGACAAAAACATTTACACAATTGACTGCTTCCTCCACCAAACCACCAATATTATCGCGCAGATCAAGGATGATCGATCGTAGTCTACGGTTTTTTTTCAAGTGAGTTACCGCTTCAAAAAATTGAATATCAGAACCTCTCAAAAATTGCTGCACCTGGATATAGCCCGTTACAGAATCGAGCATGGTGTAAAAAGGAATTGACTTGGTTACAATTTGTTTACGTGTGATCGTTTTTTGTATCGATCCTACATGTGGTCTGTTAACAGTAATATTAACAGCAGTTTCCGGAGTACCTCTCAATAGTTTCAATGTTTCGTCCAGCGATTTTCCTTCCAATGATACCCCATCCACTTCCTCATAAATATCACCGGCTCTCAGATCATTTTGCTGCGCACCGTATCCTTCAATAACAGATGTAATGATAACCGCAGAATCTTTGTAATCTACCCTGGCACCAATACCTGAATAATTTATTCCGGCCCATACATTTTCTCGTTCTCTGGTTTCGAGGGAATCAAAAAAAAAGGTATGAGGATCAACCGATCTTACCATGCCGTCAATCGCCCTTCTAATAAGGATATCAGAGTCGAGTGTATCAACAAAATCGGTTTTAAGAATTTTAAAAACGGAAGAAAATAAACTTATATTTTTTGCATTTTTTTCATCATCCCCATTGGCAATAAAAAATGCAGTTGAGGTTAAGGCAACAAAAAAAATGAGACTATATATAATTATTTTTTTCATACGTTGATAATGAAATGACACAACTTATTTCTTCAGTACTTTTTGCGAAAAATTAATTTCTTTTCCGGTAATTCTTAAAATATAGATCCCTGAAGCCAACTGTTCTGTATTAATTGTTTTTGTTGTGTTTCCGGCAGGAATACTTTCTGTTTTACTGTTAATTTTTCTTCCCTTAATATCAAACATTTCAAACAACAGGTTATCCGTATTTTTCAACCGCAGCGCTATGGAAATATTATTTGTTGTTGGGTTTGGGAACAGGGTGATACTGTTTGTTGTATTTATTTTATTTTCTTTTATACCCAATGCAACATCAGCATCTAAAATAAATAATCCGTTTTGCATATCACTGGCTAAAATTTTTCCGCTTGGCAGATCAACATAAGCTCCCCAACATCCATGATAATGAGGATTTGGAGCATTGTAGTTATTGCTCACACCATCAATTGTATCCGTATCAAAATATCCTGTTCTTACAGGAAGTGCGGGATCTGTAATATTATAAATTTGTAGTCCATCCTGGTAATAGGCTATAACAGCGCGGTTGCTTCCAAAAATATATGGATTGTGTGGTGATGCACCTTCTGTTGACTTGAAAGTGCTTTCAACAGAGATGTTTTGGAGATCACTTACATTAATTATTTTAACTGCTTTATTGCTTGGCACCTCATCACAAAAAATAAGATGTTGGCTATTGGGTGTTAAATAGCTGCTGTGATTATAACCCTGATCGGGATAAGAGGTAAGCGAATTGATCAAAGAAAAAGTAGAATCGGCATTGAATTTATAAATAAAAAGGCCTTGATAGCCGCATGATGCATATACAGTATCGTTACGAACATACATATCATGAGCAAAACCTATACTGGGATAATCCTGATTTAATGCCCTTAAAAGCACAGGAAATTCAGGATCTGCCAGGCTATATACTGCCATCGAATAGTAGCCGGTACCAGAAGGGCGGGTTACACTTCCGCAATATAATTTATCCCCATCAACAAACAAGGTATGCGCGCGTTCAAAAATAGTGGTATCATCATGCACTACATGCACCGAGTCCGGCAAATAAGACAGATCAATGATCTGAAAACTGTTTGGTGCAATATCATCACTTATCGCATACAGATACTTTCCATAGGTTTTATATTCCCGCCATTTGCAAAGCCCCCTTCGGCCCGGTACATAATCCTTCACCACAGGGTTGGCCGGTGTTGATATATCAATAAAATAAGTGCCGGAACCGCTGCCCTGAATTGCATATTCTGTATTGTTGTGCGCTGTATCTACCCAACCCCAAACACTTTGGTATTTAATACCTAACTGGGGTTCTGCTATTTCGGAAGGATTAAACCAATGGCCCAAAAGTGTTATGTTTTGTTTATCGTATTGTGCATTGGTAACAAGCGTAACTACTATAACAAGAACAAAAACCAGGGAATACTTTATTTTCATTTAAACGTTGGTTTAAGGTCGTTGTTAAAATTTATTTAAACTATTGACGGATATAATTCCGGACTTTGATCAATTGACTTCTACTGTCATCCCGAGCTTTTTGCGAGGGATCTTGCTTTTATTAATGATTTTGCTCCTTGATCAACAAGATCCCTCGCGAAAGCTCGGGATGACATCAATTAATAAATAAAAACAATCTATATGCACTTAATAAAGATACAGAAAAATTCCGCGAAAAAAAAATCCTTCCGGCATATCTTGCAGGAAGGATCTTTATCAGAAACAATTTCTATTAAATTAATTTCATGAGCTCTTTCATAATAAGGGTCATCTTTTTTTCAGCTTGTGCTGCAACATGTTGAACCTCTTCGTGTGTTACCTGAACAATTTTGCCCGGTACTCCTAAATCAGTAATGATCGACATCGCAAAACATGGAATGCCCATGTGTCGTGCAACAATTACTTCGGGCACAGTGCTCATTCCAACAGCATCGGCTCCAACGTTAAAAACATATTTGTATTCGGCAGGTGTTTCAAATGTAGGGCCAGTTAGTCCTGCATATACACCTTCCTGCACTTTTATGTTATTAGCAGCAGCGACTTGCTTTGCTTTATCGATCAGGTCTTTGTTATAGGCATCGCTCATATCCGGAAAGCGCGGTCCAAGTTCAGCAATATTTTTACCTATCAATGGATTGGATGGAAACAAGTTAATATGATCGTTGATGATCATCAGATCACCAATTTCAAAATTCGGATTAACACCACCGGAAGCATTAGAAACAAAAAGCTTTTGAATGCCTAAAAATTTCATTACCCTTACCGGGAATGTAACCTGTTGCATATCATAGCCTTCGTAAAAATGAAAACGCCCTTGCATGGCAACCACATTTTTACCACCCAGCTCACCAAAAATTAGTTTACCTGTATGACCCTCTACTGTTGATACAGGGAAGTTAGGGATCTCTTCGTAAGGAATAGTATGTTTAATATTTATTTCCTTTACCAAGCCACCAAGTCCGGTACCTAATATGATCCCTATTTCGGGCTCAATGGATATTTTACTTTTAATGTAAGCTGAGGTTGCTTTGATTTGTTCTAACATAATGAATGATTTGTTCGTTAAATTCCTGCCCGACTGTGTCATTCAGGCGGGCGTTTTTGTCCTTATCGTAAAATTCTATTTCAATTGGCATATAAAAAAGCGGCATCTGTTTTAAGATCTCTGAAAATTCAGGATCTCTTAAACGCATTGCATCTTTTTCGGTGGTCACTATTATTTTATTTGACGATGCAATATTATCAAATATTTTTTTAACTTCTTCTAAATCATTTTTTGTAAAGGTATGATGGTCCCGAAACTTAACAGGAATAATGGTTTTTACTTTATCTTTTAAATAATATTCCAATGATTGGGTATTGGCTATGCCGGTGAGCAGCACAACGGAATAGTGTCTTTCAAAATAATATTCCTTACTAAATGGGTTTATAGCCTGGGGATATAAAGGTAAAAATTCACCATATTTAATATATGAAAAATAAATATGCTGATGCGGCAAAGGCTTGATCTCCTTTATTAAGCGGTTACGTTCAATTGGTAAAAGCACTTCCGGACACTTGGTAACAATAATAATATCGGCACGTTTTATTCCGAAACCAAATTCGCGCAAACTTCCTGTGGGCATTACAAAATCGTTGAAATACAATTTATCGAATTCGGTTAAAACAATTGATAAGCCCGGTTTTATTGACCTGTGCTGGAAAGCATCATCCAATAAAATGGTTTGTACCATCGGGAAAAGACCTAAGAGTTTTTTTACGCCTCTCACCCGTTTCCCATCCACAGCAACAGGTATGTTATTAAATTTAACTGCAAACTGAAGCGGTTCATCACCAATATCAGCAGCGGTAGAATGTTCGTCAGCCAAAACAAAACCTTTTGTTTTTCTTCCATAACCACGGCTTAGAGTAGCTATATGAAACTCCGGACTTAATAAACGGATCAAATATTCGATATGTGGTGTTTTCCCTGTGCCCCCAACAGTTAGGTTCCCAACGGAAATAGTGAGTACCTTAAATTCGGTAGACGAAAATATTCCCCAATCATATAATTTATTGCGCACAGAGAGCAATAGGCCATATAAGAATGAAACAGGAAAAAGGAGTATGCGCAAAAATTTCATTGGCTAAAAGTACTAATAAATAACAATTTCGCAGTAGGCAATTAGGTCAGTATGCAATTGGTTTAATAGTCAATTGGAAAGTAGGCAATAACTGGGCATTTTGAAAAATTGTTTTTTTGAAAAAAAAGAAATAAAGATTGATAGATAATTGAGACTTCTTTTAAAAATTGAACTTCGCTTATTTGGGCGTGCCCCTGCGGGTCGGGCTTGGAATTTATCCTGAGCGAAGTCGAAGGGCTTCAATCTTCATCGATACAAAATCGATGAAGGATTTTCGTTACAATCCCTCACGCAAACAATCGAAGACAAGAGCTCTACCTTGAAAATTAATCAATAATAAAATTCGGTTTTAAAAGCATTTTCAATAATCTATTACTCTTTGTTTCATATCAGCATTTTTCTTTCTTTTGCTTCTCCAAAAGAAAGAAACAAAGAAAAAGAGACCACGAAAACCAACTCCAATTTTTTCTTTCACTCGAAAACCCACTCAAAATTTGGCTTGAAAAAATTGCAGTTCGCTCTTTTCGTGGACGCCAGCCGCACCGCTATTAATTTTCATCTTGCAAATAAAATTCCTTTAAGATAATTTAGTTACCTTCGTAGAGGATCATTGCGTTAGGGATTGCAGCGTAAATCCTTTTCTGTTTAGAAAAGATTGAAGCCCTTCGGCTTCGCTCAGGATAAACTCCAAGCCCGACCCTTTCTTGTTTAAGAAAGGGGAACGCCCCAAATATTAATAGTTAACTGATTTAGCATGATAGCAATAGATAATACAATAGTTTCGGAGCATTTGCTTGAAAAAAAATTCGTGTGTGATTTGAATGCATGCAAAGGAGAATGCTGTGTAGCGGGTGATTCAGGTGCGCCTCTGGAGTTGGAAGAGATCTCGATAATGGAAGACCTGCTGGACAAGGTAAAACCCTACCTGCCTAAGGATGGACTTAAAGCTATTGAAAAACAAGGTGTTTTTGTGATCGATGAGGATGGGGATTATACCACACCATTAGTAAAAGGGAAACACTGTGCTTTCACCTATTTTGAAACGGGTATTGCCAAGTGCGCTATTGAAAAAGCCTATTATGCAGGTGATATAACCTGGAAAAAACCTATTTCCTGCCATTTATACCCTGTACGCATCACTAAATACAAGGATTATGATGCTGTTAACTTCCACAGCTGGAGCGTTTGTAAACCGGCATGTGATTGCGGAGCCAAGCTGGATGTTCCTGTCTATAAATTTTTGCGTGAACCACTGATCCGTAAATACGGTGAGGATTGGTACAAACAATTAGAATTTGCTGATAAACTAAAAAAGGGATAGCTTCAAAAGCATTAATTGCAAAGGAGTATCTAAGCACACCCCCTCCAAACACTTGTATATCTAATACGGATATTTCCTTATTAGCTCCAAATTTTTTTACACTTAATTTTCAGTTTTTTTTCCAATAGAGTTAAAGTCGTGTTTTTAAATACGTTAGTGATTTATCAACATTCGTCTGTTAATTCTGCGTGTTTATAACTTCGCCTAAATGTTAATTCAATCCCCTTGACTAGCTGTTTTTTTTTGACAAGATTTGTACACCTTAATTCAACAACCAATTCTTTACTTAAAACACTCAAAAAGAAAGCAATAGGCTTTCAGGGGAATTCAACCCTTTGTTTTTAAGAACGACTTGACAATAAAAGGCTGATTAAGAGATAGTTAAAAAAAACAAACAAGAATAAAAGATATAAATGACAGCAGAACCGATATTAAAAGAGAATAAAGACAGATTTGTACTTTTCCCTATCAAACATCAGGATATATGGGAAATGTATAAAAAAGCAGAAGCGAGCTTTTGGACTGCCGAAGAAATTGATTTGAATCCCGATCTTCAGGATTGGGAAAACAAATTAAATGACGATGAGAAACATTTTATTAAACATGTGCTTGCCTTTTTTGCTGCAAGTGATGGTATAGTAAATGAGAACCTGGCGGTTAACTTTATGAATGAAGTTCAATATCCGGAAGCCCGTTGTTTTTATGGTTTTCAGATCATGATGGAAAATATCCATTCGGAGACCTATTCGTTATTAATAGATAGCTATATTAAAGACCCTAAAGAAAAAGATAGACTTTTTCATTCTGTAGATACACTGCCATGTGTTGGGAAGAAAGCCGATTGGGCTATTAAATGGATAGGAAACGGAACCTTCGCTGAACGGTTAATTGCTTTCGCTGCAGTGGAAGGAATATTCTTTTCAGGAAGTTTCTGTTCTATCTTTTGGTTGAAAAAACGTGGATTAATGCCGGGCCTTACTTTTTCGAACGAACTTATTTCCCGTGACGAGGGTTTACATTGCGATTTTGCATGTTTACTTTATTCACAGTTGGAGAATCCGTTGCCACAGGAAAGTGTAACCGCGATCATTACCAATGCCGTTGAAATTGAAAAAGAATTTGTATCCGATGCACTACCTGTTCGTTTGATAGGTATGAATGCTGATATGATGTGCCAGTACATTGAATTTGTTGCCGACAGATTATTAGTTGCTCTTGGATGCCCTAAAACATACAATGCAACCAATCCATTCGATTTTATGGAATTGATCTCCTTACAAGGTAAAACTAATTTCTTTGAAAAACGTGTTGCTGAATATCAAAAATCAGGAGTAATGGGTAAGAAGGAAGACAATGTTTTCAAATTAGATGAAGACTTTTAAGGTTACTAATAAACGAATGGTTACGAATTTACGAAATTAGGCTTGCAATTTTTAAACACACAGTTTCGTAAATTGGTAACCATTCGTTTATCCGTAACCGTAAAACAAACAACAAATATTCATAATTTATAATTTCGATATATGTACGTAATAAAAAGAGACGGGAACCGGGAATCGGTAAAATTTGACAAGATCACAGCACGTATCCAAAAACTTTGCTACGGATTAGATGCTACTCACGTAACAGCTATCAGTGTTGCGATGAAGGTGATAGAAGGTATTTACGAAGGTGTAAGTACTAGTGAATTGGACAACTTAGCAGCTGAAACAGCTGCAGCACTTACTACCAAACACCCTGACTATGCACTTTTGGCATCACGCATAGCTGTTTCTAACTTACACAAAAACACTAACAAATCGTTTTCCAAAACAATGGAAGCGCTTTATTCATACATCGATCCAAAGACAAGCAAAAAAGCACCTTTGATCGCTGATGATGTTCATGAGATCATTCAAAAAAATGCACAGGAATTAGATTCCACCATTATTTATGACCGCGATTTCGGTTATGATTATTTCGGATTTAAAACATTGGAGCGTTCATACCTTTTAAAATTGAACGGTATGGTAGCTGAACGTCCGCAACACATGATCATGCGTGTGGCTGTAGGTATTCACAAAGATGATATTGCATCTGTTATTGAAACATATAACCTGATGAGCGAGCGTTGGTTCACACATGCTACACCAACATTGTTCAATGCAGGAACTCCAAAACCACAAATGTCGTCATGCTTTTTGTTAACGATGAAAGACGATAGCATTGATGGTATTTATGACACTTTGAAAAATTGCGCAAAAATTTCACAAAGTGCAGGTGGTATCGGATTAAGCATTCACAATGTACGTGCTACAGGTTCTTACATTCGTGGTACAAACGGTACTTCAAACGGTATCATCCCGATGTTACGTGTATTTAATGATACTGCTCGTTATGTTGATCAGGGCGGTGGGAAACGTAAAGGTTCATTCGCTATTTATTTAGAGCCTTGGCATGCTGATATCTATGAATTTTTAGATATCCGTAAAAACACAGGTAAAGAAGAAGCCCGTGCACGTGACCTTTTCACTGCAATGTGGACTCCCGATCTATTCATGAAACGTGTAGAAGCTAATGGCGACTGGTCATTGTTCTGCCCTAACGAAGCACCAGGCTTGGCTGATTGCTGGGGTGAGGCATTCGAAAAATTATATACTAAATACGAAAAAGAAGGCCGTGCACGTAAAGTAATTAAAGCACGTGAACTTTGGACTGCTATTATCGATTCACAAATTGAAACCGGTAACCCGTACATGCTTTACAAAGATGCTTGTAATGCAAAGAGCAACCAACAAAATTTGGGTACCATCAAATCGTCCAACCTTTGTACCGAAATTTTAGAGTACACTGCACCCGATGAGATCGCTGTGTGTAACCTGGCTTCTATCGCTCTTCCACGTTTTGTTGAAGGTGGAAAATTTGATCACCAAAAGTTATTTGATATCACGTATGTGATCACTAAAAATTTAAATAAAGTAATTGATCGTAATTACTACCCTGTTGCTGAAGCAAAAAAATCTAATTTACGCCACCGCCCTATTGGTATTGGTGTACAAGGTTTGGCTGATGCATTTATTTTAATGCGTTTCCCTTTCGATTCTCCGGAAGCAATATTATTAAACAAAGAAATTCACGAAACGATCTATTATGCTGCAATGACAGCATCTAAGGACCTTGCGAAAGTAGAAGGCACTTATGAAACATACGAAGGATCACCTGTTTCGAAAGGTGTATTCCAATACGATATGTGGAATGTTACACCATCAAACCGTTGGGAGTGGGATGTGTTGAAAGAAGAAGTAAAAAAACACGGTGTGCGTAACTCCTTGTTATTAGCTCCAATGCCAACTGCAAGCACTTCACAGATCTTAGGAAATAACGAATGTTTTGAACCGTACACTTCCAATATTTATTCGAGACGTGTATTGTCGGGTGAGTTTGTGATCGTGAACAAACACTTGTTGAAAGACCTTGTTAAATTGGGTATCTGGAATGATAGCTTAAAAAATAAAATTATTATTGCCAATGGTTCCGTACAAAACATTGAAGTAATTCCTGCTAACATTAAAGCATTGTACAAAACAGTTTGGGAGATCTCTCAAAAGGTGATCATCAACATGGCTGCTGACCGTGGAGCATATATCTGCCAATCGCAATCATTGAACTTGTTTGTACAGGATGCAAATTTTGCGAAGCTTTCTTCTATGCATTTTTATGGTTGGAAAGCAGGATTAAAAACCGGCATGTATTACTTACGTACTAAAGCTGCTGCTGATGCAATTAAATTTACTGCTGATGCTTCTGCTGCTAATGAAAAACCATTAACTGTTACTACTGTAACTGCAACTACTGCAACAACAACAGCTCCAACCGAAGTATTGGGTAACGAGGATGTATTGATACAGGAGCGCCAACAACAAATAAGCAATGAACGCCAAGCTCTATTAGAAGCTGAAGCACAAAAAGCTGCTGAGATCGCTGCTCAATTGACTTGTTCGTTGGATAACCCGGATGCTTGTGAGGCTTGTGGGAGTTAGGTAAATAAAATAATTAATGTAAAAAGCCCCGATTACATAAGTAGTTGGGGCTTTTTAGTCTAAAACTCCATCATTAATTTTTTAACGAATAGCTATGAAGGAAGAATTGCAAACACCAAGAAAAACGACACAAACATTCGCATATCTACCCAAAAACGGGTTGCTATGCGCTACTTTGTAGCGAGTATAAAACTAGTTACCAGTAAGCCTAAAAGACGACATACCAACAAAGTATAATATATGACACCAGAACATAAACAAAGTATTTTATCACAACTTGACGAGTTTTGGAAACTTGACATTGACAAGCGTGTAGCTGAAGTATACAAAGACTATCAAGACTTGACAACAGTTTACATTGGTTATTATTCTGTGACTGAATTTACTGAGTTTTCAAAAAAGGCAATTGGACAATTAGGACAGATTTTACAATCAAAATTGTTTAGTGTTTTACCGTTTCAATACCAATTTCAAAATGACTTTGGTGCTGGTAATTTGCGTGATGACTTAGCAAATTTCATTGCTTTTTGCACAAGTAACGACTTCAATAGTGCAGTTGGACATTTATACCGACTTGTTTACTATCAAGTTCAAAATGGACTTTGGGATAAAGACCAACCTATTGACAGTAAAAAGAAAACTGAAATAATTGCCGAACTTGAAAACAAACTTCAACTTATTGCTGAAAAATTAAGGATTAATACTGAACTAAATCAAGAGTTAATTGCTGTATTGCAAGCGGAAAAAACAAGTATTACACAACTTGTTGCCACAAAAAACACTGAACTTTCTGAAATTTCAAATTTGCTTCCAACGGCAAGAACACATTCAGAAGAAATTACAAGATTAATGACTGCAAGTACAGACAGTAATCAACAAATTTCCGGTTTATTAAATCAGCAGAATTCAAACCTTGAAACGGTAAAGACCAAACTAGAAGAGGAAAAAACGGTTTATGAAAATTTTCAAAAGGAGTTGAAGGATTTAAAGGATAGCTATAAAACGGAAATAGACGCAACCACAAAAAAGAACGCTGACTTTGAAAAACTTTTAATTTCGGTGCAGGACAGAAGTTCAACTTTTGAACAACGACTTTTAGTATTAAACGAACTTATTGGAAAGGAAGGCGCAGTTAAGCTATTCAGCACATTTAACGACAGAAAAATTGAACTTGAAAAACCTGTAAAGCGTTGGGCAAATATTGTTTTTGCGACTGGTAGTATTGCACTTGTTTTAATTGTTGGTGTGTTCACAAATTTCTTCGGTTTTGTTGGTGGTTTCCCTAATTCGGTTGACTGGCATTATTTGATAATTAACTCATTGAAATCATTGCCAGTTATGATAGTTCTATTCTTTACTATCAAACAATACGCTAAAGAGAGAAGTTTTCAAGAAGAGTATGCATTTCGTTCAGCAATTGCATTGACAATTCAAGCGTATGGAGACATTGCTGGTAAAAACAAAGAAGATTTAATAAGCAAAGCAGTTGCAAGTATTTACGCAATGCCGACAATAATGAAAGAAAAATCTTCATTCTTTTCATTTAGGAGCAAACATTTGACAGACAGCATAAAAGAATTAAACGAAACAGTTAAAAACATCAAAGGGTAAATTGAAATGCGAAGAAGGCCTAACTGGTAACAGCACATTTGCAATAGGCGGGGTTTCGTGCTCCGCATAAACATTTGTGGTAAAAATCCCGCTCATCGCAAATCTGCAAAACGTTACCAGCAACCCTAGACAACAAAACAAGAAATTTATTTGAAAAGGACAGACAAAATATGGCGACTAATTCCACTTGTTATTATTGGACTATACTTGAATTATAAATTTATAAAAGACTCTGACAACGTATTTATACTCGACCTTTATGTTGAATTTGCTATTAGTTTTATTTTTTTAATTTCTCTAATTGCGACAATCCTTCGAGACAAAAAGGAATACAAACTAACTAAATCTAATTCAAGTTTTTTACCGACAATTGTTGGACTTTTATTTGTTCTTTCTTTTTTTGTAACAAACTATCTTTTAACTGCACGAGACAAATCACCTATTTTAATTCAAGCCAATTATGACGGAGGATTCAATGGTTGCGGCTTTGAATTTAGAGAAGATGGAACATATAAATTTTTTAATGGAAGCGGACTTGGGGTAGACTATTTTAGAGGGAATTTTACTATTAAAGACAGTATCATTACACTTGACAAATCTGACATTGACAATGTAATTAAAAGCAAATTTTTAGCTATAAGACCATATCAAAACAGCGACACGACAAGGACTAAAATAATATTTCAAATCAATGACAAACACGAAATTGAAGACAAAGACTTTGGGTTTATTGTGAATGAGGACAACAGAAAGATAAAGGGCAGCTGGTAACAGCACCTAAGCAAGATGCGGAAGATTGTGCTAGTTGCAAATGCTTTCTTTCAAAGATGCGCTCCGCGCAATATTTTTGCATTTGCAATTTAGTTCAGTACATTTAATCAATTTTGTGCGGCAAGACAGGTGAGTGCTTTTACCGCATCTCGATTAGCTGCCATACGTTAGTGACAATTTCAACGAACAATAATGACACGAATAATAATTTTGACATTCTTCTACATTTCACTTTTCAGCTGTAAATTTTCATCCGAAAAGACTGTGGAAAAAGCTGATTTTTTAGCGAGTTCGACACAGACGAAAAAGAAAGAGTTCTTTGATTTCGATCATATAGACTATTATTTTAATAATTACGACAAGAGCAAACTTAGCCTGCTTTACGACAATAAATCTAAATCAGAATTAGACTCTTTAAAAATGGGAATTATTAGAGGACACATTCCTACAAATATTTCTGACTCTTCCTTTATAGCGAAATTAGAACAAATAGGATATAATAAAATCTCTATCGACAAATCTAAATTTGAAGACATAAATAAAATATTTGTAGAAAAACCTGTTAACGACAACTATGCAGCAGCTTGCAAAGAGGTTTACCGCGACATTTTAATTTTAAAAAAAAACAACACGGTGATAGGAATTGCAAAAATTTGCTTTGATTGTATGATGAGTGATATTCACGGATCATCTGCGAATACTGACAATTTCGGACAAGACGGTGACTATAAAAAGCTTGAGAATATATTGAGGCAGTAAAACAGCCACTAACAGCGGTCTGGCGCCACGTGGCAATTCGCTTCGCAAGACAAATTATAGTTAACTTTGAAATTAAAATTATAGTAAGAAACCCAAACTAGTGCCAGGGCTAAAAACGTTATGGCCAAGTTTTGCGGATTTAATTAAAAATTACAGTTTATGAAAAAAAATTTTAGAAATGATAAAATTATCGATAAGCAGTCGTTTGAATTACTTAAAAGCGGAGTGAAAATTTGCAAAAAAACTTTCTTTGATACTATAGAATATGAAATCCCATACGAACATCTTGGTAACAAAAAGACTGTCACATCTAGCGTTAATCACGGAACGTTGTTTGTTGCATTTTTTTTCCTAGTTGTTGGTCTTCTATACTCTTTTGGAAATAGTGCTGCTCCCTTTTTCTTTTTCACTGGATCAATTATTATGGGAGCATTTGCATTTGCATCCAGAAAAAAAGTAATAACTATAGCTTGTTTTGGAAACACAAATATTGTTTTATTTTATAGGAATTCCAACGAAATGGAAATAAGAGAACTTGCGGATACACTTATTGATTCCGCTAACCAATTTCTCCTTAATAAACATAGTAAAATTGACAGAAATTTACCAATCGAAAACCAATTAAATAGTATACAATTCCTGCTGGAAAGAGAAATAATTGATGAAGCGAAGTTTGAAGAATTAAAAAATCAACTTTTCGGTAAGGAGAACAAATCTATTGGTTACTCAAAATAGAACATTTCTTGCATCCGAAATTTAGCGTGCGTTGTGTTAAAGTCCCACCAGTAGGCGCTAAGCTGAAGCCTTTCAAGCCACAACAAATTACAAACACAATGAGAATTAGAAATATTTTAATTATTTTTTTCAGTTTCACAGTTCAATGTTTTGCACAACAGGAACCCCAATTCACTATGTATTGGAATAACTATTCATTACAGAACCCTGCTGCAACCGGCCTTTTTAATAAACAATTTGCATCCGTTTCCGGAAGGCGCCAATGGACGGGATTCCCAGGAGCACCGCAAACAATAAGTGCAGTGTATGATCATAAGTTGGCAAAAATAAATAGCGGCATAGGTATTAATTATTTTAATGGTCAATTAGGAATTGAAACAAACAATAAAATAAATTTCAATTATTCGTATCAAATTCAATTTAAAAAAGGAGGAGTATTGAGCACAGGCCTTGCTGTGGGTGTGTTACAAAAAACTATTGATTTCAGTAAGCTTATCTTTTCAACTCCAGATCCTCTTTTTTCAAATAATAAAGTAACCGATAACATGCTCAACATTAATCTGGGGGCTATGTACAAAACGCCCCGGTTTCTTCTTGGGTTAAGTGTAACACAATTGAATGAATCGGAATCTAAAAAATTGAATTTTAAAAACGCAAAACATGCTTTTTTAACTTGCTCTTATGATATTTCAATTGGTCAACACTTTGACCTTAAACCGGGTTTTTATTTAAAATCGGACTTATCGGCTACTCAGTTAGATATTAATTTGATCACCAGGTATAATAAAAGATACTGGGTAGGATTAACATATCGAATGTCGGATGCAATCGCAGTTATGGCTGGCATTGATATTAAAGGAAAATATAGAATTGGCTATTCTTACGACTACACAACATCGTCAATAAAAAACCATAGTTCAGGAAGTCATGAAGTTGTTTTAGCATTAATGTTAGATGGGAAATAAATTACATCGGAAATCAAAATAGTTCTTTGGTGAAATTCGGCCAAACGCAGCATATAAAACAAACCAAGCGTTATGAACAAGCTTAAGGAACAACGCATCAGGCGATAAAATAAATCAAATTAATATTTACAAATGGAGCCCAGACACCATTATAAAAAACGGGGCAAAACTGCAAAGCCAAATGAGCAGGGAAATTATAATCTTATAAAAAATGAATTACTATTTTAAAGTACTACAGAATTATGCAACATTTGATGGTCGTGCAAGAAGAAGTGAATATTGGTACTTTGTTTTGTTCAATTTTATTGTTACAATTGTTTTAGCTATTTTAGGAATAATGGTAAATTTCCCATTTGTGGATTCAATATACTCATTAGCCGTGCTGCTACCATCCATTGCTGTTGGGGTAAGAAGAATGCATGATGTTGGGAAAAGTGGTTGGTTTATACTTATACCAATTTACAATTTAATTTTAGCTTGTACGGACGGAGATAGTCAGGCAAATGGATACGGAGCAGACCCTAAAGCAATTGTTTAATACCTTAATAGATACTAAGCTTAAGCGCAGAATTTGTGATTAGGGCTTAGTATCTTTTTTAATAGGTAAGTTGTGCTTACCGGAACTATATTTAATTCCAATACAAAGTTTAAGTGTTTGAATAACTGTATATGGGTAAGCACAACTTAGCACCTACTGGCGAAAGGAACTTTATCTTATAATTATATGATGAAAGAAAAAGTAGTAATAGAAAGAAAAAGACGCTTTTATGAGTCTCGTTATAGCGTAGGAATATATATTGATAATGAATTTATTGTCAATACTATAAAAAACAACCGGCAAGAAATAGAGTTAAGTCCAGGAAAACACCTTTTGAAAGTGGAGCAAGGAAATCGGTCAGGCGAAATCGAAATAGATTTAAAAAAAGGGAAAGTGTTGACTTGTAATTTTTCCTGCACACCATTAAGGTTTTTCATTTTTATAACTTTGATTGGGGCTTATATTTTATCTAATGGATTTGAACCACAAGGTGACGAGATTTTTTTAATATATCTACCGACTATTTTAATTACCATTTATACATTCACAAAAGGAAGAAGCACTTATTTTGTTTTTGAAAAGCCGACAGAAGATGATACATGGATGACCCAATAACGGTGCTTTTACGGCCGTAGAGGTTAAAAAAAAATCGCTAAGACATGTTTGTATTAAGAGCTGAGCGAGTTAGCCCCCAGTAGGGCGCTAAGCTGAAGACCCACAAAGGTTTAACCATTAAAATCAATCCAATATGAAAAATGTAATAAATTATGAAGTACACGAAAAGGAGAAATTGTACTTTGGGATCAAAATAGTAGTTGCTATTATTGGCTATGCAATACTTTTAAACCTTCTCCAAACCTTATTAACAGATGAAAATTCTAAAACTTTTATTCCCTTATTGTTATATATAGTACTTTTTTTAATATATATATATTTTAAACTTGGGTTACTGATCGGGTATATTAAAGGGAATGCTATCAAAGTTACCAAATCACAATTTCCTGATATCTATAATATTCTTTTGTCGCAGTGCGCAACTTTGGAAATAAAGAATGTACCTGACTTATATATTATGCAAAGTGGAGGCATTCTTAATGCATTTGCCACCACATTTTGGGGAGCTAATTATATTGTACTCTATTCAGAAATCGCAGAAGAAGCATATCAAAACAATATGAAAACTGTTGAATTTGTTATAGGCCATGAGTTAGGACATATAAAACGAAAACACCTGCTAAAAACATTATTGCTATTTCCATCTTTCATAGTTCCTTTTCTTAACTCTGCATATTCAAGGGCTTGTGAATATACTTGCGATAGTATAGGGGCTTCACTTTGCCCCAGTGGTGCAAAATCCGGATTGATACTTTTAGCTTCCGGGAAAAATATATGGACAAAAGTTAATATCGAAAAATTTATTGAACAGGAATCAAGCGAAAGCGGATTTTGGTTCTGGTTTGCGGAAAAAACTTCTTCTCACCCAAGACTTACCAAAAGAATAATACAGTTCAATCAGGTAATTAAATCTGTGCCAGTACCAATTCCTATTGCATTGCATGAATATGCAAAACAAAATACTGTTGAAGAAACAGATCACAATAGATATTTACCTAAATAAATGTTATGGTCGGGTGTTGCCCCCGAGAAGGCGCTAAGCTTCAACCAATATAATCAAAACAGAGGTTACAAACAATGGATATGAACCTGATCACTTTTCTAAAGAGTCTCACTACTATCGTACCCCAAACGGAAGCAGAAATACACAAAGTGTTTTTTGCCGAACAACTGCCCAAAGGCCACAAACTTCATGAAGAAGGTAAAGTCTGTAATCAATTATTTTACATTGAAAGTGGTTTATCGCGCACCTTTTATTTTAATGAAGAGGGGAAAGACATTACCTACCGCTTTAATGGAGAAAACACCTTTACTTCACTCATAGAAAGCTATTACGATCACAAACCAAGCTTTTATACAATTGAATTGCTTGAGGATGCTGTTGTGCACGCTGCACCGTTTCCGGAATTTGAAAAACTCCTGGAAAAACACCCTGAACTGATGAAAGTATATAACCATGTACTGCGCAACTTTGTCCTTCAATCCAATGAACGTATTGTTGCACTTCAGTTTCACAATGCACAGGAACGCTACCAGATGTTTGTAGACAAGAACCCGCACCTGCTTCAACGGGCATCATTGGGCCATATCGCTTCTTACCTCGGCATTACACAGGAAACATTAAGTCGTATCCGCTCAAAATAATTTGTCAAAACAAATTTTTTTTGACAAATGTCAAAAATTTTCTCACTGCTGCGGCTGTAACTTTGCATTACAAAACAATTACTATCAGCAAGGTTATGAGAACAATAAAAAAAACAGATCACCTTCCAAAATTCGGAAGCCTTTTAAAAGACATCAACCCTTTTACCCCCTCCGAATTAGACAATTTTCTGTATGAGCCGGAAAACAGAAACAGAACCTGTTTTGACATGCATCAACAAGACTTAAGTACCGGGAACAATATATTTTACCCGGCTGTTAAGATAAAAGCAAAAGAAAAGATCCAGAGTAGCAGCGAAGAAATTGTAAATACCACTACGCACGCAGTTGGTGTTTTACTAATACTTTTGTTTTTGCCGGTGCTTATCAGTAGGGCGATCCATAACAATAACCCACAAATGATCTGGAGCCTTTCCATTTTTGGTTTCGGTATGTTCATGGCTTACCTGGCATCAACAATGTATCATCTTGTAAAAAAAGAAGCTACAAAACGCAAGCTAAGGGTGTTGGATCACATTGGTATTTTCCTGTTAATTGGCGGAACATACACCCCGATCGTTTGTAAATATACAGATACCACTACTGCAATTTATTTCTTAAGTGTTATGTGGTCGTTGATCATTACCGGTAGTGTACTCAAAGTTTTTTTTACCGGCAGGTTCGACCTGTTATCTACTATTATATACCTATTCCTGGGATGGATGGTGGTATTTATCATACAACCTTTACACGAACAAATGCCTATGGATATTTTTCTCTGGATATTAGGTGGGGGACTGGCCTACACAGCAGGCGTTGTTTTTTACCGGTGGAACAATCTTAAATACCAACATGGTATTTGGCATTTGTTTGTGCTTGCCGGCACTGTATTGCAGTTTATAGCTATTTATAAAAGCGTGTAAGTGTTTTTTATAATATAGGGCAGTACTAAAAATTTATTTTTACCGCTAAGACGCAGAGACGCAAAGAAAAATTTTAAAAAAAACAATTTAGTATCAACACTTTGCGCCTTAGCGGTTAATGTTATTTTTTAAAAATTTGGGAACTCCCCGATAGTTTTTGCCGTCAGAAACTAAGTCCATGCCATTATTTAAGGACTTTTCTAACAGGAGCGCCTGCCCATGGTCTTCGACAAGCTCAGACTGACCGTGCGTTGGTCATATTGAGCCTGTCGAAATATGTGCGATGGCTTCTTAAATAATGAGATCGGGCGTTAAACTGAAGAACAACATTGCGTAAGTCCTTTTGCCCCAGCCCGTACAAGTCAACCAACGCAAAATTTAAAAAGGCCAAATTTTCCAGTCTGCTTTTTTATCATTCAACAAATAATTTAATACATTTGATAGATCATTTAAAATTTGAAAAAAAATTTGAAAATTAAATTCCATACAAGCAAAATTTTTTTTCAATCTGTTTTTTTTATAACCGTATTGTTTTTACACTCCTCTTGCTCAAACAAGTCCGAAACCAATACGGAGCAATCAAAACAGGAAAACCAAAAATCCGGAATAGTAAAACAAGACAGCGTTTTTCCTCCTCTCGTAACTGTTATCGACAATCTTCCTGACTCAAGCAAGCCAAAAGAATTTTTTTTAGAAAAAACGCCAATAGCCCAATCAATAATAATTCCGCCAAACATTATTCCCCTTGCTGTTTTAAAAAACGAAAAGGGTGTGCCAATCAAAGACAAAGACGGCAACCCTTTTATTTTGGGTGAAGCAGGAGGTACTTCCAATTTCATCAACTACACCACCGACCAGGGTCTTGCCCTTGATGCCATTAACTGCGGCTTTAGGGACAAAACAGGAAATCTTTGGTTCGGAACTTATGGTGCAGGAGTGAGCCGTTATGACGGGAAAGCCTTTACGAATTTTACCACAGCCCAAGGACTGGCACATAACATAGTTTTGTGTATCATGGAAGATAAAATGGGAAATCTTTGGTTCGGAACGGATGGTGGGGGAGCAAGCCGTTATGATGGGAAAGCCTTTACGAATTTTACAACAGCCCAAGGACTGGCAGATAACACGGTTTTGAGCATCATTGAAGATAAAAAAGGAAATCTTTGGCTCGGAACTAATAGTGGAGGAGTAAGCCGTTATGATGAGAGCCGGGCAGATCATCCCTGCAATAAAAATTCATGTACGCATGATTTGCGGATACAGCAAGACTTTAAAGAACATACTAATGAACTTGCTAAAGCCTTTACAAATTTCACCACCGCCCAAGGACTGGCAAATAACCACGTTTCGGGTATTGCGGAAGATAAAAAAGGAAATCTTTGGTTTGGAACTGATGGCGGAGGAGTAAGCTGTTATGACGGAAACCGGGCAAATCATCCCTGCAATAAAAATACATGCACACATGATTTGCGAATACAACAAGACCTTAAAGAACATACTAATGAACTTGCTAAAGCCTTTACCAATTATACTACAGCCCAAGGACTGGCAAATAACTACGTTTTGAGTATTACTGCAGATAAAAGAGGAGATCTTTGGTTTGGAACTAATGGCGGAGGACTGAGCCGTTATGATGGGAACCGGGCAAATCATCCCTGCAATAAAAATACATGTACACATGACTTGCAAATACAACAGGGCCTTAAAGAACATACTAATGAACTGGCTAAAATCTTTACGAATTTTACCACAGCTCAAGGACTGGCAAATAACAGCATAAGAAGCATTACGGAAGATAAAATGGGAAATCTTTGGTTCGGTACAGATGGCGGAGGACTGAGCCGTTATGATGGGAATCAAGTTGAGAAGATTGAAGTTGCAATACAAAAAGAAAAAATTATTCCTCAACAAACACAACAAGATCTTAAAAAAATCAATAAAAATTTTGTTAAAGCCTTTACAAATTTTACCACAGCCCAAGGACTGGCAAATAATAACATAAAAAGCATCACGGAAGATAAAATGGGAAACCTTTGGTTCGGAACAGATGGCGGAGGAGTAAGCCGTTATGACGGGAAAGCCTTTACGAATTTCACTATGGACCAAGGGCTGGCAGATAAGCAGGTTTTGAGTATTATGGAAGATAAAAGAGGAAATCTTTGGTTCGGAACTTATGGAGGAGGAGTAAGCTGTTATGATGGGAAAGCTTTTACGAATTTTACCACAGCCCAGGGACTGGCAAATAACTTCGTTTTGAGCATTACGGAAGATAAAAGAGGAAACCTTTGGTTCGGAACTTATGGTGGAGGGGTAAGCCGTTATGACGGAAACCGAGTTGAGGCGATTGAAGCTGCTCTGCAAAGAGGTGAAATTGTTCCTCAACGAACACAACAAGACCTTAAAAAAATCAATGGAAAACTTGTTAAATCTTTTACGAATTTTTCCACCGCTCAGGGGCTTGCAAATAACATCATAAGGTGCATCAAGGAAGATAAAACGGGGAACCTTTGGTTTGGTACCAATGGCGGAGTAAGCCGTTATGATGAACGGCAGTCCTTCAGTAAAAGTAAGAGCGGGTCTGCGGGCACGTTTACGAATTATACCACAGCCCAGGGACTGGCAAATAATTTCGTTTTCGGTATCACTGAAGATAAAAGAGGAAATCTTTGGTTTGGCACGAGTGGCGGAGGAGTAAGCCGTTATGACGGAAACCGAGTTGAGGCGATTGAAGCTGCTCTGCAAAGAGGTGAAATTGTTCCTCAACGAACACAACAAGACCTTAAAAAAATCAATGGAAAACTTGTTAAATCTTTCACGAATTTTACTACCGCTCAAGGACTGGGAAGTAACTTCGTTTTCAGCATGGTGGAAGATAAAATGGGAAATCTTTGGGTAGGTACTGCTGGTGGAGGAATAAGCCGTTATGATGGGCGGGAGTTCTCCAGTCCTGGAATGAGCGGGTCTGCGGGTAGGTTTACAAATTTTACTACTGCCAATGGACTGCCTGATAATACTGTAACGCAAATTGTAATTACAAAAGAACAAAACATAGCAATTGGAACAAATTATGGATTGGGCTTGGTTGTTTCATTCAGTCCTAAAGGTAACAGCCCACAAAAAAATATACCGGCACAGAATAATTTGAACAATGAAGAATTGAAAAACTATACCCCTGTTATTGAAATTTATAATTCCACAATGGGGTATCCTGTAAAAGATGTAAACACAGGACAAAACACCATGTTCACAGACAGCAATGGAATTATCTGGATTGCCACTGGCGCAGATAAAACGGCATTGGTAAGGTTTGATTATGCTGCATTAAATAAAAACAAGATGCCGCCTGATGTTTTAATTCAAGGTATAAAAATAAATAACGAAATTATTTGTTGGCATAACTTAGAGCGTTCAACGTTGAAGCAAACGGACAGTACTACCACTGCGCCAAACATTACCGAAGAAGTTACAACTTTAGGTAAAGTACTAAGTGATGAGGAGCGCAACATAATGCGTCAAAAATTTAGCGAACTAAAATTTGATGGCATCACAAAATTTTATCCCTTACCCGAAAATCTTTTATTACCATACAAGAATAATAATGTAACATTTGATTTTGCAGCCATTGAACCTGCCAAGCCCTATCTTGTGCGGTACCAATACATTTTAGAGGGCTACGATAACGATTGGAGTCCGGTAACAAATGCCACCACCGCTACATTTGGTAATATAGATGAAGGTGCATATACTTTTAAATTAAAAGCACAAAGTCCTTTTGGCGTGTGGAGCGAGCCAATAGAATATAAATTTACCGTGCTCCCTCCCTGGTGGAGAACCTGGTGGATGTATAGTATATATGGCATTTCAGCAATTACGATAGTTGTACTCATTGTATGGTGGAACGGAAGACGCTTAAGGGCCAAAGCAACAGAACTTACTGAAGAAGTGCGGAAAGCGACTCATACCATTACTGAAAAGCAAAAAGAAATTATTGACAGCATTACTTATGCGAAGCGTATACAACATGCAATGCTTCCACACCTTAAGGATATTGAGACCGCATTTCCACAATCGTTTGTGCTTTTCAAACCAAAAGATATTGTGAGCGGAGATTTTTATTTCTTCCACGTCCCTTCTCCACATCCTGTCGCCAGGCCTGGTTCAGAGAATACTGCGGAAGGGCTTTTTATTATTGGTGTTGCTGACTGTACTGGTCATGGAGTACCGGGAGCATTTATGAGTATGATAGGCTCTGCAAAATTACATGACGCTGTTTCCGAAAGTGCTGACACCTCAGAAATTTTATCACTTCTGAATAAAGGAATCAAAACCGCTCTTAAACAATCCGACAGCGATGAATCAACACGAGATGGAATGGACATTGCCCTTTGTTCGGTTGACATAAAAAAGCGCATTGTTAAATATGCCGGTGCGAACAGACCAATTTGGATCGTTCGCAAGGGACAGTCCGTAGTTGAAGAAATTAAAGCTACAAAAAAAGCCATTGGTGGCCTTACCGAAGACACTCAGCACTTTGACAGTCACGAATTAAATTTACAGCAAGGCGACACTTTTTACATTTGCACTGACGGCTACGCAGACCAATTTGGGGGTAAAGACGGAAAAAAATTAATGACAAAAAAACTGAAAGAAGTTTTAATTGAAATTCAAAATAAACCAATGAAGGAACAAGAGCGACACCTAGACAGCTTTATAGAAAATTGGAAAGCAGGATTGGAGCAAATTGACGATATTTTGATCATCGGAGTGCGTGTTTAATTTCCAGCACATTTTACAAATATATTCAGAAGTCGCGGTCAAGTAAGTCAGACAAAAGAACCTGACAAACAATATTACAACAAAGCATTTCACAACAGAGGCAAGTTAATGGAACATAACCACGATCATGGGCACGACCATAGCACAGGAAATTTACGTGCTGCATTTGTCATCAACACACTATTTGCAGTAATAGAACTTGTTGGTGGGTTATATACAAATAGTATTGCGATACTCTCTGATGCACTGCACGATTTTGGTGACAGCCTTTCGCTGGGAATATCCTGGTATTTACAAAAAAAGGCAAAACAACCGAAAGACACTACTTATACTTATGGCTATAACCGTTTTTCAATATTAGGAGCATTTATAAATTCAATAGTGCTGATAATAGGATCGGTATTTATCATAAAAGAAGCGATCGAGAGGATGGCATCACCCGAGCAGGCAGATGCTCAAGGAATGCTTATACTGGCCATTTTGGGTGTAGTATTTAATGGCATTGCAATGCTTCGCCTAAAGAAAGGCAGCAGTATTAACGAGAAGGTAGTTTCACTTCATTTCTTAGAAGATATTTTAGGTTGGGTAGCTGTACTTATCGGTGCATTGGTTATGATGTTCTATGATGTGCCGATACTTGATCCCATATTATCTTTAGGCATTGCCTGTTTTATACTACTTAATGTGTATCGCAACTTAAAACCTGTTTTAAGAATAATTTTACAAGGCGTACCTAACCCAAAAATGGAAGAAGAAATCAAATCTCTTATTGCCAGGAATAAACAAGTACGGAATATACATGATTTTCATCTTTGGTCCTTAGATGGCGAACATAGTGTAGTTACGATGCACGTAGTAGTAACAGACGCCATGAGCTTAAAAGATGCGGAATACCTTAAAGAAAGTATAAAACAAGAACTAAAAGTATTGCATGTATCTCATGCAACCATTGAGATCGAATATAATCCAGAGCATGGTAACTAATTGTTTTTTACAATTATCTTAAAGTGATGGGTAGTAAAAATAAAAAAGGAAATAATTAAATGGAAAAAGAAATCTTGAACAGCGAAAATATAGTATTGGAAAATAACATCGAAGAACAAAACATTATAAAATAAAACAGAATTACAAGTACATCGCTGCATGGCATTTTTTTTGTGTTCTATTTAAAATGGGGACATTTTATCCCCTATTAATTAATTTCAAAAAAACAAAATGGCAACACAAAAAAAAACAAGCGCAAAAAAACCTGCTGCAAAAAAAGCAGATCCTGTAGTACACTTTGAAATGCCTGCAGATGACAGAAAAAGAATGGCAAAATTTTATACCAGCGCATTTGGCTGGCAAACACAAATGCTGGGTGAGGAAATGGGAAACTATGTGCTGGCAACTACCACTACCGATGTTGACAAAACCGGGAAACCTAAAAAAGCAGGCATGATCAATGGCGGTTTTTTTCCAAAAAGTGCAGATAAGCCGGCACAATACCCATCAGTGGTTATTGCTGTTGACAGTATTAAAAAATCCATGAACAAAATTACTAAAGCCGGTGGCCAAGTGATAGGTGAACCTTCCGAAATACCAGGGTTTGGGATGTATGTTTCATTTTTTGATACGGAAGGCAACCGTGCAAGCATCATAGAGCCTACTATGCAAATGAAAGAAAAAGCAAAATAAATTTTAATTTTTTTCTGTCCCTTCACTAATCCTCGATTTACTTTAGGAACCACAGCAGCAGCCAAACTATAGCGTTGCAGTGTGTAAGGGCTTTTGACATTTTTTAACATGTAAGCTTCGCTTACCATCCTCGTATTTAATTCGGAGACAAGGTTTAAGTGTTTGAAACACCCTACCCTGCCACATAAGCCAACCCAGCCAAGATCAAAAAAGCCAAATTTTCCAGTCCGCTTTTTTATCATTCAACAAATAATTTAATACATTTGATAGATCATTTAAAATTTGAAAAAAAATTTGAAAATTAAATTCCATACAAGCAAAATTTTTTTTCAATCTGTTTTTTTTATAACCGTATTGTTTTTACACTCCTCTTGCTCAAACAAGTCCGAAACCAATACGGAGCAATCAAAACAGGAAAACCAAAAATCCGGAATAGTAAAACAAGACAGCGTTTTTCCTCCTCTCGTAACTGTTATCGACAATCTTCCTGACTCAAGCAAGCCAAAAGAATTTTTTTTAGAAAAAACTCCAAAACCGCAAACCATAACCATTCCTCCAACCATTATTCCGCTTGCCGTTTTAAAAAACAATAAAGGCGAGGCAATCAGAGATAAAGACGGTAAGCCTTTTATTATGGGCGAAGCAGGAGGCACTTCCAATTTCACCAACTACACTACCGACCAAGGATTGGCGCTTGATGCCATTTCCTGTGCCCTTATGGATAAATTTGGGAATCTTTGGTTCGGTACTCCTGGCGGAGGAGTGAGCCGTTATGATGGGAAATCATTTACGAATTTTACCACAACCCAAGGGCTGGTAAATAATGCGGTAAAGAGCATCATTGAAGATAAAATGGGAAATCTTTGGTTCGGCACTTTGGGTGGAGGAGTAAGCCGTTATAACGGAAAATCATTTACGAATTTTACCACCGCACAAGGACTGACAAATAATGTAGTTTGGAGCATCGCAGAAGATAAAAAGGGGAATCTTTGGTTCGGTACTGATGGCGGAGGAGTAAGCCGTTATGATCCTTCTGCAAAGCTCAGGGCAGGCTCTGAATCATTTACGAATTTTACCACGGCACAAGGGCTCGCAAATAATATAGTTTTGAGCATTACAGAAGATAAAGCGGGAAATCTTTGGTTCGGCACTTATGGAGGAGGGGTGAGCCGTTATGATCCTTCGGCAACGCTTAGAAGAAGCACAGAATCATTTACCAACTTTACCACTGCGCAAGGTCTTGTACATAATGAAGTTTGGAGCATTACAGAAGATAAAACAGGGAATCTTTGGTTCGGTACTTCTCGCGGAGGAGTAAGTCGCTATGATCATTCGGCAAAGCTCAGGACAGGCTCAGAATCATTTACGAATTTCACCATAGCACAAGGATTCACAAATAATGCAGTAACAAACATCACGGAAGATAAATATGGAAATATTTGGTTCGGCACTGATGGCGGAGGCGGAGTGAGTCGTTATGACCCTTCGGCAAAATTCAAGACAGGCGCAGAATACTTTACGAACTTTACCACAGCACAGGGGCTGGCAAACAATACAGTTTCGAGCATCACGGAAGATAAAACGGGAAATCTTTGGATTGGCACCAATGGCGGAGGAGTGAGCCGTTATGATGGGAAAGCTTTTACGAACTTTACCACAGTACAAGGAATGGCAAATAATGTAGTTTCGAGCATCTCGGAAGATAAATCGGGACATCTTTGGTTCGGCACTGAGGGCGGAGGAATGAGCCGTTATGACGGGAAATCATTTACGAATTATACCACAGCGCAAGGGCTCGCAAACAATGCAATTTGGAGCATCGGGAAAGATAAAAAGGAAAATCTTTGGTTCAGTACTTATGGCGGAGGAGTGAGCCGTTATGATGGGAAATCATTTACGAATTATACCACAGCGCAAGGGCTGGCAAATAATGTGGTAAAGAGTATCATTGAAGATAAAATGGGAAATATTTGGTTCGGCACTGATGGCGGAGGAGTAAGCCGTTATGACCCTTCGGCCGAGCTCAGGACAGGCTCAGAATCATTTACGAATTTTACCACAGCACAAGGACTGGCAAGCAATGTGGTTTGGTGCATCACAGAAGATAAAAAGGGGAATCTTTGGTTCGGCACTGATGGCGGAGGAGTAAGCTGTTATGACGGCAACCGAGTTGAGGCGATTGAAGCTGCCCAGCAAAGAGGAGAAGCTATTCCTCAAGAAACACAGGGTCTTAAAAAAATCAATGGAAAATTTGTTAAATCATTTACGAATTTTACCTCAGCACAAGGACTGGCAAATAATATAGTTTTGAGCATTACAGAAGACAAAGCTGGAAATCTTTGGTTCGGTACTTATGGCGGAGGAATGAGCCGCTATGACGGGAAATCATTCGCAAATTTTACCACAACGCAAGGACTACCTGACAATGCTGTAACGCAAATAGTAATTACTAAAGAACAGAACATAGCAATAGGAACAAACTTCGGAGTAGGAATGCTGGTGTCCTTCACTCCAAAATTACAAGGTAAAAGTGCACAAAGCAACATACCAGCAGAAAATAATTTGAACAATGAAGAGTTAAAAAATTATAATCCTGTTATTGAAATTTATAATTCCGCAATGGGGTATCCCGTAAAAGATGTGAACGCTGGACAAAATGCTATGTTCACAGACAGCAAGGGAATTATCTGGATTGCTACTGGCGCAGATAAAACGGCATTGGTAAGGTTTGATTATACAGCATTAAATAAAAACAAGATGCCACCTGATGTTTTTATTCAAAGTATAAAAATAAATAACGAGAATATTTCCTGGTACAACTTAGAAGATCCAAAGTTTAAAGTTCAAAGCTCAAAGTTGGAGGAAACTGACGGTGTTACTACCGCGCCAAACATTACCGAAGAAGTTACAACTTTTGGCAAAGTGTTAAGTGATGAAGAGCGCAACACAATGCGTCAAAAATTTATGGATGTGCAATTTGACGGCATCACAAAGTTTTATCCATTACCCGAAAATCTTGTATTATCAAGCACGAACAATAATATAACATTTGATTTTGCTGCGATTGAACCAGCCAAGCCATATCTTGTGCGTTACCAATACATATTAGAGGGTTATGATAATGATTGGAGCCCTATAACAAATGCGGCCTCAGCCGCCTTTGGTAACATTTATGAAGGCACTTACACCTTTAAATTGAAAGCGCAAAGTCCTTTTGGCGTGTGGAGCAAGCCGATAGAATATAAATTTAAAGTACTTCCGCCCTGGTGGAGAACATGGTGGATGTATAGTGTGTATGGTATTGCAGCAATTGCATTAGTTGTACTCATTGTATGGTGGAATGGAAGGCGACTAAGAGCAAAAGCAAAAGAACTTACTGAAGAAGTGCGGAAAGCAACGGTTATTATAGTGGAGAAAAATAAAATTGTAGAAGAAAAACACAAAGAAATAATCGATAGCATTAATTATGCCGAACGGATACAGCGTAGCTTTTTGGCATCTACAGAATTATTGAATGAAAATTTAAACGAATACTTTGTTTTCTTTCAACCAAAAGATGTGGTTAGTGGTGATTTTTATTGGGCAAGTATACTAGGTAATGGCAACTTTGCTTTAGCAACTGCCGATAGTACTGGCCATGGAGTTCCAGGCGCTATTATGAGTATATTAAATATTTCTTCGCTCGAAAAAGCTGTTGAAAATGACTTTTTCGAGCCTTCGGAAATACTCAGCCAAACACGTAAAACAATTATTGAACGCTTAAAAAAAGATGGCAGCCCTGAAGGCGGCAAAGATGGCATGGACGCAAGTTTAATTTGCTTTGATTTTGCTAATCAAAAATTCAGATACTCTGCTGCCAATAACCCAATTTGGGTAATACGAGGAAACAGCTTAACTGAACTAAAACCAGACAAAATGCCTATAGGTAAAAGCGATAAAGACCAACTACCATTTACTCAAAACGAATTTCTACTGCAAAAAGGTGATGTAATATATACATTGACCGATGGCTTTCCTGACCAATTTGGTGGCCTAAAAGGCAAAAAATTTATGTCTAAACAATTAAAAGAATTTTTATTATCAATTTCATCCTTCTCTATGGATGAGCAAAAACAAAAACTAAATGATACTTTTCATGATTGGAAAGGCAATTTAGAGCAGGTGGATGATGTTTGTTTAATTGGAATCAGGTTTTAATATAACCTGGCCCAGAAGGCGCTAAGCCAATGTCATTAAGTTAAGGCCTTTTCTAACAGGAACGCCTGCCCAAGGTTGCCGCAGTATTGAAGGACTCAGACTGACCGTGCGCTGGTCATATTGAGCCTGTCGAAATATGTGCGATGGCATTTTAACTTAATGACATTGGACGCTAAGCAGAAGTATTGCAAGCCAACAAAGAAAAAAAAGACTTACCGAGCCGGATCTAATTGTCGGAGTTTATCCGCTTTCATTTTTTCTTTTATCCACAATAGGGCTACATCTCCGTTTTTAAATAATTTTATATCCGTTTTGTGATTACGTTTATTTAGTTGCAATAAAAAAAGTCCAAGTAAACGCGTACTCAATGATCTTACCACAATGGCCATAGCAATAGTATTTACGAATGCTTCGGCTGTAGAAGAAAATTCACGGGCATCATCATCAATGGTCACAAAATCATGGCCTTCAACCAAAACACTAAACCTTTTTCCATTTGTTAATTGTACTGCAGCTTTGTAATTATCCTGGGCATCCTTTAGCGTTAGGTTAACATTTTCCTTAACCACCACTTTAAGTACCCCTTCTTCTATTAAACTGTTAACAACTGTTCGTGTTTCAATTTCTTGCATCGCAAAGTAAAAATAAAAAAAAATTTTGTTTAAAAAAATTTTAAACAAAAAATTTATGCGTCAGTGGGAGTTAAGCCAAAGGAGGGGCATTTGTGTGAAGCTTGGTATGGTTTTAACAGTTGAGTTTCGCTGCGCATCCTAAAACTTATAAAATAATTTAAATTGTTTTATTTGTTTTTAAAACTAAATTTACAAAACAATGACAGACAAAAGCATTCATAAAATATTGACGTATTGCATTGCCATAATATGGATCGCAAACGGCCTTTTTTGTAAGGTGCTTAATTTTGTTCCCCGACATCAACAAATAGTTTCAGAAATTTTAGGTACCTCCTATTCGAGCCCCTTAACACTTTTGATCGGACTTTCAGAAATTGCAATGGCAATTTGGATCTTAAGCCGTATTAAAACAAGGTTAAATGCAATTGCACAAATAGCAATTATAGCAACAATGAACACACTTGAATTTATTCTTGTTCCGGAGATATTACTTTGGGGGAAGGTAAACTCTTTATTCGCTTTGCTGCTTATTGTTACCGTTTACTATAATGAATTTCATTTGAACAAAAAGTTGACTCAAGAGATCTAATATGTTTTCATTTCTAAAAAATCATCCGTTCGGAGTTGAAGCTTTTTTTGAAAGCTCGCTTGTTCTCACCTTTGCAGTTCCTAAAGAACAGGTTCAACACCTTATTCCGGAATGTTTGGAGCTGGACACATTTAACAACAAATGGGCATTTGTTGCAATGGCAATGGTACAGACCAAAGAACTTCGCCCTAAAGGATTTCCAAAATTTATGGGCAACGATTTTTTTTTAATTGGTTACCGTGTATTTGTAAGATATACCAATGCTGCCGGAAAAAATTTAAGAGGATTATACATTCTTAAATCTGAAACGAACCGGAAGAAAATGGAAGTGATGGGCAATATTTTCACTCATTACAATTACACAACCACCGACATTAGCCAAAAGGAACAAGCCAACATTAAGGAAATAACATCGATCAGATCAAATTTTAATATCAAAATCGATATTGCTGAAACGGATGTTTCTTTACCTGAAAATTCACCCTTTGCCGATTGGAAAGAAGCAAGGCGGTTTGCAGGTCCTTTGCCTTTTACATTTACTTATAATTCGGAAACTAAAGAAGTATTGATCATTGAAGGCGTTAGGCAAAACTGGACGCCAAAACCAATAAAAATCGTTGATCATCGTGTTTCATTTTTAGATTCATTAAACCTTAAAGATCCCATATTAGCGAATGCTTTTATAATTAACAACATTCCATATTACTGGAAAAAAGGTAAAATAGAAAAATGGAAAAAATGAGAAAGCCCTTTCAAGGTGTCCTGAACATTATTCGTTTCAACTGGCACTTCTATTTTCTTGCAATTAGCCTGTTGTTCTTCCTCGTGGCCATAGCCAATAAAATCAATGAACCCTATCGATCCTATTTAATTATTATTTTCATTGTTGTGAGTGCAACAATTTTTATTTCCTTAGCGGTCTCTTTTTATGTTTACGATCTGTCAGGGCTCTATAATTTAAAATGGATCGGACAACAAAATACAAAAGAGGTGATTGTAAACATTAATGCGGGCTTTGACGAGACAAGTATTTTACTAAAAGAAAAATTTAAAAATGCGGAGCTTATTGCGCTTGATTTTTACGATCCATTGAAACATACCGAAATTTCTATTAAAAGAGCAAGAGAAGCATATCCCCCATTCCATAATACAAAGCAGGTTGAAACAACTAATTTGAAATTGGCAGATAATTCCGCTGATAAAATATTTGTAATTCTTTCGGCTCATGAAATAAGAAATGAAAATGAACGTGCTACGTTTTTTAAGGAACTAAAAAGAATTTTAAAACCCGGTGGCCGGATCTTTATTACCGAACACCTCAGAGACTCTGCTAATTTTTTGGCTTATAATATTGGCTTCTTTCATTTTTATTCGAAGTCAACATGGCTCAAAACCTTTGAGGCAGCAGAACTTAAAATTCAAAATGAATTAAAACTTACACCTTTTATTTCGACCTTTATACTTGAGAAAAATGGAAATTCATTATAAAATAACAGGAGTATTTTTAATTGCTTTGTCAATTCTACACTTCCTTTTTCCGAAATATTTCAATTGGGAAAAAGACCTAAGCCCATTGACTTTGATCAACAGGCAAATGATGTATATTCATACCTTCTTCATTGCATTAGTGGTATTTCTTATCGGACTATTGTGCATCACTTCATCAAAAGAGCTTATCGAAACTGATCTCGGAAAGCGAATAGCATTGGGGCTCAGCGCTTTTTGGTGGATAAGATTATTCATCCAGTTCTTTGGATATTCTCCAAAACTTTGGAGAGGCAAAACATTTGAAACAGCAATGCATATTTTATTTTCGTTACTCTGGACCTATTTGAGCATACTGTTTTTAGCGACTTATCTCGCTTGAACAATATTTGAAAAAACAAAAAAAAACGCCTGTACGCACTAAACAGAAGGTGGCCGTAAACGAAATAAATAATATGAAAATAGAAAATTGTATATCAACTGATATTTCTGAAATATTCCGACTCTATAAGATCGCATCTGAATATCAAAAAATAAAGAAAACAGTAGTAGTTTGGCCTGAGTTTGAAAAGCAACTGGTGGAGACCGAAATAGCAGAGAACCGTCAGTGGAAATTAATGATTGATGGGGAAATTGCCTGCGTATGGGCAACTACTTTTAGCGATGAGCAAATTTGGGAAGAACGAAATGCCGATGCCGCCATTTATATACATCGAATTGCAACCAATCCAAATTTCAGAGGTCATAATTATGTTTCGATCATTACAGAATGGGCAAAGGGTTACGCAAAAAGCATTGGTAAAGATTTTGTACGATTAGATACGCTTGGGAATAATATAAAATTAATTGAGCATTATACCAATGCCGGTTTTAATTTCCTGGGAATGTTTGATCTAAAAAACACGAAAGGGCTGCCCGACCATTACCACAATGTTCCGGCCTGTTTGTTTGAAATAAAACTTTAAAACAGGGAACAAGATCAGGTAATGTATTGGTCAATTATTTAACAGATAAAAAGTATTATGAATGAAAAAAACATTCCTGATTTTTATATTGGTTCTAAATATATGTTTGATTACAAAATCTCAAACTACACGGTACTTTGAATTTACTACAAGCTGCGGTCACGGAAACTGGCAGGACACGTGCTTTATTGCAGCTGCTTCGGATCAAGCGATAATTGATACCGTTTTAGCGGACCTCGCAAAACCGTTAAACAACAGAAGATTTATTAATGGAGCTATCACCTATGGAAATGGTGGACATAACCACAATGCAAGTCATTGGTTTTTATGGCACTTTGTTCCTGATCAGTGGAGTCTTGCGGAAATTGCAATAGAGCTGTGTGATGGCTGCCCCTATTCGGATGTGGATGCCGATACCGCATACTGGGTTGGTAACCTTGGTCAATTTTGCCCCTGGAGCGGATGCCCGGTCAGAGAAATTTCAAATCCATCAGGAATCATAGAATCCGATATTGAAAGTGAAATTACTTTTTATCCTAACCCCGCTACTACCAAATTAATTTTAAAATGGAATACGTTAAATAACATTACAGTAACTATTTATAATTCAATCGGACAAGAATTTATGACTGCTTTTGTTTCCAAACAAAATGAAACGATTGATATAACTGATCTTCAAGCCGGACTCTACTTTTTGAAAATCAAAGAAGGGAATCAGATCTTAATCAAAAAAATAATTGTCGCAAATAACTGAGATCAAGAAAAATAATATCTTGATGGGATAAAAATTAAATTAAAAACAAATGAATATTCATTTAAAATAGAATCGTCAATCATTAATTTTAAATAATCAAAACCCCTATGAGATATATTCTATTAGCATTTTTATCTATAGCAGTTAGTACCTATGCTCAAGAAAAAAACGAACAAATAATTATTAAGGGAACAATTAAGGGTGACAACAAAGGATTCAATAAAGTTTATTGTTATGGTGAAGGAATACCCAAAGGGCTGGTTCATGAAATGAAAGATGGAAATTTTGAATTTACCATTCCATTCTACAAACCTGTGTTTCCCAGATTCTTCACTGAGTACGACAGCAAAGTAAAAAAAAGGTATCTGCCATTTGGTGTACTAATTGATAAACCAGGCGTAGTTATTATTACAGTGGGAAATATTGATAAGGGATTTAACAGTTCAATTGTAACAGGTTTACAGTCAGCAGCATTATATCAGACCTTTAATAATGATAAAGAAAAAATTGATGAACAAACATTGGAACTTGTAAAAAAGCAATATGGAAAAGACTCGATTCTCAATGAAGACTCCGCGTTTGGAAAAATAGATAAGAGCAGAGATTCATTAATTAATATCATGTTTCCACCAATTTTAATAAAATTCATTAATGACAATATGAATTCTTATACAGGTATGTTTATTTTTAATGAATATAAGGCATGGTTAAATTTTAAGGACGCCTCAGAAAGTTATGATAGATTTACAAGCGACATAAAAAATTCGACACTTGGAAAATCCATTTCTGATTACATAACCGGTGCAAAAAATTCCCAAACAGGCAGTTTAGTTAAAAACTTCAGCCTCCTGACGGATAAGGACAAGCCTTTCGACCTTGAGCATCTGAAAGGGAAATACATAGTTCTGGATTTTTGGGCAAGCTGGTGTGGACCCTGTCGTCAGTCATTTCCACACATGATAGAAATCTACAATAAGTATAAAGGGAAAGACATTGAGTTTATAAATATCTCAATTGATCAAAACAAGGATTCTTGGCTAGGAGCCGTTTCAAATGAAAATCTTCCCTGGACTCAATTGCTTGACAATAAAGAAATTTCACTCAAATTGTTTGCTGTGACTTCTGTTCCCACTACCTATCTGATTGATAAAGATGGCAAAATTTTAATGAAGGAAATTGGATTTAACTCGGGGAACAGTAAAATTGAAAATGAATTAAAGCTTTTGTTTGGATTTTAGAAGAATTGAAACAATTGCTTTTAGGCAATGCAGTAGTAGCGCTTACCAATTAGAACATAAAAATTCTGTTTTGTTTTTTATATCTTTGAACCAACATGCCTGTTTTAAATTATCTATCAATGAAAATAATATTCTCCTGTGCGTATTCCATTAAATAAAACGAAGTATTTTAAAGGCGGCTGGTTACTTCTAATAAAAGTAATTTCGTTGTTTGCTGTTGTCTTCATTATTGAGCAAATTTTGCATTTGTTCAATAACGCGGACCCACTTGGCAAAGCACTGATCCCTTTTCATAATAGTTATTTTTCTTTTTCTGATCATTACTTAACCAGTCCCGGTTTAAGCTTTGAGTTTTCACATACCACTTCCGCCACCTTCCGCTTTGCGGTTTACTTATTGTTTGGATATATTGGTTATGCACTGATCAGCATCCCGATTTTTTTTATTCCTTTCCTAAAAAAATACTCCGATAAGATAAACTCAGGACTATTCTATTTATTGATACCAGGCTGCTTTTTATTTGCTTTTGGTTTCCCTGAAAGGAAGACAATACTAAATATGAAAGAAAAAGAAATAATTATTACTGACTATAACTACATTTTTATTCCATCATCGGAACACATTGCCTTTAGTTCGGTTGAGAGCATTCAGTATAATTATAGTTTGTTTCACGATGGATATGCAATGGGGGATGTTTTTTATTTAAGTATCTATCTTCAAACGCTGGACGGTAGAAAAATAAATATGGGAGAAATAGAAACAGCGGGCGATCAAAGCGCTGGCTCAAGAGAAAAGTCTGATCCACAAATCCCTCCTGAATTGAAAACAACGGCCGAGAAGGTAGTTCTGTTATTAAACGAAAAGATCAAATTGTAACTAATATTACAAGCAAATTTTAGTAAGACGAATTCGCCCTTCAAAAGTTCCCTCCGGAACCGGCACCACCAAAACCGCCACCACCAAATTGTGTTCCGGATGGTGTTTCGGCATTTTGTCCACCAAAATTTTGAGCGATAACCAAGGCTTCGACATTTGATCTTAAGAAATTATCTTCATCAGGTTCCTCTTCAAAAGTGATCCCATATTTAGGTGTTTTAAGCATCTTTATACAAGTATAGGAAACAATGATCAATACCATGCCTGCAAGTGTAAGTGTAATTTCGGGATGGCCCAAACTGAAGTAATATTTAAAGGTTAATACTGCTGCCGCGATCAATAATAGGCCGGTCCATAAAAGCGTTTTGTCTTTTTTCTTTAAACCATAATAAACATAGAGCAAAGGGATGGTTGCAGTTAAGATGTAAAATACAAAAGCCAATGGAATGTTTTCACCCTCATTTAAATGCATATCAAAAAATGCAATGCTTGTTTCCCTGATCACAAAATAATTGCCTGCTAAATAAAATACGATCAGCGCAAGCCATTCGAAAACAACAATACATTTTTTCCAATGAAAAAGAGTTTCTTTCTGCTTTTGTTTTATTGCCAATAAATAAACAGGAATTGATACGATCATTAATGCAAAGGGCATGATTAGTTTCGCGATCTCACCAAGTTTTAATAGAGATAAAAAAAAGATAATATACAAACAAACAGCTAGTACTAAAGTAACGAACGTGTCGGCATAACGTACAATTGCTGCTATTAAGAAGGGTAAAGCAAGTATACAGAAAAGTAGTGCATTTTCGGATGGTTCAAATCCATCATTAATGAGAATCCCGATGGCGGTTAATACAAAACCTAAAGCTGAATATAAAAGACATTCATCCACTCCTGCACGATATACCTTTTTGTTCTTTATAAAATACTCTAATAAAAACACACAGGCCACAGAAAATAAAAGGCAGGTAAAAACAAAAAATCCGGTTTGGCCATTTACACCCAGCAACACAAAGAAAAGGCTATAAAAACCAACAGCAGCAGCAATAGCAATAAATGCAAAAACAAACAACCCAATTTTTATAAAAAGATTTGGGGAATAGAATCCTGTGGAATAATTTTTTAAAATATTATTCATTTGCTCAGCTGAGATGAGCTGTTTGCTATACCATTGTTTTGATTTTTTTACAATGGCACTATTACGCAGAAAAGAAGGATCGTAGGCTATCATTTTTTTATACGGAGTATTTTTTTATAATTAATAAAAAAGACGATGATCCCGCCACAAGAAGCTGCCACATAAAAGAAGCCAAGCAATATTATCTCTCCATTTAGTGGTATGAACGAAAAAATGCAAAAGGTTAATCCGATATAGCTATAAACAACTGATAAAAGCAAAAACAAAAAAGAATGCTGCTCAATGGCATATTTAATATAATAAAAACTAATGCCTGCTAAAAATAAAACGCTGATCAATTTATAAGGCTGATCAAATAATGCAGCTAAAGTGGCAATGAACAAAATATTTGCAGCAAAGTTATTATAGCTGAATCCAAAATGTTTTTTGATGTTTTTTTTGTCGGAATACATCGCAAAGCCTGCGATCAACAATCCAATTGAAATGCAAGAGAAAATAATGGATGTATCTGAAAAGTCATTATTTTGAAGCAGGTCAAGAGGTGTAATGGAAAGTCCGGCCCAGGCTGCAAGGCCTGTTATCCCTAAACTCAAAACACCTTTATGATCAAAGGCATAACCACAAATAAAAAAAAGAACGGTTGGGAAAAATATAGCAATGCCATAATGTAAACCAAATACATTGTATTGAGTCTGTATATACGCTATGAATATTCCGAAAAGCAAACATCCTAACAAAACAACGTAATCGAAAAAAGGAGAAGGGTGTTTTGTTTCTTCGTGTGCATAAGGCAGCTTGTTTTTATATCCATAATAAAAAGAGCCAATACATAAGGCGGCAATGAGAGCCAGTATTGCCTGGTGTCCGATAGTATCAATATTGAGGTAAATGAGTATACCGATGCCGGACGTAAATAAAAGAATACCTAAATAAAGAAGGGTGCGCAACTCCCAATGAACTGAAAGTGGTTTATTACTTTCATATTCATTAATGGCGGCAGCTTGCTCATCGGATAAAATGCCATCACTATTAAGTTGTGTGAGTTCCTTCATTACACTATAAATGTAATTAAAAAAACCAAAACCCTTACACGCTAAACCTTTTTTGCTTTCAATTTATTAATAAAGTCGAATTGCTTTTAAAACAATTCAAATTGTTTTGTTTATTTTTAAAATCAAATTTATTCTATGTCTAAGTTTCTACTTATTCTGATCACAACAATTTTAATCAAAGGTCCAATCTCCTTACCAATAGGATCTGGGAATCGCCAGGATATTTCAATGATCCGGTTGACCAAAATTGGCCAGTTTGGATTGATCAGAAAAGCAAGGCCAAATGTACCTGAACATTATCATACAGGCATAGATATTAAACGACCAAGCGATAATTACGAATCAGAACCTATCTTCCCCATCGCAAAAGGCATTGTAATAAGCAAAAGAACGGATGGCCCATTTGCTAACTTAATTATTGAACATGAAATAAATGGGATCAAACTGTGGACCTTATATGAACATATCGCAGGTGTAAAGGTGAACGTTTCGGACAATGTAAATTCCCAAACTCCAATAGCACGGTTCATGAATAAAGCGGAGTTGGATCGCTTTGGTTGGCAATTTGATCATTTTCATTTTGAATTAATAAAAATAAAACCAAGTAAAATAAAACCAAGCAATAAAAATCCTGAACGATTTTTTAATTCCTATTCGTTGATCTGCTATAGCATTAATGATCTGAACAAATATTATTTTGATCCGATTGAATATTTCAATTATAATATCAAGAAATAATAAATCGCATCTTCCTAAAAATCAAAAAATACTGCTACTAAATTTGCCTACCAGGAAAAATTAATTTTGGGCCTATCAATTAAAAAAGAAATTACAAGCCTGCTTAAATTTTTTTAAACGAATAGCAATATCAATTCCAAAAGCCATCGCACATATTTCGACAGGCTCAATATGACCAGCGCGCGGTCAGTCAGTGCTTAACCGAAGAATCGCGTTTGCTACAATGTGTGAATGATGTAATTTATTCCTAAAGTTATGTAATGTTTATCCTTTGCGAGGGGCTGATCTTTGTAGATCAATCTACTTATCCGAGATGCTGCATCCTGCTTAAGTAAAATCCTTTTATTCTTTTATAATGGATCATGTAAATTGGTTTTTAATTCTTCTAAACTTCCTTGCCGGGCTTACCCTGTTTTTATTGGGAGTGTCGAATATGTCGAAAGGAATGAAAGCGCTTGCTTCGGATAAAATGAAGCAAATACTTGAAAAATTTACATCGAATGTTTTTACCGGAATCTTAACCGGTGCTATTGCTACAACAATTTTAGATTCATCTTCTGTTGTGATCATTATGGTTATAGCTCTTGTAAACGCTCAATTACTCACTTCTAAGCAATCGTTAGGAATTATCCTGGGTTCAAATATCGGAACAGCAGTGGGCAGCCAGATCATCGCATTTGATGTTGGAGCATATTCAGCAATTCCACTATTAATAGGCTTTGTCATCTTTTTAGCAGGGAGAAATGATAAAACAAAACAAATTGGAACATGTATTTTGGGACTTGGATTAATTTTTTTCGGATTGTATTACATCGGTGCATCCGCTGAACCATTAAAAACCATACCCTCTTTTGCTAACCTGATGACGCAAATAGAAACCCCTTATAAAGGAGCTTTAACGGGCGCCATCACAACGTTATTAATTCAATCCTCCTCCGCTACTCTTGGTATTGTGATATCGCTGGCAAATCAAAATCTAATTACTTTATCCGCTGCAATAGCTGTAATGCTTGGTGCTGAATTGGGCACTTGTTCAAACACTTTAATTGCCTCCATTGGAAGGTCAAGAGACGCGATAAGAGCGGGGGTGTTTCATTTGTTTTTTAATATCGTATCACTGGTATTAGGATTGATATTAATAATACCATTTACTTCATTGGTAAATTTAATTTCCGGGGGAGCACCTCTAACACGACACATTGCCAATGCACATGTGTTATTTAATGTTTTAGGGGTTGCACTATTCGCAGGGTTTGTTCCGATGATCTCGAAAGTACTTTTAAAAATAATTCCTGACAAAGCGGATCTGAAAACAGTAAAAACAATTTGAGTTATACCGTTACTAAAATTATACTAAAAAACGGGATAGATTTCCGCATCAGAATACTAATATAATAAACCCGGCACTCGTTCTCGACTCCGCTCGAACTGACTATGTGCGCTGTCAATTCGAGCGGAGTCGAGAATGCGCGAAGGACTGCGGAAAATTTATCCCACGCATAGTATAGCAAATAGAAAGAAACAGGTAAATGCGCACAGTGGGCATCACAATATTTTTCGTTTTACCGAATACATCAAACTTAATTTTTCTTTATTAGTAGTATCTACTTCTACATTAAGTTGTATCGGATCCAATATCCGTTTACTGCCATCAGGAACACGACAAACGATATTATGAAGGTAGATCGAATTATACTTTGGTTGAAAATTAAGCAGGTATTTTTTCATCTCCGCTGTGATCATACAGGTATCTGATTTCATACGAACAGGGGGCACTTTTTTTTGGATTTTTCTGGTTGTATCAGCTATGTAATACATTTCAAACGAGACGATATCCATTCTCTTTTTATAATAGTGCGAATAAGCATAAACGTTGGCACCACGCAGCCTGAAGAATTTGGATACGGAATCGAGTTTAATATCCAAAAAATAAATATCAGGATTTTTGATCGGTAGCTTTTTAGTGGCTACAAGCTCACGGCCATACATTGTGGTTTGGTATACAGAAATAGCAGCAGTGCCGGGCCTTGTAAAAAGTATGTAATAGATATCATCCTTAACTGACATTATCTTTCCACCTGTTACCTCTACCTTTGTTTTAATGTTCCGTGCAGCTTTCACTTTGATCTGAACCGGATTTTCTGTTTCCAGCCAAAAAAAGTTTTCCTTACAGATAATGGAACATTCGGTGGCTGGAGCACGTGCTTTAAAAACAAGTGTTTTGCCGGGCTCTTGCGCCCGGCAAAACGTAGTAATAAGCAATAGAAGTAACACACGAGCGATCATATCGTTAAATTTTAAGGAGTTGTTTTAAACTAACTGAACTCGTCACGCCACCTATTTCTTTCATTTTAAATAATAGCCCTTTTTTGCTGATATCTGTTTGCTTCAGATCTTCGTCTTTTATATAATATACTTTGTCATTATATCCGATCCCAACAATTATGTCAACATTATTTGTTAACGGAAAGCGATTAAAATCCTGTTCCTGAATAGGATAAAGACTGTTTATATCACGCTTTATCAGGTAAACACTTTTCAATATTAAGGCTTCATTTTCAATGGATGTAAATTCTGCCGTATGATTTAAACTAGCCGTACTAACAAATACACAGGGTTTATCACTGTTCCAGATACCCAACCTGCTTACGCTAAATGTACGGTAAACAAGCAGATCCCTCGATGTTTCTGTAAAGCTATCATCAATAAAATTATTAAATCGCTCGTTCAGATTACTTCTTGAGGCTGTCCCGTTGAAAATACTTCTGATCCTGTAAAGCGAATCCCTTTTTTCATTTGCATATTTTTTCTTAAGCGCCAACGAGGCATCATATTGTTTTTGCCTTTGCTCATAATCCTTCATTGTTTCAGCATAATTTTTCAAGTCCACAACGGGTGAGACTTTAATGCTATGTGATTCTTTTTCGGAGCTAAACGTAATAATATAATGCTCATTATCATTATCTCTTTCTATCACCACATCATCCCATGTTTTAAGGGCAAGCTTAGAATGAAATTTCTTTTTGCCTTCTACCGGCTCAAATTTCAAACCTTTGTAAACTGTTAGCTCCGGAAATTCATTCTTTTTGACGTCAATGATAAAGTTATACGCATTAGGGTCTTCTTTTTTAGGGAGCACCGGTTTATTTAATTTTTCGAAAATAGCATTGGATTCAAATTCTTTTGCAAACGCTGGATTTCTTTCAAATAAAGGCAAACAGGTATTGTTGCTTTCTGTATTTTCAGATATATAATTCCATTGCCTTTTGTTGGTATCAAGATAATAAATATTATAATCATTTCCGCTGTTTGTATTCGATACCATGTTCACAGAAATTTCTTTTCCGGGCTTTAGTTTCAATGGCTGCCCTTGCTGGTAAGCCATTACCTCAAACATCCCCGCAGATTCCAGTTGGTAATGCATTCCTGCCGAATCATAATGCATGGGTATTCCACTCAGCATGATATCAATAGGGTCGTGAAACTCGCGAAACTTGATTTCTACATCGCCTTTGATATCATTCCCTTTTTCATCCACAAAAGCGGATGCTGGCACATGGATAAGGGTTCCTGTTTTGTATACAAAAGTAGTATCGTCCTGATTGTTACCTTCAAAAACAGTTGAACTGATGTTCATCGACCGTGCGGGTGGATCAATGAAGGGCTTAAGAGATGCCGTGCTTTCATTTTTATCGGAACGGAAAACAAGATATCCTGCCGCAACCAAAACAACAGCCACAGAAGCAATGAGCGAATAAAATTGGGTCCCTTTAGGAAGCCAGCTTTTAACAGGGGCATACCCGGAAATGAATTTATCAAAATTCATATGTTGCCCGATCTCCTGATCGGAAAGCTTTTCACGATCTTTTTTAAATTTTAGCTTATCCATGTGATTAGATTTTTATTAGTTTCTTTTTTAATTTTTCCAATATACGGTACACTTTAATTTTGCAGGCACTCTCATTCATCCCAATGATATCAGCCATTTCCTTGAAAGAACGTTTTTCGAAAAAACGCATATCGATCAGTTCCATGTCGGCTTCTTCCAATTGATTCAAGACAGCATATAGTTGCTCATCCTGAAGCTCGGATTTTGTTTCTTCAATGGAGCCCATAAGATCGATGGCGCCTTCGGAGTCGAGGTTAACAATACGAGCCGAATTATTTTTCCGGAAGATCTGATTAAGTTCGTTGCTTGCAATCCGAAACAACCAGGCCGAAAAAGGTACACCCTGGGCCTTATATTTCGGAAGATTATCAAGGGCTTTGTAAAAAACCTGTGCAGTTATTTCAAAAGCTTCCTCCTTGCTTTCAATGCGATGATAGATATAGGATACTATTCTTTTATAATAGAATGTATACAAGGGCGCAAAACAGCGGGGGTCATTCTGAGCTGCTTTCACCAACTCCATTTCTGTGTTGATCTGCTCCGTGCTTTGGTGATTGGCGGTCGTTTCTTTCATATTGACTGTAGCTATCATTTGCATCTTTTAATACCATAATACAGTTGATGGCAAAAAGACACAGAAATTATAAAAATAATTTAATTATGGTTGTAGTATCCAATAAAAAGAAAATACTCTGAAGGCTATTTCGGAAATACAATAATCAATTTGGAAGACTTTCATGACAATCAAAAGAGATTTTGATAATAACCTTATTAGACCTTATATATTTAAATCGTTATGGTAATCAGCCGCAATCTCGACAAGTTCGAAATGACTGCGCGCACGGTCATTTCGAGCTTGTCGAGAAAATTGTGTGTAAGCATTTTAACCCTCAATTTCGTTGTAAACATTACAATGTATTTTAAATATATAAAGTCTATTGAATAAAAAATTATTGAGGTTTAGAACCTGTTTAAAATTTATTCAAAATTAATTCTATCATTACTTTTAATTTCTAAATAATCTTTAAATTGTGAATAAGAACAACATTTATAGGCGATGTCATCCCGATTGGCTTTTTCGCCAAGAGGGATCTTGTTGTGGTTTTAGCAATGTCTTTTACAATAACAAGATCCCTCACAAAAGTTCGGGATGACATATCCGGAGCTAAGTTCAATAGAAACCACCAATGGAGCAACGCATTCAATAGCAGAATATGTAATTAAAATTTAAACAGGCTCTTATTTTTCTGTTCTTTTTATCAAGTTTTCAGCCTGTAAATCCGCGCTTTACTAGTTATGTTTTCCCGATAAAGACTTTAAGCAAATAAAATTTCTATTAAATCTCTGTTTTAAAAACCTCGAACTATCCATTTCGTAAATCTATAGCATTTCCCTTATTTTGGTGGGCTTACAAGCACATTTTCGGGCAATTTTATTCGACCACAAGCGCTTACAAATACGTATATCCGTATATAAATACTTAGGAACCGAATCAGGAATGCAGATCTCCACACCTTTGCATCGTCAAAAAACAACAAACCGTTTTATTGATAACGATATTAAAAACAGTATTAACAATTAAAAAAAACAAAAAACTATGAATGCATTACGTAACAAAGTACAATTGATCGGTAACTTAGGAATGGCACCGGAGATCAAAACATTAGATAGCGGAAGAAAACTGGCAAAAATGAGCATTGCCACACATGAATCGTATAAAAACGCGAAGGGTGAGCTCGTAAAAGAAACACAATGGCATAACCTTATTGCCTGGGGCAAAACCGCAGATATCATCGAAAAATATTTGAAAAAAGGCAGCGAGGTTGCTATCGATGGAAAACTGGTAAATAGCAATTATACAGATAAGGATGGCGTAAAGCGCTATGTAACCGAAATTGAAGTGAATGAAGTACTAATTTTGGGTGGGAAAGAATAAAAAAAAAATTGAAAGCCCCTGAAAAAATTCGGGGGCTTTTTTCATTTACAAATACTGATTCACAAACATATTAATATCATTAACAAGATTGCAAGATTTTTTTTGGCGATTACATCTGGGGGCAGATGCCCTGTTTTTATTCTGCACTCGACCCTATAAAAACACTATTCACTTTTCCATTCTCAAAATTAAACATAAGCCCACCATACACTGTCCCTACAGTAATGTTATCAGATTCTCCTCCTGATTTATCTCCCGTTATGTTATACGCTTTTAATACCTCTTCCTTTGAACTGCCAATTCCTATCTGCTTCTTTGTTTTAAACTGACAAGGCGCAATTATCGAGATCGAATTTATAATTTGCTCCCCTTCACCGATCATTTCCAAAGTAATACCCTCTTTTGTATACAACCAATTTTGATGTGTTTCTCCATCAGCTTCCCATTTTTCCGCTTTTGATCTTTCGGCAGGTTCGCCAATTAATTCCTTTGTTTTCAAAGCACTTAAACCAATTTTGAGCTCTCCAATACTTTCAGACTTTAATAATTCGAATCCAATTTCATCATCATTTTTTACCGGTGAGTCAACACTATCTTCAGCTGGACTCTCCCCTGACATAGCAGGTGTAATTGCTATTAATGAATCAGTATCTGTAGTTTTATCAGCAGAAGGGCTATTACAACTGCAACACAGAATTACTATACTAATTAAAAACGAAATTGGTTTTTTCATCTTTTCAATTTTAATTATTCCATTACGCTTCCATCTCAATCACAAGGTCGTCCGCATCCACCATTTTACCCTCTTTCAGCTGCACAGCTTTTATTTTTGAATTTTGGTTTGCAACAATAGTTGTTTCCATTTTCATTGCTTCAATAGTAAATAAAGGAGCATTCTTTTTTACAACATCACCCGCTTTTACAAATATTTTGGAAAGCATCCCCTGTAAAGGAGCTCCAATTTCATTTGCTCCCGACACTTTGAGATTAGCACGTTTATCGATCTGGATATGATTGTCTTTAATTTCAATGGCGCGGGTTTGTCCGTTTAACTTAAAAAAAACAGTTCTTACTCCATTTTCATCAGGCTCACCAACATATTCAAGTTTTACAATAATGTTTTTTCCATGAGAAATTTCAATCATGATCTCATCATTGTTCTTCATTCCATAAAAGAATTCCAGACTTGGAATAGGACTAACATTGCCATAGGTTTGAAAATGTTTAAAATAATCTTCAAACACTTTAGGATAGAATTTATAAGAAAGAAAATCAAGAAAACTTAAGTTATTGTCAAATTTCTGACGGAAAGCGATCATTTCTTTTTCAAAATCGACAGGCTTTAAATGTGCGTTTGGTAATTCGGTATAGGGTTTTTCATCCTTTAAGATCATTTTCTGAAGCTTTTCGGGAAACCCTCCAAAAGGCTGGCCCAGATCACCTTTGAAAAAACTTTTTACCGATTCAGGAAACGAAATGCTGTCCCCTTTTTCAAGAATATCTTCTTTTGAATAATTATTGGAAACCATGTATTGAGCAAGATCTCCAACTACTTTTGAGGATGGTGTAACTTTAACGATGTCGCCAAAAAGTTCGTTCACATCTTCATAAGCTTTTTTTATTTCAACCATTTTATCACCCAAACCTAATGATATAGCTTGTGATTTAAGATTTGAATATTGTCCTCCCGGTATCTCATGTTTATATACCTCTGCAGTGCCTGCTTTTAAGCCTGATTCAAAAGGATAATAATGCTCCCTGATGGTTTCCCAATAATTGGAATATTCATTCAACGAATCCATATTAAATTCCTGGTGACGTGGTGTTCCTTTTAACCCTTCTACCAATGAATTAAAACTTGGTTGAGATGTTAAGCCCGACATGGATGCCAGCGCAACATCAATAACATCAACTCCCGCTTCAATCGCTTTTAAATACGTGGCACTCTGGATAGAAGAAGTATCGTGCGTATGCAAATGAATTGGTAGATCAACCGTCTTCTTTAGTTCTGTGATCAATAACTCAGCCGAATATGGTTTTAATAATCCGGTCATATCTTTGATCCCAATAATATGAGCGCCCGCATCCTCCAGCTGTTTGGCAAGGTCCAAATAATATTGTAAGGTGTATTTTGTTTTTGATTTATCCAGTATATCACCTGTATAACAGATACAAACTTCCGCAAGTCCTTCGGTACGCTCTCTTACCGCATTAATACTCACTTTCATACTATCCACCCAGTTAAGGGAATCAAATATTCTGAAAAGATCCACTCCATGTCCCCACGATTTTTCAATGAATTTTTCAACCAGGTTATCCGGATAAGCGGTGTATCCAATGGCATTGGAGCCTCTTATCAACATTTGCAACAATACATTTGGAATTGCTTCGCGTAATAATTGTAAACGTTTCCAGGGGCTTTCATGCAGGAACCTTAATGCAACATCAAAGGTTGCTCCTCCCCACACTTCCATCGAAAATGTTTGTGGGTGATTGTAAGCAAATCCTTCTGCTACGGCCATCATGTCTTTTGTTCTTACCCTTGTGGCAAGCAGCGATTGGTGGGCATCACGGAAGGTGGTATCCGTATACTGTATCTCTTTTTTTTCTTTCAGCCACTTGGCAAAATTTTCAGGACCAAGTTTGCTCAACAATTGTTTTGTTCCCGGGGTAATCGGCTGTGACCGATCAAATTCAGGGACTTTAGCTATTTCAAATCTTTTATTGAGGTCAATAATTTTTACATCCGGATTTCCATTTACGGTAATGTCTGCAAGAAATTTTAGCGTTTTTGTCCCGCTGTCCAATCCATTTTTAAAATGTAATAATTCAGGATGCTCCCCTATAAAATTAACGGTAGCATTACCCTCCTGAAACACCTCGTGGTTGATCACGTTTTCAAGAAATTGAATATTGGTTTTAACACCTCTTATTCTGAATTCGGTTAATGCGCGATGAAGCCTTTGACTTGCGCCTTTAAGGGTTCTTCCCGAAGCAGTTACTTTTACAAGCATCGAATCAAAGAAGGGTGATATCTTAACTCCGTTATACGAACTGCCTTCATCTATCCTGATCCCATAACCTCCTGCATTACGGTAGGCGGTGATGGTACCGTAATCGGGTTTAAAATCATTTTGAGGATCCTCTGTGGTGATGCGGCATTGAATTGCAAACCCATTGCATTTAATTTCTTCCTGGCTATTGATAAATATCCCTGAAGATTTAAGAGAATGTCCGCTCGCAATTAAGATCTGGCTTCTTACAATATCAATTCCGGTTATTTCTTCGGTAACCGTATGTTCAACCTGTATGCGGGGGTTCACTTCTATGAAATAAACATTCTCTTGTGTATCAACCAAAAATTCAACTGTCCCGGCATTGTTATAGCCTACTTTTTTAGCCAGACGAAGGGCATATTCATACAATTTATTTTTGGTTTCCTGTTTCAGATTTGGAGCAGGTGCAATCTCCACTACCTTCTGAAACCTACGCTGGATAGAACAATCCCTTTCATAAAGATGAACAATGTTTCCATGTTTATCTCCTAAAATTTGTATTTCAATGTGCTTAGGCTTATCAATAAATTTTTCAAGAAAAACAGTATCATCACCAAAGGCATTTTTGGCTTCGCGTCTTGCTTCATTATATGATTTTTCCAGGTCTTCTTCTTTCCTGATGATCCGCATCCCTCTTCCTCCACCACCTGACGCAGCTTTTAACATTACCGGGAAACCAATTTTTTTCGCTTCCGCCAAAGCGATCTCTGCTGTATCAAGATCTTGTTTGCTGTCTTCAATAATAGGAACACCCGCTTCTATAGCAACTTTTTTCGCTGCGATCTTATCCCCCAATTGTTCCATGATTTCAGGATCGGGCCCAACAAAAACAATTCCCTCTTCACGACAGCGTTTTGCAAACGTTACATTCTCCGATAAAAAACCATAACCCGGATGGATCATATCGATACTCTCTCTTTTTGCAACACGAATAATTTCTTCTATATCCAGATAGGGTTTTAAAGGCTCGTTCTCTTTACCGATGATATAGGATTCGTCCGCTTTATAGCGATGTAAGGAATACCTGTCCTCATAAGTATATATTGCAACTGTTTTTATTTTTAATTCGGAAGCAGCCCTTAATACTCTAATGGCTATTTCTCCACGATTTGCAACAAGCAGTTTTTTAATTTTATCCATAAAATTTTATAATGATCGATTTTTTAGTTGAAAAATGAGAGTTCAAAAATAAGATAAAAAAATGTATAAAAATTTTGAATTTAGTTCTTGTTTAAGTCATAAAAAAATCATTGTCACTATTAACTATTTTTTCTTTTAAATGTCATGTATCAAAGGGTAATTCATCAATCAAAGCCCATGTCAAGCAGTGCCGGGCATTAATCAATCTTAATTCCAAGGCAAGTCACATCATCAACCTGTTCAAGAGAACCTTGCCAGCTTTCAAATGTTTTATTAAACATTTCAGATTGTTGGTTGAGTGGGATCTGAGAAGCTGAACTCATCAGTTTATGTAATTGTTTGTGCTTAAATTTTTTACCTTTAGGACCACCAAACTGATCCGGAAAGCCATCAGTACAGAGATAAATCATATCACCTTTAACGGCATCCAAAACATAATTTTTAAATGCTTCTTTTTTAATTCCTTTGCCGATTGGCATTTTATCTGCAACCGCCTTAATTATGGTATTTCCTCTTACAATTATGGGCGAATTGTATGCTGCGGAATAGGTGATTGTTCGGGTTGAATAATCAATACATAATAAAACACCATCCATTCCGTCCTGTTGTTCGCTCTGTATCAAATTTTCTATTAATCGTTCCCGCACATGTTCAAAGATAAGATTGGGTTCTTTTATATTTTTTTCATTTATTGCCTCGTTCAAATAGGAGATATTTAATAAACTCATAAATGCTCCGGGAACTCCATGACCCGTTGAATCACATACGGCAATATAAAATTTATTTTCTTTTCGGATAGACCAATAAAAATCACCGCTAACAATATCTTTCGGTTTATAAAAAATAAAGAAATCAAAAGGTAAATTTTTTTGAATGTACTCGTGTGTGGTTAATGTTGCAAATTGTATCCTGCTAGCATATTTAATACTATCCGTTATTTCGAGATTTTTTTGCGTAATTTCATTATTTTGAACATCAATTTTTTCCATTAACTTTTTTAACTCCAAATGCTTAGTACGTTCAAAATCTGCCTCTTTTCGAATTGTTTCGATTTCGTATTGCGATTGAATATTTGTTAATTTCAGATTACTGCTGTCGTTAAATAAATCTTCATATGCAAAATGATATTTTTTAAACCAAGCGAAAGCCTTAGCTGCATTTCCTCGCTTTTCTTCCAGGTCAGAAAAGGTTAAATAAATAAGGTGAATCTCTTCTTTTATACCACTTTTAAAAGCCGCGTCTAAAGCCTGGTTTAAATAAATATCCACCTCATTCGAAAAAACACCGGACTCAATCAACGCTTTTGAAATATGTAAATTGGTTGATACTGATAACACTTCATAATTAACAGAATCGGAGAGCAGAAGACTTTTGTTATACGAATCAATCGCTTTATCGAATTGTTTTTTCCTAAAAAAAATTATTCCTGTATTATGTAGTGCCCATGATTTAGTTGGAATGGATGAATTTATGTTGTTTAAACATTTACTAAACCATTTGTCCGCCTCCTCAAAGTTGCCCATTTCCATATAGGTTTCACCGATATTGTTTTCAGAACTGGTAACACCATCCATGTCATTTATATCCATACGGAGTTGCAAACACAAAAGATTGCACTTTAATCTGTTTTCATTATCGCCTTGATACATATAAACAGCTCCAACACTGTTTAGTGTATCTGATTCACCTTTTTTATCATCCATCGAGCGAAATATCTCCATCGCAATCAATGATTTTTCAAGCGACTGCGTATAATCTCCAAAGCGCCACAAACAATATCCAAGTGTTCTCAAGCTTTCTGCCAATCCTTTGGGATAGGGATTGAGTTTAGAAAAGCGTTCGGTATCATTTGCAAGTTTCCAGGAAGTTCGCAGATCTGAACGCCTGATATCCCAGGCATTATTATTGAGTTCATCAATATTTTCAAATGCAACAATTCCGTTTATTTCTGGTTCCGAACTTTGATCTTCTTTTTCCATTTTAGGAGTACTATAACTTCTTTGCTTTTTGAAAATGCTTTTATTAAATACTATTCTGCGCAACCAACTGAACCGTATATCTGCTCTTTACTTCCAATAACACTTTTTTATCGATCGTTACCCTATCAATAGTGGCTTGGTCATAGTAGCGTATCGTTATTAATTCCAGGTTTTCGTTATACAAAACACGATACTCTTTTTGTAATGTTTTTATCAGATCGGGTAATTTTTGAGCATCATTATCTATACAAACCGAAAAACTAATAGCGGAATTTTGCATCATATTTATTTTTACCTGTTTTTCGGCAAACAATTTATAAATAGCACTAAAATTTTCTTCCACAATAAACGAAAAATCCTTTGGCGAAATAGAGATCAACACCTGGTTTACCTTAAATATAAAGCAAGGTAAGGGCAGTGAGGATTGATCTTCATTGATGATGGTCCCGGCATCACCAGGATTCAAAAATGATTTTACATACAAGGGAATTTTTTTATTTTGTAGTGGCTTTATCGTTTTGGGATGAATAACGGTAGCCCCATAATAAGCTAACTCAATTGCATCGTGATAAGAAAGATGCTCAATTTTTTTTGTTTCTGCAAACCATTTAGGATCGGCATTTAAAACCCCCGGTACATCTTTCCAAATAGTAACACTCTCTGCATTGCCTGTAAATGCTATAATAGCAGCGGTATAATCCGAACCTTCACGACCTAATGTAGTAGTGAAATTTTCGGAAGTACCACCAATGAATCCCTGAGTTACTGTGATTCCTTCGCTTGTGGCGAGGCTTTGAGAGAGACGTTGCGTAAGTTCCCAATCCACATTGCCTTCGCGGTAGGTATTATCCGTTTGAATAAAATCCCTCACATCCTGCCATTTACTTTTAATACCGGCTTGATTCAGATATGCGTTTACAATTTTTGTAGAAACAATTTCACCAATACTTACGATCTGATCATATTCATGATCATAACTGTGGGAAGGAGATTCTTCAATGGCCCAATCCAACTCCACAAATGCATTATTAATTTCATTGTATATTGGATGAACTTTGTCGGGGAATAGCTGTTCTATAATGTCAAAATGATACTTTTTTATTTCTTCTAAAACGGTAGCAGCATTCTCTGTTTCGACTGTTTTAGTTTCCTCCGAAAAAAAATACGCATTGGTTAACCGCTCCAATGCATTGGTAGTTTTACCCATTGCCGACAATACAACCACAATATTTTGGTCAGGATACTGTTTTAAAATAGTTGCAACATTTTTTACTGCTTCCGCATCTTTAACGGATGCTCCTCCGAATTTAAATACTTTCATTTTCAATTATTCAATTTATTCAATTTTGCAGTAGGCAATTTTATACCTGGTAATTGCAAAAGTTAATCTCTATTTTTTATTGACATGTTTTAAAGAACAATTAATTATTGCTCCAACATATTTAATTTCTTGTTTTTTAATTGCCTTCCGCAAAATTATTCAATTGACTCATTTGCCTATTGTAAAATTGCTTAATTGTTTAATTGTAATAATTGCCTACTGCAAAATTGAATAAATTGCCTACTGATACTTCAGTATTTGTTCTTTTGTCAACTTACAGTTGATCCATTCTTTATCTAAGTTTGAATTTATTTTTTCGTAAAACCGGATTGCCGGTTCATTCCAGTCCAATACCTGCCATTCCAATCTCTGAACATTTAGTTCTTTCGAAACCTTTACCACCTCATCAAACAGTTTTTTGCCGATACCATGTTTTCTGTATTGTTCCGTTACAATTATATCTTCCAGGAAAATACATTTGCCTTTCCAGGTAGAATATTTCACGTAATAAAGGGAGATGCCCACAATTTTTCTATCCAGCTCAGCAACAAAAAAATTAAAAACGGGATTTTCGCCAAATCCATCACGTTCCATGTCTTCAATGGTAACAATTACTTCGTCAGGCGCTTTTTCATATAAAGCCAACTCTTTTATTAAACCCAAAGCCGCTGACAGGTCTGATTTAAGTCCTTTTCTTACCGAAATGGTCATACATAAATATTTTTTTCTACCTAAATCCGTCCCATATCCCTTTCAATAAGGATTTTAGGCAGGTTTAGCTGAGATAAATAACCTGTTTATTCCCTTTGCATACGCATTAGCAAAGATATTTAAATCTTTGAAGGACTAAGTGACATTTATCATTTTCATTATCACAAAATTAACCCGACATTTGCGTAAATTCAAACACATAAAACAATGAGCAGGGTAAAAACACTAGGACAATTTATAATTGAAAAACAGGCTGACTTCCCATTCTCTAAAGGTGAATTATCAAGACTTTTACGTGATATTGGAATTGCCTCAAAAATTGTGAACCGTGAAGTAAACAAAGCCGGATTAGCTGATATATTGGGAGATGCCGGTGAAATAAATATTCAGGGCGAAAATGTAAAAAAACTGGATGTATTTGCAAACGAACAATTTATTGCTGCATTAAGCGTAGGTGGCGAATGTTGTGCTATTGCATCTGAGGAAAATGAAGACATCATTATTATAAATAATGAAATGTCGAAAAATGCTAAATATGTTGTAGCCATTGATCCATTGGATGGTTCATCTAACATTGATGTGAATGTTTCTGTTGGTACTATTTTTTCGATCTATCGCAGAACATCACTTGCAGGGCCCGGAACAAACGAAGACTTTTTTCAACGTGGCACTGAGCAGGTAGCAGCCGGATATGTAATTTATGGTTCTTCCTGCATGATGGTGTACACTACAGGTAAAGGAGTTAATGGCTTTACATTGGATCCTTCTATCGGAGAGTTTTGTTTGTCGCATCCTAATATGCAAACCCCTAAAACCGCAACAACTTATTCCATCAATGAAGGTAACTATGTGCATTTCCCTGATGGCGTAAAAAAATATCTTAAATATTGCCAGGAAGAAGATGATGCAACAAATCGTCCCTTTTCATCACGTTATATTGGTTCAGGCGTTGCTGATATTCATCGTAACCTGATCACAGGTGGTGTTTATATTTATCCGACTACTGCAAAATCACCAAAAGGAAAATTACGTTTATTATATGAATGCAATCCTTTGGCCTTTATTGTTGAACAAGCTGGAGGCAAAGCCACTGACGGATTTCACAGAATCATGGAATTAGATATTAAGGAACTTCACCAACGCACTCCCTTATTTATAGGTTCTTCTGATATGGTTGATACAGCCGGTGCTTACATGAAAAAATATTCAACAATGGATGCTTTGATAAATGAGTAATTAAAATAAAGGTTTCAGGTTTCAATTGACGTGCTATATTTTAGAAGTTTCAAATTCCATTTGATCAACACTATTTTATATTTTGAAACGTGAAATTAACCAACGAAGAACTTGAAACTTGAAATTTTTGAAACTTGAAACTTGGTATGAAAACAATTGATAATTATAATTTCAAGGGAAAAAAGGCCGTAGTGCGTGTTGATTTTAATGTGCCTCTCGATGCTCAATACAACATCACTGATGATACCAGGATCAGTGCTGCCACCCTTACCATCAAAAAGATCCTGGATGATGGTGGTGCCGTTATTTTAATGTCTCATTTAGGAAGACCTAAAGAGGGTCCCGAAGAAAAATTTTCGTTAAAACACATTGTACCTCATTTAAGTAAATTATTAAATACTCCTGTATCGTTTGCCCCTGATTGTATTAGTGCAGAGGCCAAATCCATGGCAAAAGACCTTAAAGCAGGTGAAGTTCTTTTATTAGAAAATCTTCGTTTTTATAAACAAGAAACCGCGGGTACCGAATCCTTTGCACAGGAACTGGCTTCCTTGGGCGATGTATTTGTAAATGATGCTTTTGGCACAGCACACCGTGCACATGCCTCTACTACTATCATTGCAAAGTTTTTCCCTAACGATAAAGTGTTCGGCTATGTAATGGCCAACGAAATTGCAAACATCAATAAGGTATTAAACAAATCAGAGAAACCATTTACCGCTATTATGGGTGGAGCAAAGGTTTCCGGTAAAATTTTAATTATTGATAAGCTGCTCGATAAAATTGATAATCTTATTATCGGTGGAGGAATGGCGTATACATTTATTAAAGCTCAGGGCGGAAAAGTGGGCAGCTCTTTAGTGGAAGAAGATAAACTGGACATTGCTTTAAAAATAATAAAAGATGCAAAGGCAAAAGGTGTAAATATTTTCATTCCTGTTGATACTGTTGCCGCTTCTGCTTTTTCAAACGATGCAAACAAACAAACTGTTGATATCAAAGCAATACCTGATGGCTTTATGGGTTTAGATATTGGCCCGGAATCAGAAAAAATTTTTGCTGAAGTAATTTACAATTCAAAAACTATTTTGTGGAACGGCCCAATGGGTGTTTTTGAAATGGACAATTTTGAACATGGCACCAAAGCCATTGCAGAAGCTATTGTTGTGGCAACAAAAAAAGGAGCTTATTCTTTAATTGGCGGAGGCGATTCCGTTGCTGCGATCAATAAATATAACCTTGTAAAAGAGGTTAGTTATGTATCTACAGGTGGTGGGGCATTACTTGAATATATTGAAAGCGGAAATTTGCCGGGTGTGCAAGCAATAGAAGAATAACAGATCTCCCGTACACTCGCGCTCGTTTAGAAATGATTTGAGCTTTAATCTTCCGCAAGTATTTAACCTCATCTAAAAAATGACAACGGTTCAAGAGCCAAAACTATTGAAGAAAACACCAATTTTCATATCCTGAACAGAAACACCATCACTAAAACTATGATGGTGTTTTAGTTTTAATAAACTATTTTATAAAAGGGGATTTCTGCTTCCTTTTCTCAATTTTTCCAGGCACATCTCATAACAAATTTGTATGAACTTCAATTAATAATGCCCATTTCCGTTGCATACCCAGCATGTTTTATAATTTGGTTTTTCCTTAATAGATGATTTGAAAGTTACCCCATTACCACCATTACTACCAATCGCATTATTCTTTACAACCTTTTCTCCGAAAACATTCGTAGTCATATCTGATTGTGAATATACGGGCGCTTTATAAGTTCCACTATTGCTACCAGATGATGTTGGTATTATTTCTTGCGAATGTCCTGATGCATGACATGTCCGGCAATCCATCCCAGGGAACCTGTTTTCCTTATCAATTTTATAAAAAAAAGTAGTCGCTAATTTTTTTTCACGTTCCTTAAGACTTAAACAAATTTGGTCGTATTCGGGCGGGTTTTTGTAAAAAACAACTTCATTGTCACTTATATTAAAGGCCCCGCTTATTGAATCCAATCTGGTATCAGTTAATAAATTACTTATAAACTTTGGTGCTTTTTCAACCTCAAATGTTTTCATATTCCAAGTTGAGTACTCCTTGTTTCGAAACATATACGCCTGATCATTTCCCCAATTAATTGCGCCATCAAACAATCCTGTTTGAGGATCATAATTATTAAGCGTACTAAAACGCTCCTGTGCCTCCATTGGGGAGAGCCTGTCAATTGATTTTGTTTCCAATGAAAAGTAAACCATGTAGTTCTCCTTAAAAAAGTACAATCCACCATTGTTTGAATTTACTACCGCATCTATGCCAAAGTCAAAAACACCCGGAAATAACTCCGCTATTTTTTTAGGCCCTTCTTTTACTTTTCCACTTACAAGATCAAATATTATACATTCATAACCTCTGAAAAAATAAACATCGTTGCCAACAGTTACAGCATCGTCAATTCCGTCTTTCCATACTCCTGGGAATCGCTGTTCAAATATCGTTGGGACACAAACATTACAAGCTTTTTTATCTTTCTGATAGGTTATAAATCTAATGCCTGCAATGTTTTTTCCTGTCGTGTTTTTGTAATTGGTCTGTATTGCTTTTTCTGCTAATGCTTCTGCTGCCTCTTTAGCAATCACGGCAGCTTCTGCTTGCTTTTTGTTTTCAACTCCATCAGCTTGAAGTTTTGTATAGTATTTTTTATAATTTTCAGAGATATCAGCTTTTGCTATGCTGTATACTTTGTCCAAACCGGGCTTGATTTTTATCCAGTCGATTCCATTATTTTCAGAACAATAAAGTTCATTGTCTTTTAAGATCACCATTGCCTTTCCACAGAAAGCAATTGATGTAGCGTCCTCTATAAAAGGACTTGGTTTAAATGGCAGCCAGTTTTCTCCATTATCCACAGAATAAAAAACAATTCCTTTGTCAAAGAATGCATATAGCCTTCCATTATTTAATGTAAAAGATTTAACTGCTGAATATATTGGGAATTCACCATTACATTTGGTTACACCTTTTTCCTGTGAAAGATCGTAACGCACAAATCCATTGGAGGTTTGGGAAAATACAAAATTGTCGATTAAGAAAAGATTCCATGCACCTTTTGGAAGCTTTTTAAGTTTAGTAAAAGATACGCCATCGTCATTTGAAAAAAAAGATCCTTTATAACTACTGGTAATTACAATACTAGGCACAGAATAATCTGCACAACTAACATAATAATCGTCAGGCACCCCAGGCGAATACTTAAGGGTGTTAAGTGTATCTGAATTTCTGGAAATGGCGGCATCATAACGGCTTCCATCGCTAACAAATACATTTCGGCCCATTACTTTGATCGCTGTTAAGTCCTCTTTTGCATTGGTGCTGACTTCCACCCTATACATCTTTACCCATTTCTTTCCTCCATTTACAGAATAATAAACACTCCTATGTTGAATCGCTCCAATTAATTCCTTATCAACTGAAATTGAGCTAATGTTAGTTTCGAAAATTGGATTGAAACCATTATTTAAAACAGCCCAGTTCTTACCAAGGTCTTCAGATACAAATACTCCAATTTTAGTTCCAACATATATATTTTTGTCGTTGGTTGCAATACAATTGATAATAGCAGGATCATTGCTTTGGGCGATTGCAAACCTTAAATTTCCTGTTGCAAAAAGAAAAATCAAAAATAAGTAGCGGAGAGATTCCATTCGTTGATTATGTTTCATTGTGGTTTTTATATATAAATAAATAGCCTAGGCTAAAGATAAGAAAATTGTCTTTCATTAAGAAGCCTTATACAAGATCCAGCCATTAACTTCAGCTGTTATAAGATACATGGTAATGAATGGAAAAATATTTTTCTTGGCACATTTGATGGATAATTCTACTTTCCAAGAATTTGAGGATGAGTATAAACTTCTTAATTACCTCAACAACGTTACGACCCCTTTATATTTATGTTTCCGATCTTTTAGATCAAGAGCTTCTACAACATAAACATATACTTCGCCTTGAGCAATTTCTCCACCATGATTTGCTTTCCCATCCCAGGGTTTATCTATATCATCGGTTTTGTAAATTAAATTACCCCAACGATCAAAAATAGTCATCTCGTATTTTTTTATAAAAATGCCTTTACCTGAAAAGCTATCATTTATTCCATCGCCATCGGGTGTGAATGCATTTGGGATATAAAATAAAAAGTCGGGTTCAATAATTACAGTTTGATAGGCCGTATCAATACAATTGTATTGTGTGGATGTGATCAGTGTTACTATATATGTGCCAGTATCTGCGTAAGTATAAGGAGCAGGGCTTAAGACAGATGAAGTATCAGAACCATCACCAAAATTCCAGTTCCAATGGTCTGCTCCTGTGGATAGATCTGTGATTGAAATAACAGGGTTTGTAATAGTTGTTGTTTGAGGCTGAACGGTGAAACTCGCATCAGGCGTAGGATAAACAGTAATGTAATTGTTTTTAGAAACAGTGCTAACGCATCCACTGTCGGAAGTGGCTGTTACGGTAACGTTGAAAAAATTGGGTGAAAATACAGATTCATTACTGTAGCAATGGAGCAGATCCTGAGAGATAGTTGCCGAGCTTCCATCACCAAACACCCATAACCATTGGGCAATGCTACCCGTTGTAATAGATGAAGAATTTAAAAAAGAAACACACAATGGTTCACAGCCTATCGTATCATTGGCATTAAAAGTCACTACCGGATTTGGATTAACGGTTACAATTTTTAGTGTAGAATCCTCACATCCAAAGGTAGAAACAACTAACAGCTCAACAGTGTAAGAACCGGCTGAAGTATAGAGGTGAGAAGTGTTTTGATTTGTATTTAATGAACTGCTATCACCAAAATCCCATGCCCATGTATCAATCAGATTGGCACCTGGGATAGTAGAAATATCCGCAAACTGAACAGTGTTTCCATCACAAACATTTGCAGTGGAAAACTGTGCATCGGGCGGAGGATAAACGATAATATTTTTAATAACAGAATCCAGACACCCATTACCGGTAATTACTTTCAGGAAAACAATATAAGTTCCCGCCTGCGTATATAATTTATCGGGACTCTGCGTGCTGGCGTCAATATCAGTATTGTAATCAAAATCCCATTGCCAGTTGGTAATATTATCAGGAACTGCAACCGTTGAAAGATCTGTAAATTGAGTAAGATTAGTTAAGCAGACACTATCAGCAATAAAATTTGCAAGAGGCTGAGGATAAACATCAATACTGTGAAGTGCACTATCCTTGCACCCATGATCCGTAACAGCCATTAATTGGATGTCATAGCTGCCCGGAGAGTAGGTGTGTGTTGGCGAAAACGATGTATCATCAATTCCTGTGTTATGATCAAAATCCCAACTGTAAACAGAAGCACCCGTGGACGTGTTTTGAAACGCAGCTTGCAGATAATCACACACATTATTGACAGTAAAAGCGGCAACAGGAAGACAATAAACGTTTAACGGTTTGGAGCTGGACGAAGTACATCCGCTATCAGAAATTGCTGTGAGGCTAACAGTATAGGTATTACAAAGGGGATATACATACGTAGGGTTTTGTAAAATTGAACCGGCAGTTCCCTGTCCGAAAGTCCAGGTGTAAGTATCAATAGTACCGCTGGTAATACTGGTACTGTCTGTAAACACCGAGGTGAGCCCAACACAGACAGCAGATGCTCCAAAGTTCACCACAGGATTAGGATTTACATAAACCATACTACTGTCTTTTGCAATGCAATTATTTTGATCTTTTACTGTTAAAACATAGTTTGCTGTAATAGTTGGAGAGAAAATTATGTTCTGAGTGGTTAAGCCTGCCGGCTGCCAAGTATAATTATAAGAGCCAGTTCCGCCTGTATTTGTTGAGTTTAAGCTACCACTGCTTCCCTGGCAAAGAGAAAGATAATTAGTAATATTTGTTATTAGTTTGGTTGGTTCTGTTATTATAACATTTTGAGTAACTGTGCATAAATTCGAATCGGTTACCGTGCAGGTATAGCTGCCTTGTATAAGTGCTGTGGCTTGTTGCGCGGTTTGAACAGGTATGCTGTTCCAACTATAAGAATAAGTCGGTGTGCCTCCTATGGCAACAACTTTAGCATCACCTGTTGCACCACCAAAACATTTAACATGATCAATAAAAGTATTGTCAATACCCAGTGCTGCTGCCGGACTTGTGATCATAATACTGTCTTGCGATGCGCAGCCCTTTACATCGGTTACTGTTACTACATACTTTATCGGGGTCAAACCTGTTATTACTGCTGTGGTAGATGTATTGCTCCATGCATACGTATACGGAGCAGTTGTGCCCGAACCTGCTGCAGTTATTGCTCCGTCATTCAGGCCAAAGCAGCTTACGTTAGTAGGATCAAGAGAAATGCCCGGCAATGGTAATATGCTGAGTGTATCTAAAATAGTATCTGTGTAACAGGCATAATGATTAATAGCAGTTACCAGGTAATCTGCTGCAGTATTAAATTGCATAGCCGGATTGTAAACAGAAGAGTTTCCGATCAGTACATTGGGGGTTGCAAGTAATGCAAACCGCCAATCGTAACTTACTATTTTAGCTGTGTCCAGCAATCCAAACTGTACAAATCGTTTCACACAACTGTCGTTTGCAACTATTTTATTTACGGGTCGTATCAGGCTGGTAACAATGGCCGGCAAGCCTAACGTGGATGATCGTCCACTCAAGCTTTGTTGCATATCCACATATCCACAACCTGTACCCAATGTATTCGGACTATTAATTACTCCTAAGGATGTTTGTCCATGTAAAGCAGCATATATTTTACCATTGGCAGCAATCTGCAAGGCGCACATCTTATAACCTATAGCGTTAGCGGTGGTTCCAATGATCTGCCTGGATGCTAAAAACGCTGTATTATTTGCTACTGTTAAATCGTATTGATAAATGTTTGAGTTGTTCAATAAAGCGTAATAAAGTATTTTGTTATCAGGAGAAAATTCCTGACTATATGAATAACCTCCGGGTGAAGAATCCGAAAACTTAGTACTCAAAACGCCTGAGGTATTGTTAAAATCATATACATATAAACCATTGGGCACCGAACCATGCGTTGCTGTGACTATTTTGCTATCGGGCGATGACTTTAATGAACCCAAATGGGCATCCATTGCTGGACCAACAGAACTAATAACAGGTGTATTGTTAAAACCGGCAGATGTTATGGCATAAGCATAATAATCAGCCGTCCCTACAGGCTTTCCTATTACCCAAAAATCACAATTGTTGGAATGTTGTGCAACACATATTTTTTCGGTAGTAGTGGTACCATACAAATGTATGTTTTTTATTGCTGTTACGCTCCCCAACCCACCACTCAACGTCATATCTACTTCAGAATAACGTACACCATTGGGGCCGCCAACATATTCAACTGTAACTATATAATATTTATTAAAACGTTTGCTTCCGTAGTTATAGGTGCCCGGATAAGGAACGATGATAGCCGATTGAGTTGCGGAAGGATTACCGAGCAAGCCTGTTCCATTGGGCATTGCCACATGATTTTTATTCCAGACCGTTATACCATCCGTATAAAATACCAATGCGCCATTTTTATCCGCAACAGATGCACAGCCCTCTGAAGTGCTAAGCACGCCATCGGTAAGTGGTGTAGGTGGATCTGTGTTAAAATCAAGTCCTGCATTAACACCAAAATACCAAATATTGGCTTCACCCTGCGCAATAATAGCAGATGTAAAACTTAGCGTAAAAAAAGCGTAAAAAAATAATATTTTTAATCGTCTACCCATTAATAAAACATTAAAAATTAGCTTGCTGGAGAAGCATAAATTATACAGCAATCATGATCTATTTCAGCAATGTAACAACCCCTTTAAAGCCATGACTTTTATCTTTAATATCGATAATCTTCACAACATAGATATATACGTCACCCTGAGCAATTTCGTTACCTCTATTTGCTTTTCCATCCCAGGGTTTATTAATATCTGTTGTTTTGTAAATAAGATTACCCCAGCGGTCAAAAATAGTCATTTCAAATTCTTTTATAAAAACGCCTTTGCCGATGAAGGTGTCATTTACTCCATCGCCATCAGGTGTAAATGCATTAGGGATATAAAATAAAAAGTCCGGTTCAATAACAATAGTTTGAAAGGCTGTGTCAGTACAATTGAATTGGTTAGATGTAATTAATGCTATTGTATAATTGCCGATGTCAGCATAAGCATGTGGTAAGGGCATAAAGGAAGAAGAAGTATCAGTATCCCCCAAATTCCAATTCCAATAATTAGTTCCGGAAGATAAATTTGTAAATGAAATAACCGGATCAGTTATTGTTGCTATTGTTGGAGTAGCTGTGAAAGCCGCATTAGGATTAGGAAAAACAGTAATATAATTGTTTTCTATTCTGGTTGTAACACACCCGCTATCGGATGTTACTATCAGAGAAACCATGAATGAATTTTGTGAATAAAGAGAATCATTACTGTAGCAATAGTTTGGATTCTGTGATGTATTTATCGGGCTACTATCACCAAAATTCCATTGTTGGGAAACATTTAAACCTGTTGGGATGGATGATAAATTTTGAAAATTTACACACAATGGCTCACAACCGATTGTATCGTTGGAAATGAAATTAACCACGGGATTGGGATTAATAATGGTTATTTTACTCACTGAATCCCCGCAACCAAAAGAAGAAATAACAAACAATTGAACTGAATAAGATCCATTTGTTGAATACAAATGAGATGCATTCTGATTAGAATTAACCGCGCTACCATCACCAAAATTCCATATTTGGGATTGTATAGTATCAGTTGTAAGAATAGTTGATAAATTACTAAACGCAACAACACTGCCTTCACAAACATTTGCTCTGCTGAATTGGACAACTGGCAAAGGATGAACAATTACACTTTTCACTGCCGTGTCATTGCAGGAATTATTGGTCGTTGCAATTAAAGAGACAAGATAAGTACCAGAGTTCGCATACACATGGCTGGGATTCTGAACCGTAATAATTGGCGTACCATCTCCAAAGTTCCAGACCCAGCCCGCAATTATACCGCTCAAAACATTTGATGAATCGCTAAAATTCATGAGCTGATTTAAACATACATCAGTAAAATTAAAATCAGCAACTGGCTTAGGAAATACAATAATATTATCTGTTAAAGTGTCAGCACAACCAAGATTGGATGATTGCGTGATCAAAGTAACCTGATAATTCCCGGGAGCAGCATACAAATGATTTGGGCTCAACACCGTTGTATTCAATGCAGAGCCGTCACCGAAATTCCAGGACCAGCTGGAAGTGATGCCCATAGTGGGATCAAGTGAAGTATTTGTAAACACTGCGGAATCAAATAAACAAGAATTACTAAATGTAAATGCACTGGTTGGTGTATCAAAAACTTTTACCGGAAAAGTAAATGCATTGGCACATCCATCAACAGTTGTAACTACTAACGCAACTGTATAAGTTCCGGCATTTGAGTAATAATGATTTGGATTTGGCAAACTGCTTGTTGGACCTGCATCACCAAATAACCATAAGTAATTAGCTATGGAGGTGGAGGTATCAACAGAAGATGTGTTAATAAAATGCATAGTATCCTGAAAGCAAATATCATTGAAGGTAAAACCTGCTATTGGATTGTAATTAATCTGAACCGGTTTTGCAATAGTATCAGCACAACCAAAACTATTGTTTACAATCAAAGTAGTATTGTAATTACCGGCACCTGGATAAAGATGTGCAGGATTTTGAGCACTACTTATAGAACTTCCATCACCGAAATTCCAGAACCACATGCTGATGCTTCCTGAAGCGGTAACAGAACTATCAGTATATTGAGTGGAATCATTGCTGCAAACAATGGTATTAATAAAATCTGAAAGAGGTTTAGGATAAACAATCGTTGTTTTTGTGATAGAATCTGAACAGCCGAAATTAGAAACAACCATCAGTTTACTTGAATAAGAACCTATAGCATTATATAGGTGAGAAGAGTTTTGATTAGTGCTAAACGGACTACCGTCACCAAAATCCCAGGTCCAGGATTGGATTGTATCGGTCGAAAAAATACTTGATGAATCATTGAATAATATGCTTGCCTTATCGCAAAAATTAAGGGTAAAAAATTGAGCATCAGGATTTGGATGAATTGTAATACTTGCTGTAGACGAATCAGAACAACCTTTATCAGAGGTTATCTTTAGTTTAACATTAAATGTTCCGGATGTGTCATATAAATATGCAGGACTCTGTTGTGCAGAAGATGTGCCATCGCCAAAGTCCCAGTTATGGGAAACAATACTCCCGGAAATACTTGAGGAGTTATTTGTTAAATGCACTGTATCACCTTTACAGACATCGGATGCCGTATATAAAGCTACCAGTGTATTTACTTCAACCTGAACAAATTTATTTTCTGAACAGCTATTACTATCGGTTACAGTTACAGTATAATTGGTGGTAATCGCAGGACTCACTATTTGTGCTGAATCTAAACTATTGTTGCTCCAGAAATAAGAATAAGGCAAAGTGCCTCCGCTGACAATGGAAGTAAGTGTTATATTTTCACCAAAGCAGATAAGGGTATCTGTTGCATTGACATCAAGCAGTAACGCTGGCGGTTCAGAAATTATAACCGTCTGGGTGTCCGACAAGCAGCTTTGATCAGTAACAATTACAGTAGTTGTCCCTGCCGGAAGCCCTATTGCTGTTGGCCCGGTTTGTCCAAATGCAATTCCACTCCATTGATAATTATACGGAGGCATTCCTCCGGATGACGAAACAGTTATACTTCCTGTGCTGTCGCCATTACATTTTACATTTAATTTTGATACCGATGATGTATATGGAGCCACGCAGGAAATGCAGGATGCGAAAATAGAACATCCCGGAACTACAAAATTGTTTGCCCACAATGAGGAGCCTTTGTAGATATAAAACTCATCCAAATACCCATTGAATTGAACAAAGTTATCGGCACTGTATCCGATTGTTAATCCGCTGCTGTTAAATATACTTGTTGTTGAAAAAGCAGTTGCAACCTGGCATCCGTTAATGTATATTGAAAAAATGTTCCCCGTGCGCACGAGGGCCACGTGTGTCCAAACCTGGGGCATCATTGTGGGAGTTGTTTGCGATACAATAATACCCGGACCTTGCCTATCGCTGAATGTCCAGCCTGTTCCGGGATAGTGTATAAAAAAAACATGCTGACCAGGTGCGCTTCTCAGGTCAAAAGCGGCATGTGTAGAAGTTATGTTTTCAAGGTAAACCCAAAAATGAATAGTAAAATCACCGCTGCCAAGATTAAAGTCAGGGTTTGGAGGAGAAAACAGATAATTTGAGCTTGATTGTCCGTTGATATAAACAGCAGTATTATTGCAAATACTACTGTTAATTGGGTTTCCATTAACGCTTACAGGATAATTATTAGGCCCTGAATCTGAAAAATTATTACTGCCATTTATTCCGGAAGCATTAAGATAAAAAGAAGGACTCTGAGAAAAAACCGGTAAACAAAGTTTAATTAATATCACAGCAATTAAAAAAAAATGCGGCTTTTTTATGAACTCCATATTTGTGCTGTTTTTTACTTCACCAATGTTACAATTCCTTTGTAACTGTGTTTTCCTCTTTTGATATCGGTAATTTTAATTGAATAAATATATACATCTTTTTGTGCTGCTTCTGTCCCATGATTTGCTTTGCCATCCCATCCTTTATTAATATCTGTTGTTTTGTAAATGAGATTACCCCAGCGGTCAAAAATAGTCATTTCAAATTCTTTTATAAAAACGCCTTTGCCGATGAAGGTGTCATTTACTCCATCGCCATCCGGTGTAAATGCGTTAGAAATATAAAATAAAAAGTCGGGTTCAATAATTACGGTTTGATAAGCTGTATCAATACAATTGTATTGAGTGGATGTGATCAGTGTTACTATGTATGTGCCTGTATCTGCATAAGTATAAGTGGATGGGCTTAAGACAGAAGAAGTATCAGAACCATCACCAAAATTCCAGCTCCAATGATCAGCTCCTGTGGATAGATCTGTAATTGAAATATTGGGGTCGGAGAGTGTTGTTGTTTGAGGTTGAACTGTGAAACTCGCATCAGGATTTGGATACACGGTGATGTAATTATTTTTAGATAAAATAGTAATACAACCGCTATCGGAAGTAACCGTTAATGTAACGTCAAAAGAATTAGGGGCAACTACAAAATCGTTCGTATAACAATGATCAAAAGATTGAGAAGTTGTTCCCGGGCCGCCATCTCCAACATTCCACGCCCACTGAACATTAATACCTGAGAGAATAGAAGATTGGTCTTGAAAAGAGATACACAATGGTTCGCACCCTACCGTGTCATTTACTGTAAATGATACGGTAGGGTTTGGGCTTACCGTGATCGTTTTTGTAATGGAATCCAAACATCCGAAATTAGAGACGATCACTAATTCTACATTATAACTGTTTGCTGAAGTAAATAAATGCCCGCCAGGAACAAATTGACTGGTGTTGACTGCACTGGCATCCCCAAAATCCCAAAGCCATGATTGTATAGTGGTGTTAGCTGGTATACTTGATAAATCGGTAAATGATACCGCGGTACCTATACAAACATTGGCAGTAGAAAATTCTGCCGTAGGGTTTGGATACACCGAGATGTAATTATTTTTAGAAAGCGTGCTAACACATCCGCTATCGGAAGTAACCGTTAATGTAACCGAAAAAGAAACAGGTGAAGCGTTATTAGTATAACAATGGCTGGGATCAACAGCGTTGCTTGCTGCACTTCCATCTCCAAAATCCCACAACCAGGTAACATTGTTCCCTGTATTAACGGTACTTAAATCCTGAAAGGATACGCATAGCAGTGCACAGCCGGCTGTGTCATTAGCAGTAAAATTAATTACCGGTTCAGGATTTACAGTAATTATTTTAGTAATGGAATCGGAACATCCGAAATTAGAAACAGCCAGTAATTGAATACTATAAGAACTATCCATAGCAAAAAGGTAAGATGGATCCTGAACATTACTTAATGGACTGCCATCACCGAAATTCCAGGAGTATGATTGTATTACATCAGGAGAATTAATGCCGGATAAATTAATGAAGCCTACACTACTTCCATCACAAACATTAGGAGCAGAAAATTGTGGTATAGGCAAGGGATGCACTATAACATTGAATGTAGCGCTATCAATGCAACCGTTGCTATTTTTTACGGCAACAGCATAAGTTATAGTTGATGAAGGTGCTATTATAATTGCAGCGGTGGTAGCTCCTGTATTCCATAAATAAGTGCCGCCACCAGACGCGGTCAGCGTGGTGCTATTGCCATTACAAATGCTTGAAACACCCGTTATTGATGCTATCGGCAAAGAATCTACCGTTATAATTAAACTATCAGTAGCAGAACAATTATTGTTATCGGTGCCGGTAACATAGTATTTGGTAGTAACTAAAGGACCCACTGTTACAACTGTTCCAGAGCTTGTGTTCAATCCGGTAACCGGAAACCAGGAATAAGAAAATGCACCACTGGCGTTTATTTGCAAAGAGTCTCCTAAACAAACTGATGAGTCGGGACTAAGTGTTAGGTTAGGTAACTGATGAACAACAATTTGTATGTCTGCAGTATCCTTACAATTATTAAAATTAGAGATCACCTGGTAAGTAATATTATTTATTGGTGATGCGATAACCGTTTTTGCAGTATCACTGCTTAAGGTAGTTGCCGGGGACCATAAATAATTTGATTGGCCGGATGCGATCAGTGTTAGCGTATCTCCTTTACAAATGCTGTCTTTGCTTGTACTTATTGTTAAATCATCTGTAGGTTCAAACCACTGTATTACTACTAAACCATTGCCTCCTGTTTTTATATCTCCGGCTATACCAACCGGCATATCGTAATCATTCCCTACCCCTGCTCCTGAAATATAGTGGACATCGGCTGTATCGGGAGGATAAATATTTAATTCCGGTGTAAACTTGATAAGTCCACCTGAAGTATATTTAAAGCCTGAACCGCCCTCACCTGCATCAGCATAAAGATCCGGGCAGTGTCCTGCATGTCCACAAAATGAAAACCGGTGTATTCCGGAAATTCCACCAACATATCCGCCACCTCCACCGCCAAAGCCTGTAGAATTTGCAGGCGCATTTTGTCCTGTTAGTGGTAAATACCCACCGGCTAAAGGATTATTGCCATTCCCTCCCGAAGTTTCATCATAACCACCTGCATCCGCTATGCCGCCACCACCGCCAGCAACAACACGCGCATTGCCCTGAGTAAGGGTAGAAAAGAATACACCACTCAATCCACCACCCGAACCTGTTTCGGAAGTAGCACCGGATCCTAAAGAATTCCCGCTGCCTCCAAATCCAAAAGTTGCCCTTGCGGTTTGATTTACATGCCTTGTGGCCCATCCGCCTTCACCTGTAACCATCACGTATGTTTCACCGGGCAATGTTATTAATTGATCCACAGTAAATCCTCCGGCTCCTGCAGCAACAGTATAGGCTGTGTATCCACCGCCACCACCGGCTCCCCAGGCTTTTACTTTTATGGCAGTAACACCTGCAGGCACAATAAAATGCTGGGCAAATCCTGTATATTTCACTGCAATACCTTTGTTAAAGCCTGTTTCAGGTATTACTGTTTTCCAGGCTATAGAATCATAACCACATACATAACATTGTTTTAATGTGGCCAGATCGGGGTCAGCGCAATCAATTAATCCATCAGTATCATCATCGATCAGGTTATCCGGTATTTCAGGTTGATAAACAGTTACCAGCACTTCAGCTGTGTCTTTACAGCCAAACAAGTTCGTTTTTATTACCTGATAAATTCCCGAATCGGTTATCTGCGCATTTGCTATAGTTGGATTTTGTTGCGCACTGGTAAAACCATTTGGTCCGCTCCAAACAATACCGCTTACTGTATCCGTTAATAAATTTATTGCACTACCAACTGTTACCGGATTATTGGAGTTAGCCACCGCAACAGGGGGGGCCTGAACGGCAATATTTATAATAGCTGTGTGAAAACAACCATCAGTAGTTGTTGTAACTAATGTAACAGAATATGTTCCTGCACTTGCATAAAAATGATTTGGATCCATTAAACTACTGCTCGCACTGCCGTCTCCAAATGTCCATACATAACCGGTAATTGAACTTGAGTTGTCAACAGATGAAGTATTTGTGAAGTGCACCGGATCTCCAAAACAGGCACCGTTTGAAGTAAAACCGGCTACTGGATTATAATACACCTGAACAGGTTTTGTAATTGTATCCGGGCATCCAATACTATTGCTTACAATTAATCTAACGTTATAGCTTCCCGCGTTAGAATATAAATGAGAAGGATTTTGAGTATTGTTTATTGCACTTCCATCACCAAAATCCCAGGTCCATGAACTAATAGTCCCCCAGGCTGTTGTAGAGGTATCTGTAAACTGTGTTGCATTTCCAAAACATACTTTGGTGTTTTTAAAAGCTGCAACAGGTTTTGTAATACTGATCCTAATTGAATCGAATGTTTTACAACCGTTCGGATCTGTGAGAATAACAGAATAAGTGGTGTGTAAAACAGGAGTGGCGATAGGGTTAAAAACATTTGCATTATTCAAAGTAATAGCGGGTGCCCAATTATAGCTATATCCTGCTCCATTGGGTGAAACACTCAAAGTGATGGCTTCACCAACACATATTGAATCATCTGGGCTGGAAACAATAGGTAAAGGAACAAAGGTAAAGGATGTACCAACAATAGTTAATCCGCTCAACGTATCTCCGGGCAAACCGTCTTGTGATCCATTTCCGTGGATACCTCTTATACCTTCACCAACATTGAAAGATACATTGTTGGGCAAATACGTTTTGCTCCATACACATCCGCCACCACCTCCACCGGAAGCCCCTTGAGTATAACAGCTTGTAATAGCCCCATTTCCTCCTTTCACATTTATATTTAAGATACCGGTAAAATTAGGAACATCAAGTAAAACACTGCCACCAGCACCGCCACCACCTGAAGCATCACATCCTCCGGGAAGGGCATCAAAAGCGCCTGCGTTAATCATATTTCCATTTCCACTTATGCTATTTGCTCTTAAAATAGCAGCTCCACCACCACTTGTTCCCGGTGTTCCCTGAATATTATCTTCTTGCCCGCCACCACCAGCACCACCTAAAAAAAACTTATTTGATAAATTTGTATAAGGTAGGGACTGTCCGCCCCTACCACCAACATCCTGAGGAACACAACCACCACCAGGGGCGGTATAGCCTCCGTTACCTCCACTACCAAAATTTGCTCCACCACCACCTCCTGCATTACCATTGTTACCACCACCGCCACCGTTAGCCAATTTCCCCATACCATTTCGTTTCAATAAACTAAGTGTAGAAACTCCTTCCCCTTTTTCAGCGCCAAAATAAGAGGTAGAGGGATAATAATAATCTAAACCGTTCGGACAGCTAGCTCCTTGTGGAGAATAGTTCCCTAAACGAAACCCCTTGCCTTTTACATCAATATTACTGTTAAACGTTAAGCTTCCGCTACACTCAATTACAACAACTCCTCCGGAACTGCCGTTCCAATTTGGACAAGTAATAGGGGCTGTTATTATGGCATTTGTATACTGTGGTACTTTTATCAGTTGAACTGCTCCAGTAGCATCATAAAGCCGCTGTAAGGGGGCTGTCAAAAAAATGGTGTTTCCAATAATCATTGACACGTGGCCAAATTCATAGTTGCCGCAGTTATTGAGATTTAAAACATCTCCAAAATTTGAAGTATTAGCGCTGTCGATGGTAGCACCTTTCATTTGAATTATTATTACTCTGTTACCAATACCAAATGCCGAAGCATCACTCACTTCAATACTACAACTTGAAATTACTGTTACAGCTGAATAAGAGTTGACAATGCCTGAAATATTAGTCGTTTGTGAAAAGACAAGAGAACCAATAAATGAAAAAATAAAAAAAAACAGAACTGATTTTTTTTTATGTGATGGAGAAGAAAACATTTTGAAAAATTAATTTACAATTTAAATTATGTCTGTTCTACTCGAAATTTACGATTATTTTTTCTGAACACAAATTACTTATCCGGTTTCTACTTTATCAATGAAACGATCCCTTTGTAATTGTGTTTCCGGTTTTTAAAATCAGTTGCTATAATTGAATAAATATAAACATCTGCCAATGCAATTTCTTTCCCCCTGTTAGCCGTTCCATCCCATGGTTTATTAATATCTTCAGAAACAAAGATCATATTTCCCCAACGATCGAAAATATTCATTTTAAATTCTTTTATAAAAATCCCTCTGCCGGAAAAGCTGTCGTTGATTCCATCACCATCCGGTGAAAATGCATTTGGAATATAAAACACAAAATCGGGTTCAATACTTATTGTTTGAGATGCGGTATCTAAACAATTATATTGAGTGGATGTAATTAAGGTAATAATGTAAGTCCCTGGGTCAGGATAAATATGCGGTGCAGGGTTTTGCATGGAGGTGACTTGCGTATCTCCAAAATCAAAACTCCAAAAATCTGTCCCGGTAGAAAGATCTGTAATTGAAATAAGCGGGTTTGTAATAGTTGCTGTTTGCGGTTGAACAGTGAAACCAGCATCAGGGCTAGGATACACAGTGATGTAATTATTTTTAGAGAAAGAGCTCATGCAGCCACTATCAGAAATAACAGTTAAAGAAACATCAAAAAAATTTGCTGAATAAACAGAATCATTCGTGTAACAATGATCAAAAGACTGGGAATTTATTGCAGAGCTGCCATCACCAACATTCCAGATCCATTGTACAATAGAACCATTGAGGACAGAAGCGGAATTTTGAAAGGAGATGCACAAGGGCTCGCATCCAACTGTGTCGTTTGCTGAAAATGATACAATTGGGTTCGGGTTAACAATACTTATTTTAGTGATAGAATCGACACAACCGAAATTTGAAACCGCAGTAAGTTGAACAGAGTATGAACTATCTAAAGCAAATACATGAGAAGGATTCTGGGCACTATTTATGGAACTGCCATCACCGAAATTCCATGCATAGGATTGTATTGAATCAGGAGAATTAACAGTTGATAAATTAGAGAATCCTACACTACTTCCTTCGCAAACATTAGGAGCAGAAAATTGTGGTACAGGCAAAGGATGCACCTCAACAAGTGATGTAGCCGTATCAATACAATTGTTGTTGTTTTTTACGATAACCATATACGGTGCCGTTGCGGAAGGCGCTATTGTAATTGCAACATTTGTTATTCCCGTACTCCACAAATACGTATTACCACCTGATGCAGTAAGAGTAGTGCTATTACCGTTACAAATGCTTGCAATGCCCGTTATTGATGCTATTGGCAAAGAATCTACTGTTATTATTAAACTGTCGGTAGCAGAACAATTATTGTTATCGGTGCCTACAACATAGTATTTGGTATCAACTAAAGGGCCCGCTGTTACAGCCGCTCCTGAGCTTGTGTTCAATCCTGAAACCGGAAACCATGAATAAGAAAATGCTCCACTGACGTTTATTTGCAAAGAGTCTCCTATACAAACTGATGAGTCGGGACTGAGCGTTAGGTCAGGCAACTGATGAACAACGATTTGTATTTCTGCAGTATCCTTACAGTTATTATAATTAGAGATCACCTGGTAAGTAATATCGTTTATTGGTGATGCGATAACCATTTTTGCAGTATCACTACTTAAAGTAGTTGCAGGAGACCATAAATAATTTGATTGGCCGGATGCCACCAGTGTTAAGGTATCTCCCTTACAAATACTGTCTTTGCTTGCTGTTATTGTTAAGTCGTCAACAGGTTCAAACCATTGTATTACAACAAAACCATCTCCTCCCGACTTTAGGTCGCCAGCCAATCCGATTGGTGTATTTGAGACTCCTCCTAAACCATGACCTGAAAGATAATGAACATCGGTCATCTCCGGTGGATTAAGATCTAACTCGGGAGTAAATTTAATTTGCCCACCGGAAGTAAACTTGAAACCAGAACCTCCTTCACCAGCATCCGCAACGGTGATGGAGAAAAACCTTCCAATACCTGAAATTCCTCCAACATAACCACCTCCGCCTCCACCAAAACCAGCACTACCATTTTGACCCATAAGAGGCAAATAACCACCTGAGAGTGGGTTGTTCCCATTTCCTCCGGAAGTTTCATCGGAGTTACCAACGTCACCTGAACCGCCTCCCCCTCCAGCGATAACCCTGGCATTGGATTGAGTAAGAGAACTAAAAAACAAGCCACTCAACCCTCCTCCGGAACTTACTTCGGAAATACCGGTAGCCCCTGTTGAATTTCCACTTCCTCCAAATCCAAAAGTGGAGCGTGCTGTTTGATTTAACCACCGCGTGGTCCATCCTCCTTCTCCCGAAACTATAATATATGTTTCACCAGCAGAAGTTGTTAAATTATCTGTTGTATATCCTCCGGCCCCACCCGCAATTGATGCATAGCAACATCCACCACCACCGGCACCCCAGGCCTTTACTTTTATGGATGTTACTCCGGCAGGAACAATAAAATGCTGAGTAAATCCTGTATATTTTACAGCAATACCTTTATTGAAACCAGGTTCAGGCAGTACAGTTTTCCAGGCTATAGAATCATATCCGCAGATGTAACATTGGTTTAAAGTTGCCAGATCTGGATCTGCACAATCGATCAAACTATCAAGGTCATCATCAATAAGGTTGTCGGGGATTTCGGGTTGATAAACTGTTACCAGCACTTCAGCCGTGTCTTTACATCCTAATGAGTTTGTTTTTATTACCTGATACGTTCCTGAATCAATGATCTGTGCATTTGTTATAGTTGGATTTTGTTGTACACTGGTAAAACTATTTGGTCCGCTCCAAACAATACCACTTACCGTATCGGTTGATAAATTTATGGAACTGCCAATTGTTACAGGAGAGTTGGAAACTGCCACCGCAATGGGAGGTGGATGAACAGTAACATTTGAATTGAATGTATTTGAACATCCATCAATAGTTGTTGCTAGTAATGTAACAGAGTATGTTCCTGCACTTGGATAAAAATGATTGGGATCTGTTAAACTATTAGTCGGACTGCCGTCTCCAAATGTCCATGCATAACCTGTAATTGAAGTCGAATTATCAACGGATGAAGTATTTGTAAAGTGCGCAGAATCTCCAAAACAGGCACCGTTTGAAGTAAAGCCAGCTATAGGATCATAATACACCTGCACCGATTTTGTGAGCGTATCGGTACAACCAACACTATTGTTAACAATTAAAGTAGCATTATAGTTGCCCGGATTGGCATACAAATGTGATGGACTTGGGGAATTATTTACAGGACTTCCATCTCCGAAATTCCAGGTCCAGGTATTGATGGTTCCTATAGTTGTAAAAGAGCTGTCAGTGAATTGGGTTGTATTACCATTACAAATTGTTGTATTACTGAAGAATGGTAATGGTTGAGGACGATAAAATATTCCCAGGTTATCTGTACTATCTCCATTTTCGGCAAAACTTGTTTCATTAAGATCATTTGCTCCTCCCAAGCCATTTTTTGTAAATGATTTGTTCAAAACAATCGCAGGTATACAATCAGTATATATTATTGAACCTTGTCCGCCACCACCGCCACCACCCACTGTGCCACAATTACAGGGGCAATCTCCTCCTTTTCCGCCATTGGCGGACACCAAAAAACACCCTGCATTAACAATATCAAAATCCGGACAATTAATTGTAATACTACCGCCTGCACCAGCTCCACCAGCACCATCACCGGGAGCGGTGAGGTTATTTGAATTTCCGTTAGCTGTAATTGAGATGCCTGTGCATGACAATGGTGTTTTAATTTTATTTGCTTTAATAATAACAATTCCTCCACCACTTACTCCGTCAGTAGCAGTAAATGTATCTTCCTGGCCACCACCACCGCCACCACCCATATATAGGCGAGTTGCGCTAATATCAATATAGGGCAATAGAGCTATTCCCCCTTTCCCTCCAACTCCATTTGGAGCATTGAAACAACCGTAACCCGGACCACCTTCTCCGCCTCTTGTAAAACCGCCACCGCCACCGCCACCTGAATTATATTCGTTTCCTCCACCTGCACCATTTAGTATTTTACCTCTTGCATTATTCCATTGCGGAGAACTGTTTTTATATATCCCTTCCCCTTTAGCTCCATAATAGCGAGGTACGTCCTTAAATACAAATTCATCACATCCATTTGTAAAAGTACCATAGGCGGCAGATTTTTGCCCGCCTCTGAATCCAATTCCATCAGCACTGATATTATTATTTAAATTAAGCGTTCCATTCACTTCAAAGGCAATTACGCCTCCTATATTTCCATTCCAGGGCAATCCCGCAATGTCAGAGGTGGTAGTAAAATTAGGACTGCCTAAGGCAGGATAACTTATTAGTTGTACACTGCTGTTAGTGCCAATATTATAAACGTTTGTTAAACTTCCGCTCGTTGTTATGGAAGTAACAATTCCAGCTATTTCGGTATGCGATAGTATTGTGGCGTATTCATACAATCCTGCACTTTGTATCGTACTGATGTTTCCAAATGATGCGGTATTGCTGGTATCTCCAATAACATCATCCTGCATCTGCATGATGATAATTTTTTCACCATCTTCAAATGTGTCATATATTTCGTTAACACTCGCTACGTTAATGGTATTACCAGAAATACCAATTACCTGAGCATATCCGTTTACAGGTGCCTGGGCTGCACTTTGAATAAAAAGTGTAATTTGGAAAATAGAAAATAATAATAACAATTTAGATTTCATGTCTAAAATTTAAGAACAAAAAGGTCGAATTTTTGTGAGACCGGATATTAAAAAAAACAAATACAAACGCATTATATAATTTTTTAATTCCTTTCTATTTATCTCAATAATGAAACGATCCCTTTGTAATTATGTTTCCGGTTTTTAAAATCCATAACATTGATAGAATAAATATATACATCAACTAATGCAATTTCTTTCCCCTTATTTGCTCTTCCATCCCAAGGTTTATTAATATCATCGGAAACAAAGATCATATTTCCCCAACGATCGAAAATATTCATTTTAAATTCTTTTATAAAAACCCCTTTACCGGAAAAGCTGTCGTTCATTCCATCACCATCCGGTGAAAATGCATTTGGAATATAAAACACAAAGTCGGATTCAATGCTTATTGTTTGAGATGCGGTATCTAAACAATTATACTGAGTGGATGTAATGAGCGTTATCAGGTAAGTACCGGTGTCGGCATAGGTGTGAGGCACAGGATTATTTAAAGATGAACCTGTAATATCACCAAAATCCCAGATCCAATTAACTGCTCCAACCGATAGATCAGTAATTGAAATAACAGGATCTATAATAGTTGTTGTTTCGGGTTGAACTGTAAAAGAGGCAATAGGATTGGGATACACAGTAATAAAATTATTTTTAGGTAATGTACTAACACATCCGCTATCGGAGGTAACGGTTAAAGTAACATTGAAAAAATTTGTTGCAAATACAGAATCATTGATGTAACAATGGTCAAAAGATTGAGAACTAATTACAGGGCTCCCATCACCCACATTCCATTGCCATTGCACATTAGCTCCCGGACTTACAGTAGATGAATTTTGAAAAGAAACACATAAAGGTTCACATCCTGTAGTATCAACTGCAGTAAAATTCACAACAGGCTTTGGATTAACAATACTTATTTTAGTAGTAGAATCAGGACAACCGAAATTGGAGACGGTTAACAACTGAACAGTATATGAACCTACGGCAGCATAAAGATGAGAAACGTTTTGAGTTGTAATAGGCGGAGTACCATCGCCCAAATTCCATGTCCAGGATTGTATCGTATCAGTTGAGGGGATGGTTGATGAGTTCGCGAACAAGGTGTTTGCTCCGAAACAAACATTTGTGGTGGCGAATTTCGCATCTGGTGGGGGATGAACCACAGCACTTTTTATTAGCGTGTCTTTACAACCGTTATTGGTAGTAGCGATCAGAGCAACCGGGTAGGAACCCGGGTTTGTATACGTATGATTAATATTCTGAGTACTCCCTGATGGGCTGCTATCAGCAAAGTTCCATGACCAGCTTGAAACAGTACCGCTTGAAACACTTGACAAATCATTAAAATTCATTACCTGGTTCAAACAAACATTTGCAACACTAAAATCCGCAAGGGGATTAGGATAAATAAGAACTGAATCCACATACGTGTTGCTTACGCAGCCATCCTTAACAAATTTCATACTAACGGTATGGTAGCCTGATGTTAAAAAAACAATTCCAACAGGATTTTGTAAAATAGATGTAGCGGGCGAAGCATTAGCAAAGGTCCAGAGGAAAGTAGAGTTGGATAAAAAATTTCCTCCTGCAGTAAAGTTGAAACTATTTCCTCCCAGACATTTTCCGGTAGGAGCCGTGAAAGTAGAAATAGGAGTTGGACTAACAATTACCGAATCGGTTGTAAGCGGTGAAACACATCCGTTTGCATCAACTGAAAGTGTTATGTTTTTTGTTCCTGCACCTGGCCAGTTAACTGTGTAAGGCCCTTGACCGGAGCCGGAAACAATAGTACCTGAATCAAAATCCCAGGTATAGACGTCACCTGCGGCACCGGTGCCTGTGTATGTGATAGTAGAGTTTGTTCCTATACAAACAGGAGATGTAACCGTGAATGCAGAGCTTGGGGGTGTTGACACTGTTACGCCAACTACTGTTGGTCCGGTAGTTACTCCACAGTCGGTTATATCCATTGAAACATTATATGTTCCGGGGCTTGCATAAATATGACTCGGACTTTGATCAGCACTATGTGGTGTACCATCACCAAAATCCCAGTTGTAAACCGCTGTGCTTCCTGCAGTGCCGGTATAGGTGAACACAATATTATTTCCGGCACAAGCCGGAGCACTAATAGTGAAAGTTAGTGTAGGGGTTATTGCTGTTGGGCAATACGTAAAAACAATCTTATAATTATGAGCTGCAGAAGGACCGCTGTCATCAAATCTATAGATCGTTTCCCAGCCATTACTTCCGGTTGGTGCCTGCACCAAAGCACAAACATTGGAACATTGGGTAACGTTGGATGTCATATCCATACATTCGGTAACACCTGAAAGTGTGAAAGGGGTACTCCAGTTCCCCCAGGGAGTGCCATTTACAGACAATACATCTCCTGAACAACTGGAATGCTGGCCAGGATTTGAACCACCCTGGTGCACCCACCACATCTGATTTCCCTGAACATGTAACAGATCTACAACATCAACACAGGCATGCACATCGTATGATACACATTGCGAAAAGCCATTAGCAATGGGAAACAAACAATTGACGAACCAGAATAAAACAAATAATTTTTTTTTCATGTAGAAATTTCCGCTTTATAAATGTTACAATATCAATGTAGCTTGTATTTTCAACTACCTTACCAATGTTACAATTCCCCTGTATTTGTGTTTTATCTTTTTAAAATCAGTGATCTTTACAGTATACACGTATACATCGCTCTGCGCTAATTCATTGCCATGATTTGCTTTTCCATCCCAGGGTTTTTTAATCTCATCTGTTTGATAAATGAGGTTACCCCACCTGTCGAAAATAAACATTTCAAAATCTATGATCCCATAAGCTTTTGCGGGAAAGGAGTCATTAATTTCATCACCATTAGGTGTAAACGCATTGGGAATATATATTACCCAGTCGAGGCCTATTAAAATGGTTTTCTGAATAGTATCTGTACAGCCATAGTTATTATTAACGATCAGGGTAACTTCAAACTGCCCGGTATCCGTATAGGTATAATACGGATGTTGTAAAGTAGAAGTACTGTCCTGCAGACCAACACTAAAATCCCATTGCCAGATACTGGCGCCCAATGACTCATTTTGAAAAGAGATGAGAGGGCTTAATATTGTTGGAGCTTGAGGACTATAATTAAAATCTGCAACAGGGATCGGATATACAATTATATAATCATTCTTAATCAGGGTGGTACTACAACCATCATTTGATGTTACAGTCAATTTTACTGTATTTGCTATCGGAGAATATATGGTGTTGTTTTCAAAACAATGAGAAGGGTTTGTGAGATTACTCAATGTACCATCACCAAAATCCCAGAACCATTGTTGGTTTATACCTGTTGGTATGGTGGATAGATCCTGAAATGTCAGGCATAAAGGAGAACAGCCTGTGCTGTCTGGTTGAAAATCAACTACGGGGCTGGAACGAACTGTTATTGGAAGAGTCACAGTATCCTGGCATCCATTAGCATCTGTTACAATAACGGTATAAGTAGTAGCTGCCATTGGTGAAACAGTTATGCTCACTGTGGTTTCTGAAGTGTTCCATAAAAACGAATAGTTGGGAGTGCCACCTGAAGCCGAAGCAGTGATCGTTGTGTTTTCTCCCTGGCAAATATTTGTTGAATTTGCATTAACAGTAACCGCCACCGCTGGTGTAACAACAGCAATGAAGGTTTGCACACAACTATTAGAATCCGACACGGTAACGCTGTAAGTCCCCGGTGATAGCCCTGTGATAGTGTTTGTGGTTTGCCCATTGTCCCATAAGTAGGTGTATCCACCTGTCCCACCGCTTGCAGTAACAGTTGCCGTTGCATTATTACCGATGTTACAAGTTCCACTTAATACTGCAATACTTGCTGTTAAAGCAGGTGGTTCCGTTATCGTTAAGGTGGCTGTTGTGTCGCAACCAGCTATATCGGTTACCACTATGGAATAATTTCCTTCGCAAAGGCTGTTGGCAGCGGAGGTTATTTGAACAGGTATTGTGTTCCAGGAATAAGTGTAACCGGGAGTGCCTCCCGAGGCCGTTACTGTTGCAGTTCCATTACAGATTCCGTTGCAATTCAAATTAAGTTGAGCTGTAATGGCAGCGGTAATGATTGAGGCTGGTTCAATGATGGTAGCCGTTCCGGATGCAGAGCATCCGTTGGCATCAGTAACTGTAACTGAATAAGTTCCTCCGGAAAGGGCTGTGGCGGTGTCGTTCAGCTGAGGGGGTGTTGTGTTCCATAAATAATTGTATGGCGCTGTTCCACTCCCAGTAACGGTAACTATAGCATTACCATTATTTTCTCCGGTACAGATGGTATCAGGAGCGCTCATAGAAAGGACAGGGGTTGGATTTGTAGTTACCATCACTGTATCTTTTGAAATACAATTGATCCTGTTGATAGTAACTTCGAAATTATTTGTAACAGGCAGGCTTGAATTATTTAATGCAGCAAACGTTGGCTCTGAAGAATTAAGGTTACTTAATCCCGCGGCAGGTGTCCACGAATAGGTATATCCCGTGATAAGCGGATAACCCAATGTGATCGTTTGGCCTGAACACACACTGGTATCAACCGCAATTTGTGTCATTGGTATTGTGATAGCCAATTGATCGGATATGCATGAACAATGGTTTATAGAAGTATCCAATACGGCAATAACAGAACAGGAATTTCCGGCAGGTAAAAAAACACTGGATGAATAGGGATAGCTGCCATTTTGAGGTATCGAAGCATTGAGTGTATCGTTCACAACAAAAACATCCCCGGTATTATAAACCCCATTTCCATTGGAATCAAAATAATAACTGATCACCACGTCATTTACCGGGAAAATATCCTGACCCGTATTGTTTATATTAAAACTGATAGTAGCGGTTTCTCCTGCGGGTGGGTTGGGTACCGAATATCCACTTGGGTCGCTTAAGGATAAATAGGCTTTGTATGCGAAAACAGCGAGGGTATCAAATCCGTTTACAACATTGATATCACAGGCAGTTCCTGTGGAAGTGCACACTACATTTGCGATACTCAACGTGCTGGCCTGAAAATAAGAAATACCACAGGAAATAGCGGCCGGTGCTCCTGCATAGTTAAAATCAAAAACAACACTATCTCCGGCTTGCATTCCCAATGGCATCTTCCATTTAAGTATAAGCTGGCCGTTAAACATAGATTGCACCGGAACCGGGTTTGCCGGAGCATTGTGAATACCTGCAAAAGAATTATTTTCATAGCTTACACCATTGGGAAGTGTCATGACTATTGAATCAGTTGCTCCAATAGCAGCAGGGCCAATATTTATAGCATTTACATGCATTACAGAATTGGCCGCACATGGAGAAATATAAGTAGTTGATAAAAAAACATCAGTAGTATAAGTGGATGTGGCACCTGCTATTACAAGCTGTACAGGAGGTATCAGATCCTGATTCACAGGAAGCCCGCAAGCTGCATTCCCCTTGATGTTAAAGCGGATACTGTTGCCCGATGAGTAACTGCAATTGGTAACTATCTTGAAGGTAATTTTAACCAGGTTCAATGTTGAATCGAGATAACCTTTTAAACCATCGTTGCCAATTAGAGTGTTAATGGCCGACAGGTCCCATTGCCAGGTAGTTCCATTAATTAAAACAGGGTCAGGGACAACACCATAAGGAGTATATTGAGGATAACTAAGTTTTGAAGAACCGGGCACAATAACCACTCCCACCGGTAAAACGGTTGTTAATAGCGCATTGTATAACGTTCCCGATTGAAAGTTAAGCACTTCAACTGTATAACTAGTTGTATCACACAACTGAACAATACCGGATGGTGTAGCCATTGATATATCCAATGCAGGAATGAGTGGTGTTTCCTTCAAGGTAATTTTACCCGGCAAACAGGGATAAGAAGATAGATCAACAGGGTAACCTTCGGAACAATTCCAGCCTGCATAAATGATAATGCTGTCCTGGAAACAGGAAGTGAAATTGGCCGTAACACGGAAGTTTCGGATAGTAGCTGCATTTACTGTTCCAAGCTGATAAATATCACCTGTAGGTGGAATTGTTACATTATTATCCACATCAAATACGTTAACGATCGATACGCCCGAAATTGCGGGACAACTTATCCATGAGTTTTCTGTATTGGAAGTATTAGAAGGATTTGATAAGGTGACTTCCCATATAGCAGCACTGTCAGGAGCATTAACGGATGGCAATATTGACTGCAGGAAAAAAGAGGGAGCATCATAAATGATATAATCCTGTGTTGCTGATAAAAATGTGGGGTAACTTCCGGAGCCTGTCAAATAGCCGGTTGGCGAAAAGGTCCAATCGTATTTTATTCCCTGCGACAAAACAGGTGTTACCTCACAGGATGGAACAATTATAACCTCAAGGGTTCCGGAAAAACCATCATCACTCAAAGGAAGCGTTCCTCCATAACCGTCAAAATAGTTTTCTACCGGGAATACAAGCAATGCAGTATCCGCATAAAGCGGTGTTAAAGCAATGGCTGCGCTTGTGCTCGAGAGTCCTGATCCGGCTGTTCTGTTTTCAGTAAATTGCGCTGAAACAAATTTATAACCGGAAGGGATAGTGGCAGCCAAATTACTGATATGGGCCCAGTTTCTGTATTCGTAAGGAAATAAATTTCCTCCATTGTAATTGCTGCAACATGGCCCGATACTTAAGTAATACTTCTGTGAGATGGTAATGTTTTCACATGATTTTACAGTATAATAACTATCGTCCTTGGTCTCAAACCGGTAGCCCATTACAAAACACTGACTAAAAAAACCGTCACACTGATACCTATTAAAGCCTGGTGGAGGGTTCACAGCATCTGTTAAAAAAAATTCATTATTACTTTCACAAGTATAAATAGGGCCCGTTGTATTGGTTGTAACTCTATATCGTGGTTTAAAGATCAGGGAATCGCTGTTTAAATATTTAAATCCACCGGGCATACAACCCGAAGAAATAAGTCCTGCTACACTTAAATTATAAGAGAAAGTTCGTGTTGTGCCGGTTGTAGACACCCCAGCCGTGAAATTATTGCAAGTGGCAACAAGCACCCCTCCCCTGTATACTGTTAATTTGGCATCCAGATACGTTAATAAATTGCCATTTGTTATGGTAGTATTTACATGGCAATACACCCAGAAAGGATGTGCAATGCTGGTTCGCACTTTCCCATGATAACCTTCTGAGATCGTATCACCAAACATGGCCCTGTTCGTTTTTATGCCTGAAAAATTCAGATTTCCGCTCAGGTCAGGGACTCCGTCTCCTCCTCCCGATTCATTATCCGGTTGGCCGTAGCTGGTGCGTCTGAAATAATAATTTCGGACCATCATTCCCTCAGGACATAAAGTAATACTGGGTTCAACAGGGATGAGAATAAATGTTTCACAAAGAATGCTTACGGGGGCGCTTTGACAGGAAACAGCCACTTCACAAGCGCATAAAGTGGAAGGGACATAAAACACCTGTATACCCACAGAACCAAACCCTCCGGAACAACCATTACAATCTACAGCAAGACTAATTTTCACTTGTGCCTGATTTAGATCAAAAGGTGGAATCCCATTGATTCCATTAAAAATTGCGGTGATGACATTTCCGGTAGTTGTTACTGAGTTGGGAGTCCAGGTGCTTGATCCATCGCCACTTAATATATAAGGATTAATTGAACCAACTAAACAAGGAGGCAATGTGAAAACAAATTTCCAGTAACCGCTTGCATCGCCCGGGTAATCTCCCTGAAAGCCATAACTAATGAATTTAAAATTAAATACACCAACCTGGCCGGAGTCCATAGTGGAAGGAGAACCGAAATTATCTAATATTCCATACAGCTGCGAATACACTCTGCCCCAGCCCTGGTTTATAACATAAGCGCTTTGACAGAAATTGCTATAACTTCCGCGAAAAGCCCAACCGTTAAGGTATGATTGCCCGGTGCTTGTGCAGCCATTATAGCAACAGCTGTAAGAATTCCATTGTAAATAGGCAGTATCTCCGGCATTTAGGACAGGAATGGTTAAGAATACCCGTCCCTTGGAGTTTGCGGCCATACAATTTAACTGCTCTGTGATCTCGGTGCTGTCAGGAGTTACTGTTGTAATTGCTCCGGAGGCTATTCGTATTGTAAAACTGGATTCATCAATATTTGAACCCATACTATTGGTATAGCCCGAACCATTTGTCTGAAAGATATCCAGTTGTATATTGGTGGCTTGCCCCAATCCTGTGTTTACGATCATTAACTTTTCAATGCTGGCGTTGCCGGGACCCATACAGGGATTCATATCGGGGCCCAAGGGTGTGATCTCTATATTTGGGATCAGGTTAGGAAATACCACATTGGCACCTAAAATAGACGACTGGCAAACCTGGCTATTACATCCCCATGCGGCAGTTAGATCTGAAGCAACCAGGAAACAGTTATTTACCTTAACCGTTTCACAAATAACAATAGATTCACCCTGCTCAAATAAACCATTACTATTACCAACAGAGCTGAACTGAGAAGCACTAAATGTGATCGTTTCGGTAGTTCCTGAATTTACCCAAACGCCTTTATTTACACTGTTAATTTGTATCCCCGTGCCGTGAACATCCGTAAGTGTAAACTGGGCCAAATCGCCAAGCCCACTATTTGTGATAGTTATACAGCGTGTAAAGATATCACCAATATTAGCAGTATAAGACTGATTGGTAATGTTAGTAATGTTTAAAACCGGTTGTTTTACAGCATAGGTTAAAGTGGTATGGTTATCATAATTTTGGCTATTATTAGCCGTATAATCAACACGTATTTTATTTTCTACTACTCCTCCTCCGGCAATATATGCGATAATATTACAATTGGCAGATGCAGTAATAGTAATGCTTAAGGCTTGAGCCAAAGGAATAATAGGGGGTAATAAAAAAACAGGTTTGTTCGGAATGCCAGTATTCAGCTCAGTCACACCGGCACCTGTTACTGACCCTACCTGGTAAGCCATGCCGGATGGCATTGTAAGCTTTAACGTATCACTGGTAACTACAAAAGGAGAGGGATTATAAATGGTAATGGTAAAAACCTTAGCTGCCCCACAAACGCTGATCTGAGTAGGTAAATTACTGCCAATAGTAATAATATTGCCCTGGCCATAGCACTGATAATAGACTAAAGAGAAAATAAAGAGTAAAAACTTTTTCATCCTTGCTATTTTGGCAAATAAAAATTATTGAAAGCAATAGTTTTGAAAGGTAATAAAAAAGATGCTATAAATTGGAAAATAGTTGCATTGGTGGGCTGTTATACCAAAACGAAATATTGAGATGGGAGGCGGTCAAGAAAAGGAGCAAATTCACCTCAGCAATGTTACGATCCCTTTATAGAAATATTCCTCCTTTTTAAAATCAACAACTCTGATCGAATAAACATATACATCTTGTAATGCAATTTCGTTCCCGTGATTTATTTTTCCATCCCAGCCTTTATTAATGTCTTCCGAAAAGAAAATCAGGTTTCCCCAACGATCAAATATCATCATTTCATACTGTTTTATAAAAAGACCTTTTGCAGAGAAACTGTCATTTTTTTCATCACCGTTAGGTGTAAATGCATTTGGAATATAGAATTCAAATTCAGGTTCAATGATGACGGTTTCGTAAGCGGTATCAATACAATTGTAAACAGTGGAAGTAATTAACGTTATTGTATATGTGCCTGTGTTTTGATAAATATGAGAACCCGGACCGGACAAGGATGATATTGTACTGTCTCCAAAATTCCAATTCCAAAGATCAGTTCCTGTTGATAGATCACTAATTGAAATAACAGGATTGGTAATGGTTGTGGTTTTTGGTTGCGCTGTAAAACTTGCAATGGGATTTGGAAATACAGTGATAAAATTATTTTTGGATAGGGTACCTGCACATCCATTATCAGAGGTCACTGTTAAAGAAACATTAAAAACGTTTGGTGAATATGCATTATCATTGGTATAACAATGATCAAAAATTTGAGAATTATTTACCACACTTCCATCACCAACATTCCAGTCCCAAGCTACATTACTGCCTGTTGCAATAAAGGACGAATCCTGAAAACCAACACATAAAAGTTCACATCCTATTTTATTAGTTGCAGAAAAATTAACAACAGGACTGGGGTTAACAGTTATTGTTTTAGTTATAGAATCTCTGCACCCGAAATCAGAAACCGCCAATAGCTGGACCGGATAAGCACCAAGAGCAGCGTATACATGAGTAGTGCTTTGGTTGTTAATAACAGGACTACCATCTCCAAAACTCCATGTCAAATTTAAATTGGTGCCACTTGAAATCATTGATGAATCGTTGAAATTCATAATTTGGGTCAAACACTTTCCTGTAAAGCTAAAATCAGGAATCGGTAAAGGATGCACAGTTACTGCAGCAGTTCCACTTTGTGCTTGAGAACAAGTACCTGAACCAGCATCCTGAATGCTTACTAAAGAATACAAATAAGTGCCTGGAATACTTGTTGTAACCGTAACAGTAGCATTATTTCCCACACTGGTAACGGTTTGGTTGGTTCCGCCATTGATCGTATAACTGAAGGTATAGGGTGCTGTTCCACCTGCTCCTGTAAAAGTGATGGTTGGTGCTGTAGCATTTTTACATACCGCTGCTGTTCCTGTAATTGTTGCTGTTGGCAATGGATTTACGATTGTTGTTATCCCCGGGCTGGTTCCTGTTGCTGGATTTGCGCAAGCATCGTTAGATGTCATCACACATGATACCACTTGTCCGTTCGTTAATGTTGCTGTTGTAAAGGTCGCACTGTTTGTTCCCACGTTCGATCCGTCTACCTGCCACTGATAAGCAGGACTTGTTCCGCCATTAACAGGCACAGCAGTAAAAGTGACGCTGGCACCGGGACAGATACTTCCGTTTGGCGATACGGTAATACTTACGGACGGTGTTGCCTGCGTTATTACCGACATTGTTATTAAATTGGAGGTTGCAGTTGTTGGATTTGTGCATGTTCCATTTGATGTGAGGATACAGGTAATAACATCGTTATTGGATAATGTAGAATTTGAATAGCTTGTAGAATTTGTCCCTGCATTCAATCCATTTAACTGCCATTGATAAACAGGTGCGGTTCCTCCATTGGTAGGCACAGCCGTAAAAGTAACAGCAGTGCCTATACAAATACTTCCTGCAGGTAATGCTGTTATACTTATAGATGGGACTACTGCAGGGCTTACCGAAATGGTTAACGCATTAGATGTTGCCGTAGATGGATTTGCACAACCTGAATTTGAGGTTAATATACAAGTAACAATATCATTATTTGCTAACGTTGAATTTGAATAAACGTTAGAATTGCTGCCCGTATTCAGCCCATTCAATTGCCATTGATAAACAGGTGTTGTTCCTCCGTTGGTTGGTGTAGCAGTAAAAGTAACATTAGTTCCCGAACAAATACTTCCGGCTGGCAATGCCGTTATGCTTAAAGAAGGCGCTACTGAAGTTGTTACTGAAATTGTTATTGCATTGGACGTTGCTGTGCTCGTAGATACACAAGGCGAATTTGATGTGAGGATGCAGGTAACAATATCATTATTTGCTAAGGTTGAATTTGAATAACTCGAAGAATTTGTTCCCGCATTCGCTCCGTTCAGTTGCCATTGATAAGCCGGTGTTGTTCCCCCGTTGGTTGGAGTAGCAGTAAAATTAACAAGTGTGCCGGGACAAATAGTTGTTGCACTTGGACTGATAATGATGGCCGGAACAAGAGCGGGGTTTGAATAAAATTCAATAACCACTCTGCCATGGCCAGCTTTAGTGTACGTAACCATATTTCCTGTGCCAATACCGGGACTGCCTGAACTTACCCATGGCGTATAATCCGCATCGGCCACATTGGGCGGATCTTTATAAACCTGTGGATACACATTCCAATTACCAAAATCTGTTGAGGCTGCCGATAACCCGCTGGTTATCGAAGAATGCACAAAATTGGTTCCTCCTTCTCCGGCATAATATATTCCATTACCTGATAATCGTAAAGTCATTAACCCTCCACTATATCCTCCTCCCGCTCCTCCTCCGCTTTTAATTCCACCATTTTCTCCCTGAAAATTTGGCATCCCGCCACCAAAGGTTACATCTCCACCTTGTCCGCCTGAAGTGCAATAAGTATTTGGAGCATCTCTTTCCGAACTACCACCACCACCGGCTATCAACAAAGCTCTTGACTGATCATTTGCTGTTATTGCAGTAGTTCCGGTAAAGAGTCCCGATAACCCGCCAGCGAAGCCACCATAAGCAGGAGCAGAGTAAGACCCGCCAAAACCGTACGAAACAACATCGGCCGTTCCATCGCAGGCACCACCTTCGCCTACCATCACTGAAAATACATCTCCGGGATTTACTGATAAAAACCCTTCCACATAACCTCCCGCTCCGGCACCAGCAGTCTCAAAGTTATATGTAGAGCCTCCGCCACCAGCGCCCCATATTTTTATTTTCATCTGAATTGCGCAGGATGGAACTGTGAGCGCCTGATCGGCATCGGTAAAATTAAAAATCTGTTTAGAAAGAAAAACATTTTGTGAACTGCTTTTATTGAAAGACAGGAGAAGAAATAATAGTAAAATAATTCCGGCAAAATAATAGTTGCCCGAAACAATGTTTTTCATTTTCAAAATGAAACCATTATTTGAATTATTTATCATATATCTAAAAACTGTTTTCAATTATCTCACTAATGTTACGATCCCTTTGTAAGTATGTTTTTTCATTTTAAAATCGGTTACCTTAACCGCATATACATACACATCAGCCTGTGCCGCTTCCTTTCCCAGGTTTGCTTTACCATCCCATGGTTTATTTATATCATCCGTTTTGTATATCAGGTTCCCCCAACGATCAAAAATTGTCATTTCAAATTCATTGATAAATATGCCTTTACCTGTGAACGCATCATTTATACCATCATCATTTGGTGTAAATGCATTTGGAATATAAAAAATAAAGTCAGGCTCAATAATGATGGTTTGAGTTGTTGTATCTATACAATTGTATTGCGTGGATGTAATTAACGTAATGATGTAGGTACCGGTATCAGCATAGGTTTGCGGGGCAGGGTTATAAACAGCAGAGGTTTGTTGATTACCAAAATTCCAACTCCAGAAATCAGCGCCTGTAGATAGATCTGTAATTGAAATAACAGGATTCACGATAGTTGTTGTTTTGGGTTCAACGGTAAAATTGGCTGTGGGATTGGGATACACCGTAATGTAATTATTTTTAGATAAAGAACTTACACAACCACTATCAGAAGTAACCGTAAAAGTTGGAGTGTAAAAAAGTGTGGTCCTCACTGAATCGTTGGAATAACAATACATCGGATTCTCTAAATTATTTATTGAACTGTTGTCACCAAAGTTCCACAACCAGGCCACATTGGCGCCTGTTGCAACAGATGATAAATTTTGAAAGCTAACACACAATGGCTCACAACCAATAGTATCATTGGCTGTGAAATTAACTATTGGATTAGGGTTTACAAATTTTGTTTTACTAATAGAATCAGTACATCCGAAATTAGAAACAACTAATAATTCAACGCTGTATGATCCATTGCTTGCATATAAATGGGAAGCATTTTGATTATTAAAAACAGGACTACCATCACCAAAATCCCATGCCCAGGATTGTATTGTATCGGTACTTGTAATGGTTGATAGATCATTGAAGGGAACAACACTTCCATCACAAACATTTATTGAACTGAATTGCGCATTGGGCAAGGGATGTACGATCACCGTTTTTGTTACCGTATCCTTACAGATGTTGTTGGTTGTAACAATTAAAGAAACTGTAAATGTTCCAGCGTTCAAATAAAGATGACTTGGAGTTGGGCTTCCATTTGGGGATGTACCATCGCCAAAATTCCAGGATCGGCTGCTAATGCTGCCACTTGAAACACTTGACAGATCATTAAAATTCATTGCCTGATTTAAACACACATTTGTAAAATTGAAATTGGCAACAGGCATTGGAAATACCGTAATAGAGTCACTTAACGTATCCGGACAAGCAAGATTGGATGAGTAAGTGGTTAAAGTAACAAGGTAATTTCCCGGACTTATATATTGATGAACAGGACTCCAGACTGATGTATTCAATGCGGAACCATCACCGAAATTCCATGACCAGCTTACTGTGCTGCCCATAACAGGACTTATTGTTGTGTTTGTATATGCCGCAGGATATAGTAAACAGGTATTGTTTACACTGAAATTGGAAATTGGTGGATCAAAAGATTTTACAGAAGTGGTAGCTGCATTCGAGCATCCATCAATAGTTGTTGCTACTAATGTAACGTTGTATGCGCCTGCATTGGAATAATAATGATTCGGATCTTGCAAAGCACTTGTAGGGCTTGCATCGCCAAACACCCATAAATAGGTAGCAATTGAGGAGGAGGTATCAATTGAAGAAGTATTAATAAAATGCATCGTATCTCTAAAACAGACGTTACTGTATGTGAAACCTGCTACCGGATTGTGATAAACCTCCACCCCTTTTGTAATGGTATCTCCACAGCCAAAACTATTATTTACAATTAATGTAACAGGGTGATATCCTGCACTGGCGTATAGATGTGAAGGGTTTTGAATTGTATTTACAGGACTTCCATCACCAAAATTCCATTTCCATGTACTTACTGTTCCCAAAGAAGTAGTAGAGGTGTCAGTAAAATAAGTGGAACTGTTATGACACACTTTTGTAAAATTGAAATTAGAAACCGGATTAGGATGAACGATTATTGTTCTGGTAGTTGAATCTGAACAACCGAAATTAGAAACAACTATCAATTTAACTATATAGGAACCCGAAGCTGAATAGAGGTGAGAAATGCTATGGTTATTATTAAGAGGGCTGCTGTCTCCAAAATTCCACGAATAGGATTGGATCGTATCTGTGGGAAGGATGGATGAAAAATTATTAAATTGAACAGGGGTATTATCACACTGGTTTAATGCACTAAATTGTGCGCTTGGGTTTGGATGTATTGTTGTGTTTTTTGATATCGTGTCTTTACAGCCATTGTTGCTTGTAACAATTAATGAAACAGTGTATGTTCCCGGACTTACATACGTATGTGCAGGATGCTGTGCTGTATTCAAGGGAGTTCCATCACCAAAATCCCAGGACCAGTTTGTAATTGAACCACTTGAAACAGTTGATGAGTCATTGAAATTCGATGCTTGATTTAAACAAACATTTGTAAAGTTAAACTTTGCTAATGGCACAGGGTGCATGGTTATTTTTATGGAATCGATATAAAAACAACCTGATGAATCAGTTACTGTGAGTGCATAAGTGGAGTTGGTCAACAAGCAAGCTGTTGGGTTCGCAAGCAAAGAATCATTCAACCCGCTTAAAGGAGCCCATAGATAGGTATAAGGAGGGACACCTCCTGTTGCAGATGGCGATCCGCCAACAATAGAGCAGGAAGCAGGACACAAGGTTAGATCACCACCTGCATTTGCTTTTAACGCATTTTTTACTGTTAAAATATTTGTTGCAGCCTGCGAAAATGCCCATGAAGGTTCAGAAGTATATTGTGCAGTGCTTGGGGAAGAAATTTCCTGGGCCGTTGCAATAAGAAATAAGGTATCCGGACAAGGCAATACAATGTTTTGTGTCCAGGCGGTTCCATAACCGCTGATGGTTGTTAAAAGCTGCCATGGTTTGGTAATTGGTTTCAAATAAATGCGGATGGCTTGTCCGTTTCCTGTTCCTGTTAAAGTAAAGGATCTGGCTACGTAGCTGGTTGTATCGGTACTTGGCCCAATATATTGAGATGAACTATTCACCCCCGGAGCTGGATTTATTGTTGGGATTGTAGCAAATGGTCCATCAATACGCACTCTGCCTTGCCCACCGGCTCCACCGGCACCGCCCCCACCAATACCACCGGCACCACCTGATACAGACACCGCTCCGGTTCCTGATGAACTTAATTTCCCGCTGAGAACAATAGCCCCACCTGATCCACCACCACCACCTCGATATCCACCGCAGCCTATGACTCCGCTGCCACCATCAGCACTAATATTTCCTGAAGAGATCAGTGTTGAAGATAAATAAGCATGAAAAGTACCTGCACCCGCACCACCACCACCGCCACCACGAGTAGTGCCTGAGCCGGCAACTCCCGCCCCACCGGCAGAACCACCGGCAAAAGGAATCAATTGACTATTGCCATTTGCTTTTCCGTATTCTACAGTGCCAGGGGTAGTTCCATCTGAAGCATATCCACCTCCACCATATCCGGAATAGCCAGTTCCTCCACCATAACCACCCGGCTCGCCATCTTTTCCACCACTTGTACCAAACGGGTGACCGGTGCCACCACCACCGCCACCTTCATCTGTACTGCAATTACTATGGCCTTTACCACCGGGAACGCCATTTAAAGAAATACCGCCAAAGCCCGGAGCACATGCAGCGGGAGTGGAACCACTGCCCCCACCAGGCGTTTCTCCACAAAGCAATTCTGTTCCACCGCCCGTGAATCCATCGCCACTATGGTTAGTTCCACCGGCACAGGGTGAGCAATTGGTATATGATTCGGTCCCGCCACCACCACCACCGGGGCCTCCATCCGTATTTTGACCACCCGGAGCATTTAAGGAAACGGATGCCCCGTTATCTATTAAAACCTTTCCTCTGCTTATAACGTTTAAAGGCAAAAAACCTTGATTTCCCGCTGTACCCGGATCACAATCTGTTTTACTAACTGTAACATTCGCACCATTATTAAACAATAAATCATCAACGATCATGGCGCCCCTGCGGGAACGAATTCCACCTATACCCCCACCACCAAGATTAACAGCACCAGAACTAACAATTGCAGGTTGTGGCTGAACAATGTAAAAGGTATCGGCATTAGAAAAGTTAGTGTTGTTCAATACAACCTGCAAAGGAATTCGATATGCCGAAGAAAGGACCTTCCAATTATCAGAATTTGGGCTTAACCCGGGCATTACAAATACCTGAGTAGATATTAATTTACCATTCCAACTTACACTAACGGGGCCTATTTTTATTTTGTTGGTATCCGCGTTATTGGCACATACAACACGTACTATATCTCCTGCATTATTGGGGTAAATCCCATCAGAACCAAAATTGTTATTCTGATTATAAGGGCCAATAATTTCAATGTATGTAGACCGCCCTGTAGTTCCAATATCAGGAATAATATAGGAGATGGTTTGTGAAAAAATTCGCGAAGCCATGAAGAAAAAAACTATACCAGGCACAACCTTTCCGATGGAGAAACGCATGCCTGTAAAAAAGATTTTTATTGTTTTTTTCATTTTTTTAATCCAAGGAAAACTGAGGATAGTAGGGAAAACTTCTTTATCTCACCAATGTAACGATTCCACTATAGCTATGTTTGCCCATTTTAAAGTCCGTAACTTTAATACTATAAACATATACATCACCTTGTGCTATTTCAGTACCTTTATTTGCTCTACCATCCCACGGTTTAGCAATATCATCCGATCTGTAAATTAGATTCCCCCAGCGATCAAAAATTGACATTTCAAATTTTTCGATATAAATACCTTTACCTGTAAAAAAGTCGTTTATGCCATCACCATCTGGTGTAAAGGCGTTAGGAATATAAAACAAAAAGTCGGGTTCAATAATGATGGTTTGGTATGCTGTATCAATACAATTATACTGCGTGGATGCAATCAATGTTATAATATAGGTTCCTATAGCCGTATACGTATGTGGAGCCGGATTGATTCCGGTACCCGTTTGAAGGCTTGTGGTGAGCGAAGCCGAACCATCACCAAAATTCCAGGTCCAAAAATCTGTTCCGGTAGATAGATCTGTAATTGAAATAACCGGATCAACGATCGTTGATATTTCCGGTGATACTGTGAAAGACGCATTTGGATTAGGATATACAGTGATGTAATTATTTTTAGATCCCGAAGTAACACATCCGCTATCGGAAGTAACGGTAACTGTTGGAGTAAAAGAAACAGGTGAAAAAACAGAATTATTGGTATAACAATGTTCCACATTTTGTGAATTGCCCGGACTGCCACCATCACCAAAATCCCACAAAAACTGTACATTGGTGCCAGTAGCAATAGAAAATGAATTTTGAAAAGAAACACATAAAGGTGCGCATCCAACGGTAACAATCGCTGAAAAATTAACAACCGGATTTGGATTAACAACTGTTATTTTATTGATAGAATCTATACAGCCAAAATTAGAAACAACAAGCAGTTGAATATCATAAGAGCCTATTGCAGCATACAGGTGAGTGGCAGTTTGACCGCTACTAACAGGACTGTTGTCATCAAAATCCCAGGTCAAGGATTGTATAGTGTCTGTGGGAAGGATCGTTGATAGATTAGTAAATTGAACAGGCGTTCCAACACAAACATTTGTAGCACTATATTGTGCATCTGGCAAAGGATGCACCACTATGCTTTTCGCTATGCCATCTTCACAACCATTGTTAGTAGTAACAATTACAGAAACCGAATATGTGCCCGGATTTGAATAGATATGGTTTGCATTCTGAATGGTACTTAAAGGGGAACTGTCACCGAAATTCCAGGACCATCCAGTAACTGTGCCATTTATAACAGAAGATGAATCGTAAAGATCGGAGGACCCGTTCAGGCATACATTTGTAAAACCAAAGTTACCAATAGGAGAATGAAACACTGTAATGGAATCTTTCAGGGTATCTGCACAGCTAAGGTTGGACGAATAGGTTATCAGAGTAACCTGGTATTTTCCCGGTGCAGCATACAAATGACTTGGACTCCACACGGTTGTATTTAAAGGGCTACCATCTCCAAAATTCCATTTCCAGTTTGCAATGCTACCCATTATAGGGTCAACAGTTGTGTTTATAAATTTTGCCGAATCCGCTAAACAAGTGTTGCTGAATGTAAATGCAGTAACCGGTGCATCGTACGCGTTTATAGGAATGGTAACAGAATCGGAACACGCATTATTTGATGTTGCTACTAATTTAACGCTATACATTCCGGCAGTAGAATATAAATGAGCAGGGTTTTCAAGAATTCCGGATGGGCTGCCATCACCAAACACCCATAAATAGGACGTGATAGAAGCCGGCAGATCTACAGAGGAAATATCGGTAAACTGAATTGAATCTCCAAAGCAGACATCATTATGGCTGAACCCTGCTACAGGTCTGTTATATACCTGAATAGATCTGGTTGCCGTATCGGCACAAGCGAAACTATTGCCTGCAATTAATGTTACTATATAATTTCCTCCATTGGCATACGTGTATGAAGGATGTTGATTGGTATTTACAAGACTGCCATCTCCAAAATCCCAGCCCCATGCACTGATGGTACCGGGAGAGGTGGTAGAAGTATCGGTGAATTGTGTTGAGCTTCCCTTACAAACAGTTGTGCTCCCAAAAACAGCAACCGGTTTTGGATTGACAGTAACAGTAATGGTTGTAGTATTATCACATCCACTAACGCTATCAATTCCTGTAATTGTATACGTTGTGGTTGACAAGGGTTTGGCCGTAACAAAAGCACCGGTTGCTGCACTTAAGCCCAGAACAGGAGACCATGTATAGGTGGTTGCCCCAGCTGCTGCGAGTGCGGTACTACCTCCTGCACAAATGATCGTATCCCCTTCAACTGATATGGATAATACCGGTTTATTAATTAGAACAAAATCACTATTGTTTGAAGAATCACATTCGGTAAATCCTGTTTCAGGAGCAGTAGCAGGACTTGAACCATCGTCATTTACATATACATAAAAAGTGGCGGAGGTGCCGGTAAAAGGCACTAAAACGGTATCGTATGAGCAACTGTCAGCAAGTATTGTAAATGCAAGAGGAAACATGGATATTAATGTTCCTCCCGATAAAGGATCTCCGTTATATACCGAAACATTCAGAGGGGCGGTGGTAACTTTGCTTCCTATGTTGCATAATTTTAACCCTACAATTACCGTATCTGGTTTTTGACAATAAATGACTGAATTAATTTCAACCTTAACATTTGCAAGAGGGATACAGGTAGTACTCCAGTTCACATCAAAGATAGCAGATTGAGCAAGAAAGCCATTGAGCTTGGAAAGTAAAGCATGATTCTGTTGCTGTGTAGGAATGGTTAGGTCGTCATTTATATTTACAACACTATATGAATGCTGGTTCATTACCTTTCTGGAGCCTACCCATTGGTTGGTGCTACTGTTAAATGCCTTCACCTTTCCTGCAGATCCTCCATTACCAGTTGCACAAGCGCATACAATATTTACCTGTCCATCTCCGTCCACATCCACAATTGTTGGGAACTCACTCCGTGTTGCTGACCCGCAGGGTATAGATGCATTTACATTTCCTGTTGCCCCATCCCACACGAATAAATCATTTTCATCCCTGTAAACCACCTGTGCCAGGCCGTCACAATCAAAGTCGAATACAGAACCTGTAGTGTGCTGTGATCCATCAACTATCGTTTTTACCCATTTTTGAGATAAAGCATTGGTAGCAGTATCCACATCAATTACCACATATCTATTCAAGCCGCCTGCACCTATTTCAGGCAAACCGTCATTATCATAATCTGCAATGTTTGCCCTGCCTCCGGCACTTGTATTGGGTATGGCAAATGTGTTACCCATTTGTAGCCCTGTACGCGGATCCCAAACATAAATAGTTCCGTTTGATGTAACTATTACATCCAACTGTCCATCCATATCCATATCTGCTACACAGGTAAAACCATCATTTAACCCACCAGGAAGGCTATTTGCAACCGCAGTAATGGTTCCGGCTGTAATATTCACTGCATAAATCACATTACCACAAACTAACTCTAAACCACTGCAATCAGGGCAATACGAATCAGGCAAAACATCGGCAGCCACGGGCATTGATGCAGGTGCACCATTAGAACCCGGATTATTCCCAGTGCTTCCCGTTCCGGATGCAATTAAGGCACCTGTTAATGAATGATAAATTCTGTTATCCTTGTATATTTCAGGTACTCCATCCTGATCAAAATCAGCGATACCCGGTATGGATTCATTGGTGAAGCCTGTGGCAGGGGGTGTAAAACCAGCTTTGGGAGTTCCGTCATTTTCAAAACATCTTAACACATTATCGCTCGTAACAACATATATTTCCCCAAGGCCATCGTCATCCGTATCACCGATGGCAATAGCATCCACATGATCAGCAATAGCCGGACAGTTAATAGTTACCTCAACGTTTCCTGTCTGGCCATCTAAAATATACAGTTCATTAACGCCACTTTGGTGACAAACTACTTCCGGAGTTCCATCACCATCCATATCACCTACCATCATTGTGGAACGGGTAGATACATCCATTGGGGATTCCCAAATGGTGTTTAAACTAAAGGCTGGATTTGTAGGATTGGTGGTGCAGCTTAAGGCAGGTTTTCCGTAAAAAAAATCAGAACAGTCGGGATTCCCATTACATTGTGGGTCATAACAATCAACCAATCCGTTACCATCATCATCAATACCGTTGTTACATATCTCCTGCCCGGATCCCGCAAGTACAGAACCAATCAATATTAGAAGAATAAGTACTGTTTTTTTTAACATCGCACCAAGTATAAACAAATTGCCTTCTTTATAGACATCAATAGTGTCTCGAAAGTTGCATTTGTTATAGATATGTATAGCGAAGAAAGGTAAACAAAAAACCGGAACTTTCGATGAAATATTTTTCCGTAATCGAATTATAACATTCCCGGGCTTTTATATATCATCAGTGAATGGTGGGTGCTTAGCATTTTGCACGGGAGGTGCCAAGGGAGAATAAATAGATTCTCCACCATCAACGGCCAATGTTATTCCTGTAATATAACTTGCAGCGGGAGAAAGTAAAAACAAAATAGAAGCAGCAATTTCTGCCTCCGTACCTAATCGATAGGTTTGATTATTTTTAATAATATTGGTATACAGATGTTGACGAAATTCTGGAGCATAATTATTCAAACCACTTGAATCTATTGTACCAGGGGCGATAGCATTTATCCGTACTCCATATTTACCCCACTCATTTGCTAAGCTTTTCGTTAAATTTTCGACTCCTGCTCTTGCGGCCCCTGTATGTGATAACAAAGGAAATCCGTTTCGCATATTGGCGATCACCGAAACGATAGCACCTCCCTTGTGTATAAAAACTTTATTAAAAACCTCTTGCGACATAAAAAAGGTACCCGTAAGATTGGTCTCTATCACAGCATTCCAGCCTTTTCGGGAAATAGATTCTGCTTTTGAAGGAAATTGACCACCACCATTGTTAACTAAAAAATCGATTGTTCCCGCTTCGTTTATGGTCTGCTCCACACATTTTTGTATGCTCTCTTCTTCCCGGATATTACATTCGATGGGTATTGCTTTTCCACCTTCATTTTTTATAATGTTAGCTCCTTTAATAAGGTTGTCGGCTTTTCTGCTGGCAAGTATTACAGTTGCTCCCAATGATGCTAATTCCCTGGCAGTTCGTAAGCCGATTCCTGTACCGCCACCGGTAATTAATGCAACTTTATTTGCAAATAAATTATTTTTAAAAATGCTGTTCATTGTAATTAGAAAATTAGAGAATTTGTGATCTGGAGAATTGGAGAATTGTAATTAGAGATTTGGTGATCTAGAGATTGTTAAATGGCTAAATTTTTCTTTTTCATTAATTCTCTAAATTTCTATTTCTCTAAATCATCAATTTTTTTATGACCTTACATTAATAAGCTGCCTCTTATGCTCCACATCATCAATGATCATTTTACTGATTATCTCGTACATAATTTCTGTGGTTCCTGCTCCAACAGTTAAAAGACGATTATCTCTTAATGCACGCGCAATACCATAATCTTCCATATAACCCCAACCACCATGAATTTGCAAAGCGTCATTAATAATTTTATACGATTCTTCAGATGTATATGCTTTTGCCATAGAAATTATTCCTACTGCTTCAGGACCTTTTTCAATAAATTCATTCACTGCACGATATGAAAAGGAGCGACAAGCTTCAACAGCCACAGCCATTTGTGCTAATTTATGCCTTAACACCTGCAGTTTTCCAATGGGCCTGCCAAATGCTACTCTTTCTTTCATATACTGTTTAGCTTTTTCCATAGCCCATTCAGCAGCAGATGTTCCACTTATGGCAGCGATCAGGCGTTCTTCCTGAAAATTATTCATGATGTAATAGAACCCTGCATTTTCTTTACCGATAAGAGCAGATTTAGGCACTTTACAATTTTCAAAAAACAATTGCCCTGTATCAGAAGTGTGCATACCCAACTTGTTATGGACGGGGATAGCCGAAAAGCCGGGAGTGTTCGTTTCAAACAATAGTAAACTTAGATTATGGCCCTCACCTGTTCTTACAACCAGTACTATAAAATCAGCCATGGTTCCATTGGTAATAAACATTTTAGATCCATTCACTAAATAATGATCACCCATATCTTTAGCTGAAGTAGTAATACCTCCAACATCTGATCCTGCGCCAGGTTCTGTAATTCCTAATGCAGCAATTTTTTCGCCTTTTAATGCAGGTACCAGGTATTTTTGTTTTTGTTCCTCTGTTCCTAAAGCATAAATTAATGGCAATGGTAAATAGGTATGTGCAAAAAATGACAGGGCCAAACCGCCTGCATTTGCATGAGTTAATTCTTCTACTATTACAACTGCCGACCATAGATCCATCCCACTACCACCATACTCTGTTGAAAAACTCACTCCAAAAAAACCTTGCTCACCCATTTTGCGAAATGCTTCACGGTCACAAATTTTATTTTTTTCCCATTCATCCACATTTGGTGTGATCTCTTTTGCAACAAATTGGCGGAATGAATCTCTAAGCATGTTATGCTCTTCAGTAAAAGGATTTGTTGTCATGTTTTTTTTAATTAAGAATTAAAACGTTTATTCAAATTTAGTTTAAAAATTGGTTTTAAAAATGAAAACGGAATTCTTCTTAATTCTCAATTTCAATTTCCATCCTTAGCAAGTGACTTGAAAAATTTTTTCCAAGCGTATCCATCCGTAGCGATCTTGAAGCTCCACCATCCAATGCCTGATGACACATAAAGTTAAGAGATTCAATGGCCTCCCATTCATACCGTATTACGGGTCCTTTGATAAGATCTTTGAAATGCGCTTTTACTTTTTCGGCAGTAACTTTTTCTTTAAGAACAGCATAAAAATCAGGTGATCTCGCCATAAGGCCAATATTACAAACATCATTTTTGTCACCTGAACGCGCACTTGCAATTTCAATTAGTTTTATTTTTTTCATTTGTAAAATGATTACACCGATTTTCTTGTATTGTGATTTCGGTCATTTAAAACTGATATGATATACTTCAACTTTCAATGATCTCTACTTTTTCTTTCACCCATTCTCGTGGAATTAAAGTAGGCCAAAGGCTCAACATAATTCTATCTGTTTTGCCCCAGCCCGGAATACCAATTAATCCGGGAGGTCCATTCAAGCCAAGACAAATAACAGATTGCATACATAGCTTTCCTGTACGCAGATCATTGTGTTTTATCGCTAATCGAACTCCTATTTCATTTATTTCATCAAGAGTTTCTTTTGGAGGAAGAGGCGCTGCAGCTCCATGAATTCCGTTGATACCGACTAATGAAAATTCTGACCTTTCAATTTTTACTGGCAACGTTGCCCAAATTTCTTTTACTGTTTCGATAAATCGTGTCGCTTTTTCATGGGCATAGGGCCATGAAAAGAAAAAGAATTGATCACTCATATAACCTTCCATTTGGCCGATACTCAATTTCAATTTCTCCGGGCGAGGTTTTCCTTTTATACCTGAAAATTGTACTTTATTAGTTGAGATCTCTTCAATTTTTACACTTGTAAAATCAACAATTACATCCGGTGTTATATAGTTTGCTGGGTCATGTATTTCATAAATAAGTTGTTCACGTATGGTGTGGCGGCTTACTTTCCCCCCCTGGCTTTCCAGTTTTGAAAACACTGCAGTACCATCTTCAAATACCTCTACAATAGGGTATCCCAGGTTACTTATGGAATAATCCATTGGCCATTCGGCATACGAATTACCACCGGAGGCTTGTCCGCCACATTCTAATAAATGTCCAACAGCAATGCCTGAAGCTAATTTATCCAGATCATTTTGCATAAGGTCTTCGCCAATTTTCCATTTAAAATGATGGATCAAAATGCCAAGAGTAAGACATGGATCCGCAACTCTTCCTGCAAGTATCAGATCAGCACCTTTATCAAGAGCTTCTGCTATAGAATGAGCCCCGGTATAAACGTTAGCATGTGTTATTTCAAAAGTTGAACTCGAGAATGGAATTCCATTATCAATATTTTCTAATGCAAGCCCTGACTGTTGCATCTCTTGCAATTGAGGTAATAAATTATCCCCCGTGATGATGGCAATTTTAATTCCTTTTATGCCTTGCTTATCTAATAATGCAGCCACTTTTTTTGCAGCAATTTCAGGATTTAGTCCTCCTGAATTAGTTACGATCTTTAAACCATTCTTGAATGCAATTGGGAAGAGAGTGTGTGCCATTGATTCAATGTCACGGGCATAACCAAGGGCTTCATCTTTTAATTTATCTTTCTGAAGGATAGAAAGTGTAAGTTCCGCTAAAGAGTCGATCACAAGATAATCAGCACCCTTTTCTTTTGCGATCTGAATAGCTGCTGTAGGACTGTCGCCATAAAACCCTTGTGCTCCGGCAATTTTTATAGACTTGCTATTCATTTTTTATGAGTTATGAATTTATCGAATTGCTAATTTGTTTTTTTGTTACTTGTTACTTGTTACTTGCCAATTGTTAAATTGTATAATTGTTTTTTTTATTTCCCTTTCCACACAGGCTTTCTTTTTTCTGTAAAAGCAGCTATCCCTTCTTTTGCATCTTCTGTTTGTATTACTTCGGCTAACATTTGTTTTAAAAAAGTATGTGCTTCTGTTTCTTTTTTACTTTTAAGTTCATCAAAGGCTTTTAAACCTAGGCGAATCGCTGAAGGAGAATATTGCATTATTTCTTCAGCTAAATTTTGCACTGTTTCATCTAATTTTTCGGCAGACACCACCTGTGAAACAAGCCCTAATTTTTGAGCTTCTGTTGCATCAACTGTTCTTGCTCTCATGCAAAAATCAATAACTGTTCGTGAAGGCATAACCTGCAGCATACTTTGCATTACCTGGAAAGGCCAGATTCCACGCTTCACTTCCGGCAAACCGAAGTTTACTTCATGAGCAGCCACAACATGTGTGCAACCACATATAATTAAAAAACCTCCGGCATAAACCGAGGCACCAACTTTTGCGATGCAGGGTTTGTGTAATTGTGAAAAAATATCTCCTATTACTATTTCTTGTTTAGGTTCGGGAATGGTTGAAATTGTTGGTTCAATGGTCTTAGATGCAAAGGCTTTTAAATCTCCACCTGCACAAAACACATCTCCTTTAGCTGCAATAACTACTGCCCAAACAGATGGATTGTGATGTGCGTATGCTAAAGAATAGGCAAGCTCCTTGATGATAACCGGATTCATAGCATTCTTCTTTTCAGGACGGTTGAGCGTGATCGTTAAAAGGTGATCTTTTTCTTCTACAATAAGATGGGCGAAAGTGAGACCTTTTAAAGAAGTTGTTTCTTTTTCTGTGTATAACATTATACTCATTTTAAATATTAATTTTCCTGACTCGAAATTTTCAGTAGAATAGTATTTGCCTCCACAAAGGATTTTTCAGTAATAAAAATTTCTTCTACTATACCATCAGAGTGCGCTTCAATGGTGGTTTCCATCTTCATGGAACTAATTACAACTAATCCTTTTCCTGAAACCACTTCTTCGCCCAATTTAACCAAAAGTTTCACAATTTCTCCGGGCATCGGAGCTTTATAGCCTCCCGGCTTTTCACTTGACAGCACATCTGAAAAACGAGGTATAATGCTTGCTTTAAAGCTTCCCGCTGTGGGATGATGTATAAATAATTCTTCTTTCGATTTTGCAACAACAAAACTTTTCCTGTGATTATTAATAATACATTCTAAACTGTTATTTCCGATTGAAACCGATTCTACTTTAAAGTTTTTATCATTAATTGTTATGTCAAAAGAGTTGTTGTTTTTATAACGGTATTCAACTTTGATCTCATTCCCTCCAATATCAAATGTGCTCCAATTGTTTTGATAAAAATTATTTCTCCAACCGTTTACACGACCACTATTATCTGTTTGACCACTTCTCTCATTCCATTCCGAAAGCATTGCTACAATTGCTACTTCATTAATTATAGAAGAATCTGTTTTTTTAGTATCCGTATAATTTTTGAAATGTTTATTTATAAAATGTGTGTCAAATGTTCCATCACCAAAGGATGGATGTTGAAGGATCTCAAGTAAAAAATTCTTATTGGTAGTTAATCCTAAAATGACAAATTTTTCGAGTGCATTTTGCATTTTTTGAATTGCTTCTTCACGGTTGTTTCCTTTGGCAATAATTTTTGCGATCATAGGATCATAGTAAATATCAACTTTTGAACCTGAAGCAACACCGCTGTCGTAACGAATTCCATTTAAATGTGGCTCGTTCCAAATTAAAATATTCCCGGTAGCAGGAAAAAAATTAGTAGCAGGATCTTCTGCATAAATACGACACTCAATTGCATGGCCCTGTTGATGTGTGTTTTGAAAGTTTGCTTTTAATGGCATTCCTTTCGCAACTTCTATTTGAATGCGAACCAGATCAATTCCGGTAGTTTCCTCTGTAACAGGATGTTCTACCTGTAATCGGGTATTTACTTCTAAAAAGTAAAAGTTATTTTCAGCATCTAATATAAATTCAACTGTTCCGGCATTTGTATATTTAATGGACGATGCAACTGCTATAGCTGTTTTTCCCATTTTTTCTCTGAGCTCCGGTGTCAAAGAAGGGGAAGGACTTTCTTCTATAATTTTTTGGAATCTTCTTTGAATGGAACATTCTCTTTCAAAAAAATGAGTATAGTTGCCATGATGATCTCCGAACAATTGAAATTCAATGTGTTTAGCAGATTCAAAATATTTTTCAATTAATAAAGTATCTTCTCCGAAGCTGCTTTGAGCCTCCCGTTTTGCGGCTTCAATTGATGCAGCGATCTCTTTTTTATCATAAACAATTCGCATTCCTTTCCCGCCACCGCCTGCTGCAGCTTTAATAAGAATAGGGAAACCGATCTTTTCGGATTCAGTAATAAATATGTCAATGGATTGATCTTTGCCGTTATACCCCGGAACAGTTGGGATACCAGCCTTTTGCATTATTTCTTTTGATCGGCTTTTTGACCCCATCACCTCCACCACTTCAGCAGATGGGCCAATGAAAATAAAGCCTGCTTCCGTACATTTTTTTACAAAACCTGCATTCTCTGAAAGAAAGCCATACCCGGGATGAATAGCATCTGCCCCGGTTATTTTTGCAGCGTTAATTATTTTTTCCTGGTTTAGATATGAATCTGATGCCTGTAAACCTCCAATAGAAATAGCCTCATCCGCTTGTTTAACAAACAAAGCATCTTTGTCCGCATCGGAATAAACAGCAACAGTTGCAATGCCCATTTCGCGACAGGTTCTCATCACACGTATTGCAATTTCTCCGCGATTGGCGATGAGTATTTTTTTTATTGCTTTCATTTGCTGGTTAAGGTTCTTAGTTTGACAAACAAACAACTAATTTAAATTACATCCTAAAAACACCATATCCATCAGCGCCTTTGATCTCGGTGTTATGAATAACTTCGAGGCATAGTTTAAGATAATTCCGTGTTTCTCTTGGGTCTATAACACCATCATCCCATAGCTGACCTGAAGCATAATATGCATTGGATTGTTTGTCGGCTTCCGAAGTGATTTTTTGTTTTATAAATGCACCTTTTTCTTCATCATAAACAGCCCCTGCTTTTTGTGCTGCATCACGCTGTATAATTTCCATCACTCCTGAAAGCTGCTCAGGACCCATTACAGCGATTTTTGAATTTGGATAGGAAAATAAAAAACGTGGTTTGAAAGCTCTTCCACACATTGCATAATTACCTGCACCGTACGAAGCTCCAATGATAATGGTTATTGCAGGAACAGTGCTGTTTGATACAGCATTTATCATCTTGGCTCCATGTTTTATTATTCCCTCTTCTTCATATTTTTTACCAACCATAAATCCGGTAATGTTTTGTAGAAATAAAAGAGGAATATTATTTTGATTACAAAGCTGGATGAACTGTGTTCCCTTGTTTGCCGCCTCAGAGAATAGAACTCCGTTATTGGCAATAATTCCTATTTGATAACCATTGATAACAGCATAACCTGTAACTAATGTATTTCCATAATTGGGTTTGAATTCTGAAAATTGCGAACCATCAACAACTCTTGCGATCAATTCTCGTGCATCAAAAGGGATACGAACATCTGCTGAAACAAGGCCTAAAATTTCCTCGAAATTATACAGTGGTTCCACCGTTTTTTGTCTTACTTTTTCTTTTTCAGAGATATTGAGAAACGACATTATTTCTCTTGCTATTCTTATTCCATCTTTTTCGTCAACAGCCAAATAATCAGAAACTCCAGAAATACGACTATGCATATCCGCACCTCCGAGCGCCTCATCATCTACTACCTCATTCGTTGCCATTTTAACCAAAGGAGGACCGGCTAAAAATACTTTGGCCTGATCCTTTACCATAATGGTGTAATCCGACATACCGGGAACATAAGCGCCTCCGGCTGTACTATTACCAAAAACAATAGAAATGGTAGGAATGCCTTTTTGTGACCTCCGTGTTATTTCACGAAAAATGGTCCCGCCATAATTAAATATTTTTGCCTGATCAGGTAAGTTCGCTCCGGCCGATTCTACCAGATTTATTACCGGAAGTCCATTTTCTAAAGCAATTTCACTTATCCTGAGATTTTTTTGAAGAGTTGGATAATCTATTGAACCACCTTTAATAGTTCCCACATTTGCAGTTAGTATACATAACCTGTTACTCACAAACCCTATCCCTCCCACAAGTGTTCCACCAATGCCAAAACCATCACCGCCAATACCTGCCAAAGGAAGTAATTCTAAAAAAGGAGAATCCTGATCTAATAAAAGTTCAATACGTTCACGTGCGAGTAATTTTCCTGTTTTTTTGTTTCTTTCAAGATATTTTTCTTCTCCCTGAAATAAACTTTTTTGCATGGTTTGCTCTAATTCAATAACCTTTTCTTTCATCAGCAAATAATTCCTTTGATAGGATTCAGACTGTGGATTTATTTTGGTTTTGATAAGGGACATGAGTTGCAAATAATTTTAAGGATAGGCTAAAGTAATAAATTTTAATTCGAAATTTTAAAATTTTAGGATTGATGATCGCAAAAGTATTTCTGCACTTATCTCACCAATGTTACGATACCTTTATAATTATGTTTTTTGTTTTTAAAATCAATAACATTGATAACATAAACATATACATCCGCCTGTGAAAACAATACACCCTGATTTGTTTTGCCATCCCATGGTTTATTAATATCCTTGGTTTTGTAGATCAGATTTCCCCAGCGATCAAAAATTGTCATTTCAAATTCATTGATAAAAATTCCTCTCCCGCAAAAGGTATCATTGATCTCGTCACCATCAGGCGTAAATGCGTTTGGAATATAAAACACAAAATCCGGTTCAATTATAATGGTTTGAAAAGCACTGTCAATACAGCCGTATGTAGTGGATGTGATCAATGTAATTGTATAAGAACCGGTATCTGAATAAGTTTGAGGAGGAGGATTGAATAGTGCAGATGATGTTAGATCTCCAAAATTCCAATTCCATATATTGGCTCCGATAGATAGATCTGTAATTGAAACAACCGGATCAATAGTAGTTGTTGTTTCAGGCTGGGCCGTAAAACCCGCAACAGGATTGGGATAAACTGTGATATAATTATTTTTGGATAAGGTGCTTACACAACCACTATCCGAAGTAACTGTTATTGTAACATTCAAAGAGTTGGATGAATAAACGGAATCGTTAGTATAACAATGATCAAAAGTTTGTGAATTATTTACAACGCTTCCATCTCCAAGGTTCCATACCCAACCTACGTTAATACCAGTTGCAAGTATGGAAAGATCCTGAAAAGAGATACACAACGGTTCACATCCGATGGTATCGTTCGCGGTGAAACTTACAACAGGTTTGGGGTTAACAATACTTATTTTACTAATGGAATCCTCACAGCCGAAATTGGAAATAACCAATAATTCAACTGGATAAGAACCATTATTTGCATATAAATGAGAGGGGTTTTGACTGTTGGTAAATGCGCTGCCATCACCAAAATTCCAGGTCAAGGATTGTATCGTATCTGTTGTAGCAATGCTTGATAAATTACTGAATTGAATAGCGTTTCCGTCACAAACATTCGTGCGGTTGAATTGCACAATTGGCAAAGGATGCAGCACCACACTTTTTATGGTTGTGTCAGTACAACCATTATTTGATACTACTATTAATGAAACAATATAGGTTCCGGGATTTGTATATGTATGCGTGGGACCCTGAATGGTGGCTATTGCACTGCCATCACCAAAACTCCAGAATCTGCCTGCAATGCTGCCACCGGAAACAATTGATAAATCATTAAAACTCATTGCCTGCCCTAAACAAACATTCGTAAAACTAAAATCGGCTACAGGCTTTGGGAATATTGTAATTGAATCCTTTAAAGTGTCCGCACAACCAAGATTGGATGAATACGAAATCAGGACAACCTCATAATTTCCGTGACTTGCAAACAAATGGCCTGGATCATATTCAGTTGTATTTAATGCCGAACCATCACCGAAATTCCATGACCAGTTTGCAATACTCCCCGTTGCAGGATCCTGAGTAATGTTTGTAAACTCAGCTGAATCAAATAAACAAGTATTGTTAAATGTGAATCCGCTAACAGGTGGATCAAAAACATTTACAGAGATAGTAACTGTATCAGCACAGGCATCAGCTGTTGTAGCAATTAATGCAACATTATATGCTCCCGCATTAGCATAATAATGATCTAGGTTTACTAAATTACTTGTAGGCGAACTATCACCAAAAGTCCATAAATAACTTGAAACAGAAGCCGGCAGACTCACGGAGGAGGTATTTGTAAAGCCCATCGAATCGCCTAAACAAACATCGTTGAAAGTAAAACCAGCGATCGGATTTTGGAAAACGGTAACCACCTGTACAATGGTATCTGAGCAGGAACTATTACTGTTTACCAATAAATTGACAGAATAATTTCCAGGATTGTTGAAGATATGTGATGTGATATTACCGGAGCCAAAAGTGTTATCTCCAAAATCCCAAAACGCGCTTGCAATAATACCGGGATTATTAATAGAAGAGGTACTGTTAAAAGGAATGGCTGCTCCGTCACATTGATTGATGAATGTAAAGCTAGCATTTGGTTTAGGAAACACGGTGACACTCTTGCTAATGGAATCTTTACAAGAAAATGAATTTGTAATTACTACTTTGTAATTTGTTGTTATACCCGGAGTTAACATAATAACGGCATTTGTGGAACCCGTATTCCATAAATACGTTCCGCCTCCTGAGGCTGTGAGTGAAGTGTTTTCTCCCGAACAAATTATATCATCACCGGATATGAGTGGCACTGGGGTTGGGTTTACATTTACGTTAACAGAGGCCGAGTCCTCAAAGCCATTTGATACTTTGACTTTAACATAATAAGTTGTTGGAACAATAGGATTTACTGTGATAGAAGAATTAGTGGAGCCTGTACTCCATAAGTAGGTTCCAATTCCTGTGGAAGTAAGCGTAGTGCTTTCGCCTTTACAAATAACAGTATCGCCAACAATAGCAGCCGCACAACCATTAGCTAAAGAACCTGGTTGACAAGGGCATTGATCACTAAGATCGGAAACACCATCACCATCGCCATCGGCACCTGCACTGGCGGTTGAATTGGCTACTAATAACAAACCATACGGCCCGCCTCCATTATAAACTAAAACATCAACATAGTTAATGCCAGCAACCCAGGGACCTGGTAAAGTTATGTTTAGCTGTGTACCAGGAGAAAAACCTCCTCCGTTTATACCGGTACTGGTTCCATTTATAAACACATCTGATATACCATTATCAACATATCCTGAAAAATATAACACATAATTTCCGGGAGTAGTTACACTATTACCATTGCAATCGGCCGGCAAATCAATGGTTAATCTAAAATATTGATAACCTGCACCACCTGTGCAGGGGCTGCCAGTACTTGTGATCCAGTTCCCATTATTTACAGGAGGTGGTAAAGTAGAAGGTTCAACCCATGAACCGGGTGCACAATTGTTATTGATCAATGCTGGGCTATAGGATAAACCCATTGGATTAGGCGGAAGCCCGGCATACCAAGAGGAAGTTCCCCAAATGGGATCAAGGCTACCAGGAGCTCCCTGGCCTGTTGAAAGCGTTGCAGGGTTCGGAAAGCCTTGCGAATGCACGTTCCCGGATAAGGCAAATATGAAAGCAATAATTAGTAAAAAAAATTTCATGAATAGTTCTTCTGTGATTACATGTAATCAGTTTGCAATAAAAAAATAAAATCTCCAACTACCGTACTAACGTTACGATCCCTTTATAGATATGTTTCCGCTTTTTAAAATCAGTGATCTTTATCGAATAAATATATACATCTCCCTGAGCAATTACAGCCCCTCTGTTTGCTTTACCATCCCAAGGCTTAGTAATATCATCTGAACTGAAGATCAAATTGCCCCAGCGGTCAAAAATAGCCATTTCATAGATACCCACAAAAGTTCCTTTACCGGAGAAAAAATCATTTATTCCATCATCGTTAGGTGAAAACGCATTTGGAACATAAAACATAAAGTCGGGCTCAATAATGATGGTTTGGTAAGCCGTATCAATACAATTGTATTGAGTAGATGCGATCAATGTTATGGTGTAAGTGCTTGTATCCTGATAGGTATGAGGAGAAGGACTAAAAACAGTAGAAGTATCAAGGCCTGCGCTGATAGAAGCTGAACCATCACCAAAATTCCAATTCCAATAATAGGCTCCTGTCGATAGATCTGTAATTGAAATGATAGGATCTGTAATAGTTGTTACTTCCGGTTGCACGGTGAAACCCGCATGTGGATTGGGATATACAGTGATATAATTAGTTT
>JAZKBF010000007.1:116392-152997 GCA_040388745.1 Bacteroidota bacterium | reverse complement strand
CGTGGAGTCGGAGGGATTCGAACCCTCGTCCAAACAAGGAATTAATAAGCTTTCTACATGCGTAGCTCTTATTTAGTTTTCGAGAAGTGGCCGGTATAAGTCAAACCAACCACAACCTTATTCCCTTAATTTCGCCTGATCATCGGGATTCTGACCAAACTATCTCAACATTTGTGATACTTTAGCGGGACGCAGTAGAGAAGAGCTTCCCGGGAAGTAGAAAGTGCTTAATTTCTAAAACTAAGCAGCTAACGCGTAATTGTTTTCGCCAGTTAGACGAGTGAGAGTTGATATTTACGAGCCATATTCACAACGCTCGGCATGCTTACATAAAAATCGCACCTGCTGTCAAAACCGTGACGACCCCATTATTAAGTGCAAAGATACGAAATAAAAGCCGGTTTTGTTAATGTTGCTTATCAAAAATTCTCAAATGCAATTTGTTAAGGTAAAACAAATAATAACCTGAAATGCCCGCGTTAGGGATTGCAACGTAAATCCTTTTCTGTTTAGAAAAGATTGAAGTGGAAAGCCCGGCCCTTTCTTTTTAGAAAGGGAAACGCACAAATGAAGAATCTTAGCAATTTTAAATATAACAATCTATTATGTTTTATATTATTTTTGTATCTTGAATTAAAATTGCAAAAAGCTTAACTAGTAAATGAAGGAATTTTTAAAAAAGCTTTGGCGTATCACTTGGAAAGCCGCAATGTGGTTTCTTATTATAAGTATTGCATCTGTTATTCTCTTCCGTTGGCTTCCTATTCCTGTAACTCCACTAATGCTGATCCGCTGCGCTGAACAGAAGATGGATGGTAAAGAAATGAAGCTCAAAAAAGATTGGGTTCCATTCGAAGAAATTTCTCCAAGCCTCCAATTAGCGGTTGTGTGTTCCGAAGATCAGAATTTTATTGTTCATAGTGGCTTTGATTTTAAAGCGATTGAAAAAGCGATGGATTATAATGCCACTCACAAAAAACAGCGTGGAGCAAGTACTATCAGTCAGCAAACTGCAAAAAATGTTTTTCTATGGTCGGGGCGAAGCTGGATCAGGAAAGGGATAGAAGTATATTTTGTTTTTTTGATCGAAACTTTTTGGAGTAAAGAACGGATCATGGAAGTCTATTTAAATGTAATTGAAATAGGTGATGGCGTTTATGGTGCGCAAGCGGCCTCAAAATCATTTTTTAAAAAGGATGCAAAAAACCTTACTAAATCCGAAGCTGCTTTAATAGCAGCTGTTTTACCAAACCCTTTAAAATTTTCTGTTGCTAAACCTACCGCGTATACCCGCTATCGTCAAAATTGGATCCTGCGCCAAATGGGCTTCTGGGGTGGCACATTAAAATATGAAGCGCCTCCGGCACCGGTAGAAAAGAAAAAACGGAAGAAGAAAAAGTAAGTAAATCATCACACCGAATGAGGTTTACAAGTCTACCATTTTTTAATTTTGTATTCTTTGTTTTCGGTATTTTTGATTTTAAATATTAGTCTGTCACATCTTTGTTCTGTGCATTCAATACCCCCTAAGTTATTCAGTTTTAAAATTATAGAATCCGCTTTAACTTCAATGTCCCCACCATATTGACCACAACCGTTAACAATTGATAAATATGAAATGTAAATAATATCTTTGTCAAATCGGATTGTGTCAGTCTTAGAATTAAATTGTTTCGAATTCGCGCCCTTGTAAGTCTGCTCTCCAGCTTCAACTAATTCGTCAACACTCATGACAGTCCAGCTTTGAAAATCTAGAAGTTGGTCATTTATCTTGATTTCTTGTTTCTTTGTTGCACAGGCTGTGACAAGGAATGCAAAAGTTATTACCGTTAGCTTAATATGTCTCATTTTGCGCATAGTTTTATAAACAAGGCAGTTGAAAGGTTCGTTATAAAAAATTCAAATTCAATTTGCAAAAATTATAATTGTCGATAGTATGAAGTGAACAGTGTTTTTTACAGGCCAGAGATCTATTGGAATGATACTAATAAAGAATCCTGCACCCCGGCAGTAAGGCTCTTAAAATTACAATATCATACTCCTTAAATGAGTTCCCTCTTAGATCAAGTACTTCAAGATTTTTCAGAAAACAAATAGAGTCCGATATCTTGGTTATTTTATTGCTTTTAAGAGAAAGTTGTTTTAAATTTTTCAATTTATAAATGCTTTTTGGTAATTCGGTGATCTGATTATTATCTAAAACCAATTGCTCCAAAGAGCTAATATTTCCAATATTCTTTGGAATTTTAGTTATCCCGCACATTACAAAAGTTAAGTTTTTTAACCTTTTAAATTCTCCGAAAGAAGTTGGCAACGTATCTATTTTAGTATTGAATAAAAGCATTGTATTTAAGTTTGCTAAATACCCAATTGAGTTTGGAAAATAAAATGTACCCGCTGAATTATTTTGTATTTCTAATACTTTCAAACGCCCTAAATAAGCGATATCCCAAGGCAAGGAATCGAGTTTTGTGCTATGCAAATGTAATTCGGTAAGATTTTCGAGGTTACTAAAACCTGCTGGCAAAGAGCTAATTGCATTTCCGATACATGCAAAATAAAGAAGATTAGTGAGGTCTTTAAATTCGGCAGGTAGTTGGGTAAGTCCGTTACTTGTTAGTTGTAAGGCTTGTACTTGCGAAAGTTTACCAAGTTTTGGAAGTAATTTTGGATCAACTACCTGATCTTCAATTTTTACTTTATAAGCGATATTAACGTCCACCAAAGCATCTTTTAAATTGGTGTAAACCACTCCCGGAGGGCCGTATTTATCAAAAGCATCGTGTTCCTCCTGCGCGTTTAAAAGCAGAGAGAAGGAAAGAAAAAAGAAGAATAAAATTTTATTCATAAACAAAGGATTTGACACTAATTTCACGAATTATTATTTTAAAGTTCGCCATTGTAAGTTCACAAACTCTCTTAGACAGAGTGTTTGCGTTAGGGATTGCAACGAAAATCCTTTTTGTCCTTACAAAAAGATTGTAGTGAAAAGCCCGCCCTTTCTTTTTAGAAAGGGAACGCCCAAATTGATTTCCAGCTCTAACCAACCCTGACCTACCCTATCCAAATTCCTACCTCACAAAAGAACACCCCCACGAAGCAACATTATTTTTATCATCAATTACATCAATAGTAAAAGTATGTTTCCCTGGTTTAATATCAGTATCAAATGTATAAAACAAAAGATCTTGTTTTACTTCATATTCACATAAAACCCATTTATCATCAATGGTTGCACGATACTTCTTTATTCCTGAAAGATTATCGGTTGCTTTGATCCCAATTATTTTCGATCTTCTAAAATCGACATTATTTTTATCCCCTACTTTAAAATCAGGCTTTATTTTAGGAGCAATTGTATCCACAGTTATTGCAAAACTACCAAAGGTTTTTAATTGAGCATTGATCCAGCCATCTTTATAAGTGCCACCCTCATACCTGCGTTTACCTTTATCCTTAATTGAAACAATTGCTGCTTTACTTTGTAATGATACTGGTAAATTATCTGCTTTTAAACTCAGGGTATATGCTTTTTGCAAAGCCGTTTCATTATCTTGAATATGGTGCACAAGCGAGTAGGTCCCGCTTAACTTAGGTGATCTGTAATAATTAAATTTTATATCATCATATAAGGCATAAGCAGGAATGGTTATCTCTATATCGTCCTTTTTATGCTGATTCTCTTTAAAACAATCAAAAACAAGCCAATTTGAACTCACAACTGTTTCATTAGTCTTACTTTTGGAGGTGCTGCGCACTTTCAGCACCCATTCGGTAGTATTACCGGCATAATCTTTTAATATATATTTTATCCAATGCACGGAATCATCATTAAAATCGACAATTCCATCATTTAAAACATTCCTGTAAATTCCCAATTGGTTATTTTTTGAGACAAAACTTTTTTGAATAGTAGAATTGTTTTTTTGTTTGTCAACAAAATCAATATGCGTATTTACATATCGCGCATTTTCAAAAGTGAATTTTTCTAATTCGTGATAATAGATCCGTTTTCCTCCCGATTGTAATTCAATTGAAAATACCCCATTATGATTGGATGACCCCGTTTCGGTATCATAACAATCTATACCAAAACCAATGGTTCCACCCACAGTTATTGTATCGGAAATATTAAATGAATGTTTCCCTTTGCTGTAAATTGGTTTTATTTTTTTTATGACATGCTTGCCATTAACAGTGGAATTTTCACCGATCGGATAAATCGCCAATCCCGTGATAACAGGCTTCACATTATCCTTAACAGCATACCCGAAGCAGTAGGGATTGATTGGTGTTTCGGTTTTTGTTTCCCGTATCTCAAAATGCAAATGGGGCCCTAATGAACCACCCGTATTACCCGACAATGCAATAATGTCCCCCTTTTTTACAGGGATAAGATTAACCGGAAGTAAGGTGTCTATTTCAAAGGATTCTTTAGCAACGTGAACATTTTTAGTGAATGAACCAATTTCGGTGTTAAAACGCAGTAAATGTCCATAAACCGTAGTATATCCATTGGCATGATTGATATACAAGGCTTTCCCATAACCATAAGGACTTATCTTTATACGGGCAATATAACCATCTGCAGTAGCATAAATAGGCATCCCTTCACGGTTATTGGTTTTTATATCAAATCCGGCATGAAGGTGATTGGGACGAATTTCTCCGAAATTTCCGGCAAGACACAAAGAAGTATCAATTGGTGATCGAAAACAATCGGTAGGATAACCTGTTTGAGCAAAAATACAGTTGCCCGATAACTGCATGAAAATGACTAATAGAAGACGCTTTGGCATTGTGTAAAGATACATAAAACAATTCAAAAATTATTTTGCAGTTCCAATATTGAATGTTATCTTTGCGTTGGTGTTAAATTTCCAATTTTAACTATTGATTATGAACGAATTAACTTTATCCATTACCGATTTAAAATCAAAAGTTGAAAAATTAGTTGCTTTACATCAACAGCTAAAAAAAGATAACGAACAATTATATTTGGATAGCGAAAATTTACAAAAAACAATTGACGAACAAAAAATTACTATTGAGTCGTTACTTAATGAACAAAAAATCACAATTCAAACATTAGAAGATCACAATAAGGAATTATTACAAAGCAAAAACGAAGAACAAAACAAAATAGTTTCGGATACGAAACTAAGAATTAATGAACTTGTACAAGAAATAGACAATTGCATTACTCTTTTGAAGTAAAATAAAAAGTTTCAAATTTAAAGTTTTAAAAAATTTCAAGTTCTGTGTAATTGAACTTGAAATTTTAGAAAGCTGAAACCTGAAACGTGAAACTATAAAATGGCAGAAGTATCATTGAAAATTTTAATTGCCGGTCGCGTTTATCCTCTAACTGTAAAACAGGAAGAAGAAGAAAGTGTGTTGCAGATGGCAAAAATGATCAATGATAAGATGAAGGAATTTGAGCAAAATTATTCGGTACGCGACAAGCAGGATCTATTAGCCATGTGCGCACTTAATTTGTTGACCACTCAACAAAATACTCCTAAAAAAGCCCCCGAGCTGGAACTTGAACTTATTCGCCAGCTTGATTTATTTGTTTCTGATTACCTTCAAAAAGAAAGCAAAGCCTCTTAATTTGCAGAATTGTTAACAATAGCCTGTAAACAACAATTTCTCCGTACCGGTTCATAAGTACCCCAAAATTCTACTTTTGGCTCTTGCAAAGAGCAAATGAAGGATTTTTCATCAACATTTAATTATATACATATATGGACTCAATGAGTATTACAGTAGCCCTGATTGGACTGGTTTTAGGGGCAATAATCGCATTTTTGGTTATTAAAAAATCGAACGAAGGTAAAGCAACAAACATTGTTAAAGATGCTGAAGCTAAAGCCGAAGTGATAAAGACAGACAAGATTTTACAAGCTAAAGAAAAATTTTTACAGCTTAAAGCCGAACACGAAAAGGTGATCAATGAAAAAAATCAGAACATTCTTCAGGCCGAAACACGTATCAAACAAAAAGAACAATCACTTTCACAAAAGCAAGAGCAAACACAACGTAAAGATGCTGAATTAGAGGCTGTTAAAAAGAATTTGACACATCAATTGGAATTGGTTACTGCGAAGCAGGCGGAAGTTGATAAATTTCACCGCAGACAAGTGGAACAACTGGAAGTGCTTAGTGGAATGAAAGCAGAAGATGCTAAGGCTCAACTGGTTGAATCATTAAAAGCGGAAGCCAAAACTGCTGCAATGGCGCATATCAAAGACATTGTGGAAGAAGCGAAAATTTCTGCCAATCAGGAAGCAAAAAAGGTAGTGATTCAAACTATCCAACGTGTTGCTACTGAGCATGCTATAGATAATTCGGTTTCTGTTTTTAATATCGAAAATGACGAAATCAAAGGTCGTATCATTGGTCGCGAAGGACGTAATATCCGTGCCCTTGAAGCTGCAACCGGAATTGAAATTATTGTTGATGATACTCCCGGAGCAGTTATTTTATCAGGTTTCGACCCTATCCGTAGAGAGATCGCCCGTTTAGCTTTACATCAATTGGTTACTGACGGACGTATTCACCCTGCACGTATTGAAGAGATCGTTGAAAAAGTTAAGAAACAAATTGAAGAAGAAATTATAGAAACCGGTAAACGTACCACTATCGACCTTGGTATTCATGGTTTACATCCTGAACTAATACGGATGGTTGGGCGTATGAAATACCGTTCGTCTTACGGTCAGAATTTATTGCAGCACTCACGTGAAGTTGCCAATCTTTGTGCTATCATGGCAGCTGAGTTAGGCTTAAACGTGAAACTGGCGAAACGTGCCGGTTTGTTACATGATATTGGAAAAGTACCTGATGATTCTCCTGAGATTCCACATGCTATTTTGGGGATGCAATTGGCTGAAAAATATAAGGAAAAACCAGAAGTTTGTAACGCCATAGGTGCTCACCACGATGAAATTGAAATGACTACCTTAATTTCACCTATCGTTCAGGTTTGTGATGCTATTTCCGGTGCTCGCCCTGGTGCAAGACGTGAAGTTGTTGAACAATACATCAAGCGTTTGAAGGATCTGGAAGCATTGGCCCTCTCCTACCCTGGTGTTGAAAAAACGTATGCTATTCAGGCTGGTAGAGAACTACGTGTATTGGTTTCTTGCGATAAAGTAACGGATAAGGAAGCGGAAGTTCTTTCATTCGATATTTCACAACGTATTCAAACCGAAATGACTTATCCCGGACAGGTTAAAATTACCGTGATCCGTGAAACAAGAGCGGTGAGTATTGCGAAGTAATTTTTTGGTTTACTTCGTGTTGTTTGTTATTGGCAATATGTTCTAAAATTAAAATTGTTTGGGCGTTTCCGTTTTTGAAAAAAAACGGCCGGGCTTTTCACTTCAATCTTTTTGTGAAGAACAAAAAGGATTTACGTTTCAATCCCTAACGCAAGCATTAAAGAAACTTGAGTACATTTTCATGATAAAACGACTATTATCAAAGTCTGAGTTTACCAAAAACACTTTTATATTAGTTATAGGGGCAATTGTCGCCCAAAGTATCCCTTTACTTTTACATCCTTTTCTTAGAAGAATCTATTCGCCTGAAGATTTTGGCGCCATGGCGGTATATCTCAACATATTTGGTATGCTCACCATTGTGTCAGCTTTGAGGTATGAAGCCACCATTGTATTGCCTAAAAATAACAACGAAGCCGCCAATATCCTTTCTCTTACTTTTATCATTAATATCATCTTTAGTTCCATCCTGCTTTTAATAATCATATTTTTCAAAAATGAAGTAGTTCATTTAATAAATTTCCCCGAAAAATATTCAAACTACCTTTACCTATTGCCTTTTGTAAGTTCCATATTTGGTATCTATCAAAGTATCAATTATTGGTTGATCCGTCAGAAAGCATTTAAAGCTTCCACAAGCAATAAAATAGTAAGAAGAACTGTTGAAGGTGCTGTCCAAGGCATTTTAGGATTTTTTAAAATTCCGGGAGGTTTGTTCGTTGGTGATCTATCAGGCAATTTCGCAAATGTGATAGCCGGAATACGACAAATTTTCAAGAACAAGTATGAATTACGATTTGTATCCAGAAAAAAAATCGGTTACGTTTTTAAGAAATACATCGATTACCCCAAATTTAATGTGCTCCCTACTCTACTGAGTAGCGCCGCAAGTATTTTACCCTTTCTTTTTATAAATAAGATGTACTCCACCGAAATAGTTGGTTATTTGGATCTTTCCAAATTAGTATTGTCTATCCCCCTTATATTTATTGCTTCCACCATTTCACAGGTATTTTTTCAACAAACCACCGAAAAAAAACATAATTCGTTAAGTATCAAAAATGATGTAAAGAATATACTGTACCTGCTTTTGGCGGTTATTTTTATTGAATTTATTGTGATCGAATTTTTAGGGCCTCAATTATTTGGGTTCGTATTTGGCGAGAGATACGCAGTATCAGGCGACTATTCAAAGATCTTAATATTCAGTTTTGTCCTCAACTTTATTGGTTCTACATTTTCTTCTATTTTTATAACTTTCGAAAAAATCCGTCTTAATAGCATTTGGCAAATAACTTATTTCGCTGCGATCTGCTCCTTGCTGCTTTTCAAAGATTTAGATATCTATGATTTTTTAAAAATATACGTGGCTATCGAAATTGTAATGCATTTGATCTATTGCACCATGATCTATTTTATTGTAAATGGGTACGAGAAAAAGATAATATCAAAAACTTAATAATTTTATAAAATTTTGGTGGACAATTTATATTTAAGAAAAAAATGCCATCACAATTCTCGAATCCAGTCGAAATGACCAACGAGTCAGTTCGACCGAAAAATGCCGCGTTAGGGATTGCAGCGTAAATCCTTCTCTTCCGCCCTTGCGGAAGAGAAGATTGAAGCGTAAAGCCCGCCCCCTTTCTTTTTCAGAAAGGGGAAACGCCCAAATAAATTGAATAACAAAATATTAAGAAATATTAAGCATGAATCTTAACATGTCATTTAAAATAAAATTAACAAAAGACTTCCTTATTTTAAATGCCCTCATAGCAGTCATTTATATTGCTTTGGAGTTGTATTACCATAACCTGATATCGGTAACCTATAACTATATGGGCTTTAAAGCCGACTTTAATTTATCTAAATACATTCTTACTAAAGTTGTCTTTCTTTCATTATTAGCAGCCTCCTACACGATATATAGTCGAAATAAATTTTTGTATTCAATTTATCTGCTTTTAATTTTCTTTTTTTACATACCCAATGCTATTCTTTTTTCGATGGGCAATATGCACATTGGGCCTTTTGTATCCAACGTTTTTTTTGTTTGTGTTTTTCTTATCACACCTTATATTTCATTCCCTATTCCACAAGTTAGCATCCCTACTCAATATAAGGGCACTGCATTAATAGCGCTCTCTATCCTTTTATTGATCCCTCTCATTGCTACGTTTAAATTAAACGTCAATTTAAATACCTTACTTCTATCTGAAATATATTCAACAAGAGAAATGTTCTCCGAAAAACTGAATGGATACCTGGCTTATTTATATCATTTCGAAGCCAAAACAATTATTCCGGTTGCACTGGTATTTTTTATGATTCACAAAAAGCCACTGTTAATAGGCCTTTTTGTTTTAATATTACTGTACCTTTTTGTAATCTCGGGAAACAAGCTTGTTTATTTCACTCCCATGATCGTTATTTTTTTCTACTACATCGGCAAAGATTACATTTCAAAAATCAGTTATTTCTTCCTGATCACAATAATAGTATTTGCGTTATTTCCTATTATTGATCACTTTATTGGCGCACCCAAGCCTATTTTGAGCGGGACTTTTATAAACAGGTTCTTTTTTATCCCTGCATTATTAACTCAATTTTATTTCGACTTTTTTGATGGCCACCCTTTTTATTTCGCTGAAACTCATTTCTTTAACCAGTTTGTAAAAAGTCCTTACGATATGCGGGTTGGGTTTCTGATCACTAAAGTTTATTGGGGCGCGCCTACAGCATTTGCTAACAATGGTATAGTGTCTGACGGTTTTATGAACCTAGGATATTGGGGAGTAGCGCTATTTTCCGGCATTTTTGCTTTACTTTTTAGCTTTTTCAACTCATTAAAATTACATATAGGATATTACGGTATCTTTTTTAGTTATATTTATATAATTTTAAGTGCGCCTTTGCTCACCTGCATTATAACAGGGGGTATTTTGCCCTTTATTTTTATTGCATTAACAATTTTGAATAACAAAAAAATTAATTAATCATTTTCAAAATTGTTAAATTTTTAAATTTTTAAATTGCCAAATTAATAATATGAGTTATCGTTTTGTAAGAGTAACAGATAATTATCCCCAGTTTATAAAAAACTTTTATTTACAGAACCCTGATGCTCATTTAAAATCATATACCGAACAATATAACCAGCTTGTAAACGACTCCTTTGAAATAGCCAGTTCCTATACCAAAAATCTCAATAAAATAGGCGTACATGCATTTGATATTATTTCAAATGCTGAAATTTTACAATCCACCTGGAAAAAAGAGAATAATTTACCACAGGAAATTTCCTCACAGGATTTAATTATTAAGCAGCTGCAATTCTACAAACCTGAAGTAGTTTGGATCGATGATTTTTCGATAATGAATAAGGATTGGAAAACAAGTTTATTGAAGCAGGTACCATCCATAAAATTATTGATCGGCCATATTTGCGCTCCCTATAATTCTGTTACTGCTGAAAAATTCAAGTTATTCGATATAATGTTTACCTGCATACCTTGTTTAAAAAATGAACTGGCGAAACTTGGTGTAAAATCTTATTTATTATATCATGGCTTTGAAGCCTCTATCCTCAACAATTTAAATAACAATAACAACTACCCCGAATCAAATTTTTTATTTTCCGGTTCTTTATATGCAGGTTCCGGATTTCATAAAAGCAGAATTGAATATATCGAAAAGATGCTCAAAGCGGGAATTGATATGGATCTATACTGCAATTTAGAATCAGGAAAAAGAATATTTGTTAAAAAAAGCATGTACATTATCATTAACCTTTTAAAAAAATTGCACCTGAATATTTTAATTGAGAAAATACCGGTTCTCAATAATAATAAGGGTTATGGAGATGTGCCGATAAAAAAATATTCTAAAGAATTATTAAAGAGTTCCAAGGCCCCTGTATTTGGCTACGAGATGTTTAAATTACTTTCAAAAGCAAAAATTTGTTTTAATATACATGGCGAAGTTGCTGATAAATGTGCCGGTAACATCCGTCTTTTCGAGGCAACGGGTGTTGGAACCTGCTTAGTTACAGATTGGAAAGATAACATTACTGACCTCTTTGAACCCGATAAAGAAATTATTACCTATAGAACAGTTGAAGAGTGTATTGAAAAAGTAAAATGGTTAATTGATAATCCGTTAGAAAGAGAAAAAATTGCGAAAGCAGGTCAAAAAAGGACATTAACCGAACATTCAATTGAAAACAGGGCCAAATTAATGGATGAAATCATTAAAAACGAGTTAAATAAGGTCAATTTATAAGGTTGTACTATCTATGTTAAAACAAAAACACCTACTCTTTTTTCTTCTTTTTACAACCTTCGTCAGCCTTATAATAATTGTATGGTCGATGAATAAAGGGTTTAATTTGTCGGATGAAGGCTTTTATATTACAGGCTACAATAACTTAATCGAATTCCCATTCTGGCTTTCTGCCTTTCATTATTTAACCAATAATACATTATCATACATTGGATCCGGAATTATCTTTTTCAGGTTGGCAAGATTGCTGTTAACCATTGCAGGAAGCGTATTCTTATCATATACGCTCTTTGGATTGTTAAAAAAGTTCAATTTCGTAAAGAAGGCTAATGAGAAAACTACACTCATCGCTTTAAGTTTATTTGGTATAATTGGCACTTTTGCCGGCTATGGCTTAGGGCCTCAGGCATTATCCTACAATCATTATACGTTAATTTTCGGAGATCTATTTTTAGGACTTATTTTTCTGGCCTTTACCAATTCACAAAATATAAAAAAGAACCTTTTTATAAGTGGCGCTTTAGGCATTATTAGCGGACTTGAGTTTTTTGTAAAGATACCTACCACATTATTACTTTCAGTTCTGTTTATCTGCGTTCAGGTTCTTCTCTTCAAACAAATACGATGGTTTTCGTTTTTGAATATTATGGTATATTCCTTTTTTGCTATCCTATCATTCTCTCTTATAAGCTTCCCAAGCTCTCCAATTCAAGTGTTGAATGAGTATACCTACGTTATAACTTTTATTTCGAAATTTTACACGCATGATATAAATTATGTACTTTATAATTATAAAATGGGGTTTTTAGACTTTTGGAGCTGTCACCTTGTAAATTATGTTCCCGGCTTATTTTACTTAATTATCGCCTTTGTTATTTCTATTCAAAATCGATTCACCAGGATCAAACCTATTGGAAGGTTCCTACTGCTTTTTCTTATATTATCAATGGTATATTCTTTTTACAAACAAGGTTATTTTTTGTCAGGCTCAAAACATAATTCAACCGCTCCATTAATTTACATTGCATTACTTTTTTTATTTTCACTCTTGTATATTTTCACCAAAACAAAAGCAATTATTCACACAGACTTTTTCCTTGAAAAGGCTTTCGTTGTGCTTTCCTTATTGTTTCTTCCCTTTATTTGTGCCTTAGGAACCGGCAATTTTTTGCACGTGCAAATTTTATTTTTCTTAAATACCTGGTTCTTGTTTATCTATTTAATATACACTTTTTCAGGATTAGAAAAATTCAATTTTAATATTAGTATTTCTATCCTTCTCATTACATTAACAGTAAAGTCAACCTTTGATGTTTTTACCGGGTTAGTTGTTGATCCCTATAAAATCAATGGTCACTTGTGGGAACAAACCGAACCTTTAAAAATTCAATCAACCAATGAAACTATTTTTATTGATAAAGAATTGATGAATACAATAAAAACGCTGCACCCCATTATAGAGAGCGAAAATCCTGATGCATTGTTCACTTCCAGCCAACTCATTGGGCTTAGCTATATTTTTAATAAAAAATTGATCGGCTATGCCTGGTATGATTCAGGTATTTCTCCAAAAGAGTTTTTTGTTCAGTCTTACAACAAATCAACTTTAAAAGAAAAGAATAAAATTTGTTTTATGTTGCTTTCGGCAGAGAATAATTATAAAATAGTTGACCATCTTTCTGATAAAAAAACAAACACCCAATTAATTACCTTACCTTGGGAGAATGATTCAATATTCATTTATTCAAGACATAATTAAATATATTTTATATAAGATTAAATAAATAAAATGGAACTAAACGCTTACACGCAATTTTCTTGACAAGCTCGAAATGACCAAGCAGTTGTCATTTCGAGCCTGTCAAGAAAATTGTGGATGATTCCATTAACAAAATTGAATTAACATGATGAAAATAAAATATTATTTATTGCAACAGTTTTTTCGACCTGGCTTAATTGGTTTTTTCATAAACCCGTTTTTTTTAGGAAGAAGTGCAATGTATATAAATGTTAAAAAATATTCCAAATTTGTTTCTGGAAAAACATTGGATGTTGGAAGTGGCAGCAAACCGTATATTGGCTTATTCAATAAGGTCACCACCTATATTGGAATGGATATTGAACAATCTGGTCACAAACACCAACGAGAGTATATTGATGTTTTTTATGATGGAGAGACGTTCCCATTTGAAGAAAACACCTTTGATTCTTTAGTGTTTTTTGAAGTGTTGGAACATGTTTTTAATCCCGATACCTTTTTTAAACAAATTAGCAAAGTTGTAAAACCAGGAGGAAATTGTTTGGTTACAATTCCTTTTATATGGGGTGAACATGAACAACCATACGATTTTGCCCGTTATTCTTCTTTTGGACTAAAACACATGTTTGATAAGCATGGATTTGAGATCGTTGAGCATAAAAAATATTTAACTGATTTCAGATTGATCTTTTTATTGATCAACAGTTATTTATATACAACTTTTAAAAAATATTTACCCGGTTATTTGGCCTGGGGACTGATAATTCCGTTTTCCTTTGTAAATAATTTACTTGGATTGATTTCTTATGTATTGCCTAAAAACAATGATCTGTATTTCGGAAATATATATGTTTTAAAGAACAAAAAATAAAAATAGTAGATAATATAGATCAATGCTTAAAGAATTAATTCCTCCGGTTTTATTAAAATACATTACAGGCTTTTTCTATGGGTGGAATGGGAATTATTCTACATGGGAAGAAGCCGAAAAAAAATGTTCCGGCTACGACAGTGACATTATTTTCACCAAAGTAAAGGAATCTTTATTAAAAGTAAAAAATGGCGAAGCTGTGTTTGAGAGAGATTCGGTACTATTTGATAAGATCCACTATTCCCAGCCTCTTTTATCGGCTTTAAGCATCGTTGCGCTAAAAAACAATGGAAAACTTAATATCCTTGATTTTGGAGGATCATTAGGAAGCAGTTATTACCAGAATAAAAACATTTTTAAAGACATCCATGAGTTTAATTGGTGTATAGTAGAACAGCCGCACTTTGTTAAAGAGGGGCTAAAATCTTTTGCAGACAATAATTTACATTTTTTCTATGATGTAAACAGTTGCATGGAAAAGCATAAAATTGATGTTTTACTATTGGCTTCTGTTCTGCAATATTTGGAAGATCCATATTTATTTTTGGATGAAATTATTTCAAAAAACATTGAATATATTATTATTGACCGAACACCTATACTCACTGAAGGTGAAGATAGAATAACCATTCAGAAGGTACCTAAAAACATTTATGAAGCTAAATATCCATGCAGGATACTTAACGAACAAAAATTAGTAAGTTATCTATCAAACCATTATGATTTGATCTTTGATTTTGAATCACCGGAAAGAATGAACCTTAATAAAGCGGCACTAAAAGCATATTTTTTTAAAAGAAAACAAAAGTAGATAGGCCTCAAATTTCACAAATAATATGGCTAAATTTGTTTTTATTGACAAAACTAATTTTCAAACTATCAAATTGAGCAATTTTCAAATTCTATGGCATACCTTTTAAATTTAAAAACATTTATTGATAAACGCGGTAATCTTACGGTTATTGAAAAAGTAGTCCCTTTTGATATAAAACGTATTTTTTATATTTATGGCGTAGATGATTCAGTGCGTGGCGGACACCGCCATGTAAAGACAATTCAAGCTGCAGTATGTATTAAAGGAACTTGTACAATTTTCAATAACGATAATGAAGAGAAAAAAGAATATGTACTGGATTCACCCGACAAATGTTTAATTCTTGAACCAAAAGATTGGCATCAAATGCACAGTTTCTCAGAAGATGCTATACTAATGGTTCTTGCCTCAGAATATTTCGAACAAAATGATTATATCTATGAAAAATACAATGATTGAATATGAAAATTTGGCTTTATTAAATGAGCCCTTTCACGAAGAATATATTTCAAGTTTTAAGTCTGTATTACAATCCGGCTGGTACATCCTGGGAGAAAATGTAAAAAAATTCGAGAATGAATTTGCTTCATATAATAAGGCTTCTAATTGTATTGGTGTCGCTTCTGGACTTGATGCTATAACTCTTTCTATTGCCGCATTTAACTTTGAAGCTGGAAGTGAAATAATAGTTCCATCCAATACTTATGTTGCAACAATAATAAGTGTCCTTCAAACGAATATGATACCGGTTCTTGTAGAACCATCTATAGAAACGTATAATATTGATCCTGCAAAAATTGAAGCCAGTATAACTAATAAAACAAAAGCCATTGTTGTGGTTCACCTATATGGGAAATCATGTGATATGGAGCCTATTATGGCACTTTGTAAAAAATATGATCTGAAATTGATTGAAGATTGTGCTCAATCTCACGGTGCAACCTATAAAAACAAACATACAGGTACATTTGGAGAATTTGGTGCTTTCAGTTTTTATCCAACAAAAAATTTAGGTGCTCTTGGCGATGCGGGTGCTATTGTTTGTAACGATACGGATTTAACAAAAACAATTCGCAGATTAAGAAACTATGGCTCTGATAAAAAATATTATAACGAATTAATAGGTTATAATTCCCGTTTGGATGAAGTGCAAGCTGCCTTCCTTTCCATTAAATTAAGACGTCTTGACGAAATTAATAATCATAAGCGAAAACTTGCTTCAATTTATTTGAATAATCTGAAAGCTGATTTTATAAAGCCAGTTGTTGATGCAAATTATTTCGATGTATATCACATATTCAATATCCGTCATCCAAAACGGGATGAATTAAAAGAATATTTATTAAAAAATAATATTAAAACTGAAATACATTATCCTGTTTCGCCCAATAATCAAGTGGCTTTAAAGGATCTCTTTAAAAATCAACAATTCCCTATTAGTGAGGAAATTCATAATACTACCTTGAGTTTACCAATTTCCTTTTTTCATACGGAACAGGATGTTCAGACCGTAGTAGAAGAAATGAATAAATTTTAAATCAAAACCTGACAGGTTTAAACAAAAAAAATATTTTAAAAGACTTATCAATGTATAACTTTTGCACTTTATTTGATAGTTTTTACCTCACCCGAGGCTTGACCATGTATCGCTCTTTAGAAAAAACCTGCGATGATTTTCATCTTTATATTTTTGCTTTTGACGATGCCAGTTTTGACATTTTAACCAAATTAAATCTTAAAAAGGCTACAATTATTCCTTTGAAAGATTTTGAAGATTCAAAATTGTTAGCAGTAAAACCAACCAGAACAAAAGCTGAATATTGCTGGACATCCACTTCTTCAACTATCCTATATGTTATTGAAAAATACAATGTTCAAAGCTGTACCTACGTTGATGCCGATCTATATTTTTTCCAAAATCCAAAATTGTTATTTGACGAAATGGGCGACAAATCCATACTTATAACAGAACACCGTTACCCGCCCAAATTTAACAGAACTACTTCGTCAGGTATTTACTGCGTTCAATTTATAACTTTTGTTAATAATAAAGAGGGCTTGGAAGCACTCAACTGGTGGCGGGATGCCTGTATTGAATGGTGTTACGATCGTTATGAAGATGGAAAATTTGGAGATCAGAAATATCTTGACGATTGGACAACCCGTTTTAAAGGAGTGCATGTTTTGCAACATCTCGGAGGAGGCTTAGCTTCCTGGAATGTTGAACAATACCCATTTGTAGAAAGAAAAGGCAACCAAATAACTTTTATTAATAAACCGGACAATTCAAAATTTGAAGCCGTCTTTTATCATTTCCATCACGTTCGTTTTTTTAAAAATGACATTGTTGATCTGGGCTGGCGACATCCTACAATGCCAGTAGTTAATAATCTATATGTTCCTTATATCAAAGAGTTGAACGAAAATGAAAACATCGTAAAACAAATTGACAATGAATTTAATGTTCCCTTAAAAGACTTTACTTTAATTAATAATTCGGGAATAAAAAATAAGATCAAATACCTCATAAAAACTGTTTATCGTTATAATGTGTTTAACACAAAAAAATTGATTGCGAAAAATATGGGAAATAACCACTAAGACACTGAGACATGATTATTTACAAAGATCTAACAAAGTATCTTCTCGGCAAAACTCCAAGTTCTCTGTGTCCCGGTGCTGAACATTTTGAATTGGAGTTTTTCGTAATTCGTAACTTGTAATTAATGAGTTCAAAAAAGTATATATATATAGTTCAGGTAACCCGACAATTATCTATCGATATTCTAAACGAATTTTCTGATCAAGGTGCGGAAATACATTTGATCACAGGTATTGTAGAAAGTAATTACAAAGCCTTAAATCCGAAAATAAAAGTTACCTCGTTTATAAAACACAACAGTACATCAACTATTAAACGTCTATTTACCTGGAGTTTATTTACTATTCTTTCTTTTTTTTACGTTCTTTTTTCAAACAAAAAGAAAGAATTGATTCTAGTTACAACTCCCCCTTTTATCCTATTCATAGGTTTATTTTTTAAAAAAGTCCGTAATCAAAACTATCATCTTATCATTTGGGATCTATACCCGGATGTTTTAATTAATTTTGGTACTTTAAAAGAATCATCTTTTATAATCCGCAGGTGGAAAAAGCTGAATACCAGCTGCTTCAATAATGCCGCAACTATTTTCACTCTCGGTAAACATTTGGCTTCTGCCATCGAAAAATACACTAAAAAAGAAGTAATTATCATTCCCAACTGGGTAAATTCTGATTTCTTAAAACCACTTACTAAATCAGAAAACACTTTTGCAATTCAACATCGACTAACAGATAAACTGGTAGTGATGTACTCTGGCAATTTGGGAATGACCCACGATATCGAATCAATTGTTGATACTGCCGAAATTTTAAAAAACAACCCACATATCCATTTTGTAATAATTGGTGATGGGGTAAAAAAAGCTAAAATTGATCAAAGTGTTAAAGAAAAAAAACTAAAAAATGTTCTACTCCTACCCTACCAGGATAAAGAAGTACTTCCTTACTCATTAAGTTCTGCTGATATTGGAATTGTGACCTTAAGCCAGGGGGCCGAGACTATCTCTGTGCCAAGTAAAACATATTACATGATGGCAGTGGGCTCTGCAATATTAGCATTATCTTCAACCGAATCCGAATTGGGGATTCTGATAGAAAAGCACCATTGTGGCCGCGTTTTCGACAAACCGGATGTTCAGAAAATTGCTGATTTTATTCTTTATCTTTCTCAAAACAATGCCGAATTGATCAAGTTTAAAGAGAATTCTCGCAAAGCATCTTTTAACTATACACCGGAAAATGCGAAACTTTATTATAAGTATATTTGCAATAAATAAAGAGTAGACCATGTTTAGAAAAATATACTTGTCGCCACTGGGTTTCTTCATTTCATTAATTTTAAATATACTAGCTTTTTTCAAAAAGCCATTTATGGTCTATGGCTTTTATAATTCAAAAGAAAAAAAATTCTTCAATAAAACCCGCATAAGCTCATCCGTTAAACTGGTTGACAAAAAGAATATCAATATTAAAAATAATGTGTGGATCGGCCATTATTGTTTACTTGATGGCATAGGTGGAATTGAAATTGAACAAGGTGTTCACGTAGCCTCCCATTCATGCATCTACACACATAGCAGTCAAAATTCAATTCGATTATTAGGAGAGAAATTTATTGATATTCCTGCCAATGAAAGGCCCGGATATATAATTGAAGGTGTAAAAATTGGCGAGTATTCATTTATTGGTGCTTCTTGTGTGTTCCTCTCTGGAACCTCTATTGGTAAAGGATGTATAGTTGGTGCAGGAAGCATTGTTAAAGGCAACTACCCCGATTATTCAGTAATTGTTGGAAACCCGGCAAAGGTTGTTGGTGATACCAGAACTATTGATAAAAAACTTTATTTAGCCGGTGTAAATTTTGAAAATTATTATGACAAAGCATTAATTTCAAGTAATTACTCCATTGTAACTGGTATTTAATAATGACACTACTTAAATTCAATGAGCGCGCACATATATTTCTTACAAGCGCAATAGCTTTTTTACTTGCCGGTTATCCACCTATAATTGCTCCGGTTATTGTGCTATTACTGCTCAATTGGCTTTCCGCTCCCAAATTGATTATTCAAGGAATAAAAAACAATTTGACAAATTCATCTTTACTTTTAATGATTCTCTTATACATGCTCTATTTGCTGGGTATGTTGTACACAACAAATACAAAAATTGGATTTGAAACTATTGAAACAAAAATGTCTTTTTTAATATTTCCTCTTGTTTTTTCAGCCCATTCTCAAGCATTAAAAGGCAATATCAATAAATATTTGAAATTTTTCATTTACGGTTCTTTAGTGAATGCAATTGTTTGTTTTGTATGGGCAGCATACCGTTTTTTTAAACCTGTTTATGTTGAATTATACGGAATTCCATATGATCTCGGAGCAAGTTATTTTTATTATACCGACTTATCAGTATTTCTGCATCCAAGTTATATTTCCATGTATTGTGTTTTTGCATTATTCTCCATTCTTCATTTGATTAATAGTGATGAGTTGAAATTAAATTTGAAATGGGTTGCGGCCATTTTTTTATTAACGCTATTTATATTGTTATTGAGTTCTAAAGCAGGCTGGATAGGATTGCTTTTATTTGTTCTTTATTTTTTCAGATGGCTTATTATAAAAAAACGAACTGCACTTGCATTGTTAATGGTTAGCTTTTTAATTGGGGCATTCACTTTTTTTAATATTTATTTTAAACCTCGTTTTTCAACAAGGATCCCTCAACTTTCAACTATAACTGAAACAATAAAAGGGAGTAATGAGGAAAATAAAAAAATAACAACAAGCACTGATGGCACTGGTAGCAGGATCTTGGTTTGGAAAGCTGCTACAGAAATTATTAAAGATAATTTCTGGATCGGTGCAGGAACAGGTGATGCTAAAGATAAAATGCTGGAAAAGTATCTCGAAAAAGGAATGACCTCGGAATATGAAAATAAACTAAATTCGCACAATCAATTTTTGAACACCTTTATAGCTTTGGGAGTTTTTGGTTTTATCGTTCTTTTGCTTTGTTTTATAATGCCATTTTATTTTTCATCAAAAGAAAAAACATTTTTATTTGCCGCTTTTATCATTATTACAGGCATTAATTTCTCAGTTGAATCCATGCTTGAAACACAAGCAGGTGTTATATTTTATGCATTTTTTTATTCCTTACTATGTTACACTATTACCAAGAACCAACAACTAACAACTAAAAACCAATAATATGATCCCATTTTCACCACCACGCATTGATCAAAAAATAATAGATGAAGTAACTAAAGTACTGAAATCAGGATGGATCACAACTGGACCACGCACTAAATTATTTGAAAAAGAATTAACAAAATATTGTGGTAACCAAAGTACATTGTGCTTAAATAGTGCAACAGCTGGCCTCGAAATAATGTTACGTTGGTTTGGAGTAAAAGAAGGTGATGAAGTTATTTTACCTGCATATACATATTGTGCAACAGCCAATGTGGTGATACATTGCGGTGCCACACCAGTTTTTGTAGATGTTAATCCACACGATTTTAATATCTCCATTTCCAATATCGAGAAAGCGATTACCTCAAAAACGAAGGTAATTATGCCGGTTGATTTTGCCGGACATTGTTGCGATTACGATCAATTGAATGCTTTGGTTATTAAGCATAAAGCCAAATTTGTTCCTCAAACCAATGAACAAAAAACACTGGATCGTATTTTAATTTTATCAGATTCCGCACATTCATTTGGGGCTTGGTACAAAGGTAAAAGAGCAGGTTCTTTAACTGATGTTTCTGTTTTTTCTTTTCATGCCGTTAAAAATTTAACAACTGCCGAAGGTGGTGCTATAGCGCTAAATTTGCCTGCACCATTTGATAATGAAGCTGTTTATAAAACATTATGCGTAAAAACCTTACACGGACAAGATAAAGATGCACTGGCTAAAACAATTAAAGGTAATTGGCGCTATGATGTGGTGGAAGCAGGATACAAGTGTAATATGACCGATATTATGGCAGCCATCGGTATAGTGGAGTTGGAACGTTATGATAATGACACCTTAAAAGTTCGCCAACATATATTTGAACAATATGATACTGCCTTTTCAAAATTTGAATGGGCACAATTACCGGAATATAAAACAGATGATAAAACATCCTGTTACCATTTGTATCCATTACGAATAAAAGGAATTAGCGAAGCAAAGCGAGATGCAATAATTAAAGAAATATTTGATTATGATGTTTCTGTCAATGTTCATTTTATCCCTGTTCCAATGATGAGTTTTTACAAAAACCTGGGATATGACATCAAAAATTATCCTGTAACCTATGATAACTATTCACGTGAAATTTCTTTACCTGTATTTTATGATTTGAATGACGACTTGGTGAAAACTGTTATTAATGCGGTGACTGCATCAGTTGTAAAAATTATTGGTTAATTTATATCGCGAAGACGGGGGACTCTTTTTCTATTAAAGTAAATTTTATTTTACACAACAATTCGCTTTGCGCTTTTGCGTCTTTGCGGCAAAAAACAAAATGCTTAAACGGATATTCGATATTTTTTTCTCTTTCATCGGATTAGTAATTCTACTACCTTTCTTTATTATTATTGCATTACTGATTGTAATTGATTCCCCCGGTGGAGTGTTTTATAAACAAGCCAGAGTAGGGAAAAACAATATTGATTTTTATCTATTCAAATTCCGGTCCATGAGGACTGGAGCCGATAAAAAAGGCTTGCTAACCGTTGGTGGACGGGATAGCCGTATAACACGAATGGGATATTTTATTCGTAAATATAAAATTGATGAATTACCTCAATTGCTTAATGTATTTTTAGGTGATATGAGTTTAGTTGGTCCGCGTCCTGAAGTACGCAAATATGTTGATCTATACAACGAAAAACAAAAAATGGTACTTAGTGTTAAACCAGGCATTACTGATTATGCAAGCATTGAATACAGCAATGAAAACGAATTATTAGGTAAAGCAGAAAATCCCGAACAAGTTTATATTGAAGAAATAATGCCGGCAAAATTAAAACTAAATTTGAAATACATTGATGAACAAGGTCTCATCACCGATTTGAAAATTATTTTTAAAACTATTGGAAAGATTGTTAAATAAAGAAAAGATACATCAGAAAACAAGCCAACACAGGGTTCAGAGATTCGTTTTATTTGTTATCCATAATCATTAAACTCTTATGCCTATAAGTAACACATCATCCACTTGTTCATTATTCCCCTGCCATTTTATAAATTCATTATAGATCATTTTTTTCTGCTCCTCCATGCTGTGATCATTCAATGATAGAAGCAAATTCTTTAAAAGACTTGTCTTAAATTTTTTATTTTTATCCCCTCCAAACTGATCTGCATAACCATCACTAAAAATATAAAAGCAATCACCTTTTTTCAATTGTAATGAATGATTTATAGGGGAATTTATCGTTTGCTCCTCAATAGTTCCTACTGTTAGCTTCGAAGCTTTTATAATATGTAATTTTTTTTCTGAAATAATATATAAAGGATTATTCGCTCCGGCATATTCCAATACACCCGTTGTTTTATCATAGGTACATAATGCCATATCCATTCCATCTTTAATTTCCGTTCCATTATCATGATTCAAAATTTTCTTTATGATGTCATTCATTGAATCCAAAATTTTTGAAGGCTGAGTTATACCTAATTCATTAACCGTTTGGTTAATTGCATTATGTCCCACAATACTCAATAATGCACCAGGAACACCATGCCCTGTGCAATCAATTGCTGCAACAATAATTTTGTTTTCACGATGCGACACCCAATAAAAATCACCGCTTACAATATCCTTTGGTAGATATAAAATAAAATATTCAGGTAAAATTTTGTCGATCATTTCAACTGACGGAAGTATAGCATTTTGCAGGCGCTTAGCGTAATTAATACTGTCTGTGATATTTTTATTTTTTTCCTCAATAATTAAATTTTGTTTTTTTAATATTTTAGTGGTTTTTTTATTCAACAAAAGTAATTTGATCGCTATTAATGCAATCACAATAATTAATGCCGTTATCAAAAAATAAACATTACGATGTGAACTTTTATAACACACTATAGAATCTTCGCCACTACCTGAAAGGATTTGCCATGGCGTATGTTGATGAGGTATAGTGGATAAAGAATCCTGCAGGAAACTTTGTGAACGAGCACTTTTGGTAAACATTATGGCAATAAAGAGAAGAGTTAGCTTAATAAAATTTTTCATTTTATTGGTTTATTATATTTTTCTAAAATATTCAAGAGACAGGATAAAAAAAATATTGTTTAGTAAAGATAATATTTTATTGAAAAAGTATTTTGCTTTTTATTTTCTTACGAATTTCGTATATTTGAGTATGGACGACAATGAAGAAAAACCAAACTATTTTAAAGGACGAGGCTCTCAAATAAATACTTCAAACAAGTATTTAAAAAACCGCTATGTAGAAGAACATCATGAAATGCTCGATGAGCCTTTGTTGAGTGATGAAAAAACACAAATACTTTTTGAGCATCCTAAAAAAATAGTCAACAAGGTAAAGAGTCCTGATATATACGCAACATATTCTATGAATCCCTATCAGGGCTGTGAACATGGCTGCATTTATTGTTATGCACGCAACACGCATGAATATTGGGGATATAGTGCGGGCTTGGATTTTGAACGTAAAATTATTGCAAAGCCAAATGCTCCGCAATTACTGGAAAAACAATTAATGAACAAAAACTGGGAGGTGTCTCCTATCATGTTTTCAGGGAATACTGATTGTTATCAACCCATTGAGCGAAAGCTAAAAATTACACGTCAGATGTTAGAAGTGCTGTTAAAATTTCGTCATCCTGTTGGAATGATCACTAAAAATAATTTAATATTACGTGATATCGATATTTTGCAGGAAATGGCAAAATTAAAATTAGTGCACGTAATGGTTTCCATCACCAGCCTGCGGGAAGATTTGCGTTTAAAAATGGAACCGCGAACTGTTACTGCTAAAAATAGGTTGAAAGTAATTGAACAATTGAACAAGTCAGGAATTCCAACAGGCATAATGACCGCACCTATTATTCCGGGACTGAACAGCGATGAGATACCACAATTAATTGAAGCTGCAGCCAATCATGGTGCTGTAACAGCTGGCTATACGATAGTACGATTGAATGGCTCCGTAAAAGATATTTTTACTGATTGGATCCACAAAAATTTTCCTGACCGCGCTGATAAAGTATTGCATCAGATCGCTGAAGTACATGGCGGAGGGTTAAACGATAGTCGTTTTGGTAAACGCATGAGTGGTGAAGGCAAGATCGCTGAATCAATTAAACAGTTGTTTAAAATGGCAGTAAAAAAGCACCTTTCCGGCCGTGATCGATTTGAATATGATCTTACAGCTTTTCGCAGACCAGGTGAAGTTCAACAACTGGAATTGTTTTAAGAAACAACATTTATTTTTGGGTAACTATTTCAATTTCATACAAAGCTGTATCTTAATTAAGAATTGGAGTCTTGTTTAAAAATATACTTTTCTGCAGGATCATGTTTACACATATCATCTTCTAAATAGGTCATTCCCAACTTTTTTAAAACATTTAGGGATGCTGTATTTTCTTTAGCCGCAAGGGCTATAATATTTTTCAGCTTCAATGTATTAATTCCATGATCCATAATAGCTTGAGCTGATTCTGTTGCAAAACCTTTACTCCAATGCTTTTCGAAAAAACGATAACCCAGATCTATTTCATTCGCATCAGCAATATATTTTAATCCACACCAACCAATAAATTCATCAGTAGATTTTAAGTGAACAGCCCAACGTCCTATTTTATTTAAATATTGTGGAAAAATAATATCTGTTAAAATACGTTTTGCTTCTTCTAGATCTTTTACCGCACCATCCCCTGTATATCTAACTACATTGGGATTACTATTCAGATCGATCAGCAATTGTGCATCTTCGATCATGAATTCCCTAAAATAAAGCCGTTCTGTTTCTAATGTTTTTTTCATTTATCTATTATCTCCATCAAATATTCTTCCTAAACCACCCAATACACTTCCCTCTTCTTTTCCATTATTAGCGTACGCCATCATACGTCCTGCTAAACGACTCACGGGTAATGATTGTATCCAAACTGTTCCCGGGCCTTTTATTGTTGCAAAAAACAATCCTTCCCCACCGAATATGGTATTTTTTATTCCACCAATAAATTGAATATCGTAAGTAATATCATACGTAAAGGCTACTATACAACCGGTATCCACTTTAATTAATTCCCCCGCGGACAATTTCCTTTCAATCACCATTCCACCTGAATGAACAAAGGCCATTCCATCACCTTCTAATTTCTCCATGATAAAACCTTCACCACCAAACAAACCTGTCCCTAACTTTTTTTGAAATTCAATTCCGATTGAAACACCTTTGGCCGCGCACAAAAAAGCATCCTTCTGGCAAATAAGTTTTCCATTTAATTTACTTAGATCCATTGGAATTATTTTCCCCGGATAAGGAGAAGCAAAAGAAATACGTTTTTTAAAATTACCAATGTTTGTAAACGCAGTCATAAATAAACTCTCCCCAACCAACAATCGTTTTCCGGCCGAAAAAAGTTTATCCATAAAACTACTTTGCTGCTTCGATCCGTCACCAAAAATAGTATCCATCTGAATACCATCATCCATCATCATAAAATTGCCTGCTTCAGCAATTACCGTTTCATTAGGATCAAGCTCGATCTCTACACATTGTAATTCTTCTCCTAGAATTGTATAATCTATTTCGTGATTTGTTTTCATGGTTTATATATTAAATTATTTCTCAGATTTACCAAAAGCATAGCCTAAGGCTAGAGTAATAACAGGTATTACAATGCTCCAAGTATTAATTATATCAGATGTGAAATCTGGAACTTTTTCATTTGTCCTGAATAGCCAGTTATTACAAACAACTAATATGGATATTATTGTTCCTGAAATAAAAGCCCATCGAATTGTTAAGTAAATTAATGAATTTTTTGCATTCCGGCCGGTACCAATAGTCCCAGCAATTTTTCCAGCAATTTCAGGGCTTTTATCAAAACTTGCTTTTGTTTTATTATTGCTTTTAATAGTTGGCTCAAGATTTTCAAATTGATCTTCATTCATCTTTTTTTCCTCCTAGATATAACGAATAGGATAAAATTCTTAATCCTTTTTCTAAATCAATTGTATAAACGTAAAAACTAACGTACAATTTCCTTGATAATAAATGTCCAAGTTTTACAGGTTCTATAGCACCTTCCCCTAAAGAATTTGCAAAATTGATCAACTCAAGCGTTAATACTTTACCTTCTGCTTTTCCCCGATATCGAGATTCTGTATTTTCAATATCTTTTATAAAAGAAAATTTAATTGTTAATGATGAGATTTCCAAACTTGAAATCTGATCTCCGGAAATATGAAGGGTATCATTTGCTATAACATCCAATTCCCCAACTTTTTTCTTTACTACTAATGCACTTTCAATTTCATCCATATCTTTATCTGTAAAAAATTATTATTTTTAAATTAACCCTACATATTCCTTCTATACTGCCCACCCACTTCAAAAAGAGCATTGGTGATCTGTCCTAACGAACAATATTTAGTTGTCTCCATTAAACCTTCAAACATATTTTGATTACGAATAGCAACGGTTTGCAAATCGCGTAACAATGCAGGAGCTTTATCTGCAGAACCTTTCTCTAGTTCAGCAAGCATTGATATTTGATATTGTTTTTCTTCTTCTGTTGCACGTATAACTTCATTCGGAATAATGGTAGGAGATCCTTTTGACGAAAGGAAAGTATTCACACCTATTATTGGATATTCTCCTGAATGTTTTAATGTTTCATAATACAAACTTTCTTCTTGAATTTGCCCACGCTGATACATTGTTTCCATTGCACCTAAAACTCCACCACGTTCATTGATGCGGTCAAATTCAACCAAAACAGCCTCTTCCACTATGTCAGTTAATTCTTCAATAATGAATGAACCTTGCAAAGGATTTTCATTTTTTGCTAAACCCAATTCACGGTTAATGATCAGCTGAATTGCCATTGCTCTGCGCACCGATTCCTCAGTTGGAGTAGTAATGGCTTCATCATAAGCATTTGTATGTAGTGAATTGCAATTATCATAGATCGCATACAATGCCTGAAGCGTTGTACGGATATCATTAAAATTAATTTCCTGGGCATGCAAAGAACGACCGCTGGTTTGAACATGATACTTCAACATTTGTGAACGTTCGTTTGCATTGTATTTTAATTTCATTGCCTTAGCCCATATTCTGCGAGCCACACGACCGATCACCGAATATTCAGGATCAATACCGTTACTAAAAAAGAATGATAAATTAGGAGCAAATTTATTTATATCCATTCCTCGGCTAACATAATATTCAACAAAAGTAAACCCGTTGGATAATGTCAATGCAAGTTGTGTGATAGGATTTGCGCCTGCTTCAGCAATATGATAACCCGAAATAGAAACAGAATAAAAATTGCGGATATTTTTTTGAATAAAATATTCCTGCATATCTCCCATCAATCGCAACGAAAATTCAGTTGAAAAAATACAGGTATTTTGTGCCTGATCTTCTTTTAAAATATCAGCTTGAACGGTTCCTCTTACAGAAGCTAAAGTTTCAGCCTTAATTTTTTCATATACATCTTTTGGTAAAACCTGATCGCCAGTAACACCCAATAATAATAAACCTAAGCCATCATTCCCCTGTGGCAGTTCACCTTGGTATTGAGGACGGGTAACATTCTTTTTCTTATAAATAGCATCAATTTTTTTGCTCACTTCATCCTCTAAATCATTCTTTTTAATATAAATTTCACATTGCTGATCAATTGCTGCATTCATAAAAAATCCGGCAAGGATAGCCGCTGGACCATTAATGGTCATACTTACAGAGGTTTTTGGATCTGCAAGATTAAATCCGCTATATAATTTTTTTGCATCATCTAAGCAACAAATAGAAACTCCAGAGTTACCAATTTTTCCATAAATATCTGGTCGTATAGCAGGATTTTGTCCGTACAAAGTTACGCTGTCAAACGCTGTACTCAAGCGTTTTGCATCCAACCCTAAGCTTACATAATGAAAACGGGTATTGGTTCGTTCTGGTCCGCCTTCACCTGCAAACATACGCGTTGGGTCTTCTCCTTCGCGTTTGAATGGAAACACACCACCTGTATAAGGGAATTCCCCCGGCAAATTTTCCTGCAAATTCCATTTTAAAATATCCCCCCAGGCTTCATAGCGTGGTGTAGATATCTTTGGAATCTGGGTATGCGAAAGCGATTCGTAATGTGTTTTAATTTTTAATTCTTTATCACGAACTTTAAAAATAAAATCTTCGTTTTTATATCGCTGCACTTTCTCTGCCCAGCCTTCTATTATTTTTTTATTACGTCCATCAAAACCTAATTCAATTTCGGTATATAATTTTTCTAATGAATTAACCATTTCATTTTCATAAGACAATGAGCCCGACAATGTTTTACCACCAGTTATAGGTAAAATACTTTCAATGGTTTTTCTTATCGAATATAATTTCTGAGCAATTTCTTTTTGAGCATCCACCCATTTGTCATATCCGCGGTTGTTCTCGGCTATCTCTGATAAATAGCGCGTTCTGTGAGGAGGAATGATATATATTTTTTCACTCATCTCATCAGTAACTGCAAAATTCGATTTTAGATCAGCACCGGTTTTTTCTGCTAATTTATTTACAACAGCTTTGTATAATTTATTCATTCCCGGATCGTTGAATTGTGATGCAATAGTTCCATAAACAGGAATTTCAGCATCATCCACGTCCCACAACTGATGATTGCGTTTGTATTGTTTTTTTACATCACGTATTGCATCCAAAGCTCCTCTCTTATCAAATTTATTTAATGCAATGATGTCTGCAAAATCAAGCATGTCAATTTTCTCAAGCTGCGTGGCAGCACCATATTCAGGTGTCATCACATACAAACTCATATCACTGTGTTCAGTAATTTCAGTATCGCTTTGCCCAATGCCCGAAGTTTCCAAAATGATCAGATCATAATTTGCAGCTTTCACAATTTCAACCGCCTCTTTTACATATTTTGATAATGCTAAATTACTTTGACGGGTCGCAAGCGAACGCATATAAACGCGTTCATTTTTTATTGAATTCATACGTATTCGGTCACCAAGTAAAGCGCCACCGGTTTTGCGTTTTGAAGGATCAACCGAAATTATTGCGACCGTTTTGTCTTTAAAATCAATTAAAAATCTGCGTACCAGCTCATCTACTAAACTTGATTTACCAGAACCACCTGTTCCAGTAATACCAAGCACAGGAACAACCTTGGTTTTAACAATTTGTTCAATTTCAGTGCTGAATTTTACAAAATCCTCCGGAAAATTTTCAGCTGCTGAGATCAATCGGGCAATTGATTTTACATTTTTATTTTTTAATTGTTTTACTTCACCATTTAAATTAGCACCTGTTGGAAAATCACACTTTTCAAGCATGTCATTTATCATTCCTTGTAAGCCCATCTCACGGCCATCATCAGGAGCGTAAATACGCGTAATACCATACTTTTGTAAGGCCTCAATTTCAGTAGGTAAAATTGTACCTCCGCCTCCACCAAATATTTTAATGTGTGAACAATTATTTTCTTTAAGCAGGTCGTACATGTATTTAAAAAACTCATTATGCCCTCCCTGGTATGACGTAAGCGCAATAGCGTTCGCATCTTCCTGAATGGCGCAGTCCACAATTTCTTTTACACTACGATCATGTCCAAGATGAATTACTTCAACACCGCTTGCCTGAATAATTCTGCGCATGATATTAATAGCGGCATCGTGTCCGTCAAATAAAGAAGCTGCAGTAACGATCCTGATTTTATTTTTTGCTTTGTAAGGTTCTACTTTTATCATTTTCTAGAGATAAGTTTCGTTGGGTATAATTCACAAATATAACGATACGAGCCTATGTTACCAAATAGTACTTCTTTAACTGAAGCTTCGGACTTTTTTTACAATTAAAATTAATTTTTTTGCGCGGAATTTATCCTGAGCTTTTTGAAGGAATCCCTAACGCAACATTTACAATGAAGAACCCCTCACTAAATTTTGAATAAATCACCGAAACTTGAATATTTGAAAATCAATCGAAACTCAAGCGGCCATTTCACAAATTGTTTTTGAAAAATCACTTTGCTTCTTCAAACTTTTTTCTGGTTAAATAGATAAAAAACAGTGATTTGAATTTCAAAATAAAACATCCCCAAAAATATTTTTAAAATAAGTATCGATATATACTCCAAAATACTTCATAAACACGACTATTAAACCGACCAATTTCAGAACAAAAAAATTACAACTAATTTCGCTTGAAGTTCGAAAAGGAAAATCAATGAAACAATCTGGTTTTAAGTCTTTTGAAGAAGATTTTACAACCATAAAAATTTCGATGTTTATAGTAAAAAAAATAGTAACTTTAAATCTTCATTTTACGTATACGAGACAAAAGCTCCAATATGAGAAGCAAGTTATTTTTATTAATAACGTTTTTTTTATTCTATTTTCAATCGTACTCTCAATGTCCGGTTGCATTTCCTGTTGACCTTTCTGCAAGTTCTTCTGCTTTTTATAATCAGTCCTATCCAACCATTGGTCCCTTAATAACCAATTGTTGCCCGAGTTTTTCATCCGATGGGAACAGATGTATCAAATTTAGTATTACACTAAACCCTGGTTCTATGGGGGTTCGTTTTGAAATGAATCCTGCCCCTAATTCAGGTGTTTACAGGATAGGATGCGGCTCAACAGCCATAAGTGTTGGATCATTTGTTTGTTTATCGGGAGTAGGACCGCATGTTTTAACTTTTTGTAATCCGGCCGATATAACATCACTTTTTAAGATCGTTTCTGTACCCAGACCAACCGCGGGATCCAATATTTCAATAAGTCAGGGTTGTTCAAAAGTAATAAATGCAACAGGTTTTGATTTAACTACAGTTATCTGGAAATCTGTGCCCAATAACACTACCTACAATAGCTATTTATCCTGTACCAATTGCTTAACCCCAACCATCACAGCAGGTTCATCGCCACCTGCTTATGTCGATTATCAAATTTGTGGATCTCCATCCACTGCAGGTTGCGGTCCCATTTGTGATACAGTACGGGTGTTTTTTACACCACCGCTTTCGGTTAGTATTTCTCCTCCAAATCCGATAATTTGTAACGGACAGACTCCTAACTCAACCACAATTACTGCCTTAGGAGTAGGGGGATCAGGATCTTATACCTACTTATGGAACAATATTAATTCTTCACAAAATATTACTGTGCCTTATGGCTTATATACCGTTGTTCTTTCTGATGGAACAGGCTGTAATGCTTCGGCATCTGTGCAGGTTCAAAAATATACTGTTCCTGTTTCTTCGAACGCAGGCACTGACCAAACAGTTTGTTACCAATTTCCAACTGCAACCTTAAATGGTTCTGTTGCAGGCGCAAATGGCGGGATCTGGTCAGGAGGAGGAGGCGTTTTTAGTCCGAATACTTCAACACTTGCTGCAACCTATACTCCATCTCCTCTTGAATTGTCTCTTGGATTTGCTGATTTAACGTTAACTACAACAGGGAATGGAACCTGTGCAGCGGCAACTGATGTTGTCAGAATTAATTATGCCGGATTTACAGGAGTTGTTGGCGTTTCTGTTAGTCTCTTAAGCTGTTATGGTGCATCCGATGGTGGTTTAACTGTTAACATTGTAGGCGGTGTCCCACCTTATACGTATTCGTGGAATACCTCTCCTGCTCAAACAGCATCAACAGCCACAGGATTAGGCCTTGGTAATTATACAGTAACAATTACAAATGGTATCGGATGTACCTCAACTACCTCCGCAACCATTATTCAGCCTGCACCAATTGTACTTGCCTCTTCAATTACAAATGTTACTTGCTCGGGTGGAAGCAATGGTGCAATATCAATAGCTGCATCAGGAGGCATTGGGCCGTATACCTATTTGTGGCAACCGGGCAATCAAACCTCCCTCTCGATAAATAGCAAACCAGCTGGCACTTATACTGTAACGGTAACTGATTCGAAGGGTTGTCAAAAATCTTCACCATATACAATTACTCAACCAAACCTCACCGCAATAGTACTTACACCCACTCCTGTAAGTTGTTTTAACGGTGTTGACGGAATAGCCAACTCAACAGTTTCTGGTGGGACTTCTCCTTACACATACAATTGGAGTTCTGGCGCTTCATCTCCCAATGCATCAGGTTTAGCAGCTGGTACCTATACCCTAAATGTTACTGATAATTTAGGATGTTTGGTATCCAATTCTGTTAGTGTTACGCAACCTGCTACTGCTGCCGCAACTATATCCGTAACCAATGAAACCTGCAGTTATCAGAATAATGGAACAGCAACAGTAGTTTCTACAGGTGGTACGTCCCCATATACTTATCTATGGCAACCTGGTGCGCAAACAACAGGCAGCATAAGCAATTTATCAAGTGGAACCTATACCTTAACTTCAATTGATTCGAAAGGTTGTACGATCACATCATTTGCAACAATCACCGAGCCTGCACCTTTAGTAATAAACTTTATTAGTCAGGTTAATGTAAGTTGTTTTGGAGGAAATAACGGTATTGTAACTGCAAGTCCGGCAGGAGGTACTCCAAACTATACTTATTTATGGGCTCCCGGAGGGGCAACTACAGCAAACCGAAATAGCTTACCAGCCGGTACTTACACCGTAACAATCACCGATTCGAAAGGATGTTCAGCAACAAATTCTGTAACAATTACAGAGCCGATAGCTCCCCTTGCTATCAGCCCAACCATTACAGATGTTACCTGTAATGGGGTTACCAATGGATCTATTCTTATAACACCAACCGGTGGAACTGCTCCATATACTTACTTATGGCAACCGGGAAATCTAACAAATCAACAAATAAGCGGACTTGCAGCTGGTACCTATTCGGTCACAGTAAAAGATTCAAAAGCTTGTCCAATCAGCTCCAACTATACTGTTACTCAACCTGCTCCAACTTTAATTTCTTTCACTCCTACTCATGTAAGTTGTGTGAATGGAACCGATGGCGCTGTTAGTTCAACTTTATCAGGGGGTAATTCTCCCTTTACTTATTCCTGGAACAATGGTGCAGTAACAGCTCAAATCTCAAATCTCACTGCTCAAACCTACACACTTACAGTGCTGGATTTTAAAGGATGTAGCACCATAAAAACAGTTGCAATTAATCAACCTGTATCACTTGCGCTTAATCCTTTAATTACTCATATAGTTTGTTCAGGGGGCAGCAGTGGAGCCATAGCGTTATCTCCCACAGGCGGTACTTCACCTTACACTTATTTATGGTCACAGGGAAGTCAAACAACTTCTTCGATCAGCAGTCTTACAATTGGCGCCTATTCGGTTACTGTAACGGATTCGAAAGGTTGTCAAACGATCGCAAATTATACCGTCACCCAGTTAACACTGTCAGTAACGTTAACCCCATCTCCTGTAACCTGTTTTGGAGGAAACAATGGTTCAATATCTGCGCTTCCTTCAGGAGGAACCCCAAATTTTACTTATTCCTGGTTGCCAGGATCTGCTTCAACAAATGCAATTTCTAATTTAACAGCCGGAACATATACGCTATCAGTTACTGATTCAAAAGGATGTGTTGCAACAAGCTCTGTTACCATAACACAGCCAAATGCTGTTTCAGCAAGCACTTCAAGTACAAATGAAACTTGTAATTATCTGAATAATGGAACTGCAACAGCTATTCCATCAGGCGGTACACCTCCTTTCACTTATTTATGGCAACCTGCTTTGCAAACCACCGGAACCATATCAAATTTACCGGCTGGTACGTATACTTTAACAGTTACTGATTCAAATGGCTGTACTGCAAATGCGTCTGCAATAATCACTCAACCGATAGCTTTAGCGATAGGTATAACCGGACAAACAAATGTATCCACTTGTTTTGGAGATAATAATGGTGCCGTTACCGCAACTGCATCCGGTGGAACTCCAACCTATACGTATTCCTGGATGCCGGGAGCAGCAACAACAAATGCTATATCCAATTTAACAGCCGGAACATATACATTAACTTTACTGGATCTGAACGGATGTAGTGCGACAAAACCCGCTGTTATAACACAACCGAGTATAGTTTCAGCAAGCACATCTAAAACCAATGAGACCTGCAGTTACCTGAATAATGGAACCGCTACTGTTACAGCATTAGGAGGCAGTTCACCTTATACTTATTTATGGAGTAATGGTGCAACAACGGCCCTCGTCACAAATCTCTCATCTCAAACGTATACGGTGACTGTAACCGATTCAAAAGGATGTACAGTAAACGCACAGGCAATAATTTCTGAGCCTTCACTGTTAGTGGCTAATTTTACCGGTCAAATAAATGTAAGCTGTTTGGGAGGGAGCAATGGTATAGTTTCTGCAACTCCTGCCGGAGGCACACCTAATTACACTTATTTATGGGCACCAGGAGGAACCACCTCGGGCACTAAAAACAGCTTACAAGTGGGAACTTATACGGTAACTGTTACTGATGGGAAAGGATGTACTGCAACTAATTCTGTGGCAATAACAGAACCTCCGGTTCTTTCAGCAAGTACAACAAATACCAATGAAACCTGTAGTAACTTAAATAATGGAACAGCCACCGCTGTTCCATCCGGAGGTTCTCCTGCTTATACTTATTTGTGGAAACCGGGTTTACAAACAACAGGAACCATATCGAATTTAGCTGCAGCAACTTATACATTAATTGTTACTGACGCAAAGGGATGTACTGCAACCACAAATTATACGATTACAGAGCCTTTAGCATTAGCAATAAATTTTACCGGACAAATAAATGTTTCAACTTGTTTTGGAGATAACAATGGATCAGTTACCGCCAGCCCTTCAGGTGGAAACTCCGGTTATACTTATTCATGGGCTCCAGGCGGAGCCACAACAGCCTCAATATCTAACTTAACGGCCAGAACATATACCTTAACTGTATTGGATATTTTAGGATGTAGTGTAATAAAACCTGTTATTATAACAGAACCGACTCTGCTTTCTGCGGTCGCCACTAATACTAATGAATCTTGCAGCTACCAGAATAATGGAACAGCAACAGTAGTTGTTACTGGAGGCACTCCCGGTTCTGGCTACACATATCTGTGGCAACCTGGAGGCCTAACAAGTAATTCAATATCCGGCTTATCTGCCAATACCTATACGATAACTGCTACTGATTCAAAAGGTTGTACTTCAACCACTCAGGCGATAGTTGCTGAACCTGTTGTATTATCAGTAAGTTTTTCCGGACAAACTAATGTAAGCTGCTTTGGAGGTAACAATGGTGTTATAACTTCAGTGCCTTCAGGTGGCACTCCAAACTATACCTATTTATGGGCACCCGGAGGTGCAACAACTGGCAATAGAAACAATTTAACTGCAGGCACACATACGTTGACTATTACTGATGCAAAAGGATGTACCGCTTCCAATTCTATTATAATCACACAACCAACTGTTCTTTCAGCCACTACAACAACCACAATTGAAACATGCAGCTATTCCAACGATGGAACAGCAACAGTATTGCCAGCTGGAGGCAGCCCTGGTTATACCTATTCGTGGCAACCCGGTTTTCAAACAACAGTGACAAAAACAGCTTTACCCTCAGGCACTTATACAGTAACAGTAAAAGATTCCAAAGGATGTAGCATAACAGCAACAGCCCTGATCACAGAACCTCCTGTATTGGCAATAAATTTCATTTCACAAATAAATGTAAGCTGTAAGGGAGGAAATAATGGTTCCGTAACGGCAAGTCCTACAGGAGGAACCTCCGGCTATACTTATTTATGGTCACCCGGAGGAGCA
>JAZKBF010000007.1:73187-116382 GCA_040388745.1 Bacteroidota bacterium | reverse complement strand
CAACAACCGCAAGCAGGACCAACCTTATTGCAGGCACTTATTCTGTTACTGTTACTGATTCGAAAGGATGTATTGTAACCAAACCTGTAGTTATTACACAACCAACATTGCTCATCGCAAGTACAACAAAAACTAATGAAACCTGCAATAACCTAAACAATGGAACGGCAACAGCAACAAGTTCCGGAGGAACAGCAAGTTATACGTATTTATGGCAACCTGGCGCTCTTACCACCAGTACTATAACAGCTTTATCGGCTGGCACTTATTCTGTAACCTCTACTGATTCAAAGGGATGTACGGCAACATCCACTGCAATAATTACTGAACCTGCAACACTTGCCGTAAGTTTTTCAGCACAAACAAATGTAAGTTGTTTTGGAGGCAGCAATGGTGCAGTAGCAGCAAGTGGTACTGGAGGAACTTTAAATTACACTTATTCATGGGCCCCCGGAGGCGCTACAACAAATTCAGTATCTAATTTTACAGCAGGAACCAAAACCGTCACAATTACAGATTCTAAAGGATGTACTGCAACAAATTCTGTTGTAATAACACAACCTGCTGCACTAATAGTTTCTGCGATTCCCATCTCCCCAACTTGTTATCAAAAAGCTGATGGATCAATTACAGCTTCAGCAATAGGTGGGAGTGGATCTTACACTTATACCTGGGTTACTCCCACACCGGCAAGTTTAACAGGTGCAACGGTTTCAAATACTAGAGCAGGAATTTATTCTGTAACTGTAAGAGATGGAAATGGCTGCGCTAATACTAATTCCTTTACTATTGCAGAGCCTCCCCCACTTATTCTTACAATAACAACTGTAAATTCGGCATGTAATCTGGCCACTGGTTCAGCATCAGTTTCGGTAACCAATGGTACTCCTCCATATTCATATCTATGGTCGACAGGTGGTACAACTAACAACATTATTAATTTATTTGCAGATAATTATTCAGTTATTGTAACTGATTTTAACCTGTGTAAATCTTCAAAATATGTAGATGTAAAAGATGATTTAGCGCCTACTACAAGTATTTCATTTACCATGCCAAGTTGTTATGGTGGTTCTGATGGATCAGCCACCGTCAATACAGTAGGTGGTGTTACCCCTTTTTCGTATCTATGGCTTCCAACCGGTGGCACCAATGCCACTGCAACTGGCCTTTCTACAGGTACCTATATGGTTAAAGTTACAGATCCAAATGGTTGCAAATCATCTTCTAAAGATTCTCTTTATCAACCTACACCGGTTTTATTAAGTACATCCAGAAGCAGTGTGAGTTGTTTTGGAGGAAGTAATGGTAGTGGAACGGCAACCACAGTAGGTGGTACACCGGGATATACCTATTTATGGCTCCCGGGTGGGGCAACTGGTTCCAGTATGATTAATTCTGCAGGTACCTATACTGTAGAAGTCACAGATTCAAAGGGCTGTAAAAAAAACCAAACTGTTATCATTGTTCAACCAGCAGCACCGGTTGCAGTTTCTATTTCTGCTTTTACGCACGTTTCCTGTTTTGGCGGTTCGGATGGAACAGCTTCGGCTACCGCTGCTACAGGAGGAAACGGGGGAGCATACTTGTATAATTGGATGCCTGGAAACATTAATGGCCAAAACGCATCTACACTTCCAGCTTCAACTTATACATTAACTGTTAAAGATTACAAAGGATGCATGGGAACAGCTAATAAAACAATTACAGAACCTCCATTGTTAATTCAAAATTTCATCAATAAAACAAATGTGAGTTGTTTTGATGGAAATAATGGTTCAGTAGCTTCAAATACTTCAGGTGGAACCGCGGGCTATACTTATTTATGGAAACCGGGAGGCGCAACCACCACTTCAATAAGTAGTTTAATTGCTGGAACTGATACTGTAATTATTGTTGATTTAAAAGGATGTATTTTAAAGGATTTCATTACTATAACTCAACCAACTCAGCTTGTAGTAAGTACATCAAGTACTAATACAACCTGTAATTATTATAACAATGGAACGGCCAGTGCAATCCGTTCAGGTGGGACTCCCCCATATACATATTTGTGGCTACCTGGAGGATTTACAACTAGCTCGATATCTAATTTATCAATCGGAACTTACTCCTTAACCGTTACTGATTCCATTGGATGTAGTGCAAATACCACTGCTGTTATTACTGAACCTGCGCAATTAGGAATAACCTTCAGCAACCAGGTAAACGTAAGTTGTTTTGGAGGAAGCGATGGTTCATTATCCGCCATGGCTTCCGGAGGAACTTTAAACTATCATTATTCCTGGATGCCGGGAGGCGCTACAACAAGTACAATATCTAATTTACCAATTGGAACATTTACGCTAACGGTTACTGACACGAACAGTTGTCTTACACAAAGTTCGGTTACAGTATCCCAACCAGCAGCAGTTCTTGCAAATACACTCTCGAGTACCCCGGTTTCCTGTTTTGCTGGGTCGAATGGCACAATTTCCGCTATTACTTCTGGTGGAACAGCAGAATATAACTATAGTTATATGCCTGGAAATTTGAATGGAGATAATCCAAGTAACCTATCCTCAGGAACTTATACGCTTACAGTAACTGACTCAAAAGGATGTTCCTTAATTGACTCAGTAACTATAACTCAAGCCACTCTTTTGGCACTTTCCACTGACAGCACTAATTCCAATTGTAGTTTTGCGAACGGTCAGGCCTCAGCTTCTGTTTCTGGAGGAACTGGTTCTTATTTATATCAATGGACACCTTCAGGAGGAACAAGCGCAACAGCAACCGCTTTACTTTCAGGATCCTATACCGTTTCAGTTACCGATGCTAATGCTTGTATTGCCACAAAGAAAGTAACTGTTAATGATAATCCTATTCCTGTTGCCACTATTTATTCAACAACCAACGTGAGCTGTACCGGGGGGACTAATGGTACTGCATCTGCAACTATTTCTGGAACTTCAGGACCCTTCACATTTTCATGGCTGCCATTGGGTGGTACCGATTCTATTGCAACTGCTTTATCTATAGGAACCTATACGTTAACTGTAACTGATACTAATTTATGTCAATCACTTCCCGCTATAAGTCCTGAAATTACAGAGCCTAACCCTATTTTTATAAGCGTTATCACAAGCCCTTTAAGCTGTTTTGGAGGTAGCGATGGTAATGCATCTGCCATTGCAGCAGGCGGCACACCGGGCTATACCTATCAATGGCTGCCAAGCGGAACAACGGGCACAAGTATAACAAATCTTTCAGCCAACACTTATAATATACAGGTTACAGATACAAACAGTTGTGTTCAAACAACACCTTTTACCATAATAGGCCCCACTACATTTGTATCTGTTTCCCTGGCGTTCACACCGGTTTCCTGTTTTGGAGGTGGAGACGGTTCTGTTACTTCTATAGCAGCTGGAGGAACACCTCCTTATGATTATAATTGGATGCCAGGAAATTATAATGCCCAAACCCTTTTCAATCTTACCGCAGGAACCTATACTGTTACCGTACTTGATGCAAATGGGTGTAGTATCATGGACTCCATTACTATTACTGAGCCTACTCCATTGGTACTTACCCCTTCAGGCATCAATGCAAAATGTGACCTGCCAAACGGACAATCTTCTGTTTCTGTAACAGGCGGAATTGCTCCATATAGCTATCAATGGTCGAATGCAGGTGAAACCACAGCAACAATCACTGCTTTGCTTCCTGGAACATATACAGTTTATGTTACCGATAGTAATGCTTGTCCTGCTTCAACATTTGTTACAGTTATTCCAAATCCAAGTCCGATCGCTACATTTATTGCTACCACAAACGTAAGCTGTTATGGGGGTTCGGACGCAACGGCCACGGTTTCTGTTTCGGGAAGTGCAGCTGGGCCTTTTATATACTCATGGTTACCTTCCGGCAACACTGGTTCAATAGCAACTGGTTTGTCTGCAGGTACCCAAACAGTTACTGTTACTGATGCTAATTTGTGCCAGTCACTTCCTGAAGTAAGCCCTGAAATAACAGAGCCGACTCCTGTTTTTATTAAAATTAACAGAACTTCCGCGAGTTGTTATGGAGCCAGTAATGGTAGTGCTATTGCTATTGCATCTGGTGGAACACCCGGTTATACGTATCTATGGCTGCCAGGTAGCACAACGGGTGCCAGCCTTACAAATCTTCCAGCTAATACTTATACTATCCAGGTTACGGATACAAATAGCTGTGTAAAAACTACTCCTTTTACTATTACAGAGCCCTTGTCTGCACTTTCTTTAACTACCTCATTTTCACCAGTTTCTTGTTTTGGTGGAGCTGATGGTTCAGTTTCTTCTTTAGCATCGGGAGGAACAGCTCCATATAACTATTTTTGGATGCCGGGAAGTCTAAATGGGCAAAATCAATCTAACCTTGCAATTGGAACTTATACGGTTTCAATCATTGATTCAAAAGGATGTACCCTCACCGATTCTGCTATTGTTACCCAACCTAATTTGATTGTACTTATCCCATCAAGTATCAATTCAAATTGCAGCCTTGCAAACGGACAAGCATCTGTATCGGCTTCAGGAGGGGTAGGCTCCTATTTATATCAATGGTCGCCTGCAGGAGGAACCAACGCCACTGCCAATGCCTTGCTTTCCGGACCATATTCTGTTTTAGTAACAGATAATAATTTGTGTGCTTCTACAATATCTGTAACTGTTAATGATAATCCAAGTCCAATTGCAACGGTTACAGCAACAACAAATGTGAGTTGCAATGGAGGCAGCAATGGTACTGCAACTGCTAACGCTTCAGGATCTTCTGGTCCATTTACATACTCCTGGCTGCCATCGGGTGGAACTAATTCAATTGCTACAGGCTTGTTGCCAGGTACATATACCGTTACAGTAACAGATGCTAATCTGTGCCAGTCGCTTCCGGTAATAAGTCCTGTTATTACAGAGCCTACACTAATTTCCATAACCGTTACCACAAGCACAATGAGCTGTTTTGGCGGAAGTAATGAAACGGCCTCGGCAAGTGCAACAGGTGGCACACCCGGATATACCTACCAATGGTTACCAAGCGGAACGTTGGGCTCAACCATTGCTAATCTTTCTGCAAATACATATACGATGCAGGTTACAGATTTAAACAGCTGTCTGCAAACCGAAATTTTTACAATTTCTGAGCCAACTCAATTGACTTCTGCAATTTCAACAACAGTTAATGTTAGTTGTTTTGGAGGAAATAATGGTGCTGCCACAGTAATTGCAGGTGGAGGCACTCCGGTATATGGTTACAATTGGTCACCTACTGGTGGAAACGGCCCAACAGGGACAGTTCTGGCCTCAGGTACTTATACTGTAACTATTACTGACTTAAACGGTTGTACAATTATAGATTCTGCTACAATAACTCAACCTTCTCAAGCGCTTTCGGCAACAGGTACTGTTTCCTCTATTACTTGTTTTGGATTAACTAATGGTACGGCAACTATAGTTCCTGTTGGTGGAACACCTGGTTTTTCCTATCAATGGAACCCATCCGTGTCAAGCAGTGTCACTGCTTCGGGACTTTCGGTTGGAAATTATAATGTTATAGTTACGGATACCAATAGCTGCCAAACAAATTTATCAATTTCTATTTCGCAGCCGGCCGTTCTTGGGGGTACACTAGCCTACGTTAATCCTTCATGTAATATATCAAATGGTTCTATCACTCCTCAAATATCAGGAGGTACATATCCTTACACCTATTTATGGTCTCCAGGGGCTGCTACCACTTCCGGAATTAATGGTTTAACCCAGGGAACCTATAGCGTTCAAATAACGGATGCCTTAAATTGTAGTTTATCCTTATCTGCAACTATAACCGACATTCCTCTGCCAATATTAGCAGTTTCATCTATTGGTCCGGTATCCTGTTTTGGAGGAAATGATGGTTCTGCTACTATAAATATTTCACAGGGAACTGCCCCCTATACAATTAACTGGTCACCCTCCGGGGGCAATAATTTAACTGCATCTTCGTTGATAAGCGATACCTATACAGTAACAATAATTGATGCTTCGGGATGTGTAAGGTCTGATAGTGCAGTTGTAACAGAACCCACACCAATTGATCTTTCGGTTCTTTCTGTTACCGATATTTTTTGCAATGGAGGAAATACAGGTGCTATATCTGTTTCTCCAACAGGTGGAACTGGGGCATTCTACACTTATTCCTGGGCTCCGGTCAACTCAAGTGCATCAACGGTTAGCAATCTTACTATAGGAACTTATACTGTGAATGTTATGGATCAAAATAATTGTATTTCTGCAATTTCTGTAAATATTACCCAACCAACAGTATTTTCTTCTACAATTGATTCTATTAAAAACCCAACCTGTTTTAATGGATATGGCAGTGCAGCGGCATTTGCATCCGGAGGTATTCTTCCTTATACTTATTTGTGGTCACCATCAGGAGACACTGTGAGTGCGGCAAGTAATCTAAAAGCCAATTCTTATACTGTTACAGTTACCGATGCAAATGGATGTATTACCAGTAATACTGTATTATTAACACAACCGACTCAAGTGATAACATCAACCGGACTGAGTGATACTGTATGTCGTGGTCAAACCGGAATGCTTTCAGCAACAGCAATTGGAGGGCTAGGGAACTACTATTATGGATGGCAGCCTTCAGGTGCAATCACATCAGGAACCTTGCCAATAACCCCGACTGGTGATGTTACCTATACTGTGGTTGCTTATGATCAGATCGGATGCGCAGGTACCGCAGCCACTACTAACGCAATTGTTTATACTTTAGATACTCTAAGTGTTCATGCATACGCCACCTCTCCTATATGCCCGGGACAAAGCTCTGTTGTATATGTTGAAACACTTGGAATAACGGGAGACCTTACGTATCAATGGAATAATAATTTAGGTACAGGGCCGGGAGTTTATCTTGTTACACCTTCAGCACCTACAATGTATATTGTTACAGTAAGTAATGTATGCAGTTCCGTGACCGATACTGCTTATATTCTTTTTAATCCGCCTCCAACAATTGCTTTAACTTCTGATACAAGTGCATTGTGCGTTCCCGGAACAATTCAATTTTTTGATAATTCTGTTACCGGAAATCCTAATGATCCTATCACCACCTGGACTTGGAACTTTGGTGATGGAACAACATCAACAATTGAGGATCCTCCTCATTCCTATACAATACCTAGCGATTATCAGGTTACACTAACAGTTACAACTTCCGGTGGATGTACCAATAGTACGGCAACGCCATTAATTATTAATGGTCACCCTTTCCCTGTAGCTGCATTTTCACTTAGTTCAACTGATCTTGAGCTACCTTATGATGTGATGCTTTGCAATAATCAATCTACAGGTGCAAGCACTTATAACTGGGATTTTGGAGATGGTGAAACATCCACTCTTTATAGCCCGGAGTATTTATATACAACAATAGGAATATACCCGGTTCAACTAATTGCAATGACCGCTTATGGATGTTTGGATACAGCTTATTCCGAGGTTACAACAAATGCTGAAGTTAAGTTCCCTAGTGCATTTACACCAAACCCGGATGGAAGTTCGGGAGGGTTTTTCGATTTAAATAGCATGGACAATAATATATTTTTCGCTTATACCTCAGGGGTAATTGAGTATAAATTAGAAGTTTACAATCGCTGGGGCCAAATTATTTTTGCAACAGAAGATCCAAAAGAAGGTTGGGATGGTTATTATAAAAATCAATTATGTCCGCAAGATGTGTATATTTGGAAAGCATTTATTAAACTTAATAATGGAAAAGTATTTAACAAAAATGGAAACCTTACACTGTTAAGGTAAGTATTAGTTAATAGTTAATATTTAATAGTTGAAACTCACAATTATGAAATCAAAAGCTTTATTTATAGCAGTAATTTTACATTTTTCATTTTTCATTTTTCATATTACATCCTATGCTCAAATAACTTCACGTCAGGAAAAGCAACTATTAACTAAAGCTGATAAAGCTTATGATAATAGTGATTACCTGGGTGCTTTAAAATTATATGAAACACTTTACAATTTGGATAGCACTGATAGCGAAACAAATTTCAAACTTGGTGTTTGTAATTTTGAAATAAAAAAATTCAGAAAAAATTCGAAAAAATATTTTGAAAAAGTATCCCCTTCTGACTTCCCTGAAATTAATTATTACCTGGGAAAATTAAATCATTTGTCAAAACAATTCGAACGGGCTATTTATCATTTTAATCAATACAAATATTTTGGTGGAGATAATGAATTTTCGAGAAAAGAAATTGACGATCTGATAGAAAAATGTCATACAGCTTTATTATTTGAAACTACTGAGGATAAATCTATTTTAATTAAAAACATTGGAGGTGTTGTAAATTCAGAGTATGGCGATTATGTTCCATTAATTCCGGCTGACGAAAAGTTCATGCTTTTCACTTCAAGAAGGAAAAATGATGTATGGCAGAAAACGGATCCTTTAGGTGATTATTTTGAAGATATTTATATTTCCAGAAAAGATAGTACTTCTAATTGGGGAACTCCAATTATGCTTGATACTAACATTAATACTGCTGTGCATGATGCTTGCACGGGATTGTCGGCCGATGGCGAAAAATTACTTATTTATCGTACCAGTAAGGATCTGATAAGTGGAGACATTTACGAAAGTTTTTATAGCAATAATATATGGTCTAATCCCGAAGCTATTGGTCCAATTGTCAATTCACCTAATTATCTTGAAACCAGTGCATGTTATTCTCCCGGTGGTGATATTATTTTCTTTTCAAGTAACAGACCCGGTGGTTATGGAGGAAAAGATTTATACTCAGTTAGAAAATTACAAAATGGGAAATGGGCAAAACCATTCAATTTAGGTGCATCTATTAATACGGAATACGATGAAGATGCTCCATTTGTGCATCCTTTAGGTAATACTTTATTTTTTAGTTCTGAAGGTCATAAAAATATGGGCGGCTATGATATTTTCAAATCAAATTTTGATGGCTCAGGTAATTTTGAAGACCCGATAAATTTAGGCAGTCCGATAAATACAGTTGATGATGATATATTTTTTGTAATGAATACGGATGCTTCCAAAGGTTACTTATCATCCGAAAGAGAGGGAGGGTTCGGTTTACAGGATATTTACAGTGTTTCATTTCCCGTTACAGCACCACCTTTAAATGTTTATAATATACATGTGGTTGATGAATCCAGCTCAGTTATTAAAGATGCAGAAATTAGACTAATTAATTTAGAGAATGAATCAACTTATGGAATATACAAACCAAATGACAGAACAGGAAAAGTATTAGTCATCTCACAAAAAAATAAAGAATACCGCATTATCATTGATGCTCCGGGATATGAGCGATTTGTTACCAATACTAATTTAGATGCTGATGTAAACATTTTATATAAACTTACTAAATTGAAATAGTACTGCCTCACCTCGTCCATTCCTTATTTATATGGTATTCGACAGAAGAGGATGATCTAAAGAAAGATGTAAAAAGAAAAAGAAGATGAAAAAAACAACATATAATTTTAGCAAGAACCAACTCCCCTTCTTCAGCCTCTCCATAGGGGAAGTGATCAAGAGATGTGGCTTAGGTTCAAGGATAGGCCTTTTTTTCTTTATTATCCTGTTTAACACCAGTAGTGTAAAAGCGCAGGATATGCATTTTACTCAATTTTTTTCATCTCCGTTATATCTTAACCCCGCTTTTGCAGGGGCAGGTGTATGCTCAAGAGTTTCTACTACTTATAGAAATCAATGGCCGGGGATTTCTAAAACCTATAAATCATATTTACTTTCGCTTGACCATTATATTCAACAGTACAATTTAGGAATTGGATTATTATTTGGCAATGATGCTGCAGGAAGTGGGGATTTGAAAACTACCATAATAAATCCAATGTTTGCGTATGAAGTAAAGGTCAATAGAAATTTTTCAATGAGATTTGGTGTTCAGCCTGGTTTTGGTTTAAAAAGTATCAACTTTAATGCATTACTATTTGGAGATCAGATAGCACGTGGAGGAAATGTTGCTACCATTGAAACACCAACACAAACAAAAACTTATTTTGATATTGGAGCCGGTGCATTATTTTATTCAAGAAAATATTGGATAGGCTCATCTGTTTATCACCTTACCAGACCAGATGTTGCCTTGATGGGCAATGGAGATGGGATACTACCTATTAAATACAGTGTGCATGGTGGTGCTAAATTCGCCTTCAATCCAAAAGAAAGAAATCTTTATGAACAAAGATCTATTTCTCCTGCCTTTAATTATCGTGGACAAAAAGAGTTTGATCAGTTTGATATTGGGTTTTACTTTACTCAGTACATTGTTAATATAGGCATTTGGTATAGAGGTATTCCTGTAATAAAAGCTTATAAAAGTGGTTACAGCAATAATGACGCTGTGGCAGTAATCATTGGTTTAAAAACAGATCGATTGAATATCGGGTACAGCTATGATATTACCATTTCAAAATTAAACAACCTTGCACAAGGCGCTCATGAAGTAACACTCGCATACCAGCTTTGTAAATTCAGAAAAAAGAAAAAATCACGTATAATTGTACCTTGCCCTAAATTTTAATTGAAATAAGACTCTTTGATATAAATTTTTTATAATTATTTTTCATAAAATAGGTTTGGATATCGCTCTTTTTTATTAGCAGTTTTAAATGCAGTATTGCTCCATTGATCGATTTTGATCAACCAGTATTGAGACTCCTATTTTCTTTTGATTCTTACCTATTTCAAGCGCAACAATGTCCCGTCTCTCCCATTTTACCAGATAAATTATTTAACTAATCTCAAAGCATAGTTTTATTATCACTAAAAACATGCTTACAGTAACCTTTACCTGCCAAAATCGTATATCAAATTCGGGTTTTGAAATTATGAAATAATAGCATTTTTCAACCCTCAAGGTGAATATTGATTTCGATTTTTGTAAAAAGGAATACACAAATGAAAAACCGATTACAACTATTCCTTATATGTGTTTTTCTGAGTATTTCTACCGATGTATTTCCCTCACATGTCGTAGGAGGTACATTAACGTATGTTCACAATGGTGGCTCTAGTTATACAATAACACTAAAATTATTCCGCGATTGTAGCCCAAATCCAAATAAGGCAGCATTTGACCCTACAGTACTCATAACTGTATTAGGTTACAACGGTGCTCTTTTTTCACCAAGTAAAGATATTAGCATGACCCTGGGAGCTGTTACTTTAATTCCTCCTATCCTTCCCCCTTGTGCTATTGCCCCCAATCCTATACCTTGCGTGCAAGAGGGTATTTATATTAAAACGGTATCGCTCCCTCCCAACCCAGGCGGGTATCATTTATATTGGCAGAGGCAAGCAAGAAATGTTGCGATAAACAATTGTAAGGTTGATCAAAACGGCTGCCTTTGTCTTTTTACATCCTGTCTTTTATGTATTGGTTCAAGTTTTGATGCAGATATACCTGGTGAGTCAGTAATGTGGGGGGAAGATTTTAAATTGCCTGACAATACAACTGTTGATGCTGGTCCTACAGCATGGACTATTGCAGCAGTAGGAACTTTTGCGCCACCAGCCAGCGCATCAGTAAAAACAATGGTAAATAGCAATAAAGTTTTTGAAATTACCGGAGCTAACAATGCTCAAAAAACATGGACCTCTCAAATAATACCCATTTCTTCATGCCCTTCGGTTGACTTAAGGGTTGATCTATCACAGACTGGAACCTTGACTGCTAAGGATTCTATATTTGTTTATTATAGCTTAAATGGAGGCCCACTCACTTTATTCCCAACCAATGGCATGATGCAGGGTGCTTTTTCTACTGCAGTTGCAAGTAAGGCAGGAATTTCCGGAAGTACCGTTCAGATCGTAATTCGTGTTCATTTTGCTTTAGTTTCCAGTGCCAGTAAAGTTTACCAATTCGATAATGTACTTGTTTCCTGCAATAATTTTGTTCCAAACAGTAACCCTATTTTTACTCTTTTTCCTCCTATTTTTGTTTGTGCCGGACAACCATTTACGTTCGATCATTCTGCAACCGATGCAAACGGAGATTCCCTGGTATATTCTCTTTATACACCTTACAATGGAGAGAATGGTCCAAGTTATTCACTCACTATCCCTCCAGCTACTTTAGATCCTACATTTTCCGGAAACACAGCGGTATTTACCCCAATTGTATGGCTTCCCGGTTATTCTGCCCTCAATCCACTTGGAGGCCCCCCACTTAATCTTAATGCATCTACCGGTTTGTTAACAGGTACACCGCCTATGATCGGGAAATTTGTTGTTGGTGTGAAAGTAAAAGAATATCGCAATGGAGTTTACTTAAGTCAAACACTTAGGGATTTTCAATTTAATGTAGTGAATTGCCCATCACCTCCTCTACCTGTTGCAGGTGCAAATATTGCAATAAATCAAGGATGTGTTGGCCAAATTTCAGCGAATGGTTTCATTGATTCTACTATTGTCTGGAACTCATTTTATCCAGGTGCTTTTGGCTCATATAACAATTACTTATCGTGTTCCTCAGGATGTGGGAACCCAACAGCTACAGGACAAGTTGGATTACCACCTTACATTGATTATCAAATTTGTGGAATGTCAGCATCCTGCCTTCCCATATATATTTGTGATACTTTAAGGGTTACTTTTCATACTACTCTTTTAGCAAGTATTGTTCCTCAAAATCCTGTAATTTGTGTGGGACAAACTTCCACACCAATTACAGCTAATGGAAGTGGTGGAACTCCACCGTATACTTATTTATGGAATAACATTAATCCTTCACAAACTATTCTCGTAGGAACAGGAACATATACTGTTAAAATTTCAGATGCCTCTAACTGTCCGCCAACGTATGCTACTGTTACGGTCACCTCTTATTCGGTTGCGGTTTCTGCTAATGCAGGTACGGATAAAACGGTTTGTAAACAAAATCCAATTACAACTATCAGTGGTTCTGTTACTGCTGCAAATGGTGGGATCTGGACAGGTGGTGGAGGTACATTCAACCCAAATAATACTTCACTTACAGGTTCAACTTATTCTCCCTCACCGGCTGAATTAGTTGCCGGTTTTGCTGATTTAACTTTAACTACTACAGGGACTGGAACCTGTCCTGCAGTGTCTGATATGGTCAAAATTAATTATGTGGCTTTTACAGGAATTGTTTCTTTTACTAAAACTCCTGTAAGCTGCTTCGGAGGCAATGATGGTTCCGCAACTGTAAGTATTACAGGAGGTACTCCTACCTATACTTATTCCTGGAACACAGCCCCTGCACAGTCGAGTGCAACAGCAACAAACCTTAGCCTGGGCACTTATTCAGTAACAGTTACAAATGGTATAGGCTGTACTTCAACAAATCCGGTTACTATTATCCAACCTTCGTCAATTGCTTTAGCTTCGTCAATTACGGATGTTTCATGTTCAGGGGGCAGTACTGGCTCGGTATCAATTACGCCAAGTGGTGGAACAGGTCCTTACACCTATTTGTGGCAACCAGGAAATCAAACAACCTCATCAATAAGCAGTCAACTCGCAGGTTCATATACTGTAACTGTGAAAGATTCCAAAGCCTGTCAGATAGCATCAACCTATACAATTACCCAACCTTCGGCAATTGCAATATTACTAACACCTACACCTGTTACTTGTTTTGGTGGAACCACTGGAATTGCCAGTTCAACAGTTTCGGGAGGTACACTTCCTTATTCCTATAATTGGAGTTCAGGAGCTACCTCTCCTAATGCATCGGGTTTACAAGCCGGTACATTTACTTTAACTGTTACTGACAATAAAGGGTGTTTGAAATCTAATTCTGTTTCTATAACACAACCAACCGCAATTATCGCAAGTACTGCAATAACCAATGAGACCTGCTATTCTATGAATGATGGAACAGCAACAGTAACAGTTTCAGGAGGTAACCCGGGATATACTTTTCTTTGGAGTAATGGTTCAACTACACCACAGATCTCTAATCTCATTCCTCAAAACTATTCGTTAACTGTCACTGATCTGGAAGGCTGCACGGCAACTGCATTTGCAACAATCATTGCGTCCGGGTTTTTAACAATAAATTTCATTAGCCAGGTAAATGTCAGTTGTTTTTCAGGAAATGATGGGGTTGTAACAGCAAGTCCTTCAGGTGGTACCGCCAACTATACCTATTTATGGACCCCTGGGGGAGCAACTGCAGCCACTAACACCAATTTAACTTTTGGAACATATACTGTTGCAGTTACTGATTCGAAAGGATGTACTACCACAGATTCTGTAACCATTACGCAACCGCTAAGTCCTTTGTCTGTTTCCGCTTCATCCTTGCCGGCATCGTGTTATGGAGAAAATGATGGTTCAGTTTCTGGCTCAGCAACTGGTGGCACAGGTCCTTATACCTATTTATGGACACCCGGAAATTTAACAGGACAAAACATTCCAAACCTCACTGCAGGAACTTATACAGTAACAGCAAGTGATTCAAAAGGATGTGTTTCTGTTAATTCGGTAACAATAGCTCAACCCATTCAAATAGTACTTACAACTTCCAGCGTTAATTCGGACTGCGGACAGCCTAATGGGCAATCTTCTGTTTCTGTATCGGGAGGATTTTCTCCCTATACTTATCTCTGGTCTCCTTCAAGCGGAACGGATGCAGTAGCTTCGGACTTAATCTCTGGCGCATATACAGTTTTAGTGACCGATTCCACGGGCTGTACTTCAACGCAATTTGGGAATGTGAGTGAAAATTCTGCACCAACTGCAAGTATTTTTTCAGTGGTCAATGTAAGTTGTTATGGAGGTTCAGATGGTTCTGCTAAGGTTGCAATTTCCGGAGGGATCGGTACTTATACCTACTCATGGATGCCAATGGGTGGGAATGATTCAATTGCAACAGGCTTGATAGCCGGCTCTTATACTGTTACAGTAACAGGTACCAATGGTTGTAAAGCGCTTGCAACAATAAATCCCGGCATTACTCAACCGCTACCGATCTTAATAGCTGTTACCAAAAGTACAGTAAGCTGCTTTGGAGGTAACGATGGAACAGCATCCGCCAACGCATCAAGTGGGACTCCGGGTTACACCTATCAATGGTTACCAAGCGGGACAATGGGGGCAAGCATAACAAATCTTTCTGCCGATACTTATACTGTGCAGGTTACAGATGCCAAAAACTGTGCGCAAACAATGCCTGTTACAATTTTTGAGCCCTTGCAACTGGATGCTATTATTTCATCTTCTACCAATGTAAGCTGTTTTGGTGGTACTAATGGAACCGCAACTATATCAGTAAGCGGAGGTACACCAGTTTATTATTATGATTGGCTTCCTTTGGGAGGTAATGGGAATACAGGAACAGCTTTAGGCATGGGAACTTATACTGTAACAATAACTGATAGTAAAGGATGTACTGATACAACTTCTGTAGAAATAACTCAACCGGTTCAAGCGCTTTCGGCAACAAGTACTGTATCTTCCGCAAGCTGCTTCGGTGGGGCAAATGGTGCAGCCAGTATAACTCCTATCGGGGGCACACCATCCTATTCCTATCAATGGACACCTTCTGTGTCAATAAATGATACTGCCTTTGGCCTTTCTCCCGGAAATTATATAATATTAGTGACTGATACGAATAGTTGCCAGAAAAACATTTCCCTGAGTATAGCGGAACCATCTGAAATCACTGGAACACTTGTAACAATTGATCCTTCCTGTCTCTTATCAAATGGTGCCATCTCATCACAAATATCAGGCGGTTTATTTCCATACACTTATTTGTGGTCATTGGGGGCTTCTACAACTTCTGCAATAACCGGTTTAGGAACAGGAAGCTATAATTTACTTGTTACTGGCGCATCTAACTGCTCCATATCACTATCTGCAACTCTTACCGTTATGCCTGGCCCATCTATGGCTGTTTCATCTAAAAACAATGTTTCCTGTTTTGGAGGAAATGATGGATCTGCCACCATCAATATTTCACAAGGAACATCTCCATATATAATAAACTGGACTCCTTCCGGAGGAAATAATTTAACCGGCACTGTATTATCTATTGGTACTTATACTGTAAATGTTACTGATGCCATAGGATGCCAAACATCAGATAGTGTTATCATAACTGAACCAATACCTGTTGACGTTTCTATTTCTTCAATGACTGATGTTTTATGTAATGGAGGAAATACCGGGGCTATATCTGTTGCCGCAATCGGAGGTACAGGACCGCTCTATACTTATTTATGGGTGCCAAGCGGCTCAACTTCATCCACTGCTACTGGTCTTACTATTGGAACTCATACGGTGAATGTAATGGATCAAAATAATTGCCTCAAAGCAATTTCAGCAACAATAACTGAGCCCACCTTACTTTCAACTTCTATTGACACTGTTATACATGCTACTTGTTATGGTGGTACTGGAAGTGCTACGTTGCTTGCATCCGGAGGGGTATTTCCATATAGTTATTCCTGGTCTGCACCTGCTGTGGGACAAACTGGAACTGAAGCAAACAATCTGACTGCAGCCTCGTATACTGTTACAGTTAGTGATACAAACGGATGTGCTACAACTATTAATGTATTAATAAAACAGCCTTTACAGATAATAACACAAGCCGGAGTAAATGATACACTATGCCTTGGTCAAACGGGAAGCATATCAGCAACAGCTGTGGGAGGGGCAGGAAACTATTATTACGCCTGGCAACCTTCAGGTGCGATCACTTCAGGAACATTACCAATTACACCTGCAAGTAACATCACTTATACTGTAGTTGCTTTTGATCAGATCGGGTGCGCAGGAACTCCCGATTCTGTTACTGCTATTGTATATAATTTAACAGGAGCAAATGTTCAGGCAATAGGCACATCTCCTATCTGCCCGGGTCAAAGCTCTTTTGTATATGTTGAAACCTCAGGAATAACCGGACCTCTCACCTACCAATGGAATAATAATTTAGGTACACAACCGGATGGTTACCTTGTTACACCTGCACAGCCTACAACATACATTGTTACTGTCAGTAATATGTGTGGATTATCTGTTACTGATTCTGTTGAGGTACTTTTTATTCCGCCACCAACACTTGTTTTAACATCGGATACAAATGCACTATGTGTACCGGGATCCATGCCATTTTTTGATAATTCGGTTACAGGGAACCTGGATGATCCGATCACCATGTGGAATTGGAACTTTGGAGATGGGACAAGCTCCCTTGAAGAAGATCCCGATCATACTTATAATCAACCTGGTACATATCTTGCAACCTTAACGGTGAGCACATCTGGCGGATGTACAGCAAATAATTTAACAGCGCCAATAATGATCACTGCACATCCTATTCCTAATGCTGCATTTTCCGTTAATTCCACCAATCTTGATCTCCCCTACGATGAATTGATCATAAATAACCAATCGACTGGAGCCAATTCATATTATTGGAATTTTGGAGATGGAGGAACATCTACACTTTTCAACCCAAAAAATACATATACTTCAGTAGGTGTTTTTCAAGTACAACTTATTGTTATGACTCAATTCGGGTGCATTGATAGTGCATTTTCGGAAATTACAACAAATGCTGATGTTATTTTCCCAAATGTATTCACTCCCAATCCTAATGGGCCACAAGGAGGAAATTACGATATAAACAGCCTTAACAATGATATATTCTTTCCTTACAGTTCAGGAGTAGTTGAATTTAAAATAGAAATCTTTAATCGCTGGGGCGAAGAAATTTTCGAATCATTAGATATTAAACAAGGTTGGGATGGCTATTACAGAGGGCAAATATGTCAAGGAGACGTTTACATTTGGAAAGCATACATTAAACTGAACAACGGGAAAACATTTCATAAAAATGGCGATGTAACGATTCTTAGATATTAAAAAAATCGCCAAAATGGTGATCTATGTCCGCGTTAGTATTCTGCCATTGCTTCATAACAGGTTCTATCCTTATATCAAAACTTCATTTTACATAAATTCTCGTTCTAAATAAAAAAGAAGTAGAACAGAGATAATAATGATCAAACCTTATCAAACCGATACAATATAAAATCAACAAAACTTTATCATCAATATTATCCCCTGTTTACGTTCGTTTTTTTTAATAATTTTGAATTTTTATAAATTTATTGATTAAAACTGAAGTTTTACCATCACTTTTTATATCCGTGCTAAAAATTAACAAAAAGTAACCTTGTACCGACAAAAAACGTATATTCATGTTGTAAATTATCAATGATAGAATTTTTGAGGACTGGAATCACTTTTCCATGACTTATTTTTTTAAAAACCTATACAGCCTTTTGCTTTAGCGAAATTGCAGTATTGTAAAAAATGATAATTTGTGAATTGTTTTATCTAAAAAAATTGCAACTTATTATCTTGCTTTTGCATCTAAGCAATGATAATATAATTTTCGAAAAAAGATAGTTTATGAAAAAACTACTACAAATATTCTTCTTGTGTGTTTTTTCGAGTATCGCATCTGATGTGTTTTCTACCCATTTGGTAGGTTCCACCCTAACTTATGTTCACACCGGGGGATCAAATTATAGCGTAAAACTTGTAATGTATCGCGACTGTGCAGCCGGTAATTCCGGATTTGCGGCAACTGAAACGATAACCATAGCAGGATATGATGGCTCACCTAGTAAAAACCTTGTTTTAAATCCTTTGGGAGCTGATAACACACTTCTTCCTATTCTTCCTCCCTGTGCTGTCGCACCCAACCCGGTACCTTGCGTACAACAGCGTATTTATACCGGAACGGTAACCCTCCCTCCAAATCCGGGAGGTTATCATTTATACTGGCAAAGTGCAGGGAGAAATTTTACAATAACAAATATTGTCAATACTTGTGTTTCCTGCATTAACTCCTGTCTTTATACCTATATCCCGGGGTATTCAGTTATTTGGGGCGAAAGTTTTATTTTACCCATTGGCACAACAAATGATCCCGCCCCCGCTCCTACAGCATGGAGTAGAGTTGTTTTAGCCAGTACTACTCCTGTTGCTCCGGCCCCTGTTGCAAATGTGCAAAGTGCTTCTATTGTTGCAAATGCACCAAGTAATCTTTTTCGGGTTACCGGTTCTAACAATGGTATTGCAACATGGACCTCTCAAATAATTCCCATTTCTTCTTGTCCTTCTGTTAATTTGAGTGTTGATCTATCACAGACAGGAACTTTGGTAGCTGCTGATTCCATATTAGTTTATTACAAATTGAATGGAGGTCCGTTAACATTATTTACCAGTGGTGCTAAAAGTGGTACTTTTACTCCTATTACAGTAAGTAAGTTAGGAATTGCAGGCACTAACGTTCAGATAATAATTCGTGTTCATTTTGCCTTAGTTGCTGACGTTACTAAAGTATACCAATTTGATAATGTGCTTGTTTCCTGTAATGATTTTGTGACGAATAGTAATCCTGTTTTTACTCTTTTACCTCCTATTCTTGTTTGTGCCGGGCAGCCTTTTACCTTTGATCATTCAGCAATAGATGCAAATGGAGACTCTTTGGTATATTCCTTGTACACTCCTTATGATGCTAATAATGCAGGTGTTGCAGGAGGAGCTCCTGTGCCTGGGGGAGGGGCAAAAAAGCCCACCTTCCCAGGAGGAAATACCATCTCCTTTACACCCATTACATGGCAACCCGGATACTCCGCAACCAATCCACTTGGAGGAACACCACTCAGCCTTAATCCATCAACCGGCCTGCTATCGGGAACCCCGCCTATGCTCGGACAATTTTTAGTAGGAGTAATGGTAAAAGAATACCGAAATGGAGTTTACCTGGGCCAGACAATCAGAGATTTCCAGTTTAATATTGTGAATTGCCCACCACCGCCACCACCTTATGCCGGAACTAATATTGCGGTTGATCAGTCATGCAACCGAAATCTTTCAGCAACAGGTTATATTGCATCCTCTGTTAACTGGACTTCTGTAAATCCTGGTGCATTAGGAGCATATAATAGTTTTTTGTCCTGTACCTCGGGATGTATAGATCCAGCAGCTACCGGTACACCAGGAGCACCGCCTTATGTAGATTATCGAATTTGTGGTATGTCTAATGCGTGCGTGTCGGTTTTTGTCTGTGATACTATAAGAGTTTTTTTTAATCCAACTCTTGGCGTAACAATTGCTCCACAAGTGCCAGTAATTTGTAATGGACAAAACAATGTAACAATCACTGCGAATGGAAGTGGCGGCACTCCTCCTTACAATTATTTATGGAATAATGTTAATCCTTCACAAAGTATTCTTGTAGGAAACGGAACCTATACCGTTAAACTAATGGATGTTACCGGCTGCCCCTCAGCTACTGCAACGGTTACAGTTACCTCTTATACGGTTAATGTTTCCGCAAATGCAGGGATTGATAAAACAGTTTGTAAACAAAATCCAATTACAACTTTGAATGGTACTGTTGCCGGTGCAAATGGAGGTATCTGGTCACAGGGTGCCGGAACATTTAGCCCCAATAACACAACGCTTTCAGCAACTTACTCTCCCAGCCCAGCGGAATTAACTGCAGGATTTGTTGATCTAAGATTAACTACAACGGGGAGTGGCGCCTGTCCTGCTACTTTTGATATTGTAAGAATTAATTATATAAACTTTTCAGGAACTGTTTCTTTTACTCAGACTCCTGTAAGCTGTTTTGGAGGGACTGATGGTTCCGCCACAGTTAGCATTGTTGGAGGTATGTCCCCCTATACTTATTCCTGGAACACTTCACCGGCTCAATCAACGCCAACAGCCACCAACCTGGCTTTGGGCACTTATAGTGTAACAATTACAAATAGTATGGGATGTACTTCCACAAATCCCGTTAGTATTACTCAACCAACACCGCTTGCCCTTGGCTCAACAATTACACATGTATTGTGCTCAGGCGGAAACAATGGCTCCATATCAATAAACCCAACAGGAGGAACAGGGCCTTATACTTATTTATGGAGCAATGGCAGCACGGCTTCTCAAATCTCAAATCTTACGGCCCAAAACTTTACCGTAACTGTTAAAGATTCAAAAAACTGTCCGATAACATCAACATATACAATTACTCAACCTAATGTAATTGCGATATTACTTACACCAACTCATGTTAGTTGTTTTAATGGAACCAATGGCACGGCCAATTCAACTGTATCGGGTGGGACTTCGCCATACACTTACAATTGGAGTTCAGGAGCCACCTCTCCTAATGCTTCGGGTTTACAGGCAGGACTTATTACTTTAACTGTTACCGATGTTTTGGGATGTTTTAAATCTAATTCAGTTACCATAACACAGCCTACTGCTATTACAGCAAGTACTACAAAAACAAATGAGACCTGCAGTAATTTAAATAACGGATCAGCCACCGCTGTAGTTTCGGGAGGTACACCGGGATATACTTTTTTTTGGCAGCCCGGAGCATTGACTACAGGCAGTATATCTAATTTACCAAGTGGAAATTATACCCTGACCGCTAAAGATCTGAATGGTTGCCCGGCAACCTCTTTTGCACTTATTACAGAACCAGCACCTTTAACTATAAATTTTATCAGCCAGGTAAACGTAAGTTGTTTTGGTGGAAATAATGGCTCTGTAATTGCAAGCCCTGCGGGAGGAACAATAGGCTATACCTACTTATGGAGCACTGGTGCTACAACTTCTCAGATCTCAACTCTTAGCTCTCAAACTTATTCGGTAACAGTTACCGATTCCAAATTATGTACTGCCACAAATTCGGTTTTTATAACCCAGCCTGCAATACTTACTGCAAGTACAACAAAAACTGACGAAACCTGCGCATCTCTAAATAATGGAACAGCAACAGCAATTCCTGCCGGAGGTACTCCCGGTTATACCTACTTATGGCAACCCAATTTACAAACAACCGTAAGTGCATCCAATTTATCTGCAGGGACTCATTCTGTAACCGTTACCGACTCAAAAGGATGCACAGCTGTGGCAAATGCAATAATCGCTGAACCGCCAGTATTAGCAACAAGCTTCACAGCACAAACAAACGTAAGTTGTTTTGCAGGAAGCAATGGTGCTGTAACGGCCAGTCCTGCAGGTGGAACTCCGGGATATACCTATTTATGGACGCCCGGGGGAGCAACCACGGCAGCAACGTCAAATTTACTGGCAGGAACCTATTCTGTAACCGTTACAGATTCGAAAGGATGCTTTCTCACCAGTTCTGTGATTATTACCCAACCTACCCCATTAACTCCAAGCACAAAAGTAACCAATGAAACCTGTAATCCTTTGAATGATGGCACAGCTACAGCTATACCTTCGGGCGGGACTCCCGGCTATACTTACTTATGGCAGCCCGGATCGTTAACCACGATCTCAATCAGTAACTTATCGAGTGGAACGTACACCTTAACTGTAACCGACTCTAAAGCATGTACAGCAATAGCCAATCCTGTGATCACTGAACCGGCACCTTTAACCATAGCTTTTAATCCCCAGGTAAACGTAACTTGTTTTGGTGGAAATGATGGCAGTGTAACAGCAAGTCCTTCAGGAGGTACTCCCAACTATACCTATTTGTGGGCATCAGGAGGAGGAACTTCTGCATCCCGAACAAATTTAATTGCGGGAACATATACTGTTACTGTTACGGATAAAAAAGGATGTTTTAACACAAATTCAGTTGTTATTGCAGAACCCACACAGGTGGTTGCAAGCACAACAGTTACTAATGAAACCTGTAATTATTCGAATAACGGAACGGCAACAGCTGGTTCTACAGGGGGCACCCCGGGTTATACTTATTTTTGGAAACCCGGTTTAGAAACAACCGGAACCATATCTAATTTATCCTCCGGAACATATACCTTAACGGCTACAGATTCAAAAGGATGTACAGGAACAGCAAATGCAATTATTGTTGAACCGGCTGCAATAGTGATTACCTTCACAGCACAAACAAATGTCAGCTGTTTTGGAGGCAGCGATGGTACTGTAACAGCAAGCCCTTCAGGGGGAACTCTCACCTATACCTATTTATGGGCACCCGGAGGAGCCACTTCAGCCACCGTTACAAATCTACCGGCTGGAAAATATTCTGTAATCGTTACTGATAATGCAGGCTGTACTGCCACCAAAATTGTTACAATAACAGAACCTGCACTATTAGAAGTAAAAACAACCGTCACCAATGAAACCTGTACGGCTTTGAATAACGGAACAGCAACAGCTGCGGCTTCGGGAGGAACTTCCGGATATACCTATTTGTGGAGCAATGGAGGTACTAATTCTCTGATCACAAGTCTCAGCGCTCAAACCTATACTGTTACTATTACTGACTCAAAAGGATGTACCGCCATTGCTAATCCAATAATCACCGAACCGGCACTATTAGTAGTAAGTTTTAGCGGGCAAATAAATGTAAATTGTTTCGCTGGTAACGATGGTTCTGTAACAGCTGATCCTTCCGGAGGAACTGCAAACTATACCTTTTCATGGATGCCCGGAGCTGCAACTACTAATGTAATATCTAATTTAACGGCAGGAACATATACAGTAACTGTTACCGATTCGAAAGGCTGTGTTGGAACAAATTCTGTTGTTATTACACAGCCAACACCTGTGGTGGCAAGCCCGACAACTACCAACGAAACCTGTAATTATTTGAATAATGGTACGGCAACTGCCGGTTCTTCAGGTGGTACACCCGGCTATACCTATTTGTGGAAACCTGATCTGCAAACAAGCGGGACGATAACTAATTTATCAGCGGGAACGTATATCTTAATTGTTACCGATTCGAAAGGATGCACAGGAACAGCCAATGCAATAATTGCAGAACCTTCACTATTAGCTATAAATTTCACAGCTCAAACTAATGTAAGTTGTTTTGCAGGAAACGATGGTGCAGTAACAGCAAGCCCTTCGGGAGGAACTCCAGGGTATTCGTATTTATGGGCACCAGGAGGTACGACTTCAGCTACTAAAACAAATTTATCGGCAGGCACATACACCGTAACTGTGACTGATAATTCCGGATGTACTGCAACAAATTCTGTTACTATAACACAGCCTTTTGTATTGGCTGCAACTACAACAGTGACCAATGAAACCTGCAGTCCTCTGAATGATGGTAGTGCAACAGCTGTAATTTCAGGAGGCACTCCGGGATATACCTATTTGTGGAGCAATGGTGGTACTTCTTCTCTGATATCAGCGCTCAGCGCTCAAATTTATACTTTAACGGTAACAGATTCAAAAGGATGTACTTCTGCTGCCAGTGCAACAATCACTGAACCGGCACCGCTGGCAGTAAGTTTCACATCACAAACAAATGTAAGTTGTTTTGCCGGAAATGATGGCATTATAGCTGCAAATCCTTCCGGAGGAACACCAAACTATACTTATTTATGGGCACCCGGAGGAGCAACTGCAAGCTCTAAAATAAATTTGACATCCGGTACATATTCTGTTACAATTACTGATTCGAAAGGATGTATTGTGACAAGTTCTGCAACTATTACTCAGCCACTTGCTCCACTTGCTGTTTCTGCCTCATCAGTTCCTGCAACATGTTATGGATCACTAAACGGTTCAGTATCTTCCTCTGCATCAAATGGAACAGGCCCTTATACCTATGCCTGGATGCCCGGGACTTTAGCAGGGCAAAACATTTCAAACCTTGCAGCTGGAACATATTCAGTAACTGCTACTGATTTAAAAGGATGTATGACCACTAATTCGGTTATTATAGGTCAACCACCTCAAATAATACTTACTTCCTCAAGTGTGAATTCGGATTGTGGGCAGCCTAATGGACAATCCAGTGTTACCGTATCCGGAGGAAGTGCTCCTTACACTTATCTCTGGTCTCCGGCAGGTGGAACGAATGCGACAGCCGCAGGATTATCTGCAGGTGGATATACTGTTTTAGTAACCGATTTTACAGGATGTACTTCAACACAATTTGGAAATGTGAATGAAAATGCAGCTCCTGTTGCAAGTATTTTTTCAGTAGTTAATGTAACTTGCAATGGAGGAACAACCGGTTCTGCTCATGTTGGTACCACTGGAGGAATAGGCCCTTTTACCTTTTCATGGCTACCGGCTGGTGGTACTGATTCAATCGCAACAGGCTTGACAGCCGGCTCATACACCGTTACTGTAACAGGAGCCAATGGCTGTAAGTCTCTTGCAACAACGAGTCCGGATATTACAGAACCTCCTCCAATTTTAATAACGGTTACAAAAACCATGGTGAGTTGTTTTGGAGGAAGCGATGGGACGGCCTCTGCCATTGCATCAGGTGGTACTCCGGGATTTACCTATCAATGGTTGCCAGGTGGAACAGTTGCCACTAACCTTTCAGCAACTACTTATACTGTTCAGGTTACTGATAACAATAGCTGTGTGCAAACTATGCCTGTTACAATTACTCAGCCACCAGCTGCACTTTCAGTGCCTTTATCATTTACACCGGTAAGCTGCTTTGGAGGAGCCAATGGAAGCGTTTCTGCTGTAGCTTCAGGGGGAACGGCTCCTTATAGCTATAATTGGATGCCGGGAAATATAAATGGGCAAAACATTTCTAACCTCACAGCCGGCAGCTATACGGTTACAGTAACTGACTTAAAAGGATGTACCTTCATCGACAACATCACTGTTACTCAGCCCGCAGTTGTTATACTTACTCCAAGCAGTATCAATTCCAATTGCAGCCTGCCAAACGGGCAAGCTTCTGTTGCTGCTTCCGGGGGAACAGGAGGCTATTTATATCAATGGGCACCTTCGGGAGGAACCAATAATATAGCAACTGCCCTGCTTGCAGGCACATACAGTGTTACAGTAACTGACGGAAATGGATGTATTTCAACATCGGGAACAATTGTAAATGACAATCCAAGTCCGATAGCAACTGTAACTTCAACAACCAATGTAACCTGTAATACGGGTTCTAATGGTACAGCAACGGCAAGTGTTGTAGGTGGTACCGGACCATTTTTATACTCATGGCTTCCATCAGGAGGTACTAATTCAGTTGCAACTGGTTTAGCTATCGGCACATACACCGTTACTGTAACGGATGTCAATTTATGTCAATCAATTCCGGCAGCTAGTCCTCAAATTATTCAACCTGCGCCTATTTTCATTAATGTTACAAAAAGCGTTGTGACTTGCTTTGGTAGTAATAATGGAACAGCTTCTGCCGCTGTCTCCGGTGGTACCCCAGGTTATTCATATCTATGGCTGCCAGGTGGAACCAATGGGTTGAGCGTAATTAACCTCTCTCCTACAACGTATACTTTGCAGGTTACAGATACAAATGCTTGTGTACAAACAATGCCTTTTACAATTACTCAACCAACTGCCGCACTTTCAGCTCCTTTATCATTTATCCCTGTAAGTTGTTTTGGAGGAACGAATGGTTCTGTTTCTGCTGTGGCTGCTGGCGGAACTGCTCCATATAACTACAATTGGATGCCGGGAAATCTTAATGGTCCAACTATTTCTAATCTTACAGCCGGAACTTATACTGTAACAGTAACTGACTTAAAAGGATGCAGTTTTATCAATTCCATTACTGTTACTCAACCTACGCTTATTGCTATAACTACCGACAGTATAAATTCCGATTGCAGCCAGGCAAACGGACAAGCTTCTGTTTCTGCATCAGGTGGAACAATCTCTTATTTGTATCAATGGGCACCTTCAGGAGGAACCAATAATATAGCAACTGCTCTGCCTGCGGGTACATATAGTGTTACAGTAACTGATGGAAATGGATGTATTTCTTCAAAAGGGGTAACAGTAAATGATAATGCTAGTCCTGTAGCAACAGTATCTTCTACCACCAATATATCCTGTAATACAGGGACTAATGGCACGGCAACCGTGAGTGTTTCAGGCGGTACCGGACCATTCACCTATTCATGGATGCCAGGTGGAAATACCAATACAATAGCAACAGGATTATTGCCGGGGACTTATACAATTACGGTAACTGATGCAAATTTATGCCAGGCACTCCCAGCTGTAAGTCCTGCAATTACCCAACCTGCACCAATTTTCATTAGTATTTCAAAAAGCACGGTGAGTTGTTTTGGTGGTAGTAATGGAACTGCATCCGCAATTGCATCAGGTGGAACAGCCGGTTATTTGTATCAATGGTTACCCAGTGGAACACTTGGTACAAGCCTGGTAAATCTTTCGGCAACTACTTATTCAGTAACGGTTACTGATGCCAATAGCTGTGTAAAAACGGAACCTTTTACTATTACCCAACCGTTAGCAGCACTTTCAGCTTCTTTATCTTTTGCGCCCAGCAACTGCTTTGGTGGAAGCGATGGTTCAGTTTCAGCTGCAGGAACCGGTGGAACGAGTCCATATAACTATAATTGGATGCCTGGAAATTTGAATGGGCCAATTCTTTCTAATCTCAGTTCAGGAACTTATACTCTTACCATAACTGACTTAAACGGATGTACCTATATCGACTCCATTACGGTTACTCAACCTACACTGGTAATACTGAGTACCGACAGTATCAATTCCAATTGCAACCTGGCAAACGGACAGGCTTCTATTACTGCAACAGGAGGAGCCGGAGGTTTTTTATACCAATGGTTACCTTCAGGAGGAACCAACGCTGCAGCAACTGCCCTTCTTGCAGGAACATACAGCGTTACTGTAACTGATGGAAATGGATGTATTTCTACTGATAGCACAACAGTAAATAATAATGGTGGTCCGGGAGCCGTTGTTTCCTCCACTACCAATGTATCCTGTAATGCAGGCTCTAATGGTACAGCAACAGTTAGTGTTTCCGGTGGAACTGGACCGTTCACATACTCCTGGATGCCTTCAGGCAATACCGATTCAATAGCCACAGGTTTAATAGCGGGTACTTATACCGTAACTGTTACGGATGCGAATTTATGCCAATCACTTCCGGTAATTAGTGCGGAAATTACCCAACCAAATCCTATTTTGATCACCGTAACAAAAACCTCAGTTACTTGTTTTGGAGATAATGATGGAACTGCCTCTGCGATTGCTTCGGGTGGAGCTCCAGCTTATTCTTATCAATGGCTACCTGGTGGAACAATGGGTACAAATCTTACAAATCTTGCTGGCGCTACTTATTCCATACAGGTTACCGATTTCAATAACTGTGTGCAAACATTGCCTGTTATAATTACTGAACCTGGTCAATTGAACGTGGTAATTTCGCCTCTTACCAACGTTAGTTGTTTTGGTTTAAGTGATGGAACTGCAACTGCAACTGTTAGCGGAGGTACCTTTGGTTATACTTATAATTGGTTGCCTTCGGGAGGCAATGGCCTTGTGGGAACAGGCTTCTCGGTTGGAACGTATACGGTAACAGTAACTGATATTAATGGTTGCAATACTTCAAATTCGGCAGTAATAACACAACCTGGTCAGGCATTATCTGCAACCAACACGGTTTCTAATGTCACCTGTTTTGGAGCATCAAATGGTACTGCGGGTATTCATCCTGCAGGGGGAACATCGGCTTATTCCTATCAATGGAATCCTTCTGTTTCAGTGAGTGATACCGCTTCAGGCCTTGCTCCCGGGGATTATACTGTTTTAGTGACTGATAACAATAGCTGTCAAACAAATCTTGCGATAAGCGTAACAGAACCTTCGGAAATAGGGGGCTCATTAGTATCTATAAATCCTTCCTGCGGGTTATCAAATGGTTCTATCTCCTCGCAGCTATCGGGAGGTGTTTTACCATATACCTATTTATGGTCGTTTGGAGCGGCTACCACCTCCTCAATAAGTGGTTTAGGAACGGGAGTTTATAATTTACTTATTACTGACGCATCCAATTGCACCAAATCTTTATCTGTAACGCTTACCCTTACACCTGACCCAGCCATAGCCGTTACTTCTATAAACAATGTTTCCTGTTTTGGTGGAAACGATGGTTCGGCAACTATAAATATTACACAAGGAACAGCTCCTTTTGCAATAAACTGGACACCTTCAGGAGGTAATGGGTTAACGGCTTCTGTTTTATCTATCGGAACTTATACTATAAATGTAACCGATGCTTTAGGATGTCAGACCATTGATAGCCTTATCATCGGGGAACCCACACCAGTTGACGTTTCTATTTCTTCCATAACTGATGTTTTATGTAATGGAGGAAGTACAGGAGCTATATCTGTTGCTGCAACAGGAGGTACAGGACCTCTTTATACTTATTTATGGACACCGGGCGGATCAACTTTATCCACAGCTACCAATCTTGCAATAGGAACATACACTGTAAATGTTATGGATCAGAACAATTGTTTTAAAGCAATTTCTGCTTCTGTTGCAGAACCCACCTTGCTTTCTTCTGCTATTGATACACTTATACATGCCACTTGTTATAATGGTACCGGAAGTGCCTCTGTAATTGCATCCGGTGGGGTGCTTCCATATAGTTATTCCTGGTCCGCACCAGCTGTGGGGCAAACTGGAAGTGAAGTAAACAACCTTGTTGCAGGTTCCTATACGGTTACAATTACCGATACGAACGGATGTGTTACGAGTAATACCCTGGTCGTTAAACAACCATTACAAGTGATAACAACAGCCGGTGCTAATGATACATTGTGCCTTGGCCAAACAGGCAGTATTTCAGCTACGGCAATTGGTGGTGCAGGAAATTATTATTACGCATGGCAACCTTCAGGTGCTATCACAGCAGGGACATTGCCCATTACACCAACAAGTAATACTACTTATACTGTAGTTGCTTTCGATCAAATTGGATGTGCCGGAAGGCCTGATACTGTTACTGCTATTGTATATAATTTAACCGCTGCAAATGTTCAGGCAATGGGAATAACCCCGATATGTCCAGGACAAGGTTCCAGTGTTTATGTTGAAACAACAGGAATAACAGGGCCATTAACCTATCAATGGAATAATAATTTAGGTACAGGAACAGGCATTTACTCTATAACACCTGCACAGCCTACAACCTACATAGTTACGGTTAGTAATATGTGCGGTTTATCCGTTTCCGATTCGGTTGTTGTTCTTTTTAATCCTCAGCCTACAATGGCCTTATCATCCGCTTCAAATGCATTGTGCGTTCCCGGATACATGCCATTTTTTGATAATTCTGTTGCGGGGAATCCCAATGATCCAATTACGGGTTGGCTATGGAACTTTGGAGATGGGACATTCTTAGCTGAGGCGAACCCCGATCATAATTATGCCCAACCGGGTAATTACATTGTTACCTTAACCGTAACAACCGAAGGAGGATGCACAAGTAATAGTTTAGGTGCTCCAATAGCCATTGCAGCTCATCCTATACCGAATGCCGCATTTTCAGTTAACTCTACAAATCTTGATCTACCATTTGATGTATTGATCTTAAACAATCAATCAGTAGGTGCAAACTCATACTATTGGGAATTTGGGGATGGGGCAACATCTACACAATTTAATCCTCAATATTTATATTCAACTGTAAGTAACTTTCATGTTCAACTTATTGCTATGTCTCAATATGGCTGCGTTGATACAGCCTTTGCAGAGATCACAACAAATGCTGATGTTATTTTCCCTAACGCATTCACCCCAAATCCAAATGGCAGCCAGGGAGGTATTTATGATATCAATAATCTAAGTAATGATATATTTTTCCCTTACAGTTCCGGTGTAGTAGAGTTTAAAATAGAGATCTTTAATCGCTGGGGCGAAGAAATTTTCGAATCTTTAGATATTAAACAAGGCTGGGATGGTTACTACCTTGGCGCTATATGTCAACAGGATGTATATATTTATAAAGCATACGTTAAACTGAACAACGGAAAAGTGGTCTATAAAAATGGGGACGTTACGATTCTTAGGTATTAGATAAAAATTATTTTCGTTAGTAATTTATAAATCTCCTAAACCCCAATAATATCATTTACCAATATAAAAAATGAGAATTGGGTTATCTCCAGCATTCAATGTTTCTTTCCTATTAATCACAAAAAACAGCAACCTTAGGAAGGTATTTAACGTAAAAAAGCAAAATCATTTTTTGTGGCCGAAATTATTTATGTGAAAAATTGAACCTACGTTTATCAATAGGCATTAATCTATTTACCGTGGTTTTATTTAGGCATTCATATAACAATTCTTTTATTGATAAAAAAAACTCTAAGAATGCAAGAGATTTTTTTTTCGAAAAGCATCTGCATAAACAACCTCTAAACAAGGAAGGATCATCCTCTCTCCTATTCCAGCCTGATTACAAGCAGATTTTTTTTAATTTACCTATTCCATTATTGTACCTGGTTCTATTCTTGTGTTTATTTTTTTCAAACCTTGAGTCAAAGGGCCAGTGCCCATCAGGAACAGCCCCTTCCGGAACCAATTTGGTGGTAAACGGAGATTTTAGCTCAGGAAACACATCGTTTTCCAGTGCTTATACCTATTGCAATTCAGGGAATTGCCTTTATCCAGAAAGCAGATATTCAATTGGTACTAATGCCAATGTCTTTCACAATGCATTTTCCGGGAATGATCATACGACCGGGACAGGAAATTTTATGATCGTAAATGGTGCAGCAACTGCCAATACTTCTACCTGGTGCCAATCTATTTCCGTTACACCTAACACTACATATATTTTTTCTGTCTGGGTTTGTTCTGTTCACCCAAGCAGTCCGGCCAAATTACAATTTTCCGCTAACGGTGTGCTACTTGGAGGGATTTTTAATGCCCCCTCTTCAACAAATTTATGGATCAATTTTTCTGTACCTTGGAATTCAGGAAGCAACACATCAGTTACAGTTTGTATCAAAAATCAAAATACCATAGCCAGTGGAAATGATTTTGGATTAGACGATATTTTTTTTCAAAAGTGTTGTGCCCCTATAACCGCAAGTGCAGGAAGTAATGTATCTCTCTGTTTTGGCCAAACCTCTACAACACTTACCGCTAATGGAGGTGGGGGGGTACCTCCTTATACATACTTATGGAACAATGTTAATCCTGCACAAAGTATTGTGGTAGGAAGCGGAATATATACCGTCAAAATCTCATATCCCGGATGTCCCCCGGCATACTCTACCGCAACTGTTACCTCCTATTCTGTTGCCATTTCTGCAAATGCAGGATCGGATAAAACGGTTTGTAAACAAAATCCGGTTACCTCCTTAACAGGTTCCATCATAGGAGCCAGTGGTGGAATTTGGTCGGGTGGAGGAGGAACATTTAGCCCAACAAATACAACACTTTCGGGTGTAACCTATTCTCCCTCAACTGCTGACCTAACCGCTGGATTTGTTGATCTGACACTAACCACAACTGGGAATGGTGTGTGCGCACCCGGTACTGATATTGTTAGAATTAATTATGTGGGTTTTAATGGACTTATTTCTTTTACACAAACTCCAATAAACTGCTTTGGAGGGAGCAATGCAACAGCAACAGTTAATATTTCAGGAGGCACTCCCCCTTATACATACTCATGGAACACTGCGCCAGCACAATCGACACCTACAATATCAAATCTTGCCTTAGGTACCTATTCAGTCACAATTACAAATGGAATTGGATGCACCTCCACTAATTCGGTTACTATAGCTCAACCTTTACCTCTTGCGCTTTCTTCTTCCGTTACACATGTAACATGTGCTGCAGGAAGCAATGGAGCAATTTCAGTAACACCAACAGGTGGAACAAGTCCTTACACTTATTTATGGAGCAATGGCAGCACGGCTTCTCAAATCTCAAGTCTTACAGCTCAAAGCTACTCCATAACGGTAACTGATTCAAAAGCTTGTCAGAAAACCGCAACTTTTACAATCAATCAACCATTACCAATTACAGTATCACTTACACCTACTGCCGTAAGTTGTTTTAATGAGAACAACGGTACCGTCAATTCAACAGTATCAGGTGGCAATACTCCGTATTCATATAATTGGAGTTCGGGAGCCACTTCACCTAATGCATCCGGTTTACAAGCGGGTACATTTACCTTATCCATTACTGACATTGCAGGATGTTTTGCAGCAAATTCTGCAATTGTAACGCAGCCCACGGCTTTATTGCCAGCAGCTACAGTTACAAATGCAACCTGTAATTATTCGAATAATGGAACAGCAACAGCAAGTTCTTCCGGAGGAACTCCAGGCTATACTTATCTTTGGCTACCGGGAGGACAAACATCCGCCTTAATAAACAATTTATCGGGTGGTACCTATACATTAACCACCACAGATCTTTCGGGCTGCACAGCAACTGCGTTTGCAACAATTGCTGAGCTTTCACTACTATCAATAAATTTCATCAGCCAAAGTAATGTAAGTTGTTTTGCAGGGAACAATGGTGTTGTAACCGCAAATCCTACTGGAGGAGCTCCAAACTATACCTATTTATGGGCTCCGGGAGGAAGTACTGCAAGTACTATTAGTAACCTATTTGCCGGGACTTATACAGTTACAGTTACTGATTCGAAAGGATGTATCGCAACTGATTCTGTTACCATTTCTCAACCGGCAAACGCTTTAGCCGTTTCCACCTCATCCTTACCAACAACATGTTATGGAGCAACGAATGGTTCCGTTTCTTCTGCTGCCATAAATGGAACCGGACCTTATACTTATTTCTGGATGCCCGGAAGTTTAGCTGGACAAAATAAAGCAAACCTTACAGCAGGAACTTATACGGTAACAGCAAGCGATTCAAAAGGATGTACAGATACTAATTCCATTTCTATAGATCAACCCGATCAAATAGTGCTTAACACTGCAAGCGTTAATTCAGACTGCGGTCAGCCAAATGGTCAAACTTCTGTTTCAATTGTATCGGGAGGAAATTTTCCATTCAATTATTTATGGTCACCAACAGGAGGAACAGATGCAACAGTAGGAGGATTAGTATCAGGCGCTTATACGGTAACGGTAACTGATCTTAACGGATGTTCGTCCACACAATTTGGAAATGTGGGTGAAAATTCTGCCCCTGTATTAACTATTTATTCAGTGGTCAACGTAAGTTGTAATGGAGGATCAAACGGTTCAGCTAAAGTTGCCACTATGGGGGGGATTGGTCCCTTTTCATACTCCTGGTTACCATCAGGTGGTAATGATTCAATTGCAACAGGTTTAACAGCCGGCTCCTATACAGTTACTGTAACAGGTGCCAATAACTGTCAATCGCTTGCTACAATAAATCCGGGTATTACTGAACCTCCTCCAATTTTAATAACTGCAACCAAAACCCCGGTAACTTGTTTTGGCGGGAATGATGGAACGGCATCTGCCATTGCTTCAGGAGGTACACCAGGTTATACTTATTTGTGGAGCAATAGCAGCACTTTTTCTCAGATCTCAAATCTCTTCGCTCAAACCTATACTATACAGGTTACAGACACCAATAGTTGTGTACAAATACTGCCTGTTGTAATTACTGAGGCCCCTGAACTGAGCCTTGGCATTTCATCAACAACAAATGTGAGTTGTTATGGTTTAAATGATGGAACAGCAACAGCAGCTGTTAGCGGTGGTACAATAGGATATACATACAATTGGTTGCCTTTGGGAGGAAATGGCCCATTCGGAACAGGCCTATCAGATGGAACATATACATTAACAGTAACTGACTTTAATGGATGTATTAAGCAAGATTCTGCAACGATAACACAACCGACCCAAGCATTATCTGCAACAAGTAATATTTCTAACATCACCTGTTTGGGAGCATCAAATGGCACAGCAGGTGTTCATTCAGCTGGTGGAACAGCCAATTATACTTATTTATGGAATCCATCTATATCATTAAATGATACTGCTTCTGGCCTTGCTTCTGGAAATTACACAATTTTAATAGCGGATAATAATGGTTGTCAAACAAACCTTGCGATCAGCATAATAGAACCTTCAGAAATAAGTGGCTCACTGGTATCTATAGATCCTTCCTGCGGATTATCAAATGGTTCTATCTCATCGCAACTATCAGGAGGTGTGCTGCCATATACTTATTTGTGGTCATGGGGAGGGGCTACAACTTCAGGAGTTAATGGTTTAGGGACAGGAGTTTATAATTTAGTGATTACTGACGCTTCCGGTTGCACCAAAACACTATCAACCAATCTTACCATTATGCCTAGTCCTGCTATTTCGGTTTCTGCAATAAACAATGTTTCCTGTTATGGCGGAAATGATGGTTCGGCAACTGTAACTATTACCCAGGGAACAGCACCATACATCATAAACTGGGCACCATCTGGAGGTAATAGCTTAACTGCTTCTGTTTTATCTGCCGGAACTTATATTATGAATGTAACCGATGCTATCGGGTGTCAGACAATTGATAGCCTGATCATTGCTGAACCTACTCCTGTTGATGTTTCTATTTCTTCCATAACTGATGTTTTATGTAATGGAGGAAGTACCGGATCAATATCTGTTTCGGCAACAGGAGGTACAGGACCTATTTATACTTATTTATGGACACCGGGCGGCTCAACTTCAGCCATAGCTACCAATCTTGCAATAGGAACATATACTGTAAATGTTATGGATCAGAACAATTGTATTAAAGCAATTTCTGCTTCTGTTACAGAACCCACATTGCTTTCTTCTGCTGTTGATACTCTTATACATGCCACTTGTTATAACGGTACCGGAAGTGCCTCTGTAATTACAGTCGGAGGAATACTTCCATATAGTTACTCCTGGTCCGCACCTGCTGTGGGGCAAACGGGAAGTGAAGCATACAACCTTGTGGCAGGTTCCTATACAGTTACAATTACCGATACGAACGGATGTGTTACAAACAATATCCTGATCATTAAACAACCTTTACAAGTGATAACATCAACCGGTGCAAATGATACATTATGTCTTGGTCAATCAGGGATTTTAACGGCATCTGCTGTGGGCGGAGCGGGGAATTATTATTACGCATGGCAACCTTCAGGTGCTATCACATCAGGAGCATTACCGATCACCCCAACCAGCGATGTTACTTATACTGTAGTTGCTTATGATCAATTGGGATGCCCGGGAGCACCCGAAACAGTGTCTGTTACAGTATATAATTTAACGGGTAATAATATTCAGGCGCAAGGAGCTTCGCCTATCTGCCCCGGAAAAAACACTACCATATATGTTGAAACAACAGGCTATACGGGGCCATTAACTTATCAATGGAATAATAATTTAGGTACTGAAAGTGGTAATTACCAGGTAACGCCTGCACAACCTACAACCTATATTGTTACTGTTAGTAATATGTGTGGTTTATCTGCTACTGATTCGGTAACTATTCTTTTAAATCCACAACCAACAATTGCTTTAACATCCGCTAACAATTCATTATGTGTGCCTGGTCCTATGCCCTTTTTTGATAGTTCTATCACAGGAAATATAAATGATCCAATCACTATATGGGAATGGTACTTTGGGGATGGCACTATTTCAACAGAAGAGAATCCTGTTCATAATTATAACCAACCGGGAACTTACCTTGTTTCCTTAACAGTGAGTACTGCTGGAGGGTGTACATCCAATAATTTATCCTCACCATTAATGATCATCGCTCATCCAATTCCTACTGCTGCATTTTCGGTCAGTTCAATTGATCTTGAGCTTCCGTATGATGTATTGACTTTAAATAATCAATCAGTTGGTGCAAATTCATTCTATTGGGAATTTGGAGATACAGGAACATCAACACAATTTAACCCCCAATATGTGTATTCATCACTGGGAGTTTTTCAGGTTCAACTTATTGCTATGTCTCAATATGGCTGCGTTGATACAGCCTTTGCAGAGATCACAACAAATGCTGATGTTATTTTCCCTAACGCATTCACCCCAAATCCAAATGGCAGCCAGGGAGGTATTTATGATATCAATAATCTAAGTAATGATATATTTTTCCCTTACAGTTCCGGTGTAGTAGAGTTTAAAATAGAGATCTTTAATCGCTGGGGCGAAGAAATTTTCGAATCATTAGATATTAAACAAGGTTGGGATGGTTATTACAGAGGAGCTATATGTCAGCAGGATGTATACATTTGGAAAGCATACGTTAAACTGAACAATGGAAAAGTGCTTCATAAAAATGGGGACGTTACGCTTCTTAGGTATTAATGAAATTACGAATTGAAAATGGAATCCTTTAACTAAAATTAAGACGTTTTTTCTTACTTCGCTCTAACAATAAATTGTTTTTTATCTCCGTCTTAAATTAGCTCCAAACAGAATAAAATCAATACCTTTAAACAATTTCCTAATAATTTGGCTCCAAAGCGTCTATTGGTACTAAATAAGGTCAATAAAATGAAGGAAATTGCAACTTATTTATGTTATTTAACGTATTTATCAATAAAATATATTGAATGCGTTTAAAATCAATCATTATATTATTTTTTATACTTGTTTTTGCCGGATCGGCATTTGCACAATCCCCATGTGGTGGAACTGTACCCACTTTTAATGTAAACCTCACAGGTACTCCAGGTGGTACATGGATCAGTCCTTCCGTTAGCCGAGTTGGTAGCTGTTGTGGGGCCGGTGGACCGTGTATTTATTTTATTGTAACTCTTGATCCTGGTGCTGCCGGGGTGACATTAGACGTTGCTTCCGGTGCAGCACCCGGTGTTCTAGAATATCAGGTTAATTGCGGACCAGTTGTTTCTTGTGGAACACCCGTTTGTCTTTCAGGCGTGGGGCCTCATAAAATAACCTTTTGCAAGCCGGGAAATAATGCTAATACATACAAGATCACCTCAGTTCCTGGTGCAGTTGTTGGTTCTAATCTATCGATAAATGAAGGGTGTACCGGAACAATAAATGCATCCGGCTTCAATCCAGCTACTGCCATATGGCAATCTATCTACCCTGGAGCTTTGGGTGCATATAATAATTATTTGTCAGCTACTTCTGGTGTCCAAAATCCAACAATTACTGCAACCGGAGTTGTTCCACCTTATGTGGACTACCAGATTTGTGGGGTACCAGCATCAACCTGTAATTTTGGACCATTGTGCGATACTGTCAGAATTTCCTTTCCAACAACACTTTTTGTTAATATATCTCCTCAAAACCCAACTCTTTGTTTTGGACAAACCTCTTTAACACTTAGTGCGAATGGCACAGGAGGTACACCACCTTATACTTATTTATGGAACAATCAAAATCCTTCCCAAAATATTCTTGTTGGAAACGGAACGTATACTGTTAAAATTTCAGATGCTTCTAATTGTCCTCCTGCTTATGCTACGGTAACTGTCACCTCTTTCTCAGTTGCTATTTCTGCAAATGCGGGTACTGATAAAACTGTTTGTAAACAAAATCCGATTACAACTATAAATGGTTCTGTTATTGGTGCAAGTGGAGGTAAGTGGTCAGCTGGCGGAGGAACATTCAGCCCCAATAATACAACGCTTTTGGGATCAACCTACACTCCCACTGCCGCTGAATTAACTCAAGGATATGCTGATGTAACATTGACAACAACCGGGAATGGTACCTGTCCTGCCGGTACAGATATTGTAAGAATTAATTATGTTGTATTTACAGGTATTGTTTCTTTTACTTCAACACCCATTAGCTGCTTCGGAGGTAATGATGGAACTGCAACGGTTAGTATTGCAGGAGGCGCTCCTCCTTTTTCTTATTCCTGGAACACAGCACCGGCACAATCCACCACAACGGCAACAAACCTGACCCTGGGTACTTACTCAGTAACAACTACGGATAATATAGGGTGCACCTCAACAAATCCGGTTACTACCACTCAACCAACTCCTCTTGCGCTTTCTTCTTCAATTACAAATGTATTGTGTTCAGGAGGTAACAATGGCTCCATATCAATAACCCCAACCGGTGGAATTGGACCATACACTTATTTATGGCAACCTGGAAACCAAACCACATCATCAATAAGCACTCAGTTGGCAGGTACCTATACTGTTACAGTCAAAGATTCAAAAGCTTGTCCGATAACATCCAATTATACTATTAGTCAACCTTCTCCAATTGCCATATTATTTACAACTACTCCTGTAAGTTGTTTTAATGGAAGTAATGGAATGGCCAACTCAATAGTATCAGGCGGTACTTCACCATACACTTATAATTGGAGTTCGGGAGCAAGCTCTCCAAATGCATCAGGATTAATGGCTGGGCTTGTAACCTTAACCGTTACTGATATTTCAGGATGTTTTGCATCCAATTCTGTAACTGTAACACAGCCCACAGCTATTGTGGCAAGTACTACAAGTACCAATGAAACCTGTAATTATTCCAATGACGGAACTGCAACAGCGGGTGCTTCAGGCGGTAATCCTGGTTATACCTATCTTTGGCAACCCGGATCGTTGACGTCCGCCATAATAAACAATTTATCCAGCGGAATCTATACCTTAACGGTAACTGATTTGAAAGGATGCACCGGAACTGCATTTGCAACAATCACTGAACCAGCAGCTTTAACAATAAATTTTGTAAGCCAGGTAAATGTTAGTTGTTTTGGTGGAAGTAATGGCTCAGTTACAGCAAGCCCTTCCGGAGGAACAATAAATTATAGCTATTTATGGACAGGAGGCGCTACCACTGCATCTAAAACAAATTTAACCCAGGGTACTTATTCTGTTACTGTTACTGATTCGAAAGGATGTGTTGCTACAAATTCGGTGGTTATAACTCAACCAACGCTTTTGACAGCAAGTACAACAAGTACTAATGAAACCTGCAATTACCTGAATAATGGGACTGCAACCGCTGTTCCTTCCGGTGGTACTACCGGTTATACCTATTTTTGGAAACCAAGTTTACAATCAACAGGAACCGTCAACAATTTAGCGGCCGGAACATATACCCTAACGGTCACTGATTTGAATAACTGTACGGCAACAGCTACTGCAGTTATCACAGAACCTACACCATTAGCAATAAGTTTTACGGCACAAACAAATGTAAGCTGTTTTGGGGGAAGTGATGGTTCTGTTACTGCAAATGCTTCCGGAGGGACTTCCGGCTATACCTATTCATGGTCGCCAAGCGGAGCAGTTACTATGACAGCAAATAATTTAACAGCCGGCAAAAATATAGTAACAATTACTGATGCGCAGGGATGTACATTTACAAACACTGTAATTATTACACAGCCTGCTGCATTTACAGTTAGCACTGCAGTTACCGATGAAACCTGTAACTATCTGAATGATGGAACAGCAACAGCGAGTCCTAAGGGAGGAACTCCCGGATTTACTTATTTATGGCAACCCGGAGCGCTAATAACTCCATCTGTAACCGGTTTATCAAGTGGAACTTTTACTTTAACGGTTACCGATGCAAAAGGGTGTATTCAAACTGTCAATCCAATAATAGCTGAACCAGCAGCAATAGTAATTAGCTTCACTGAACAAATAAATGTAACTTGTTTTGCGGGAGACGATGGCGCTGTAACAGCAAGCCCTACAGGAGGCTCTCCAAATTACACCTATTTATGGGCATTGGGAGGAGGAACCACAGCATCCAGAACAAATTTAACTGCGGGAACATATTCTGTTACTGTTACTGATAAAAAAGGTTGTTTTAACACAAATTCGGTTGTAATTACAGAACCTACACAGGTTATAGCAAGTACAACAATTACTAACGAAACCTGTAATTATCTGAATGACGGAATCGCTACAGCTAGTGCTATAGGTGGTAGTGGAATCTATAGTTATTTGTGGCAACCCAATTTAGAATCAACCCTTACAATATCTAATTTATCAGCCGGAACGTATACATTAACTGTGACCGATATGATCGGATGTACCGGAACAACGAATGCAATAATTACTGAACCTGCTACATTAGCTATTAACTTCCTAGCACAAACCAATGTAAGTTGTTTTGGAGGCAGTGATGGTACTGTAACAGCAAGCCCTTCAGGTGGAACTCCAACTTATACGTACCTATGGGCACCTGGTGGAGAAACAACTGCAACGATATCAAATTTATCTGCAGGAACATTTACAGTTACAGCTACTGACAATGCAGGATGTACGGCAACAAAATTTGTTATCATAACACAGCCTCTTGCACTGGTTGCAAACACAACCGTTACCAATGAAACCTGTAACTCAACAAATGACGGAACAGCAACAGCAGTGCCTTCAGGAGGCACTTCAGGATATACTTACTTATGGCTACCCGGAGCGTTAACAACCATTAATATAAACAATTTACAAAGTGGAACTTATACATTAACGGTTACAGATGCGAAAGGCTGTACAAAAGTTGCTAATGCGATAATCACTGAACCGGCAGTATTAGCAGTAAGTTTCGCGTCACAAACAAATGTAAGCTGCTTTGCAGGCAATGATGGTATTTTAACAACTACCCCATCCGGAGGAACCCCCAACTATAGCTATTTATGGGCACCCGGAGGAACAACCACTTCAACTAAAACAAATTTAACAGCCGGTACCTATTCTGTTACAATTACGGATTCAAAATTGTGTACCACCACAAATTCTGTAACTATCACTCAGCCATTGGCTCCTTTGGCTGTTTCGGCCTCCTCATTACCGGCATTATGTTATGGATCTACCAACGGTTCTGTATCATCAATTGCAACTGGCGGAACTGGGCCATATACTTGTAGCTGGATGCCTGGAAACCTAAGCGGACAAAACATTCCAAACCTTGGTGCCGGAACTTATACAGTAACAGCAACCGACTCATTAGGATGTATATCCACCGATCCGACTACAGTAGTTCAACCTGCCCAAATAATACTTACCGCTACCAGTGTTAATTCTGATTGCGGGCAACCAAACGGACAATCAACAGTTACAGTATCTGGAGGAAATGACCCTTATACCTATTTATGGTCACCTTCTGGAGGAACAAATGCGACTGCAGCAGGCCTGGTAACTGGTGCATATATGGTTTTAGTGACTGACTCAGTAGGATGTACCGAATCACAATTTGGAAATGTGAATGAAAACACAGCACCTGTGGCAAGTATTTTTTCAGTAGTTAATGTAATTTGTAATGGAGGAGCAACCGGTTCTGCTCATGTTGGAACATCGGGAGGTACTTCTCCTTTTACTTTCTCCTGGAGCCCTTCGGGTGGTAACGATTCAATTGCAACAGGCCTGACTGCCGGGTCATACACGGTTACTGTTACCGGAGCCAATGGCTGTAAATCTTTGGCTACTACCAGCCCCGACATTACTGAGCCCTCTCCAATTTTAATATCAGTTACAAAAACCACAGTGAGTTGTTTTAATGGCAATGATGGAACAGCATCCGCCATTGCATCCGGTAGTAACCCGGGTTACACTTATCAATGGTTGCCGGGTGGAACCACCGGCTTAAGTGTAACTAACCTTTCTGCAACTACTTATACCATACAAGTTACAGATACCAATAGCTGTGTGCAGACGATGCCTTTTACCATTACCCAAACACCTGTAGCACTAACAGCGCCCTTATCATCTACTCCTGTTAGCTGTTTCGGAGGGGCCAATGGATCTGTTTCTGCAACGGCTGCAGGTGGAACACCTCCCTATGACTACAATTGGATGCCTGGAAATCTTAACGGGCAAAACATTTCAAATCTTATAGCCGGTACCTACACCCTTACAGTAACTGACTTAAAAGGATGTACTTTCATCAATTCCATTGCGGTTACTCAACCTGCAAAAATAGTGCTTACCACCGATAGTATCAATTCCAATTGCAGCTTGCCAAATGGGCAAGCTTCTGTAATTGCTGCAGGAGGATCAGGGAGCTATACTTATCAATGGTCCCCTTCAGGAGGATTCATTGCTACTGCAACAGGCCTGCTTGCCGGGGCATATACAGTTACCGTTACTGACGCTGTTTTGGGGTGTATTGCTGAAAATGGTTTAACAGTTAATGATAACGCAAGTCCTGTAGCTACGGTATCTTCCACAACCAATGTTAGCTGTAATACGGGTTCTGATGGTACGGCAACCCTTAGTATTTTAAGTGGTAACGGACCATTCACCTTCTTGTGGATGCCTGGTGGAATAACAGATTCAATAGCCACAGGATTAATTGCCGGAACCTACACAGTAACAGTTACTGATGTAAATTTATGTCAATCCATACCGGTGGAGAGTCCTCTGATCACTCAGCCTTCACCT
>JAZKBF010000007.1:63437-73177 GCA_040388745.1 Bacteroidota bacterium | reverse complement strand
AGTGAGTTGTTTTGGTGGTAATAGTGGAACGGCCTCTGCAATTGCTTCCGGCAGTACCCCCGGTTATACTTATTTATGGTTGCCAGGAGGAACAACAGGTACAAGCCTCAACAATCTTTCTGCAACAACTTATACCATACAGGTTACAGACACCAATAGTTGTGTTAAAACAGAACCTTTTACCATAACTCAACCAGCGGCCGCACTTTCAGTAACTTTATCTTTTACAGCTGGCAGCTGCTTTGGAGGGTCGAATGGTTCTGCATCGGCTGTTGCTGCCGGTGGAACTGCTCCATACAACTATAGTTGGATGCCTGGAAATAACAATGGATCCACTTTTTCGAATATTTTAACAGGAACTTACACAGTTAGTATAACTGACTCGAGAGGATGTACTGTTATAGATTCTATTGCAGTGACTCAACCTCCTGCTATTGTTCTTACTACTGATAGCATCAATTCGAATTGCAGCCTTGCAAACGGACAGGCTTCAGTTATTGCATCCGGAGGAACAGGAGCCTTTTCCTACCTGTGGTCTCCATCAGGAGGAACGGATGCTATTGCAACAGGACTACTTTCCGGTGCATATGGTATTAGAGTAACTGATGGGAATGGGTGTATTTCAACAAAAGAAGTAACAGTAAATGATAATGCGAGTCCGGTAGCAACGGTACCTTCAACAACCAATGTATCTTGTAATGCAGGTTCTAACGGTACAGCAACTGTAAGTGTTGCAGGTGGAGCTGGTCCGTTTACCTTCTCCTGGATGCCAGGTGGTATCACTGATTCAATTGCAACAGGTTTATTACCGGGCACCTATACAGTTACAGTAACAGATGCTAATTTATGCCAATCGGCTCCTGTTACAAGTCCTGAAATAACTCAGCCTTTTCCAATTTTAATTACTGTAACAAAAACCAATGCAACTTGTTTTGGAGATATTGATGGAACTGCGTCAGCAATTGCATCCAGTGGTACTCCAGGATATGCCTATCAATGGATGCCTGGCGGGTCAACGTTGCAAAGCGTAACTAATCTTTCAGCAAATACATACACAGTGCAGGTGACGGACACCAATAGCTGCGTTCAAACATTGCCTGTTGTAATTACAGAGCCGAATCAATTAACAGCCATAATTTCATCTTTTACAAATGTTAATTGTAACGGAGGAGGTGACGGAACAGCTACTTCAACAATTAGTGGAGGCACTTTAAGTTATACCTATAGTTGGATGCCATTGGGTGGTAATGGTCCTGTGGGAACAGGATTAACGGCCGGCACCTATACTATTACTGTAACTGATATTAATAACTGTATAGATCTGGATTCTGTTACAATCACGCAACCTGTTCAAGCACTTTCTGCAACAGGAACAGGATTTTCAACAAGTTGTTTTGGAGGTTCAAACGGCACCGCGGGTATAAATACCAGTGGTGGAACACCAACTTATTCTTATTTGTGGACCCCTTCTGTGTCAACCAATGATACGGCTTTCAACCTTTCTCCCGGTAATTATGCCATTTTAGTAAGAGATACTAAAGGATGTGAGGTTAACGTATCCCTTAGTATTGCCGAACCATCGGAATTAAGTGGTACGCTGGTAACTGTAAATCCTTCCTGCGGCTTATCCAATGGCTCTATCTCATCACAATTATCAGGTGGTTCATTCCCTTATACTTATTTGTGGTCGCCCGGGGCTGCAACAACCTCCGGAATAAATGGTTTAGGAATAGGAGCTTATAGTTTAATAGTTACTGATGCTTCCGGTTGCACCAAACCTTTATCAGCCAGTTTAACTACAACACCTAACGCAATTGTATCGGTTTCATTGATAAACAATGTTTCCTGCTATGGTGGAAATGATGGTTCGGCAACTGTAACTATTACCCAAGGAACAGCACCATACATAATAAACTGGACACCATCAGGAGGTAATAGCTTAACTGCTTCCGTTTTATCTGCCGGAACTTATGTTATGAATGTAACCGATGCTATCGGTTGCCAGACGATTGACAGCTTGGTCATTGATGAACCAACAGCAGTTGATGTTTCTATTTCTTCCATAACTAATGTATTATGTAATGGTGGAAGTACCGGGTCTATTTCTGTTGTTGCAACAGGAGGAACGGGGCCACTTTATACTTATTCATGGGCTCCCGTTACATCAGATTCAGCAACAGCTGCTAATCTTAGTACAGGAACTTATACAGTGAATGTTACTGATCAAAACAATTGTCTAAAATCAATTTCTGCTACTGTTACGGAACCCACATTGTTATCTGCTTCTGTTGATACTACTATACATGCTACCTGCTATGGTGGAGTTGGAAGTGCTACAGTGCTTGCATCCGGAGGGGTTATTCCTTACAGTTATTCCTGGTCTGCACCTGCGATCGGGCAAACAGGAAATCAAATAAATAATCTTAGTGCAGCTGGGTATACAGTTACAGTTACGGATACAAACGGATGTTTTACAACTGCCAACGTGATAATAAAACAACCTTTAAAAGTAATAACACAAGCAGGAACAAATGATACTTTATGCTTCGGACAAACAGGAAGTATTTCGGCAACTGCAGTGGGTGGAGCAGGAAATTATTCTTACGCATGGCAGCCATCAGGTGCCATCACTGCCGGAACATTACCTATTACACCAACTACCACTACCACCTATACGGTAGTTGCTTTTGATCAGATCGGATGCCCGGGAACTCCGGAAACGGTTACTGCTATTGTCTATAATTTGACCGCTTCAAATGTTCAGGCAATGGGTACCTCTCCTATATGCCCCGGTCAAAATTCTACCATATATGTTGAAACATCCGGATCAACAGGACCTTTAACATATCAATGGAATAATAATTTAGGAACAGGAACAGGGGCATTTGTAATCGCACTTTTGCAACCTAACACGTATATTGTTACCGTTACTAATAGCTGCGGTTTATCCGTTACCGATTCCGCAGTTGTTCTTTTTAATCCTCAGCCTACCCTTTCGTTAACATCTAATTCAAATTCATTATGTGTTCCGGGCTCAATGCCATTTTTCGATAACTCGGTTACAGGAAATACCGATGATCCAATCACAATGTGGGTATGGAACTTTGGAGACGGAACAACCTCCATAGAAGAAGATCCTATACATAGTTACGGTAACCCCGGCTCTTATCTTGTAACCTTAACGGTAAGTACAGTAGGAGGATGCACATCCAATAATGCTTCCGCACCCTTAACAATTGATGCACATCCGATTCCTACTGCACTATTTTCGGTCAGCTCAACTAGTCTTGATATTCCTTATGACGCATTGATATGCAGTAATCAATCAATAAGTGCGAACTCGTATTTTTGGAATTTTGGAGATGGCGGAACATCAACACTTTTAAACCCTCAATATGTATATGCATCTGTGGGCATATTCCAGGTTCAACTCATTGCAATGAATCAATATGGATGCTCCGATACCAGCTCTATTGTAATTACAACAGATGCTGATGTTATTTTCCCTAATGTATTTACTCCAAATCCGGATGGAACCCAAGGCGGGGCTTACGATTTAAATGTACTCAATAATGATATTTTTTTCCCTTACAGTTCCGGGGTAATTGAGTTTAAAATAGAAATTTTTAATCGCTGGGGCGAAGAAATTTTCGAATCATTGGATATTAAACAAGGTTGGGATGGTTATTACAGAGGTGCTATCTGTCAGCAGGATGTTTATGTTTGGAAAGCATACGTTAAACTGAACAACGGAAAAGAGTTTAATAAAAATGGTAGTGTTACGATTCTTCGTTATTAATAGCCCCTTCTGCTGCAATTTGCTTTTGTTAAGCAATATTTAAATAGATTGAATTCCTGACCGCTTTCACACTTCCCTGATCAAAATCACCGGACATTTGATTGATTATCTTGAAATTAGGTAAACCTTGATGTTTCCTGCTTTTTAATCATTTTAATCAATTGTTAATACTGTTATTAACTTTTTACTAAAAGTATAAACAAATAGCAACCTTTGTAAGAATCATTCGTAATGACTCTGTATTAAATACCATCCAACAAACAGACATTAATTGTCGATACTATTAAATAATATATCGATAGTTGGTTTTAGACAAAAAAATTATAATAATAAAAATTGACCTTTTGAGCATTAAACTGAGGTATTGATCTTAGAATATAAATCTAAAAGTTGTTGTAAAATGAGGAGTTATGAAAAGCCGATTGTATATATTCTTAATGTGTGTGTGTCTGAGCATCTCATCAATTGCCTACTCTACCCATATTGTAGGCGGTTCTTTAACTTATGTTTATAACGGAGGCTCAAGCTATACGATAACACTAAAACTTTACCGCGACTGTGGTCCGAACACAGCAGGTTTCCCAAACCCCGTAGTTATAAACGTTGAAGGATATAATGGTGCTGCTTTTACACCCGGGAAAGATATCAGCATTAACCTTGGTGCCGTAAGTGTAGTTCCTCCCAGCCTTGATCCTTGTGCAATTACTCCCAACCCGGTACCGTGTGTGCAGCAAGGTATTTATACCATAACTGTAAATAATCTTCCACCTAACGCAGGGGGCTATCATTTGTCTTTCCAGCAAGTTGCACGAAACGTTGGTTTAACTAATGTTAATGCTGCTTGCAACTGTTTAGGCTCCAGTTTTTACGCAAACATTCCCGGAAATTCAGTTATTTGGGCAGAAGACTTTACCTTAGCAAATAACACCGTGGTTGATAACGGTGCTACAGCCTGGAGCATTGCTGCAGGGCCACTTCCTCTTCCCGCTCCTGCAACTGCGCGGGTTAATGCTAATCTTTTTGAGATTACAGGAGCTAACTCCGCTCAGGAAACGTGGACATCTCAAAGTATACCTATTTCCTGCCCTTCTGTTAATTTGAGTGTGGAGTTATCAGAAAACGGGACATTGGATGCCAATGATACTATATTTACTTATTATCGATTGAATGGAGGCCCTTTGACACAGTTTTCTACAAATGGCTTTGTTAGAGATGATTTTACCACTGCCATTGCAACTTCAACAGTATTAGCTGCGACCACCATACAAATAGTGATCCGTGTTCATTATGATATAAGTTCTCCTACAAGTGAAATATGCAGATTCGATAATGTGATGGTTTCCTGTAATGATTTTGCACCAAACAGTGATCCTGTTTTTAATCTTTTTCCTCCTATTTTCGTTTGTGTGGGACAACCATTTACGTTTAATCATGCAGCTACCGATGGGAATGGAGATTCATTGGTTTATTCTTTTTATACCCCTTATGATGGCGATAATGCGATAGGAGGCCCATTAGATCCTACTTACCCTGGAAATACAGCAACCTTTACACCAATTATATGGAAACCAGGGTATTCTGCAACTAATCCCCTTGGTGGAGCGCCACTTAATCTTAATTCATCTACAGGGTTGTTAACTGGAACAGCAGGTACTTTGGGACAATTTGTGGTAGGTGTGGTTGTAAAAGAATACCGAAATGGGGTTTACATCGGTCAAACACTCAGAGATTTTCAATTTAATGTGGTAAATTGCCCACAGCCACCTCCACCCTTTGCAGGAACTGATATTATAGTAAATCAAGGATGCACCAGTACTATGACAGCAACGGGTTATACTCCGGCTTCTGTTACCTGGAAATCAGTATATCCGGGAGCTTTAGGAGCATATAACAGTTACTTATCCTGCACTACCGGATGTTTAAGCCCAACAGCTACAGGTCAAGTGGGAGCACCGCCTTATGTGGATTACCAAATTTGTGGTTTGTCGGCCGCCTGCAATGCTGCAAGTGTTTGCGATACGGTGAGGGTTATTTTTAATTTCACTCTTGGTGCCACCATTGTTCCACAAAATCCTACAATTTGTTTAGGGCAAACATCTACAACACTTACAGCTAACGGAACCGGTGGCACGCCCCCGTATAGTTATTTATGGAACAGTGTTAACCCTTCACAAAGCATTCTTGTTGGGAATGGGACCTATACCGTTAGAGTTTCCGATGTGTCGGGCTGCCCTCCGGCTTTTGCTTCTGTAACAGTTACCTCCTATTCTGTGGCTATTTCAGCTAATGCCGGTCCTGATCAAACGATTTGTAATCAAATTCCTATTGCTACATTAAGCGGTTCAGTTACCGGTGCAAGTGGTGGAATATGGTCGGGTGGTGGAGGGACATTCGGCCCAAATAAAACAACACTTAGCGCAACCTATTCTCCAACCGCTGCCGAGTTAACAGCCGGGTTTGTTAAAATAGTATTGACCACGACCGGGAATGGGTCCTGCCCCGCTGCTTATGATACTGTTAAAATTAATTATGTAGGATTTACAGGAACCGTTTCTCTTACTTCGGTGCCTGTAAGCTGCTTCGGAGGCAATAATGGTTCATCCACGGTGAGTGTTGCTGGCGGCACTCCTCCTTATACTTATTCGTGGAACACAGCACCTGCCCAATCAGCTATAACAGCAGTGAACTTAGCTATAGGTACTTATAGCGTTACCATCAGGAATGGTATTGGATGTACTTCAACAAACCCTGTTACCATTACTCAACCCTCCCCTGTTCAACTTGCTTCTTCAATCACACATATATCGTGTTCGGGGCAAAGTACAGGGGCCATATCCATAACCCCTTCCGGTGGGATCGCTCCATATACTTATCTGTGGCAACCCGGGAATCTAACAACCTCATCCATAACCAGTAAGCCTGTAGGAACCTATACGGTAACGGTAACCGATTTCAATTCCTGTCAGATAACATCCCCTTATACGATCAATCAATCTCCACCTATTGTAATAGGACTTACACCAACCAATGCAAGTTGCTTTAACGGAAGTGATGGAATAGCCACTTCAACAGTATCGGGAGGCAATGCACCATATACCTATAATTGGAGTTCCGGAGCTACCTCTCCAAACGCAACGGGCTTGCCTGCAGGCACTTTTTCTTTAACCATTACTGATAATTTGGGCTGCTTACAATCTAATTCTGTTGCGATAGCTCAGCCAACTGTAGTTGTTACAAATACAACAAGCACCAATGAAACCTGTAATTATTTGAATAATGGAACAGCAACGGCAGTTTCTTCAGGCGGTACACCCGGATATACCTATTTATGGCAACCCGGAGCTGCAACAACCATCAGCATAAACAATTTATCAAGTGGAACTTATACATTGACTACAAAGGATTTGAAGGGGTGTACAGCAATTGCATTTGCAACAATTACTGAGCCAGCACTTTTAGCAATAAATTTCATTAGCCAGATAAATGTAAGTTGTTTTGGCAGAACCGATGGTACTGTCACTGCAAGCCCTGCAGGAGGCACTCCAAACTATACCTATTTATGGAGCAGTGGTGCAACCACTGCTCAAATCTCAAATCTGAGCTCTCAAATCTATACGGTAACCGTTACTGATTCAAAAGGATGTGTTGGTACAAATTCTGTTACAATCACCCAGCCAACTGTTCTCAGTACGAGTACAACAACTACAAATGAAACCTGCAGCTATTCAAATAACGGAACAGCAGCATCTACTCCTTCAGGAGGTACCATCGGATATACCTATTTGTGGCAACCCGGTTTACAAACAACCGGTACTGTATCTAATTTATCTTCCGGTACTTATACCTTAACAGTTACTGATGCCAATGGTTGCACGGCCACAGCCAATCCTACAATCACTGAACCTGCACCGATAGTGATCAATTTCACGGCACAAACAAATGTTAGTTGTTTTGCAGGGAACGATGGAGCTGTTACAGCAAGCCCTTCGGGAGGTACTGCGGGCTATACCTATTTATGGGCAGCAGGAGGAACTACTACAGCAAGTAAAACAAATTTAAGTGCGGGAACCTATTCAGTTACCATAACAGATGCGCAAGGATGTACAGCAACTAATTCAGTTGTAATAACACAACCTTCATTGTTTTCAGCAAGCACCTCAACAACTAATGAAACATGTAATTACCTTAATAACGGAACAGCAACTGCAATACCTTCGGGAGGAACAGCAGGGTATACTTATTTGTGGCAACCCGGTGCATTAACAACCATCAGCATTAACAATCTATCAAGCGGAACGTACACCTTAACGATCACTGATGCGAAAGGATGTACTGCAACTACTAATGCAATAATAGCTGAACCTGCGCCATTAACAATAACTTTCACTGCACAAATAAATGTAAGCTGTTTTGCAGGCAGCGATGGTACTGTAACAGCAAGCCCAACTGGAGGAACACCAAACTACAGCTATTTATGGGCATCAGGAGGAACAACAACATCAAGTATAATAAATTTAACTGCCGGAACATATAGTGTAACAGTTACAGATATTTTAGGATGCGTTGGCAGCAATTCAGTTGTTATAACACAACCAACTCCAGTAGTCGCAAATACCACTAAAACAAATGAAACCTGCAATTATCTGAATAATGGTACAGCAACTGCAGTTCCTTCGGGAGGTACGAGCGGCTATACCTATTTGTGGCAGCCCGGTTTACAAACAACGGGTACCATATCTAATTTATCTTCCGGAACTTATACCTTAACAATTACTGATGCCAATGGTTGCACGGCTACAACCAATCCAATAATCACTGAACCTGCACCGATAGTGATCAGTTTCACCGCACAAACAAATGTTAGTTGTTTTGCAGGGAACGATGGAGCTGTTACAGCAAGCCCTGCGGGAGGTACTGCGGGCTATACCTATTTATGGGCAGCAGGAGGAACTACAACAGCAAGTAAAACAAATTTAAGTGCGGGAACTTATTCAGTGACCATAACTGATGCGCAAGGATGTACAGCAACTAATTCGGTGGTGATAACGCAACCTTTATTACTTTCTGCAAATACCTCAACAACTAATGAAACATGTAATTATCTTAATAACGGAACGGCAACAGCAATACCTTCGGGAGGAACAGCTGGTTATACTTATTTGTGGCAACCAGGTGCATTAACAACCATCAGCATTAACAATCTATCAAGCGGAACGTATACCTTAACGATCACTGATGCCAAAGGATGTACTGCAACTACCAATGCAATAATAGCTGAACCAGCACCATTAACAATAAATTTCACTGCACAAATAAATGTAAGTTGTTTTGCAGGCAGCGATGGTACTGTAACAGCAAGCCCCACAGGAGGAACACCAAACTACAGCTATTTATGGACCTCAGGAGGAGCAACAACAGCTTCGGTATCCAATTTAACTGCGGGAACATATAGTGTAACAGTTACAGATATTTTAGGATGTATTGGCAGCAATTCAGTTGTTATAACACAACCAACAATAGTTTTAGCAAGCACTTCAAGTACTAATGAAACCTGTAATTATCTGAATAATGGTACAGCAACGGCAGTACCTTCGGGAGGTACAAGCGGCTATACCTATTTGTGGCAGCCCGGTTTACAAACAACGGGTACTGTATCTAATTTATCATCCGGTACTTATACCTTAACAGTTACTGACACCAATGGTTGCATGGCTACAACCAATCCAATAATCACTGAACCTGCACCGATAGTGATCAGTTTCACCGCACAAACAAATGTTAGTTGTTTTGCAGGGAACGATGGAGCTGTTACAGCAAGCCCTGCGGGAGGTACTGCGGGCTATACCTATTTATGGGCAGCAGGAGGAACTACAACAGCAAGTAAAACAAATTTAAGTGCGGGAACTTATTCAGTGACCATAACTGATGCGCAAGGATGTAC
>JAZKBF010000007.1:59976-63337 GCA_040388745.1 Bacteroidota bacterium | reverse complement strand
ACAGCTGGTTATACTTATTTGTGGCAACCAGGTGCATTAACAACCATCAGCATTAGTAATCTATCCAGCGGAACCTATACTTTAACTATTACTGATGCGAAAGGATGTACTGCAACTACCAATGCAATAATAGCTGAACCAGCGCCATTAACAATAAATTTCACTGCACAAATAAATGTAAGTTGTTTTGCCGGCAGCGATGGTACAGTAACAGCAAGCCCCACCGGAGGAACACCAAACTATAGCTATTTATGGACCTCAGGAGGAGCAACAACAGCTGCGGTATCCAATTTAACTGCAGGAACATATAGTGTAACAGTTACAGATATTTTAGGATGCGTTGGCAGCAATTCAGTTGTTATAACACAACCAACAATAGTTTTAGCAAGCACTTCAAGTACTAACGAAACCTGTAATTATCTGAATAATGGTACCGCAACAGCAGTCCCTTCGGGAGGTACAAGCGGATATACCTATTTATGGCAGCCCGGTTTACAAACAACCGGTATCATATCTAATTTATCTTCCGGAACTTATACCTTAACGGTTACTGATTCAAAAGGATGTATAGCAACCGCCAATGCAATAATCACTGAACCTCCCCCAATAGTAATTAGTTTCACGGCACAAACAAATGTTAGTTGTTTTGCAGGTAATAATGGAGCTGTTACAGCAAGCCCTTCAGGAGGTACTGCAGGCTATACGTATTTATGGGCAGCTGGAGGAACAACAACAGCAAGTAAAGCAAATTTAAGTGCGGGAACTTATTCAGTGACCATAACTGATGCGCAAGGATGTACAGCAACTAATTCGGTGGTGATAACCCAACCTTCATTACTTTCAGCAAGCACCTCAAAAGTAAATGAAACATGTAATTACCTCAATAATGGAACAGCAACAGCAATACCTTCGGGAGGAACAGCAGGTTATACTTATTTGTGGCAACCCGGAGCGTTAACAACCATTAGTATTAACAATCTGTCAAGCGGAACGTATACCTTAACTGTTACTGATACGAAAGGATGTACCACTACTGCAAATGCAATAATCGCTGAACCCGCACCATTAGCAATAAATTTCACAGCACAAATTAATGTAAGTTGTTTTGGAGGGAATAATGGTTCAGTGTTGGCGAATACTTCAGGAGGAACACCAAACTACACCTATTTATGGGCCCCAGGAGGAGGAACAACTGCAAGTAAAACAAATTTAGCAGCCGGAACATATACAGTTACTTCTACAGATTCGAGAGGATGTATTGTGATAAATTCTGTTACTATTACTCAACCACTGGCTCCTCTCAGCGTTTCTGCGTCATCTTTACCAGTAAGTTGCTTTGGTGGAAGCAACGGTTCTGTATCTGCTGTTGCAGCAAATGGCACAAGCACATACACTTATACCTGGATGCCGGGAAGTTCAGCAGGGCAAACCATTCCACATCTTGCTGCCGGAACTTATACGGTTACAGCAACCGATTCAAAAGGATGTACAAGCACTAATTCTACTACTGTTATCCAACCTGCTCAAATCACACTTACTACTTCAAGCACCAATTCTGATTGTGGTCAACCCAATGGAGTAAGCACTGTTACTGTATCCGGAGGAAACGCTCCTTATTCTTATCTCTGGTTGCCTTCAGGTGGAACTAATGCTGTAGCTGATAGCTTGGTAGCCGGAGCATATATTGTTATGGTAACTGATTCTACCGGATGTATCTCAACACAATTTGGAAATGTGAATGAAAATACGGCACCGGTCGCAACTATTTTTTCAGTAGTTAATGTAAAATGTTTTGGAGGAGCCACGGGTTCTGCTAAAGTGGGTACATCAGGAGGAATAGGTCCTTTTACATACTCCTGGATGCCAACTGGTGGGACTGATTCAACGGCAATAGGCTTAACAGCCGGTACCTATACAGTTACTGTAACAGGAGCCAATGGATGTAAATCCCTTGCAACAACAAGTCCAGACATTTTAGAGCCTCCTCCCATTTTAATAACGATCACAAAAAATACAGTGAGTTGTTTTGGTGGGAATGATGCAACAGCCTCAGTTGTTGCTTCCGGTGGTACACCCGGTTATACTTATCAATGGTTGCCTGGCGGAACAACAGGTTTAAATGTAAACAATCTTTCAGCAATTACTTATACCATGGAGGTTACAGATTCCAATCTCTGTGTTCAAACAATGCCTTTTTCTATTGCTCAACCAAGTGCCCCACTTTCAGCTTCTTTATCTTTTACTCCCAACAGTTGCTTTGGTGGAGCAGATGGTTCCGTTTCTGCAACTGCAACGGGTGGAACTACTCCATACGATTACAATTGGATGCCCGGGAATTTTAACGGATCATCTCTTTCTAATCTTAGTTCCGGATCCTATACGCTTACAGTAACTGATATAGAAGGATGTAACTTTATTGATTCTATCACAATCACTCAACCTACACCCGTAGTGCTCACTACGGACAGTACCAATTCTAATTGCAGCCTTGCAAACGGCCAGGCTTCTGTTGTTGTATCAGGTGGATCGGGAGCTTATTTATATCTGTGGTCACCTTCCGGTGGAACGAATGCTACTGCAACTACTTTACTTTCAGGAGTATATAGTGTTACAGTGACTGACGGAAATGGTTGTATTTCAACGAAAGGGATAACCGTTAATGATAATGCTAGTCCGGTAGCCACTGTTACCGCTAGTACCAATGTAAGTTGTAATACAGGTTCTAATGGTACTGCAACCGTGAGTGTTGTAGGAGGAGCCGGACCGTTCACTTATTCCTGGTTGCCATCAGGTGGAACCAATATCACTGCTACAGGTTTAGTACCGGGCACTTACACGGTAACGGTTACAGATATTAATCTTTGTCAATCGATCCCGGCTGTAAGTCCTGTAATAACTCAACCCTCTCCTATTTTAATTACAGTGACAAAAACCAATGTGAGTTGTTTTGCCGGTACCAATGGAACTGCATCAGCCATTGCATCTGGAGGCACTTCGGGATATACTTATCAATGGTTGCCAAGCGGAACAATAGGTGCAAGCATTACTAATCTTTCTGCAAATACGTATACGATGCAAGTTACAGATGCCAATAGTTGTGTGCAAACGGAACCTTTTACCATTACTCAGCCTTCAGCTGCACTTTCAGCTGCTTTATCTTTTTTACCTGTTAGCTGCTTTGGAGGAACGGATGGTTCTGTTACGGCTGTTGCAGCGGGAGGAACCACTCCCTATAACTATAGTTGGATGCCGGGGAATGGTAATGGACCTGTTTTTTCAAATCTTGCTACAGGCACCTATACAGTATCAATAACTGACCTTAAAGGATGTACCTTTTCAAATTTTATTTCTGTTTCTCAAC
>JAZKBF010000007.1:0-59876 GCA_040388745.1 Bacteroidota bacterium | reverse complement strand
AGTACCAATGTAAGTTGTAATACAGGTTCTAATGGTACTGCAACCGTGAGTGTTGTAGGAGGAGCCGGACCGTTCACTTATTCCTGGTTGCCATCAGGTGGAACCAATATCACTGCTACAGGTTTAGTACCGGGCACTTACACGGTAACGGTTACAGATATTAATCTTTGTCAATCGATCCCGGCTGTAAGTCCTGTAATAACTCAACCCTCTCCTATTTTAATTACAGTGACAAAAACCAATGTAAGTTGTTTTGCCGGTTCTAATGGAACTGCTTCAGCCGTTGCATCTGGCGGTACTTCGGGATATACTTATCAATGGTTGCCAAGCGGAACAATTGGGGCAAGTATAACTAATCTTTCTGCAAGTACATATACCGTGCAAGTAACAGATTTCAATAGCTGTTTGCAAACGCAAGCTTTTACTATTACTCAGCCATCTGCTGTACTTTCAGCTGCTTTATCTTTTTTACCTGTTAGCTGCTTTGGAGGAACAGATGGTTCTGTTACGGCTGTTGCAGCTGGCGGAACTGCTCCGTATAACTACAGTTGGATGCCTGGTAACAGCAATGGACCTGTTTTTTCAAATGTTACTACAGGCACCTATACAGTTTCAATAACTGACCTTAAAGGATGTACCTTTTCAAATTTTATTTCTGTTTCTCAACCAACACTGGTTGTACTTACAACAGACAGTATTAATTCTAATTGCAGCCTTGCAAACGGACAAGCTTCTGTTGTTGTATCAGGTGGAACCGGAGCTTATTTATATCAATGGTCACCTTCGGGTGGAACGAATGCTACTGCAAGTACCTTGCTTTCAGGACCATATAGTGTTACAGTAACTGACGGGAATGGATGTATTTCAACAAAAGGAATAACTGTTAATGATAATGCCAGTCCAGTAGCCACTGTTACCGCAAGTACCAATGTAAGTTGTAATACAGGTTCTAATGGTACTGCAACCGTGAGTGTTGTAGGAGGAGCCGGACCATTCACCTATTCATGGTTACCATCAGGCGGAACCAATATTACTGCAACAGGTTTAGTTCCGGGCACTTACACAGTAACGGTTACTGATATTAATCTTTGTCAATCGATCCCGGCTGTAAGTCCTGTAATAACACAACCCTCTCCTATTTTAATTACAGTGACCAAAACCAATGTGAGTTGTTTTGGTGGTACCAATGGAACTGCGTCAGCCATTGCATCTGGAGGCACTTCGGGATATACTTATCAATGGTTGCCAAGCGGAACAATAGGTGCAAGCATTACTAATCTTTCTGCAAATACGTATACGATGCAAGTTACAGATGCCAATAGTTGTGTGCAAACGGAACCTTTTACCATTACTCAGCCCTCAGCTGCACTTTCGGTGTCTTTATCTTTTAACCCTGTTAGTTGCTTTGGTGGAGCTACCGGTACTGTATCTTCTTTGGCCTCTGGCGGAACCGGTCCATATAACTATAGCTGGATGCCTGGAAATTATAATGGGCCCAATATTGCTAATCTTACAGTTGGAACATATACGCTTACTGCTACTGACTCAAAAGGCTGCGCGATCATTGATTCTATTACTGTTACTCAACCTACTGTTGTTATAGTTACACCCAATAGTGTTAATTCCAATTGCAGTCTGGCAAACGGACAAGCTTCCGTTGTTGTTTCGGGAGGAGCCGGATCCTATTTGTATCAATGGTCGCCTTCGGGAGGCACTAATAGTATAGCAACAGCTTTATTTTCAGGAGTATATAGCGTAACAGTTACTGATCTTAATGGCTGTATCTCTATAGAAGGTATAACAGTAAATGATAATGCAAGTCCGGTAGCCAGCGTTACTGCAACTACGAATGTTAGCTGTAACAATGGTTCAAATGGTACCGCAACAGTAAGTGTTTCAGGAGGATCCGGACCGTTCACTTATTCATGGCTTCCATCGGGTGGAACCAATTCAACAGCAACAGGATTATTGCCTGGCACCTATACAGTAACGGTAACAGACTCTAATTTGTGTCCATCGCTTCCAGCTACCAGTCCTGAAATAACCCAACCTAATCCTATATTAATTTCTGTAACCAAAAACCATGTAAGTTGTTTTGCAGGAAGTAATGGAACTGCATCAGCTATTGCATCTGGTGGTACTTCAGGTTATACCTATCTATGGCAACCGAGCGGAATGGTTGGAACAACGTTAATAAACCTTACTGCCAATACTTATACTGTAGAAGTTACAGATAGTAAAAGCTGTTTAAAATCATTGCCTGTTGTAATTACTGAGCCTACTCAATTGACTTCTGTGATTTCATCTTCAAGTAATGTAACCTGCGTGGGGCAAAACAATGGAAATGCAACAGTTACAGCCAGCGGAGGTAGTTTGACCTACAATTATAGCTGGCTGCCTTTAGGGGGCAATGGACCAACAGGAACAGGACTGTTATCAGGAACATACACGGTAACAATAACTGATTTTAAGAGTTGTAATACCTCAAGTTCAGTAATAATTACGGAACCCTCTCAAGCGCTTTCAGCAATTAGCACAGGATCTTCAACAAGTTGCTTTGGAGGATCAAATGGTACTGCAAGTATAAATACTACAGGTGGTACAGCTTCTTATTCTTATCTATGGACCCCTGCTGTATCGACAAATGATACTGCCTACGGGCTTTCTCCCGGAAATTATACTATTTTAGTTACTGATAATAATAGCTGTCAGGTAAACAAATCGGTGAGTATAACTCAACCACCGGCAATCAATGGTAATCTTGCTTATATACATCCTTCCTGTGGCTTATCAAATGGTTCTGTGTCATCACAACTATCCGGAGGGGTATTTCCATACACATATTTATGGTCATGGGGATCTTCAACAACTACAGGAATAAGCAATTTAGCACCGGGAACATACAGCTTACAGGTCACAGATTCATTAAATTGTATGCTTTCCTTGTCAGCTAATCTAGTAAATATACCCAGCCCGGTTGTAGCTGTTTCATCGATAAATAATATTTCCTGTTACGGAGGAAACAATGGTTCAACCACAATAAATATTACGCAGGGAACTGCTCCCTATGCGATAAACTGGATGCCTTCAGGTGGTAATAGTTTAACAGCTTCATCATTATCAATAGGCACCTATACAGTAAATGTGACTGATGCTATAGGGTGTCAAACTTCTGATATTGTAACTATAACCGAACCGACACCCATTGATGTTTCTATTTCCTCAATAAATAATGTATTATGTAATGGAGGAAATACGGGATCAATATCTGTTTCTCCTACCGGTGGTACCGGCCCACTATATACCTATTCATGGGCTCCAAACAGTTCCAGTGTAGCAACAGCTAATAATCTGATCTCAGGAACTTATACGGTGAATGTAACGGATCAAAATAATTGTACTAAATCAATATCAACTACTATTTCTCAACCAACGGCACTTTCTTCTTCCACAGGTTTTGTTATGAACCCTACTTGTTTTGGTAGTACCGGAAGTGCGTCAGTTGTTGCTGCAGGAGGAGTTCTACCTTATTCTTATTCGTGGTCGGCACCGGCAGTTGGGCAAACAGGAAGTACAGCAAACGATCTTATTGCAGGTTCATATACAGTTACAGTAACAGATACGAACGGTTGTATTGCCACCAGAAATGTATTACTTACCCAGCCTCAACAATTAATAACAACAGCAGGAGGAAATGATACAATTTGTCTTGGTCAGTCGGGCAGTGTAACAGCAAGCGCTACCGGAGGAACAGGTAGTTATTATTTTGTATGGCAGCCATCCGGAATTAACAATGCAGGTATTTTAGGTATTACGCCAACAAGTAATACTACTTATACTGTGGTGGCTTATGATCAGATCGGATGCGCAGGAACGCCTTCAACTGTAAGTGCCATTGTATATACGTTGACAGGAGCAAATGTTCAGGCAATAGCCACATCTCCTATATGTCCGGGTCAAATTTCTGCTGTATATGTTGAAACCTCAGGTACAACAGGACCATTAACTTACCAGTGGAATAATAATTTAGGAACAGGACCAGGTGTTTATCTCGCTACTCCGGGACAGCCCACCACTTACATTGTAACTGTTAGTAATGTTTGCGGCTTGTCCGTTACCGATTCAGTTGATGTTCTTTTTAATCCTCAGCCAACAGTTGTTGTATCTGCCGGTCCTACTGCATTATGCGCACTTGGAGGAGTTCAATTCACCGATATTTCTATAACCGGAAATATAAATGACCCTATCACTTCGTGGTACTGGAATTTTGGAGACGGGACATCGTCAACAGAACAAAATCCTTACCATTACTTTGATCAATCCGGTACTTTTTTCGCAACATTAACTGTTAATACAGATGGAGGATGCGTCTCAAATAATGGAATAACGCCATTAACTATTACGTCATACCCTGCTCCTATTGCAGCATTTGCAGTTAACTCAAGTGATCTACTTATCCCTTATGATGTTTTGGTTTGTGATAATCAGTCGGTAGGTGCCAGTACGTATAGCTGGAGTTTTGGAGAAGGTGGTACCTCAACAGCAGTTGACCCGCAATATGTATATACACTATCGGGGACTTTCCAGGTTCAACTTATTGCTACATCTCAGCATGGATGTCTTGATACAGCATATATGGATGTTGTAACAAATGCAAATGTTATTTTTCCAAATGTATTTACACCGGATCCAAATGGATCAAATGGCGGAACTTATACGTTATTTGATCTGAGTAATGATGTGTTTTTCCCATACACTTATGGAGTGGTTGAATATAAATTAGAAATGTTTAATCGCTGGGGTGAAGAAATTTTTGAATCACTGGACATAAAAACGGGATGGGATGGTTACTACAGAGGGGAAATATGTCAACAGGACGTTTATGTTTGGAAGGCGTATATCAAACTTAACAATGGAAAAACATATAACTTAAGTGGTGACCTTACCCTGTTGAGGTATTAAAAATTCGTTGATTTTTTTGCCTTCTGTGAATTTTTGCCTTCAGTTAGTAATACCGGTCGAACTCAGATTAGTATTATATTGCACAAACAGAACCACTCTACACTAAAAGTGCATAGGTTCAAAAAATAAAATAATGAAATTATTTTTTTGCAAATTTAAAATCGAGAACGTCATTGCGAGCGCAGCGAAGCAATCTCAACCAAAGCATAGTGTGAGATTGCTTCGCTGCGCTCGCAATGACGCCAACAAGTGGAGTTTTGTAGAAACTGAAAATCTTGCACTGAAAGTGCATAGTTTTGAACTAACGAACTGAAACAATAAACATTGCCTACCAAATTCCAAAAGAATTTTTTATCATTACTTTTCCCCATGGATTTTTTCCAAAATCTTTTGTAAGTTTCGCTTTTAACTCGGCCGTGGTATAAATTTTATTTTTCCCTTTTTTAGGAATTACTGCTGTCATATCAGGTTTTGTGATCTCAACACTTTTTGCAAAATAAATGACACCGCCATCTTCAGTGGCAATGCCTAATATAGCTCCCGGCAGGCCACAAAAACTTTCCGGCCCTATATTGGGAATGATTTCTCCACAATACCATGCATAAATACGAGTGCTATCATCGGCCTGCCATATTGCTTTGCGACAACTGTAACCACTAATAACCCTTTTGCTATCCGTAATTTTCCATTGGCGTATATTTAAAGTATCTTCAACAAACAATTTTTCTCTCCAAATTTCTTTAACGGTTAAGCGATAATTTTTGTTGAAATTCTGATAGACTACATTTTTACTTGTTGTCCAACTCAAATCTTCAGTTAAATCGCTCTCCTGTGGTTTAAAAACAGAAATACTGTCATTAAAATAAAGTTCAAAAAAATCGATCTTGTTTTTATCTTCTTCTTTTATCCATTCACGGTATTCATCGCCTTTGAACTTTTTATAGAGATTCGTTTTTCGTTCAAACACAATTTTACCGGTTGTTATCTGAGCAATTGAATCGCTCAAACCACAAAATAAAATACCCAGCAGTAAACCGATTTTAATATTCCTCTTCATCATCTTTTGTTTTATTGCTGTTAAACTTAAAAATTGCTTTTAATAAAATATAACGAGAGATAATATTTGTTTTATTATCAGTAATTACATTATCCTGTATGGTTCTGGAAGTATTAATATTCTGATTTAAAATATCTGTTGCGTCAATTGAAACAATTAAATTTTCGTTTTTCAGGAATATTTTTTTAAGAGATGCATTCCAAAGAAAGTAATTAATGTTATACCCCTGTGCACGTTGACTATTTATAACGTATTCAGCATTTGTTTCCAGACTAAACTTAAGCGGTAACTTTAAATTCAATGAGGCAGTGATCTTTTGAGAAGTATAAGGTTTGTTATTTGCAGCATTTAAAGTTGATGATGGTGAATTATAATCAAATCCATAACCTGCACTAAATTCGAGGGTATCTAATTTTACAACAACATCCATTCGTGAGCTTGTGTTGGCCGTTTTTGTAATATTTGTTTGATTATTGATAAAGCTGGTATAACTATTATAATTAAAATTCAGATTAGGGTTCAGTTCAAGTAGCTTAGAAAAAAAAGGAAATACAGCACCAAGATTTGCACTTGCATCATAGTTACCATTTACATTAACTGATGTTGTAATGGTTCTTCCAATGGTATCGTAGATGATAGAATTACTAAACCCATTATTGGTAGTTGAATAACTTGCACTTGACCATAGGTATTTACCACTAATTGGCTTATAAAAATTATAATACATTTCAAAATTTTGCTTAAAAGTTGGTAACAAATTGGGATTACCCTTTTTTATTTGATTTGGATTAGTATTATCCTGGATAGGCTGTAATTGATCAATACTTGGTTGGCTTGAATTTGTTTTGTAACTAAAATTAAAACGAGAAGTTTCACTAAACTTATACATATATTTCAAATACGGTAAAATATTATTAACTGTTTGTTTGATTGTTTGTTGCGTTATTAAATTATTATTAGCTATTGAAACCTGACGAAACCGGGACCCTACCGTGAAACGCTGTTTTTTAACTTCATAAATAAATTTTGCACCAAAACGATTGGTCATCCTTACGTTCTCAAAATTATTGGTAAACAACGCATCTTCTAAGGCATATTCACCATTAGCAAAATTGAGGGCCTTTTTTTCCTGTTGGCCTACGTTAAAATTAAAATTATACTCAAATTCCAGTTTGATCTTTTTGGTTATCGGCTCAAAATAAGTAAGGGTAGCATTATTAGATCTGCTGTTGCCTGAATTGTTTTTTTTCTGATTGATCGAATCATTCGCAATAAACGGATTATTAAAAAAAACATTGTCAGAAACTAAAGTTCCATCAGACGTATTATTATTTAAAATATTATTATAGCTGGCAACTAATAAACGTTCCTTCTTTTTGAAATTACGGGTAAGCTTGGCAGTGGTATTTATACTATAACCGTTGGCTTTATTTTTGTTTCTTATCTCTGTTCTTCTGGCTAATGTATCATTTTCACCAAAAAATTCTGTTATTTCATAACGATCTGTAGTTGATGAATTAAATTCCAATTTAGGAGTGATCACCAACTCGGTCAAAGAATCCAAGGTTTGAACAATACCAAAATTGATACTATGCGATTCATTTAACTGTTTAGAATTACTTCTATTAGTGGTTCTGTAACTGGTATCTGTTAAAAAATATTGAGATGCAGTTTCGGAATTCGCGTTTAACTGATTGTTATTATAAGTGTAATTAAAATTCAGTTTTGTTTTAGGAGAAATTTTGTCGGTATAATAAATTCCGGATTTTAATGTTTGTGGAATGCCTTGGTTTCTCTCTACTCCATTCCAATTATAATCTCCATCCTCATCAGGTTGCCAATCATCTTCATTCGAAAGGCCAAATTTATACATATCATCCCAGCCTAAACTTGAGCGAGGTGTATTACTTCCTAAAGCAAAAACAGATATTTTTTGTTTATTTTTAAATTTATTGGCTAAGAATTCTCCTTCATAAAATTTCTCAAAATCACTTGCTCCTGTAACTTTTCCGAAATACCCTTTTTTCGCTGCATCTTTTAGCTTAAGATTCATTATTTGTAATGTTTCATTTCCATCATCAGATTCATTTTCATTTTTCTTTTCATAAACCTGAACTGATTCAACAGCCTTTGCATTCAAATTTTGAGTTGCCATAGTAGGATCAGTACCAAAAAATTCATCACCATCCACTAATACCTGATCTACTTTTTTTCCCTGGGAAGTTATTTTACCTTGAGCATCCACTTTAATCCCCGGAAGCTTTTTTAACAGATCTTCAACAGTAGCGTTTGGTTTCACTTTAAACGAATCGGCAGTATAGATCAATGTATCGCCTTTGTAATAAACAGGATCTTTATAGGCGTAGATCACAATTTCGTTCAAGTTATGGCTCTTGGAAGGAAGTATGATCTTACCAAAATCGAAGGTATTATTGTCAGAACTTCCAAAAACATAATAGGATTGGTCGCCAAATTTTGGATGAGAGATAATGATCTGAACAGTATCGATCTTCATGTTCTTTAATGTAAAAAAGCCTGTTGCATCACTACGCGTATGAGCCACAAGTACAGAATCTCTAAGTCTTACCGCTATAACAACAGCCGATGGCAATGGAGTTTTTGCAATTGTATCTTGTACATTACCCCCAATATTCATTTTTTGAGAAAATGCACTGAGACTAACTATAAAAAGGCTGATCGCTAAAAGAAGATATTTACGCATACAATAAATTTAAATTGAAACGAATTTAACTTAATAATGCGAGTTTGCAAAAAAGATACAAGAAGATATGCTTTTTTTATAAATTTATTCACAAACAGCGAATAAATGGGAGAAAGGAGCCCAAAGAGAAAAGGTAATTCAACACATTTACTAACCTTTAAGAGGAGAAGATCCTTTTTCAGAGAAATTAATTTATTCTTTTATAAATTTTTGTACCGCCTGAAAATCATTAGTGGTAACAACAACAAAATAAACTCCTTTGGACAGCATTGAAACATCAGCGCTTAATTTATTTTCTAAAACAGCAATCTTTTCACCGAGAACATTTTTTATTTCAATGCTTTTTATTTTTTCTTTCGGGAAAGAACTTGAAAAGTAAATACGATCATCTGAAGGGTTTGGATACACATTGAACATTTTTTCATTACCTGCAATTTCATTAATACTGTTAGGATTCATGTTCCAACCGATATCTTTTAAAATTGCTAAACAAATTGGTCCCGGGTAGTGCAATGCATGTGCCGGAGCTCCGTTAGGGGTCATCAGCTCATTTTGATTTCCAACAGGGTATGTTGATTCATTCAAATGCGTGATGCTGGAACCCAATGAAAAAGTACCTGTTGCACTTATTCTTGGTTTTATACCTCCGTTTGCTGCCATCGCATTGGCGCCAATAAAATAAATAGTGTTGCTGGTAAACTTTGAACCGAGTGTAGCTGATGGATTTGGAAAAGTATCTAATTGTTGATTGGTAGTTGTAACAAGAAAGCGATCAAATATTGAAGGCAATGTATCCAGATCCGGCCATGGGTAAGATGTAGTGAGCGGAGAGAAGTCAGATGCCAACAACATCCCGAAAGAACCGCTTGTTCCTTCTTTTTTTGCCAGACTAAGAAATCCTAGACCATGACATAACTCATGTATTGAAACTGTTGCAAGATCATATTGTCCGGATGGCACTGTTCCTGTTGAATCAAAATACCAGGCTGTAGTACTATTCAGATATAGCTCAATATCAACTTCTCCAGGGTTTAGCTCCACTCCCGCAATAGAGTTAGCAAGTGAGGTAGAGTACCATGTATCAGCCAAGGGAGCGCCTGAAAAATTTTTTCGGCCGTTCGGAAAAGTAATTCCCAACATACCGGGAAGTAGTGGTTGAAAATGTACCAACACTTTTATTGGAACTGCTGATACAACTAAATTTGACCAAACACCGGCAGCATATTGAAAACTAGCTTGAGCCTCGGGTGTACCACCGTTAAAAGTAATATTAAACGAAGATGTTTGCGAATTTACAACTGGTGAAAAACAAAGGGCAAATAATAGGATGTATAATTTTTTCATGGTGTTTTTTTTTATGAAAGTAATACTAATTTTTGTAAGAACCATAGATTTTGCCAAGCATTGTGATGTTTGAGCAATACTAATTCTTAATACAAAATATCATTAAAGTATTTCCGAAATATTATTGTATAAAAAAAGTCGCATTTTTATTGAAACAATCTTTCATAAACATCCTTAAAAACACTTTAATTACAATAATTTTGTATTGCCTGATTAGCATCCGCATTACCCAATTCACTTGCCTTGCTTAAATCAAAACAACCCTTTTGATTGCTGCCCATTAAGATATAACATAGTCCTCTTCCATAATAGGATGCTGCATCGGAATTATTAAAATAGATCGCCTTAGAAAAATCTGTAAGTGCAGCCCTGTAATCTTTTAAATTTTGTTTTGCAAGGCCACTGTGAAAATAGGCCGATCCACTTTTTGGATCATAACCGATAGCATTGGTATAGTCGTTCAGAGCCCCTTTCCAATCACCATTATTGGCTTTTATATTCCCCAGCTCAATTGATGAATTTGATTCCTCTTCTTTGGTTTTAGGAAGGCTTTGTGCGAATATTGATTGCGATACAAGTAGGAAGGCGGCAAACAAAAAATTTTTTTTCATAATTATGTCAATATTATATAAGCAATAAAACCTTTAAAAGCAGCAACTTATTTATTCTTTATTTGATATTGCTGGTAAAAATCAGTCCATTTTTTTGTCTTGTATTCATTGTCACCAAAATACATTATTACGGGTCTTAAAAATTTGGGGTGCTGGTAGTTATTTAAAACATTCAATATGTTTAATTGCTCGTCTAATATAGTAATAGAAGGGAAAGTCAAATATCCGTTGGTAATTTTTCTTACAAACGAATTAAAAGGGAAACCATCAATGATCTGTTTATAAAATATTTCATTATTAAATACAATTGTATCATTGCTCTCTGCATCAAAATTCACCATGTAAAAATTTTTATTTATATAATCAGCCACGAGTGTATCTGTAAACGTAGTTTTATTCATTACTCTGCATGAATTGCAGAAATTTGTATAAATATTTATTAATAACTTTTTAGGTTGTTTCTTCTGGAGTTCTAAGGCTTCCTTAAGCTTGTACGTTTTTACTTCTTTTTTTCTGAAAGCAGTGGTATCCACAAATGTTTTATTAAATCGTTCTTCAAAATTTTCATAAGAACTGGTTTTAAAAACATTTTCAACGATAAAAATTAACAAGGGCTCCATTTTTTTTTCATCGAGATACCCCTGCGAAAGCAAATTAAATTCAAAATTATTACCCACAAAAATGGTGGAGGGATAACTTAATTTATTTCCTAAAAATTTTATCGCCAAGCCATGCGGAGTTCTGGGTTGAATTGAAGTTGGTGTATATTTTTCGCCATTATATTCAATGGTGTCTTTCCCTTCGGCATCAAATTTAATTGGATAAAAATTGGTGTTGATATATTGTGCAAAGCCCTGATTGGAATATGTTGTTTTCATCATGTGCTTACACCATCCGCACCAATCGGTGTATACATCAATCAAAAATGGCTTTGGAATAATTTTATTTTTTTCCTGAGCTTCTTTAAAAGTAAGCCAGTTAACGGCCCCATTTTCATTTTGGCTAAAGCTAAAGCTTGAAAAAAAAATTAATATGAATAGGAATTTAATTTTCATTTAAAATAAGTTTACTTTTTAAAACGAATTACAAAAATAATACGTTTTTTTTATTTCGATAATTTTTTATAAAAGTTTAACAAGTATTGGATTAATACTTTGGATCAGAAAGGTCTGAAAATCAAACTAATTTGAACAGATAAAACAAAAAAACCCCGCAAAATTTGCGAGGCTTCCTTATTAATTTACTCCATTCCCGGCTTCACCACATTCACCCATTTACCTGGCTTACGCGAATTAATGGTATTGTCATACATGGCCTCACAATAAATGGTAGGTAGGTAAAACTTCCCTATATATGCAGCATTTAAAACAATACGGAATGTACTTGTTTTGTATGGCGAAATATTAAAGTAAGTATATACCCTATCATCACGTATATCCTGGTAAGTAGGATAATCACTCTTAATCACACTTTCGGCATCATCCATTCGTGTGTTGTGTATTTCCCAACCACTTGGGAATATTTGCGACAATGCCATTTGCAAATATTCACCACGTACACCAGGGTTTGTAATTTTAACTTCAGCAATAAAGTCGGTTCCCTGTTCCAATTTAGTAACATCAATTGATGCACCTTTCATGGTTGTATAATTAATATTTACTTTCAGATCATTATCAACATCGGTCTGGTCTCCAGTTTCAGGGATCCCCTCTAAAATAACACGGGCAAATAAGATCCCGGTTCCTTTATTGGTTACACTCATATTTCCTACACTTGCACCTTTCAATTGCATATCAATTTGTTTCACAGGTAATTTTGTGTTCAGACTGATAGGCGCATTGGTATTGATCTTTACATTGTATTTCATTTCAGTACTTGCACCACCACCGGAACTTGCAAATTTAGAAACTGCTATTAAACAATACGCAGTTGTTTGCGTACTCATCCAGTAGCCTGAACTCAATGCTTTTGATACGCTTTTTACCAAAGGCGCTGCTTTGGCTTTCATATCAAGCAGTGTTAACGTTTCCAGGATCATTGCTTCATCACGGTCGTTGGAACCATAGCTATAACCCATTTCAGAATATTTAGGAATAGAGGTTGATAAACTTGTAATTAAGTTTTTTGCAACTTCCGGTTGACCGGCTTTTACGTAAGCCGCAGCCAATCTCCATTTCGCGGAAACAGAAAGAGAAGGATTTTCTTTCAAACGGTTCATTGCCCCTAATTCAGGCGCTTTCGCCAATGCCAAGGTATATAAACGATACGCCTGATCCAGATCATTATTGTAATAATAATATTTATCACGTGATCTCGAAGTCCATGCATTTGCTTTATTACGTTGGTAACGTTTCCAATTATCAATGAACCCCGAAGGAAGCGAGTAACCTTTCATTTCTGCTTCCAGCATAAAATGTCCGGCATAACTTGTTCCCCAATCATCGGAATCATATTGTCCTGCCCAATAGCTCAAACCTCCGCTTGAAGTCTGGAATTGTTTCAAACGTTCAATTCCTATTTTGATATTTTTATCTATTGCAATTTTGAAATCGCTGTTGAGTTCCATAATATCAGCTAAATACAATTGCGGGAATACAGATGAAGTAGTTTGTTCCACACAACCATGAGGGTACTCAATCAAATATTTCAATCTCTCACCTAAATTTATTGGTGGAATCGATGATAATTCAATTGTTCCTTTGTTGGTACCCGACATACCGGCCGGAGTGTATGGAGTGTCCCAGGTTTTACCGGCTTCTATCACACTTTCCAATACATTCACTACTTTCGGATTAGGATTACGTACATCAATTTCAATTTCGTAAGTCGCTTTTTCCGAGCCGCTGGTAGCAACAATTTTCACTTTGCCAACACCCAGTACCGAATTTACTTTTAATTTGAAGTTCACTACCTCATCCCCTATTTCTTTAAATGTAATGGTTTTAGAAGTGCCATCCAAAGCGCTGAATAGATTGTTGACCTGTATCTCCACTTTTACATTTTTTACTTGTTTTTCCATGGCGAACACGTTTACTGCAAGATCCACTTCTTCAGCGGGGCCAACCACACGTGGTAAAGTACCCAGTATCATCAATGGCATACGCACAGGAGTCGTTTTTTCTGCTGCACCATAAGCACCATTGTAACCTGCTACCACCATAGCTCTCACGGAACCAACATATTGCGGCATCATAAATTCAAGCTTCGCAGTTTCACCTTTCTTCAGATGGAATGGCCCCATAAATTTCACCATCGGTTTAAAACGATTTGCTTTATTACCGGCTTTATTATTTATATCTCCATCACCGCCTATTGCTAATATGCGCGATAATTCAGCACCATAAGCACCCATCACCATATCAAAAAGATCCCAGGTTTTTACACCTAATGCTTCATGCGCATAAAATGCAGCCCATGGATCAGGAGTTTTGAAACGTGTCAGATCAAGCAAACCTTCGTCCACTATGGCAACAGTATATGTCATTTCTTTACCATCTTTTTCAGAAATACTCAAACTGGCTTTCTGTTCAGGTTTCCAAACTTCAGGCGTTTTAATAACAGGATTCAGATGCGTTTTAGGATCTTCCACCGAAATAGGGATAACACCATACAAGCGTATAGGTAAGTCGTTCAGCGTTTGTGCATGCGGCTGTACCATCGTTATATTTACATAAACGTTTGGCGTCATATCAGGCGTTACCGGAAAATTAAAAGTAGTCTCACCCTTTTTTGTTTCAGCCCAAAATGCTTTGATAACCTTAGAACCACTTTCAATGCTGATCAATGCACGTCCTTCAGCACTTGATGGAATCGTTAATTTCACTTCTTCACCAACATTGTATTGCTTTTTATCACTTGAAAAAGAAAGTAATGTTGCACCATCATTCCCTTTTGGAGATGAGCCTGCCCATGCCGGCCAATCGATATAAACTGTTTGCCCGGTACGGTGGCCGCTTTCCTGATCGGTTACGCATACGTAAAAACGACCCCAATCTGGGCGATTCACACGTAACACAAATTGTCCATTTCCATTTACTGTTGAAATAAACTGATCCTGTACAGGTTGTTTGTATTCACTACCCACATAATTAGCCAGATCACCATCGTAGCTATCCCACCACCAGCGCCAGTTTACCTTATAAACCTGTACTTTCAACCTGCTTTTTGAGATCGGTTTCCCATCACTGTCAACCGTAACAATTTTCACAATATGGTTGGTATCCGTTTGCAGCATACCGCTAAACTTGCTTCCTTCAGGCACTTTCATACCTACGTAAGAAGTATATGGAGAATATGGCATTGAAAACTGATCAACACTAAAAGCACCACCTTGTTCAAAAACACGAACTTTAAAATTGGCTCGCAACATCCCTGGTGCTGCATCTTTAACAGTAATGTTTGGTTTCACAATTGCTTTGCCTAATTCATTGGTATTTCCATCAAAAATAGTTTGAGCCTCCGAACTGAAGCTACGGGAAGCATCATCAAAATGATACTCTTCATATTTTTTGAAAACCGTTGAGATCTGGCTCAATGTAACATCTACTTTAGCATTCAGATTTTTCGCTACTGCACCTACCAACCATTTCACCTCAAGGGTTCCACTTTGATCTTTATGAGCAACGGAAAGCTGTTCTACTCCAAAATCTAATTTAATTTTTAAACGATTTGGCATTATGGTTTCGATCTTAATATTTTTTGTGAACCATACCCCTCCTACTTTTACACGTGCTGTCCAATTACCGGTTGGCGAGCTCTTTTCAGTAGTTGTTGTAAAATCATAGAAACCATTAAGTCCAACAGTCTTCATCAGTTTCCTGAATACCTGTCCTTGCGGATTCAGTAATTCAAACTGTACCGGGTGGTTTTTAGGTAAGGTTTTTAATTTGTCCTCAAGGATAAATGATAAAAACAATGTATCTCCCGGACGCCATACTCCGCGCTCCCCATAAATAAATCCTTTGATCCCTTTTTGTATTTGTTCACCCGAAATATCAAATGCACTTAGTGAAAGAGCGGAACCATCATCTAATTTCAAATACCCTCTTTGCTCACCGGCTTTAGCAACCATTAAAAATGGTTTCTTTTTAAATACAGCATCACACATTCCATCACCATTGGTTTTAAGCGACTTCATCACCTGTAACTGATAATCTAATAATTCGATGGTTGCTCCTGAAACCGGCTTTGTAGTTATTAAATTGGTAACAATAAAATTCATGGAACCATCTGTTCCACGTTTTGCAATTAAACCCAGATCAGAAGCTAATACGTTGCGTTTCACCTCTTTATTCCTGTAATAGGCTGAATTACAAGGATTATCTCTTTCGCGATAATCATAATCGTAATATTCATAATCATCATAATAATAATCTCCATAATAATCCCATTCGTGTTCCTCATCATCACCTGCCTCTTCATCAGAAACTTCCTGCATGCCTGATTCATCATTATTTTCTGTATCAGTACTGTCACATTTATAAGTTGAATATTCCTTTTTGAAACTTATAATTACTTTATAGATAGCACCAGGCTCAGCTTTTATTAATTCTGCGAGATCAAACGAATACGTATTCCATTTGCCAAGGTCAAAAGCACTTTTTTGCGTCAATTGAATTGTTTTTTTCAATACAACCTTCCCTACACGCCTCAATTCACGATCACCTTCCAGGTTATTTATTTGTAAAAATTGAGGAATGTTTTTTTCGTAAATTTTCAAGATCTTTACATCAATTGCTTTTAAACTCACCGCTTTAAATGGGAAGATCAAACCATTGGAATTTGGTAAGATCACACCTTTTCCTACCAATTGAATTTCCGGTTTTAATTCTTCGAACATTATTTCCATCACATAACGCTCACGCAAGGATGTTCCTAAAATATTTTTAACACCTAATTCAGCAGTGATCGTGCGCGCCCCATTTTGGCGAGATTGCGGGTAAACGCGTATTTCGTTATCTTCAATAATGTATTTTAATGCAGCTCCCCCTGTTAAAGTAACCAATCCATCAAGAGTTTGATTTTCCATGATAGGATCAGAAAACTGTAATACAGCATACTGTTCGGGGCTTTGTATCACCTTTACATCCACCACTTTAAAATCGCCAAGCGCAGGAATTTCAACAGTTTTACTTCCTTTAATTTCAAGATTCAAAGGGGCTCCATCCCATTTTAATTCAACAGTCTCGGGTTTTTCGCTTCGTATTATTCCATCCACTGAAAAACGGTGTGTTGTTCTGTTTGCTTCATGGATCCATGTAATAACAAGATTCTTACCGTTTTGTGAAACAGTTAACAATTTTTCTACCAGTAAAGGATCGGCAACATCAGCGGTAGCAAGTGAACCATCCAAACGCTGTGTACGCAGGCTTTTTTTATCTGTGGTAGTAACTCCATCAACATATACTTCAAATGATTGTTGCATGGTTTGAAAATCAAACTCAAATGTTTCAAACTCATCCGGAACCTTCAAAATAGTTGACAAATAAAATTCGGCTTCATAATGTATATTACTTGGCAAGGGTTTTTCCGGGCGGAATTCGATGGTCCTGCTATCTAACCACACTGCAGTTCCTTTAATAGAAGGAGAAAAATCAAACAATGTTTTTTCAATTGGTTTCCCGATTTCAACTGGTCCCGCAATTTCGTTGGTCAACAAAATCCGAATTGTGGACTCACTTGAAATAATTCCTGATGTAAACGCGTTGATATACGAGCTAAAAGCTGCATTTTCTTTATTTTCCGAAGAAGACGGCTTGCTTTTATACAGCATAAGAAAAATCAGAACCGCAGCAACAATGGCTACAATGAATAATAATAGTCGTTTTGACATTTAGGAAGTTTTTGTGGGATTAATATTGGATATGCTAATTAGTGAGTAAATGTATAACAAAAATACATTCTGTTATTAATTGTTAAATAATATTTTCGGACATGCCTTCGCCTCTTTATAATTCGTAGTTTTATAATCAAATAATACATACCAAATTATGTTTAATAAAAAGAAACTGCTCCTACTGATACCTGTTGCTGCAATAGCACTTGTTTCATATACATATACCATCCAAAATGATAAAGAAGTAGCCATTGATCAAATTGTAATGCAGAGTTTAAACGCTTCGCATTATTCTCCAAAAGAAGTGGACGATGCTTTCTCCGAAAAAGTGTTTAAACTTTATATACAACGGTTGGATTACAATAAAAAATTCCTGGTTAAAGATGATGTAAATGATCTAAAAAAGTTTGAACATTCCATTGATGAAGATATCAATACCGGCCGTTTTACATTTTTTGACAGATCGGTTGAGCTTATTAATAAAAGGATTGATGAGTCACAAGCCTATTATAAAGAAATATTAGACAAACCCTTTGATTTTAGTACTGATGAAACACTTGAACTGGACGCGGAAAAAATAAGCTTCAGTGAAAATAAAGATGCTTTAAAAGAAGAATGGAGAAAATACCTGAAGTATCAAACCCTTTCCCGTATTTCAGAAATGATGGATAGCCAGGAAAAAGCGAAAGAGAAAAGCGACACGGTAAAAATTAAATCAAAAGAAGAGCTGGAGATCTCCGCAAGAAAAAAAGTACTAAAAAGTAACGATGATTGGTTTAAACGTTTAAATAAATTAGACCGCAACGATAGACTTACGGCCTATTTTAATGCCGTAACCGGCATTTATGATCCACATACCGAATTTTTCCCTCCAAAAGAAAAAGCAAATTTTGATATAGGGATGAGTGGTCAATTAGAAGGTATTGGTGCTCAGCTTCAGGAAAAAGATGGTGCAGTAAAAGTTAGTAATATAGTGCCTGGAAGTGCTTCTTATCGCCAGGGACAGTTGAAAGCCGGTGATATTATTTTAAAAGTGGCACAAGGTGAAGCCGAGCCCGTGGATATTACAGATATGCGCTTAGATGATGCTGTTCAATTAATTAGAGGTAAAAAAGGAACAGAAGTTCGTTTGACAGTTAGAAAACCTGATAACAGCATAGTAGTTATCGCAATTACGCGCGATATTGTAGTTATTGAAGAGACGTATGCTCAATCTGCAATTTTAAAGGGAAAGAAAAATATCGGTTATATTAAATTACCAACGTTTTATGCTGATTTTAATGGCAATAACGGTCGCAGTTGCGCTAAGGATATTAAAAAAGAACTTCTGAAATTAAACGAAGAAAAAGTGGATGGTATCATTTTGGATCTGCGTTATAATGGCGGAGGTTCATTACCGGATGTAGTGAATATGGCTGGTTTATTTATTGATAAAGGTCCAATAGTACAGGTAAAATCAAAAACGGGCATCCCTAATGTAATGGATGATAATGATCCAACTGTAGTATATGGTGGTCCTCTAACAATTATGGTTAACTCCAATTCTGCTTCTGCATCAGAAATTATGGCCGCTGCAATTCAGGATTACAAGCGCGGAGTAATTGTAGGTACCTCACCATCCACTTTTGGGAAAGGTACCGTTCAACGATTTTTTAACCTGGATGATTATTTACCAGCACAATATGCTTCAATAAAACCATTGGGACAAGTTAAAATCACCACTCAAAAGTTTTATAGGATTAATGGTGGTGCAACACAACTTAAAGGTGTTATTCCTGATATCATTCTGCCTGATCCATATTATTTACTTGACCAGGGAGAAAAAGAACAGGATTATCATATGATCTGGGACGAGATACCTGCTGCTGCTTATGTGCCTTTAAATCCATCGTATTCTCTTAATAAACTGAAGGCAAATAGTGAAGCACGCTTGAAAAAAAATCCGGGTTTTACCATTTTGGAAACTGCTGCTAAACGTTTGAAAAAACAGAAGGACAGCACTATAGTATCTTTAAACTTCGATAAATATACAAGCGAACAAAAGCGATATAAAGCGGAATCGAAAAAGATGGAAGATCTGGATAAAGAAATTCCGGGAATTGAAATAGTAGCTTTAAAAACAGATGCTATAGCTATTGCAGCCGATACAGCAAAAGCCACCAAAGCAAAAGATTGGTATAAGAGTTTGAAAAAAGATATATATCTGAGCGAAACGATCGCTATTATGGATGATATGAAATAGGATTAAATTCTGAGGGCTAAAATTCTAAAAAAACAGTGCCACAGATTTCACAGATCAAAAGGGAAACGCCTCGCATTTGCGGGGCGTTTTTTTTTAGTAAGTATTATAAATGAAGTGAATTTATTCATTACTAGCCGCACAGGAGGAATCTTGTTTATTATAAAGGAGAAAGCAAGTTAGATTTACCTATTGATAATTATTTTTTTAGTATAAGCTTCTTTTTCTGTTTTGATGTTTAGAAAATAAATCCCATTGGGCTCTTTGCTTAAATCAATTTCTGTTTTCTGATTTATAAATCCGGATTTATAAATATTCTCTCCAAGAACATTAGTGATCATAAACATGTAATTATTTTCTTCTGTTCCAATCATAAACATTCCATTACTAGGGTTAGGCAACACCTTAAAACTCTCTGCCACATCATTTTCAGCTATACCCATTCCTATAGGATGAAACTTAAATATTGTTCCACAACCATAAGGACAAGAACCTGTACCTCCTTGAACTGCCATTCCATATAGAGAGGTGCCATCAGAAATAAGATCACCAATAACTTTACTACCACTAGCGTTTCCAAATCCTAAGGTATCAGGGTCAAAATAAAACAGATCTGTATATCCTGTCCCATCTGGCATTATTTCAAAAATTACCCCCGTATTATACAAGCCACCGGGAGGACCTTCATTCGCTCCATAAAGAAAGGTTCCATCAAAAATAAGAGATCCAGTAGGACCACCTCCATTCATTAAGGTTGGAAAATCTTTAAGTTTTAAATATCCAGTTCCATCAGGTTTTATTTTAAAGATAACTCCAGCACCATTTGTGCCGCCTTGATAAGCCATTCCATACAGAAAGGTTCCGTCAGAAATAAGAGAGGAAGAACCTGCATTTCCATTAGAGCCAGAGAAATCAAGAAGCTTCGAGTATCCGGTTCCATCAAGTTTTATTTTAAAAATTACTCCCATTTGATTTGCGCCTCCCAATACAGTCATTCCATACAAAAAGGTTCCATCAGAAATAAGAGAGCCGGAAGGCAAACTTCCATTTATGCTACCATCGAAATCCCACAGTTTGGAATACCCCGTTCCGTCAGGCATTATTTTAAAGATAACTCCAGCATCAGATATGCCACCTCTATAAGTCATACCATATAAAAAGGTTCCTTCTGAAATAAGAGAACTAATGGGATGTGCTCCATTTATGCCCGAAAAATCCTTGAGTTTAGAATACCCTGTTCCATCAGACTTTATTTTAAAAATGACCCCCATACTGTTTGCGCCACCATCATAAGTCATTCCATATAGGAAGGTTCCATCAGAAATAAGAGAGCCCCAAGGATGGCTTCCATTTGTGGTATCTGCAAAATCTAACAATTTGTTATACCCTGTCCCATCTGGCTTTATTTTATAAATTACTCCAAGATTACTGGTGCCACCTAATTGTGTCATCCCATAAAGAAAGGTACCATCAGAAAAAAGAGAACCAAAAGGTTGGCGTCCGTTTATACCGGTAAAATCAAGGAGCTTTGTATATTGGCCAAATGAAAAACTAGGTAACAAAAAATTGGCGATGAGCAAAACTGTTAAAGTAAGATTCAGCATTGATTTTTTCATTTGTGATTGCCATTGCAGGACTTATGTATATTTGTATTCAAATGTAACAAATTACTTAATTATACGTCCTAAAAGTATTCTGACTAAAATAAATAAAATGAAACTAACCATCAGCAATCTTTCTAAAACCTATTCCAACGGGTTAAAAGCATTAGACAATATTAATATGGAAATTGGTAACGGTATGTTTGGTTTACTTGGACCAAATGGGGCTGGGAAATCCTCTCTTATGCGCACCATTGCAACTCTGCAGGAACCGGATAGTGGAACAGTTACTTTAGGCGATATTGATGTGATCAAACAAAAAGATGAAGTGCGTAAAGTGCTTGGCTATTTACCGCAGGATTTTGGGTTTTATCCTAAAGTATCTGCCATAGATATGTTGAACCACTTTGCAATTTTAAAAGGTTTGGATAATGCCAAAGAACGCAAGGAAGTTTGTGAAGCATTACTTAATCAAACCAATTTATTCGAAGCCAGGAAACGCAATATTGGTGATTATTCGGGAGGAATGCGTCAGCGTTTTGGTATTGCGCAGGCATTGTTAGGCAATCCCAAATTGGTAATTGTGGATGAACCAACCGCAGGCTTAGACCCTATGGAACGTAATCGTTTTCATAATTTGTTAAGTGAGATCGGTGAAAATATTATTGTTATTCTTTCCACACACATAGTTGATGATGTGCGCAATTTATGTTCAAATATGGTGATCATGAACCAAGGAAAGATATTGCTTTCAGGCAAACCGGCTCAAACTATCGAAGATATGAAAGGTAAGATCTGGGTAAAGTATATTGACAAAGAACAATTGACTGATCACAAAGGCAATTTTAAAGTTATTTCTACGAAAGTAGTAGAAGGTAAGATTCAAATCCATGTATTCGATACAGCGCAACCTGATGCTTCGTTCGCCCCTGTAACAGCCGATTTGGAAGATGTTTATTTTGCAACCATCACGAATTAGAGAATTGGTGATTTAGTGAATTAGAGAAGAAAAAAAACAGACAACAACAAGCTCTCAAATTCTTTAAATAGCACAACTCTAACTCTTTATTTCTCTAAATCTCCAACTCAAAATTTTTAAAAAATGTTCAAACAAATATTTCTTTTCGAGCTGAAACTCTGGTTCAAAAAACCTGCAACGTATATTTTCTTTCTGGTATTCTTTGGACTATCTATGTTACTTACCGCAGCAGTGGCCGGTTTGCTTGGAGGCACAAGTTCAGATAGTAATGCTACAATTAACTCTGCCAATGCCATTGCAGGTATTTTAAATGGTTTGAGTACTGATATTATCGGGGCAATTATTTTAATTACCATTATTGCTCCTGCAGTATATAAGGATTTCCAATATAACATGCATCCGTTATTGTTTACCAAGCCCATCAGCAAATTCGGATATCTGTTCGGACGATTTACCGCGGCCTTTTTAGTCGCTATGTTTGTGCTAACCGGTACTGTTTTAGGGCACATGGTCACTTGTGCATTACCTGGGATTGAAGCAGAAAAATTAGGGGCATTTCATATAATGAATTACCTGCAACCATTTATTTTATTTGTTGTTCCAAATACCTTGTTAGTTGGCGCCATCTTTTTTTCTTTGGTTACTTTTTCACGTAATATGATAGCCGGATATGTGGGTTGTATTGCATTAATATTAATTAAAGGTATCGCTTCCTCATTACTTGCCGATCTGGATAATCAAACAATTGCATCATTGCTCGAACCATTTGGAGAACAAGCACTGAACAAAATCACAAAATATTGGTCGCCTTCCGAACAAAATACATTATCTATTCCCTTTGAAGGGGCTTTACTTTACAATCGTCTATTATGGCTTGGAATAGGTATAAGCATTACCCTTTTAACATTCCTTCGTTTCAAATTCAGCCAGTTCAATGAACCCGTTTCATTCTTTCGCAGAAAAAGAAAAGAAATGTTATCAATTGCATCAGCCCCTGTTAATTCTTTAGCGGATGTTCCTAAAGCAACACAAAATTTCAGTTCCAAGTTCAGCTTTTATCAAACTTTTTTTTTAGCAAAATTCGAGTTTAATAAAATTGTAAAAAGTATATTTTTCTTAATTATAATTGCCTTAAGCATTTTAAGTTTTGTAGCTGTTAGTTCTCAATTAAGTCTTATTTATGGCACTTCTACGTTTCCTGTAACCTACCAGATCTTGCAAGTGGGAGCAGGAATATTTCAATTTTTCATGATCATTTTAATTGTGTTTTACGCAGGTATTGTTGTATGGCGCGAGCGTGATGCTAAAGTGGATGAACTAGTCGGAGTGAGCCCTCTTGCCCCCTGGGTAAGCTTTGCATCTAAGTTAACAGCCCTGGTATCGGTACAAATTATTTTGCTATTTGTTATAATGATCACCGGGATGTCTATTCAAATGTATAATGGTTATTACAAAGTGGAAGTACTCCAATACATCAAAGAATTATTTGGTTTTAAATTAATTAGTTTATCATTGATATGTGCATTGGCAATGGCTGTGCAGGTAATAATCAACAATAAATATGTAGGTTACTTTGTGGCAGTTTTAATATTGATCTTGTTTCCTATTGCATTTAGCTTATTGGAATGGAATAATCAATTATTGATGTTTAACAGCAGTGGCCCTCGCCTACCCTATTCAGATATGAATGGATACGGGCATGGCATTTATTCCTTCGTAATTTTTAAGATCTATTGGAGCAGTTTTGCAATTATACTTATTCTACTATCAAATTTACTTTGGGTACGAGGCAAAGAAAAAGGTTTTAAAAATCGTTTACGTATTGCAAAACCTTTATTTACTGGCAAAGCAAAACTAGCAATGTCTCTGGGTATTTTAGTATTCCTAATGAGTGGAGGATTTATTTATTATAATACTTCTGTTTTAAATAAAAATATTTCTTCCAAAAAACAAGAAGAAGCCCAGGCTGAATTTGAAAAGAAATATAAACGTTATTCAAAAACGCCTCAACCACGCATTGTTGCAGCAAATTGGAATGTCGATATTTTTCCGCAGGAACGTGGAGTTAAAATGAATGGTTATTATATTCTGAAAAACAAAACAAACAAAGCTATTGATAGTATTATTATTAATTTATTCACTGAAATTCATATTAACGAATTAAAATTTAATAAGACAACCACTCTATTGTTAGATGATAAAGAAAATGGATTTCAAATTTACAAACTTAAAACCGCTCTCCTACCAGGCGATTCAATTAAATTTGAAATGAATTTAGATTATTTCCCTAAAGGATTTAAGAATTCGGATGCAGGTACTTCCATTGTTTATAATGGAACTTTTTTTAATAATCAATTATTACCAAGTTTAGGATATTCCGAACAAAGTGAATTGGGTGATGATTCGTCTCGCAAAAAATATGGGTTGGGTAAAAAAGAACGAATGGCGAATGTAAATGATTCACTTGCGCGTATGAATACATACATTAGCAATGATGCAGACTGGATAGATTTTGAATGTACAATGAGTACTTCAATTGACCAGATGGCAGTGGCTCCTGGCTATTTGCTTAAAAGTTGGAAACAGGATGATAGAAATTATTTTCATTATAAAATGGATAGTAAAATTTTAAATTTCTATTCATTCCTTTCCGCTCGTTACGAAGTGAAGCGCGATAAATGGATCGACCCTAATTCAAGATCCGGACAGGTGGTTGCCATTGAAATTTATTACAATGAAGGCCATGAGTATAATATCGAAAGAATGATAAAAGGAATAAAAAGATCCCTTGATTATTATACCAAGAACTTTGGCCCTTACCAGCATAAACAAGTTCGTATATTAGAATTCCCACGGTATGCAACATTTGCACAGTCGTTTCCCAATACAATCCCTTTTTCGGAAGGGATAGGTTTTATTGCTAAAGTGGATGATGCTGATCCTGAATCGATCGACTATCCTTTTTATGTTACTGCTCACGAAGTGGCGCATCAATGGTGGGCACATCAGGTAATTGGGGGGAATGTTCAGGGCTCCACGATAATGTCGGAAACGATGTCGCAATACTCTGCATTGATGGTAATGGAAAAAGAATATGGAAAAGAAGCAATGAAAAAATTTTTGAAATATGAAATGAACCAATATTTAAAAGGTAGAGCTACTGAAGGCAAAAAAGAACGTCCATTACTGTTAGTTGAAAACCAACAATATATTCATTACAATAAAGGAAGCGTGGTAATGTATGCCTTGAAAGATTATATAGGTGAAGATTCATTAAATGCGGCACTGGCAAAGTATATTAAAAAAGTTGCCTTCCAGGAGCCACCATATACCAATTCAATTGAGTTCATCAATTATCTGAAAGCAGCTACTCCCGACAGCCTTAAATATATCCTTAACGATATGTTTGAAACCATCACCTTGTATGAAAATAAAACAACAAAATGTTCTTATACAAAAACAAAGGATGGAAAATACCTGGTGAAATTTTCAATCGAAAGCAAAAAAATGAAAGCTGACAGCATTGGCAAAATGAAAGATGTTGTAGTTAATGATTGGATGGATATTGGTGTATTTGGAAGTAAACTGGTGAAAGACAAAAAAACAGAAACAGAATTGTATTTACAAAAACGCAAGATCAATAAAAATAAAATGGAGTTTGAAATTATTGTTGACCAAGAGCCTGTTAAAGTTGGAATTGATCCATATAATAAACTAATTGATCGTACACCGGATAATAATACAAAGTCGCTAAAAGGAGGGGATAAAGATAGTGGCGAAGATAATGAGGAAACGACTGTTACTATTAAAGTTGGGGCTTAGAAAAATACAATTGTACATAAGAGCTCAGCTTTTACAACATTTCAATTTATGAAAAAACACTTATTAATACTTACACTTACATTACTTTCTACCAAATTTTATTCTCAAACCGAAAATAAAATAATTTCTACGATCGAGAAAACAATGCATGCGCAGGAACTTGCATGGAACAAAGGAGACATTGAGGGGTTTATGGCCTCCTATTGGAATAGCGACAGTTTAAAGTTTATTGGGAAAAATGGAATAACATTCGGCTGGCAAAGCACCCTGGATAATTATAAAAAAAGCTATCCCGATAAAGCAACAATGGGTGAATTGAATTTTTCAATTGTAGGTGTTGAACAATTATCAGAAAACAGTTGTTATGTAATTGGCAGTTGGAATCTTAAAAGAAAAAAAGGAAATGTTGGAGGTTTTTATACCTTGCTTTGGAAAAAGATAAAAGGGAAATGGGTGATCGTTAGTGACCATACCAGTTAAAAGATAAACAATTGGATGAATATTTAAAATAAAAATGAGGCTTAAAAGAGCCTCATTTTTATTTTATTTCAATATGAAGTATCCAATTAAGATTCTTTGTTCAATAAAACTTCTCCTTCAACAAGTTTATCACCATTTTCATTCACCATTCCCATAGCACAAAACTTTTCAATCCGTTGCTCAACACGTTTTTTAGGACTTAATTTTTCCAATTTAGCAAGGTGTTTTAATATCTCTTCTTTTACTGTTTTAAATGTTTCTTCATGATTGGTATGTGCTCCTCCTAGAGGTTCGGGAATAACTCCATCAATCAATTTATTGGCAAGCATATCTTTAGGGGTCAATTTTAAAGCTTCTGCTGCACGTTCTTTGTTATTCCAGTTGCGCCATAAGATGGATGAACATGATTCCGGAGAAATTACAGAATACCATGTATTTTCAAGCATCAATACTTTATCTCCAATTCCTATTCCTAATGCGCCACCTGATGCACCTTCGCCAATAACGATACAAATAACAGGAACTTTCAATTGAGACATTTCGAGTAAATTACGTGCAATAGCTTCACCTTGTCCACGTTCTTCCGCTTCTAAACCTGGATAAGCACCGGGTGTATCTATAAGTGTAACAATAGGTTTGTTGAATTTTTCAGCCAGTTTCATTAAACGTAATGCTTTACGATATCCTTCAGGATTAGCCATACCGAACCTACGTATCTGACGCATTTTAGTATTGATACCTTTTTGTTGACCAATGAACATAACTGTTTTCCCATCAATACTGCCAAAACCGCCCACCATAGCCTTATCATCTTTTACAGTACGATCGCCATGCAATTCCATAAAGGTACCTCCCGTTATGTAATCAATATATGCTAAAGTATAGGGTCTGTCGGGGTGACGGGAAACCTGAACACGCTCCCAAGGAGTAAGATTTCCATAAATTCTGGTACGCTCTTCTTTTATCTTATCTTCTATTTCAGTAATCGTTTGTGAAATATCAACACCACTTTTTTCACCAACTTGCTTTACTTTCTCTAATTGTTCGAATAATTCGGCAATTGGTTTTTCAAATTCTAAATAATTCATTGTCTAAAATTTTTTATTAAGATGCTAAATTACAAAAAAAATACGAAAATCGAATTTATATGAATTTACTAAACTTTACATATATGGTACGCAGATTTATCACGATTTTTTATGATAAAATAAGATCTTTTAAATTAACCTATCTACTCTTTGCAAACTTTGCGAAAAACTTTGCGAACTTCGTGCGAAATAATTTTCTCGCATTTATAAAAACACAATGATTTCATTCCCCAATTCAAAAATAAATATAGGCCTAAACATCATTGAAAAACGAGATGATGGTTATCATAATATTGAAAGTGCTTTTTATCCTGTTGCTTTATGCGATGCGCTGGAAATAATTGAAAACACGGACGACTCCAACGAACGAATTAGTTTTACCTTTTCTGGTATTGAAATACCTGGCAATGCAGATGATAATTTATGTTGGTACGCTTATCATTTGATCGCAGCCGACTATGTTTTGCCAAATGTAAAAGTTCATTTGCACAAACACATCCCAATTGGAGCAGGTTTAGGTGGCGGTTCGGCCGATGCGGCTTTTTTTATTCATTTGTTAAATGATAAATTTGAATTAGGTATTTCCTGGGGCGAAATGCATAATTATGCACGGCAGTTGGGAAGCGATTGTTCTTTTTTTATTAGCAATAAGCCTTCTTTTGCAGAAGGTACAGGTGATCAATATGAATCCATGAAACTGGATCTGAGCAACTATCATATTGCATTGATTTATCCAAATATTCATATTAATACAGCAAAAGCATACAGTGGAGTAATTCCTAAAATACCAACTCGATCATTGGAAAATGATCTGCTTAATTTACCAATCGAGCAATGGAAAGAATTTGTTCACAACGATTTCGAAGATTCTGTTTTTTTACAATTTCCGGAACTAAAACAAATAAAACAACAGCTATATTCAATGGGAGCTGAATATGCAGCTATGAGCGGCAGTGGATCAACAGTGTATGGGATTTTTAAAAACAAAACAGATCTGAAAAACAATTTTAAAAATTGTTTTGTTTGGGAAGGTCCTTTATAAAAGTTTCACGTTACAAGTTTCAAGTTTAAGCATGTACTGTTACATGAAACTTTTAAAATATAGTACGTCAACTTGAAACGTGAAACTTTTTTTTAACTTGAAACCTTTGATTATTTCTGGGCCTTTTTCAATAAATACAAAGCTAAAAGGCTGAATATAAAATTAGGGATCCAAACAGCAATTAATGGAGAAACCAAGCCGCTTGCAGCAAAGGTGGTGCTTACTTGCATGAACATAATAAAAGTAAAACTGATCAAAATACCAAGTCCAATATGCATACCAATCCCACCGCGCACTTTCCTGCTTGCAATTGAAACTCCTATCAAGGTTAGAATAAATGTTGCAAATGGAAAAGAGATCCGTCTGTATTTTTCAATTTCGTATAACTCAACATTATCGGAACCTTTCAAGCGTTCGGAATCTATATATGCATTGAGTTCATAATAATCCATTGTTTCAACTGTATTATCTTTTCGTCCAAATTCTTTTGGTGTAAAACCCAATACTGTATCCAGCTTCGTCCCTTTTTTTACAATTTCATCTATTCCCTTAATTTCCCTGATAAAATAATTATTAATTGCCCAACTATTCTTAACGCTATCCCATTTAATACTTTCAGCCATTAGTTTATAATCAAGCTGCCCATCATTAAATTTTTCAATTGAAAATTTAAAACCTGTATTTTCCTGTGTACTATACCCTTCCATGTATATGTAATTTCCTGGAGTTAATTGCATATGGATATTTCTGTTTCGGTTATGAAATTCATTTCTAATGTATTTATCTTCAAATGCAATGCGCTTTTTTGTTGCATTGGGTATCACAAAATTATTAAGAAATAAAGATAAAATTGCAATAACAATAGCCGAAAGCATATATGGCAAAAGCAATCTTCTGTAACTTACACCGCTGCTTAAAATGGCAACAATTTCAGTACGTGTAGCCATTTGTGACGTAAACAAAATAACTGCAATAAATGTAAACAGAGGACTAAAAAGGTTAACAAAATATGGAATGAAATTAAAATAAAAATCAAAAACTATTGCTTTAAGAGGTGCCTCTCGTCCAATAAAATCATCGATTTTTTCTGAAATATCAAACACCACAACAATCAGAATGATGAGAGACATTGAGAAAAAAAATGTCCCCAAAAATTTTTTAATAATATATATATCTAATATTTTCATTTTTTTATTTGTGCTTTAGGATTGCGAAAATTTCGGGTCAAAATCCGAAATCAAAAATATGCGATCCGAAATTAATTAAAGCCTGTTATTCATTTGCTTTACCATTTTATCTTTCCATTCGCGGAATGTCCCTGCTATAATTTGATTTCGAGCCTCGCCAACAAGCCATAAATAAAAAGCGAGGTTGTGAATACTTGAAATTTGAGCACCTAATAATTCTTTAGAATGTACTAAATGGCGAAGATATGCTTTTGAATACTCTTTATCAACATAAGCCGTTCCATTTTCATCTAATGCTGAAAAATCATCCTTCCATTTTTCATTTTTAATATTGATCAAGCCATGTTGAGTATATAATAAACCATGACGGGCATTGCGGGTAGGCATCACACAATCAAACATATCAATACCCAAGGCAATGCTTTCCAAAATATTTATCGGGGTGCCCACCCCCATTAAATAACGAGGCTTATCTACCGGTAGAATGTCGCATACCACTTCTGTCATCGCATACATATCTTCAGCAGGCTCTCCAACTGATAAACCGCCAATAGCATTTCCTTCACGATTTTGTTCGGCAATAAATTCAGCCGATTTTTTTCTTAGATCAGGATATACACTTCCCTGCACAATTGGAAAAAGCGTTTGCGAAAAACCATATTTCCCTTCCGTTTGATCAAAACGCGCACAACAGCGTTTTAGCCAGCGATGTGTCATGTCAAGCGATTTTTTTGCATAGTTATAATCACATGGGTAAGGAGTACATTCATCAAAAGCCATAATAATATCGGCTCCAATGGTGCGCTGTATGTCCATTACACCTTCTGGACTAAAAAAATGTTTGCTGCCATCAATGTGGGAAGTGAACTTGGCCCCTTCTTCGCTTAGCTTCCGCTGATCAGACAATGAATAAACCTGGTAACCGCCACTATCCGTTAACAAAGGCCTGTCCCATCCGTTAAATTTATGTAATCCACCTGCTTTTTCAATTACTTCAAGTCCCGGACGGAGATACAAATGATAGGTGTTTCCTAAAATTATTTGTGCTTTAATATCATCTTTCAGCTCACGCTGGTGGACAGTTTTCACTGTTCCTGCTGTGCCAACAGGCATAAAAATTGGAGTTTGAATAGTACCATGATCCGTTATAAGCTCTCCGGCTCTGGCTTTGCTGTTTTTATCGGTATGCGAAATGTTAAACTTCATATTATATTCGTTATTGTTTTACTATTCGGTTTATATGAGCGTGCCCTCTTCGCTGCGCTACGGGTCGGGCTTTCCGCTTCAATCTTCTACGATAAAAATCGGAAAAGGATTTCCGCTGCAATCCCTCACGCAAACAATTTAAAAACCTAAGGATTCGCCATTACCAGAATTGTCACTATTCATTATTGGTATCCCTGAATTGTTAATTACTTTGTTTAAATCCTGCCAAAGATAATATAATAGCATGGACTGGTTCAGTCTATTTTTGTCATTTACAATCAATAGCGAATTTTCAATTAATTGCAAATCAAATTATTTGTAATTAATTTTTATTTGTAAACGTGATAGTTTATTTTTAAAATCGTTTTTATCCGTAATTCGTGGTATTAAATATGTCTGCCTTTTCAACATTTTCTGTAGGATCAATTATTTTTTACGTCTTTGCTTTCGCATTGCTTCTGCAGCTTTGGTATTATTTATTTTTTTTCAGACGATTTGCTTTTTATAAAAAAAAGGAGTTAAAAGCCTATACCCCACCTGCATCCGTAATTATTTGCGCCAGAAATGAGGAAGATAATCTTGTTAAATTTTTACATTTCATTTTCGAACAGGATTATCCCGAGTTTGAGGTAGTTGTTGTAAACGATTGCTCTTTTGATAATACAGAAGATATTTTAAAAGAGCTGGTAAAAAAATATTCAAATCTCAAAGTAGTTACTATTAAGGAGAGCAAAAACCATTCACATGGTAAAAAGGTAGCCTTAATGCTTGGAATAAAGGGTGCAAAACATGAGCATCTTTTGTTTACAGAAGCCGATTGTAAGCCCAACAGTAAATTTTGGCTGAGAAACATGATGCAGCACTTTTCATCAGAAACAGAGATCGTACTCGGCTATGGTGCGTATGAAAAACAAAAAGGCTTTTTAAATAAAATTATCCGTTTTGACGCTTTTACCAATGCACTTCAATATTTATCCTTCGCATTAGCCGGTAAAACATACATGGGAACAGGTAGGAACCTGGCATATAAAAAGTCCTTATTCTTTAAAATGAAAGGGTTTGCCTCGCATTACCACATTGAATCAGGCGATGATGACTTGTTTGTAAATGAAGCCGCGACCAAACACAATACCAAAATTGAAATAGATGTTGACAGCCATACCATTTCGCGGGTAAAAAAAACATTTAAAGATTGGTTCTTCAAAAAAGTAAGACAAGGAAAAACATTTAAGCATTATAATGCTAAAAGTAAATCTCTGATAAGATTACTCCGTTTCAGCCAATATTTGTTTTATTCCTCATTTATAACTATATTGATACTTCAGTTTGAACCAATTATTGTTTTATCGCTTTTTACCATACGATTGTCAATTCAAATTATTATCTTTAACAAATCAATGAGCCTTTTATCTGAAAAGGATCTATTGATCTTTTTACCGGTTATTGAACTGATATTACTGATAATGTATCCATTGATCGTAATATCAAACATTTTTACTAAGAAAAACAAATGGGAGAAAACAAATGGATGATTTAGAATTTGACACAAATTTGTCGGTCAAGGCTGTGTATGATTATAATTTGATCCGGGCAGCACTTGATAAGGGCGACCAAAGAGCATATGCCGAATTGATGGGACGTTACCGTGATTCGGTTTATTTTATGCTTCTTAAAATGGTTAATAACAAAGATGATGCCGATGATCTGACCATTGAAGCATTTGGTAAAGCATTCAAACGCTTGAGTCAATATACGCCAACTTATGCCTTCAGCACCTGGTTGTTTAAAATTGCTTCAAACAATTGTATTGATTTTATTCGTAGAAAAAAAATGATCATGTTTTCTATCGATAAAAAATTTGAAAATAGTGAAGGCGCTGAAATGAGCATGGATATTAAAGCTGATGGCTTAAATCCGGAAGAGCACATGGTGAAAAAGCAAAAGGTAAAACATATGCGTGATATAGTGGAAAAATTAAAACCCCGTTATCGTGTATTAGTGGAGTTGCGCTATTTTGATGAATTATCTTACGAAGAAATTGCTGAAAAACTTGAATTACCTTTGGGTACAGTTAAAGCGCAGTTATTTCGCGCCCGTGAATTTTTAGCTACTATTCTAAAAAACTCAACAGGAAAAATATAATTCCTTAAGCTATTGTTCATTCTTTTTTTATAAAAAATAAGTATTTTAAACACTATGGATTTTCCAGATACCTCCTCCTCTACCCCTTCTTCAAACCCTATCGATGTTGAAAAGGAAGGAAGCAATGCGGTAGAAAAGGGCTTAAATGGTCAGGCACTTATTTCCAAATACTTTCCCAATCTTACTGAAACACAGCTGCAACAGTTTGCATCTTTGCAAAGCCTTTACGAGCATTGGAACATACAAATAAATGTAATTTCACGTAAAGATATTGATCTGTTGTACGAGCGACATGTCCTTCATTCATTGGGGATAGCTAAAGTAATGAACTTTAAACCGAAAACTGCTATAATGGATGTAGGTTGTGGTGGTGGGTTCCCTGGGATTCCATTGGCCATTCTTTTTCCGGAAAGCAATTTTTACCTGGTAGATTCAATCGGTAAAAAAATTAAAGTAGTGAATGAGGTTGCAGCAGCACTTGGCCTGAAAAATGTAAAAGCAGAGCATAAAAGAGCTGAGGAAGTAAAAGAAAAATTTGAATTTGTGATCAGCCGTGCTGTTACTGATTCTTCTATATTTTATAGATGGGTACAGGGTAAGATCAGTAAAAAACAGTTCAATAATTTACCAAACGGCATTCTATTTTTAAAAGGAGGCGACCTTACCGAAGAATTCCTGGAATTTAAAAAACGCGTTGTCTATTACGATTTGAAAGATTATTTCACTGAAAATTTTTTTGAAACGAAAAAGGTTGTTTATTTGCCAATGTAGTGCAAATCATTGAAATTCCTTCCTAGCAACTAAGCACATACCCATTACTAATTGGTTCATTTTATCAATTCAGAATTGATTCGATCCGGTTACAAGAAATCTTTAACATTTTCTCCTTTTCCCCCTTCTCTTTCAAGGAAATTTCTAATTTTGTATTTCTTAATTTTCAGATCAAATGGAACAGGATTTTTTCGCACATTCTACAGCAATAATTGATGAAGGTTGTACAATTGGAAAGGGCACAAAAATTTGGCACTTTTCTCACCTTATGTCAAATTGTACTTTAGGTGAAAATTGTAACCTGGGTCAAAATGTAGTAGTTTCTCCACAAGTTGTTTTAGGAAGAAACGTGAAAGTTCAAAATAACGTTTCGATATATACCGGTGTCACCTGCGATGATGATGTTTTTCTCGGTCCCTCCATGGTATTTACAAATGTTATTAATCCGCGCAGCGCTATCAATCGTAAAAACGAATACGCGAAAACACACGTTGGTAAAGGCGCATCCATTGGAGCAAATGCAACCATAGTATGCGGACATAATATTGGCGAGTACGCGTTTATTGGGGCTGGTGCGGTGGTTACAAAAAATGTCCCTCCCTACTCACTTTGGATAGGCAATCCGGCCAAACAATCAGGTTGGATAAGCGAATATGGGCATCGTTTACAGTTTGATAAAGAAAACATTGCTGTATGCCTGGAAAGTAAAGAAAAATATAGAATAGAAAATAACGTTGTGACAAAAATATAAAATTGATTTTTTTAATTTTTAATTTTCTTAAGATCAAATAAAATTTAACCAGGATAAATTCCTGAACTGCGTTTCTTAACATAAAATATGGCTAAAATAAAATTTGCAGTAATTGGTCAGGGACATATTGGTAAACGCCATGCAGAGATGATTCGCAGGAATGATGAATCAGAACTGATTGCAGTTTGCGATTCATCTTCAAAAGAGCAGACAGGATTAACCGATATAACAGAACCCTATTTCAACTCTATTGATAAAATGATCGCTTCCCATCCCGAAATTGAGGTGGTTAGCATCTGTACTCCTAACGGATTACATGCACAACATGCTTTGGAAGCATTGGATGCAAAAAAAAATATCATTTGTGAAAAACCAATGGCACTCACAAAAGCTGATTGTGAAACCATAATTTTCAAAGCATTACAAGTAAATAAAACAGTTTTTTGTGTAATGCAAAACCGCTACTCTCCACCATCTGAATGGTTAAAGGATATTGTAGAAAATAAAATTATCGGTGATGTGTTTATGGTTCAACTCAATTGCTACTGGAATCGTGATGAACGGTATTATAAAAAGGGAGGCTGGAAAGGGACACAGAAATTGGATGGAGGCACACTGTTCACTCAATTTTCTCACTTCATTGATATTTTGTATTGGCTCTTTGGAGATCTAAAAGATATCCAGGCCAAATTTAAAGATTTTAATCATTCCAACTTAACTGAATTTGAAGACAGCGGTTTCGTTAATTTCAATTTTATGAACGGTGGAATGGGCTGTATTAACTACTCTACTGCTGTTTGGGATACTAACCTTGAAAGCAGCATTACAATTATTGGAAGTAAAGGGAGCGTTAAAGTAGGCGGGCAATATATGGACAAAGTAGAATATTGCCATATTAAAGATTATACAATGCCCGAGCTTGCACCAACAAATGCAGCCAATGATTACGGTGCATACAAAGGATCTGCAAATAATCATAATTACATTTTCAAGAATGTAATTGATACCCTAAAAGGAAGAACCACAATTACAACCAATGCAATGGAAGGCCTGAAAGTGGTTGATATAATTGAACGTATTTACTCATTAAGAAACGAAGACAGAAAGAGTTAGAAGAATACTTTAAAATATTTTAAAGTAATAAGGACTCATATTTTTTTAACAATGTTAATGAAATTATCAAATTAATATAATGTATAATAAACTATTAAAAAAAGAAGCGACAATTGCAGTGATCGGCCTCGGATATGTTGGTTTACCAATAGCTTTGGCTTTTGCAAAAAAAGTAAAAGTAATTGGTTTTGACATTCATGAAGAACGCATAAAGATGATGCAAAACAACATCGATCCTTCGCAGGAAATGCAAAAGGAGGATTTTGAAGGGTGCGATATTAAATTTACAACATCAATAGATGTATTAAAAGAAGCTAATTTTTTTATTATTGCTGTCCCCACTCCTATTGATGAACATAACCACCCAAATTTAAAACCATTGATCAGTGCTTCTCATTCTGTAGGAATAGCTTTAAAGAAGGGGGATTACATTGTTTATGAATCAACCGTTTATCCTGGATGTACGGAAGAAGATTGTGTACCTGTTTTAGAAGAAGTGTCAGGATTAAAATTCAGAACTGATTTCAAAGTAGGATATTCTCCAGAACGTATTAATCCGGGCGATAAAGAACATACCATTACAAAAATATTAAAAATAGTTTCTGGCTGTTGTGAAGAATCTTTAGAAACAATTGCAAACGTTTATAAAATAATTGTGGAGCCGGGTGTTCACAAAGCCTCATCCATCAAGGTTGCTGAGGCTGCAAAAATTATTGAGAATACGCAACGTGATGTGAACATTGCATTAATGAATGAGCTATCCATAATTTTCAGCCGTATAGGAATTAATACGTATGATGTTTTGGAAGCAGCGGGAACTAAATGGAATTTCCTGAAATTTTCTCCGGGGCTCGTTGGAGGCCACTGCATTGGGGTTGACCCCTATTACTTAACCTACAAAGCCGAACAATTAGGTTATCATGCCCGTGTTATTAACTCAGGCCGTTATGTAAACGATTCGATGGGTTTTTATATCGCGAAACAAACCGTAAAAAAAATAATTGCTGCTAAAAAAAACCTAACAATATCTCGTGTATTATTAATGGGCGCCACATTTAAAGAGAATGTCAGTGATATTCGTAATTCTAAAGTTGCTGACGTGGTCAAAGAATTTAAATCTTTTGGTGTAAGTGTTGATATTGTTGACCCCCATGCATCTTCAGAAGAATTAATGCACGAATATGGCTTTGGATTAACAAAAGAAATTGGCAAAGGATATGATGCAGTTGTAGTAGCTGTAAACCACGAAGAATATTTACAATTAGACGAAACCTTTTATAAATCTATACTTTCAGAGGGCGGTATATTGGTAGATGTAAAGGGGATTTTGAAAAATCATATTAAAGAGTTAACCTATTGGAGTCTTTAAAGATACGAATAACTAATCGATACAAATTTACAAATCTGTGTTTCTGAAATTTTTGCAAAATTATAATTTATTAAAAACGCCTCTTTTTCAAAGAAGCGCTGGAGAAATAAAAAAATGAAAAACAAAAAAATACTTATTACCGGAGGCGCTGGTTTTATTGGATCACATGTTGTCCGATTATTTGTAACTAAATATCCAAATTATCAAATTGTAAATTTAGATAAACTAACGTATGCCGGTAATCTTGCTAATTTAAAAGATATTGAAAACCAACCAAATTATGAGTTTGTAAAAGGCGACATTGTTGATGCCGCATTTATTGATCAATTATTTGAGGAGCATAAATTTGATGGAGTAGTTCATTTGGCTGCTGAAAGTCATGTGGACAGAAGCATTAGCAATCCATTAGAGTTTGTAATGACCAATGTTATAGGTACTGTTAATTTATTAAATGCAGCACGTAATCAATGGAAAGATAATTTTTCAGCGCACCGTTTTTATCATGTTTCTACCGATGAAGTATATGGTAGCTTAGGTGAAACAGGTATGTTTACTGAAACAACAGGATATGACCCGCACAGCCCTTATTCAGCTTCAAAAGCCAGCTCTGATCACTTTGTAAGAGCTTATCACGATACCTATGGCCTGGATGCAGTAATTTCAAATTGCTCAAATAATTATGGAAGTTTCCATTTCCCTGAAAAATTAATTCCTCTTTCGATCTATAATATCAAAAATAATAAATCAATTCCTATTTACGGAAAAGGTGAAAACATACGTGATTGGCTATGGGTGGAAGATCATGCACGCGCAATTGATCTAATTTATCACAATGCAAAAGCAGGAGTAACTTATAATATTGGAGGACATAATGAATGGACCAATATTGATCTGATCCATTTGCTTTGTAAGATCATGGATAAGAAATTAAACCGTACTGAAGGCGAATCAGCAAAACTGATCACTTATGTGAAAGACCGTGCAGGACATGATTTACGCTATGCGATCGATTCATCAAAACTACAAAAGGAATTAGGCTGGACCCCTTCTTTACAATTTGAAGAAGGTTTAGAAAAAACAGTTGATTGGTACCTTACAAATGAAGAATGGTTAAACAACGTTACTTCCGGTGATTATAAAAAATACTACCAGGAACAGTACGTAAAAAGATAAAAATAATAGTTTAAATGTGATCCCTTTTTCGTTTTTACGGAAGAGGGATCTTTTTAATCATTGGAAATATCTTTAATAATACAACGAGATCCCGAACAAAAAGTTCAGGAAGTAAGACCACATGATGTTAAATAATATATGTTGTGACACATCTGGCAAACCTTTTGATAAAATTCAGACGCACGTCCTCTTAAGCTCCACATCTTATTAATTCCATAAAAATGATTTTAAGAAAAATTTTCTTTTTTGTGTTTTCGTTTCTTCCCTTTTTTTTATTCAGCCAGGAATTTAAAGGATCAATAAAAGATAAAAAAACGAATGAGGGGTTACCCTATGTAAATATAGGTGTTCCTGCAAAGGCCTGGGGATTTCTGTCGGATGAGAATGGAAATTTCAAGTTTAAAGCAACTTCTGAAAAGGATGATGATACTATTCAAATTTCTTTAATTGGTTACCAAACTATTTTATTAAAGTTAAAAGAACTAAAGAATAAATGCGATAGTAATGGCATTTTTTACCTCGAAGAAATAACCTATCAGTTATCCCAAGTAACAATTACTCCAAATGAATACGAAACCAAAATTCTGGGAGAAAAAGATCTTGAAGACCTTGAATGTATGGAGTTACCTCAAATCAAGGATACCGCTTACCAACGTATTGCAAAAGAAAAAGGACTTGATAAGAATGCTGTTGGAATTGAAATTGGAAACAAAATAAAAATAAAAAAAGGACAACAAATTTTTATTGATAAAATACAATTTAAAGTTTGTCTTGGTATTAATGATACTGCTATCTACAGGATAAATATTTATACAAAAGGTAAAACAGTAAGCAGACACATTACGGCTATAGGAATGATCAATGAGGAAACAATGATAAATGTGATGAAAGAACCAATAATAATAAAAGCCTTTGGAAAAAAAGAGGTAAAATCTATTGATCTATCGTCTCAAAATATTGAAGTTACTGACGATTTTATTGTAGCCTTGGAATGTATTTATGCTTCCGACAAAAAAATGAAAATAGGCGCTGCTCCTTCTATTTTTGGATCAACGGACCTTTTTATAAGAGCTTCATTTGTGTCGGAATGGATCAAAGTCCCGCTAATTGACTTAACATTTATAGGTGCTACCGTTTCCTACAAAAAAACGCCAGGTTTTTGGCAGCGATTATTTAACTAATAAAATCTTGAGTTTCGGAGTAAGATACTTTCAATGAGAACGTTGCGTTAGGGATTGCAACGTAAATCCTTTTTCGATTTTTTCATCGAAAAAGATTGAAGTGGAAAGCCCGCCAATTCTTCTTTTAAAGAATTGGAACGCCCCAAATTATATTATGATTAATACCGAAATTAAAATTGTAATTATCTGCATTATAACCATTTTCAACAAGCCCATTAACCCTTTAATGGCCTCGCATACGCAATCACATCTTTATCAGTAATTACTTTATCACACAGTATAATCAGTCGCTCCACCACATTCCTGAATTCGCGAATATTACCGGTCCAATTTATTTTTTGAAGTTCTTTGATCGCCTCTTTGGTAAATGTTTTCGGAGGAATTCCATGATCTTCGCTAATTAGTTTCAAAAAATGCTCCGCCAATAGCGGAATATCTTCTTTACGCTCATTTAAGGAAGGAACATGAATAAGGATAACACTCAAACGGTGATAAAGATCCTCGCGAAAATTTCCATTAGCAATTTCTTTTTGCAGATCCTTGTTGGTAGCAGCTACCACACGCACATTCACTTTAATTTCTTTTTCACCACCAACACGCGTAATTTTATTTTCCTGTAAAGCTCGTAAAACCTTTGCTTGAGCAGAAAGACTCATATCCCCAATTTCATCTAAAAATATGGTCCCACCTTCGGCCTGTTCAAATTTTCCTTTACGTTGATTAATAGCAGATGTGAAGGCACCTTTTTCATGACCAAACAATTCACTTTCAATCAATTCGCTTGGTATGGCAGCACAATTTACTTCAATCAATGGAGCATTGGAGCGGTTGCTTTTTTCGTGAAGCCAACGTGCAACCAATTCTTTTCCACTTCCGTTCCCCCCTGTTATTAAAACTCTTGCATCGGTTGGTGCCACCCTTTCGATCATAGCTTGAATTTGAACAATTGCTTTTGATTCGCCAATCATATCAAACGTTTTACTCACCTTCTTTTTTAATACTTTTGTTTCAGTAACCAATGTTGATTTATCCATTGCGTTACGAAGGGTTACCAGCAAACGATTCAGATCCAAAGGCTTTGCAATAAAATCAAATGCACCTTTTTTCACAGCTTCCACAGCTGTTTCAATATTACCATGCCCCGAGATCATAATTACAGGAGTATCAGAAGATAGCTGCATGATCTTATCCAACACTTCAATGCCATCCATTTTAGGCATCTTTATATCACATAGAATAATATCGTACTTGTCTTTCTGGATCATAGACAATCCTTCAGAACCATCAACAGCTTCATCTACCTGATACTTTTCATATTCTAAAATTTCGCGTAATGCTTTGCGAATACTTTTTTCATCATCAATGATCAATAATTTTTTCATTATTACATATTACCGATTAAATATTACCTATTCTCCCTTCTCAAAAGTAATTGTTTTTTTGGATAATTCGTAGAAAGTAGAATTGGTGATAGGCCAATATTTGGAATTCTGCCCGATTTTTATATATTTGTACTCACAATTGAACACTTAAATTTACTAAATCCTGTTGAACATGAAAAAATCATTACTATTTATCACTTCTTTTTGTATTGGCATCTTAAGCGTAAGCGCACAAATTATTATTACTACAGCAGATATGCCTGTTCCTACAAAAATAATTTACCAGTCGAATGATTCTATACCAACCGTTTCTATTGGTGCTGCCGGTGCTGCCCAAACCTGGAACCTGACAGCTGTAGTTGCTCATACAAAAGATACTTCAACAGTTATGCCTTATTCTGCTATGCCGAATACTGTATTTTCAGCAGCTAACATAGTATTAGCGCAGCAAGGAGGTCCTCAGGATTTTTATGGTTATGCATTAAACACCGCTTCCGACATGACCATACTTGGCGGAGCAGGAGCAGTGGATATAGGGGGTAATTTAACCCAAATAAATCAAATCAGTACTCCTGCGGAAATACTATTCAATTTTCCAACTACTTACAATACTACTTTTACTCAAAATTATTCAACGAGTGCTAAATTTTATTTCGGACAAACAATTCAAGGGATCACCATTGACTCTATTCATCAAAAATCCGGAATACAAAAAACTTTTTTAGTTGATGCCTGGGGTACTTTAACCACTCCTTTGGCAGGTGGACCGTATGATGTTATACGTACTCAGGAAATAAAAGTATCAAACGATACAACAATGGCTTTTTTCTTTGGCGGATGGAATGATATACCGGGAGGAATTTCAGCTGATTCAACAGCAACCTATAGCTGGTGGGCAAATGGTTTTGGTGCAGCTTTAGCTACAGCTACTATGGATAGTGCTGGTGCAGTTGATAATTTGCAATGGTTAACTGCTGTTCCGGCTGAGCCACCATTAGCAGCAAGCACGAGTGCTGTAAATGTTTCTTGCCAAGGTTTATGTAACGGAACTGCCACTGCAATTCCAAACTGGGGTAGCGGTCCAAAAACATACTCATGGAGCACAAATCCAGTACAAACTACCATTACGGCTACAGGTTTATGTGCTGGAACATATACTGTTACTATTACAGATTCCTTACTTGCAACCGCTACTGCAACTGTAACCATTACTAATCCTGCACAACCCGTAATTACTGCAAATGGTACTACATTAAGCACGAATTTTACTGCAGTTGGTTTTAAATGGTTTTTGAATGGCGTGTTTATTCCAGGTGCGACTTCATCCACTTATACCGTTACTCAAAATGGAAATTATACTATTGAAGTAACTACTGGAGGAAGCTGTTTGGATACTTCAGCTATATATAATTTTAATACTATTGGTATAAATGAATCCTTTTTAAATAACAATGTTATTATTTTCCCTAACCCTGCCAGCAATCAAATTACTATAAAATTTGATGCTTCTATTTTAGCTGCTTCAGCAAAACAAGATGTTTTAATTGATATTCAAAATGAATTAGGACAAAGCATCAAAAAAGCTGGTATCAAACAATTGGTAAATGGTAAAAATGAAATGGTAGTGGATATTACTGATCTGCCAAACGGGATCTATTTTATTCAGGTAAAAAACCAAAATACAATCGTTAACAAAAAATTCATTAAACAATAAATTTAATTTGATACTGTACCAATTTGAAAAGGTGTTAATGCACCTTTTCAAATAAAAATAGTATATCTAATAAAAATAAAAAATGAAAAAAATACTACTTACAATTTCTGTTGTTGCTTCCTCTGTTATTGGTGCAATGGCACAAAGCCCTGATTTTACTTTTGAAACATGGCACGATGTTCAATTTAGCACCACAATTCAGGATCCACAAGGTTGGGCTAGTTTAAATACACTTAATGTTTTTACGGCTACCCCTAAATCGGTTTTTAAAGAAACCACCTCACCTTTTGGAGGAACTGCCAGTGCTAAAATTACAACAGTAAAAATAACTGGTGCAGCAATTCCTAATCCATATCAATCCGGAGATATTGATACAGCTGGGCTTCTTACAATAGGACAAATTGTAGCTTCTCCTCCAAGTATTAAGTATGGTTACAATTATACATGGCGCTCTCAAGTATTATCATTTCAATGTAAATACACACCAATGGCCGGTGATTCCGCTTTTGTACTTGCTACTTTAACAAAATGGAATGGAACTTCCCGTGATACCATTGCAAGTGGGAAATATGCAACAGGTGCAACCACTACTGCCTATGAATTAAAAAGTATAAACCTTACTTACGACCCTGCATTTGCGACTGTTCTACCTGATTCCGAACAAATATTTATTTCATCAAGTATCTATTCTCATAACGGTGCTAAAGTAGGAAGTACTTTTTATATTGATGATATCGCATGGTCAGGCTATAACAGCACCAATGAAACAAATGGTACAGTAAATAATGTGATCGTTTATCCGAACCCTTCAACAAATAATATCAATATTGTTGCAAGCTCTGTTGATGCTGCAATTATCAAAATAACAGATATTACCGGCCGTTTGATAGGTACTTATTCAATGACCGATAATGAAGCGAACATTCAAACTACCACATTTGCTTCCGGTATCTATATCTATAGTATCCTGGATCAAAAGAAAAATGTAATGAACAGGGGTAGGTTTGAAATAACAAAATAATTTTTTTTTCGGAGTTTCCAGATAAAAAAACATACAAATCATGAGAAGATCATTACTAATTTCCGCTTTTTCTTTTGTAGGTATTTTGAGCCTAAGTGCTCAGTTCACAGGTTTTACAGGCTTTACTGGTTTTAGTGGAACTTCAGGTTCTAGTGGATCTTCGGGTTCAAGTGGTTCTTCGGGTTTTAGTGGATCTTCAGGTTCCAGTGGTTCTTCAGGAGCTTCTGGTTCTTCCGGTTTTAGTGGTTTTTCGGGATTTTCTGGTTTTAGTGGATTTTCTGGTTTTTCCGGTTTTTCTGGATCTTCCGGTTCAACTGGTTCTACCGGCTCCAGTGGTTCAACAGGGCTGACAGGATCCACAGGTTCTACAGGTTCTACTGGTTCTACTGGTTCAACTGGTACTACTGGCTCCACAGGATCTACAGGTTCAACTGGCGTGACCGGAACAACCGGTGCTACAGGAGCAACTGGTAGTACCGGTGTTACCGGTGTTACAGGTGTTACAGGAATTACAGGCTCTCTTGGCACCAATGATATTAAAAGTGCAATAAATCAAATATCCGTTTATCCGAATCCTGCAAACGACAATATTAACTTTATATGCTCTTTGGAAGGCACTTTCCTTGAAATTAATGATATAACAGGCCGCTTGGTAGGTTATTACTCAATGACCGACAATAAAGTAAACATTCAGACCTCCTCCTTTATTCAGGGAACGTATATTTATACCATTTTGAATAAAAAGAAAATTGCTATTAACAGAGGAACATTTCAAATAGCAAAATAAGATCCTTCTTTTACGGGCTTACAAAAAAATATCTCAAAAAAAAGAAAGGATTAACATCCTTTCTTTTTTTTTTGAATATTGATTCATGTAATTTAATGCTGGGGTGATCTTAAAAGCATTCTAAAACTTATAATACCTATCTTTTTTAACGTCCTTTAGCAAGCGCACTGGATAAACTTCGTTAGCGAAAAAAAACGCTCAAAGGAAGCAAAGTTAATATTGATAGTGCTTTTCGAATTTTTGGTGTTCTTTGTGTTCGGAGTTTATCCTGACAAAGGAAGGGCGGCTAATTTTATTTTAAATTTTAAAAGGTCCCTTAATAAAAGGTATACGTCAATTTATTGTAATAGCTAGTTTGCCCGTTATCAATTCTGCGGATCTCTTTAAGCAAGCCATTGTCGTAGTAGAAATAATTGAATTTGTACTTTTTTAGCCTTTCCTTATTGCCTGTTTTAGAGCTCGCTATCTCTTCCTTAACCAGTTTACCGTCCAGGTAAAAGTAATTAGCAATATGGTAAACTATATTTGCATCAGAAATTCCCGATTTTTTTTCGCTTAGCAGACGTCCGTCTGAATCATAGGTATAGGAAAAAAGGAAGTCCTTAGCAATATTTAACTTTTTTTGTAGTCGCTTCTGGTCATCATAAACAAGTGAATCATCATCAAAGGAGCAACTTCCGCCTTCTTCATAAACTCTATTGGTCAGGAGATCATTTTCATAGATACATTCAAAAGAATAGCTGCACCAGCCACCATTCACTGTTTTACTCAAAAGTTGATTATTGTTATTATACTTATATTTTGTTCGTATGGTATCATACTTTTGCCAGGTTCCAATATGCCATTCTTCAACCAATAAATTGTTTCTATAAAAATACATCTCAATATCTTTTGTGGTGTCCTTACTGTCAATTAATTCATAAGAGGTCATCCGTCCTTTTTTATCGTAGGTCCAAATCTCTCCCAGATCATTATTAAAAGTTTCATTAAAAAAGAAGCTGGATGATGTTTTTACTTTATTTTTTTTAACAGCAGTACTATCGGAGCAAGGTAAAAATTGTGCGAAACCAGGGGCAGCTTCAAGTACAATACAGAATATTAGCAAAGTAAATAATTTCATTTCGAGTCCATTTAGAATTACGGAAAACAGTTTTTTAGCGATGGGGTCGCTGATCTATCGTTAATTACAAATATAGCAAAAAACAAGTAGATTATAAATTTTTACCAACAAGAATATTTATATTTCTAACTAAAAAAAAGGTGCTTTTAGATGGCTTCTTCATCCCCCTTTAATTTAACTAAAGATGACAGTTTTTTCGGTGCTACTTCACAATATGCCGTTGTCAAGGCTTCTATGAACATATCTTTTCGCACTTTAGTAAGGTTAATGTAGGTCCATCCGTTTTTGCCCCAAAGGTTAGGCACCGGATAAATCACAGACTTATCAAACAGCGAAAAAAGATCCTGATCAATTTTAGATAATTTGATACAAGCGAGATTGTTTTTAATATCAAATGTTGCAAATATTTTTTTACCTATTCTGAAGGATGCTTTTTCAAAATGAGCCTGTTCAGTTGCTTCAGGAAACGATAAAGCAATTTTTCGAAACGTCTTTATATCAATCATCTTAAAAAAGGAATTGAATGTATTGTTACTGTGTTTATTGCTTTTACAAGATAAATTGATGTCAATCATCAATTTTCTCATACCATATCTCTATTTCATAACCATCAGGATCATAAAAGAAAACGTAAGGTTCACCCGGAACAAATTCACCTCTTTCCTTTATTTTTCCTCCGGCAGCTTCAACAGCTTTTATTGCTTTGTTAATGTAGCTTGCCTTAATTAAACGAAAGCCAAAATGCAATATTCCCCCATTAACCTTACCTGCAAGCCTTTTATTTTCTTCAAACACTATAATATCATTTGTACCAGGTGTTTGGATTTGGGCCGTTCCATCTTTCAAATACATGGTAATAGTACCAAAAACTTTATGATAAAAGTCAACCGAACGTTTTACATCTTTTACTGCTAAGGCAATGTGCGTTAAACCATATGTTTTGAACTTGGGTTTCATTTGTGTCTGCTTTCCTAATTACTTTCTTATAGCTTCTTCATGCTTCATTTTATAATTAACTACCATGTTCATAAATTCGCTATAGCGATCAATTGTACTTTCCAATAACTTGATTTGACTTTTATTTAGCGGTTTAAAAAATTCACACTCAAGTTCTATTGATTTTTTTCCAATGGTTCGTTTCCAGGTACCAATTATTTGTCCTTCAAAAATTATCGCATTGTTATAACTGAATGTAGGCGCAGGTTTAATACTGTTTCTAAATTCCAGTATTGCAGCCCTGTTTTTATATCCCATTATAAGTTCGTCATAAATCGGTAACAGATAGATACTTTGAAACTGTTTTTTATTTAATGCGATCTCTGAAGGAAAATAATACTCTTCGCTTTCTATTTTTTTTGTACGAAATGCTGCTTAACCATTTCAATACCCTTTCTGCAATCAGTCAACGTTAGTCCCGACCAGGTTGAAAGATCTTTTATTGTAGCAGGTCCTCTACTTGTAAAGTAACGTTTTGTAAGTTCCGCCAAAGCCTCCTCTTTATTTTTTAAACCGAATGCAGGAACTCTTTCCTCCAAAAGCGAATAGGTAAATTGGTTTCCCTGGTTGGCTCCGCTGCAAATAATTCCGTCAAGTTCAGCGCGCATCATTATATAGCTCAAACGATGGCCTTTTGCCAGTATTTTTTTCTTTTTGAATTCTTCATTAAGTGTATCCCTGGTCAGTTGCCTGCCACCTTGCAATGTTTTGATGAGAATAGCATTACATCGGTTAAAAATACCGCTATCTAATTCAAGTTTGCGATACATACTTGCATTTGCTGCATTTACACGAGGGGCAGTCAACATCAGGATCCATCTAATGTCTTTTGCAGCAACAAAATGCCAGGTAGGTCGTAACAAGTGTGTCCGTAAAATTTTACCATCCGTAAAATCTTTCTCGATATCTTTGTCTTTCAAATGTGGTAAACGTAAACCCAGGCCCCATTTTGTAGGACCGTACTCCTGGGCTTGAACGGCACAAAACCAGGCAACCATTTCTGACACCGTTTTAATTTTTGTGCCTGCGATCTGCTGGTTAATTAACCGATATTTCGCAATTTCTGATAATTCCATTCTAACAGACATAATCCCGGCAGCCCCCCAGTTTTTTTTCTCAATAATAAATAAGTACCTGTTGCTTATCCCTTAGCCTTGGGCATCTTAGCCATATCCATATACAGCACATTCCAACGATGGCCATCCGGATCAGTAAAACCGCAGCCATACATCCAGCCCTGGTTCTCAGCAGGCTTGCTAAAAACTATGCCTCCTGCGGCTTCCGCCTTCTTTGCCATTTCATCTACTTCTTCTCTGCTTTCCGCATCAATGGAAAGCAATACCTCGGTTGCTTGCTTTGTATTTACAATTTCATTGTTTGTGAAATTTTTGAAAGTAGGTTCAGTAAAAAGCATAACAATAACATTTTTACTTCCTATTGTTAAGGCTATCGATTCATCACTATTACCATATTGCGTATTAAAAGAAAATCCAAGTTTAGTGAAAAACTCTTTTGATTTTTTAATGTCTTTCACCGGCAGATTGATCCAAAATTCTTTTGTCATAATTATTTTTTTGTTTTAGTTTAATGCATTCATTTAAATTCACTGGTAAAGTGTTACATAATTGATTGTGGCACATTAATCAAATTTATAAAATTATGTGCCACTTACGATCTGTTCTTCAAAAGGAAAGTTGAAATTCAGTTTCAATCATTGGATTCATATAGAAAGCTAGGGGATTTTATGCACTTTGGTGCGGCTCAATGTTTTTTTCTTGTTGAGCTACAAAAAATGTCTGAAAAGTTTGATGTTTTAATTATCAATTTAAATTTTTGGTACTTTATAGGTTGTTGAAAATTTCAAAATTTTAATTAGATCCTTGTTTGATAGATCTGAAATGGATCTTACTTTAAAATGCCGGAACAATTTTCCTGTTCCTTCAAGTATGTTTTTGGGATCAGGTAACTCTGCACCATAATTGAATCCTATGTTTACATGATTTTTTGCTGGCATCAGCCAACAAAAATGTTCGGTCTTTTTCTTAATTCCTGTTCCAAATCCTGTGTTCTTCTGCTTTACCCAAACTACTTCCACTACTTCCGGAAGAACCTTATAAATAAGACCTCTTGATGCTCTTGCAATCTCTTTAATTTCTTCAGAAAAGCTTTGGATTGCTTGTTCAAATTGTTCGTTACTTTTCATTTTTTTTAGTTTATTTCTGGTGAATATTATTGCGAGGTCGTCTTTTAATTGATGAATAAATTTATGAATTTTTGTATATTTTTATTCAGTCTGAATTTAAGAGGATTTACAAACTGTTGCGCGTTCGTCATTTTTTTTCTTTCCTTACTATTATCCACAGTAGTATAGCGGACACTAATGTTAAAGGTGTAAAAACTAGTTTTTCAAATAGTGTTTCAGCCATCAGATTTCCAATGGTGTTAAGGGCGAAAAGGGCAACAAACAACCATAATATTATATTCAATACTTTGTTGGAAATGCCGTGTTTTATATAGTTGCCTTTCAAAAGCAGTAAAATAATTAGAAAAATATTAATGGCGATTGAAACCGCTTCAAAAACATACATTTCATCATCAGTTTTCAGCTTACCAGCCCAAACAATGGTATAGGGAATAAGTTGGGTTATAATTGCAAGATGAAAAATGACGACTAATGTCAGGAATCCTAACATCATTTTCAAAGCTTGTTCTTTTGTTATTTTCCCCATTATCAATTAGTATTTACTTCCTGGCATAAGTGAATAAAAGTTTTCAAACTTCAATTAATGCTTCAAAATATTTTTCAAAACCGGTTTTAACTTCGTAAACGAAATTATAAAATTACATTGGCTAAAAAAATAAATTTATAGCAAGGAAGATTTTTTACGATTTTCAAACTCATTAAAAAAAAAATTCTATCTTAGCCTACCTTTTATTTCATTTACCTACAAATAATACGGAATCAACTATAAAAAACATCAATATTTTATTATGAAACAAAAACTTACTTTTTTAAGAACATTTTTTATTTTATCCATCTTCTTTCTATCACTATCCGCAAACGCACAAACAGTAACCGGAACAATTAAAGATGGTAAAACAAATGAAGCGTTATTTGGAGCAACTGTGGTTATAAAAGGTACCACCCAAGGAGGCCTTACAGATATGGATGGAAAGTTTAATTTTACTGCTACCACTCTCCCACCTTTTGTGTTATCTGTATCTTATTTAGGATATGTTACTTTTGAAAGTACTGTAAATTCAATAGAAAGTCCAATATCTATTAAAATAAAAGCTAATGAAACTCTATTAAAGACAGTAGAAGTAGTTGGAGACCGTATCACCGAAAAACAAAAAGAATCTCCCCTTACTATTGAAGCATTGGATGTACTTGCAATTAAAGAAACTCCTGCTGCCAATTTTTATGAAGGCTTAGGACAATTGAAAGGGGTAGATATTATGGCTGCCAGTATTGGTTTTAGAGTGATCAACACAAGAGGTTTCAATAGTACTTCTCCGGTTAGGTCATTGCAAATTATTGATGGTGTGGATAACCAGTCCCCTGGATTAAACTTTTCGCTTGGAAATTTTTTAGGTTCCTCCGAACTGGATGTACAAAAAGTAGAAATTATTGTGGGTGCTGCTTCGGCATACTATGGTCCTAATGCTTTTAATGGTGTGGTAAGCATGACCACAAAAAACCCATTTATCAAACCGGGAGTGGCTGTTTCCTTTAAAGTTGGCGAACGAAATTTAATTGAAACAGCTGTACGTTACGCGGAGGTATTTAAAAATAAGGAAGGTCTTGATAAGTTCGCTTTTAAAGTAAATTTATCTTACATGAGGGCGAATGATTGGGAAGCCGACAATATGGATCCTACAGAACAATCTTCTGATGGAGCAAAAAGTCCGGGAGGATACGATGCTGTTAACCGTTATGGAGATGAAAACTTAACTTCCGGACAAAATAACGCTACAAGCAAAGGTCAGCAAATCCAATACCGTGGATTAAAAAGATGGTACAGAACAGGGTATGAAGAAAAAGATCTGGTGGACTACAACACAAAAAATTTGAAAGTTGGGGCAGCGCTTCATTATAAGATAAAATCTGAAGTGGAGCTTATTTATGCTTTTAATTTTGGAACAGGTACAACAGTTTATCAGGGTGATAACAGATACAGTTTAAAAGATATTTATTTTTTCCAAAACAGGGTTGAACTGGTAAAAAAAGATAAATTTTTTATCCGTGCTTATGCCACCAATGAAGATGCAGGAAAGTCGTATGATGCAGTATTTACAGCACTTTTACTTCAGGACCGGTCAAAAAACAATGCTACGTGGAGTACCGATTATCGGAATTTCTGGAATGGTGCAGTGCCAAACACTACTCCTCATTGGGAATCGGGCGGAATGAATTACAACGTGAGAGATCTCCCGAATTTCCCAACACAAGGGCCATATATCGGGCCTGGTAATCCAAACAATTTCTATTATGATTATGCCCTTGCTGATGCAATAATGAATACCTATTCCGACTCTTTAACACTATGGCATTCCTATGCGAGAGAATATGCCGATAATAATCGTTTAGTTCCGGGAACGCAGGCATTTCAAGATGCCTTTGATGACATTACTTCAAAATCTACTTTTGGACAAGGAGGTTCAAGATTGATCGACAGATCGGCTCTTTACCATATTCATGGAGAGTATAAATTCACACCTAAACCGATGGACATCACTATTGGTGCAAACTCAAGATTGTATAAACCAAATTCAGAAGGTACGGTATTCAGTGATACCGGTAGTGTGAAAATTACTAATTATGAATTTGGTGCTTATGCCGGATTAGAAAAAAAAGTAATGGATGAAAAGTTAAAATTAAATTTAACAACCAGAGTTGATAAAAATCAAAATTTCAATTTTGTTGTTTCTCCTGCTGCATCTGTAGTATATAATTTTAATAAAAATAATATTCTGCGTTTGTCTTTTTCCTCCGCCATTCGTAATCCTACCTTAGCGGATCAATACCTTTATTATAATGTAGGACGAGCTATTTTGATAGGAAACGTTAACGGGTTCGACTCATTAGTGACCATCGAGTCAGTTGGAGATTATTACAGTGTGGCATCTCCGCAAAGAAGCTCATTAGTTTATTTCGATATCCCACCGGTTAGACCTGAAAAAGTAAAATCATTTGAAGTAGGCTATAGAACAACACTTTTTAATAATCTCTTTTTTGACGGAAGTTATTATTACAGCTTTTATAAAGATTTCTTAGGTTATAAATTAGGAGGCGATGTTAGTTTTGATCCAGGTAACCCCAATAATATATCTGCTATTACATTTTATAGGGTAGCCGCCAACTCAAATGCAGAAGTGATCACGCAAGGTGCTTCTGTTGGATTAACTTATTATTTCCAAAAATTCTTTTCTCTTACAGGGAATTACTCCTGGAACGAATTAAAAAAGAAAAGTGCTGATGATCCTATTATTCCTGCTTTTAATACACCAAAACATAAATTTAATATTGGCTTTAGCGGTAGAGAGATCAATACTTATTTTAGCTTGTTTTCAAGAATATTTAAAAAGGCCAGTCCTATTCCAATCAACAACATCGGATTCAGTATTAATTACAAATGGGTTGAAGGCTTTATGTATGAAGGCTCTCCACAATTTACCGGGAAAGTACCTACCTATGATCAGTTAGATGCTCAAATAAGTAAATTCGTGCCTAAAATACATACTACATTTAAATTAGGAGCATCCAATTTGCTGAACAATAAAATGTTCCAGGTTTATGGTGGCCCAAGAATTGGCAGGATGGTGTATTTTTCTGTTTTATTGGAATTGGATAGGAATAAATAAACTCAAATAGTAATGGAACGCAGATGAGGCAGATTGTTATGATGAACACAGATAAAACTAATAAGTAAAAAATCTTATTTGATCATAAAAATCCGCGTCATCTGCGTTCTATTTTTCTACTTGTTTTTTCTCTGTTAATTCAAAAATGTAAGTCAATATCTCCCGCTCCGTTTCATCAAACACCAAACCTCTGCGTTCAAATACTCGTGTAGCAACTGCTATAGCCTCTTTTATTTTATAGGTAGTAAACCCTGAAGCCCCGCCCCAGGAAAATGAAGGAATAAAATTGGGTGGAAATCCGGCCCCAAAAATATTTGCGTTTACTCCTACAACTGTTCCTGTATTAAACATGGTATTGATACCACATTTACTATGATCGGCCATAATAAGTCCACAAAAAATTAAACCTGTATTTACAAATTCTTCTTTTTCATAATTCCATAACTTCACTTCAGAATAATTATTTTTCAGATTGGAATTATTAGTATCCGCTCCAATATTGCACCATTCGCCAAGCACAGCGTTTCCAAGAAAACCATCATGTGCCTTGTTTGAATAACCAAATATTACCGAATTATTGATCTCCCCTCCTATTTTACAATGCGGACCAATAGTGGTTGGTCCGTAAATTTTAGCGGATAGTTTTAAAGTTGAATGTTCACACAATGCAAATGGCCCCCTGATAACAGAACCTTCCATAATTTCAGAATCTTTACCGATGTATATAGGTCCAGTACTGGCATTTAAAATAGCACATTCAACCTTTGCACCTTCTTCCACAAAAATATTTTCTACACCTATCACCTGATTAGTTGAACTTAATGCAAGCGACTTACGGCCAGCAGTAAGCAATACGAAATCAGCATTTATTGCATCCCCGTTCTTCGAAAAAATATCCCAGGTATTTTCAATGCGCAAAGCTTTTGCATGTGATTGATATCTTGTAAATTCTTCGATTAAAGTAATTTCGAAATTTTTTATATCTCCCGAATTTGCAGCTATAACTGTAGTTGCGTCAAATAAAACTTCCATTGGTTTTAATGACCTGATCTCTTCGATTAATTTTTCATTCGGACAAAAAGATCCGTTGATCCAAACATTGTCTGTATCAATAGCAAATTCAGTAGGATATTTTTTGCTTAAATAATCCTGCGTTTTTGAAGATGTTTTTGCACCCAAGACTTTCTCCCACTTTTCACGAATAGTAAGAATACCGATCCGAATGTCAGCAACAGGCCGAGTCAATGTGAGTGGTAAAAGGTTGTTTCGGGTATTGTCGTCAAATAAAATGAAGTTCATAAGCTATTATATTTCTTATTTCTCGCGGAAGAACGCAGCGTTATTTGCTGAGTCCCACTGATCTCTAATTTTTCCTTAATTGTTTTCGTTCTGTTTCTCTCTGCGAAACTCAGCCTTTAATTTGCGAGACTCTGCGAGAGCATAATCTATAAGTTCTTTTAATTCAAACTTGGTTCTACCTTATTAAGCATCGTTACATATACATCAACTTGTCGTAGAAAATATTTTAATGTTTTTGTATTATCTGAATCGATCATCATATCATAAATTTCCAGGCCTTTTTCATTGAACTTACCAACCTTAAAATTCGCTTTAGAAAGCGCTGAAATATATTTTAATGGGAAATGGTCGTTAATGTTTAGATCTATCAACAGATCATATTCTTCATCAATAAAATTTTGGATGACCATAGATGATGGTTTTCCAAACCAATTTAGATCTTTAGTCGAAAAAAAATCGTATTCCAGTTTTGAAAAGGCCATATCAGGAATTTGTTTTGTACTAAAAAAACCCATTGCCTTCACCTTTTTGCGATGTTCTCTTAAATATAATACATAACGTTTTACCAATTCAAAATCTTCAGGGTTGGTAGCATCAAACAAGATCCCAACAGTTTTTATAGTATTGAAATCAAATCGAATAGGCGTGCGCACTCTGGGATTGTCCTTTAGTTCCAGTTTTATGTAGCCATTACTAATTACATCTTTTATTTTTTTAAATATGCTCATATTTAATAGTTACGTGTTAGGAGTCGGGTGTATTGAATTGTTGAGAGAAAGCTCTCCGCTTCCTGTACTCCCCGATCCAAACTCATTTTCAGATATCATTTTTATAAAATCATCTTCCGAAATAATCGGCACTCCTAATTTTTCTGCTTTTTTATGCTTTTCAGGCCCCATGTTCTCACCGGCAATTACAAAATTTGTTTTACCTGAAATAGAACCAACATTTTTTCCTCCATTTTGTTCAATGGCTTTCTTCAGATCATCTCTCGAAAACTTACTGAATACACCAGAAACAACAAATGACAATCCGTTCAGCTTATCACTTGAATTAATTAGTTGCTCTTCCGAAAGTTCAAATTGAAGCCCATTAGACCTTAATTTTTCAATGATCTCAGCAGTATGTTTATCGGCAAAATAATCTAAAATAGCTTTTGCTGTTCGTTCACCAATATCCCCCACTTCAAGTAATTGCTCTAATGTAGCATTTTTTAAAGCATCAATACTTTTAAAATAGTAAGCAAGCTTTTTTGCAGTAGTTTCACCAATATGACGAATACCAATACCATATAAAACCCGCTCAAAAGGGATTTTTTTTGAAGCCTCGATCCCCGCAAGCAAATTATTCGCGCTCTTTTCAGCCATCCGCTCTATTTTCAAAAGATCTTCTTTTTTGAGCTCATATATGTCAGCACAATTTTTTATCAATCCTGCATCATATAATTGTGCAATGGTTTCTGAACCAAGGCTATCAATGTCCAATGCCCTGCGGCCTACAAAATGTTCCATCTTACCTTTTACCTGTGGTGGACAACCTAACTCATTGGGACAATAATGATTTGCTTCATCCATGTTTCTAATGAGCTCAGTGCCACATTCGGGGCAATGTGTAATATAGCTTACTTTATGGGCATGTTCAGGGCGTTTGTTTTCATCAACAGCAATAATTTTGGGAATAATTTCTCCGCCTTTTTCAACAAATACAGTATCTCCAATACGTACATCCAATTTCTCGATGATATCGGCATTATGTAATGATGCACGTTTAACTGTAGTACCGGCAAGCAATACAGGTTTTAAATTCGCTACCGGAGTAATTGCTCCTGTGCGGCCCACCTGGTAAACGATAGATTCTAAAATAGTACTTACACGCTGTGTTTTAAATTTGTATGCTATTGCCCAGCGAGGCGATTTGGCAGTAAAACCAAGTATTCGCTGCTGTTCAAAAGAATTTATTTTAATGACAACACCATCAATATCAAACTCCAAATTATTACGCTCGGTGTCCCACTTATCAAGATACTTAAAAACGTCCTGAATGCTGGCAGCTTTTTCCATGAATTCAGAAATTTTAAAGCCCCACTTTTTAGCGGCCTTCACATTTTCGAAATGAGTTTGATAAGGCAGATCTTCAGCCGAAATGGAATATAAAAAGCAATCAAGGTTACGTTTTGCAACAATAGAAGAATCCTGCATCTTGAGGGTTCCGGCAGCAGCATTTCGAGGATTCGCTAATAATGGCTCTGCAATTTCTTCACGTTCTCTATTCAATTCATTAAACACTTTTCTTGACATAAAAATCTCACCACGAATTTCAAATTCTTTTGGATAATCATTTCCACGCAACTTTAAAGGAATACTTTTTATGGTTTTTACATTGGTGGTAACATCATCTCCTTTTTCGCCATCACCACGGGTTATAGCCTGCACCAAAACACCATCTTTGTATGTCAATCCAATTGCAACACCATCATATTTTAATTCACAAACGTATTCGTACTCTGTGTTGAGTGCTTTTTTTATACGATCATCAAAATCAGTCAGATCTTCTTCGGAGTAAGTATTTCCCAATGAGAGCATCGGGTATTTATGTTTAACAGTTTTAAATTCTTTGGTGATCTGTCCGCCAACCCTCTGCGAAGGTGATTCTGGGCTAAGATATTCGGGATGCTCCTTCTCTAATTTAATAAGTTCATCAAGCAATTTATCAAAATCAAAATCGCTTATAGTTGGCTCTGCAATTACATAATACTTGTAATTGTGTTCCTCTATTTGTTTGGAAAGTTCTTCTATTTTATGTTTTACTGATTCGCTCATTATTGTCTATTCTTCCATTAAATTGCCACTAATTCCACGAATAAAAAAAAATAATTAAAAATCTAATTCGTGAAATTCGTGGCTAAATTTTATTTTTTCTCATCATAACCATATACGTTATCCCCGAAACAAAAAATCCAACAAACCACGCATAATTATACAACTGCGAAACCCAATGCCATATTGCCTCTTTATCAATAGCACCAATAGTTGTTAAAAAGCCTGGGATGTTAGGAATAATTCCAAGAAGCAATGCTATGATCGCAAATTTATTAAAACCATTGCCGAAAGTATAAGCTCCTTTTAATTGATAGAGGTCTTTTACGATGAGATTTTGTTTTCGAATGAAATAATAATCTGCTATCATGATACCACCAATTGGGCCAAGTAAACTTGAATAAGCAATCAGCCAGGTAAAAATATATCCCGTAGGATCAGCAATAAGTTTCCAGGGGAAAATCAATAATCCTATTATACCTGTGATGTATCCGCCTGTTTTAAAATTAATTTTTGAAGGAGATAAATTTGCAAAATCATTTGCCGGACTTACAATGTTGGCCGCAATATTGGTAGCCAGGGTTGAAAGGGCAACAGCGATCATTGCGATGCTGACCAGCAATTTACTTTCAAATCGTCCTGCAAGCACCAATGGATCCCAAATAGTTTCTCCATAAATAATAAGTGTGGCTGAAGTTACAACCACTCCAATGAAGGAAAACAAGGTCATGGAAGCAGGAAGCGCGATGGCTTGCCCCATGATCTGAGCTCGCTGACTTTTGGCATACCTTGTAAAATCAGGAATATTGAGTGACAGTGTGGCCCAGAAACCAACCATGCCTGTTAATGCAGGAAAAAAATAATTCCAGAAAGCAGCACTCGATTCGAATTTAGAAGGTTGAGAAAGAATAGGCCCTAAACCATTACCGGCTGAAATAGCCCAAAACAAAAGTGCAAGGGCTGCAATAGGAAGAAAAAAAGCTTTAAAAACCAATAATTTTTTAATGCTTTCCACACCAAGGTACACTATAAACATATTGATCAGCCAAAACAAAAAGAAAGTAATGGCGGGGCCGGTTTGAAGACCAAAAGAGGTCGGAAAAACTTGTGGAATGGTTTCCAGTGCAGGTATCCAGAGTTTCAGCATCAGGTAAATTGCATAGCCTCCTATCCATGTTTGAATTCCAAACCATCCGCAGGCAACAATAGCACGCAACACAGCTGGAATATTAGCACCACGCACACCAAAACTTGCACGAGCAAATACGGGGAAAGGGATACCGTATTTGGCCCCTGCATGTCCATTTAATACCATGGGAACAAGTACAACAGTATTACCAATAAAAATGGTAAGAATTGCCTGCCACCAATTCATCCCTCCTTCAATAAGTGAACTGGCTAGCATATACGTTGGAATGCATAAGCTCATGCTTATCCAAAGCGCAGCATAATTCCAGGTGTTCCAGGTACGTTTTGACAATGGAACAGGCGCAAGATCTTCGCTGTAAAGGGAGGAGGAAGAGTTTTCTTCAGATTGGTCTAAAGATCCGTTGGTCATTTGAAAATAATTTTAGAATTGCAGATCGATCGAATTGTAAAATTTACAGATCGATAAAAAAATAAATGTGACAATTTATATGAATTTTTATCCATTAAGAGATGAAAAGTCAAGCCTCCCTACAAATATAAAAATATTTAATTAACTGATGTTACGTACTTATTAGCCCCAGAGGGGCGAGATCTTTGTAGAAAACAGCCCCGAGCCATCTATTAAGCTCCATAGGAGCGAAATATTTCGCCCCTATGGGACTTATTTTGGGGGAAAGGGTTAACATTCTACGAAGATTTTGCCCCCCTGGGGCAATGCGATAATATAATTTAATTAAAACATTACTTTATCTTTTGGTAATTGAATTTTTCAATTTTTGGTATAATAACTGAAAATATAAGGCGTTTTCTTTATTCACAATACCACGTTTATAAGATTTTAGTATTTTTATTTTTCACCTTTTGTCTATTATTATATTTACTATTTATAAGTAAAGGATGAATATAATGTCAATACCAAAATTTGAAAATGCAGTCTATTTCCGCCAAAGCTATGGCTATTAGCGGATAATTTATTCCTTTTTTCAAATTATCAATTAAAATATTAATGGCCGAGCCTAAAAAAAATAGTTTAAAAAACACTTTAAAAGACAGTAAAACCGAAAAAGGAGATAAGCCGAAGTCGGCCATTTCGGTGGATGAGAAAAAGAGCAGTTCTGACAAATCGCCTTCCAGATCTCCATTTTTTGAAAAGATAGCAGCTGTTTTTGTTTTTGTCAACAATGAGCGTTTTCAAAAAATAGCAGGATTAACACTTTTATTATTTTCGGTTTATTTAACGATTGCCTTTACATCGTATTGTTTTACAAGTTTTACTTCCTTTATTCAAAATCCCGATCAGGCTGGAGTATTGAGCGACCTACCTTCGTCCGAAGTTGACAACTGGCTAGGTAAATTGGGTGCTCTCCTCTCACATCTTTTTCTTTACAAATGGTTTGGTGTATCCTCTTACCTTCTCGCTTTTTTAGCGTTCATAACAGGCTTGAGGATTACTTTTAATGTTGGACCTACCAATTTCCGAAACGCATATATTTATTCCTTCTTTTTCCTGGTTTTTATTTCAATAACCCTTGGTTATATTTTCCCAAATGATGAACTTACCTTTTTGGGAGGTGCTTATGGATATACAATGAGTCATAAACTGAATGAGCTTTTAGGACATATAGGAACAGGAGTATCGTTGTTTTTTATGTTCGTTGTTTTTTTAGTGGCTGCTTTTAATATGTCATTTGATCTAAGTAAAAAAGTTGCAGTAAAAAATGACATTGAACCTGAAACTGAACCACTGCCTGACAATGAAAATAAAAAAACATTGGTCAATACATTTAAGGAAGAAGAGAAGATAAAGGAAGAGGTAACAGAACCTGTTAAAGAAGATGATGGTTCGACTTCGCTCACCACAGGCTTTTTTATTACCAACAATGTACAGCATGATATAGTTGAGGACGTTGAAAAGCCCGTTGTAAAAGAGGAAATCATTTTAACTTCAGAGGATAGTGATGTACAATTTTCGGTTGTGAGTACTGAAAATAAAGAAGAAGAATTAAGCCCCGAAAAAATTAGCGAAGCTTTAATTGCACAGGTAGGCGAATA
>JAZKBF010000006.1:167873-181990 GCA_040388745.1 Bacteroidota bacterium | reverse complement strand
TGCAACGTAAATCCCCGCCCGAACGAATGAATTCGTTCATTCGGGCAGGCTTTTCGTTTTTCAGAAAAGATTGAAGTGTAAAGCCCGCCAATTCGTTTTTTAGAATTGGAACGCCCAAATGAAATAACGAAACTTCAATTTACCAGCTAAATGTCAGATAAAAACTTTACCATATATAAGTCATCAGCAGGTTCGGGCAAAACGTTCACATTGGTGAAAGAGTACCTGGCGTTGGCATTGAACGATGAGTCAAATTCCCCAAAAGCATACCGTCATATTTTAGCGGTTACCTTCACCAATAAGGCCGCATCTGAAATGAAAGAGCGGATCATCAAAGCATTGAAAGAGCTTTCTCAGGACGATTATACAAAACTTTCGGGAGGAACAAAAACATTACTTGCCGAATTAAAAAAACATAAAAAATTAAATATCCGCCAACAAGTAGATGATACCATCATCCGCAAACGCGCCAACAATGTGCTTACGGAGGTGTTGCATAATTATTCTGATTTCGCAATCGGAACCATCGACAGCTTTGTGCATAAGATAGTTCGCACCTTTGCTTTCGACCTTAAAATACCAATGAGTTTTGAGTTGGAAATGGATGATGATAAACTGCTTATGCAGGCCATCGACTTACTAATAGCTCAAATCGGAACAGATGAAACTTTAACAAAAGCATTAGTAGAATTTACCGAAAGTAAAACTGATGATGAAAAAAGCTGGCACATTGAAAACGATCTGAAATATTTTGCTAAAAATTTATTGACTGAAGATGGTGCTGTACATATAGAAAAACTGCGACAGTTAAGTGTTAGTGATTTTTTTAAAATTAAAGATACGATACAGGAGGAGATCAAAAAATTTGAAGCATTTATTAATGGATGTGGGAAAGAAGCATTAAAAATTATAAATGATTCGGGGATAGAGCATGAGAAATTTGCAGGCGGAGCCAATGGAATTGGTAAGTATTTTACTTACCTGGCTGAATCGCGTTTTGATAAATTAACACCTTCGGCTACTATTCAAAAAAATATTGATTCGGATAGTTGGTATGCCGGTAAAGCCACCGCATCCGACAAAGCGGGCATTGACGCAATTAAAATTACATTAACTAAATTATACAATGAGGCTTTTGCTTACATCCAACTTAATTTGCAGGAGGTAACATTATTCAGATTAATAAATACTACTATTTATTCGTTGGCAGTATTGAATGAAATTGAAAAATTACTCAATGAGTATAAAGCTCAAAATAATATTTTACACATTTCGGAATTCAATAAATTAATTGCAAAGATCGTATTGAATGAACCGATCCCTTTTATTTATGAGCGTTTGGGAGAGCGGTATAATAATTACCTGATCGATGAGTTTCAGGATACCTCTGTTTTACAATTTCAAAATCTGTTGCCATTAATTGATAATTCGTTGGCAAGTGGCCATTTTACAATGCTTGTAGGTGATGGTAAACAAGCTATTTATCGTTGGCGTGGAGGTGAAGTGGAACAGTTTGCTATGTTGCCCGAAGTGTTTGCACACAATAATAATCCGTTGGTATTAGAGCGTGAACAGGCCTTGAAGAGAAATCATAATCCACAAGTGTTGGATAAAAATTATCGCAGTAAACGAGAGATAATAGAATTCAACAATGCTATTTTCAGGACACTTTCCAATAAATTAAATGAAAAATTTAAAAGTATTTACGAAACATTAGAACAAGGGTTTAACCCTGAAAATAGTGGAGGATTTGTTCAGGTGGAGTTTCTGGATGCTGAAAAAGAAGAGATGCGGGAACAGAATTTAGAACGCACCTATCTTATCATTCAGGATCTGTTGATACAAAATTTTCAGCTTAGAGATGTTGCCATATTGGTGCGTAAGAATACCGATGGCAGCGAGATCGCCAATTATTTATCCAATAAAGGAATTGAAGTGATCTCTTCTGATTCATTGTTACTAAGCAATTCAGCTGAGGTAAATTTTATTTATTCCCTGCTCCGCTATTTAAATAATACGAGTGACCAGATAATACAAGCTGAATTGTTAGAATACCTTGTTGCTTCCAAGCGTGTTGAAAATACGGATATAAACCAACTGTTAGTAGAAAATAGACAAGATTTTATTTCTGTAATTAAATTGGTGTGCCGCGATTTTAATAGTAATGCCCTTTCTAAAATGGCATTGTATGAGCTGTGTGAAGAGTTGGTGCGCTTATTTAAACTCAACACGATCCCCAATGCTTATATTCAATTTTATTTGGATGAGGTGTTGAATTATTCTATTAAACAAAACAACAACCTCAATGATTTTATTGACTATTGGGAAGATAAAAAAGGGAAAGCCTCGTTAATTGTTCCTTTGGGAATGAATGCGGTTACTATAATGACGATCCACCGTGCAAAAGGATTAGAATTTCCGGCAGTGATATTACCATTCTCCAATGGAAAAGTGGAAAAAGGTAAAAAACATTTGTGGGTGGACCTGGAAAATAATAAGATCCCACAATTGCAATCGGCATTGGTTTCTGCAAGTGAAAGTTTGCGGGAAACGCCTTATGGTGATCTATACGATGATGAAAAAAACAAGTCTTTGCTTGACAGCTTGAATGTTCTATACGTTGCGCTTACCCGCCCCGAAGAACGTTTATATATACTTACCGGAAAACCATCGAGATCACCTGCTAATTTAAGTACAGTAAGTGACATGTTTGCTCACTACTATCAACAGAATGGCGACTGGCAGGAAGGAAAAACCGTTTATACTTTTGGTACAGAGTCAATTCACAAACAACACGCACAAAACACAACCATTTTAAATTTTAAACTTGACACTTTTAACTCTAATCAATGGCGGAATAATATTAAAATGCGTGCTGCAGCTCCAAGTATTTGGAACCTGGAAATGACAGAAAGTAAAAAGGATTATGGTGTGATGGTGCATACCGCACTGGCAAAAATAAAATCGGTGGAGGATATTGAGTCTGCAGTAAATTCGATGTTCCTGGAGGGGCTGGTCACGGCAGATGAAAAAGAAAATTTGTTAACAGTAATTAAAAAGATCATCAAACTACCTAAATTACAGGCCCATTTTGCACAAGGTTTAAAAGTTAAGAACGAAAGCGAAATTATTTCATTGACCGGTGAAAAATTTCGATTAGACAGAGTTGTATTTCACCCGGTTTTGAAAGGAAAGGCAGGGCAATCAACCGCTGTAATCATTGATTATAAAACGGGTGAAGAAAAACCGGACCACAAAAAACAAATACTTCAATATGCCGATCTGTTAAACCAAATGGGTTTTACTGTTACTGAAAAATTATTGGTATACATTGAGGAACAGAAAGTGCTGGAGTGCTAAAAATTTGGAGATGTAGAGAAATAAAGAATTAGAGAATTATTAAACACCAGCAGGGTGTAAGACAAAACTACCAATAGGAATTTATTTATACTTCCAAATCATCAAATCAAATTCCTTAATTTTTCGTAAATTAGCATTTCAATTTTGGTGAAAAACCATTTGATATAAAAAAAATCAAACTAGGGCAATTAAAACCGAAGTTGTTTAAAGACCTGCCGGGTTTAAAAAAGTATTTTGATACACAAAGAAGACATAGATAAGATTTTTGAAGCAGCTCGCGTTGAGGAGGTTGTTGGGGATTATGTTACGCTTAAAAAGCGTGGTGTTAATCTTATTGGCCTATGTCCTTTTCATGATGAAAAAACACCATCATTTTATGTATCACCAGTAAAGGGTATTTACAAATGTTTTGGTTGTGGTAAAGGCGGGCATGCGATAAATTTTGTGATGGAGAAAGAGCTGATGTCGTATCCCGATGCCTTGCGCCATCTTGCAAAAAAGTATAACATACACATTGTAGAAGAGGAGCAATCGCCCGAACAGCTTCAATCACAGAATGATCGTGAGAGTTTATTTGTTGTTTCTTCTTTTGCTCAAAAGAGTTTTTCTGAAAATTTATATAACACTGATGAAGGAAAATCAATAGGACTGGGCTATTTCAAAGAGCGTGATTTTAGAGAGGATATTATTCAAAAGTTTCAATTGGGCTATTGTTTAACTAACCGAAGTGCGTTTACTGACATTGCAATAAAGACAGGTTATAAAGCGGAATACCTTGTAAAAGCAGGACTGACGCTTGAATATAAAAACGAAAACCCTTCTCCTTCTTTTAATGAAGATGCTGAAATTGCACCCTCTATAGAGAAGGCTGGTTCAAAGTTGCTTGACCGCTTTTGGGGCCGTGTAATGTTTCCTATTCACAACGCAACGGGCCGTGTGATCGCCTTTGGGGGCCGCACGCTGCGCACGGATAAAAAAACTGCTAAATACATCAACTCTCCCGAAACGGATATTTACCATAAGAGTGATGTGTTGTACGGAATATTTTTTGCCAAAAAAGAGATCATTGCACAAGACAATTGTTTTTTGGTAGAGGGTTATACGGATGTAATATCCATGCATCAATCAGGAATTGAAAATGTGGTAGCGAGCAGTGGTACCTCCTTAACTGTGGGGCAAATCAAACTGATCCGCAGGTTTACCAATAACATTACTATTTTATATGATGGCGATAGTGCCGGTATTAAAGCCAGTTTCAGAGGGATAGATTTGATATTGGAAGAGGGGATGAACGTTAAGGTATTGTTGTTTCCTGATGGAGAGGATCCGGATTCATACTCGAAACGTGTCAGCAGTGAAGAGTTGAAGACCTTTATTAAAAACAATTCGAAAGATTTTATTTCTTTCAAAACAAATTTATTAATGGGTGATGTACAAAACGATCCCATAAAAAAAGCAGGACTCATCAAAGAAATTGTTGAAAGCATTGCGCTTATTCCCGAAGCCATTTATCGTTCGGTATATGTGAAAGAATGCAGCCGTATCATGGATATGGAAGAACAAATTTTGTTGAGCGAGTTGAATAAGATACGCAGCAAAAAATTCAATGAAAAAAGTAACTCTCCTAACACCACTGCTCCAATCAATTCAGGACCGGATGTTATAGAAGCATTACAAATTGAAGAGAAAAAACAATTGCTTGATGCAACTGCGGAACATCAGGAGCGGGATATAATTCGTTTGTTACTCAATTACGGGAATAAAAATGTGATCGTAGATGGCGAGGAAGTGGATGAAAAAAACCAACCCATACAAATCGAAATTCCTCTTGCCGCTTTAGCGATCCATGAATTACAACATGATAATATTGTTTTCGAAAACGCTTTATACAATAGTATTTACAATGAATTTGTTCAGCATCTTGATAAAGAAAAAGTGCCGGACTATAATTATTTTATTAGTCATGAGAATACCGCAATCTCCTATTTAACAGTTGATCTGATAAGCAGTCCTTATTTTCTTTCCAATTGGGAACAGCACAGTATTTATACCACCATGGAAGAAGACGTTCTTAAAAAATCGTTGTACCATTCGGTTTATGCTTTAAAAAGCCGCAGGCTGGAAATGATGATACACGACATTCAAAAGCAATTAAAGGAAAACCCTCCGGATGATGAAATGATGACCCTTATGCAAACGCAGCATCAATTGCTTAAAACTAAGAAAGAGTTAAATATTTTGTTGGGGAGGATCGTAGTAAAGTAAAGTCATTTCTTTGGCTTTGTGTTTTAATACTAAACGCTACAAAATAAATACAACAAGGAAGTCATGCTGAACTTGTTTCAGCATCTCTGAGAATTCCTAAACAGATTCGGAATGACATAAAAAAACCCGTCAGGCAATTTGCTTGACGGGTTTTTTTTGAATTGAATTAATTACTTAGCAGGAGTTGCAGCAGCTGTTGCTGTTTTTCCTTTGCAACAAGCTTTTCCTTTAGCTTCTCCACCATGACAAGATTTAGCTTCTGTTTTTCCATCAGAAGTAGTGCTTGCAGCAGCAGTTTCATCTTTTTTGCAACAAGCTTTCTTTTTATCGCATTTCTTTTTATCTTCTTTTTTCTCTTCACCACCAAGAGTGATAACAGTTCCTTTAGTTAAAGCGGTAACAGTAACTGCTGAAGATGCTCCAACAATTCCGGTAAATGCGAACAATAAAAATAATTTTTTCATATGGTTTATGGTTTTAGGTGATTAATTCGTTTACAATTTCATTAACAAAGATAATGCAAAATTTAATTTTTATTGCTTTTCACCGTTAATTATTGTTAAAATGGGTTATTCGAAGGTAGCTATAACGGTTTCGCGGCCACGCACATTTTGTTCAAGGTTCACTTTCACTTTAACGTTTAAAGGTAGTAATAGATCAACTCTTGAACCGAATTTAATGAAGCCGAACTCATCGCCCTGAACAGCATTGTCTCCTTCTTTAGCATTATTTACAATGCGTCTTGCCAAAGCACCTGCAATTTGTCTGAATAATATAGCTTGTCCGTTTTTATGTTCTACCACAATTGTGGTCCGTTCATTATCCGTAGATGATTTCGGGTGCCAGGCAACTAAAAATAAACCGGGATGATATTTTGAATATTTCACAAGCCCAGTAATAGGGTAACGATTAATATGCACATTGATAGGCGACATAAAAATGGATATCTGAAGACGTTTGTCTTTAAAATATTCCGTTTCCGTTACTTCTTCAATTACCACTACTTTGCCATCGGCAGGAGCTATAATGTGATTGTCATTGATAATGATCTCACGGTTTGGACTGCGAAAAAATTGCAAAATGGTAATTAATAAAAAGGCAGATAAAAGATAGCCCAACCATAATATTAAAGGATATGCACAGAAAAAATAACAGGTCAGAAAATTTATAATTGCAACAACAATTATAGTGATGGTCAATGACGGAATACCTTCTTTATGAAATTTCATTTTTTAATCTATTAAATTTCTAATCATTAAATCGTAACCTTAATTTCAAAACGCTTATCGCACAGTCCTCGAAAGGCTCTGACATCACCGTGCAATTAATACTCAGCTAAATATGGAGTTTTCACCAATGTTATTTTTTCTTTTGACCGATCTGTTGTTGACGATCTTTGGTCATTTGCTCTAGCTTCTCCTGGAATTTTGATACCTTTTTAGGTTTCTTTTTATTCTCCTGAATTTTGGCATGCAAAGCATCCGAATCAATTACAAATTTTTGCATCACCCATGTTTGTCCGAATGTGATCATATTCGCAAGAAAATAATACCAGCTTAAACCTGCTGAATAGTTATTTAAAAAACCAAGAAACAAGATCGGCATCAGGTACATCATCCATTTCATGCCCGGCATTTGATTAGATGTGCCCATAAGCTGACTGTTGCTCCAGGTATATAATAGGGTAGAAGCTGTCATTAACAAAGCAAACAAACTCACGTGATCACCATACCATGGCACAGCAAAACCAAAATTATAAACGGAGTCATACGTGGAAAGATCATGTGCCCAAAGGAAGGGTTCCTGACGTAACTCAATGGACGCAGGGAAAAAGCTGAAGAGCGCGATCAAAATAGGCATTTGTAATAATACAGGGATACAACCCGCCATAGGATTAACGCCAGCTTGTTTGTACAGCGCCATAGTAGCTTGCTGTTTTTTCATTGGCTCATCATCCTTGTGCTTCTCATTCAATTCATCAATTTCGGGTTTCAAAACCCTCATTTTAGCTGATGATAGCACTGTTTTGTAGGCAATTGGTAATAATAATAATTTTAATATCACCGTTAAAATAAGGATAATGATACCATAGTTCAAATTGAAACCGCTCAGGAAATTAAAAATGGGGATTGTTAAAAATCGGTTTAGCCAACCAAAAATTTTCCAGCCCAAATTGATCTGTTTTTCTAATTCAATATCATATTGTTTAAGTGTTTTAAAATGATTAGGGCCAAAATAAAAGCGCATTCCAAAAGTTTCGGTTTGCAAATGTTTGTAAGGGATAGCTATTGCTGTTGAATATTTCTTTACATATTTATTAGATCCATGTGCAATGGCCGTTTCAATATCAGCTGCTTTTTCAAATGATCCATCTGCAATAATTACAGCAGTAAAGAACTGTTGTTTAAAGCCGATCCATTTAACAGGTGTTTCCAACGTCTTTTTTTCTTCGTCCGATTCGCTGATTCTGTCTACATTGTCGCCAATGGGGCTAAAATAAATAGTGGATGCTGCCCGCTGCGTTTCATGATTTTGCTCCTGCATTGGAGTTTTCATGCTCCAGTTAAGTGTTAAAGCATTTGCAGTTGGTGCAATGATATCTTGTATTCCAACTGTGTTTAAACGAAAGCCCATCATGTATTCATCTCCGTTCAATGTATACACATACTCAATATATTTTGTTTTGCTCCCTGCATATAATCGCATGGCAAGGCTTTTAGAGTTTTTCCCGGTTACACTAAAGCTGCTGCCTTCGGGCTCAAAGTATAGGGAATCAGTAGAGAGTATTTTAGAATTAACCTGTAAACTAATATTTTGAGTTGATGAATCAGCATCAAATAAGATCAGTGGTTTTGCATCATATGTTTTGTAATTTTTTAATTCAACAGAGGCTATTCTTCCACCCTTTGTAAAAACATTTACTTTCATCACCTCGTTTTCAAGGGTAATGATCTTATTTTCACCAATTGCTGCATTTGCGAAATCCGCGTAGGCTTGTTTATTGATGATCGATTTTACAGAATCACTTACTATTCCTGTGGAGTCGGCTAAGCCGGATGCAGCAAGAGCGCCAGTACCAGATGCTTTAGAAGTGATATCTGCTTTTTGTTGTTGTGCGATCTTTTCAAATAGCACAACTGAATCGTGCTGTTGTTGTTGTATTGCAAGCTCCTGCTGAGACGGCTTGGTAAGGAACATCCAGCCAATTAAAATTGCACCAATTACTAAGAGACCAATTATCGAATTTTTATCCATTTTATTTATTATAATACCTTTAAATGCGGGCGCAAAGATACTAATATTTAGTTAGGAGAATGGAGATATAAGAATTGCAAATTTTAAATAATGAGTTCAGTCCAAAGTCCCTTTAAATTCTATTTTGATACTAATTTCACTGATTTAATTCGCTGACTATCAATTGTTTAAAAAACAATTCGTGCAATTCGTGTCGAAAACACTTTTTGGAGGGGACTTCTCTTAAGGGATTTTGGATACCAGTTTAGCCTAACCAATAAAAATCAATAAACAAGATAAGGTTTTTAATTTCTGCCAGGAACAAACAGGTACTCGTTTGTAGAGCTTTAGATATCTTTGGTTCTATTCAATTGTTCGGTACTTTTTTTATCAATTTTGGCTAAAGCCGCGTCATCCTTAAGTTTTAGTAGCCACGACCTTAAGGTCGTGGCTACTATAGAACCCTTGATTAAATGGGCTTTAGCCAATTAGGGGAAAACTATCGAACTGTTGCTATTAATTAAACCAATTTATTCTCCAGCAAATACTCAGCGATCTGTACTGCATTGGTAGCAGCGCCTTTGCGAAGGTTATCAGCAACGATCCACATGTTTAATGTTTTTTCCTGTGTTTCGTCCCTGCGTAAACGGCCAACAAATACTTCATCTTTATCATGAGCATCCATTGGCATTGGGTATTTTAAATTTTTCACATCATCCACCAAAATTACTCCCGGTGCAATTTGAAGCAATTCGCGTATATCATTTAAATCAAATTCTTTTTCAAATTCTATGTTCAGACTTTCACTGTGTCCGCCCATTACAGGTATTCTCACCGTAGTGGCTGTAACACGAATAGTCTCACCCATAATTTTTTTTGTTTCATTCACCATTTTCATTTCTTCTTTGGTGTAACCATTTTCGGTAAAAACATCAATTTGCGGAATCACATTCAAATCGATAGGGTAGGGATATGCCATTTCTCCTTTAATACCTTTTCGTTCATTCATTAACTGATCAACCGCTTTAACGCCAGTACCGGTAACGGATTGGTAGGTAGAAACAACTATTCTTTTAATGTTATATTTTTTGTGCAAAGGATTTAAAGCCACTACCATTTGTATGGTTGAACAATTGGGATTAGCAATAATTTTATCAAGGCCACTTAATTCACGAGCATTTATCTCAGGAACAATAAGTTTTTTTGAAGGATCCATTCGCCATGCCGAAGAATTATCAATGACCGTGATTCCTGCATCAGCAAATTTTGGCGCCCATTCAAGGGATGTGCTTCCTCCAGCCGAAAACAGAGCCACAGCGGGTTTCATATCAATAGCAGTTTGCATTCCTACCACTTTATATTTAGTTCCATTGAAGGAAATTTCCTTGCCCACTGATTTTTCAGAGGCAACAGGGATTAATTCTGTAACTGGAAAATTTCGTTCCTCCAAGATCTGGATCATCTTTGTGCCTACTAAACCTGTTGCACCAACTACTGCTATTTTCATTTGTTAAACTCCTCGATTCGTTAACGATTAATAATTGCGTAAATATAAGACTCCGCAGCTAAATTTTGACTCAGATTTAATTATTCATAATTTATTTTTTTTAAAATCTGTGTGATCATGTCAGAATAAGCGAAAAAGCTGTTGTCTGGTTATCGCTTTTTATCTCCTTATTTCTTTTTAATCCAATTATCTTATTAATTTAGCATCCTTATATTGTTATCTGAAGATTTTTCCATGATTTACACAAGATAATTGAAACAAGATGCGTATTCTATTTTTGTCTTTTCTTTTCATCACTTCTTTTGTTACAGCACAAGTAACAGACAATTTTACGGATGCTGACTTTACCTCCAGCCCGGTATGGAGCGGTGATGCAGCTGAATTTATTGTAAATACATCACAGCAGCTGCAATTAAATAATACAATTGCCGGTTCAAGTTATCTTTCCACAGCAAGCCCTACCTCTTCATTAAATAATATCGAATGGCGCTTTTACATTAAACAATCTTTTGCTCCATCGTCCAGTAATTACGGAAGAGTATACCTGGCATCGGATCAGGCTAATTTAGAGGGTTCATTGAATGGCTATTATTTACAATTTGGTGAAGCTTTAAGTAATGATGCAGTTGAGCTGTTTCGTCAAACGGGTTTAACAAGTACATCTGTAGCGCGTTGTACAAATGGGCAAATTGCCGCGTCATTTACAATTGGTGTAAAAGTAACGCGCAACGCCTCCGGTGTCTGGAGTTTATATGTGGATGCAACAGGAGGAGCAGCCTATGCTTTTGAAATTTCAGGAACAGATAACACGCACACAACAACTAACTTCTTTGGCGTAGCCTGCGTTTATACAGTTGGTAATATTACTAAGTTTTATTTTGATGATTTTTATAATGGCCCAATTGTGGTTGATATAGCTCCTCCAACTATTGTTTCATCAACAGTGATCTCCACTACTCAAGTGGATGTTTTATTCAATGAAAATGTTCAATTAGCCACCGCGCAAACGCTCAGTAACTATAATGCTAACAATGGTTTAGGCAACCCTACCGTGGCTTTAAGGGATGCCGTTAATTTAAGTTTGGTTCATTTAACTTTTGCAACCGCCTTTACCAGCGGGCTTGCCAATACACTCACTGTAACTAATGTACAGGACCTTAGCACAAATGCAATTACAACAGCAAATACTAATTTCACCTATTTTATATCTTCTTTACCATTGTTCAAAGATGTCATCATTACTGAAATTTTTGCAGACCCCTCGCCTCAATTAGGTTTGCCGGCTGTTGAATTTATTGAAATTTATAACAGAAGTTCCAACACTATTAATTTAAATGGATGGAAATTTACGGATGGCTCGTCCATTGCAACATTGAGCTCATACAACCTTTCATCAAATCAATATTTAATTATTTGCAGTGCTTTAGATACAGCACTATTCACACCCTTTGGAAATAGAATGGGGGTAAGTAGTTTTCCTTCCTTGAACAATACTGGTGATAAAATTTATTTAAAGGACAATACCCTTGCATTTATTGATTCTGTTGGGTATTCCGACACCTGGTATCAGGATGCCACTAAAAAAGGTGGTGGATGGTCGCTGGAGCTGATCAATCCGAATTCAGGAATAAACTGTTTTGAAGCCAGTAACTGGATCGCCTCAAATAACGTCAGTGGCGGAACCCCCGGAACACAAAACAGCGTTTTTTCATTAGCAGCTGATGTTACAGCACCAACGATCTCAAGTGTTACTGTTGTAGATTCATTACATATTAATGTTTGTTTTAGTGAAGCTTTAGATGCCTCACAAATTTCTGTTCTCGCAAATTTTAATATCAACAATGGAATCGGAACACCAATAACAGATACAGCAAACAGTACACTAACATGTGCCGCTTTAACGTTGGGTACTCCCTTGGTTTCATCCACAACGTATACGCTTACTTTAACCAATATGGCCGACTGTTCAGGCAATGCATTAAGTCCTGCAGTTATTAATTTTTCTGCGCAGGACGTACCTGCATTTGGTGTGGTGATAAATGAAATTATGGCTGATCCGGATCCTGTTGTGGGCTTACCAAACCATGAATATGCTGAGCTTTTTAACAAAACAGCATTTCCGATCAACTTAACCAATTGGTCAATAACAATTGGAACAACAATAAAAGTTTTCCCAAATATTACCATTCTCGCGGATAGTTTTTTAGTATTAACATCAACGGCCGCTTTGCCTGATTTTGCCTCTACTATTGCTACTGTTGGCTTTTCAAGTTTTTCATTAACAAATTCCGAACAAACATTAACATTAAAAAATCCGCAAGGAGCTGTTATATCAACTGTTTCATACAGCGACCAATGGTATCAGAATACAATTAAAAAAAATGGTGGATGGAGTTTAGAACAAATAGATCCTAATAATCCCTGTGCAGGAATAACGAATTGGAGCGCATCAAACAACCCATTGGGTGGAACTCCCGGTACTTTGAATTCAATTAATTCCAGCAATCCGGATTTAAGTCCGCCACAAGTTTTGCGCGTAGCGGTTATCGCAACAGATACTATTCAGATCTATTTTAATGAGCCGTTGGATAGCACCACAATGTTGAATTTAGCGATCTATTCAATTGATAACGGTTTAGGTTCGCCTATACAACTGAGCCCAATTGCACCTGATTTTAAAAGTGTACGATTAGCATTATCAAGTGCATTGCAGATCGGGACAATCTACACGATAACCATAAATAATGCGATCACCGATTGTGCCGGAAACCCTGTTGGATTGGATAATACGGCTCGTTTTGCTTTGCCAGAACCTGCACTGCCTAATGATATTGTGATCAACGAAATTTTAGTTGATCCAAAAACGGATGGGGTTGATTTTGTAGAAATATACAATCGTTCAAATAAAGTGATCGATCTAAAAACAATGACAATTTCTCAATACGATACGGTTAATAATGTTCTTACAAGCATCTCGGAAATTTCTGAAGAAAGTTATTTGATTTTTCCACAAGAATATTTGGTGTTGAGTGAAGATGGAGCGATCGTTAAAAGTCACTATAACACAACTAATCCAAAAGGATTTTTGGATACCAACTTGCCTACAATGAGCATTGCCGGTGGAACGGTTTGTTTAGCAACTAATTCAGCTATCATCGACCTGTTGAAATATTACGATTACATGCAATTTGCATTATTGAGTATAACTAAAGGAGTTTCATTGGAACGTATAGATTTTAACAGGCCTACGCAAGACCTCACCAATTGGCATTCGGCAGCTCAGGATATCGGTTTTGCAACACCTGCTTATAAAAATTCACAGTATAACGATGCCGGTGAAACCGATGACGCTATAGAAGTAACACCTGAAGTATTTTCACCGGATGAAGATGGATTCAATGATATTGTAAACATCAATTATCATTTTAATACACCGGGATTTATTGCAAATATTACTATTTACGATAGCAAGGGGCGTATAGTAAGGTATTTGGTGCGGAGCGAATTATTAGGCTTGAAAGGAACCTTCAGTTGGGATGGCATCACCGTAGATCGTGAAAAAGCGCGAATAGGAATTTACGTCATCTTTTTTGAAGTGTTTGATCTATCGGGCAATGTAAAGCAGTATAAGAAAACATGTGTGGTTGGTGGAAAGCTTTAAGCTCAATAGACTTTATATAAGTTAATTTATTAAAATAATTTAATGCCTATTTGGAGCGTCATTGCGAGACTTTTTAGTCGAAGCAATCTC
>JAZKBF010000006.1:0-167863 GCA_040388745.1 Bacteroidota bacterium | reverse complement strand
TGAAAAAGTCTCGCAATGACGGTCGCAGAGCCAATATCAATTTACAAAAAGTAAATACCTACTCCTGATAATAAACCCTTTTAACTCTCCTTGAAACATTGGTTAATATTTCATAAGGAATTGTACCTACATCCTTTGCAACCTCTGTGATGGGATAGGCTTCACCAAAAACAATCACTTCGTCATTTTCATTGGCATTAATATCCGTTATGTCGATCATGCACATATCCATGCATACATTGCCAATAATAGGAGCATATTGACCATTTACTATCATTTTTCCTTTGCCACCACTTAGTTTACGACTCAATCCATCAGCATATCCTATTGGTACGGTTGCAATTTGTATGTCGCGGGTCGCGATTCCCTTTCGGCTATAACCAATCGTTTCGTTTGCCGGGATATTTTTTATTTGAGAAATGCTGGTTTTTAATGTGCTTACATTTTGCAATTGCGTTTGTTCCGAAGCACCAGCCCCAATGCCATATAACCCTATGCCCAGGCGAACCATATTAAATTGCGCATCGGGGAAACGGGTAATACCGGCCGAATTTAATATATGTTTCATGATTGGATAAGTGAAGTGTGATTTTATTTTTGCACTCATCTCATTGAATTTTTTTATCTGTTGCCAGGTAAAATCATCGTGTTCGCTTTCGTCAGTTGCAGCTAAATGTGAAAAAACAGATTTTACGGTAAGGTGTTTATTGTTTTTGATACGAACGATCAATTCATTTACTTCATCCTCGTCAAAACCTAATCGGTGCATGCCGGTATCCAGCTTAATGTGTATAGGGATAGGGTGTTCGCTGTCGTGCTCGCTTCGTTTTAATGTTTCTTCAAATAAACTTAACACGCGAAAACTATAAATTTCGGGCTCCAAGTTGTATTGAAGCATTGAATCATAGCTTTGTTCCTCGGGATTCATCACCATTATCGGCATGGTGATCCCCGCTTTTCGCAATTCAATTCCTTCATCGGCATAAGCAACAGCTAAAAAATCAACGCGGTGAAACTGAAGTATATTGGCTATTTCAAAGCTTCCGCTCCCATACGAAAAAGCCTTTACCATGGCCATGATCTTGGTATCTGATTTTATTTTTCCACGAAAGTAATTAAGGTTATGAACGATCGCATTCAAATTAATTTCCAGAACCGTTTCATGTGCTTTTTGTTGAATGATTTTACTGATGGCTTCGAAGCCGAATGCCCGAGCACCTTTCAGTAAAATAGTTTCGTCACGGAAGAATGAATTATTAAACTCTTTTAAAAATTCATCAGTGGATCTATAGAAAGTTTTTTCAACATCAAATTGTTTTGTTTGATTGGAAATACCATCTCCTATTCCGATCAAACGTGAAACGCCCTTTTTATGGATCAATTCAGCAACCTCCCTATAAAGAGTTTCTTCATTTCGTCCGCTTTGTAAAATATCCGAAAGTATCAATGTTTTCTTTGGATGCTGTTTTTGCTGATTTAAAAAATCCAATGCTATGGCCAATGAACCCAGATCGGAATTATAACTATCGTTGATAATGGAGCAATTGTTAATGCCTTCTTTTAATTCCAATCGCATTGCTATTGGGCTCAAAAAGCGCATACGCTCTGCGATCACAGGGTTTTCATAACCCAAATAAAGCAGCATTGCCCAACAGTGAATAGCATTTTCGATACTTGCTTCATCAGTAAAAGGTATGTTAATGTGTATGAAATCGTTTTTATAGATCCCCTGAATTTTTGTATCCGCAACACCTTTAGTGATACGTCCTATTAATAGGTCGGAACGAAGTTTTCGTGACCAGGAAAACACCTGAAGGTCCTTAAATGCTTTGTTTATAGTAATCTCATTGTGTACTAATAAATAATCTTTGCAATAGATCAAGACCTCTGAATTAACAAAGAGCTTTAATTTTTCGTCCACCTTTTGCTTTTGATTTTCAAAACTTTCATCGTGTGCCTGCCCGATGTTAGTGATCAATCCAATGGTTGGCTGAATGATGGTTTCGAGCAAACTCATTTCTTGTGTTTTGGAAATACCGGCTTCAAAAATACCAAGTTTATTTTCTTCGGTTATTTGCCAAACAGAAAGAGGAACGCCAACCTGCGAATTAAAACTTTTTGGGCTGCGTACAATGTTTTTATCTTCCCGCATCAATTGATACAGCCACTCTTTAACAATTGTTTTTCCATTACTTCCTGTAATGCCAATAACGGGGATTTTAAATTGTTTACGATGAAAAGCGCACAAAGATTGTAAAGCAAGTAATGTGTCTTTTACCAATAAAAAAACCGCATTGTTGAAGACGTTATTGTTTTGTGGCAAAGAAGAAACTACAAAATGACGAACCCCTTTTTCATACAGATCAATTAAATACGCATGACCATCATGACGTTCGCCTTTAATGGCAAAAAATAAAGAGGTTTCAGCATTACTGAGCTTGCGGCTATCTATCAAAAGGTTTTTGATCGCAGTGTCTGTATTGCCATTACCGCTGGTGCTTGCATTAATTACAGTAGCAATGGTTGAGATGGTATGATTCATTTTTAAAGAATTCTGTAACAGGTAAAAATTGCGATAGATTATAAATTTGGAATTACTCTAATTAGTTATCTTAATAGCCTCCACAAAACAATCTCTGCAAAGCGGTTCATAATTATTTGTTTCTCCAAGTAATACCAATGATGATTCCTGAGTAATACGATGCGAATGATTTGCCAGGTTTCCGCAACGCATACAGATAGCATGAACTTTGGTAACATGTTCTGCAATGGCTAATAGTGCAGGGATGGGGCCGAAAGGCTTACCTAAATAATCCATGTCCAATCCCGCAATGATCACCCTTACACCACTATCAGCAAGCTGATTACAAACGTCCACGAGGCCCGAATCAAAAAATTGCGCTTCGTCAATACCAACAACCTGAACATCGCTTGCCAACAATAATATATTTCCAGAAGAAGGCACCGGTGTGGAATGAATGGAGTTACTATTATGAGAAACAACTTTTACATCATCGTAACGGGTATCAATAGCGGGTTTAAAGATCTCTACTTTTTGTTTTGCATATTGTGCCCGCTTGAGCCTGCGTATTAATTCCTCTGTTTTTCCTGAAAACATGGAACCGCAAATAACTTCGATTGAGCCCTTGCGATTGTGCGGATGAATGGTGTTTTCCAGGAACATGACTTAGAATAAAAAGATAAAAAATGTGTGCAATAAATTATTTTTGAATTCGCATTTTTAATGTATTTTTATTCACAATTAATGCATTACAAAATTAATCAAAAAAGCGTTGTGAAAATCCACCTTGCAAAATAAAGAATGATGAACAAGTATAGTGGCATCTTTAAGAACTCAAAAATAAATTTTTACCGCAAAGGCGCAAAGGCGCTAAGTTTTGATTTTTCTCCATTGTTTATTTTTTTTCTTTGCGTCTTAGCGCCTTGGCGGTGGAAAAAAACAGCAGCTTTGGTTGCCTTATTCATTTATTTATTTCCATTCTGCAGTACCCCCAGCCTTTCTGCCCAAGAAATTAACAAAGGAGAAATTTATCAATATGCACGAAAGATTGTAGATACAATGGCTTCAAAAAGTATGCATGGGCGCGGATATGTAAATGGTGGAGATAAAATTGCAGCCAATTATATCAGGTCGGAATTTAAAAAATTGGGCTTAAGATCTTTTAAAGAGGATTATTATCAACCCTTTACTTTTTCGATCAATACATTTCCCGGTAGAGTAGAATTTGGATTTAACGTTTCAGATAAAAGTGATAAAAATTTTAATTTTACAGGTATTGCGGGAAAGAATTTTTTGGTAGACCAATCTTCACCAGGTATTTCTGCTGATTATTCCTTAGATGTTTTTGATTCTACCGATGCTCTTTCTAATAGAACGTTTAAAAAATTTGTTAAACGAACAGTCAAAAACCAATTTATTTTAATTGATGACAGAGGTGTTACTGACAAAAAAAAGTTGGCTTATTTTAGTCAGATAAGATCAAATCCCAGTTCGGTAGCTGGGACAATTGAAGTAGTAAAAAAGTTGACATGGAGCCAATCCCAAACTGTTACGAGCTTTGTGAAAATACGGATTTTAGCCGACAGCTTTAATTACAATGGTTATAAAAAAGCCGAGGGTGGTGGTGGAATAATAATAGATACGAAGTTGATCCAAAATTATCAGTCACAAAATATAATAGGATACGTTAAAGGTTCACAACACCCCGATTCATTTATTGTTTTTTCCGCGCATTACGACCACTTAGGACAAATGGGTAAAGATGTTTATTTCCCTGGCGCCAATGATAACGCAAGCGGTTGCGCGATGTTACTTAACCTTGCAAAATATTATTCGTTGCCACAAAACCAACCAAAATATTCTATTGCATTCATCGCTTTTGGTGCTGAAGAGGTTGGTTTGCTTGGTTCGAAACATTATACCGAAGCTCCATTGTTCCCGCTCAACTCTATTCGGTTTTTATTAAACATGGATATTATGGGAACCGGTGAGGATGGCATTACGGTGGTAAATGGTTCTGTTTTTAAAGAAGAGTTTGATAGTTTGGTAAAAATAAATGTGAAAAATAATTTTATCAAAGATGTAAAAATCCGAGGAAAGGCGGCCAATAGCGACCATTATTTTTTTTCGGAGAAAGGTGTAAAAGCATTTTTTATTTATACAATGGGTGGAATAAATGCATACCATGATATTTACGATAGAGCAGAAACATTACCTTTGAATGAATTTGAAGATCTGTTTAAATTGATAACGTCATTTAATACCGATCTTCAAAATTAGCAGGATCACTCATCCTCCTGAAATGGGGGTGCCGAATAAAAAACATATGAAACTATACATTGTACCTACACCTATTGGAAACCTTGAAGATATTACACTTCGTGCGATACGAATTTTAAAAGAAGTAGATCTGATATTAGCTGAAGATACCCGTAAATCCGGCATTCTTTTGAAACATTTAAACATTACAAAAAAGATGTTTGCGCATCACATGCACAACGAACATAAAACGGCAACAATGATTGCCGACCGCATTGCAAGTGGCGAAAGCATAGCATTGATAACGGATGCCGGCACCCCCGCTATTTCTGACCCCGGATTTTTATTAGTGCGGGAATGTATAAAAAAAGGAATAGAGATAGAGTGTTTGCCCGGTGCCACAGCATTTGTACCGGCCTTGGTAAATTCAGGTTTACCAAGTGATTCATTTTGTTTTGAAGGTTTTTTGCCACAAAAAAAAGGACGACAAACAAAAATTAAATCATTATTGAATGAACCGCGCACCATGATTTTTTATGAATCTCCGCATCGCTTAATTAAAGCATTGGAGCAGTTCATAGAGTTTTTTGGTGCTGATAGAAAAGCTTCCGTTTCTCGTGAACTTACCAAGATGTTTGAAGAAACAAAACGAGGTACTTTACAGGAAATACTGGATTATTTTAAAGAAAAAACAATTAAAGGAGAAATTGTTATCGTACTGGAAGGCAAGAAAGACTAATTTAGAGAAGTAGAGAAAATGGAGAGATGGAGAATTTAAAACTCACCCCAACTCACTAAATTTCTAATTCCCTAATTCAACAAATCTCTAAATTTCTAATTTTTTTATATGGAATACGTACTAAATAAAACGGGAGCCCCTCCGGGAACAGTTGTGTATAGTGGAAAAGATACTACCGAGAAAGTAAAGATCACCCTCATTGAATATAACGAGACCCAATTTATTGAGAAAAATTTTTATAATTTTTCGGAATGTTTGGAATCCGTGGATCCCAACATGGTAAAATGGATAAATGTTGATGGAATACATAAGGTTGAATTAATTGAAGCGATCGGTAAACATTATAACATTCACGCCCTTACTCTTGAAGATATTGTAAACACAAACCAGCGCTCTAAGTTCGAAGATTATGATACTTATGTAGTATCCATTATGAAAATGATCTACTATGATGATGAAATTCGTTCCGAACAGTTAACTGTTATTTTAATGGAAGGAATGGTTATTTCATTTCAGGAAATACACGGAGGGGATGCTTTTGATATGATTCGAAACCGCATTCGCCAGGGGAAAGGACGAATTCGCAAAATGGGGGCGGATTATTTAGCGTATGCTTTACTGGATGCTGTAGTAGATTGTTATTTTACCATTCTTGAAAAATTTGGCGACAGGATAGAATTGCTTGAGGAGGAATTGATGGAAGAGCCTACTAAAGAAACATTGAAACAACTTCATTTCATGAAACGTGAAATGATTTTTTTACGTAAAGCGGTTTGGCCAATGCGTGAGTTGATCAATAATTTAGAACGCAGCGAAACCGTATTAATAAAACCAAGTACAGATATTTATTTACGGGATTTACATGACCATGCTGTAAGGGTAATTGATACTGTTGAAACGTTTCGTGACTTACTTTCCGGTATGATGGATATTTATTTATCCAGTGTAAGCAATAGGATGAATGAGGTTATGAAAGTGTTAACCATTATTACTACCATTTTTGTTCCCGTTACATTTATAGTTGGGGTGTATGGCATGAATTTCGACTTTATGCCTGAATTACATTCAAAATGGGGGTATCCATTAACATGGCTTGTAATCCTTATAACGATCGGGTCCTTATTGATCTATTTCAGAAGAAAAAAGTGGATGTAGTTTTGGAACAATTGATCAATTTTACAATTATTCAGTAGGCAAATTTTTTAAAAAACAATGAAAATAATTGCCTACTGCAAAATTGCCCAATTGGTTCATTCCTCTTTCTTCTCCCTGCTCTTTTTATAAATTTTTACCGCAAACATCAAGGTAATTGAAAAGATCACTAAGCCAAGCATCCCCCAAACCCAGCCGGTATTGCTTCGTAATTCAATTAAAAACACAATGGCAACTAAAAACACTGTTGCCAGCTCATTCCATAGACGTAATTTAAATGAGCTGTATTTTACAATATCAGATTGTAATTGTTTCAACATCACCTGACATTGTATGTGATACGAAATAAGCCCACCAACAAAACAAAGCTTAAGAATAAAATATCCTTCCGATAATAAATAAGGAGAGAGCCAAAGTAACCAAGTTCCAAATATAAGAGTTAAGATCATGGAAGGCCAGGTAATTCCATACCATAGGCGTTTTTCCATTAGTTTATATTGCTTCTGTAAAATGCTTTTTTCTGGTTCCGGTTTTGCCTCCGCTTCGGTATGATAAATAAATAAACGTCCGATATAAAACAGTCCGGCAAACCATGTTACAATAAAAATAACATGTAATGGCTTGACATATTGATAAAAACTTTCCATTTTCTATAATTTTTCAACGAAGGTACGAATCAATACAGTATAAATATTCGTAAATCGTTAGCGAATTAAGTACCTTTGCAAAAATTTTTTTTATGAAATCGAAAACGCCTAAAGAATCATTAACAATACAAACTCAGGTTGTATTACCCAACGACACCAATGTAATGGGAAACCTATTTGGCGGGAGACTGCTTCAGTGGATGGATATTGTAGCTTCCATCTCTGCTCATAGGCATTCCAAACGTGTGGTGGTTACGGCTTCCGTGAATAATGTATCATTCAATAATCCAATTCTTCATTCGAGCATAGTAACGCTCGAAGCTAAAGTTTCGCGCGCATTTACATCGTCCATGGAAGTTTTTATTGACGTTTGGGTTGAAGATCCAGTTAGTGGTGTGAAAATGAAATGTAATGAAGCTATTTATACTTTTGTTGCCGTTGATCAAAACGGTTCACCACTGCATGTGCCTGTGTTGGTTCCCGAAACCGAGGAAGAAAAAGAACGCTTTGGAAGCGCTTTGCGCAGAAGACAGTTAAGTTTGATCTTAGCAGGTAAAATGAAACCGGAAGATGCAACGGAGTTGAAGGCGCTGTTCGCTCCTGTTAATTCCTGATAATTGAACCATAAAAACGGTATAATTGCCTGAAGGTCAGTTTTTTGTGGTTGAAAGTCAAACTCTTGTGTTTTTGAAAGTAAAACATGGGAAAAAGGCCTAAAATTCCGTTTTTTGTCCATTATATTCGCAAATTTTGTATATTCGCAAAAAATCTTTGAATGAAAAAAATAATTCTTATAGCCCTGACTTTTACATTATTGCTTGCTCAAAATGTAAAAGCTTCGCATATATCAGGCGCAGAAATAACCTATAGTTACATTGGAAACAATCAATATAGAGTTAACCTGAAATTATACTGGGATTGTACTGACGGTTTTGACCCTGGCGATCCTCAAACAATTGATCTAACAAGCACTTGTGGCGGCAATCTTAGTCTTTCCGTTGAACAATTAAACCCTGGAGGAACCGACATTTCACAGTTGTGCGCCAGCGCCTTAAGTACTTGCAGCGGAGGAGGCACCCCCGGTATGAATATGAATGAATATTCTGATACAATAACATTGTCACCCTGTGATACCTGGACAATGAGCTGGAGCAGCTGCTGCAGAAACCAGGTTATTTCAAACCTTCAAAATCCGGATAATTTTGGTATGTATGCCGAAGCGATATTAAATAGCGTAACCTCATCAAGCAACAATTCACCTTATTTTACCTCTCAACCTTTACCCTATTTATGTGTTAATCAGGCAATTTGCTATAATTTTGGAGTAGTGGAAGCTGATGGTGATTCATTGTACTATTCGTTAGTAAATGCAATGGAAAACGGAGGAACCAATTTGCTTTATAATACAGGTTATACAGCAATAGCGCCTATCCCCGGAATTACTATTAACCCTAATACCGGGCAGATCTCTTTTACACCTACCACGGTAGGCAATTTTGTGGTTGTAGTGGAAATTTCTGAATATACACCTGCTGGCGTTTTAATTGGAACGGTAATGCGTGATATTCAGTTCGTTGTGTTTAATTGTGGTAACCAAACCGTAGGTTGTACTGATGGTACAATTTCAAGTTTGACTGGCACAGCTTCTCAAACCGGACCTTATACCTTGGAAATGTGTGAAGGCTCTGTCTTTACTTTTGATATAACCTATACAGATCCGAATGCAGGAGATAGTTTATCAATTATTTCTAACCTTGCAATCGTTCTTCCCGGCTCTATTATTACTACCTCAGGAGTAAACCCTTTAGTGGCAACCATCACCTGGACAGCTCCGGCCGGTACAGCAAACACAAATACGTCATTTAGTATCACTGTTAAAGACAATGCCTGCCCTGTTCCGGGACAACAAACATTTGTATATGATATCAATGTGCTAACACGAACACTTGCCGGTGCCGATAAAATAATTTGCGGTACACAAACAGCTTCGTTGAGTGGTTCAGGAGGTACTACCTTTACCTGGAATGTTATTAGTGGCCCAGCGTTGGTGGTGGGTAACAATTTTTCTTGTAACCCTTGTGCAAACCCTGTTGCATCTCCTGTATCAACCACAACGTACGAAGTTGTTAGTGATCTAAGTGGAACCTGCTTAAATAAAGATACGGTAACAGTAACTGTTGTTCCTGATTTTTCTTTTTTAACAACGCAAACTACTGACACCCTTTGCTTACAGCAGCTTGTATCTTTAAATATAACCGGAACTCCTGCAGGAGTTTATACACAATTATGGTCCCCTGCAACATATCTTGATAATGCTACAATTGCAAACCCTACAGCAACTATCACTATCCCTGGAACCTATAGCTATTATGTTAATATTACAAGCCCTTTCGGTTGTCTTAAAAAAGACACTACAGCAGTAACCGTATTGCCGGAGATAAGAACACGCATCGGTACCGATACCACATTGTGCCTTTCTCAAAGTACACAATTAAATGCAACCGGTGGAGCAACCTTTACCTGGAGTGTAATAAGTGGCCCCCCAATAGTAGTGGGTACCAACTTTTCATGTAACCCGTGTGCAAGCCCTATCGCAACACCAAGCGACACAACAGTATACCAGGTTACAAGTAATTTAAATGGTACCTGTATCAATAAAGATACGGTTACTGTTACTGTTGTGCCTGATTTTACAACTTCAATAACACAAAGTGAAACGATCACCTGTTTATTACAGCCGGCAATACAATTAAATGCTATTGTTTCTCCAATAGCAACTTATTCCTATCAGTGGAATCTAAGCCCATCTTTAACTAACTATACAATTCCTAACCCGCTTGCGAACACAACTCTTCCAGGTACACATCTTTATATTGTGAGCGTTTCAAGTCCATCAGGATGCGTTAAAAAAGATACTGCTCAAATTATAATTACGCCAAGCTACACTCCAGATCCAATTGCTTACGGATCTGATTCAGTTGTTTGTACAGGTGATACAGTTCAATTAAGTGTAACGTTCGGCTCTTCTGTTCCTTCTGTTTGTGGGATCACTACTGCTGGTTGTTCTGCATCATTAGTAGCAACTATTGGTAACGGAACAACAGTAAATACAAGCACTTCGTACCCGGCACCTTATGGTAATTATTATAATTCTTCAAAACATCAGTTTTTGTTTAAAGCAGCAGAGTTAATAGCTGCTGGTTTTACAGGAGGTAAAATAGATCAGTTAGATTTTAATGTTACACAAATCCCTGGCGGTGCGTTAACAAATTATCACGAATATAGCATCAGTATGGGATGTACTAATGCAGCCTTTCTTGATAATAATTGGGTATCAGGTTTATATAATGTTTTCACTCCCAAAAATTTTAATGTTACAACAGGGTGGAATCCTCATCCTTTTGATAATTCCTTTGAATGGGATGGAATTTCAAATGTTATTGTAGAAATTTGTTTTAATGAAATAACGCTCGGAACTTTTTATACAAACAACTGTGTTTCTCCTTATACAGTCACACCGTTTGTGTCCTGCCATTATTATAATAATGATGGTGTTCCATCCTGCCCCAATTTATCTCCTACCATAGGGACTTTTTATAACAGTAGCAACAGGCCCAATATAAAATTTCATTATTGTGGTGGTGCACCCGATTCTACAAACTATACCTATAGCTGGTTTCCTCCTGCCGGGATCATCAATACAACTGCTCAAAGTACAGGAGCCATTGTTTCCGGACAAACACAATATTATGTTATTGTTACCGATACGCTTAGTGGTTGTTTAGATACCGCTTATTTTAATGTTGCCTCTACAGCACCGTCTCCCCTTACCGTAAGTGCTGGAAATGGTGTAACGATATGCCCGGGTGTAAATACAACACTTACAGCATCAGGTGCAATGTATTATTCCTGGAGCCCGCCAACAGCTTTATCAAGCACAACCACTGCCGTTACAATCGCAAACCCTTTATCAACTGTTACATACACGGTTACAGGAGATGGTGATTGCTCAACAGGCCCTGCTACTGCTACCGTAACTGTTACAGTGCTTACCGGACAAACCTTATTGATTGATGCGGGAGCCGATCAGGAAGTATGTGGCACCGCAGCGTTTAATTTGAGCGCATTCACTTCCGGTGGATTTGCAGGAAATACATACGCCTGGACATTGGTATCCGGAACAGCAGGAGATAGCATCCACAACCCAAATTCAATAACAGCATTTGTGAATCCTACAGCCGAAAACATCAACACCTATCAGATAACCGTTACTGATACATGTGGAAATACTGCATCTGATATCGTAGTTATAAATGTACTATTAGAGTGTAAGTTAGAGATACCAAATGTGTTTACTCCAAATGGGGACGGAACTAATGATTATTTCCTTGTTTCCGGTGTTGGTTTGAAATCATATTCTGCCTCCATCTTTGATCGTTGGGGAAGAAAAGTGTATGAATCGGCTGATGTTAAACAAAGCTGGGATGGTAAAAATGTAGATGATGGAACTTTTTATTATGTGATAAAGGCCGAATCAAACGCAGGAAAACTATTTGATGAAAAAGGCTATCTCCTTAGAATTGGAAAATAGATATTGAGATGTAATATTTTTGGACCTGAGCCTTATTCTTAATTTGAATAAGGCTCAGTTTTTTTGATTCAATACTCCAATCGAACTCAGGTTAATACCTCAATTCTATTTTATTGGCCATATAATGCAATCCCCTGCTTTCTTTTCGTTGACGTGCATGTTTGATGATGATATAAGCAACATTGATAAGATTACGAAGCTCACATAATTTAGGCGAAATAGTAGTTTTTAAATATAGCGCTTCATTCTCTTTGTAAAGAATTTCCAACCTGTCGAATGCACGTTGCAGTCGCAGATCTGAACGAACAATACCTACATAGTTTGTCATTATAGCTTGTACTTCACGCAGCGTTTGTGTGAGCAATACCATTTCTTCCGGATGGTGAGTTCCTTCTGCATTCCAGTCTGGGATGGTATCGCAAAAGTTTATCGTTTTTATTTCTTCGATAGAATCCATTGCCGCATTGTGTCCATACACTACCGCTTCAAGTAAGGAATTGGATGCCAAGCGATTTGCCCCATGCAAGCCGGTTGCAGAGCATTCGCCAATTGCATACAATTGTTTGATAGTGCTTCTCCCTTTTTTATCCACTTTAATTCCACCGCACATATAATGTGCAGCAGGCACTACGGGAATATAATCCTTCATCATATCAATTCCCAAACTCAGACATTTTTTATAAATATTGGGGAAATGTTTTATCAATCCATCTTTATCCAAATGGCGGCAATCTAAATACACATAGTCATCACCGCGTATTTTCATTTCATTGTCAATTGCACGGGCAACAATATCACGAGGAGCAAGCGATCTACGCTCATCATATTTTTGCATGAACTCTTCTCCATCAATCGTTTTTAATATCCCGCCAAACCCTCTCACAGCCTCTGAAATAAGGAATGAAGGGATCTCTCCCGGATTGAATAAGGAGGTAGGATGAAATTGATAAAATTCCATTCCTTCCACTCTGCCCTTTGCACGATAAACCATGGCAACGCCATCGCCTGTTGCAATAGAAGGGTTGGTGGTAGTTGAATACACATTACCCGCACCGCCCGTTGCCATCAAAATAATTTTTGCAAGAATGGTTTCAATTTTATTTGTGCGCAAGTTTAATACATAGGCACCATAGCATTCAATATCGGGTGTTCGGCTATTTACCTCAATTCCCAAGTGGTGCTGTGTTAAAATATCTATGGCGAAATGATGATCAAGAATTTCAATGTTTGGATGTTTGTGAACAGCAGCTAATAATGCACGTTCGATCTCAAACCCGGTATTGTCCTTATGGTGTAAGATGCGGTGTTCGGAGTGTCCACCCTCTTTCGCCAGATCATATTCACCGTTTGCTGTTTTATCAAACTTTGCTCCCCAGGCGATGAGTTCATTAATGCGTTCAGTAGATTCAGTAATGACCATTCTCACCACCTCTTCATCACAAATTCCATCACCAGCAATTAAAGTATCTTCAATATGCTTCTGATAGGAATCAGGATGGTGCATAACTGCCGCTATTCCACCTTGTGCATATTTGGTATTGCTTTCATCTTCATTGGCTTTGGTGATCATACACACTTTACCATAAGGTGCTACTTTCAAGGCATAGCTCAATCCCGCAATTCCTGAACCGATAATTAGAAAATCTGTTTTTTTATTCATAAAATAAGAATAGATATTAGATGTGAGATTCAAGATATGAGATAAAAAAAATTACACCTTATATCTCAGATCTCGCGTCTATTATAAATAGTATCTTTGTATCCATGCTGATAGCTATCAGGATAATCATTCAAAATTAACAAATAGATTCGAGATATTAGATTTCAGTGCGGAGGATTAAAAACATCTTAAATTCTTCAGAATAAAAAAAGTATTGTCACACAATAAATTAGTACTAAAATAAAAAATGGACACATTCGTTAAAAAACCGGTGATCGTATATGCCGAAAGCACACCTAATCCGGCATCAATGAAATTTGTTGCCAATCAGTTATTGGTGCAAAATGGCGCAACAGCGCAATATCTATCAAAGGCAGAAACAAAAGGTTCGCCTCTTGCTGCAAAATTATTTGAATTTCCGTTTGTTAAAGCAATTTTCCTTACAAGTAATTTTGTAACTGTTTCAAAAACGGATAGTATTCAATGGGAAGAGGTGACACAAGAGTTACGTGATTTTATTAAAACGTATATCAATGAAGGGCACCCGATAATTACTGAATTGCCAACTACGGAAATGCCTGTTGATAATACATTTGCTGCAAAAAAAGAAATGTTTACCGAGCACAGCGCTCCTTCAACTGAATTAGAAGTAAAAATTGTTGAGATACTTGAACAGTATATCCGGCCGGCAGTTGAAAGTGATGGAGGAAGCATTACTTTCAAAAGTTTTAACGAGGGGGTTGTTACTGTTCAATTAAGGGGGTCTTGCAGTGGTTGCCCATCATCTTCGATTACTCTGAAGGCAGGTATTGAAGGACTTCTTAAACGAATGGTGCCCGATGTAAAAGAAGTGGTTGCGGAAGCAATGTGATTTTAAAAGGCTTAGGCACATTTTTCTCGACAAGCTCGAAATGACCCTGCGCGCGGTCGTTTCGAGCTTGTCGAGAATTGTGGGTGATTACATCGAAGAATTACCTCGTATAAAGTCTAATGTTGAACAATTTCCACTTCAGGAAATGCGCCAATTTGTTTCATCATCCCGAGTGCATCAAATTCTGTCCATTCTTCCACTATTTTACCATCAACAATTCGTTGTATGGACACCCCGGTTACAATTATTTTTTTGTTTGAGGCCGCGAAACCCTGGAAATCGCCTTTGTGTGTTCCGCCAAAGTTGGTGCGGGTCACAACTAGATCGCCTTCTGCAACCTGGTCTTCAATCGACACTTTCAGATCAGGGAAGCTTGTGTTATATTCTTTCATAAGCAGTTTACTTTCTTCTTTAGTAAGCGCATTGGTTTTACCCGGGAAATGCAATTTGTAATCGCTTCCCCATAATTTTTCCACTTGTTGAACATCACCTTTTGCAAAGTATTCCCAAAATTCACGTGCAATTTTTTTGTTTGATTCTAATGTTGTTGTTTCCATTTTTATTTATTTAATTTTTATGGTAAATAAGTATTACAAGATATACTCACAATCATTTTTTTTGAAATTACCGGTATTTTTCTGATGATTCTAATTCAGGGATTGCACCAATTTGTTTCATCATTCCCAGGCTATCAAATTCGTCCCATTCTTCAACTACCTTACCATTTACAATTTGTTGTAAAGTCATTGCGGAAACTTTTATTTTTTTACCACTGGCAGGAATGCCTTGGAAAGTTCCCTTGTTGGTCCCCTTATAAATACCCCTTGTCATAACAAAATCTCCTTCTGCAATTTGGTTCTCGATTGTAAACTTAACGTCAGGAAAAGCCACGTTATATTGTTTGTTAAATTTTACAGCATCATCGTATTTCAAAGGTTTATCCTGTCCCGGTAGATGAAGTTTGAATTTAGCTGTGTCGGTAATTTTTTCAAGAGCAGTGAAATCATTTTTTTCATATGCTTCAAATGTCTGACGTGCAATTTTTTTGTTCGCATTTAAGTTTTTTGTTTCCATTATTTTTTGTTTGTATTTTTTTGGTTGCCCCTCTTTTTATATTGATTACCATATTGAGCGAAGAGTTTTACTCATTGGATAAGTAGTTTGTTAAACGAATTTTTAACTTGTTTTGGAATTTAAATTATTGAACCATTTCGGGCAGAATACCAATTTGTTTGTTTCATGCCTAATGTTTTTATTCATTGATCCAATTTGAAAAACGAATACAAAACTAGGCCGGTAGCCTTCTTGAATTCTTTCATTTTAGATGAAACGAAAGGATTGATAGCTGATATCTTGAATTAATACCCTTATCAAACTTTAAAATTAATTCGCTCTTTTAAGATACATTGAAAGAATTATTACAAGGTTTTCTGCATCAAAACAGGCAATTATAAGCGGCTGTTGGTCTAAAACATAAGGTTTTTCTTTAAAAGTGTATTTTTTTTTAAGAAAAATTTGGTTGTATTAAAAATTTATTACTTTTACGCATTCTATTATTGAAAAAACAAAAATTGGAATGAAGAATAAACTACTATTATTTTATATTTTCATATTTTTAAGTCCTCTAATTTCTTCCGCAACTTGTCCGGGAGATACTGCAAGTTTCACCAGTGCACCGGGTGCATGTAAAAACAAAATCATATCTTTTACTAACACCTCTATTGGCGCTACTACTTATTTTTGGGACTTCGGTGATGGAAGCACTTTAACTGATACATCTCTTCTTCAAAACCCGCCTGCATATACATATCCTGTTTTAGGAAGCTACACAGCAACCTTGATCGTTGATAAAGGAACCCCTTGTGCCGATACATTTACAGCGGTAGTGAACATGTCTTTTATTACTGCTAATTTTACACATGATGCGCCTAGCTGTATAAGCGATTCGGTAAATTTTACTGATGCATCGATTGTAGGGCCCGGTGGAACGATCACAGACTGGAAATGGGACTTTGGTGATCCGGGGTCAGGTGTTAACAATACTTCAACTTTGAAAAACCCAGCTCATTTGTATAGTGCCGGAAATCAAGCATTTAATGTTAAATTGGTTGGTACCACCGCAGCACTTTGTAAGGATTCAATAACCATTGGAGTTGGGATTCAAAATTTAGTGGTTACCAATGCCGGAACTAATGTTATCAGTTGTGATAACAACCTGACTGTTAATTTGGTAGGAAGTATTTTAAATGCAGGCGGAGGCTCCTGGAGCGGTTCCGGAACATTTTCAAATCCTACTTCATTAACCCCGATCTATACTCCAACAGCTACCGCAAAGGCAAATGGTATGGATACAGTTGTACTTACTTCTTTTAGCAGTCCGTATTGCCCTAACGTTAGCGACACAGTTCTGATCATTTTTAATCCGGGCCCTACCGTTAACGTTGGTCCGGATCAAGTAGTTTGTAAAGACACATCCGGTGTACCGCTTTCTGCAATTATTACAGGAGCTACTGGTGGCAGATGGTTTAGTTCAGGTATTGAAGGAACATTTGCAGATTCAAGCTTAAATGTAACAACTTATTTCCCCAGCAATGCTGATACTGCTGCAGGTTCAGTTATCCTTTACAGAGAATCAATAGGCAACGGGATCTGTTTAGCTGCCCGTGATTCTCTCACTGTAACTTTTACTGCTTTACCTACAGTTTTTATAAAAACAGAAGACAGTTCTTGTTCAAGCAGTCCTATCATTTTGGATGTAACGGTTTCAACAGGCGCAGGAACATGGAGCTCAACAGGAACCGGGATCTTTTTACCAAACAGTACCACACTTAACGGATTATATTACCCAAGCGCTGCAGATGATCTTGCAGGAATCGTAACCCTGAAATTTGTATCAAGCAATAATGCAGGATGTCAGCCGGTTTTTGATACATTGAACATAATAATAAAACCATCTCCAACTGCTGGATTCACAAGTGTTAGCGCATGTGAAGGTGATGATGTGACATTCACAAATGCCTCTACACCTGTTGGTACAATAACTAACTGGACCTGGACTTTTGGGGATCTAACTTTACCAAGTTTGTCTCCATCTCCAACCCATGATTATTCCTCATGCGGATCTAAAAATGTGACACTGGTTGTAACATCAAATAATGGTTGTATTGATTCTAATTTGCAAAGTGTTGTTGTTTACTGCAATCCTGTAGCGAGTTACACTGCAAATGGTGTTTGTCTGAATGATGGAACTCTGTTTACTAACACCACTACAGTTGCTGGTTCAACAATAGCAACTACGAATTGGAATTTTGGTGATACAACTACTGATACTACAACAAGTCCAACACATTCATTCCCTACCAGCGGTTCGTTCCCTGTTGTTTTAACAGTAGAATCCGCACAAGGATGTACCGGTACAATTACACAAACAGTAAGTTTGGTTCCCGGGCCTACAGCTGCATTCACGGTGAGTGATGCTTCAGCTGATATTAGCCAGAATATAGCTTTCCAGAACCAATCCACTTCTGATGTATCCTGGTTATGGAATTTTGGAGATTCCTCCACTGGATCGATTTTGGAAAACCCAACACACGTTTATACTACAGCAGGTGTTTATAATGTTTGTTTAGTGGCAACAGATGCCAGTGGTTGCAATGATACCACCTGCCAAACAGAAATTGTTTCTACCAACCCAACCGGACCAAGTGGTTTTTCGCCAAATGGTGATGGACAAAATGATGTGTTCTATTTAATGGGTGGACCATTCAAAACCTTAGAATTTAGAATTTACAATAACTGGGGTGAATTAGTATTTGAGACAACTAAACAATCGATAGGTTGGGATGGAAAATATAAAGGTATTGACCAGGCTATAGGTGTTTATGTTTATTCAGTTGTTGGAATTACAGAAGACGATTTTGAATACAAAGTATCAGGTGATATAACGTTGCTGAGATAAGAAAAACCTCTTAACCTATTTCGTTAGAGAGGAATGAATAAAAAAAGGAAAAAGAAAATGAAAAAGATAACTAAAATAATCAGCAAAAACTTGCTCCCACTCCTTCGGAGAGAGTTAGGGGTAGGCCTTTTATTTTTACCATCTCTTCTGATTGGGCAAGATTTTCAGCTTTCGCAATATGATGCCCCACCTTTATTTTTAAACCCGGCCATGACAGGAATGTTTGATGGCCAATATCGTGTTCATGCACACTACCGAACACAATGGGCAGCTGTTGCAAGCAAACCATTTACAACAACAGGTATTTCCTTTGATATGCCGCTTAAAAAATTCGGAATAGGCTTACAAGTTATGAATTATCGTGCGGGTGGTGGTGTTTACAATGTTTCAAGTGCTTTAGTATCAGTTGGGTATGATGTTGTGTTTGATAAAGAGAACAATCATCATTTAGCTTTGGGTGTTCAGGGTGGTATTCTTCAGAAAAGTGTTGATGTTGCATCATTAACTTTTGGTAACCAGTATATTGGCGCAAATGGCGGCAGTTTTGATGCCGGCCTTGCTAGTGGCGAAACGTTCAGCAATTCAAGCTTTTTGATACCGGATATAAATGCGGGCTTTTTGTATTATTATGCAAAAGAGAGCTCACGTTTAAATCCCTTTATTGGATTTTCTGCATTTCATATTACAGAGCCAACTGAAGCATTTTTGGGAGGAACAAATAAACTGCCTATCAGAACATATTTCCATGGAGGAACAAAAATAAACGTGAACGAAAAAGTACAGTTGTTGCCAAAGTTTGTATACATGAAACAAAACAACAATCAGTCATTTACAGCATCACTTTTACTTCATTATTTTTTGAAAGATGCGGACACGTATTTAATATTCGGCCCAACGTATCGTAATAAAGATGCAGCCATTATTGAGGCTGGAATAAAAAAAGGCAAATACATTGCCCGCATAAGTTATGATATCAACACATCATCATTAAAAACAGCTTCAGGTTCCCGTGGTGGTTTTGAAATATCATTAACTTACATTACCCGCAAAAGTAAACCGAACCCATTAGCAAACTGTCCGAGATTATAAGTTGTTGATTTGGTTCTTTTTTGTTTTTGTTGTTTGTTGCCAAAATTGTTAAATTGCTAAATTGTTTTGTATGAAACGTATTGCCGCATTACTATTTTTATTTGCATTTTCTACTGCTGCTTTTGCTCAAACCAAAAGAGAATGGTTGAAGTATGCTGATGCTGCATTTAAAAATGGCGATTATACGAATGCAGCATCTTTTTATATAAAAGTTATTGATAAGAGCACACCATTCGATATTACTCATCCTTATGCAGTAAAACCATACGTACCACAAAAAAAACAGGATAGCGCTTCAACAGGCTTTAAGATCTTTAATATAACAATTGCGATCGCCCCATCAGAGAACAAAACAAAAGACAGTCTGTTAGTAGAAAAGGATTCTACAAAAACTGTAGAGGTTGCAAGCACAAATGACCAATATGTTGTTCATCAAATTGCAGAGTCGTACCGTTTAAGTCATGATTACCAAAATGCTGAAACGTGGTATCAGTTATCCGTAAAGAACAGCTCAAAAGAATATCCTTACGAAAGCTATTCATATGGTGATGCATTGATGAAAAACAAAAAATATCCCGCTGCAAACCTTCAGTTTGAAACTACATTAAGTACTGCGATAGAAAAGAAAGATACAGCTATGATCAAGCTGGCCAAACTTAGAATTACAGGTTGCTATTTAGCAATTGACCCAAACAGTGTGCAAAAAGGTGTTACTGTTGCTGAGCGCGACTCTGTTTTCAATACCGGTACTTCCAGTTTTGCTGTTAATTATTATGGTGATGAAAACACCCTACACTTTAGCTCAGCAAGAGATACAATTGCTGATCCTAAAAAACAAAAAGCAAAATATACAAGCGATATTTATACGCTTAGCAAAGTAGAAAACGTTTGGAGCAATTTAAAAATAGTTCCAGGACCAATGAACAGCGATCAAAATGAAGGCTCCGGGTTTTTAACAGCTGATGGAAGCAGATTCTTTTTTACAAGATGGTCCACTAAAAACAAAAATGAATGTGCGATCTACTTTTCACGATTCTTTAACGGAGAATGGTTAATTGCACAAAAAATGAATGATAAGGTAAATCTTGACGGGTATAAAAGTTCCGATCCTTCAATTTCGCCTGATGGCTCTATTATTTATTACTCATCAAACCGTCCGGGAGGATTTGGAAAAATGGATATTTGGTACGAGGCTATTGATGAGGACGGTAGAACTTACGGAGAACCTATCAATATGGGTCCCCTTTTTAATACAGCAGAGGATGAAACAAGTCCGTTTTATCATATAGGTACTTCTACCATGTATTTCAGCTCTGACGGTCATCCCGGATTTGGTGGACTTGATGTTTTGAAATCCTCATTCAATGCGAGTGATTCGATATGGTCTTTACCAAAAAATTTAGGACAACCTGTTAATTCAAGTAATGATGATACCTATTTTGTGCTGGATGCAAGTCAGCAAAATGGTTTTGTAACATCTGACCGTAAAGAATGCAAGGCTTGTACCAGTGGTTCCTGCTATAAAATTTATTCTGTTGCAAAAGAACAAAATGTTTATGATGTTCGTGGTACGGTTTATAACTCCGAAACCAACGAAGTAATTGCAAATGCTACCATTACCTTTAAAGACATCCGTAGTGATTGGGAACCATTTGCTATAACTACAGATGCTTCAGGAAATTATTTTTATAATCTTAAAGAAGGCGTTGAGCTTTATATGAAAGCACAAAAACCAAATTTCGCAGGTGATGCAGGAACTGTTATTACTCTTGGTTTAACGGAATCTAAACACTTCGAAAAAGATTTTTTCCTTGCTCCGAATTCTTCCGGAGGAACAATTAAATAAGGAAATTTAAAACGGGCAATTTTAAATATATTGCCTTGCTCCGGAAACAAATTGATCTGAGCCCCTAAAAGAAAATACCCAATCCGCAATTCAACACTAAAACAGATAAGAGATTAAGCATCTTATATCTAAAATGTTCAAGTAAATTTTTTTTAAAGTATGATTACAATCTACAGTGATGGTGCATCTCGTGGAAATCCTGGTCCGGGAGGTTACGGTGCAATTTTGATATTCGGTACTTTAAGAAAAGAACTTTCGGAGGGCTTTCGTTTAACTACTAATAACCGTATGGAATTATTGGGTGTAATTGCTGCATTGGAAGCCTTAAAAAAAGAAGACACTGCTGTTACTGTCTTTTCTGATTCGAAATATGTGGTGGATTCAGTCGAAAAAAAATGGGTTTTTGGTTGGGAGAAAAAAAACTTTAGGGAGAAAAAAAACTCCGATCTGTGGATACGTTTTTTAAACGTTTATAGAAAACATAAAGTAAAGTTTGTTTGGGTAAAAGGTCACCATACCAATAAGGAAAATAATCGCTGTGATGAATTAGCCGTTGCTGCTGCGCAAGGAAGGGATTTGAAGCCCGACATAGGCTATGAGACCGAAAGAAAAAAAGAGGACGCAAAACTGCTTTAAAATAAATACAGCAAGATTGTTTTTATTTCTCTTTAGCCCCCTGCTCGATCCAGCACTGTATAACATCTCTCTCCTGCTGCGTCATCTGTGTTTTGTTGGCCTGAGGCATTGTTTTGGTAGTTACCGCTCTTGCTAAAATTCGTTCAGAAAATTTTATGATATTCTTCGGGTCGTCAAACATAATTGCGTTAGGAGCAATTTTCAGAACATCGTCTGTTGGATTTGACGAATGGCATTGAACGCATCGTTTTGTAATAATATCATTTACTTCAGTGAAGGTTGCAGGAGCATCTTCTTTACAAACCGATTTTGTTTTAGGGGCCGTAACAATAGCAAGAGCGATCATTCCCGTAACAGCAACAGGAAGTATCCAAACTGCTTTTTCTCCTTTTTCTATCAGGTTCAAATAATGTTTAACAAATACGCTTGTTAGCGACAAGCCAATTAAAACAAGCCAGTTAAAGGAGCTTCCATAAGTGCTTGGAAAGTGGTTGCTGATCATGATAAAAATAACAGGCAGGGTAAAATAATTATTATGCAACGATCGTAAAAGGGCTTTTTTTCCTAAAGTAGGATCTACCAATTTACCCTCCTTGGCGGCCTTTACCATTGCTTTCTGAGATGGAATGATCACCCTGAAAACATTTCCGACCATGAACGTCCCGATCATCGCACCTAAATGGATATAAGCTGCACGACTACTAAAAACATGAGCGAAAAACCAGGCAGCTCCCGAAATAAATAAGAATAAAATGAATCCAAAAACAAGTGGTTTTTTAGAAAGCGGGGATTTACATAAAAGGTCATACACTAACCAGCCTATAATGAGTGAACCTATGCCGATCATAATACCTGTACTTGCTGAAATGTCAAGAACAGAGGGATCAATCAGGTAAACTTTCGCATCTAAATAATAAACAATTACCAGCAACATAAATCCTGATAACCATGTGAAATAGGCTTCGTATTTAAACCAGTGAAGGTCTTTCGGGATTTCAGCTGGAGCCGTTTTGTATTTTTCAAGATAATAAAATCCTCCCCCGTGAACGGCCCATAAATTTCCGGCTATCCCCTCTCTTAAGCCCTTGGTGCGGTTTAAGCTGTTTTCCAGGAAATTAAAATAAAACGAAGCTCCGATCCATGCAATACCAAAAACCACATGCGCCCACCTTACAATTAAATTAAACCATTCCACCACATGCGATTCCATGGTGGTTCCTTTTACAAAAACATAAGACAGATAAAAAAATGTAACGATGAGTGAAATGTAAAACAATACCGATTTTATTTCTTTCAGATCTTCTATTTTGCTTTTTGTTTTTTCTGAGATACCTGGTGAATCATTTTCCTGGCTGTTGTTATTTTCCCTCTCTAATGCTGTAATTGCGATCTTCAAAGCCAATAGAATAAGCAAAATAATTGCGACAGGAATAAAAATAAAAAAGAAATCAGTTCTGTCAAATCGGGTAGAAAAATTGTCGGAAGCGAAGGTGCTGGAAGAAATAAAAAAGAAAAGAAACAGAAAAAAAACTTTTGATGAAGAGATCATTTTGGTAATTGCATTTGAAAATAACGGTTTTTTCATTCTTTTTATTCGTTGTTCAATTTTAAAAAGACTTTATATAAGTCAAAGTGTTCTGTTTTTTTTATAAAAAAGCTTCATTCAGTGTGTCATTGCGAGACTTGTTAGTCCCTTCGTCAGGCTCAGGATAAACTCCGCAATCTCAAACAATGATTGGTGTAAGATTGCTTCGGTCGTAAAAACTCCCTCGTAATGACGTTGTTTTATTAATTTGATTAACCTGATCATAATTTAACTGAACAGCCCAAAGATCAAACATTGATTTTTGCCTAAATATATAAACAAGTTTAATACATTTGTTAAAATTGTTTACCGCATGAAAAATTTATTACTCGATTTTGGTTTACATAGCACAAGAATACTTACCGAATCGGGCTTTCAGGATGCCACCCTGTTAATTAAGGATGGAATAATTTCAGAAATTGTTACCGGTAAAATAAATTCTTCCGATTTTCCGATCGAGGATGTAGGCGATTGGATTGTAATGCCTGGCATCATCGACTCTCACGTTCATATTAACGAACCGGGAAGAACAGAGTGGGAAGGTTTTGAAACTATCACTAAGGCGGCAATTGCGGGGGGAATTACCACCCTGGTGGATATGCCTTTAAATGCAAGCCCTGTAACTACATCAGCGAAAGCACTTCAGGAAAAAATAAGATCAACAGATGGTAAACTGCATTGCAATTGTGGATTCTGGGGAGGCATTGTCCCAGATAACCTTGATAAACTCGAAGAGTTAATTCAAGCAGGGGTATTAGGTATCAAAGCGTTTTTAACACATTCCGGCATTGACGATTTCCCAAATGTTACTGTTTCCGATCTTAAAACAGGAATGCAGATCATCGCAAAATATAACATTCCCTTGCTGGCTCATGCCGAGCTTGATGAAATGCATCCCGGTATTTCAGTATTTGAAAAAAATCCAACTAATTATAAAGCATACCTTGATTCCCGTCCAAAAATATGGGAAGATAAAGCTGTTGAGTTAATGATCGGCTTGTGTGAAGAATATAATTGTAAGGTCCACATTGTACATTTATCATCTGCTAATAGCATCGAACAAATAAAAATTGCAAAAGCAAAAGGCTTGCCATTAACAGTGGAAACCTGTCCTCAGTACCTCTATTTTTGTGCCGAAGAAATTCCGGATGGGAACACACTTTTTAAATGCGCACCACCTATACGCGAAAGAGAAAACAATGAAAAACTTTGGGAAGCAATAAAAGATGGAACCATTGATTTTATTGTTACTGACCACTCTCCCGCTACTCCGGAATTAAAAAAAGTGGAATCGGGTAATTTAAAAGAGGCCTGGGGAGGTATTGCTTCCATACAATTTTCGTTATCGATCATATGGACCGCAGCAAAAAAAAGAGGATTCAGCGTAAACGAAATTGATGCGCTGATGAGTTCTGCTATTGCTCAATTTATCGGTTACGGAACTACCAAAGGGCAAATTAAAAAAGGCTATGACGCAGATGTCGTTGTTTGGGATCCGGAACAAAAATTTACTGTAAAAAAAGAGGATATTCAGTATCGTCATAAAATAAGTCCATACATAGGTGAAGAACTTTTTGGTGTTGTTAAACAAACTTATGTGGGCGGTAAAAAAGTGTATGAAAACGGAAATTTTATATCTTTACCACAAGGAAGAATTTTATTAAAAAAACACTAATATTTATTTATCATGGCTGAAAAAGAATATACCACTTTTGAGGAATTTTACCCTTATTATCTTGACCAACATCGCCACACGGGTACACGTGTAACTCATTTTATTGGCACTAGTCTTTTTTTTCTGTTCATAATCTCAGCCATCATTCAACAAAATGCCTGGTTTGTTCTTATTGGTGTTGTTTCCGCATATTTATTTGCATGGATCGGTCACTTTTTTATTGAAAAGAACAAACCCGCAACCTTTAAATATCCATGGATGTCGCTCAAAGGCGATTTTAAATTGTATTTCGAAATTTTAACAGGGAAACAAGGATTTAAAACAAATTGAGTTTAAAACAAAGGCTATCAGATGCCAGAGGCATTATACGTTTATAGAAACTGAGATTATTCTGATCTTCGACCCCGGCTGGGGTCGAACAAAATAGCTCACCTATTCCTATAATCGTATGAACCCGCAGGGTTCTTTAATAAAAAAAGCAATAATATTTTAAAAAAGCAAATGGAAATTACTCAAATACAACAACCAAAATTTACATCTTTAATTGACCTAGCCTCCGAACGCCTCGGTGGTAAAGCACTTGTATGCAGCGATGACTTTTTTGCGGAAAAAGAAAATTTACTAAAACCGGGCAGAGGTGTTTTTATTACTGATAAATATACCGACAGAGGAAAATGGATGGATGGCTGGGAGTCGCGCAGGAAAAGAACTCCGGGATATGATTGGTGTATAATTAAACTTGGAGCATCCGGAATTATTAGCGGTTTGGACATAGACACCAACTTTTTTTTAGGAAACCACCCGCCTTTTGCTTCTGTTGAGGCCTGCAATGTAGCTGGTGATCCTACTATCGAATTATTACAATCCGAAAAAGCGGCTTGGGTTGAAATAGTTTCCAAATCACCTTTAAATCCAGGGAGTCAGAATTTTTTTGAAATTGCCAGCGATAAAATTTGGACACATTTACGATTGAATATTTATCCTGATGGGGGAGTTGCTCGTTTAAAAGTATACGGTGAAGTTTATAAAAACTGGGATGCTGTAAAACAGGATGAACTGGTTGATCTGGCTTCGGCAGTGAATGGTGCAAAATCTGTTTTATGTAATGATATGTTTTTTAGCCATATGGATAATTTGATAATGCCGGGGCGTGGTGTGAACATGGGAGACGGTTGGGAAACCAAGCGTAACAGAACTCCGAATAATCGCGATTGGGTAATTGTAAAACTGGCACACAAAGGTGATATCAAAAAAATATTGGTGGATACCTGCCATTTTAAAGGTAATTACCCTGATACCTGTTCTATTGAAGGAATAAATCTTACAGATTCTAATATTGATCTGAGTTCAGCCGATTTAAAATGGACTGAAGTTTTACCAAAGATGAAATTACAAGCGGACCACGAGCATTATTTTGAAAATGAAATTTCAAGTGCAGGTCCGTTTACACATGTGCGCCTGAACATGTTTCCTGATGGTGGAATCAGCCGTTTACGTTTATTTGGTTTTATAAATAAATAAATAAACTATGACCATCGAAGAATTAAATAAATTAAGTAAAGAAAAAGCATTTGAAGAATTATTTAAATGTTGCGGTTGCACACCATGGGCTCAAAACCTGACTGATTTCAGACCTTTTAAGAGCAAAGAGGACCTGTTAAGACTATCGGATATGAACTGGATCACTTGTGATGCAGAAGAAGTTTTGGAGGCATTTTTACACCACCCCAAAATAGGAGATCTAAAAAGTCTTGAAAAAAAGTTTGCTTCAACTAAAGAATGGGCCTCCGGAGAGCAGGCGGGTGTAGATGTTGCAACCCATAAAACACTTACTGAACTTGCCGAAGGTAACCTTGCTTATGAAAAAAAATTTGGATTCATCTTTATCGTTTGTGCAACAGGAAAAACTGCCGATGAAATGTTAGCATTGCTTAAAACGCGTTTAGTGAATGATGCCGGTACAGAAATTAATATTGCAATGAGCGAACAAAATAAGATCACACACATCCGATTACAAAAACTAATAGAATGAGCCAGATAACAACCCATATTTTAGATACCACTTTAGGTAAGCCTGCTCAGGGCGTATCTATTGTTTTAGAGCAGCAAACAAAAGATAATAAATGGCTGCAAATGGGAGAGGGCAAAACTAATTCGGATGGGCGGCTTCCAAATTTACTTTCTTCTGATATAAAATTAAATATTGGAACGTATCGGCTGATCTTTGATACCGCTTCGTATTTTAAAACATTAGGGGTAAAAGGATTTTATCCGTCAGTTACCATTGCTTTTGAATTATCAGATGATTCACATTATCATGTGCCGTTGCTGTTAAACCCTTTTGGATATTCAACTTATAGGGGGAGTTAAAAATAATTCAGCAATTTAACAATGTGCTAATGTGCTGATTAAAAAGGTGTAAATTATTTTTCAAATTATTAAATTCTCAAATTTTCAAATTGAATTCATGAAACTATCAATACCACAAAACGAAAAAGAATCCATCCTGAACGAATTAGGACAAGCAAATAAAGCCTTTCAAAAAATCTATCCTGGCGACAAGCCTGACAGGCAGCCTGTTCATACTGTATATGGTGGAGCGGATCTATTCTCAGCCGATTCAGCAGAAAAAATGGGGCAGGCAGCCCTTAATACACTTTTGAATAATGCTCCCAATTTTGTGGAGTTTGCAAAAGCGATCGAATTACCCGGTTATGCATCATTACCTTCTGACGCGAAAGGAATAGAGCTTTTGATAAAGAAAATGGACAGCAGCTCTGAAATTGAGCGTAAAAAAGAAATAGCCTGGTTATCCTATACAACCTATAATAAAGTGATCGGGAAGCTTAAAACAGAGGCCCTGGAAGATTTTAGGATTGATTTTGAAGATGGCTTTGGTAACCGTTCCTGGGAAGAAGAAGATGCAACCGCTGTACAGGCTGCAAAAGAAGTGGCAAAAGGAATGAAAGCGAATTCTTTATCGCCATTTATTGGTATCCGGATCAAGCCGTTTACAGAAGATATGAAAGAGCGTGGCGCCAGAACACTTGATATTTTTCTTACTACATTATCTGAAGAAACGAACGGTAAACTACCTGATAATTTTGTAGTGATGTTACCTAAAGTTACCATCCCTGAGCAGATTGCAGCATTGATCAAAATGTTTGAAACCATTGAAGCCAACACAAAAATTGAAAGCGGTGCGCTTAAAATGGAAATGATGGTAGAAACCACGCAGGCGGTAATTGACAAAGACGGAAAAAATCCATTGCGGTCATTTTTAGAGGCCAGTAAAGGAAGAATGATAGCAACAGCTTTTGGCACTTACGATTATACTGCTGCATGCAACATTACGGCTAAATACCAGGATATGGGACATGCTGTTTGTGATTTTGCACATCACTTTATGAAAGTGTCTTTAGGGGCAACAGGGATCTGGCTTTCGGATGGCGCAACAAATGTAATGCCAATTGGCCCCAACAGAGGAAACGATCTCACAGCAGAACAGCTTGCAGAAAATAAAGCAGTAGTTTTTCATAATTGGAAAAAGGCCTACGACCATACCCGCTATTCATTATGGAAAGGTTTATACCAGGGCTGGGATCTGAATCCCGCTCAATTCCCTATGCGTTACGCTGCTGTATATTCTTTCTTTTTAGAAAGCTATGAAGATGCGGCCAAACGTTTAAAAGCCTTTGTTGAAAAGGCTGCTAGAGCCACATTAACAGATGATGTGTTTGATGATGCCGCTACCGGACAAGGGTTGCTTAATTATTTTTTACGTGCTATGAATTGTGGTGCTATTTCAGTAGAAGACGTAACGGCAACCGGCTTAACAATGGATGAGATCAGAACACGTTCTTTCCTTAAAATTTTAGAAGCAAGAAGAAAAGTTAACGTTTAACGTTTTTTAAGTCGAAAGTCAAAAACACAGAGTTTTCTTTTTGACTTTTGACTTTCTTCTCTTTTGACTTAAAATTTACACAAACATTTCACGCTTTAAATTCAACCATTCTAAAGCAGAACCACTCAGAAGTAATTCTTTTACATTCTGATCGTAAGGCATTCCTTTAATTAACGCTCCCGGCTCTGTTTCGCCCAATGGGAAAGGGTAATCGCTGCCAAGAGCAATACGATTTGCGCCCACTAATTCCACAACATAATCAAGCATTGCTTTGTCGTGTACTAAACTATCCAACCAAAATTTACCAAGATATGCTCTTGGGTTTACAGGATTATCTATGGCAACCAAGTCAGGACGACAGTTATAACCATGCTCTATACGACCTATGGTTGAGGGGAAAGAACCTCCACCATGTGCAAATGCAACACGCAGATCTGGTAATCGTTCAAACACACCGCCAAATATCATGGAGCAAATTGCTAATGAAGTTTCAGCGGGCATACCTACAAGCCAAGGCAACCAGTAACGCTGCATTTTTTCTTGTCCCATCATATCCCATGGATGCACAAACACAGCCATTCCAAGTTTTTCACAGGCTTGAAAAATTGGAAATAAATTCGGATCATTCAAATTCCAGTCATTCACATGCGATCCAATCTGAACACCTGCCAAGCCGAGCTTTTTACAACGTTCCAATTCTTTTATTGCCAGTTCAGGAGCTTGCATAGGTATTGTTCCCAAGCCAACAAACCGTTTAGGAAAACGCTTAACAATGTCTGCAATATGATCATTCAGAAATATTGATAATTCCAGGCAGTCTTCCGGTTTTGTCCAGTAATTAAACATTACAGGAACAGTAGAAAGTACCTGAACATCCACATGGTGATGATCACATTCTTTGATCCGTTTTTCGGCACTCCAGCAATTGTCTTCTATTTCACGAAAAAATTTTCCATCGTCCAGGATCATGTTGGCGCAACAGGGCTTGTGATGCTGAAGTTGAACAAATCCGCCATAACCAAACTTTTCTTTCCAGTTAGGAATATGTTCAGGAAGGATGTGTGTGTGTATATCTATTGTAAGGAGTTTTCCCATAAATTTTTTTTTAATCTCATGAAAAGGAAAAGAACGCAGATGACGCAGATTGATTAAGAAAAAAAAATGATTTTTATTTGTTTTAACAATTATTTTATGATTTAATATGATTTAAAAAAATCATAAATCATAAAATAATCTGCGTTATCTGCGTTCTGTTTATTTTGAAGTGACCGGCAATTATTTTAAAAATTCAGAAACAATTTTCTCCGCTTCTTCAAAAGCATTTTCTAATTTATCATTCAGTATTATTTTGTCAAACAGATCAGCTGTTTTTAACTCATTTGCAGCTTTGCCAATTCTTCGTGCAATACTTTCATCATTCTCTGTTTCCCTTGATCTTAAACGCATTTCAAGGTGCTGGATAGATGGTGGCATTACAAAAACGGCAAGTGCCAGATCACCAAACTGATTCTTTAAATTTAATCCTCCTACCACATCCACATCAAAAATTACATGCATTCCTTTTTTCCAGATGCGTTCAATTTCAACTTTTAATGTGCCGTAAAAATTATCTTTATAAACCTCTTCCCATTCTACAAAATCGTTATCTGAAATTTTTTGTTTGAACTCTTCCAACGACAAAAAATAATAATCTACCCCATGCGTTTCACCTCTACGCATAGGTCTGCTACAAGCCGAAACAGAAAATTCTAATTGTGGGAATTCTTCCAGTAAGTGATGCACAATAGTAGTTTTGCCTGCTCCTGATGGTGCTGAAAATATAATGAGTTTACCGTCCATTTTTTAATCAATTACTCATGTTTCCATGAAATATTAAATTCGATCAATTACAAAACATTCAATAACTGTTCTTTAATTTTTTCCAATTCATCTTTCATTTGTACTACTAATTTTTGAACCGCTGCATCATTTGCTTTTGAACCGATAGTGTTGATCTCGCGACCTATCTCCTGGGAAATAAAACCCAGTTTACGGCCGCTGGAAGGCTCTTGCAGTGTATTTGTAAAATAATCAAGATGTGTTTTTAATCTTAATTTTTCTTCTGTAATATCCAACTTCTCAATGTAATAGATCAATTCCTGCTCAAAACGATTTTGATCAATTTTTTCTTTCTCAACAAATTCCGCAATGTTATTTTTAATTCGTGTTCGTACATTTTCAACACGTGATCCATCCATTTTTACAACATCAGCCAGTAATGAATAAATGATGCCTATCCTTGTTTGAAATTCGTTTGCAAGTATTTTGCCTTCATCGGACCGGAATTTCTGAAACGCCTCAATGGCCGTATCAACAGCCCCTTTAACTTGTTCCCATTCTGCTTCATCCAATTCCACTACTTCCCTTTCTGCTTTCATTACTTCCGGCATCTTCACAACCAAGGCCAATAAATTTGAACTGTTTTCATTCAATTCTTCCGATAAGGCCTTCAACTCTTTGTAATATGTTTTTGCTAAGGTTTTATTGATCGCAACGGGCAATGTTTCCTGGTTGGATTCTGTAAAAACCGTAAGATCTATTTTGCCACGTTCTATTTGTTTGGAAATATCACTGCGTAGACCAAGTTCTTTTTCTTTATAAATGTATGGTAATCGCAGGTTCAGATCCAGTGCTTTGCTGTTTAAAGAACGAACCTCAACAGTTACTTTTTTTCCTGGAATTTCTGTTACGGATTTTCCAAAACCGGTCATTGATTTTATCATGTTTTATTGTATTTGAAGCAAATGTAAGATTTTTTGAATTCATTATTCCATTTGCTTCTTTAGAACTAATTCTGGCGTAAATCCGATCCAAGGAAATTAGTGAAGAATTAAATCGGTGTAAACCGCATTTCAAACGTTTAAAAATTGCTTTTTAGAGCAAATTTCTTAAGTTTTAAAAAAAGGCCCTAATTAATGTTAAAAAAAAGTATTATATTGCGTATTAATATTTCAAAATTGAATTTTAAAATTTGTGAAATATGTAATTTAATAAAAAATTAATGTAAATTTTTGATCACAAAAACTCTTGTGATCATTGGTAAGAATTGGAATAGCAGTTTATTTACTATTCTAAATGTTTTTTTGTTTCAACAAACTTTAATAAATAATGTGGTTCTTTCAGCATGATCGATCGAATCAAAAAGTAGCATTTATTTTAGCCTTCTCTTAACAGGTATAAAAACAGATCAATTCTTAAACATTAATTTTTATGAAAAAAGAGTTACTTCTTCTTCCTTCAAAAATTATTTTTTGCTTTTTGTTTTTTTTATGTGCCTTAACATTTGTAGCACATTCACAAAGCGGTAGCGTGGTTATAACTCAAACTGTTCCCACATCAGTTAATGTGTGTGACAGTGCCCAGTTTATAATAAAGATCCAGAACATTACGGGTAATGCCCTAACCGGGATGCTGCTAAATGTGGCAATGCCTGGCGGTGTAACTTACAAGGGCTCCTTAAGCAGTTTACCTGCAGCTCCACCGGTGTTGGTCTCCGACATTTCCAATCTGCAAAGTCCTATATTTTCAATCCCAACTGTTCCCGCTTTTAATTCAATTTTTGTTCTCTTTTATGCGAATGTAGATTGTGGTATTCTTGCTTATCAGCAGCAGGGTAATCCCATTTTAAATACCGCTAAGATCACTTATACCAATTTAACCACCGATCAGAATATTTCAGCAACATACAATATAAATGCACCTACCCTGGTAATAACTACCTTCACTAATCAAACCTATACGGGAGCTGTTGGAACTACTTTTACGCGAAGCATTACGATCAAAAATAGTGGTACTGGAGCATTGAGTTCCTTTACCTTCACAGATATTCATGGTGTACAAATAGATATTTTAAGTGTTGCCCCCGGAACGCTGAGTGGCAATATTACCAATGATACCGTAACCGTTGCCGGAACTGATTTCGCAGGGATAGGCGATGGAGATAATTTATTTGAGAACAATGAAAGTGTTACCATCACCGAAACCATTAAAATCATTGCCTGTGTACAACCCGGTGTTGGATCAAATATAACAGCATATTGGGGTTGTGGTAACCAGACAGCTTGTCAAACTGCAACTACAACCGCTAATGTAATAGAAACCCCGGTAGGAACCCCCGATCTGGTAATTACACCTTCCGAATCATCTGAAACCTGTTTGGATCCTTTGGTAGCACGTAAACAGTATTTACAAATTGTAAATATCGGTGCCGGTTCGGCTAATCATATTGCAATGGATATCTACCAGGGCTCTTTCACCGTTCCAAATAATACGTATTCAACTCGGATAGACGAAAATAGTTTTACATTCCAGACAGGTATAAATGGCAACCCTATAGCGATAGTGGTGGATAGTGCCTTGCTTAATTCAGCATTTTCATGCCTTGGTGCAAATCCCAAATACCGAATTTACCTGCGGATCCCTGTTGTTATCAATCCTATAACCGATACGGTTTATCTGAAATGGAATTCGTATGCTTGTTGTCAGGCTGTTAGTTGCAGTTCTTTCAATACAGTGGTTGCTCCATGGGAGTTTCAAGGGAAATATACCGATGCCTGCGATAGTACGGTCACTTACGATATATTTCCAACTTCAGGAGGGTCCATATATGGCAAGTTTCTTAATACATCCATGACACCTGAGGATATGCCAACGGATGTGGGAGATGGTTCAACGACAACATTTGAACACTCGGCAACTAACTGGCAAAACGAACTGGATTCTGCTCCTGGAGCTTATTACCAGGTAGAGATCACGATCCCTCCCTGCTTTATGATCGCTCCGGGCCCCAATCCGATACGATTCAGACATAGTATCAGTGGTGCTTTCTGGATGCCAACATCTCCGGTTACAATATCCGGTAATGTGGTTACCGCTGTTTTTGCAACACCGGATCCATTTGGAGTGAATGGGCTTAGTTTAGCTTCTGTGCTCTTTGATCTAACTGCCGATTGTTCTATTTGTGGCGATTCGGGTTTTGCCCACCCCGTTTCAGTAAATGTTAAATATGATCCGGACCCAAGTTGTGCAAAACCTTGTTTGTTGGATGTATATTGTAATACCAGTAATGTAAATCTGCATTGCGCAGGTGATTGCCCTGACGGTGGAATGGCCTTTCTGAGTTATAAAATGTTACGTACCAGTTATGGCAAACCGGATAATAACAATGATGGATTGCCTGAGGTCGGAAGCGTTAATCTAGCTGCTATTAAGGACAAAAGAGCCATGGTTGGCGATACGCTTACAGGGTATTTCAGGGGTGTTATTGATACCTCTCTGGCTCACCTGTTTTTTACGAATGCATATGCTACCGCTTCAATAAATAACCTGGGTACTTATATTTCTTTTATTGATGCAAGTGTTAGTATCTATGATGCCAGTACTGCAACGGTTTATAATTGCAGCAATGTGCCTCCCTTATCCGCTGCGCCTAACGGAGCTAATTTCGATTCGGACTTTGATCTCAGCCCTTTGTATTTAAATACGAATGGTTGCTCCATACCGGCAGGATTTGTTTTTGAGCATAACGATTCGGTATTTTTGAATCATCGGTACAGGGTAACAGGCAATACAGGTGGCCCTGTTGTATCCAGCAATTCTACTACTGATTTTTATGCAAGTAATATTATTAATCCTCCTCCAAATCCTATCCCTGCAAACAAATTTTCATGTGATAACTATTCAGGCAACTACCTGTCACTTTATGGATTTTATTTTGCAAGTGATACTGTTGAAACGTATGTTACTAAATCCTGTAACATTCCAACTATCAGGAACACTAATGGTATGAGCATTGGGCCTTGCTGCCAGAATTACGGCAGCAATAAATTCCCTTTTGAGTATCGTCCCTGGGCAAATATTGATACTATAAAAGTGAACCTTCCTGCGGGATATGGTTATGTGTCTGCTACGGTAATGGGTTCGGGACAAACATTAACAAACATCAGTCCAACCAATCCATTTGCCAATCCTTTGGTATTTGATATGAACGCTTTGTACTCAGGTGGAACATGGCCCGATTATAGCTTTGACGGGTATACGAATACGATCCATGTTACGCTGAGCCCCTCTTGCGGTGTGACCAATAGTACGCTGAACCCCATTGTATATGACGAAATCCATAAAAAAGTTCCCTTTATAGGTGGGGGAAATTCTACCATTAACTTTACGGATAAGATCGCTTTTACTTCTCCGCAGATCACCTTGCAATCAACCTTGCAAACTGTAAATGGTATTAACAATATCGAATCCTGGGAAATAACAATATGCAATACATCAAATAACTCCAATGCCTTTAATACCTGGATAGGTCTAGTATCTCCAAACGGGAATATCACCCCAATTGATGTTACAGATGTAACCACATCTGCAATAATAGTTCCTGTAAATGGTATTTACAAGTTGGGAAACCGGCCTTTTAATACGTGCAATAAATATAAGATCAGGTTTACATATACTGCCTGTACTTTAGATAGTTTAATTGTAAATGCCGGTTTTAACTGTATCGGTTACCCTGATTCACTATCAGCCTATCCATGTTCTCCAAAAACACATCCTCTTTTTGTTGATCCAAAACCAGCTGCCCTTCAAATGCAGATAGCCGGTCCTTCAAGAGACACAACCGATCTGTGTGATACGGTAGGTTATGAAGTGGTGCTCAATAGTGTACTCTTATCATCTGTATACAACATAGTGCTTGCTGCCACACTTCCATCCGGATTGATAGTAGAACCGGGAACATCAGAGATCATATATCCTGAAACCCCTGCGGTATGGACCCCTATCTCTGATCCTGTTTCCAATAAATGGTATCTGTCGGATTCTATTTCTCTGTTAACACCAAATGGATTACCCGGTGTAAATTCTCCAACTGCCGACCAGATAAGAATTCGATTCAAGGTTCGTCCTGATTGTAATTTTGTATCCGGTAGCACCGTTCCATTTATAGCTACCTCTAAACATATTTGCGGACTGAGTCTTCCTACACAATTTTTTACCTCCGGTCCTCTTTACATTCAGGGTGTTGAACAGTTAAATATAAGTTCGATGTCAGTTAAAATGGATTCGGTCCATCCTTGTGGTACTCCATCATTAGTAACTGTTTCCATAATAAATGTAGGTCCGAATCCGAGTGTTGGCAACGAACATTTTAACTTCCCCACGTTTAACGGTAGCAGCTATGTATCGGGGTCGTTTGTTGGCTTACACAATCCGCCACCAATTGGTACACCTTCCATTATTTTATTGAACGGACAAAACTATATGGATTGGCAGTTTCCGGTGGGCGTATTACCACTTGATTCTGTAAAATTTACTTTCCTGATAACGATGCACCCGGATTCGGTAAACTGCGCTAATATATTATTTCCGGTAAAAACAACAGGTTCGTTCAGTGCCATTTGTATTGCTGATGGTAGCGTTTGTATCATAAAAGCAATAACGGATGCGGAAGATCTTAGTGTGCCTGTAAGTCTGCCATGTTTAACAATGGTAGTTTTAACGGCAACGCCTACATCGGAAACAATTTGTTCCGGAGACAGCACTTCTATAGTGTTAACAAGTACCGTACCGGGTACCACCTATTCGTGGACCATCAACCAAAATGGTGTAACCGGTGCAACTGTTGATTCGGGTGCTACTATAGTTCAAACGTTAACAACCATAGGAACTGTGCCGGGTACAGTAGTTTATACCGTTACTCCATCTGCAAATGGATGCCTGGGAGCTCCTGTTACTGTTACAATTACTGTGAACCCTTCGGATAGCGGTTCTTTTTATTATACCTCAGGAACGTATTGCACATCCGGACTTAACCAAACGCCTACCATTACAGGACTACCAGGAGGCACATTTACATCTATCCCAAGCGGGCTGTCAATTAATCCATCAACAGGGGCAATTGTTCTGTCTACAAGTTCCATAGGAGTTTATACGGTTACGTATACAACAACAGGTATTTGTCCGGCTACAAATTCAGTTACCATTACAATCACTAACGTTACACCTTCAGCGGTATTTAGTTATACGGGTTCTTCCTATTGTCCAAACGGAATTGATCCTTTGCCGGTTTTTGGTCCGGGTGCAAGTGCCGGTACATTTTCAGCTACTCCTGCAGGTTTGGTTTTTGTGAATGTAAACACCGGTGAGATCGACCTATCCTTAAGTACACCCGGTACATATACCGTTATTAATACAATTCCTGCGAGTGGCACCTGCCTTGCAGCAACTGCAACATCAACCATTACCATTGCGCTGGACGATGCTTCTTTTTTCTATAGTTCAGCAACCTATTGTCAGTCAGGAGCTAACCCAACACCTACCATAACTGGTTTGCCGGGTGGTATTTTTTCAGCAAGTCCTGCAGGTTTATCAATTACTGCATCAACAGGTTTGATCAGTCTTACCTCAAGTGCTTTGGGTGCATATACGCTGACGTATACAACAAATGGTGCCTGTCCGAATACCAGCTCTATACTAATGACGATCACGAATGTTACACCTACTGCAACGTTTAGTTATTCTGATTCTACATTCTGTCAAAATGATAATAATCCTGTTCCAATATATCCCCCTGGTGCAAGTGCCGGTTTCTATACGGCTAGTCCAGCAGGTGTAGTTTTTGTGAATGTGAATACAGGTGAGATCGATCTATCGGCAAGCGTACCGGGAACATATACTGTAAAAAATACAATTCCAGTGAGTGGTTCATGTTTAGCAGTAATTGCAACAACAGTTATTACAATAAACCCTGCGGATGATGCTTCATTTACCTATTCCTCAGCAACATATTGTACATCGGGAACAAACCCAAGCCCTACAATAACAGGTGTCCCGGGAGGTACATTTTCTGCAACTCCGGCTGGTTTGTCTATCAATCCATCAACAGGTACAATTGACCTATCTACAAGTACTATAGGTACATACACACTTACCTATGCAACAAACGATAGCTGTCCGAATACAAGTTCCATAACGATGACGATCGGTAACATTACTCCGTCAGCAACTTTCAGCTATTCGGGGCTTACTTTCTGTCAAAATGGAGGCAACCCTCTTCCAATTTATACTTCTGGCGCAAGCGCAGGAACATTCTCAGCTACTCCTTCGGGTTTAGTTTTTGTGAATGCTAATACCGGAGAAATTAATTTATCCTTAAGTGCGCTTGGTACCTATACGGTTATTAATACAATTCCGGCAAGTGGTACATGTCTTGCGGCAGTTGCAACCACTACTGTTTCCATAATTACTGACGATGCTTCATTTACATATACATCGGCAACATATTGTTTGTCGGGAACTGATCCAACGCCTACAATAACAGGATTGCCGGGTGGCACTTTTTCAGCAAATCCTGCAGGTTTATCAATAAATCCATCCACAGGCGTTATTGATCTGTCAAGCAGTGCCCTTGGAGCTTACACGTTAAGTTATACCACCAATGGTGCTTGTTCAAACACCAGTTCTATAACCATGACGATAGGTAATGCTACGCCTCCATCAACCTTTACTTATTCAGCTGCATCCTTCTGTCAGAATGGAATAGATCCTCTTCCTGTTTTCGCTTCAGGCGCAAGTGCCGGAATATTTTCAGCAAGTCCCGTAGGATTAGTATTTGTTCATGTAAATACCGGCCAGATCGATCTATCGGGAAGTGCACCGGGAACGTATGTGGTTACCAATACTATTCCTGCAAGTGGCACCTGTGCAGCAACAGCTTCAGTAACTACCGTTGTAATAAACATTTCGGATGATGCTTCTTTTAATTATACTTCAGGAACGTATTGTCAATCAGGAATTAACCAAACGCCTGTTATAACAGGTTTATCGGGTGGTACTTTTTCTTCGTCTCCATCAGGCTTGTCAATCAACCCTGCAACAGGAGAAATTGACCTGGCAACAAGCGCTTTAGGATCCTATGCTGTTACTTATACAACAAATGGACTTTGTTCCAATACAAGTTCAATTGTAATAACCATAGCCAATACCACCCCTCCGGCAACTTTCAGTTATTCGGGTTCAACCTACTGTCAATCGGGAAATAACCCTTTACCTATTTTTGCTCCGGGTGCAAGTGCAGGAACTTTTTCAGCTGTTCCTGCAGGTTTAGTATTTGTAAATTTAAATACAGGAGAGGTTAATCTGGCATTAAGTGCTCTTGGAACCTATACTGTTACCAATACGATTCCAACAAGTGGAACCTGTCTCGCTACAAGCGCAATAACTACATTTACAATTGGTTCTGATGATGCTAATTTTACTTATAGTTCAGGATTCTTCTGTCAATCGGGAATTAATCCAACGCCAGTAATTACAGGTTTGGTAGGTGGTGCTTTTTCAGCTAGTCCGGGAGGCCTCGTAATTAACCCTTCCACCGGTATTATCGATCTGTCGATAAGCTCCCTTGGAACTTATATGCTTACATATACCACAAATGGTCCTTGTCCGGCTTCAAGCTCCATTATCGTGACAATTGGTAATGTTACACCTTCTGCTGTTTTCAGCTATCTTGGTTCCCCTTTCTGTAAGAATGGAACGAATCCAAGCCCTGTAACGGGTTCAAATTTTGGGCAGTTCTCAGCAAGTCCTGCCGGATTGGTTTTTGTGAATCTGAATACCGGTGAAATTAATTTATCGTTAAGCCAGCCGGGCACATATACCATCACTAACACTATTCCTGCAAGTGGTACCTGCCTTGCAGCAACAGCAACAACTAGCATTGTAATAATACCTGCAGATGATGCTTCTTTTGTTTACACCTCAGCAACCTATTGCCAGTCGGGGGCAAATCCAACGCCAACAATTACGGGCTTAGCGGGAGGTGTTTTTTCATCCTCTCCAGCGGGTCTATCTCTTAATCCAACAACAGGAGCTATAAATTTGGCGCTAAGTTCATTGAATATGTACACGCTTAGCTATACAACAAATGGTATTTGCCCAAATACAAGTACTATTGTGATGACAATTACGAATGTTACACCGTCTGCCGCATTTACGTATACCGGTTCTCCTTTTTGCCAATATGGAAATAACCCTTTCCCAAATTTTGGTTTGGGTGCAAGTGCCGGTATCTTTTCGGCAAGTCCTGCAGGCTTGGTTTTTGTGCATGTTAATACAGGTCAGATCGATCTGGGATCAAGTGCTCCGGGTACGTACACTGTTACCAATAACATTCCGGTAAGTGGCACTTGTCTTGCTGCAACTGCAAATTATACCATCACTATTGATGCTGCTCCAGTGGCAACAGCAACAACTGCTTCTCAAAATGTTTGCAGTGGAGCAACCGTTTCGATGCTCTTAACAAGCTCTGTACCCGGAACAACTTTTGCCTGGACCGTAAGTCAAACAGGTGTAACGGGTGCATCCGGAGGTGTAGGCTCAAGTATTTCACAAGTGCTAACGCTTTCAGGAACAAACCAGGGTAGCGCTATTTATACGATCACCAGTACTGCGAACGGTTGTATAGGCTTGCCAATTATTTTACCTTTCATAATTAATCCATTACCTGTTTTAGATACTACTGCTGTAGTTATTACCCCTGCAAATTGTAATGATACTACGGGTTCTATACAGGGTGCTTTAGTTACTTCCGGTCAGAGCCCAATTCAATACGAATGGAAAGATTCGGGAGGTAATATTGTTGGAAATAGCGCTAACCTGATCAATGCAGGTCCCGGCAACTATATATTAACAACTATTGACGGGAACGGCTGTTCAGCATCTTCGGGAGTATACACAATTACCAATACCTCTGTTATTGTTGCCGCATTCACTGCTACTCCAACAACTGGTGAAACACCTTTAACGGTGAACTTTACAAACAGTAGTTCTAATGCCACTAATTATTTATGGGCTTTTGGTACAGGAGATACTTCTACGGCAGTAAATCCAACGTATATTTATTCACCACTGGGAACCTTTACCGTTTGTTTGTATGCTGATAATGGAGGAAATTGTGTGGATACAGCTTGTTCTACAATTGATATTTTTGTTAACTCGGTGTTTGTGATACCAAATGTATTTACACCTAATGGAGATGGTATAAATGATCTGTTCACTTTGCAAACAAAAGGTTTGAAAACGCTGGATGTAGAAATATTCAACCGTTGGGGTCAAAAAATAAATGAATGGCACACCGTAAATGGTGGATGGGATGGCCGCTCCTCAAGTGGGGTGATCTGTTCGGATGGTACCTATTATTTCATTGTAAATGCTCTGGGCTTTGACGGAAAAAAATATTATGAAAAAGGTCCGTTTTCATTGGTTCATTAAAAATATTAAATTCAAATGTTTCCCGCCATTTAATCGTGAAAATTGCATTCAATTAAAATGTTTGTTTAAGCTGGATGTTGATGTTCACAACCGATCGGGAGGTTTTTTGCAAAAAAACTCTGTGTTAAGCGGAATCTCCAATATATCAATGTCTGAAAAAGGTTCATCCATTTTGCTTCTGCCTTCAACGTTTGGTACCCCGCAGGTGCCGTCCTCTCGGCTCATTACCCTCATGGAGTACAATATCGGAATGTAGGAAAGTTGCAGCCTTTTCAGAATCTTTCACTTTGGAAGCACAGCGTTCTAACATTTCTGATTCAAACTCAGTTAATACACTTTTCCTCAGTCCGGCTTCTCTCCATTGAGATAATGGTCTGCATCCTTTATATATCCCTCGAGCCAGGGCCAGCGCATCCAGCAGAGCTTGATTCGCGCCTTGTCCTTTGAATGGACTCATAGGGTGAGCCGCATCTCCGATCAGAGTCAATGCCCCGGCTTTTTCTAACAATTCTGAATGAAGTAATTCCCGGTCATAGACAGGATAGCCGGAAACCTGAACTTCCAGGGTTGCCGCTAAAATCTGAGGAATGGGATCGTGCCACTGTGTTCTACGACATGCTTCTTCCTTCAGTGCTTGAGCTCCCAGAGCACTTAAGGCCTTAGCCTCTTTTTCCGGCATTGGGAAGCTAAGTTGCCACATCACCGAGTCTGACGCATAAGGCATCATATAGATCCGCTCATTGCCATTGGCGGTTTGAAATACCGTGGCAGAGTCCAGCAAAGAACTATCAAGACCTTCGAGAGCCCCCAAAGGACAAATACCCAATATCACAATACAGCCCAGGTAACGTAAAGGGCTAATGTCCTCATCAATCAGCAAGCTCCGCACCGAACTACGAATACCATCGGCTCCAACCACAAGATCTGCCTTGGCGCTCTTCATCTCCCCGTCCACTTGAAAACTCAGATCAACACCTTCACCCTCACATTCCTTAAAACCGACTAACTGGTGCCCCCAAGCAACCGCATCATGTCCACCGAGTTGCTCAAGCAGCGCTAAGCGTAAAGACTGCCGTGCGATATGCACATTTGTGCGCTTTGGTAATGCTTTTGCATCTGAAGACATCCTCATTCTCATCCCCCATTCACCGATAATTTTTCCTTCTATAGTATGAACCACATGCCTTGTTGAATTCACTCCTTGTTTTAATGAGAAAAGGCCCAATCCTTTGATCGCTTTACTGGCTTGTTGCAACGTAAGTCCATAGCCCTGAGATCGAGTATCGAAGCCGCTATCGCGCTCATAAAGGGTAAAAGGGATTCCGCGATGCAAACAAGCTACAGCCAGAGCCACTCCTCCAATACCTCCACCAATAATAGCAACGTGTGGATAGTTTTCTTTGTTTGCTATGGGAGGACTAGTAGAATGAATTAACCCGGAGCCGCAACAGTTCAAGCATAAATATAGGTGACGATTAGGACGAATGGGAGCCGCCCCTTCTCCCTTCGTTTTTTCAAATTGATCGAGTTCCATCTGGAAGTGGAGTTGCACTTTCTTTTTGAACTTCCGGCTTTTTTTGCCGCGTCCCTGACATTCCTCACAAATAGTCCAGCTAGTCTCTTCGTTTTCCACCTTTTTTAATCTTCTTTATTTTAACATGATCTTGAACCCCTTGCAAATGCAGAAACCCAAGCATATTGCAAGGGTGCTGTTGGTGGTTTTATTTCTTTTTTTTCTGTTTCAGCTAAAAGGATTAGTAGTTTTTTTGAAAAACATTTAAATTGTTGACGTTCGTACAGAGAAAAATGTTGTGAGAAAGAAAATTATTAAAGAATAGATTGCACATTGCTGCATAGCGCCATCTTACGGGCGAAACGAAAACTTTTGCATGTTTTATCACTATGCACAAGGCCTTTAATCTGTTTACAAAAATATTTAATCTTTATAAATACCCAAATAAATCTCCCCACCGGATTTTCTCATTGCATGATACATTCCTTCCGAATTAAAAGGCATTTCAATATTTCCTTTTGCATCAATTGCAACAAGACCGCCCTCTCCACCTATCTTCACCAATTTTTGATAAACAACAATATCACAGGCTTCTTTTAAGGATAAGCCTTTGTATTCCATAAGGCAAGAAATATCATAAGCAACAACGGAGCGAATAAAAAATTCACCATGACCGGTACATGAAATAGCGCAGGTGTTATTATTTGCATACGTCCCTGCTCCAATGATAGGGCTGTCTCCAACTCTTCCGAATTTTTTATTGGTCATTCCGCCAGTTGAGGTAGCTGCGGCAATATTTCCATGGATGTCCAATGCCACAGCACCAACAGTTCCTTTTTTTGAATTGGGTGTTCCTGTTGCTCCTCTTGTATTACCATGATCTAACACTACCTGGTCGCTTTCTCTTGCTTGTAATAATTGGTCGTAACGTTCTTGCACAAAAAAATATTCATCGGGTGCAAATTCCAAATTCATTTTTTTTGCAAATTCCATTGCACCTGCACCGGATAAAAATACGTGCTCCGATTTTTCCATTACCACTCTTGCCAACGAAACAGGGTTTTTTACATTTTTAATACCTGTAACAGCACCAGCCATAAGGTTTTTACCATCCATGATGGAGGCATCCAATTCGTTGGTTCCTCCATTGGTAAACACCGCCCCTCTGCCTGCATTAAAAAGTGGATTGTCTTCCAGCTTATTTACTGCTGCTTCAACGGCATCCAGGGCATTACCACCCGATGATAAAATAGTATCTCCTGCAAGAAGAGCTTCTTCCAAGCCTTTTTTATAATTTTTTTCATTCTCAGCACCCATGATCGAACGGGGTATAGCGCCTGCACCACCATGTATTGCTATTGCAAATTGTTTCATAAATTATTTTTTATTGTTTTAAAATTACATCAATTTTCTAAGCAGTTTTAAGATCATTCCCTTCCCATTATAGGGCGGATATATGATCTTACTGATATCAATTAATTTAGATTGATACATTACTGAACGTTCGTGAGAAAAAGCTTTAAATCCATGAAAACCATGTGAACCACCCATTCCGCTGGTGTTTATCCCACCAAAAGATAAATTCGGATTTGAGATATGGATCATTACATCATTTATACAAGCACCTCCCGAAGAGGTTTGTTTTAAGATACTGTCAACATTTTTATTGCTATTACTGAATATGTATAAGGCCAGTGGTTTGTTATTCGCATTCACATAATTGATCACTTCAGTTATGTTTTTATAAGTTACTACAGGTAACACCGGGCCAAAAACCTCTTCCTGCATGATGAGGGAATCCGGGGATACATTTGTTAAAACAGTTGGATGTACTGTTTTGTCGGATTCCTCGAAAGTGCCACCTATTCTGACCTTCGCACCTTTTGCAAGCGCATCATCAAATAAATTTTTTAATCTTTTAAAATGATTTCCGGAAATGATTTTTCCATAATCTTCTTTATTGAGTTGCTCTTTGTTGAAATATTTCTTTTCAATGTTTTCCTTCATCAAGTCAATAAATTTTTCCTGTTGATCTTCGTGTACAAAAATATAATCGGGTGCAATACAGGTTTGACCGGCATTTGCGAAGGTGCCCCATGTTATTTTATCAGCGGCTTTTTTCAGGTCAACATCTTCATCAATGATTGCAGGGGATTTTCCGCCTAATTCTAAGGTCACCGTTGAAAGGTGTTTGGAAGCGGCTTCCATTACTATTTTGCCAACATGGGTGCTGCCTGTAAAAAATATATGATTAAAAGGTAAACTTAATAATTCGGTAGAAATACATGCATCACCTTCTACAACAGCAATTTCGTCTTCCTTAAAAATTTCCTGTATCAATTTTGTTAATACAGTACTTGTGGCAGGCGCTAATTCGGAAGGTTTGAGAACGCAGCAGTTTCCCGCAGAAATGGCTGAAACCAAGGGTGACATTAACAATTGAAATGGATAGTTCCATGGTGCAATGATCAGACAAACGCCCTTTGGTTCGTAGCTGATGCAACACTTTGTCATTATGTTTAACAGGTTGGAAGATACCGTCTGCTGGCTTGTCCAGGGGGATAAGTTTTTGATCGCGAAATCTATTTCAGCATAAATAAAAAGCACTTCAAAAACAGCAGATTCAAAAACAGGCTTTCTCAGATCATTTTTCAAAGCTTCGAAGATCTCATTCTCCCTGGCTTTGATAGCGGCTTTTAGTTTCTTTAATTTTTTTTTACGATCATTAACAGGAGCCAGCTTAATGGATAGCTGATTGTTTTTTTGCGCATCAAAAATTCTTTTGATCGCAAGTCTCGTATCTTCTGTTAAAGTATTTTCCATTTTTTTTATTTTTTGCTTAACACTCCCTGTGTAATAAAATATTGAGCCGCTGCATACGAACCTAAGATCCAAATGCCTGCAAGTGGTATTGGTAAAAGGAATTTATTGATCGCCAGCAAACTGTCGGAAAGAGCGAAGCACATAGCTCCGATCATGATCAGTTTAAAACTTGCATCACTCACTTTTCCATAACGATTTAAAGCAAAAATATTCATACCTATAAGTACGGTGGTATAAAGGAACACGGGGACTTTCAGGCCTCCTAAATTATTATAAAGCAACAAACAAAATACAATTCCATAAATTACCATCATTAAAATAAAAACGGGTTTGCCCTTTAGTTGTTTTACGGCAATGGTATTGGAGGAACGCAAATAATAAAAAATGTAGGAAATGTGTGCAATTAAAAATGAAACGAGTCCACCAATAAAAAATAAGGGGTTTTCTCCCTGAAAGATAAGAAGGATATCTCCAAGCAGGGATAGCAATAAACCAGCAATTGCAAAGGTCACAGCTTTTTCCTTATGCCCATCCTCCATAAATAAATAAACTAATAAACTGATAACAATGAGGGGTTTAAAAATAATATGAAGCATTAAGCTGTCTACAATATTAGCATAGAAAACAAGCGCCAGTATACCGATGAACAAGACAAGAAAATTTTTTTTCAGAAACTTTTTCATTGTTCGGATCGTTTTATTTGAAACAGCCACAAGCCGGATAAAAGGCTCCATGCAGCCAGTACTATCAAAAAGATGGTAGTATGTATTTGAAAGTATGCAACAAAAACGAATGAACATAATAGAATTCGAACCGCTTCAGCAAACACTGCATATTTTTTTGATTCAAATAAGCTGCTGAAATTTACAATGGATAAAACCACCAAACTTGCAGCGATCAGCTTTTCTGTGAAACTTAATTTGCCTGCACTTAATAAAAAGAAAGTAGCACCGGCCAAGGTTATTGCGTATTGAAACAATACATAATAGTTGATAGAGTCAGGTACATTGGTGTCAAATTTTTTATAGGGAGCAGTATTTACAGGAACGTCAGGGTCGTTTATATAAGCCGGTTTCCAGCCCGGAGGATTAAAAGTATATCTTAATTTATCTTTTATTCCGCGCATTTGTTTTAGCCCCTGATACATCTGTTTCCAATGATGAAGATTTGCTGATAGCGGATCCCAGGTGTTGATAGGGTGTGTGATACCATATATCGGTTCTTCTTCTTCTTCCTGAAAAGTGCCAAACATTTTATCCCAGATAATTAATGTGCCGGCATGGTTTTTATCGATGTATTTTGGATTAACCCCGTGATGAACGCGATGGTGGGATGGTGTGTTCAGCACATATTCTAAAACACCCATCTTATTAATATTCTTAGTATGTATCCAAAACTGGTACAAAGTAACCAACGAAGAAACCAATAAAAATTGTACCGGATCAAAACCAATGAATGCAAGCGGTAAATAAAAACCAAATGAAAAAAACTTTTGAAACCAGCCCTGGCGTAATGCTACAGAGAGATTGTATTCTTCACTTTGGTGATGTACTACGTGTCCGCCCCAAAATAAATTGATCACATGGCTGTATCGATGGAACCAATAGTAAAAAAAATCAACACCTAAAAAAAGAATAATGCCTGTTGTCCAATTTACAGGAATTTTAAAAAATGCATAGTTCTCAAAGAGTAGTGTATAAAGGCCAACAATGGCAAGTTTGAAAAATACGCCAGTAACCTGTTCGCCAATCCCACAGCTGATATTAGTAATAGCATCGTTAAAGCGGTAATTGCTTTTGTTCCGCCATTTATCAACCAATAATTCAAGTCCGATCAAAATAAAAAAGACCGGAATAGATAATATGATGGGATTAAAATTCATGTGATAATTTTTTTAGTAAAGTTAACCATAATTTGAAAATGGTGTCCACTCTGCCCTATCTTAAACTCTATTTGACACTAATTTCACTAATTTAAACACTTATTATCAATTATATTTTTTTTAAAAAATTCGTGCAATTCGTGTCAAAAACTCTTTTCGGAGAGGACTCAATATTAATTTATTTTACAAACAAAGAAGTAAATTTAAATTCGTTTCCATCAAACAAGCCTTTATCACTTAGTTTTAATTCGGGTATTACAAGCAAAGCAAGGAACGACAAGGTCATATAAGGAGATTGTAACGTGCAGCCCCAGGTTTTTATTTTTTTGTCAAGCAATTCATATTTTTCAGCAACAATGTAGCCATCTTCAATGCTCATTAATCCGGCCACAGGTAAAGGGAGAATTCCCGTAAATCCAGCATTCGCTGCAGAAACACCGCCTTTGTGATCGATCAATAAATTAATTGCTGCCGCAATATCAGCATCACTCACACCGGTTGCAATAATGTTGTGGCTGTCGTGAGCCACACTGGAAGCCATTGCGCCTTCCTTTAATCCGAAATTTTTTACAAATGCAACAACTGGTGGAGCATCGTTATAACGATTGACTACCACTAATTTTAGTATGTCTTTGGAGGTATCACTGTAAAGGGTATCATTTTTTGGAGTGATTTCAGCAAGCAGTTGTTTGGTGATCAACTGGCCGTCCTCTACCGTAATAACCCTTATTTTATTGCTATCGGCAACAACCTCAATATCTTTTTCGGAGATCTTATTACAATTAAAATTATTTACAATATCAGCTTTTACTGAAGGGATAAAACTTTTTCCGTTTTTAGCAACCAACTCTCCGTTGATATAGGTTTCAAGAATTGTTAAGTCAGAAAGATTGTCTGCCACAATAAAATCAGCCGGATCATTTATTTGAAGAAGCCCCACTTTCATTCCATAATGTTTAACAGGGTTTACACATGCAGCCTGAAATACATGCATGGCTGGAATGCCTTTTTTTATGGCACGTTTCACCAATTGATCAATGTGCCCTACTACCAAGTCGTTTGGGTGCTTGTCGTCTGAGCAAAGCATCATATTGGGATAATGATCATGCATCAGATCAATAAGCGCTTCGAAATTTTTTGCTGCGCTTCCTTCGCGTATCAATATTTTCATCCCCAATTGCAGCTTTTCCAATGCCTCTTCAGCAGTAAAACATTCGTGATCGGTGGTAATACCGGCCGCTATATATTTTTTCGCATCTTCTCCACGAAGTCCCGGAGCATGGCCATCCACCACTTTTTTGTATTTATGCGCCAATTGAATTTTTTTCATTACAACGTCATCTTGATGTAAAACCCCTGGGAAATTCATCATTTCCGCCAGGTAAACAATCTCAGGCATTTGTAATAATTCATCTATTTCTTTCACCCCTATAACCGCACCCGCTGTTTCAAACGTTGTTGCAGGAACACAAGAGGGTGCTCCGAAATAAAATTTAAAAGGTGTTTTTCTTCCATTATCCAGCATGTACTTAACACCATCAATGCCCAATACATTGCCAATTTCATGAGGGTCGGAGATGGTGCCAACGGTGCCGTGAGTCACAGCAAGCCGTGCAAATTCGGAAGGGACAAGCATGGAGCTCTCTACATGCACATGCGAATCTATAAATCCGGGAAGTATATAATTTGTGGAAGCAACTTCTTGTTTTATTATACTTTTTATGATGCCATTTTCAACGGTTATAGTGCCTTTAAAAATAACCTGATTTAATACGTCAACAATATTTCCTTCTACGCTAAATGTCATTATTTAAAAATTAATTATTTGATGATTAAAAAGCAGCAACTTCATTTTCAATGTTGCTTGTAAACAAATTTATATCACAGCGTCATTGCGAGAGAGCTTTTGCGATCGAAGCAATCTCATATCCTATTAGTGAGATTGCTTCAGTCGTGCCTCCTTCGCAATCACGCAGTTTAAAACAATTCTAATACTCAATTTTATCCGTTTTTTGTTGCCATTCCTGAAATGCAACTAAGGCCTCCTCTTGCAGCAATTGCTCGGTTGGCAAATGCCTTTCGGATACTTTAAGTTCAATTTCATCATAAATGAATTGATCATCAAAGCCTATTGCTGCGGCATCTGTTTTAGTATTTGCAAAATACATTTTATCAGGTCGTGCCCAATAAATAGCGCCAAGGCACATCGGACAAGGTTCACAGCTGGTATATATTTCACAACCTGCCAATTGAAAACTGTCTAAAGCTTTACAGGCTTCACGAATAGCCACTACTTCGGCATGAGCCGTTGGATCATTGGTGGAGGTAACTTTATTAAAGCCTCTCGCTATGATCTTTCCATCCTTAACAATTATTGCTCCAAAAGGGCCACCATTACCGGCCCGCATGTTATCTATTGACAGTCGAATAGCCTCACGCATGAAATTTTCTTTTGCTTCCATTAATTTCTTTTAAAATAGTTTAGAGCCCAATTATGTTTGAGATCTTTAAGAGGGTGAAAGGTAAGGCTTTTTCTAATTTTTGTCAACCGCAAAATTTTTCTTTACAGGGTAGGGTTTATGGGATATTACTATAATTACCACAAAATGCTCTGTAGTAAGCATAAAAATCACGAAGGGATGATATAATTATAGAAAAAATGATCTTATTCTAAACCCTGAAGTGGTGATATTAATACAAACAAAAAACTCCCAAATTTCTTTGAGAGTTTTTTGTTTTTTGATAGAACCTGCGAAAAGATTATTTCATGTCAGCCAATTGGCTCATACTGATCATTGCGCCCGGTAAAATTGCTTCCAATTCTTTCATGCATTTTTCCTGTGCAGAAGTTAAAGTATCCAATTCTACTCCTAATTGTTTAAGGTGCATTTCTGCTCCTTTAACACCAACGCCAAAAGGCATACGGTGGATCATTGGTTTATACATTTTATTGTTTTTGTAAAAATCCATGATTGCTAACAATTGGATGGTAAAACAAGTTGACATAACAAATGATGAATACCCATTTGATGATGCCATGTTCACAGCCATTCCTTCACCTAAAATGAAAACACATTTTCCATTTACAGTATACATGTCCACCATTGGCTTCATGGTAACTTTTGATTTACCACAATTTTTTTCTAACCAATTCATGTCAATTTCACAATCGTAATCGCTCATGTTACAAACAACACAATTGTTTTTCATTGTTTTAAAATGACGCTCCACGATCACATCTCTGTTTTCGGTTGCAGTAACAATGATATCAGCCATTTTGCAAGCATCATCCATTTTCATTACCATGCATCCATCCATACAAGCCTGCATAGCGCAGAAAGGATCAATTTCAGTAACGATCACTCTTGCTCCTGCCATTTTCATTGCATCAGCACAAGCTTTCCCTAAATCGCTGTAACCGGCAACTACACATACTTTGCCTGATATCATCATTCCTGTAAGGTTTCTGATCGAAGCTGTAAGTGATTCCATTGAACCGTAACGGTAGTCTATTTTTGCTTTACGCGGAGAGGTATTCATGTTCATGATCGGCATCATTAACTTTTCGCCTTTCATCATCATTTTCATGATCATTTGCATTCCATTTGTTGAGTCCATGCAGCAACCCATCATATTTTTCATTGCCTTCGGATGTTTTTTCATCATCATTTCCGACATCATGCCACTGCAATCCATCATCATGTTCATCGGCATTTTCATTTCATTGTCCATGAAGCAGCACATTTCCATGCACATCATCATTTCGTCCATGCTCATGCCTTTCATTCCAAAAGTTGGTATTCCCATCATGTTCATTGCAGCTGCAGCTTCTTCCTGAGTGGAGTTGGTGCTACATGCACAGCATCTAACCTCTGCACCCATCATCATCATGGTTTTCATCATTACCGCAGTTTGAGTGGTAATATGCATTGAGCAGGCGATCTTCATTCCTTTTAATGGCTTTTTGCTTCTGTATTCTTCACGCATTGCCATTAATCCCGGCATTTCCATCTCAGCCATTTTAATGGCATTCATTCCCATTTCGGCCATTTTCATATCCATCATCATCATCATAGGCATTTCAAGGCCTTCCATCATGCTTACGCAATTGCCCATCATACCCATGCAATTACACATCATGCCCATACATTTCATCATGTCCATGCACATCATCATGCTGCTGTCGGTCTTCTTCATGCCCATCATCATCTCCATTTCCATGCACATCATGTACATTTTCTGCATCATCATTGTGCATTTCATGGTGTCCATGTTTTTCATTTTCATCATGGCATCCATTTCTTTCATCATCCCAATCATCTCATCCATCATCATTTTCATTTCAGGCATTTTCGATGATTTCATCATTTTACTCATGTCATCCATCATCATCGTCATGCATTTCATCATCATGCGCATACAGTCTTTCATCATTTTTGAAGACGCATCCATCATGTTCATATCGTGCATCATTTTCATGCTTTGTTTCATCATGTCCATACACTCCATCATCATTTTGGAGGCGGCAGGCATTTTCATAGATTTCATCATACTCATGGATTGCATCATTGAGTTACAACACATGTCCATCATGTTCATGCATTTCATCATGTCCATTTCTTTTGTTATTGTTTTCATAATATAATTTAGTTTATTAATTGATCTTTTTGATTTAATTTACCCCCAAAAGTATTCAAAAAATGAATATAATTAACAAAATTCAAAAATCTTGATCCCTTAATTATAACCATAGTAGATGTATATATTTATACAATCAAAAAATAATAATTGGCCCCTATAAAGAGCGTTTAAAATATAAATGGCATTTCTTATTAGGATATTTATTCAACTGGAAAACCTTTCTGATTTTTTATCGAAGAGTTTTTTTTATAGCTTGTAGTATTTCAACATCAATAAAAATCTTATTTTAGTGGCAATAAAATGCATTTTAATGTCCAAAAATAAATTGCCTGTATTAACTATAAAAAATTTCAGGGCATCACAAAATGCACAACCTGATTTTTATATAAAAACATTTCAACAACATAAGGCCGAACACCCTTTTGTGATGGAGCCTCACAGCCACGACTTTTATTTATTGATGATCGTTACAAAAGGAGGCGGTACGCATACTATTGACTTAAAAAAATACGAAGTAAAGCCGGGAAGTGTTTTTTTTATGTCTCCATCGGAAGTTCATTCATGGAAGCTTGACAGTGATACAGACGGATATATTTTATTTTTTAATACGCAATTTTACCTTATGGATTTTAAGGCAAGAAATTTATTTGATCTTCCCTTTTTTAATCACGCAAATAAAATACGATCGGAAGTGCTCACAATGGATCAATTATTGGAATTTAAAACAATAATGGAAAACATTCTTAAGGAAAGCATCAGTCTGTCTATCCATCAGAACCGCATACTTCGGTCTTACCTCGATATTGTTTTGTTGAAGCTGGCTGTTGTTTTTTATTCAAAAGAAAACAAGGAAGCAGAACGGCCTACCACCGTTATTATACCAAAGCTGGAAGCATTGATAGAACAATGTTTTCTTCAACACTATCCTGTTTCGTTTTATGCATCGGAATTGAATCTTAGTGTACAGCAATTAAATTCGATCACTAAAAATTATTTAAATAAAACGGTGGTTGAAATGATTCATGAACGCATGATAGCAGAAGCTAAACGACTGTTGGTGTATTCAACATTTACTGTGACCGAAATTGCCTACCAGTTAAATTTTAGCGATAATTCTTATTTTAATCGCTTTTTTAAAAAAGAAGAAGCTGTAACACCTGAGCAGTTCCGTAAACGTTTTATTAATACCATAGATTAATAAAAAAGTGCCATTCCTAAGGAATCACCCTGTTGTATCTTTGTGTATATAAAACAAAGAACGTCATGAACTACTCAAAAACAAAGCTTTACAGCGTTTTAAATAATAAATGTCCTCGTTGTCACCAGGGAAATTTTTTTGAAACAAACGATCCTTATGATCTGAAAGTTTTTTCAAAAATGAATGCCAGATGTCCCTTATGTAACGAGGATTTTCAACGGGAGCCCGGGTACTATTTTGGAGCAACATACGTAAGTTATGGATTAACGGTTGGATTTGGGATCGGCTTATTTATCCTCTTTTGTGTGATATTTAATTTGGAAACTACTCCATTTTTATTGGTTTTTAGTGCTCTTTTGATCCTGTTGTTGCCTCTTTTTTACAGATATGCGAGACTAATCTGGATCAATTTATTTGTTAATTATAAAAAAGACGAGAAAGAAATAAAATTGCAATAAGGTTGATCTGAAATGAACGGCCCCAATGTCTTTACTCCCCATTCCAATAGGAAACACAACCCCTTCCCAACTGCCAATAATTGCGATTAAAATTGCTTTTAAAGTCGAACTCGTCTCCATACTATAAAATCGACAGTTCTTGTTGACTTTGGCCTAAAAAAGAGTTATTTTTGGTAATAGTATTTATTCTATCAGAAATAGTGCTTAATTAAAGTATCAATAGTACTTAATTGATGAAGGAAAAAGTAAGATGTATTTTTTTATTATTTGCACTGTTTGCCCTTATCTCGCGAGGGCTAGCCGGAGGCGTGAATGCTAATGAGCCCGTCTCTATGCCCAAACCTATCAGTTCAGCTGATCGGATAGTAAAAGCACACCCTACTCAAAGCACGATCCGATTTACCGAAAATAAAAATCAGTGGGATAAAAAAGTATTGTACCGTGCACAGCTCGATGGTGGTGTACTTTTCCTTGAAAAGAACTGTTTCACCTATAATTTTTACGACAAAGAAACACTTCGGAAAAACCATATTAGAAAACGCGGTTCAGATGATAAAGATCCGGGAACATTGAGCGGATCAATGACAAATTCATCGCTGCCGGCCATTCGCTCCCATGCATTCCGTATGACATTGGTTGGTGCGGATGAAACTGTTGAAGTAACTGAAAAACAAGTAACTCCGGATTATTGTAATTTCTATATCGGGCAGGACAAAAGCAAGTGGGTGGGCAATGTAAAAAATTACAAAGAGATTAATTATCAAAATATTTATGATGGAATTGATCTGCAAATGTTGGGTTTGCAGAATAGTTTGAAATATAATTTTATTGTCACAACCCAGGCGCATACCGAGGATATACAGCTTTATTACGAGGGTTTGGAAAGCATTGCAATTCAAAAAGGTGCTTTGTTATTAAAAACGAGCATCAACGAGATCTCAGAACAGAAGCCGTATGCGTACCAATTGATAAGAGGAAAACAAATAGAAGTGCCCTGTGAGTTTGTATTAAACGGCACAACTGTTAGTTTCCATTTTCCAAAGGGGTACGATAAAAATATGGAATTGATAATTGATCCGATCCTGGTATTTGCCGCTTCGTCCGGCTCAACGGCCGACAACTTTGGAATGACGGCAACGTACGATTCTCAGGGCTGTTTATATGCCGGAGGAACTTGTTTTAGCCAGGGGTATCCTACAACACTTGGCGTTTTTGATGCGACTTACAATGGTATCAGTCAATCGGGAAGAACCGATGTAACAATTACAAAATACGATGCCACAGGAACTTCCCTGCAATATTCGACTTATCTTGGAGGAGCTAACAGTACTGAAATTGTTAGCAGTTTGGTGGTAAATGCACAAAATGAATTAATGTTGTTCGGAGCCACCGGATCAAATGATTTCCCTGTTACAACGGGTGCTTATGATGTGACTTTTAACGGAGGTGTATTTTTATCATTTGCTGCCAATGGCACCGAATATGGGAATGGTACAGATCTTTACGTAACAAGGTTTAACAGTGCCGGCACCAGTTTATTAGCTTCCACTTATGTTGGAGGAACTCAGAATGACGGAGCAAACCAAAGTAATATACTCGCTTACAACTATGGTGATTATTACCGTGGTGAGATACAGGTGGACAATGCCGGCAATTGTTATATAGCAAGCTGCACCTATTCATCTAATTTTCCAACCACTACGGGATGCCCTCAACCAATTGCCGGTGGTGGTTTAGATGGGGTAGTATTTAAAATGAATCCAGCCTTAACAGCCTTAACTTGGAGCACTTACGTTGGTGGAATGGCTGATGACGGCTGTTATGCACTTACAATTGATAATTTATTGAATGTTTATACAACAGGTGGAACAGCAAGTTCTAATTTTCCCGTTACATCCGGAACATTGGACACCACTTATAATGGAGGCATTACAGACGGTTTTATTACGAAAATAAAAAGTGATGGTTCAGAAATAATGAATTCAACTTTCGTGGGAACAACCGCTTACGACCAATCTTTTTTGATCCAGTTTGATAAAAACTTCAATCTTTATATTATTGGGCAATCAGAAGGAGTAATGCCTGTATCTGTTGGCGTTTATTCAAATCCCAACAGTAAACAATTCATCTGGAAAATAGATAGCACCTTAAGCACTAAGTTGTTTACAACTATTTTTGGCAATGGCAACGGGCAGGTAAATATATCTCCCTCTGCATTTTTAGTGGATGGTTGCGACAATATTTATGTGTGTGGCTGGGGTGGTAATATTTTAACAGGTATCCCCACTACCAATATGCCCCTCACTCCCAATGCCCTTCAGGCAACAACGGATGGATTTAATTTTTATTTATTTGTACTTGCTCCTGACGCAACCTCCTTGTTGTATGCTACTTATTTTGGCGGAAGTCAAAGCCAGGAGCATGTGGATGGTGGTACCAGCCGTTTTGATAAAAAAGGAATTGTTTACCAGGCTGTTTGTTCGGGCTGTGGCGGAAATGATGATTTCCCGGTAACTCCCGGTTCCTGGCCCAATACAGGATCGAATGTTAATCATGCCTCCAATTGCAACGAAGGTGTTTTTAAGTTTGATTTTCAGGCGGCAGGTGTTAGTGCGGAACTTCTTACAGTGCCGAATGATACTGTGTGTGTAGGGACCCCGGTTGTTTTTAATAATACAAGCACCAATGCGTTTAATTATGTTTGGAATTTTGGAGATAACTCCCCCCTGAATACAACCGTTTCACCAAGTCACATATTTACTACTCCCGGAAATTTTAATGTGATGCTTATAGCTGTGGATTCTTCGGGATGTATTTTGTCCGACACCGCTAATTTAGTGGTCGTAGTTTTACCACCGCCAATAGTAAATCTTGGAAATGATATTATTTTGTGTCAGGCACCTAACATACCACTTGATGCAGGAACTTCGGGCTCTATTTATGCATGGTCCACAGGAGTTAGTACACAGACCATTGTGGCAACAACAGTAGGAATTTATTGGGTGACAGTGGGCAATGGTGCCTGCTCCGATTCCGATTCTATAAACATCCAACAAGTAGTAGAACCGGAGCTGGGTGCCGATACTATTTTATGTGTAGGACAAGGCCTTGCATTAAATGCTCCCCCCTCTGCATTGGCCTATCAGTGGTCTACAGGCGCTACTTCACAAACAATTGTAGCCGGTTCTGCCGGACAATATTGGGTGTCTGTTAATTGGGGCACGTGTCAAACAAAAGACACCATCAACATTGCAACCATTCCATATCCTGTGGTTAATTTACCTACAACTGCACAGATCTGTCCGGGAGATTCAATACTGTTAAATCCGGGAAATAATACCGATGCCAATTATCTATGGTCAACAGGTGAAGTGACGCAGACTGCTGCATTTTTTGCCGGAGGGACCTATACCGTAAAAGTTTCAAATCAACAATGCAGTATCTGGGATAGCACTGTTGTAGTTGGCGTTGCGCCTATCCCTTTGGATGATTATGTTACACTTTGTAATGTAGAAAAGTATACACTTGATGCGGGACCAGCGGGGGTTACTTACCTTTGGTCAACTGGTGAAACCTCACAAAAAATAGATATAAAAGTGGCGGGTAAATACTGGATCGTTATGAATACAAGCCTGTGTACATTAAGTGATACTATCATTGTTGACGGCAGTTTGGGCTCCGGTGTGTTATGGTTTCCAAATTCATTTACTCCAAATGGTGATCTATTGAACGATTTCTTTATGGTTAAAGGTTTGGATATTACTTCTTTTCAAATGATGATATTTAATCGTTGGGGAGATCTTATTTTTGAAACAAAAAAATTAGACTCCGGATGGGATGGAACACGCAATGGAAAATTAGTGGAGTTGGATGTTTATGTATGGAAAGTGAAATATAAAACCTTATGTGATAAGAATCTTGTAAAAACACAAATAGGGCATGTTTCTGTTATTCGTTGATGTATCATAATCTGGTTTACCTTTGTGACGATAATAACAATGAAAAAACATTATTCATCATCACAATGAAATCGACATCATAATGAAAAAATTATTGCTCATTGTGACAGTTTTTTGTGTTTGGACATCAGCACAAGCGCAGCAGTTTTCATTTCAAATGAACTTTGTGGATGTAGCTGGTAACACCGACAGTATAATTGTTGGTTACGATATTAATGGTACCGATACAATTGATGCTTTATTCGGAGAAACGAATATTATTGGAGTTTCGCCAAACAACACATTGGACGTTAGAGTGTCAAATGAATGGTATAATAGAACTTATTTAGCTGCAAGTGGAAGCTATCAAACGAAAAAACAAATTGTTTCTTATAATTGCGATGGATTTTGGTCTCCAATTCAAACCATTGATATAAGAACACAACACTGGCCGGTAACGATGACTTGGAACAATTCATTATTTATGGACTCCTGTAGAAATGGGAGTGTTTTTACAAGCATCAAACCTGGAGGTTGGTTTGACACAAGCAGCCCAAGCGACCTTTTCAAACAAGATTTGGTATCAAACAATTCTGTAACATTTACTTCAAATTTTGCTGGAAGCTATAATGAAAATTTTGCTTACGTAAATAACAATGGGGACACTATTCCTGTTTTTTGGCAATCATTCGCAGATTCTGCACGACTTTACATTTCAATAAAGGAGATTTCAAATCTCAAGCCGCAACTTAGAGTTTACCCAAACCCAGCGACTGAAAAAATATCAATTCAAATTCCTCTGCAATTTGGAAAAGGAAATTCCATTGAAATTTTTTCTTGGCTAGGACAACGGGTAATAAAAACAAAAATGACCAATGACATTAACTTGTCTTTTCTTGCCTCCGGACTTTATTTAATAACTGTAACGAATGAAAACGGGGGTAAATTATCAACAAGGATTCTGAAAGAGTAACATTAAATAAGTGCTTCAGAAAGTATTTCAGTGACAAAAACAATTTTAAGAAATTATTTTTTTAATGAAACAAACAGCAACCAATTTTATTTTTTTATTTCTGCTGTTTATATTTTCATTAAATGGCTTTGCCGGTGATATAAAAACCAACGTACCACAAAACACGATCAGGTTTACCGAAAATAAAAATCAGTGGGATAAAAAGGTATTGTACCGCGCACAGATGGATGGCGGTGTTTTATTCCTCCAAAAAAACTGCTTTACATACAGTTTTTACGATAAAGAAACGCTTCGTGAAAATCATATTGGAAAGTCAGGCCAAGAGAGCGGAGAGCGGAGAATGGAGCCCCCCCCCCAACCTCCAACCCCTAATTCTCAGCCCTCAACTTCCGCACCCGAAATTCGTTCCCATGCCTTCCGCATGACGTTTTTAAATTCCCTAACAACCGTTGAAACATCTGCGAAACAGCCCACAGCAGACTATTGTAATTTTTTTATTGGCAATGATAAAAACAAATGGGCAGGTAATGTAAAAAATTATACGGAGGTAAATTATCAAACTATTTACAATGGAATTGATCTGCAGGTTCTGGGTTTGCAAAACAGTTTGAAATATAATTTTATTGTGGCACCCCTTGGTAACACGGATGATATACAGCTTTTTTATGAAGGGCTTGATAAAATAAAAATTGAAAAAGGCGCACTAAAATTAACAACAAGCATAAATGAAATAGTAGAGCAACGTCCTTATGCATACCAATGGATAAAAGGGAAACAAGTTGAAGTGCCTTGTGAATTTATTTTAAAAAATACAACCGTTAGTTTCCATTTCCCACGTGGTTATGCCAAGGATGTGGAATTAATAATTGATCCTGTTTTGGTTTTTGCAGCATCTTCGGGTTCTTCATCGGATAATTTTGGAATGTCTGCGACCTATGATTCTGATGGTAATTTATATTCGGGTGGAACCTGCTTTGCACAAGGCTTTCCTACCACACTTGGTGCTTTTGATGTCACTTATAACGGTGTTGTACAACCGGGAAGAACCGATGTAGTAATTACAAAATACGATGCTACAGGAGTTTCTTTAATTTATTCAACCTACCTCGGTGGAGCGAACAGTACCGAAGTGGTGAGCAGTTTGGTAGTAAATGCACAAAACGAATTGATGTTATCGGGAGTTACCGGATCTAATGATTTCCCGGTTACTACTGGTGCTTATGATGTTACATTTAATGGTGGCGTTTATTTAAATTATGTTCCAAATGGTACGGAATATATTAATGGAAGTGATCTGTATGTAGCTCGCTTTAATGCTGCTGGGAGCAGTTTACTATCGAGTACTTACATTGGTGGTAGTTTGAATGACGGTATTAATTCAAGCAGCACCCTCGTATATAACTATGGCGATTTTTATCGTGGTGAGATCCAACTCGACCCATTTGGTAATTGTTATATTTCAAGCTGTTCCTATTCTGCAAATTTCCCTACTACTGTGGGATGTGCGCAACCCTCTAAAGGTGGTGGTTTGGATGGGGTTGTCTTTAAAATGGATGCTACACTTTCTACGTTATTGTGGAGCACCTATGTTGGCGGCACCGCTGATGATGCTTGCTATGCGATCGCTTTAGACGATTCTTCAAACGTGTATGCTACGGGAGGAACAGCGAGCAGTAATTTCCCAATAACGGTAGGCTCCTTAAGTACTCTATACAACGGTGGTATTACAGATGGGTTTATTACTAAAATTAAAAAAGATGGATCCCTTATTTTAAATTCAACATTTATCGGGACCTCACTATACGATCAATCCTTCTTTATTCAATTAGATAGAGATAATGATGTGTATATTATTGGTCAAACATTAGGAGTGATGCCTGTTTCGGGTGGTGTGTATTCCAATGCAAACAGTAAACAATTTATATGGAAATTAAATAATTCCCTGAGCACTCAGGTATTTACTACTGTATTTGGTAATGGGAACGGAAATATAAATATTTCTCCTGCTGCATTTTTAGTTGATTTTTGTGAAAATATTTATGTTTCAGGATGGGGAGGCCATATTTTAACGGGTGTCGCAACCAACAACATGCCGCTAACCGGGAACGCTATTCAGCCCACTACAGATGGTTTTAATTTTTATTTATTTGTACTTTCAACGGATGCGGCATCACTCATATATGCAACTTATTTTGGAGGCGCGCAAAGCCAGGAACATGTGGATGGCGGCACGAGCCGCTTTGATAAAAAAGGAATTATATATCAATCGGTTTGCGCGGGTTGTGGCGGAAATGATGACTTTCCGGTAACTCCCGGCTCATGGCCCAATACTGGAACCAATGTTAATCATGCTTTAAATTGCAACAACGGTGTTTTTAAATTCGATTTCCAGGTACCAATTGTTGAAGCAAATTTTATAATTAATTATACGAACGGATGCGCACCGGTTACCGTTAATTTTAATAATCAAAGTTCTTCGGGTTCCACATTTTTATGGGATTTCGGTGCTGGAGATACTACCTCCGTAATTGCAAACCCTACCATAACTTATACAGTACCCGGAACCTACCTGGTACAGTTGTATGTAAACGACCCTTCAACCTGTAACGCTTTGGATACAGCCTATCAATATATAACAGTATACCCATCCATTGCAACCAATTTCGATTTTGTTACTTCTGCATGTACCAACCAGGTTGCGTTTTATGATTCCTCTGCTGTTGCCCCAACTACGTGGCTTTGGTATTTTGATGATGGTGATTCATCCGCAATTCAAAATCCACAACACACCTATACTTCAACAGGAGCGTATGATGTACAGCTGATCTCCTCAACAATAAATGGTTGTAAAGACACTGTGATAAAGCAGGTTAATTTTTTTGAAGCACCTCTCATATCAATAAGTCCGGCTGCTACTATTTGTAAGGAAAACACTACTCAATTAATTGCTTCGGGAGGTTTTGAGTATAGCTGGTCGCCAATAACAAATTTATCTGACCCTTCAATTCCCAATCCAGTTGCAGGTCCCGACACCACAACCATATACACTGTTACAATTTCAAGTGTAAATGGCTCCGGAGACACGTGTATTCAAACTGCCACTGTTCAGATAACGATAAGCCCGGCACCAACCATGACGAGTCCCAACAATGAAGCCATTTGTAATGGAGGTGCGGTAACTATTCCATTAACAAGTAATGCAAACTCTACCTATTCATGGATCGCAGCCGACAATGTAAATACAACAGGTGAAAGTATTAGTGCACAGGCAGGAAGCCCATTGAGTAATACATTAACAAATAATACTGCATCAGCTGAAACAGTGACCTATACGATAACACCAACATCAAGTCCGCAAGGTTGCCTGGGAAATCCACAAACTGTATCCGTATCGGTAAATCCAAGCCCTGTTATGACCAGTCCGGCAACTGCAACAATTTGTAACGGAAATACAGTAAGCATACCATTAACCAGCGATCAAACATCCACGTATACGTGGATTGCAGCGAACAATGCAAATACTACAGGGGAGAGCCTTACCACACAAACAGGGACTCCATTAAGTAATACTATATTTAATAATACGGTAGTTGTTCAAACAGTAAGCTATACTGTAACGCCAACATCAAGTCCACAAGGCTGTGCAGGAGCTCCTCAAACAGTTATTGTTACACTTACTCCTTCACCAACCATGACCAATGCCGACACCGCAACAATTTGTGATGGAACCCTTGTAAATATTCCATTAACTAGCACTATGGCATCCACGTATACGTGGATTGCGGTCGACAACATAAACACTACTGGTGAAAGCACAGCTCTACAAGCCGGCAGTCCATTGAGTAATACGATCACCAACATTTCCACATCGATTCAATCGGTGATCTATACTGTAACACCCACTTTAATTAGCGGTACCTGTGCCGGGATCCCTCAAACCGTAACAGTGAATGTAATACCTCCACCAACAATGACCAATCCGATTATAGCCGCTATTTGCAGTGATGAATTGGTTAATATTCCACTAACAAGCAACGTAACTTCTATCTATTCATGGATAGCTGCCGACAATGCAAATACAACAGGAGAAAGTACCACAACACAAACAGGTAGTCCATTAAGTAATACATTGACAAATAACAGCACTTCTGTTCAAACAGTGATCTATACAGTTACACCAACATCAAGCCCCGATGGTTGTGCAGGTGTTCCGCAAACAGTAAGTATAACTGTTTATAGTGATATCGTAGCGGATTTTGATTTTGTAAAAGTACCTTGTACCAACCAGGTCACATTTTATGATTCATCCGCTGTTGCCCCTGTTTCCTGGCTTTGGTATTTTGATGATGGCGATTCATCAATGCTTCAAAACCCGCCACATACTTACAACACATCAGGCACGTATAACGTTCAATTGATAACATCAACTATAAATGGTTGTTCAGATACTGTAATTGTTCAGGTTAATTTTGCTGCGGCAAATCCGGTGGTGGTTAGCGCAAATGACACTATTTGTAAAGGAAACAGCACACAATTGATTGCTTCCGGAGGTTTTGTTTATTCATGGAGCCCATCAACAGGTTTAAGCGATCCTACTATTTCTGATCCATTTGCGAACCCCGATACCACAACAACCTATTCCGTTATTATTTCAAATGTGGATACATTTGGCGATACATGTGCTCATGTTTTAACAACTACCGTATTTGTTATTGATCCATCATTGTATTCAATAGTTGCTACAACTGACGATGATACATTGGTGGAGGGGCAATCAACAATTATTCATGCAATTACCGATTCAACATTAACAGTCAACTGGTCGCCTTCAGCAGGCCTGAATAATACCGGTTCATTTAACCCGACAGCGACTCCCGCGAACACTACAACATACACTGTTTCTATATTGGATTCGCTGGGTTGTCCTAAAAGAGCAAGCGTTACCATTTATGTGATGTCGAAAGAATGTGATCCTGCAGATATTTTTGTTCCCAACACATTTACGCCCAATGGTGATGGCAATAATGATATTTTATATGTAAGAGGAAATGAAATAACTGAACTTTATTTTGCGGTATACAACCGCTGGGGTGAACTGGTTTTTCAAACCTCTGATTTGAAAAAGGGCTGGGAAGGGTTCTATAATGGCGTGAAAGCAGATCCTGCGGTATTTGCATGGTATATAAAAGCAAAATGTTTTAATGGCGATGAATTGAAAAAGAAAGGGAACGTAACTTTGGTAAGGTAAGAGGTGGGTGATTCGCAATAAATTTATATGATCTATAGTTTATAGAAAAGCCGCGGGGAGAAACGTAAAAAAAGGAAAAATGAAAAGAGTTTTGTACATTTGTTAGTGATGTAAAATCACCTGAAACGGAATCTATACCCCTTGAAAGACGGGATTAAAAATGAAGACCAAACATTATATTCTGCTATTATTTTTAACGCTCCTATCGTTAAAAAATTTCGCTACTCACATTGTGGGTGGAGAAATTTATTATGATTGTTTGGGCGGTAATAATTATAGAATTACCTTAAAGCTTTACCGCGATTGCTATAACGGAATACCACCTTTTGATAATCCCGGTACTGTTTTTATTTTTAACAGCTCAGGAACGTTTCTGGATAGTTTACAGATCCCAGCTCCTTCATCGGTAATATTACCATTCCCGCTGAGCAACCCCTGTCTTACGCCACCAACAGACATTTGTGTTGAAGAAGCGATTTACCAGGTAGTGGTGAATTTACCTCCGCTTGCCGGGGGATACGATTTTACGTATCAACGATGTTGCAGAAATGGTACGATATTAAATCTGATCAGTCCCGGAGATGTAGGTTCAACGTATATGGCACATATTCCTGATCCGGGTTTGGCCGTTTGTAATAGCAGTCCTCACTATAATAATTTTCCTCCCATTTTTTTATGTGCCGGTGTACCTTTAAATTTTGATCATTCAGCTACTGACCCTGATGGAGATTCATTGTATTATCAATTGTGTGATGCCTTTACCGGCTTAAGTCCCAGCTGCCCGATATTAGGCCCTCAGGCGGCAGGTGGTTGTCCTCAGATAGCTTCTTCTCCTCCTGCGCCTTTTGTACCCTGGCTTGCCCCTTATAACGGTTCTTATCCAATGAGTTCATCTCCTGCTTTGGCGGTGAATCCGGTAACAGGTTTAATGACAGGAACTCCTAATATGGTCGGACAATGGGTAATAGCCGTATGTGTGAGTGAATATAGGAACGGAGTATTATTGGATATAAACAAACGTGATTTTCAATTTAATGTAGTAAACTGCGGTATCCCTGTTGCATCGATCCCGGTGCAGCAACCCTTTTGTTTTGGGACACCTTCCAACTTTTCTCAAAATTCTATAAATGCCTTTACTTATCATTGGGATTTTGGCGATTCTGGTACAAGCCTGGATACATCGAATTTGTTTTCACCAACATGGACGTATGCCAGCCTGGGAACATATACCTTAACTTTGATCGTTAACCCCAATACAGTATGCACAGACAGTGCAACGCTAACAGTAACTGTAAATCCTTTACCTGCAATGACAAGTCCCAATACTGCAACAATTTGTAGTGGTGGCACTGTAAGCATACCTTTAACAAGCTCCTTAGCATCTGCCTATACTTGGGTAGCGGCAAACAACCCAAATACAACCGGTGAGAGTACAGCTGTGCAATCTGGAAGTCCATTAACCAATACAATAACAAATACCTCTGCATTAGTTCAAACGGTAATATATACGGTAACACCAACATCTACACCAGAGGGCTGCGTGGGAGCCCCGCAAACAGTGACCGTTACCGTAAACCCTCCACCAACTATGACCAGTCCCGGCACTGCAACAATTTGTACGGGAGGCACCGTATCTATTCCATTAACAAGCAGTTGGCCATCCACTTATACATGGATCGCTGCCGACAATTCAAACACCACCGGTGAAAGCACTACAATACAATCAGGGACTCCTTTAAGCAATACCATAATAAATAATACCGGATCAGTTCAAACCGTTACCTATACGGTAACGCCAACATCAACACCGGAAGGCTGTACAGGAACTCCACAAACTGTAACTGTAAGTATAATGCCAACACCAACAATGACGAGTGTTAGCAGTGCAACTATTTGCAGTGGAGGGACAGTAAGTATTCCTTTGACAAGTTCCTTAACCTCTACGTATTCGTGGCTTGCAAGCGACAACCTGAATACCACAGGCGAAAGCACTACAGCACAAGCAGGAAGCCAGTTAACGAATACGATAACAAATAATACATCATCAATTCAAATCGTGACCTATACGGTAACACCAACATCCACCCCTGATGGATGTGTGGGTACTCCACAAACGTTAACAGTAACTGTAAATCCGGCACCAAGTATGACGAGCCCGGGCAGCGCAACAATTTGCAGTGGAGGTATTTTAAACATAGTGTTAACCAGTAACAATGCCTCTACCTTTTCCTGGATAGCCCTGAGTAACCCGAATACGAATGGTGAAAGCACTACCGCACAGGCTGGAAGCCCAATAAACGACAGTATATTTAATAATACCACATCGGTTCAAACAATTACCTATACGGTAACACCAACATCCAGCCCCGAAGGCTGCTTAGGAAATCCACAAACATTGACAGTAACTGCAAATCCTGCAGCCAATATGACCAACCCTGACAGTGCTACCTTTTGTACCGGTGGCACTCTTAACATACCATTAACAAGTAATTATCCTTCTCCATATACATGGATCGCAACAGATAACTTGAATACAACCGGTGAAAGCATTACACTTCAAGCTGGAAGCCCATTGAATAATACAATAACCAACAACTCCACTTCTGTCCAATATGTAAATTATATAGTTACTCCCACTTTTTTTAACGGACTTTGTCCTGGTATTCCGCAACTATTAGCAGTAACAATAATTCCTACGCCAACCATTACAAACCCAGTTACTGCAACCGTTTGTAGTGGAGGCACCTTAAGTATCGCTTTGACGAGTAATGTGAACTCTACGTTTTCATGGATCGCAGCAGACAATCCAAATACAAGTGGAGAAAGCATTACAACACAAACGGGAAGTCCCTTGAGTAATGTATTAATAAACAATAGCGCATTGGTTGAAACTGTGATCTATACAGTAACACCAACATCAAGCCCGGATGGCTGTTTAGGTACTCCGCAGGACATAACTGTAACTGTAAATCCTGCGCCATCAATGACAAGTCCTCCCAGTGCTACGATTTGTAGCGGAGATACTGTAAGCATAGCATTAACAAGTAACAATGCCTCAACATTTACATGGATCGCTACAAACAACCCCAATACAACAGGTGAAAGCACGGCCTCACAAACCGGAAGTCCATTAAGTGATCTGATAATAAGTAGTACGGCAGTGGTTGAAACTGTTGTTTATACCGTTACACCAACATCAAGCCCCGAAGGTTGCGTAGGCGCTCCACAAACCGTGACTGTAAGCGTAAACCCGGCATCCAACATGACCAGCCCCAACAGTGCAACAATTTGCAATGGAGGTACTGTAAGCATACCATTAACAAGTACTTTGGCCTCTTCTTATAGTTGGGTTGCTGCCGACAATGTGAATACAACAGGTGAAAGCACCACTCCACAAACAGGAGGTCCTTTAACTGATTTAATAACGAACACCTCTGTTTCGATTCAATCTGTAATTTATACAGTAACACCAACATCAATACTTGATGGTTGTCCGGGAATTCCTCAAACCGTAACTGTAACCATAATTCCAACACCAACTATAACGAGTCCTGTTGCAGGCTCTATTTGCAGTGATGGTACAGTGACCATTCCTTTAACCAGTAATGTACCCTCTATCTACTCATGGATTGCGGCAGACAATGTAAATACTACAGGCGAAAGCATTACCACACAAACAGGAAGTCCCTTAAATAACACCTTAACAAATAATACAACATCAGTTCAAAATGTGATCTATACGGTAACGCCAACATCAAGTCCGGATGGCTGTGCAGGAACTCCACAAATAGTAACAATAACCGTTTTTGGTGATTTTACGGCCGATTTCGATTTTGTAAAAACACCTTGTACCAATCAACTCACCTTTTATGATTCTTCAGCTGTTGTGCCTTTTTCATGGCTTTGGCATTTTGACGATGGTGATTCATCCATTATTCAAAACCCTATCCATACCTATGTTTCAGCCGGCACGTATGATATTCAGCTGATCGCATCAACAGTAAATGGTTGTAAAGATACTGTTGTTGTACAAGCTAATCTTGCTCCAATAATTCCTGTTTTGGTTAGTCCAAATGATACTATTTGTGTGGGGAACAGTATGCAATTACTTGCTTCCGGAGGTATTTCATATACCTGGTCACCAAGTACAGGTTTAAGTAATGATGTTATTGCCGATCCAATTGCAAATCCGGATACTACCACTACCTATACGGTAAGTATTGTAACGGTGGATGTATTTGGTGATACCTGCGTACAAAATCAAACAACAACAGTTTCTGTTACTGACCCGGCACTATATTCTATAGCTGCAACAACAGATAGTGATACGATCGTTCAGGGACAATCAACAATAATCCATGCTATTACTGACCCAAGCTTAACAGTGATCTGGTTGCCATCCATAAGCCTTAATAATTCCGGTTCTTTCAATCCGATAGCCACTCCCCAGAGCACTACAACATATACGGTATCGATATTGGATTCGGATGGTTGTCCAAAAACAGCCAGTGTTACTATTTATGTGATGTCGAAAGAATGCGATGTTGCCAATGTATTTGTTCCCAATACATTTACACCCAATGGAGATGGTAACAATGATGTTTTATACGTTAGAGGAAAAGAAATAAAGGAACTTTATTTTGCAGTTTATAATCGTAGAGGTGAGCTGATCTTTGAAACTACAGATAAAAACAAAGGTTGGAATGGCATGTATAATGGGGCGAAATCAGACCCTGATGTATTTGCCTGGTATTTAAGAGCGAAATGTTTTAATGAGGACGAGTTGGTTAATAAAGGGAATGTTACGCTTATTAGGTAATATTTAATATGTAATATTTGAAAAATCACAGTACAATGAAAGCAAAAATTCTGTTCCTAGCTGTAATCATACATATTACATTTTACATATTACCTATTACATCCATCGCTCAGGATATTCATTTGTCGCAATTTAATTCATCGCCACAAAATTTGAACCCTGCCCAGACAGGTCTGTTTGACGGTGATTGGCGCTTTGTAGGAAATCACAGGAGTCAATGGGCTGCCATTCCTGTTCCATACAAAACATATTCTCTTTCAACGGATACCAGATTAAAAAAGAAATTTTTAAGTGGTACTCCCGGACTCGGATTGCTTATAAATACAGATAAAGCAGGCGATTCAAGGTTTAGTACAACTCAAATTTGCGTATCCGGAGCATACATAAAAAGACTGGGTGCCGACTCTACACATTTTGTTTCTATTGGTGTTCAACCCGGATTTACAACAAAAAGTTTTAATATTAATGCACTCACTTTTGATAATCAATACGATGGTGACAATTATAATGCGGCCCTAAGCAGTGGCGAAAGTTTTAGTAAAACCCGGATCACCTATTTTGATCTCGGTGGAGGTGCAACTTATTTGTGGAAAAAAACGCAGCGGATGCAGGCTAGTGTTGGGGCTTCCGCCTTTCATTTAAATAAGCCGAAACAATCTTTTTTCAATGATAGAGATATCAGGCTGGATGTAAAAACAATAATTAATGGGATCGTAGAATTCCCGGTTGCATACCAACTTGATCTGGTGCCCAGCATCATGTACCAGCGACAAGGGAAATACAAAGAAACCGTTTTAGGCTTGTTCGGAAAATACTATTTACAACCTTTTAATGGGATGACAACAGCTCTTTCTCTTGGAGGTTTTTATCGGGTGAAAGATGCATTTATTATAGCCGCAAATATGGAATATCGAAGTTTTAATGTTGGCATCAGTTACGATGTAAATACATCTAAACTGACTGAAGCAACCAATAACCGTGGTGGTTTTGAAATTTCGGTGATCTATATTTTTAAAAAGGAAGTTCCTTTTGTTGCCAAAAAACGTGTTTGTCCAATTTATATGTAGTTTATGATTTTTAAAGAATGCAATAATAAAATGGGTAATTGTAGGAAGCGAAAAGTTATCTTCTCGTTTATCATTATTCTCATATCCCACATCTCAATTCTCACATCTTCCCTAAATGCCCAAAAATTAAAAACGCTGATCGAGAATGGTGATAAGGCTTTTGCCGACAATGATTTTTTTGGAGCTGCCATTTATTATAATCAGGCTATTTTACAGGACTCCGCTGACATTACATTACAATATAAATATGCAGAAGCAAGCAGACTCAATTATGATTTTGATATTGCCGATCGCTGGTATAACAAAGTATATAAAACAGATGCACAAGGGAAATTATATCCTGAATGCCCTTTTTGGTTGGCAACCATAAAAAAAAGCAAAGGGAAATATAAGGATGCAAAAAAATTGTTTGATAAATACGCGAAGAAAAACAAAAAAAAGAAAAACGATTATTTTGTAAAAAAAGCGATACAAGAAGTTGCGGCCTGTGATTATGCCAATTTACTCATTGCAAGTGCCGATAGAAGTATCAATATTGTTCATCTCGATACATCTGTAAACAGTAAGGTTTCGGAGTATGCCCCCATTCAGTTAGATAGTGTTTTATATTTTTCATCCTTACGGAATGCAACAGACAGGGATAAAAAAAACAATCTTAATTATAATAAAATTTATACCGCAACCCAGGATAGCATCAAATGGCAAAAAGCAAAAGAGTTAGACACTCTTTTTAATAAAGAAGGCGTTCACAATGCCAACACGGCCTTTAATGCGGATAATACAAAAGTTTATATTACACGTTGTGATCAGAAAAACGCAACGGACTTTAATTGTGAAATTTATTTTTCGGAATTTAAAACAGGCCATTGGGGAGCCTTGCAGAAATTGCCCGCGGAAATAAATGCACAAGGCTATACCAATACCCAGCCTGCAATTGGTTTTTTGGGAGAGGAAGAGGTGTTGTTTTTCTCCTCTAATCGGCCCGGAGGAGAAGGCAGAATGGACATTTGGTATAGCAAAGTAAATGCTGATGGCAGTTATGGAAAAGCTATAAATGCGGGTAAAAAAGTAAACACCCTTGATGATGAGATCACCCCCTTTTATTGTAAGCCTTGCCAGGAGTTATTTTTCAGTTCCACCTGGCATAAAGGCTTAGGAGGTTTTGATATTTTTAAAAGCTATTATAAGAACAATGAACTGGGGGAACCACAAAATGTAGGTATTCCGGTCAATAGCAGTTATAACGATATTTATTTTTCGATCAGCTCAAAAAGAACAGAAGCTTTTTTATCCTCTAACCGGCCGGGTTCTTTCTTTGAAGAAAAAGAAAGTTGTTGTAATGATATTTATATGTTTAAGATCCCAGGAGCTCCAGGCATTGAAGAGCCGCCTAAAAAAGTGGATAGCACACAAATTTTTGTGGCAGAGATGAAACTACTTGTTCCACTTACATTGTATTTCCACAATGATGAACCCGACAAAAAAACGTTAGCAATAACCACAACAAAGAATTATAAAAAAACCTATGAAGATTATTCTGCGATGCGTGATCTATATAAAAAAGAATATTCGAAAGGTGCAAAAGGCGCAGACCTGGAGCGTGCAAATAATGATATTGATGTATTGTTTGAAGACTCTGTTGATGCAGGAATGCAGGACCTCGAAAAGTTTGCCCAACTGATGTTAAAGGTTTTAAAAGATGGTGAAAAAGTAAGCATCACTATGAAAGGATATTGCAGTCCGCTTGCTTCAACCGATTATAATGTAAACCTTGCAAAACGAAGGATATCAAGTCTTCGCAACTATTTTATGGAATACGAAAATGGAATATTTGTGCCTTATGTTAATAATACCAATGAGAACGAAGCCAGCATCGCTTTTTTTAATGAGGATATTGGTGAATTAAAAGCCCGCCCTAATGTGAGTGATGATTATTACGATACTAAAAATTCTATTTTTAATCCTGCAGCTGCCATTGAACGCAAAATTCAAATTATTGCTGTTTCAACAGTTTCTTCGAAAAAAAATTTAAAAATAGAAATACCCAATACACTTCCGGATACTGTTAAACCGGAAGTGATTGCGCCAAAACGTATTGATTCGGTAATCGTTGCTCCTATTATAACTCCGGTAATAACTAAGGCTGGGGTTTTTGCTATACAGGTGGGTGTGAATAGTCATTTAGCAAAAGCTAAGGCAACTGAAGCATCTCTTAAGAAAGCTTTTAAACAGCCGGTTATAATTGTTAATGAAGGCGGTGTCTTTAAAGTGCGAATCAGTGGGTTTGATACCTATGATGATGCAAAATTACTTCTGTCAAAAATTCGTGAAGCAGGGTTTCCTGATGCGTTTATTGTTTCACCAAAAAAAGAATAAAAACAAAATTCTTTACCGATAACGAATCTGTTACGAATTTACGAATCTATTGTTAAAAAGTAGCAAACGAAGATTGCAAAAACACAGATTCGTAAATTCGTTTTTTATTCGTTATTCGTAACCTTAAAACTGATTCCTAAAACAACGCATCGTAAACGCTTCCAGTTCGTTTATAGTTTCTTTGGGTGCTTCGTAAAAACCCATGTGTCCAACATCTTCCAGCATCAAAACGGATGGATACATACATAATCCTATTTGCGGATACATGGCTTCATAATTAATTACAGTATCTTTTTTACCAATAATAAATAGCACAGGATAATCTGCGAATTTTAAGATCATATCCCGGCTTTTCCTTTCCTTCATCCCTTCCAGGCTGTTAATGATGGATTGTTTTGAAACAGCAGCTGCTATACGTTTTACTTTTTCTACTTCAGGTATAATTTTGTCTAAATTTTCGTGAGCAAATAATGATGTTACTACTTCACCAACATAATGCTTATGTTCTTTTTTAACAAGGCGAATGATACGTTCCCTGTCTTTTTTCTTTTGTTCCGGATCAGACGTAGATGTGGAATGAAAGAGGCATAATCCACTTACATTTTCGGGGTAAAGTTCAGCAAAAGCCAATGATGCATAGCCTCCCATTGAGTGCCCTGCAATTACATAACGCCTTACTCCAACTTTATCAAGAACCGCTTTTACACTTTGTGCTAACAGTTCCATGCTGTGATAATAGCCGATAGAAGGCGTTTTGCCATGACCGGGAAGATCAATTGCAATAACACGAAATTTTTTTGATAGCTTTTTTATAAACTCGCTCCAAATCTCATGAGAACCCAAAAAGCCATGTAAAAGTACTATTACGCGGCCTTTACCGGTATCAGTATAATGTACTTTTATTTTTTTGAATTCTGCTTGGTGCATTTATTGCTGTTTAACTGTGATCATGGGTTAGGGATTGCAGCGTAAATCCCCGCCCGAACGAATGAATTTGTTCATTCGGGCAGGCTTTTCTGTTTAGAAAAGATTGAAGCGGAAAGCCCGCCCCTTTCCTTTTTAGGAAAGAGAACGCCCAAAAATTTTATAATTGTAATATATTTAAATTACTTTTTCTTAATTCAACCGATAAGCCTTTCCCGGAAGCGATTTTACGATCCCGGAAAACTCAAGTGTCAGCAATAACCCTGACACCTTACTCATTGGCAATTTAGTAGCAAAACATAGATCATCAATTGTTACAGAATCTTTTTCTTTTAAAACATTTACTAGTAATTCCTCATCGGCACTTAGTTCCAAAAATAATTTCTTTTGTTGAGGAGCTTTAACATTTTTAGTTTGCTCCCAGCCCAAAATATAAACCAGGTCGGCAGCTGATTGAATCAATACGGCTTTATTTTGTTTAATAAGATTATTACATCCTTCCGAACACACATCATCCACTCTTCCTGGAAAGGCAAATACATCGCGGTTATAGCTATTGGCAATATCTGCGGTAATAAGAGAGCCCCCGCTTTTTTTTGATTCTATAACTATTGTTGCATCAGAAATGCCCGCTACAATTCTGTTTCTACGAGGGAAATTTTCGCGGTCCGGTACCGTTTTACTTGTAAAGTCAGTAAGCCAGCCACCATTCTCCAGCATTTTTTGAGCCGTTAATTTATGTATTGCAGGGTAGATCCTATCCAGACCATGTGCCAGAGTACAAACGGTTGGCAGCCCATTATCAAGTGCCGCCTTATGTGCACAAATATCAATCCCATAGGCCAGGCCGCTTACAATCAAAACATTGTGGACTGCCAGATCAGCAATTAATTTCTCACACATTTTTTTTCCATATTCGGTTGCCTCGCGTGTTCCCACAATGCTAATGATCTTTTCCGAATTAAGATTTACATTCCCCTTGTAATATAGCATTACAGGGCTGTCTTCACAATAGGTCAGTCGTTTTGGGTAATTGCTGTCTAAATAAAAAAGAGGCTGGATATTATTTTTTTCAATGAATTTTATTTCATCTTCGGCAAGGTCAAAAATACTGTGGTTAATAACAGCATTGGCATGCATGCTTCCTATCCCGGGAATTTTTTCGAGGGATGATTTTTTTTCTTCAAAAACAGCTCGTACACTTCCACAGTAGGCAACAAGGCGCTTGGCCAATATATCCCCGATGTTGGGAATAAGTGTAAGTGCAATTTTATATTTTAAATTTTCGAGCATGCTTTTTTGAAATGCAATATTTTGTATATTGCACTATTGTTTTAAACAAAAGTAAAAAAATTAAGAAGCAAAATATTTTTAGTAATTAAAAAATAATCCATCGAACCGCATAACGTCTCCCTTATAAAGGTGGCCTTTAAAGCGTTTAAATTCGGGGGTTTCAAAAAATAAACTATGAAAAAAATTTTCACTCTACTGTTTTTTATTCCAGCTGCGGGCACCATTTTTGCGCAGGAAGCATTTATTAAAGGAACAATTGCCGATTCAAAGACCAAAGAAACTATTGTTGGCGGCAGCGTGGTGGTGGATGAAACCACCGGAACAGCTACTGACATTAATGGCTCTTATTTTTTTAAAATGCCATCCGGCAAGCATAAGGTCGAATTTAAATATGTAGGTTATAAATCACAGATAAAGAATATCGAGGCTAAGGACAATGATACCATCCAAATGAATATTGTTTTGGAGCCGGATTCTAAAACATTAGATATTGTGGTAGTTTCTGCAGGAAGATTTGAACAAAACCTGAAAGAGGTTACTGTTTCGATGGAGGTTTTAAAACCTGCATTAATTGAAAGCAAAGCCCTTGTGTCGATTGATAAAGCTGTTGATCAGGTTCCAGGTGTGAATGTAATTGATGGCCAGGCCAACATACGTGGTGGCAGTGGTTTTAGCTATGGTGCCGGCAGCAGGGTGCTTTTATTGGTTGATGAAATGCCAATGCTTGCAGCAGATGCAGGTGATGTGAAATGGTCGTCATTGCCTATTGAAAATTGCGAACAGATAGAAGTTATCAAAGGTGCATCCTCAGCGCTCTTTGGTTCCGCTGCTATGAATGGCGTAATTAATTTCCGTACCGCTTATGCAAAAGAAGATCCTGAAACAAGAATTAATTTTATGTCAGGTATTTACGATAAACCAAAACGCAGAGAACTTGTTTGGTGGAAGGATGGTAACCCAACATATAGTAGTGTAAATGTTACCCATTTGCAAAAGGTAGGAAATTTGGACCTGGTAGTTGGGGCTAATTTATTTGACGATGATGGATTCCGCTACCTGAATACAGAACAACGTTACCGCTTCAACACCAATTTACGTTATCGTTTTAAATCAATACCGGGTTTACAGGTTGGTGTAAATGCAAACAGAGTTAGTACAAAAGGCGGTTTGTTCATATTATGGGCACATCCTGATTCTGCTCTATATCCTCAGGGTGGCAAGGTAAGTAACTATACTACTTTCCGTACCAATGTGGATCCGTTCCTTAATTATACTACAAAAAAGAATGGCCGCCATTCAATAAGAACCCGTTTTTTCAGAACCGAAAATTTAAATAATACCAATCAACAATCAAGAGGGGATGTTTACTATTCGGAATATCAATACCAAAAAAAGTTTGCCGGTGGACTTTCCTGGACAGCAGGGACTGTATTTAATTACAATGAAGTTCATGCAGAAATGTATGGAAATCACTACAGTACTAATGCTTCCTTATTTACACAATTCGATAAAAAATTCAAGCGCCTATCGTTATCCTTTGGAATACGTGGTGAGTATTTTAAAACCGATACTGTTGAAACAAGAGAAAGTATTAATTGGTTAGGAGATGCAGCGAGACCAATCGTAAAAAATTCTCCGGTAAAACCGGTGATGCGTGCCGGTGCAAACTACCGATTGATGGAATATACTTATCTTAGAACTTCTTTCGGACAAGGCTTTCGTTTCCCTTCTGTTGCTGAACGTTTTATTCGTACCAGTGCCAGCGGATTGGATATTTACCCCAACGATAGTTTAAAACCAGAAAGTGGCTGGAGTGCTGAAATTGCCATAAAACAAGGAGTTAGGATCGGGCAATGGAAAGGCTATGTGGATGTGGCTGCATTTTGGACAGAATACAGAAACATGATGGAGTTTACTTTTGGAAAGTACGGACCTACTGTTTTACCTGCTAACACTCCCCAATTACTGGGCTTAGGCTTTCAATCGCAAAATATTGGTAACACCCGTATCCGTGGAGTGGAGCTATCTGTTATGGGAGAAGGGAAAATGGGAGCTGTTGATGTAACCACCTTATTGGGATACACCTATATTGATCCTCGTCAAACAGATTTTGATCCGGCAATTGATACTGCGAGAAATACATCAAACACAGACCTTTTGAAATACCGTTATCAACATAGTGGAAAGGCTGATATTCAGTTTGGATACAAAAAATGGAGCACAGGGGTAAGTGTTCGCGCGAATAGTTATATGGAAAATATTGATAAGGTTTTTGGAGATAACGAAGGTAATTTCCCGGGAATGAAAAAATACCGCTCCGAACATGATAAAGGAGATGCAATCGTTGATTGTAGAATAGCATACCAGTTGCATAAAACATCTAAGATCGCGTTTGTGGTTAACAATATATTTAATCGTGAAGTGATGGGACGCCCGGCAGATCTTTTGCCACCACGTGTTTTTATTTTACAATTGACTGTTAAGATTTAAAAAAATAGAGAAGTAAAAAAATAGAGAAATAGAGAGTTGGAGAAATAGAGATTTGTAAAATTAAATAAATCAAAAATCTCCAATTCGCTAAATCATCAAATTTTCAACAAATGTCTGTACAGCATCCTTTAAATTTTAAAAAGTGGATCGATGAAAATCGCCATTTATTAAAGCCGCCTATAGGCAATAAAGTAGTGTATGAAAACACCGAATTTATTGTGATGGTAGTTGGCGGACCTAATTCACGTAAGGATTATCATTATAACGAAAGTGAAGAATTTTTTTATCAATTGGAAGGTGATATCGAAGTACAAATTCAGGACGAAGGGAAGGCGGTTGTTGTAGCAATTAAGGAAGGGGATATATTTTTATTGCCACCAAAAGTACCACACAATCCAAGGAGAGGCGCGAATACCATTGGTTTGGTAATGGAGCGCAGGCGCAGAGATAATGAGAAGGATGGTTTATTGTGGTTCTGTGAAAATTGCAATAACAAGCTGTATGAAAAATATTTTCCATTGACCAATATTATGACCCAGTTTCAGGAAACCTTCAAAGAGTTTTATGGAAATGTGGATTTACGTACCTGCAAAAAATGTGGTCATGTTATGGAACCGCCTGTTTCCGTTATTCAGGAGAGTTCACACTAAAAAACAGTAGCTCTTTTAATCTGGGTTCGACCGAACCGGATGCTCAAATCCATATTATAGCAAACAGGAATAATTTTCTTCAGAAGAGTTGTTCGACCCCGCTGGGGTCGGATGTTTATAGCACAACGATTGTTTATAAACATAGGACTCCGAAGGAGTCCAACTATAATGCGGAAATTTATCTTACGCAATTTTATACAAAAAAAATCCCGCAGTGTTTGCGGGATTTTTTTTGTAAATTATTTTAATCGGTTATTAATGTCCTTCTTTTTTTTCTGCTTCAGCTTCACCCTCTTTTGCTGCCGGTGTTACATCTTTTAAATATACCAACGAATAATCTCTGTAACGCATAGGGTTAGAGAATAAGTTGTGCACATTAGATTTTATCAAGCGGTAATTTTCACCATACCAAAGCATAATTACCGGAGCCTCATCCATCATTAGTTGTTCTGCTTTCATAAAGTTAGCATAGCTTTCTTCAGTTGTTTTTGCAGATTTTCCAGCTTCGAACAACTTATCAAATTCTGCGTTTTTGTAGCGGGAAGTGTTTGGCCATGAAGGTAATGCAATGTCGTTTGGCACACTTGCACCATAAAACATCCATAAAAAGTTTTCAGGGCTTGGGAAATCAGCGATCCATGAGGCACGGAAAATTTCTGAACGACCAAATTTCTCATCTTCCAGTTTTTGTTTTAGTGATGATACCACTTCAAAATCAATGTCTATGTTTAAAACATCTTTCAATTGTTTTTGAATCTCAACAACCACATCAGCACTTTTTAAACCACTGCTGTTTAACTCTACCTTTACTTTTGGAAATCCTTTACCATCAGGGTAACCGGCTTCTGCCAATAATTTTTTCGCTTCTTTAGCGTCAAAATCATACCCTTTGATCTTGGAAATGTCGTATCCTTTAAATGTTGGAGGGGAAATACCATTTACTCCCGGACCGTACGCTTCGCCTTTTAATACTTGTTCAATGATCTTATTTCTATCAAGGGCATAAGAGAAGGCCTTACGCACTTTTACATTAGTAAAGGGCTCTTTTGTAACGTTAAATAAATAATACTGGCTAGCCATTTCCGGCAAACGCTCTAATATATATTTTGGTTTTTTATTTTGAAAATCTGTAATTTCCTTTTCTATCATTTCTTTAATAGACTCTGATGGAAGCTCAATAACCTCGGCCAAACCACCGTCTTTGAAATTCTCTAACTCTTCTTTTTTGGTTGGTAAAAAGCTGATGATGACAGAATCAAGAAAAGGCAATTGATTTCCTAAAGAATCCACTTCGTGGTAGTTATCATTACGTTTCAAAACCAATTTATCTTCTCCACCGTTCTCAACAAAAACGAAAGCACCGGTTCCTACTTTGGTGTTTGTTCCGTATTTTTCAACAGCTTCTTTAGGGATAACACTTGTTGAAGGCGCTGCCAAAATATGCAAGAAGGATGTGCTTGGTGCGGTTAATGTAATTTTAACGGTATAGTCATCTACTATGCTGATCCCTTCAATTGCTCCGTTTGCCTTATCTTTGCTGGCTTCAAAAAATTTATTAGCACCTACTACGCGGTCTTTAAATGTAGCAGGAAAGTTCAAATTGTCTTTACTGTCGATACATAATAATTCAAACGAATATTTAACGTCAGCAGCTTTTAATTCTCTTCCTTTACCTCCTGAAAAACATTCGTTATCCTGGAACATTACACCTTTTTTCAGGTGAAATACGTAGGTAGTTCCTGCTTCATCAATTTCCCATTTTTCAGCCAAACAAGGGATAATAGATAAGTCTTTAGGGTTGAATTTCACAAGTCCTTCATACACCTGGTTTGCTATGTGGTTGGAAACCACATCAATAATAGCTGCAGGATAAAGAGTTTGATAGTATTCTGTTTCATTTACACGTAATGATCCACCATAAGCTTTATCGCCCTTTGCTATTTTCGAACCTGACTTACCATCACTAGAGCAAGAGGAGTATAGAACCGTTAAGGAAAGAAAAATAAACAATGATTTTTTCATAGCTTAAAATAGTATAAATTAGGTGTTTTTTAGATTAAATGCAAGATTACTCCAACTTTTACAAAAAAACAAATATATTTATAAAATAACTGTGATTGACCGGGGTTTTAGAAAAATAGTTTAAAAGATGTGTTATGTGAAACAAATTTGTTTATTTTTGCGAACGCTCTAAATAAAATATTTTTTATTTTGAAATTGTTAAATAAGATTTATAATATTGTATCGAAAATATTAATCACCAAATAAAAGGGTATTGTTTTTAATTTTAAAGAGAATATGAAAAAAACACTTCTTGCTGTATTTAGTTTGTTTGTTTCAACTGTTAGTTTTGCTACTGGCGTAATTGTGTTGGAAGGAAACTACCAAGGGAAAAACCTTTATGTTCAAAACCCCTTTGCTAGTTCAGGAGTGGGCTATTGTGTGCAAGAGGTAAGAGTTAATGGTAGTGTTACCACTGATGAGGTTGCTTCTAGTGCATTTGAAATTGATTTCAGAAATTTGCAATTAAAGATCGGTGATAAAATAGAAGTGAAGATCACTCACAAAGATGATTGTAAGCCAAAAGTATTAAATCCGGAGGTGTTAAAACCAAAAAGTACTTTCGATATTGTTGCAATGGCTGTAGAACCAGATTTAACTTTAAAATGGTCAACTAAAGCAGAAAGTGGTAAACTTACCTATACAATTGAACAATTCCGTTGGAACAAATGGGTTAAAGTTGGTGATGTAGAAGGAGCAGGAACTGCAGATCTAAATAATTATTCATTTAAAGTTGTTCCTCACTTCAAGAAAAACCAATACCGCGTTAAGCAAATTGATTATACCGGACAACCAAGATTTTCAAAAACAGTTGATTATATGTCAGCTACTCCCGAAATTACATTCAGCCCGGCTAAAGTATCAAGATCAATTAATTTCCTTGCAGGTGAAACACCGGCAGAAACAATGTTTGAGATCTATGACCAATATGGTAATATTGTTAAACGTGGGTTCGCATCAACAATTGACGCATCTAACCTTCCGAAAGGAGCATATTACCTGAACTACGACAACAAGATGGGCGAGTTCATCAAAAAATAATACTAAATAACAATTCAATAAAAAAATCCCGAATTCAAAAATCGGGATTTTTTTTGTGCTAATTAAAACGCCTTGTAATATGTTAAAAATAGAGCATCTGGGAATTGCTGTAAAAGATCTGGAACAATCTAACCTATTGTTTACCAAGCTATTTGGCAAGGCTCCTTATAAATTAGAAACAGTAGAAAGTGAACATGTTTCTACCTCATTTTTTATGATGGGAGACAGTAAAATAGAATTGCTTGAAGCAACAAATTCAGATAGCCCTATTGCTAAATTTATTGAGAAAAAAGGCGAAGGCGTCCATCACATAGCATTTGAGGTGGCGGATATTTATGCTGAAATGAAACGCTTGAAAAGTGAAGGTTTTACGCTTCTTTCGGAAGAACCTAAAAAAGGAGCGGATAATAAATTGATCTGCTTTTTACACCCCAAAAGCAGTAATGGTGTGTTAATTGAATTGTGCCAGGAGATAAAATAATTTTGCAATTAAAGCAATTTTGCAATAGGCAGTTTAATTGTTACCCTGACAGGGTTTCAAACCCTATTAGGGGTATATACAGAGTGTTAATTTGTTCAATAGGTAGCTGACTTTAAGCGATTGCTACTTCAAATAAATCCATCACAGACTCTTTCTTCACATCCAACCAATAGGTATGAATACCTAGTTTTTTAGCACCTTCTATATGTTGGATGGAATCATCAATAAATAATGTTTCATTAGGATCCAGGTTGTTTTCTGATAAAACCAATTCGAAAATCTCCGCATCCGGCTTGCGCATTCCTACTTTATAAGATAGATACACTTTCTCGAAATAACCCGATAGGTCCGCTATTCCAAATGTTTCTTGCAAGTAGTTGTTGATGTATTGGATATGAATATCGTTGGTATTACTCAATAAAAAAATACGCTGCTTTGTTTTTAAAGTTTGCAACAAACGCAGTCGCTCGGGAGGGAAATCAAGCAGCATGGCATTCCAGGCTTTGTCGATAGTGTTATCATCAATAGGTGTGTTGAAGCAGCTTTTTACGTGATCTCTGAAGGCTTCGGAAGAAATCTGTCCTTTCTCATACAAATCGAATAATTTTGTTTGGTGCGCTTTTGAAAACAGTTTGTCAAAATCAGTCAGCCCTAAATCAGAAAACGCTTTAGTAGCAAGCGAATAATCAATGTTGAGCAATACACCACCCAGGTCGAAAATGATGTTTTTATATTTATTTGCAGGATTTATCATAATAAACCGGGAATACCTTTGTTAATTGCGCACAAATATATAGTTTTGCAGTCCAAAATTGCAATTAAATGCAATTGGGCCTATAGCTCATTCGGTTAGAGCAACAGACTCATAATCTGTGGGTGGTTGGTTCGATTCCAACTGGGCCCACCACTTTCAAACTTCTTAACTTAACTTGTGCATGTATTGTGCAAGTTTTTAGCCTGGTTAATAATAATTTTAGAGTAAAAGAAGTTATTGGGTTAGTTCTGAAAACATCATTAAAAACCACAAGCATTTATAAAATATTTGCTTGTGGTTTTTTTAATTCTTTTTGTACCTGATCCTGAGTTTTAAGTTTGTGGTTTTTCAACATCAGTTGATACAATTTCTGATACTCCAATTGTTTCATAATTGGTAAAGGCTGATTCAACTTCTCCTTAAGTGTCATTTTAATCATAATATGTCAGGTTATTAATCATTTCAGTTTGTATTCAAACACTTTTAAAAATCTGACATCCTCATGAAAATGCTCTGTACTGCTTTCCATTACATGGGTATCACTTTGTAATGACAATGCAATATTTTCAGATTTTTGTCTCATCAGTGAAATATAATCTGTGCCACTGGCTCTAACCTCATCTAAAAAAGCAGTTATCAATAATGGCTCTACTGTTATAGAAATTGTAGTCAAGTCCTTGTAACTTTTTGTCCTAAATGCCCACCCATTAATCCAAACAGCCTTATATGACTCATCATTTTCTGTTGAAACATAAGTAACAGTGGCATCAGTTGAATTTTTTAGTAACTCAAATATTTCATCTTCTTCTACCACAGAAAACTGTACATTTTTTAGATTTTGTAAATGAACAATTGGTTTAATTGATTTTATTGGATTACCCCACAGGATCAGAGTTTCCAGTTTAGAAAGTTTAGACAATGAACTCAGGTCTGAAATATTATGCCTGTCAAGATCCAGGAATTTGAGCTTTGTAAGTTTTTCTAGAGGTTTCAAATTTTCTATTGTACCACAGCATGCACAACCTATGCTAATTTGTTCAATGTTTGTCCATTTTTCTAAAAATTCCAGATTACCATCAAAACCATGTTCATTGTAAAAGATATATGAAAATTTTTCATAATCCGACTCTTGCATCATTGTGGGTAGTGGGTATAGTTGCCCTCCAATTTGATGCTGAATATCTGCAATACCATTATAACTAAAGGGGCCTCCATATGTTATTTTATAATGGACTGCTTTAATGGCATCAAAGCCGAACCCACTATTGATCCAGCTCCAGTGGTAAGAAATTATATCTTGCTGTCTTGTATTTGTCATAATAATGCGAATTAAATGTAGTTAATATTATTTTAAATTCATGAGAACTCCTGCTCTATTTAAATAATAAAACAAGAGGCTATTAAACCCCTTGTTTTTATTAGTACTCTGAGGGGAGCATGATAACTCCATCAGATAAGAATAGTGTTATCCCTTCTTCAATTGGGAAATCAGAATAAGAGATCCTTTGGGATGCAAGTTGGTTTTTGTTACCATCTTCTGCAATTATGTCCCATCCCTTAGAACCCATATTTTTAAGAGTCCAAACTTGGAACGATTCCTTATGAAGCTTATACTGGTGTGAACACAATAAATCCATTAACCAATAGCATTTGGCTTCTTCCCTCAGATAATGGGAGCCATCTGTAAGCAACAAATTATGAGTTCCAATAGTTTTGTGCTCATAATAGTGATCAGTCCCGGTAAACTGCTCCAAATGCATTTTTAATTCTTCCGGATTAATTGTTTGTACCATGATATTTAGTTTTTTTAGTTTGTTCCTTAATAGGACTCTCCTATTTTCAGGTTTATATCACAGTTAAAAGAAGTTATATAATAGATCGTGAATTAATAAGAATCCTAACTGTAAGGAAGGATTTGTTTAATTTATGAAACCCTGCTGGAGGCACATGCAGTATTTAAGAATGTCTATACTATGTCTACTGAAACTTTGGTGGGAGGTATTTATGGGTATTTACCCATGAACCGACCCATGTAAGGAACAACAGATAAAGTGAATTCCATAAAGAGAGTTACACCATTTGAGGTGTAACAAATGAGAAAACAGTATGAACCTGTTGTGGATTACACAAAGGCTGTGTGATTAGGGGCTTTGTGGGAAGGTAAGCCTGTAGCCAAAGTTGAGAAGGCATATAGACATTGGGTCTGGGGCGTAGCAGGGCACTAATTCTGATCAATGCTACAATCTCATTCTGCCTAGCATCCCAGATATAACAGTGAATACATGGCTAGTGGGTGTATGAACGGCATAAATTATTAATTGCTTTACCAAAGTTTGGGTATTAAAAAAAGCAATTAATGATTTATACCTTATAATACTAGCACACAGTAAGGTATACAAAACAAGCAGTACAGGTGTGGTAGAGGAATTGACTCTTTTATTTTTAGTATTAATAGCCGGGTGTGGTTGGATAGTGTGATGCAAGGCTGATTAATAATAAACATAAATGTGTCAATGTGTGTATTTGCAGGAGATTGCATTGATTTTAAAGCTACCAAATTATATTCTTCCCTGTGTAGCTTTAAATTGAATGCAATGTGGGTAGATAAGCATACAGGATTTGTTTTTTAGGCTTTATTTGCCCCATCTGTGTTGGCTTGTGTGTTGCAAGGCAAATAAAATGACTAAAAAATGTGTGAGTGGTTAAGGCTTTTGTGGGAGGGGCTGGTGTGAGATGGTAATTATAGTTTCTTTTGAACGTTATCTTATAATTTTCCCATATAATATCTAGATTTAAATTACTTAGAAATACAACATTTTCCACACGGTTTGAATCCAAGTTGTTCTAATAATAATCCATCAAATGCAAGATCAGGATTATATTTTATCATGTAATAATGTAAAAGTAAATCTTTGAATGGTTTTTTAAACTTAAAATCATATTCATTTAAAAATGATTTAAGATCATCATCAGACAACTTGGTATTATTATCATGGATTGGCTCTCCCTTTTTAGCCAGCCAAGTGTATTTTGCAAATTTTTGTATTATCTTTTGTTTATCTGGGTTATCGTTATAAAATTTTACTGAAGTAGCTAAAATATCATCAATTCTCTTTTCAAGTTCTTTTAAGTCTAAGTTTTCAAGTTCTGTAGTACCTGAATTACCACGCTGTATAGGAGTAGGTATGTATGAAAGTGAAAACGCTATTTGAAGTTTGAAAGCCCATAAATCTGGCTTTTCTACATAAAGATGATAATTTTCTTTAAACCACTTTCTGAAATTTTTAATATGATTTTCCCCTTCAATCTTTATTTCCTCTGGGATTTCATAATTACTGAAATTTGAGTTTAATGCATCACAATTTATATTATTGTGATAGCTAGATTGATTTCCTTCATAAATATACTTATGTGTATCAACTTTCCCTTTCTTTTTGTATGTGAGAAATACATCATTAGGATATTCTAAAAAAAATTTCTGTCCTAATATTCTTTCTTCCTCCTTTTTACTTATGAAAAACACTGGAGTTTTATAAATTGGATCATTGGGAATAAATTTATCTATAGGTATTTTTTCTAAACCGGTTATAATGGAATTAAAGTTGCTTTTTGTGATATAGGCTTTGCTCATAATTCAATGTTTTAAAAATTGATGTTTTAAAATATGGTTTTAAGTTGCAGTTAAATTATTAAAATTAGTTACAATATTGTTTAATTAATTCATAAGCTTGTCCATATCCCATCTCACCGGCTTTACTTAAATCCAAACATGCATTATCTTTTTGATTTAACTTTAGCTTTGTGAACCCTCTATAATAATAAACTTCTTCTTTCAGAACACCACGTGAATATTTAGGATCCATCTCTATTATCATATTAAAATCTGCTATTGTTCCATTGTAGTCTTGAAGATTTAATTTTGACAATCCTCTAAAATAATAAGAAATCCCATACTGATATTGTGCTAATTCAGGTCCCATCTCTATTACCTTACTAAAATCGGGTATTGCTCCAGTATAATCTTGAAGTTTAAATTTTGAATATCCTCTATTAGAAAGAGAATTTAGTTCAACATCCTCATTTATATGAAACATGCTTGTTATCCCTATTGCCTTAGTATAGTCAACTACTGCTCCCTGGTAGTCTTGTGCCAACCTTTTCATGTTGCCACTGTTATTATATTCACTTGATAAAGAATCTCTATAATGCTTTCCTATTGAATCAACGGAAGGATTATTATCATTCTGGGATTCATTTTTAATATTATTAGAACATGAAAGGATACAAAATTGACTAAAAATAAATATATATCTAAATAAGTTTTTCACTGTTGTAGAGGGTTAATTTAAACTGAGTTAATATTTATAAAAAAACAATTTGTAGTAGAAATATACTATGTTCTTGTTTGTGAAGAAAACACTTATTCCGTATGGGTGCAGGATTTAGGGGATTAGTTACAATATTTTTTAATTTGTTCATAGGCTTGTCCAGACCCTAATTCACCGGCCTTACTTAAATCCAAACATCCACTGTCTTTTTGCCCTAAACTAATTTTTGCAAGTCCTCTGTTTAAATAAGCATCTGTATATTTAGGATTAATCTCTATTGCAATATTATAGTCTGCTATAGCTCCACTTAAGTCTTTTATTTGATGTTTTGAAATTCCTCTGTAATACCAAGTATCAGAATATACTGGATTAAGCTTTATTGCCTCAATAAGGTCTGCTATAGCTCCTCTATAGTCTTGAAGCTGATATTTTGAAAATCCTCTGCAATACCAAGCACCAAAATGTTTAGGATCAAGCTCAATTGACTTATTATAATTTGCAATAGCTTCTTGATAATTTTTAAGATCCGAATTTGTATTTCCTTTGATAAAATAATCCCGACCAGGTTTTAATGCAAATATATTCAACATCTGTTCATTGTAAGATCTCAATTCATTTAATGTAGGTTCTGCTGTTTTTTCAGAATTATTTACAAGATGAGCCTCAGCTTCGTCATATATCATCTTCATTTTGGCAGCTTTTTCTTCAAGACTATCATACTGTGATACCACTTCTGCAGTTTTTTCAGGATCATTTTTAATATTATTTGAGCATGAAAGAATAAATAACTGACTAAAAATGAATAAGGATAAAAATAAATTTTTCATTGTTGTAGAAGGTTAATTGAAAACTGAGTTAAACATAGAGTATGGAATTTAGAGGATTAGTTACAATATTTATTAATTTGGTCATAGGCATCTTCATCCCCTAATTTACTTGCTTTAATTAAATCAATACATCCGGCTTCTTTTTGTTTTAATAACCACTTTACCATTCCTCTACAGTAATAAGCATTAGCACAAGTAGGATTAATTTCTATTGCTTTACTAAAATCTTTTATAGCTCCATGGTAGTCTTTTAGTTCAGTCTTTGAAATCCCTCTTAGACAATAATCCAATTCAACTGTAGGGTCAATCTCAAAAGCCTTAGAAAGTGGAAGATTATAAGGATTGGATGTAGGTAGACTGAGATTATCATATCTATGTCTGTTTTCATAATTATTAATCAGTTGATCACCTGTTGGACCAACTGGTGGGTTATATACTGGAAATTGAATTGGTGCAGGCGGTGTAGTTATAATAATATTGTTTTGTTGATAAATATTATTCTGTTGATAAATATCTATTTGTGACTTTATTGTATTTGGTACAAGTATAATGCATAAGAGTAATACTGTTAAGTTTTTCATTGTTTTAAAGATTAAATAGAATTTGATGGTTAATTACAATGCTTTTTTATTTGATCATAGGCTTCTCCACATCCTAATTCCCCTGCTTTACTGAAATCCAAACATCCACTATCCTTTTGGTTTAATGATAACTTTGCAAGTCCTCTGTTATAATATGCAGCGGCATCTTTTGGACTAATCACTATTACAATATTAAAGTCAGCTATAGCTCCACGGTAATCTTGTAAGTCACCTTTTGAAACTCCTCTATTATAATAAGCATTTGCATATTTAGGATCAAGTTCAATAGCTATATTATAGTCAGCTATTGCTCCTTTATGGTCTTGTAGCTTACTCTTTGCATTTGCTCTGTTACTATAACTATATGCATTTTTAGGATCAATCTCTATTGACTTATTGTAGTCGGCTATTGCTCCTTGGTAGTTTTGAATTTCACACTTTGAATTTCCTTCAGTAAAATACTCCTCACTTGTTTGGCTATAGGTATTTATGCTTATTAAAATAAACAGGAATAATATTGATAGATTTTTCATTGTAGTAGGGAATTGGAATTTTGAGGATTAGTTACATCTTATTGCCAACAGCACTTAGAATCAGTAATCCAAGTGTTATTTTACAGAATGTATGATAATTTGTTTGACAAATATAACTAAAAATCACATAGGGGTTATATATCATCTCCTTTACCACATCCTTTTTTATGACTTTGCTGGGGTGAAATTTACCAAGACTCAACAAAAACAGCATCAGGAGTTCCTCAATAAGTTGGGAGAAAGGATTGTTCAACTTAGAAAAATAAAAAAACTAAGTCAGAATGACCTTGCAAACACAATTGGTTGGGATAAACCTAATTTAAGAAAAATTGAACATGGAAGGGGTAATCCAACTGTGAAAACTTTACTCTTGATTGCTGAAGGACTTGACATAAGTTTTCAGGAGTTGACTGAATTTTGACAAATGTTCATCTTGCACTTGTTCATGAAATAGGAAGTATATACCATAAAAATCATTCTTGTGTTTATTCCGGAAATATATTTGATAAATTAAATTAACCGGGGGATAGGAGGGAAAACTTGAAAACTTAATTCAAAGAGGGGTAGACTCATAACACAGCCAAACATAACCTAAAAAATTTATATCCAAAAAAAATATTTTTAAAAGGTTAAACTTTAAATATTTAAACTTTAAAAAGTTATAGCTATATGATTGCTGATAATTTATTTCTCTATAGCAATCTGATCGTAGTAGGAAATGGATTATAGCTGGAGGAGTATACTAACCTCACTCTTTCTCTACCACAATAAATATTACTTTTTTAATGATCCCTTTGTGACAAATGAATAATCTATACATATATAGTATATAATCCATCTCACTTGTCATCTGTTTTTGTAGGAAAAGGGTTCAGTATCAGCACCTTAATAGTTTGGGGTGTCTGTTTTTATATCAAATGGATCATAACTTAAAACTTTAAAAATACGTTCTTTGGCTGTATTTTTTGGTTCCAATTTCAACAATGAGAATTGTATTAAACTTGGACTTTTGAGTATTTGTTTTGCAATTTCCTTTATAGCAGCATTCTTCGTTGTGCTGGAATCTTTTAACAGTTCAGCAAAATTTAGGGAAAATTGTTTTAACTCCGGTATTGTAAATTCTTCATTTAATTTAAAACTTGTTTCCAGGAGGGTTTTAATACTTTTTATGTTATACCCGTAAAATGTGAAGTCCATGTATACCTTAAGTTGTTTTAAGCTTTGGAGATATACACGTTTACTTAATGCTAACTTAATTAATCTAGTTACTTTGTCCAGATCAATTGTCTCATCAATACATGCTTGCTGATATATTGCACAGATAATGTTTTCAAATTGATGGTGAGGTAATTGTAAGTTATCTTTAATTACCTTAATTGATTTTTTGAAATTATGAGTTCTATTAATATTTTTAAGTTTATCTAAAAGTTCATTACCCAATTTTACATGGTCTGGAGCTACAACCGTTCTGTCAGCACGTTTAAGGTGCAGTGGATCTTCTCTAGAAATTTTAAATTTTTTATATAATTCATTATACAAATCAACAAATTGTATATAGCTTTTACGTGTAGCTTGCTGTTCTAACCTATTATCAATTTTTAAATAGGATATTACAATTTTTCCATCTTCATCTAATGAATTAACAGCAGGGTAATCATAGGTTCCTTCTATGTAAATATTTTCAATAGCTTCAGCTGCTGTGTTAGAGTGTTTATTGCTTGATGTCTTTAACTTTTCAATAAAGTTTGATGCTAATTGACGTTCCTCAACATTACCTTCAAGTTCTTCATATGTGTATTGTTTATATTTTGAATTAACAACAATCCTTAGTAAAAGTTTATTAGATAAAAGTTCATTTCTTCCTCTACCACTTATTTGATAAATTAAAGAAGGAGATAGTATTAATGATGACTTTGAGCTATCAGCAACAATTAAACTGTGGTATTTATCATAAATATCAAAACCATTAAAATAGGCAGCTGTAGTAAAATTAATATCACCCGGTAAAATACCTCTGTCACCCATAACTGAAAAATAATCTTTTACTTGTTTTTCTCTCGTTGAACTACAAAGTAATTTTATTGTTCTGTTTTTTATAGAAGGTTCATTTTTGATACTGTTAATAACATCCACACAGTATTCAATATAATTGCAAGCAACAACAATTTTTTCTTGGCTGTTATTTGTTATTAACAATATTTGTTTAATTAGCTCCTCTTTACAATTCCTCATTACAACAATAGTAAGGTCCTTTCTAGTAGGTATGTCATATTCTATTTTTGAATATGGCTCATTCAACATGTCCGGATCATGGAACTTTATTAATGTAGCAGATATGAGGGTTCTTTTTTCTAGTGGATGTTTTTTGTAGATGTTGAAACAGGGCTCCATTACATTTCTAAAATTACTTTGCTCCTGAAGTGAATCAATTTCATCAAGTACAAGATGAAAATCTTCAAAAGTGGTGCTCTCTGTATTATTTAAACAATCTTTGAGAGATTGAAGTTGATCAGTAACACATGTGATTTTTATTGGCTTACCATTGGCTTTACATTCCTTAATGTATTTTTTAAGGTTTTCTTCTGCTCCCATTACTGATAATAGGCTTAATACAAATAGTTCTTTTTTACTTTTTGTACCATCTTGATCTTTCCTAAATGATGTATTGCCATAGTAATGTATATCATATTGGTTGGAAATAGTTGGTTTTTGAGCTTTGCTCCATGCAGTAAATACATATGGTTGAACCACTATTGAATTTCTTGAAGAATCTAACTCACAACTTGTGCCACCAATACCAGTTTCTGTTTTGTCAATAATTCCATGTGGTAGGTGATAAAATACATCACTTAAAAAACTACCTGATTTAATTACATAGCTGGTTTTTCCTACACCAAGACTTTCCTCTTTATATAAAAGTTCTTTGTTTTTTATTAGCATATGCACTATGTTTTATTGTTAAGTTACCTTCTCTACAACAAAAATATTGTGGTAGAAAGTGATGTGGTTTAAGGAGGGTAATTCAACTCTTTACAAATACTATCCGGAACTTCTAAATTATGCCACTACAGCATTTTCATTTATCTTCTCCACAATACTTATAATCTTGTGAGATGCTCCATCATCAAACACACCAATTAAACCCTGATCATTCACATCTGTAAATGGTGGTTCAAACAACATACTTGGCTGTACTGTTCCATTTTTGGTAAGGTGTGATATAATACTTTGTATAAAGGTCATTTGGTCTGCTCTTAGATTTCCTGCTTGGAGGAATTCTGAAAATGCTTCTTGGGCTGCTATCACATCAAGACCAATAATACTTCTGATAAATACTCCCAATGGTGCTTCTCCAAATTCATGTAAAAAATCTTCTCTTGTACCTCTTTCTGCACCATCAAATAAAATATTTTCCAGTGATTTCAATTCATCAGCAGTAATTGGAATATTTGAAGATAACTTTGAAATTGTAATATTATGTTTGTTTTCTCTGATGAATTTCTCCACACGTTTCCTGTAAATTGTACCATAAGCAGAACCTACCTTTGGTTCATTCACTACCATGGTAATCTCAGAGTCCTGAATGTCTGTGTAAACGGTTGGTCTTGATGAAGCATCCAAATACTCCACTAATTCCCTTATCTCAATTCTGATACTTTCCAGTTTTTTTTGAGAAAGTTCTGTGTAAAAGTCAGGATTTTTAAGATTTTCAATAAGTGGTTTTGATCTTAAAACTACTGGTATAGTGTACTTTTGACCTAGGCCTTCTGCAATTTCCATTAAACTTCCTTCATATTTTTTCTTGTTACCAGACATCAATAAGGTTGATATTTGAAGTTTTAGCATCATTAAATCAAACCTTCTTGCTAACTCATTAATGGTTTCCGGAATAGGTAATTCTGAAAGGTACTCTTCAATAATATGGACATCATTTGAATCTAGGTTATTCCATCTTATTCTTTTTTCAAATTCATGAACATGCTTCAAATTCATAGAAACCTGAAAACGGCTTTTATCCAAGGCTTGAATTGCATCGTGTAATATATCAAGTAATGAATGTGATAGGTCAAGATCTCCATCTTCACTGGTTTCTGAAAGTAATCTGCTAAGATGTATTCTTGATTCAAAAATTTGCTGTGTAATTGGTTTACCTGTTTGAGGTTCTTTACCTTGTTTCTCAGCATCAAAAAACTCAAAGTTTCCACAAACATCAAAAATTAAAAAGTATTCTTTGGGTTGATCAGGACCAAATACATCAGGACATAATCTGGTCCCCCTACCAATCATTTGCCAGAACTTGGAATAAGAACGTACTACTTTAAAGAATACAAGGTTCAATACTCTTGGTGCATCAATCCCTGTATCCATCATATCTACAGAAACAGCTATCTGAGGATTGTTCTCTTTGTACTTATCACAAAAAGCATCTATTAAACTTTGTGCATGTGATACTTCATTATGTATCATAGAAATAAACCCTGATGGTTTTTCCGGGTACCTTTCTGTAAAACAATCAACAATAAATTTTGCATGTTTTTGATTTACAGCAAATATGATTGTTCTGCCTAATTTATCCCCTCCCTCAATCTTTAAACCTTTTTGCATCAAGGCATCCAATACTTTGTTTACAGTATCTTTATTGAACAACCATTTATTTATAGCATTTGCTCTGATTTCTTCCGGAAATAAGCCGGTAGTTCTATCCTCAAAAGATTCTTCATATTTCTCTTTATCTACATCAGATAGATCTTTGTATTTAATACCTTCTCTTAAAAAGTTGGTGGAAATATCTATGTTTTTATAAGGAGTTAGGAATTTAGCTTTAACTGCTTCTGACAGTTCATATAAAAAAGTAGGATCCTCATTACTGCAACCAAAGAGTTCAAAAGTGTTGTGATCAATTCCCTCCTTTGGAGTAGCAGTTAAACCCACTACTGATGCATCAAAGTAATCAAAAATTGCTTTGTACCTGTTGTAGATAGACCTGTGTGCTTCATCTACAATTATTAAATCAAAGTGTCCAACTCCATAAAACCGTTCATCAGAATTTCTCACATTATCAATCCGGTTCATCATACTTGGGTAAGTACTGAATACAAGTCTTGTAGTGTCATTCTCTTTATCTTCTGTTAAATCTATTGAAGATAGATCAGGAAGATATTCTGTGAAATTTGTTTTGGCTTGTCTTACTAATGCATTTCTATCAGCCAAAAACAAGACTCTTTTTACCCAATTGTTTTTAAATAGTATATCTACCAGAGCTGCTGCAGTTCTTGTTTTACCACTCCCTGTAGCCATTACCAATAGTGCTCTGCGTTTGTTACCACAAATTCCATTGGCTCCAGTAGTAACAAATGTTTCTGCAACTCTTTGTATAGCTTCTAATTGGTATGGTCTTTCTACAATGTTTGTATTAATGGTTGCTTTACGTAGATCTTTAATAGTTGCTCTCTTCTGTATTAACCATTGTAATTCTTCTTTGGTGTAGTAGCCATAAACTCTTCTTGGAGCACTGTAAAATCTATCATCCCAGAGTTTGGTTTCATAACCATTGGTGTAAAATATTACAGACCTTTGACCATGCATTTGTTCCAAACAATTAGCATATAAAAATGCCTGGTGTTTTCCTACCTCAATATCCTTTGTTGTTTTTTTAGCTTCTATTATGGCAAGTGGTTTACCATTATCATCCCATAAAACATAATCAACAAATCCATTCCCTCTTGGATTGTCAGGTGTTATAGGCATGCCTTGTACAGGATACTCCAACTCTCTACCTTCTGATAGTATATGCCAACCTACTTCTTTTAAGTCAACATCTATTAAATGTTTTCTTGTTTGAGCTTCAGTAAACTCAGTGGTTATAGGTTTTACACGTGCCTGTTTTTGTTGCTTAAGTTTTTCTAATTGTTGTTCTATTTGTTGTTTGAAGAGTAGCAATGCCTCAGCACTTGCTTGTGCTTTAGTATAAATAGCATCTTTCTCAGCTTGTAGTTTTTGTATTTGGTCTACTAATGCTTGTTGTGCTTTTACTTGTTCTGCCTGAAGCTCCTTTAATTGTCTTTGTTTATCACCACTTACAGGTATTAATGATTCATTAAATAAACCGGGAATTTCAGGGACAGTTTTACTGTAATTGAGTGCAAACCATTTTAAGAAAGTATATAAATACCTAATACTGATCAGAGCATCTTTACTATTTATACGGTTACCATAATGTGCAGCATTGTTACCGGTTTTTCTAACAATGTGTAAGCCTTCTTTTAACTGAAATGGTATAATGTTTTTTATACCCTCATCATTCATCAGGTTTATTAACTCCTTATTGAATGGTTTTTCTACATACTCCAAATCAAATAGAGTGTGCATACATTCTTCCAATACTAAACGGCAATAACTAGCAGTAGAAACAGGTTCTGTATTAACCCTTTCTTCTGCACTTTTCATTTTACTGTAAAGTGAAGCCCAGTCTTGTTGTAGGAAGTTGAAGTTGCTCATGACTTTCTGTTGTCACTTATATCTATTTTTACAATATATTTTTTGCCCACACTATAATGGATCAGCTTTTTATAGTGAAATCTTCCAATGATTACTCCAGGATGAGTATTAAATTTTTTAGCAAAATCAAAAATAGCTTTCTCTGTAAGTGGGGTGTTTCTAAGTACTTCTTGTTCTTGTTCTTCTGAAAAAGTCCATTTGATAGCAAAATCATCTGCCTCTTTTTCTTTTACTTTGTCCTCCTCTTGATAATCTACATTTTCTAAGGCTATGTACTTTTTACCATGTTTAATGATGTGTGCTACTTCATGAAAAAAAGTAAACCAAAAAATATCATTTTGTGCATATTTAGCTGACATTTGGATAAGAGGTGTGTCTCCAATCCAACGGGTAGAACCATGAATGGATGCACCAGGTAAACAAGGAGTATAAACTACCTTAACTCCTGCTTCTAAACAGATTTTTTGAAGTTGTTTAAAAAAGTCTGAAGGGTGATTTGCCATCAACGTTTTAATTCCTGTAAGATTACTTACAAGCTTTTTTTCATCATATAAAACAGTATCTAATTCAGATGCCTGAATTTCTCCTTGTCTTAACCATGCAGCAATGGCATAAGGCTTCTTTTCAAGTGTGCGTGTTAATCTAAAGCTTAATTTGAGTTTTTGATTAAAATAATAATCTTCAAAAGCTAATTGATTAGCCACTCTAAAGTATTTATATAAATGATCAACTTTTTCTTCTTTCTTTCTGGTTGTTGTTATCCAACCAAGTTTAGCCATTTCTGCATATGGAAAAAAATCAGCCCAATCTAAATCTTTTGCAACAGATTCTTGTTTTTTTAATCTTGCAACTGCTTCATTATAATTCTGTTGTCTGTTAAGCCAAAATTTTGCAGGTATACTTAGTACATCTTCAAAAAGCACAGCCATATCAGGTGTTATAGAGCTTTCTCCTGCTATAATACTACTTATTGTTTTTTCAGGTTTACCTGTTCTTATTGCAAATTCCTTTGGGCCCATCTTTAGTTCCTCAAGTTTGGCCATAAGGGTTTTACCGGGGTGAGATACAGTTTGTGGAGTGTATTGATTCTCTTTTGTTGCCATTATGAATGTGTGTTATTTAGTGATAGTCAACTATTTCTACTATAGTTATGCCAATAATTTCTAGCCAAATGTATTGACCGTGCTCATTTGTTGGAATTGGTTTTTCATGAGGTGTAAAAATTAATCTATAAGGATGAACAAGATTGCAAGACCACTGTCCTTTTCTGTTACTTGTTAATTCATGATAAGAACCTGGTAAATTACGGACATCTTCAAGGGTTTCAGCTGCATAAAGATCATCTAATCTGAGTTTAAATTCTTCTGCCATTCTTTGACCAAGTTTTCTAACAGCTAATCTATCATCATTAGCATATTTACTCAGTTTACTGTCATCAAATGTTATTTTCATTGCAAATATAAGTAAATAATTAACAGTAAGTGTTAATAAAATTTAAAAATTTGTTAATTCCCCACTAAATGCCTTTTGTAATAGACTATTAAACAATTCTTCCGATTTAACTGCACTTGCTTGTGCTATACTTTTTTGTTCTTCTATAACTTTTACTCGTTCTGCAAATTGGTTTTGGAGTTTTATAGGTGGACAAATTGTTGGAACATTATTAGCAACAGTTTTATTCATATAAGGAACAGTTGTACTTGATGCCATCATATTCATATATGATTTTTGATGTGAAAGATTGTACATTAAAAAAATATTATTAATCCTATCCGTACAAAGAAAAGCATGCAGCTGTTGATTAACAACCATAGCTTTTGAATTCGTAGTTATTACCCCTAAATCTCCTACACATGTCATTATTACACTGTTCTTAGGTATCACTTTAGCTCTAACCTCTGCTATTTCATTATTTGTAAGACCAATATTAGCCTTTGATTGAGATGTTGTTCCCAAATGAACCAAATCATTTGTAGTTACCCAAGGTGTATTACCAGTGAAGGATTTTGGTTTATCTCTTCCGGGAACAATACTTGTACAAAAATTTATTGTTTCTGATTTCTCCCACCCTTTAGGATTACTCACAGGGTCCCCAAACATATCCAAAAACAAGGCTTGTGTTAACTCATCATACTTGGCAATAAGTGCTTTATCTTTTTGTCTTAACTCATCTGCTGCATCTAATATGGCTGCTATCTTCTTTTGTTGTTCTAATGGCGGTAGTGGTATTTGGAGTTCTTTTAATACTCTAATTGTTATAGCCTTAAATGTACTACCTGTTCCTAGTGCAGCAATTATTTTTTCATTTGCTCTAAGATAATGAAGTAAATAATTTAACTCAATTTTTGCTCCACATCTTATTGCACTAAGTCCCCTGCCAATGCAAGCTTCAATATTATTTATATTAGTTGGACCTACAGGAGCTCTTACTGAAAATAGAATGTCATTAGGTTTAGACATTTTGGTTGGTTTGGAACACCAATATCTTACCCTTGGACTCATAATACCAAAGTCTGCTTTCCCTTGAAAAAAAGGCACACCAATTCTATCTTGGTTATATGTATCAGATGGAGGTGATTGACCTGCAATAACTTCACAAACATCACTAATTTGAACTAATGGTATCATCTCAACAATTTTTCTAATGTTTGTAATGCTTTAGCTCTGTCTTGGTCTAAGATTTTAATCTCAGCAATAATATTTGCAGGAGAAGAATATGTTACTTCTTCATGTACCACCTCTTTGTATCTGTTAATAGATAAATCCCAGTCATTGGCTTTAATCTCTCTAAAGGGTACTAAAAAACTTTTATCAGTTCTTTTTCTTTTTGCTTCTGCATCAAGCTTGTGAAAACGTTGTAGGATATCAGGTATATCATTATCCTTTATCTCAGCACGTTTATCATCTAAACTTAAACCATCAGCTTTCATATCATAAAACCAGACCTTATCAGTACCACCTGTTCCTGTTTTAGTAAATATCATAACAGCTGTACTGACTCCAGCATAAGGTTTAAATACACCACTTGGCATTGAGATAATGGCATCCAGTTTATTATTTTCTATAATCTCTTGTCTAATTTGTTTGTGTGCATTAGAACTACCAAATAATACTCCATCAGGAATAATAACAGCACATCTTCCACCAGTTTTTAGCATCCTTAACATCAGGGCTAAGAATAGTAATTCGGTTTTCTTGGTATTAACGGTTTTAAGTATGGAGCTTTCTACACTATCAGAATCCAGAGCACCTTTAAATGGGGGGTTAGCAAGTATCAATGAAAACTGATTTCTTACATCAGCATTGCTTTCACTCAAAGCATCTTTACCAATAAGATTTGGGCTTTCAATCCCATGTAGTTGTAAGTTCATTGCACCAATACGTAACATGGTATTATCAAACTCTACTCCGGTAAACATTTTACTGTTGTAGTGTTCTCTAAAAATTTTTTCATGAAACCAGTCAGGATGTTTTTCATGGATGTATTCTCCTGCAGCAACAAGAAACCCGGCAGTACCACATGAAGGATCACAAATGGTATCAGTTTTTTTAGGTTCTACCATTTCTACCATCATTTTAATGATGTGTCTTGGTGTTCTGAATTGTCCATTGGTTCCTGCAGATGCAATTTTAGATAAAAGGTATTCATATACATCACCTTTGGTATCCCTATCCTCCATCTTGATCTTATCAATCATCTGTACTACCTGATCCAGTAATCTTGGAGTAGGAATCATAAAGGTTGCTCCCTTCATATACTTTGCAAAAACACCTGCATCAGCACCAACCTCTTTCATGTGATCAAAAACAGTTATCCCACCTTTAGAAGGCCTGGTAAACAAATCAAACATGGTTTGTGGATCTTTATTTTTGAAAGAACTCCAACGTAATTCCTGTTGTGCTTTTGTAAACAAGGGGTTAGTGACTGTTTTCTTTATCATACTAGCCTTCTTCTCTTCCAGCAATTGTGTTTCATCCAATCTTCTGATAAAAAGCAAGTAAGTAAACTGTTCAATAACTGTTAAAGGATTGGAAACACCACCAGTCCAAAAGGACTCCCATATTTTGTCAACCTGTGTTTTTAATTCTCCTGTGATCATTGTTTTTGTTATTGAACTGAGTTTTGGTAAATGTAACTTTATTTTGCTAAATATTTTGTTAACATTTGATGCCATTTGTCAACGGGGCAGAAATATTGGTATGAATACATTTATAAGAGACGTATCTTTGTGGTAGAGAATTATTATTCTCTTTATTCCTAAGAAGCAGTACTAAGTCTCAGTCCAAAGTTAAAAAGGCCCCCTTAAAGGCAATTCACAAAGCAAGAAGTACTAAAATTATCAGATCCGGGACAGTGTTAAACAACTCAATCTCTCAGAAGTACTAAGTCAATATATTCTCTATCACAACCAGAAGTATTAAGTATACAACTCCAGAAGTATTAAGGGCTATTTAAGCCATCAAACATCAGCACTTGTGCTGGTTCAGAAAACCGTCAAGCATTATCCTAAGTCATCAAACCTCAGAAGTATTTATCAATATATATTTCCTACAACGATTTTTAAATCAGTATTAAAAATCAGAAATAAGAGATATATAATTACACTCAAAGTTAATCTTAGGGGGTAAAAACAACAACAACTCAACAAAATCAATACGTTCAGTAACCTTTAGTGGTACATGGTGTACCACAATAAAGTACACACAATACTAATATTTAACATTTTAATTATGAAAAATAAATACACTAAAATCAGATTTGCTTCTAAGTATTATACAGATAATGCTACAGGTACAATAACACCAGTATTTAGCTCAAAAAGGGTTATGAATACTTCTACAAGAAGGTTTAATAATAACCTGCACAAAACCGCTTCCTTACCAAATTCTGCAAGAAATTTACTGGATTATATGATTCAGAGGATGGATGAAAAAAATGAAATTGAAAATTCTTACTTGTTTAGGGAGGAATTTATAAATTTTATGAGCAAAAACTGTGGGGTTAAATACAAGGAAGATACAGTAAATAAAGGATTTCAGAAATTAAAGAAAGCTGATTTATTAGTTTCTTTTGATGTCAAAAGAGCAGTATATATTGTAAATCCTCTTTATTTCTATTCTGGTTCTGAAAGTAAAAGAAAAAAACTATTACAAACTATGCTTAATGCCACTCCTAATGGGAAGTATAAGAATACTAACCTAAAAAGTGCAATGGGACAATAAGAAAAGTGAAGGAGGGTAGTTTATACCGGCCTTCATTTACTTATTGAGTGCTATAAATTAAGAGCCAACAGGATTAATTTCTTGTTGGTTTTTGATTTTAAATTGGAAATTTACATTACTTTGTTTTAATTTCCTTTAATCTTCATGCATTAAAATGCATTAGCTTAATTTAAATTCTGAAATGATTCAATACACTATACAAGTGATCACTCACAAAGATGTTCCCAGTTGGGTATCACTTATTAATTTTAATAGAGTGTCGAGATTTAAATGGGAATTACCAATCAGTTTAAATATTGATTTTACTAATACTCATGAAATACTTCCTTACCATATTGTTTCCTTAGCTTGTCTGATTGAAGAATATTTTCTTGAAGGAGTCAATGTCAGGTTTACGCTGACTGAAAACTATGCAGTTATATATTTACGCCAACTTGATTTTTTTAATTTTTGGACACCTGGATTTAATAGAAAGGAATATAGAATTTGTGCTGATGGTACATCATACTGCCTTTGGCAAATTCATCAAGAAATGTTTCACTCTTATGTAGATCATGCCCATGAATATTACAAAAGACAGTTTTTTAGAGGGAAGGATATTTCTCCTTTTAACCGTTCTTTGGTTGAATTATTTTACAATGTAGTTGATCATTCTGAATCAACAGTGAGCGGATATGTGTTTACTCAATACTTTCCCAACAAAAAATATCTTATAATTTCCTTATGTGATTTTGGTTTAGGTATCCCAACAACTGTAAATAATTACTTTTTGAAACATAACAAACCAATGGTTGGGAGTTTGGATGCAATTGAGTGGGCTTTTAAAAAGGGTAATAGTGTAAGATCAAAAGAAAACAATGGGGGTTTAGGGCTTGACATTATTTCTTCAATAACTAAAAGTCTAAATGGTACATTGGTAATAATTTCAAATGATGCCCATATTATGCAACAGCCCGATGGTAGTATTGTTAAAAAAGAATTACCAAAAGCTTTCCTAGGCACTCAAGTTGTGGTCAGTTTAAATACTCAATACCTAAATCCACTAGAAGATGATCATAACATATTTCATTAACCTTTAAACCAAACAGAGATGAATAAGAACATAGGAGATTGTTTATTATGTGGTTTAGTGGGAGAACTTACATTTGAACATGTTCCACCAAGAGCCGCTTTTAATAATAAGAGGATTAAGGTTCAAAACCATATTCATCTGACAGAAAATACAAACCCGTTATTTGGAAAATATAGCAAAGCTCCAAGGGGATTTGGTGGTTTTACTTTATGCAAATCATGTAATAATACTACTGGTGATTGGTATGCTAAAGATTATACTGTTTTTGCACATCAGGCTATGAAAAACATTAAAAGTCTAAGCCCTAGATACTGGGTGGACGGCAAGTACAATATAAAACCATTAAATGTTTTAAAGCAAGTGCTAACTATGTTTATGTCTGCAGATAAAAGTAAACATTTGCAATCTCAAACAGATTTGGTCCACTTTATTCTAAATAGGGAATCTCAGAATTTGCCAACTAGATTTAAAATTTATATGTACTCAACTTTATCACCTTTTTATAGGATGCAGGGGTGGTGTATTGTTAGTGAAATGAGTTCAGAAACCATTTCTAAATGGGCAGAAATAAACTTTAAACCTTTTGGATTTTTGTTTACAGAAGATTCAAATGCTGCCCATCCTGATCAACTAGATATAAGCAATTTCAAGAATTATAAATATGATGAATATGCAGATATCTTGCTCCGGCTTCCATATCTGAATGTCAATTCACCTGAGATTGGAACATATTTCTAACTATAAAAATAAAGCACGTCACAACTTGATATAAACAGCATACATTTCCTACTACAAATGCAAAATCCTTATTAATTTGCCAACTAATAAAGATGACTGCCCGGGCACTTACCCCAGGTTATCAGTCATCTACATGTTCTACTATAATAGTGAAGAACATACTTTTTCATTTAAATTGTCTAGAACCTCATCCCCATAGGCATCCAAATAAATACCGGTTATTCTATTCCCATACTGGTGACCGTAGCTTTCTGCAATCAGATCTTTAGGAAATCCCAATGATTTAGCCACATTTCCCCATGTATACCTCGACACGTAAGAAGTCAATGGAATTGGGAGTTTTAGAGTTTTACCAATCTTCTTTAATTGAGTGTTTAATGTTTTAATCCTTAATCCGGCCTGCTCTCTTACTTTACTTACAGGAACATTGTCAAATTGAAAGTATGAGATTAAATATTTACTATTGGGATTCTTGTAAATATTAATTATCCTTTCTGCTTCTGTTGTAAGTTTAATACTGTAGAGTTTACCCGTTTTTCTCCTTTTATAGATAATTCTTCCATTTTGAATGCTGTCTTGTTCCAGCATAACCAGGTCAATGAAGGAGATCCCTATCAGGTTAAAAATTAAGAAGAAGATATTTCTGCTGTGCCAGGATAATGTGTTTTCTTTTAATGGGTGCTCATGTATTTTCCTTAACTCAGCTATTGTAATTGCCCTGCTGATAGTCTTCTCTGTCTTTATTTTGTAATTGTAAAAGGGGTAATCTGCTCTGTCCATTAACCCTTTTTTAATAGACAGATTTAATAGTGCCCGGATCTCTCTCATATAAATGGCTATTGTATTTCTACAGATTCCCTCCTTTAGTAGAGTTAATTCAAAGCCTGAGATTACATTGTAATTTATTTCCTTAAATGAGATTGAGGTCCCGGTGTATTTAACAAACCTGTTCACTGAGGTTTCATATACAGAAGCATTTCCAAACCTTTCCTGATCTCTCAAATTTTGTATCTCCTGTGTAGCAAATACATGGAATGTGGTTACTTCTTCTACTTCATTTAGAAGCACTCTTTTTATTTCCAGTAAATTTCCTGAGTGTAATCCTAAAAGCTGTTTTTCAAATGCAAGAAGTTTTTGTTTTAAGTGCAAGTTAAGAGCACTAAAATCAGGATGTGTTTTGAGAATTCTGGATTTGAGGTTATCCCAATCTTGTGGTAATGTTTTTACTCCTGATACAATAGATGTACTCTTTGTTCCTGATGAAAGCCTGAAAACAATGGGACATCTTCCATCACTGTAAGGTCTTCTTGCATCAATTGAAAGCTTGATAGTTGCCATTTTCCTTTTGGATTATGGCTGAAAACTTGGTCAAATTTGTGCACGTATTGTGCAAGTTAAGTGGCTTAAAAGTGTGTTTTTGATCTGAAATATGCTCCATTTCCTGATGTTAGGATTTCCAAAAAAAGCTTATATTTGCCCACTGTGATTGCAATTAAATGCAATTGGGCCTATAGCTCATTCGGTTAGAGCAACAGACTCATAATCTGTGGGTGGTTGGTTCGATTCCAACTGGGCCCACCAAAAAGGAAAAACAGACGTGAATGTCTGTTTTTCCTTTTTTAAGGCTATTTGTATCTTGTAAAATAGTTATTTTGAAAATGGAAGACTCTTTTCAATGACCACAAGCGGCATGGTATTGATTTTTAAGTAAACCACCTTTTATCTGTAAAAAAGGGAAGCGATTTATTTGAGTATCTGAGTTGGGCTGAGCATATTGTTTATTTTGAAGAGAGACGAGCGTTTAAATAGCTTTGCCAGGTGTTTCCAACAAGATCATGTTATTCAAGCTTTCTTTTGGACTCCTTTGATCTTTTTCCTTTTCGCTTTTTTGAAATTTTTTCATCAAGAATACCGGCATTATTTTTTTCTGTTTCTGCCTTTGCTTTTTCTGCTTCGTTTTTTCTTGCTCTTTCCCTTTTTTGTTCGGTCTTTAATTCCGATTTGGCTTGTTTTCTTGTTTCAGATGGAGTTGTTATTTGAGCAGTAGTTTGCTTTGATACGCTGATAATAATTACGATCAATGCTATCCGAAAATATTTAATGATGTATTTCATACGTTTAGTTTTATTTAGATGGTATTTTTAAAAAAATATCAAACCATTGATACTTCTCTTAAACCAAAGGACTTAAATATTGTGCCTGATTTTATCTCCATTTATGGGTAATCATCTCCTCATGTTTAAATAAGTCTATTCTGAATTAAATGCCTCATTTTTATTTTTATTGAATGATCGTTTTTTAAGATCTAAATAAATAATTGTCTGACTGACTATCCAAAAACAGCCTTTGGGCTATTAAAATTCCCTTTTAACAAATATGAAAAAAGCGATCTTTAATTTTTGATAAATTTGTTTAACAATTATTCGAAAAATTCGTTGCCACAGATCACACAAATTTTTTAAAATTAATCTGCTAAAATCTGTGGCAATTCAACAACTAAAAACAAAGAAATGATAGCAACCGGAAATGATATTGAAGTTAAAATAAATGATGCAGAGATCTGTTATGATGACTTTGGTGAAAGCAGTATTCCGTTGATATTTATTCATGGTTTCCCATTCAATAAAGCATCATGGCAGCCTCAAATGGATTTCCTGAAAAGCAGCCATCGTGTGATCGCCTATGATATACGCGGTTTTGGCAAATCAACATCCGGTGATGAGAAACCCAGCATAAATTTATTTGCCGATGATCTGATACAGATGATGGATGTACTGCAAATAAAGAAAGCTATCGTTTGTGGTTTATCAATGGGTGGGTATATTTTATTAAATGCAATAAATCGTTATCCTGAAAGATTTCATGCGATCATTTTAAGCGATACACAATGTATTGGAGATTCAGCTGAAGCAAAAGAAAAACGCTACAAAACGATTCAACAAATTGAAACAGCTGGATTAACTGATTTTGCGGCAGGTTTTATTAAAAATGTTTTCTGTCAGGAATCGTTGAACAATAAAAAAGACTTGGTTGAAGAAATTAAAAACATGATCCTTTCCACAAATGTGGAAGCGGTCACTGGAACATTGGCTGCGCTGGCCCAACGGCAGGAAAAATGTTTTTCGCTAAATGAAATTTCTATCCCAGCACTTATTTTATGTGGCAAAGAAGATATAGTAACACCGCCTGTTCAATCAGAGTTTTTACATGCACATATTAAAAATTCAAAATTCCATAGTCTGGATAAAGCTGGCCACATGGCCAACCTCGAGCAAGCGGATGAATTTAATAAATTCGTAAATGATTTTATTGCCAATCTTTAAAATAGCCGAAGCGCTATTTTAAAGATTGGTTTTGCAAAAAACAATTCTCAGGATTGCAGCCACAATCAAATTTAGTAATCGTTGAAAATCGGATCGTCAGTCCTTTATTCGATGATCAATTATTTTCAGTTTTTCAAACCTCCTCTGTTTTAAAATAAATAGCAAAGTATATTATTATTGATATATATCACTCGCAATTTATTTTTCCAATGAAGTAAATCATTTCAAAATACTTTAATGTAGGTTTCCTTTGTCTTCATATAAAATGACAAACCACTTGAAAATCAGAACTTTTTTTATTCTTCTTTTTTCGCTGACCTATTATTGTTCAAATGCCCAGGAAGATAGTGTTTTGAATGCTTCCAAATTTTATGATCTTTCTCTGGAAGAACTGATGAACATTAAAGTTGTAACAGCATCCGGCTCCGAACAAAAGATCAGCGAAGCGCCTTCTACAATGCTTGTGATCACTTCTCATCAGATCAAGGAAAGAGGTTATGAAGAGTTGGATGATGCTTTGCGTGATATTCCCGGGCTTGATCTGGTGCACTTATCAGTGCAATTTCCTACAATAAGAACGTTCAGGGGAATGTATGGTGATGAAAATCGCAGGATATTATTTATGATCGATGGAATTATTGAAAACAGTATCATTGGTGGTTTTGAAATGGGAGGACCGGCTTATAGCCTCCATAATGTAGAAAGAATTGAAATAATCTGGGGACCCGGTTCTGCTTTATATGGAGCCAATGCCTTTAGTGCAGTAATAAATATAATAACCTTAAAAGGTGGTGATATAAATGGTTTAAAATTTCAAAGGGGATTTGGCAGTTATAATACTTCGTTTGAAAAAGCACTGTTTGGTGTTAAAAAATCAAATCTTGAATTGTCTTTTTCAGGTTCTCTTTTCCGTACAGATGGTCCAAGGTATACCAACAGGGATCCGAACTATTCAAATGCGTATGTAGATAATGCCTGGTCATTTAATGGGAATATGAGTTACACGTATAAAAGATTTAAAACAACATTGGGTTTTCGCGCCTTTGAAACACCCGCGGGTTTGGGGACTCACTCAAATAGTCCTACCCAACTTTTGGGAATCCCTTCACAGGGACATGGAAACACAGGTGAATTGGGCTCATTGTCATCAACGATAAGAGGCGAAAAGGCAGCCTTGTGGGATCCGTTTACACGTACTGTTTTTATTCAAAATGAATTTACTGCCAATCAAAAATTTTCTGTTTTCTCCCGGGTGTATTATAGGGAAACAGGTTTGTCGGACCGATCCTATACGTATAGTACCATTGATGGGAAAGTGGTGAACAGAACACTAAGGGCACATTACTCCAATCGTATTGCTGCAGAGGTCTCAACCAATTATATGCTTAATAAGTTTCATGATTTTTTTGCAGGTGTTCAACTCTTTCAGGATAACCTGGAACTGGATTACAGGGGAGTGAACCCCGATAACAGAATAGACACAATAAATTATATTCCAATAACAAATATTTTCTCCACCTATAAACCCCGGGAATATATTATTCAAAATAACATAGGTACTTATGCCCAATATGTTCTGAATACTACATTCTTGAATAAAACCAACTTTACCATCGGTGGGCGTTATGATAATAACAGTATCTATGGTTCCATAATAAATCCGCGACTTGGTCTTATAAATAAACCCAATGAAAAAATTACGATCAAACTACTTTTCGGAACAGCTTTTAGGGCACCAACCAACGCTGAATTATATAATAGAGCACCAATACGAATTGCCAACCCTGGTTTAAAACCGGAAAAAATTAAAACGTATGAGGTAAACTATATTTATACGTTTTCTGAAATTTTTATAATGCAAACCAACCTCTTCCATAATGATCTCTCGAATATTATTGTTGCGGACATTCCTATTGGCGGAGGTTTGACTCAAAATCAAAACGCAGGTTCTGCAACCGTCAATGGATTAGAAACAAAGATGGATATTATTTTCACAAAACATTTTTCAAGTTTTTTAAATTTCACCTATCAGGAGGGAAAGCAACATAACGGAATATTAGAATCGAATATCCCCAACATTGCTAAGGTAAAAGGCAACATAGGTGTTTCCATCAAACTGGCCAAACTTTTAAATATTAGCTTGATAGCAAATTGGGTGGGGACCCGATCCGTTCCCGAAACCAATCCCATGGGGCAAGTAGATGGATATTTTCTTACAAACCTTGTTATCAGTACTAAAAAATTATTTAATAGCCGTGTGAGCGCCAGTTTGAATATTCGTAATTTATTTAACCAAACCTATCTTGATCCGGGAATAAGATCGGCAGATGGAAATTTATTCTCAACAGTTCTTGAACAACCGGGCATTAATGGTTTATTTAAAATTAGTGTAATCCTTTTTTAAAATGCTGACGAAAATCAGTGTAGGTAGGTCAATAGTTTTTAAGAAAAATATTTTTGTAAAATTTATACAGGCTCTTAATATAAAATCGAATGAGTAATAGTCTTCCAAAAAAAATTCAAAAATTTTTGTTTGCCTTGGGAATTATAATTTTCATTCAATTTTCATTTTGTATAAAAGCAAATTCTCAAATTAAGGACACTAATCAGAATGAAACTATTATTAAGTTAGTTGACCTTAGTTTGGAGGAGCTTATGAAAATTCCTATTGTTTCGTCTACAAGAACCGAAATCCCTATTAGTGATGCTCCATCAACAGTCCATGTGATCAGCTCTGAAAAAATTGAAGCACGGGGATATTTCAATCTTAAAGAGCTTCTTGAAGATATTCCTGAAATTGAAATTCAAACAAATTCTCATGAAGAAGAAAAAGACAGTTATACGATTCGAGGAATATATGGAAATAATAAAATTATTGTTCTTCTGAATGGAATCCGTTATTCGCCTGAATCAGGAGATTTTTTTGTTATGGGATCCAATTTTTCACTCGAAAATGTAGAGCGGGTAGAAGTATTGATTGGACCGGCATCCGCACTTTATGGGCCCGATGCATTCAGCGGTGTAATAAACATCATTACAAAACATGGTAATTCAATAAACGGAAGTGAAATTAAAACCAGCCTTGGTCAATTTAATACTACTTTCAGTTCATTCATTGCAGGGGCGAAGATCAATGATGTCACATCCTTTCTTGCAAGTGGCCATTATTATAAGACCGATGAAGCGAATTATCCAAAGCTTTTTGAAAAAGATTTTGAGTGGTATAATAACAATTACAGAACGAAAGGTGAATTGCTTCTTTTTAATGATACACTGGTTTCAAAAGATCCTCCACGCGATTTTAAAATGCCCGTAAGTTCATATTCGACCAACTTCCAATTGAATGCAGGTGATTTTGAACTTGGTTATGCCAGGAATTCCGAATCTCACAGCTCATCAACAGGTGTAAAACCTGAATATACAATTTATCTCAAAGATGCTTTGTGGAAAACAAATTCTGAACTTATTTATGTAAAACATCTTTATCAATTCTCAAATAAGAAATGGTTTTTGACAACCACATTAAAAACACATTTACACCGCCTCGATCCTGATAGCAAATTTATTAATGTATTCAATTCTTTCGCAGGTGGTTACAAATATAAACGGGAAAGGGTGAGCAAGCTTGAGGAGCAAATTGATTATAAACTTTCGAAAACGAACACCATAGTACTGGGTTTTTCTCATTCGTACTTTAATGTTTTGGCAAAAACAGCTGATCTCCCCTTTCCTTTTGACGAAACACTATCAGGTGATCAACAGGGATTGTATTATCTTGGAACTAATGTTACAGATTCCTCGGGTAAGGACTTGAGGGTGTTTCATGATTTTCATGAGCTTAGTTATACCAATACAGGTATTTTTGCACAGTTGCAATGTAAACTTTTGAAACATGTTGATCTGACCATAGGCACCAGGTATGATTACAATACCAGGTATGGAGAATCTTTCAATCCGAGAATGGGAATTGTTTTTGATAAGCTTAAAAAAACTAAAATAAAATTCAATTATGGTAGAGCCTTTCGCGCTCCAAATCCTACATTTTCTTATGGACACTATGGCGCTTTTGAACCGGTAACAGATTCCTCTGGTGCTGTCACAGGTTTAAAAAGTTCTTTCTGGCACCTTCCAAACCCTGATCTAAAACCGGAAGAATTGGAGTCGTTTGAAGGGATTATATTTTATAATTTTTCAAGTAATTTAGTTTTTTCAACAAATTTATATTGGATCAACATCCGTGGGCTGATAAATGAATCAGGAACCATAATAAACGACAGCAGTTTTAAAGGATATCCGGTTGATGTTATTGATTTAGGTGCGAATAAGGGGGATGCTAAAATGAATGGCGGTACCATAAAAATTGAATCTAAAAATAAAATGAATGGGATTTCATTTAATCCATTCCTTGCTTATTCATATAGTAATGGTCAAATAGATGGGATGCTGAACGAAGAAAAATTAATAGCTTCAGCGAAACACACCTTTAAGGTTGGATTAGAAACATCATACAAAAGTTTTTCAATTTACATTCATGCAATTTATCGTTCCTCAAGCTATAATGAACTTTATAATAAGAATGATCCATACACTGTAATAAACTTGTTTGCCAGATATTCCGATATCTTCAAATCAAACAAAGTAAAATCATCTGTTTTTATTAAAATCAATAACCTGTTTAATACTAAATATTATAATATTAAAAGTGAAGCTTTAAGTGTGGCATTGGATAGAACACCCCAGGCTCCTTTTTGGTTCACTGCAGGATTTTCGATTGGATTTTTGGGGAAGTAATTTTATTTTTAAATGGTGCAGTTCGTTTTTTCAGGATGTATAATTTTAAAATTAATCAGGCCTGATGCAAAGAATTTTTTTTCGTGAAGAGCGTGAACGATTTACCTCTCAAGTGTATCAGGTTAATAAATAGTATCAAAATATTAGATTATGCTAAAAAGATTTTGTTTTATTAATTTGATTTTGTTCTGCTGGATAATTTCAACAGGTGTTCAATCTGATAATAAGGAGTATAATTTGAAGGCGGCCTTCATTTATAACTTTACTCGTTTTATTGAATGGGATACGTTGCAGACCGGCAACGAATTTATTATTGGAGTGGTCAATTCATCACCCATAACAAAAGCCTTTGAAGATATTGCCAGAACAAAAACAGTGAATAATAAAAAAATAATAATCCGTCATTTTTATACCGCAGACGAAATAAGTGATTGTAATATTCTTTTTATTTCAGGAAACAGTAAAATTTCTTTAGGTGAAATATTAGAAAAAACACGATCTAAAAACACACTAACAATAAGTGAACAGGAAGGATATGCAAAACAAGGAACAGCAATAAATTTCATTGTTGTGAATGCTAAATTAAAATTTGAAGCAAATACAAAGGCAATAAAATCAGCAGGTTTAACCGCGAGTTCTCAGTTGTTAAAGTTGGCTGTAATAGTAGAATAAGTTATGAAAATGCAGATCAATTTGATTAACAAAGATTTGTTGTTTTTGGCCGCGGAAGGGTAACAATTTATAAATGGCAGAATTCAAAAATATATCCATAAAAAACAAGCTGATATTAATTCAGGTGGCAACAGCATTTATAGCTGCGATGATATGCTCTGCATTTTTTTTGTATAACGATATAAAAACATTTAAATCATCTGAGGTCAGGAATAAAAAGTCGATAGCAGAAATTGTTGGTGTTAATTTGATCCCCCCTCTTTTATTCTATGATCAGGATGCGGCAAATAAAATTTGTTTGCACTTAGATGATAATCCTTCCATTTTGAACGCAGTTGTATTTGATAAAAGTGGAAAAAAATTTGCCGGATATACCAAAAAGGGTGAGGCCAATTTCCCCTTCCCAATGCCAACTGGAAAACCATTGGAAAAGCAGCGTTTTTGGGAGTCCCAATTTATTGTTAGTTATCGGATTTTTCAGGAGAAAGAGTTTCTTGGCACAATAATGTTACGAGCCGAATTAGATGATCTCAATATTATTGTTTACAATTATTTAAAAACGGCAATACTGATTTTGATTTTCAGTATTTTTTCAGCCTTTATAATTTCTAATTTTCTCCAGCGGATAATCACAAATCGTTTGTTATCATTGGTTCATAGTACTGAGGAGGTGACCGAAACCGGCAATTATTCTCTTCGGATCTCAGCACAGGGAAAGGATGAGATAGGAGTTTTGTCAGAAGGGTTTAACAGTATGCTCGAGCAAATTGAAAAAACGGAAAAAGCTCTTCGAGAAGCGAACTTAAATCTGGAAGAACGTGTAAAGGAACGAACCGCTTCTTTGGAAAAAACACAAGAGTTTTTAAAACTTAGCGAAGAGAAGTACCGCAAACTTGTGGAAGAAGCAGGTGATGTTGTTTATACCTCTGATTACAAAGGGTATTTTACATATATCAATCCAATGTCCATAAAGCTGACTGGTTACACGGAACACGAACTGATCGGGAAACACTTTTCGGAAATCATTGATCCTGAATGGAAAGAAAAAGTTGCGAAATTTTACAAAGAACAATTCGATAACAAGATCCAGGAAACCTTGTTTGCTTTTCCCATCATCACCAAGTCCGGAGAAAAAAAATGGATTGAACAAACTGTAATACAGCAAATAGCAGGTGATAGAATTACCGGACACCAGGCAATAGTAAGGGATATAACTTCGCGTAAAAAGATCGAAGAAGAAATTAAACAAAAATCCGAAGAACTGGAACATTCAAATAAAAACCTGAAAGATAGCGAACAACAAATACAGGCTATTTTTGACAGCGCACCCGATGCTGTTATCGTTATCAACCATGAAAGCACTATTATAAAGTGGAATCATAAGGCCGAAAAACTTTTTGATTGGAATGAATCCGAAGTGCTTGGTAAACCCCTATATAATTTTATTATTCCTGAACGTTACCGCGAAAGACATAAAAATGGGATGAAACATTATTTAGCCACAGGTGAAGGCCCTGTATTGAATAGAGATATTGAAATAGAAGCGATAAATAAAAATGGTAATGAGTTTAGTGTTTCATTGACCATTTCACCCGTAGGAATAAAAGATAAAATACTATTTATTGGCTTTATAAGGGATATAACTCAGCGTAAGCAGATTGAAGGGGAAATTAAACAAAAATCAGAAGAGCTTTTACGCTCTAATCAGGAGTTGGAGCAATTTGCTTATGTGGCTTCACACGATTTGCAGGAGCCGCTACGAACGATTTACAATTTTGTAGGACTACTGGATAAAAAATATTCCGGAAAAACAGACGATGACGCTAAAGGATACTTTAAATTTATTGTGAATGCTACCTCAAAAATGCAAAATCTGATCAAGGACCTGCTTGAATTTTCCAGGGTAGGAAAAAACATATCGTTCACTGATGTTGATTGCAATAAAATTTTAAAGGAGGTCATCGCTGATTTAGACATATCCATTAAAGAAAGTAACGCGAAAATTACCTCCGCCACTCTTCCTGTTTTACAGGGGAATGAAACAGAATTGAAACGCTTGTTCCAAAATTTGATCAGCAATGCAATAAAATTTCGAAAGAAAAATGTTTCACCTGAAATAACCATTACAGTTGAACAAAAGGAAAAGGAATATCTTTTTGCTATCAGGGACAATGGCATTGGAATTGAAGAAAAACACATTAATAAATTATTTATTATCTTTCAGCGTCTGCATAGTGTGGAAGAATATCCTGGCACAGGAATAGGTTTGGCTACTTGCAAAAAAATTGTTACTTTGCATAAAGGTAAAATATGGGTAGAGTCAAAATTGGGCGAAGGAAGCACTTTTTATTTCACGCTACCTAAAGAAAAATTAAATTAAATTTAAAGATGTCTTTCGGGTTAAATAGCTTGGCTTTTATGTTGATAAGTTTAGGAGCATTTTTTATGCTTTTAGCAATATTAAAAACACGCAAACTCCTCCACTTACTCAAAAAAATAAAGGAAAAAGTTTTTTTATGGACGGTATTGTTCCTACTGATGGTTTCCTTTTTTGCCGGATACATTGCCTCCCTTTTTCTCATTTCAGCAGGATTAAAAGAATTACTTATTTTGTTAACAGGCCTCGTTTTTTTTTTCGGTGCCATGTTTGTTTATATTGTAGTAAGAGTGAGTTCCGTTACCATCTATGCCCTTAGCAAAAAAAACAAAACGGAAGAACTGAATAAAGAGTTAGAAAAGAACATTGGCCTACTTAAGATCGCCAACAAAGAATTAGAAGAATTCGCTTATGTTGCTTCACACGATTTGCAGGAACCCTTGCGCACCATTTCCAATTTTGTGGGCTTGCTTGATAAAACGCATTCCGGAAAAACAGACGATGATACTAGATTATATTTCAATTTCATTCTGGCTGCAACATCAAAAATGCAAAACCTGATCAAAGATTTGTTAGACTATTCAAGAGTAGGGAAAAGTATCACATTCTCGATCGTTGATTGCAATATCATTTTTAAAGAGGTAATTGCCGGAATTGATGCTTCAATTAAAGAAAGCAACGCCCAGATTACTTGTGCTAATCTCCCTGAAGTAAAAGGCAATTATACCCAACTAAAACAGCTGTTCCAGAATTTGATCAGCAATGGTATAAAATTCCGAAAGAAAAACAGTATTCCGAAAGTAGAAATTACTGTTGATGAAAAAGCAACAGAATATCTTTTTGCCGTTAAAGATAATGGTATAGGGATTGAAGAACGATATCTTAATAAACTTTTTGTTCTTTTTCAACGTTTACATGCTGAAACCGAATATCCCGGAACTGGTATTGGCTTGGCGATCAGCAAAAAAATTGTTACTCTGCATGGTGGTAGAATATGGGTAGAATCAAAATTGGGTGAGGGAAGCATTTTTTATTTCACGCTTCCAAAAGAAAAAATCAATTAAATTAAAAACTCATTAATTTTCTATAAAAAAGGGAACCGCATCATGGTGTTTTTATGTGCGTTTCATCATTTCATTTCATTGCCTTTCTATCTATTTTTACCTCAATACTTTGATTCAAATCTATTTACGAAAAACCTCTTAACCCGGCAGTAAAAATATTCGATGTTTTTATTTTTATAAGCCTTTCTGATCCTTTAGTTGTGATCATTCAAGTGGATAGAAATTGAATTGGCAAATTAACAGATTCCGAAATATTAAAAATCATGACATTGGTTAAACTAGCATTAGTATTTATAGGTGTGGGTGGTTTTTTTATGCTGTTGGCATTGCTGAAAACCCGCAACATGTTGGCTATACTTAAAGACAAAACAGAAAGCAAATCATGGAGAGTATTATTCTTTATGATGTTGTTTTTTCTTGCTGGTTATGTGTTTTCTATTTATTTTATTTTACAAAACCAGCAAGAGTTCCTGATCTTACTAACCGGAATAGTATTTTTATTCGGGGCATTATTTGTATTTATGGTAACCGGTATAAGTTTTTTTACCATAAATGATCTCCTGTTTAAAGACAAAACAGAAGAGTTGAACAAAGAATTAGAGGAAGAGAGAAAGCAACTTGAAAACAGGGTGCAAAGCCGCACATCCGAGTTAATAGTTTCGAATATAAAATTACAAAAAGAAATAGAAGAGAATAAAAAAGCACAGCATGAGCTGGCTGAAAATAAAAATCGGCTCCAACGACAAAACCATACGCTGCATATATTGACAAAAAAATTAAATATAGGCAATGGTGATTTCACAAAGCCTATCCATGAGCTTACAGAAATTGCCTCTGAAACAATGGAAACAGAGCGTATAAGCGTTTGGCTTTACAATGAACTCAAAACCGGTATCAGGTGTATTGACGCATATGAAAGGAGCAAAAAAAAACATACTGAAGGAGAAGAACTAAATGCGGAAAATTACCCGGTGTATTTCAAGGCCATTGAATTAGATCGTGTTATCGATGCCTCGGATGCCCGCAAGGATCCTCGGACGTATGAATATTTTGAAACATATTTAAAACCTTTGGGTATCACCTCCTTGCTGGATGCTCCTATCCGGAAAGGAGGACTTATGATTGGAATCGTTTGCTTTGAACAAGACGGACCTCCCCGTACTTGGACAATTGATGAGCAGTTATTCGCTGGGGCAATAGCTGATTCTATTTCAATTTTATTAGAATCAATAGAAAGAATAAAAGCCGAAAAAGCTTTTCAGGAAAAAGAACAACTACTTTCTTCCATTTATGATACTGTTGGAGATATCATTTTTGTTTTGTCCGTGGAAAAAGAAGAGCGATATAAATTTGTTTCCATTAACAAAACTTTTGTGACCACAACAGGTCTGAACTATGATCAGGTAGTCGGGAAATATGTAGATGAAATAATACCACAACCATCGTTGAAGATTGTGTTGGAGAAATACAAAAAAGCAATACTTGAAAAAAAGATCGGCCGCTGGGAAGAGGTTTCGGATTACCCTACCGGACAGCTTATCGGAGAAGTAAGCATTGTTCCTATATTCGATGAAAAAGGAAATAGTACCCTCCTGGTAGGCGCTGTACATGATATTACCGATCGTAAAAATGCCGAAGATAAAATCCGGAAAATGAGCCAGGAGCTTGAAGCGCTCGTGAAAGAGCGAACAGCTTCCTTGACCCAAGCACAAGAGTCCTTAAAATTTAGTGAAGAGAAGTACCGGAAAATTGTGGAAGAAGTAGGAGATGTTGTTTATAGCTCTGATTACAAAGGCTACTTGACTTATATCAATCCTATGTCAAAAAAAATTACCGGTTATACGGAAAATGAACTGATTGGGAAATACTTTACAGAAATTATAGATCCTGAATGGAAAGAAACGGTGGCTAAATTTTACAAAGAACAATTCGATAACAAAATTCGGGAAACCTTGTTTTCTTTTCCCATCATTGCTAAAACAGGAGAAAAAAAATGGGTGGAACAAACTGTAATTCAGCAAAGAGAGGGCGATAAGATTACTGGACATCAGGCCATACTAAGGGATATAACCGATCGAAAAAAGATTGAAGTGGAAATTAAACAAAAATCTGAGGAACTTATTCGCTCTAATCAAGAGTTAGAACAGTTTGCGTATGTCGCTTCACATGATTTGCAGGAACCATTGCGAACCATATCTAACTTTGTTGGACTGCTTGAAAAAACACAATGTGGAAAAATAGATGATGACGCTAATAATTATCTTAATTTTATCACCAGCGCTACTTTAAGAATGCAAATTCTTATTAAAGATTTGCTGGACTATTCAAGAGTAGGAAAAAGTATCACATTCTCAATCATTGATTGTAATAACATTTTTAAAGAGGTTCTTGCCGTAATGGATGCATCCATCAAAGAAAGCCACGCTAAAATAACCTCTGACGTTCTCCCTAAAGTAAAAGCCAGTGATGTACAACTGAAACAATTATTCCAGAATTTGATCAGCAACAGTATAAAATTCAGAAAGAAAAATAGTGTTCCGGAAATAAAAATTACTGTTGAAGAAAAACCCGCAGAATATCTCTTTGCCGTAAAAGACAATGGTATCGGAATTGAAGAAAAATACATGAATAAACTTTTTATTCTTTTTCAGCGCTTACACACGGAAACAGAATATCCGGGTACAGGCATTGGTCTGGCTATCTGTAAAAAAATTGTCACTTTGCATGGAGGTAAAATATGGGCTGAGTCGAAATTAGGTGAGGGAAGTACTTTTTATTTCACACTACCCAAAGGAAAATTGAATTACTAATTCGTAATTGGAATAAAAATAAGCGGCATCTAACCGCCTAAACAGAAACGATAGGAGGGCATTGATTGTGTTGACTCAAACGTAAGGAAACATGTTTCTCAAAAATGGAATTTCCATCCTTCATTTATTGTTAGTGGTAAAAAATACTTGTTGAAATTTTTAGGGCCTATTTTCTGATGTGCGTTTCATCATTTCATTTCGTTGCCTCCGTATCTATTTTTACCGAATAAATAATAATTGAATTTATTAAATAAAAAAACACTTCATTCCTTTGTAAAAAATCAGGGAGATTTAATTTATGACTTTAGTACTTAAACAAAATACTCAGGAAACAACTTTAGATCTGCAGTCGCATTTGTCTGCTATTGTTAAATATACTGATGATGCCATTATCAGTAAATCAATGGATGGCATTATTACCTATTGGAATGCCGGAGCAGAAAAAATATTTGGATATAAAGCCGAAGAAGTAATTGGGAAATCTATCAATATCCTTGCTCCGGAGAAAACAGATGAACATAAATATATATTAGAAAAATATAATAAAGGAGAAAAAATAGAACATTATGAAACACAAAGGATCAAAAAAGACGGTTCAAAAATAGATGTATCCTTAACAATATCTCCTATTTTCGATGATAAGAAAATGCTTATCGGGTTTTCAAACATAGCGCGGGATATTACAAAACGATCTCTTTATTCCCAATATGTCCGCGGTTTAATTGAAGCCAGTTTGGATCCTTTAGTTATCATCAGCACAGATGGAAAAATCACTGATGTTAACGAAGCATCCATAAAAGTTACAGGTGTTCCCCGCGAAAAACTCATTGGCACCGACTTTTCAACTTATTTTACAGATCCGGCAAAAGCACAGGAAAGTTATAAGCAAGTTTTTGAAAAAGGTTTTGCTACCGATTATCCATTGACTATAAAACATATAAATGGAAAATTAACGGATGTATTATTTAATCTTTCGATATATAAAGATAACCAGGGTAATGTTATTGGTGTTGTAGCTGCAGCACGTGATATTACAGAAAGAAAAAAAGCGGAAAGCAAATTTCAAGGTTTATTGGAATCCGCGCCTGATGCTATTGTTATTGTAAATAACACCGGAATAATTCAATTGGTGAATTCTCAAACCGAAAAACTTTTTGGATATACGAGAGAGGAGATTATCGGAAAAGAGATCGAGATATTAATTCCATCCAGCTATAAAGATGTTGACCCTGCGCATAGAAAAATGTTTTTTGATAATCCTAAGGCCCGGCAAATGGGTCGGGGGTTAAATTTATTCGGACAACATAACGATGGGAGAGAATTTCCTGTAGAAATTAGTCTGAACCCATTCGAAACAGAAGATGGCTTGTTAGTATCGGTTGCTATCCGCGATGTTACAGAACAAAAACAAGCGATACAGTATACCCGGAGTTTAATTGAAGCCAGTTTGGATCCTCTCTTCACTATCAGTGCAGATGGGAAAATTACAGATTTGAACGAGGCATCCGTAAAAGTTACAGGCATCCCCCGGGAAGATATTATCGGTACCGATTTTTTAAATTATTTTACAGAACCGAAAAAAGCAAGAGAGGTTTACCAACAGGTTTTTGAAAAAAATTTTGTTGCCGATTACCCTTTAACTATTAGAAATATAAGTGGAAAATTAACCGATGTGTTGTACAATGCTTCGCTTTATAAAGATAACAATGGGAAGGTACTTGGCGTGTTTGCCGCAGCCCGTGATGTAACCCAACAAAAACTGCTTGAAAAAAAGCTTATAGAATACAAACATTTTTTTGACCACACCTCCGACTTTGCCTGTATCGCAAATATGCAGGGCTATTTTGAAATCATTAATCCCAATTTTGAAAAAGTATTGGGTTACTCAGAAAAGGAATTGCTTGAAAACAAGTTTGTGGATTTCGTCCATCCTGATGATATTGAATCTACCCTAAAAGAAGTTGAAAAACTGAAAACAGGTGTTGTCACAATTAATTTTGTGAATAGGTATCGAAAAAAAGATGGAAATTATTTATGGTTTGATTGGAACACAACGCCAGATACTGCTACAGGTAAGCTTTATGCAATAGCTCGGGATATAACTGAGAAAAAAAATGCAGAAACCAATCTAACAAAAGTATTAGAAGAACTAGCCCGCTCCAACCAGGATCTGGAGCAGTTTGCTTATATTGCTTCACATGATCTGCAGGAACCGTTGCGAACAATTTCCAGTTTTGTACAGCTGCTGGATAAAAAAAAATCCGAAAAAATAGATGAAGAAACAAAGGAATATCTTCAATTTATTATGAACGCGACCACTAAAATGAAAAACCTGATCAAGGATCTGCTGGACTATTCACGGGTAGGAAAAAGTATTGAATTCTCAACCGTTGATTGTAATACCATTCTTAAAACGGTTATTGCTGATATGGATGCACCAATTGCAGAAAGCAAGGCTAAAATAACCTCTGCAATTCTCCCAAAAGTAAAAGGGAATGAGGTGCAACTGAAACAATTATTTCAGAATTTGATCAGCAATGGTATAAAATTTCGAAGAAAAAATAGTATCCCTGAAATAAATATTACTGTTGAAGAAAAAGCAACCGAATATGTTTTTGCAGTGAAAGACAATGGTATCGGTATTGAAGAGCGATATGTCAATAAACTTTTCGTTCTTTTTCAACGTTTGAATTCGGAAACTGAATATTCAGGCACAGGCATTGGCCTGGCTATATGCAAAAAAATTGTTGTTATGCTTGGCGGTAAAATATGGGTGGAATCGAAATTAGGTGAAGGAAGCGTCTTTTATTTCACGCTTCCTAAAGAAAAATTAAATTAAATTTGTTGCTCTTCGGTTTCTGCTTATACGAATTGTACCAATATAGATCAAGAACAATTGTCTCTTGAAAAAGCCTGTCCTGATTGATTCGAAGAGAGGCAATGGGGTAAAAAAAAGGACATTATTAAACGATTTTCACTACTATTAAAAACTTTTGCTTCTTATGAAAAAAATAAACTGCATCCTCCTGGTTGATGACAATCCGGCTGACAACACCTATCATAAAATCATAATCCAGGAAGCGAATATATGCGATCATATTCAGATCGCTACCAGCGGCCAGCAAGCTATTGATTATATAATTAATGCAAGTAAGCCAGGTCAGGCCGAACAATATCCTAAACCAGACCTTATATATTTGGATATTAATATGCCGGGCATGAATGGCTTTGAGTTTCTTGAAATATACCATACATTAGAAGAGGATCAGAAATCGAAGGCGGTAGTGATTATGCTAACCACTTCTTTAAACCCTGATGACAAAACAAAAGCCATGGGATTTAAGGAAGTAAATGAATTTCAGAATAAACCACTTACCGTTGAAGTAATTCAGGATACCGTAAAAAAATATTTTTGAGGTGAATATTAGTACAGTTTGTAAAATTTCAAAATAACCAAAACGCTTCATTCAAAAACGCAAAGGCGTCAAATTAACAATGTTTAATTTATATTTTTTTCGGCTTTGCGAAAAAAAATACAATTTTTTAAAACACCCTGTGTTAGCGGCTTTCCAAATCAAAATTACACCCAATAAGTCTCAGGCACAACGCGCTGAAAAATAATAATTTCAGCAAAGCCTTGGTAATCCGGAAATAAAGAGTACCTTTGCCTCAGTTTTAGTCAAAATGGAATTTTTGCTAGGCGAATTAAACAACAGTTTCTTACCTGTTATGAGTACCTAAGAGAGGCCACGCGAGCCTGGTACCAAGAAGAGTTACTTTTGTAAAATTCAACTCATTTTCCTACAAGTTGATTAAAGTAATTATAAACTTAATAAATCATCAATGAACAAATTTGAAGCGTTAGGGCTTAACAATGCTATTGTTAAAGCTGTAACAGAATTGGGTTTTGAAAGCCCAACCCCAATCCAGGAAAAAGTAATTCCTGCATTATTAACAGGTAATACCGACCTTGTAGCATTAGCACAAACAGGTACAGGAAAAACAGCAGCCTTTGGTTTGCCTTTGATTTCCTTAATTGATTTTGAATCCCGCGATACACAAGCAGTGATCCTTTGTCCTACACGTGAGTTGTGTATGCAAATCACACGCGACTTACAGAGCTATACCAAATACATTAACGGTGCTAACATTGTTGCTGTTTACGGTGGTGCAAGTATTGATAATCAATCACGCGACATTAAAAAAGGTGCACAAATAGTTGTTGCAACTCCTGGTCGTATGAATGATATGATCGACCGCAGACGTGTTAATTTAAGTAACGTACGTTATGCAGTGCTTGATGAAGCAGATGAAATGCTTAACATGGGCTTTAAAGAAGACTTAGATACTATTCTTTCTCAAACTCCACAGGAAAAAAACACATGGTTGTTTTCAGCTACTATGCCTGATGAAGTATTGCGTATTTCTAAAAATTATATGACAACTCCTGTTGAGATCACTGCAGGAACAAAAAATTCAGGTAACGAAAATATCGAACACGTTTATTATGTTGTTCACGCTCGTGATAAATACCCTGCGCTTAAACGTATTGCAGATTCTAATCCCGATATTTTTGCAATTGTATTTTGCCGTACCCGTATTGAAACACAGGAAATTGCCGATAAATTAATTAAAGATGGTTATAATGCCGATGCATTACACGGTGATCTTTCACAATCACAACGTGACCATGTTATGAAACGCTACCGTAGCCGTTCATTGCAAATGTTGATCGCAACAGATGTAGCAGCTCGTGGTATTGATGTTCAGGACGTAACGCACGTTATCAACTATGCATTACCTGACGAAATTGAAAATTATACTCACCGTAGCGGACGTACTGCCCGTGCTGGTAAAAAAGGTGTTTCTATCGCTATCATTAATATGAAAGAAGTAGGAAAGATCAGAATAATTGAACGTTTGATCAAAACCAAATTTACGCAAGCTACTGTTCCTACTGGTTTTCAAGCATGCGAAACACAACTTTTCAGCTTAGTGAAAAAAATTCACGAAGTGGAAGTAAATGAAAAAGCAATTGAAACATATTTGCCTAAAATTTATGACGAATTAAAAGACCTGACCAGAGAAGACATCATCAAACGTTTTGTTTCTACTGAGTTCAATCGCTTTTTAGATTATTATAAAAATGCACCTGATCTGAATGTTTCCGTAGGAAGAGATCGTCCAAGTGTTTCTGTAAATGGAATCACTAAACTATTCATTAACTTAGGTGAACTGGATAATTTGGATAGCTCTACTATGAAAGAATACATCAGCGAAGTTTCAGGTGTTGCTGCTAATTTAATTGTAAACATTGATGTGAAAAGTAGTTTTTCTTTTGTTGAAGTAAAAACAGAAGCTGCTGAGATCATCTCCGGTACATTTAAAAATATACAATACAACAATCGTAATGTACGTATCGAATCCCGCGGAGATAGCGGTGTTGAAAAACGTTCGTTCGGTGGTGGTAATGGTGGAAGCAATAGCTATGGCGAACGCAAAAGCTACGGAAACCGTTCCGACAGCAGAGGTGGCGACAGAGGTGGTTATTCATCAAGAAGCGGAAGCGGATCTGGTGAACGTAAGAGCTACGGTTCTGGTTCAGGATCTGGTGAACGTAAAACATACAGCGATCGTTCCGAAAAAGGAGGTTATGCAAAAAGAACAAGCGATAGCGGAAATTCTTCCGGTGAGCGCAAAAGCTATAGCGACCGTTCTGATAAAGGTGGATCTGTTAGAAAAACATCCAGTGAATCAGGAGAAAGAAAAAGTAATTTTTCACGTGAAAAACGTCCGAGAAAAGCTTTTTAGTACTCTTCTTTTACCTTAGGGTTTAACAACAAAAAAGGTGTTCTTCAATTGAAGAACACCTTTTTTGTTGAATTGTAGTTTATTTCGATAATTCTGATTTTAAACCCACCCCGCTTTCTCGACTCCGCTCGAAATGACCAATGCGCGCTGTCATTTCGAGCGGAGTCGAGAAAGTGTGATGGACAGGATAAATCAAACTAAATGAAGCCTAATTGGTACAATTTCCTTCTTCACTCAAACCAAAGGACTAATCATAAAAAAAAGGTGCTCTTCGTGGAATAGCACCCTTTTTTATGAATTCTGTTAGGCCATATTGCCAAATGCCTCTATTTATTCTTTACCCACCCAAAAATATAATCCGCAACTTCCTCCCAGTTCTGCTGCCCGCAGATATAGTGCGTTCTTCCGGCAAATTCTTTGAAATCCTTTTTGCTATTACTGTCTTTGTAGGCATTAAAATTCTTCTTGTTCAACGATGATGGGATGATATGATCTTTTTCACCGGCAATAAAAAGTAATGGGCTGTGCGGCTTTTTGAAATCAATGTAACCATCTGCCTTCGTACTGCTCCTTGGGATATTACGGCTTTCGGGAACAACAAATTTATTGAATTCAATTTCGGTTTGTTCCATTGTCATTGTATTGCAAAAGGCATAATGAAACCATTTTACATCCGGAAGACAAACCGAATTCCCTTTAAATGGATTAACGGTTGGTAAGTTCGCTTTTAAAAAGCTCCATTTAAGGCTAAAAACCCCTTTTGGGGGTGCAGCATCAATACAGATCCCCATAACGCCTCTATTCATTGAAATAAGCTTTTGAACGGCAAGTCCACCCATGGAGTGTCCGATCAGGATCGGTTTTTCAGGCAGCTTATCAATAAAGCTTGCCAAAGTATCAATTACTTGTCCGAAGGTAAGTTCACCAAGCTTTGGATTAATATTTTTACGCAGATCTGCCGGGTTACCATCGTGGAAAGGATATGCAGGAGCATAACAGGTATAACCCTTCGCCTCAAAATATTTTTTCCATTCATGCCAGCTTTCCGGATTTTGAAATAAGCCATGAATAAACACAACTGTTTTGCTTTCCACTGGTACTGTTGAGGGATTTGTCATCGATGTTTGTCCTGTTAAGTTTAAAACTGAAGCAAATGTAATTAATAAAATTATTCTAAGGTGACGCATTGGCTGAGCGGGTGTATTACAAATTGCATTGTATTATATTTCGCTCCTACGGAGCTTTGTATTGGTTTGTGTGCTTCGTTTCTACTAAGATTACGCTCCTTAACGGGGCTAAATATTGCCCCAGAGGGGCATAATCTTGGTAGAAAATGAGCCCCATAATGTTTCTAAGCCCCAGAGGGGCGAAATAAAATTTATTTATTTGTGCAATTTGTCCATACACTCAGCTGCGCACTGGTCATATTGAGCTTGTCGAAATATCTGCGATGGCATCTTCATTTAATGACATTGTCATATGGTTCAGGCCTTCCTTTTAATGATCAAATACAACCTGAAAGCGGCATAGAAAATCAATAAACCTCCAACTGCTTCGCGGTAAACAGGAAAAGTTTGAATGGCAATATCAGAAAATAAAAAAAGTAAGCCGATACCTAAGTATAGCGCTACCATTATATAACTTAAATAATAGCGTATTTTATTTATCAATGGATTACTTTCAGGAAGCACAGGTATGGGGTATAATTTAAAAACTCTAAATTTTAAACCGGATTTTAGATTTAGAATTTAGAGTTTTTAAAATTTAGAATTTTTTAAGAAATGTTATCTTATAGTGAACTTAATCGGTAAGTTGTATTGTACCGACACCGAACGGCCATTCTGCTTTCCTGCAGCCCATTTTGGCATTGCTTTAACCACAGTTAGAGCAACTTTATCATAACCAGGTCCACCGGAAACGCCTCTTAATATTTTCGAATCAACCACATTACCATCTTTATCAATTACGAAAGTAACGTAGCAAGTACCTGAAATACCGGCTTCTTTTTCCATTTGAGGATATCCGATAGCTTCAATTTTATCTCTTATCCATTTCATCATTGCTGCATCTCCACCCGGGAAGGACGGCATCTGCTCAACAATGGTAAAGATTTCGTCCTTTACAGGGGCTACAATACCAGTTCCTTCATCAGGGATGATAATGATATCATCACCGGTACCTTCTTGTGTTTCGGTGCTGATCTGAGGTGTTTCCTCTGTTTGTAATGGTGGTGGTTCATCAATTACCTCGTCATCCGTTACTACGGGTGGAGTAAATTTAACGGTTTCCATTACAGGTGGTGGCGGTGGCGGTGGTGGTGGTGGCTCCGCCTCATCAATTGGTGGTGGTGCTGTTAGATCAACAACCGTATTATCAACAGGTACAACAAGCTCTTCGGTTTGTTGTTGTATCCAGTCAAGGATCATAGGGAAGCTAACAATAAATATAAAGGATAAACCTGTAATGAGAAGCGCAAGATTTACTGTGCGGTTATATTTTTTACGCAAGTCGTACGCTCCGTAATTTTTATTTTTACCCTCAAAAACAAGTTCATTACGCCCTTCAGCTATTGCGCTTGTCCAATCATTTAATAATGCTTTTTCAGCCATAATATTATTTGTTTGTAGCGTTTAACAATTCTAATTCTGTGGGCATCACGTCCACGACAGCATATTTACCAACTAAACAAACGTTTAACTCATCTATAAGATCAATTACGTTTTTATAAATTGCTTTATCATCTGCCTTAATAAGCACGGTAAGTGCATCTTTGTGCCCTTTTTCTAAATTTACTAACCTTTTTAAGGTAGTATCGGCAATTTCTTTTCTTTTATATTTTTCTTCCAGAACTGTAATTGCTTCCAATGTTGGTTTGTAGCGATCCAGCAGAAGTTTGTGCAAGCCGTCTTTCGAAAAATCTGTTTTGGTTAAAATTGTTGGTGGTGCCCCGTCTTTATTATTTGGCGGATAAAACTCTCCGTTATAATAATAAATTGCATTATCTTTTGTCATGATAAAGGTGATCGCATTTTTCACCTTTTGATTTTTGGATTCATCTTCGGCTTTAGCCGGAAAATTTATCTCCATTGCTTTAGGCTTACTAAATGTAGAAGTAAGGATAAAGAAAGTAAGAAGAAGGAATGCCAAATCCACCATTGGCGTCATATCTATTTTGGTAGATGATTTTTTGGCGCGTTTCTTATCATGTTTGCCATGGCCACCGCCATCACCTGTATTTACTTCTGCCATTTTTTAAAATTAATTAGCTGTTAATTTTACCTGTTACATATAGAAGATGCATTTAAAATACATATTCCATAAATTCGGATTAATTTTTTTTATTCATCCCCTTTTTCAAGGTTGGTAATAAGGTTGAATCTGTAGATATCTTTATCAGTAAATACTTTGATCACGTCTTTTACGCTGATATAGTTAGCTTTCCCATCTGCTTTAATAGCAAACCGAATTGGCTCGTATTTGAACTCACGGCCCAGCGTTTCAGCTTTTTCTTTTTGTGTTCTTGCTTGTTTTGCTGCTTCAATTCTACCAAACTGGATCCAATCGCCTAATTGATTATGTAAAGAATCTAAAGGGATACCCGGGGATTTCACCTTTAAACGTTCACTTTCCTCCATATTAAGATACTGTTTCAGCGTTTCGATAGGTACACCAAAACTGGTCATTTTAGCAAATTCTTCTTTTTCTTTTTTGGTAAAATCAACTTTGTATTGAGCACCCATTTTTTCAAGGGTTTTGATCCGCACATCATAATTATTAATATTATAATAGGCTTTACCTTTATCGTCAACCGTTACCATTATTACGTTTTGAGGCAATAATTTATCCGAAGTAGACGAAGGTGTATCAACAACAACCGGTTCAGAAACTTTTGAAGAAGCGGTAAGCATAAAGAAAGTAACCAAAAGAAAAGCCAAATCCACCATCGGGGTCATATCAAGCGAAGGATTGCTTTTAGGCATTTTAATTTTAGGCATGTCTTTTTACAAATTTATTGGTTAAAATAACGAAATAATTTAACAATTATTCAGCGGCAATTTAATTCAGTTAACGCTGTAGAAATTGCCTACTGCATAATTGTTAAATTGTGCCAATTGCTTATTTATGTGCACTAACAGATTGTACGATCGTAAATCCTGCTTCGTCCATGCTAAAGGTAATAGAGTCAATTTTATTAGTAAAGTAGTTATACATAATAATACCGATTACAGAACCACCAATACCAAGTGCCGTGTTGATAAGTGCTTCAGAAATACCTGTTGCAAGTGCAGTAGTATCAGGAGCACCTGCTTGCGACATTGCAGCAAATGAACGGATCATACCTAATACAGTTCCAATTAGTCCCCAAAGAGTTGCAATTGTAGCGCAGGTAGAAATAACAGATAAGTTTTTAGAAAGCATTGGTAACTCTAATGCAGTAGCTTCTTCAATTTCTTTTTGGATAGCAGCCACTTTGCTTTCTTTATCTAACGATGCATCAGATTGAATGCTTTTTAGTTTTTCAACTCCTGCACGTACAACGTTTGCAAGAGATCCTTGTTGTTGATCACAAGCAGCAATTGCATCATCAAATTTTTCAGCAGCCACTAATGATTTAATATTACGGATAAACGACTCAACATTACCCTTTCCTTTTGCACGGGCAATGGTCATCAAACGCTCTATTGAAAACGTAACAATAATTAAGAAAATTGCCATTAGAATTGGTACAATTATTCCACCCTGATACATCATTCCCAGGTAATCTCCAGCTTTTGGATGGCCTTCTGCATCAAAGTGTGAAGCATTTCCAAGGATAAACATGTATATTAATACACCAATTACTATACATACTACAATAGCTAATGACGCAAATAAAGATTTGAATGCGTTAGATGAATTTGGTTTGCTCATTTCTGTTAATTTTAAGGTTTAAATTTTAAGGTTTAATTTATTATAAATTGAAAAAAATTATAATGCTTTTTATCTGTTTTTTTTAAACAAGGCTCCAAACTTACTAAATCTATTTTGAAAGTAAAAATTTATCGTAAAACTTAATGATTTGGTAAAAATTACCTTTGTCGAACGCAAACCTAAATAATAATATTGCAAAGTGTACTCATTAATTATTAAACGGTTGTTTTTAAGCTATTAACGGAGAAATATAATTTTGCTGAGGGGCATTTTACGCTTTTTTTTCTTTGAGATAGGTGCTGATCAGTGGGATCAGCGTAATAACAATAAGCCCGATAACAATATAGCCTATGTTTTTTTGCACCCATTCATAGGTTCCTAAATAATATCCAATGCTTGCCAGTAAGCCAATCCAGGCAATAGCGCCTACTACATTATACACCATAAATTTTTTAAAATCAATACGTATCACTCCTGCCAAAATGGGGGCGAAGGTGCGGATGATAGGAAGAAAACGGCCTAAAATGAGTGTTTTACCACCATTTTTATTGTAAAAATTTTGTGTGATGGTTAGGTATCTTTTTTTGAAGATAAGGGAATCTTTACGGCTAAATAGCGGAGGACCAACCTTATACCCAAACCAGTACCCTGCCATATTTCCGATGATAGCCGCTATGGATAAAGAAATAATTAAAACAAAAATGTTTACACCCAATAATTCGGGCTTTGAAACACAGATCATTCCTGAAATGAAAATAAGTGAATCACCGGGAAGGAAAAAACCGATCAACAACCCCGTTTCAGCAAATACCACAAACAGGAGCAAAGCCAAGCCTCCATATTGTATAATGGATTCAGGGTCAGTTAGTTGTTTTAAAAATTCTACAATATCCATCGAATGATCTAAAAGTAAATGTTAAACAGAGAGCACACAGGGGAAAAGGAAGTTTGAAAGAGTCTAAATTATCAATAATGAAAAAAAGCTGCCAACCCTTTTCTCTTTGAAACTCTAAAAACTCAGTGAGCTCTGTGTTAAATTGCTAATCCAACTTGACATGGTCAATATCAGCTTCTTTTCTGAATTCATGCAATTCCCCTTCCCATTTGGAAATAACAGCCGTAGCTACCGCATTACCAACCACATTGGTAGCAGAACGTCCCATATCTAAGATCTGGTCAATACCCAAAAGCAATAACAATCCGGCAACCGGGATATTAAAATGATCAAGCATCCCGGCAATTACAACTAAGGATGCACGGGGTATCCCAGCCATTCCTTTGCTTGTTATTAATAATATCAATAGCATCATTATCTGATCGGTAACGCTCATATCTATTCCATAGGCTTGGGCAATAAATACCGTTGCAAAGGTCATATACATCATTGAGCCATCTAAATTAAAAGAATAACCAAGTGGCAAAACAAAGCTGATAATACGGTTTCCGCAACCAAAGCGCTCTAAAGATTCTATGGTTTTTGGCATCGCTGCTTCCGAACTGGCTGTGCTGAATGCCAACAAAACAGGCTCTTTTATATGGCCCAACAATTTGAAGAATTTGATCTTGAGAAAAAAACAGATCAGGAATAGGACCACAAATACAAAGAGAAAAAGTCCTAAATAAAAGGTACCTATTAGGTATAAATACCCCGTGAGAACCCCCAGGCCTTGTTTGGCAACCACAGCTGCAATAGCACCAAATACGCCCAATGGCGCAAATGCCATTACATAATTGGTAACTTTAAACATGATGTGTGAAACAGAATCAAAAAAATCCACTACCACTTTCCCTGTTTTTCCGATGGAAGCTGCTGCAACACCAAAGAACAAAGCAAATATTACAATGGGAAGAATTTCGTTTTTTGCCATCACCGCAACAATACTTTCCGGAATAATATGTTCGATGAAGTTTTTTGTATCAAATCCTTTCGATGCTTCAATACCTACTTCTGCATTCACAGGAGGCAATTCAAGTGTCATTGTTTTGCCGGGTTCAAAAACATTTACTAAAAACAATCCGAGTAATAAGGCACCAATTGCAGCAGTTGTAAAATATAAAAGTGTTTTTATCCCGATACGTCCAACTGATTTAAAATCACCCACTTTTGCAACACCCACCACCAATACAGAAAACACCAAAGGAGCAATGATCATTTTGATCAGGCGCATAAAGATGTCGCTCAGGATACGTAAGCTTGGAGCAAAATCTTTCCAGAAATAACCTACGATTATTCCAAGAGCCATTCCTAAAAAAATCTGAACAATTAAACTTGGTTTTTTGAATTTCATGTTTCGTGTTTTTCTTACTGAAAATAGAACCTTAATGATTGGTTTATTCGAAACAAATATACGTTTTGTATTTATAAATAAGGAAAGAATATCAAGGCATCCGAGGTGATTGACATAATCAATGTCATCCCGAGCTTTTCGCGAGGGATCTTGTTAATCATTGTGATAATATCATTAATAGCAACAAGATCCCTCGCGAAAAGCTCGGGATGACAGGAGTATAGGAAATTTGGTGATACTCTAGAGGGTAGCCGGTATGAATTTCACCTCAATATTTCAGAAATAATACTCAGTTCTAATAATAAAGATCGTCTGCTTTTAAACGAAGGTACTTACGTACGGCCAATGAGGTGCTTATCCAGGAAATAATAATTCCAAGTACTATTACAAGCCCGAATAATGTTGCAAGCATCTTTTCATCTTGCAGTTCAACCAATTCAGGTAATTGTTTTTGGGCAAAGTAAAGAACACCAATAAGCATAAGAATAGCAATGGTGGCTCCGTAAATACCATGTTTAATGCCTTTTAATACAAATGGCCTTCTCACAAAACTTTGAGTAGCTCCAACCAGCTGCATCGTTTTAATAATAAAACGCTTGCTGTAAATGGAAAGACGAATAGTATTATTGATCAGCGCAAGTGCAATAACCATAAGCAATCCACTGAAAATTAAAATAACAAGACTGATCTTTTTTACATTTTCATTGATCATACTAACCAATGATTTTTGATAAACCACTTCTTTTACCAGTTTACTTCCGATCAATTCTTTTTCAATCATAGAAAGGCTGTCGGTATTTGCATACGCAGCTTTTACGTGAACATTGATGGATGGAAGTAAGGGATTATAACCCAAAAAATCAATAAAGTCTTCGCCCAGATCCTCCTGTAAACGCTTTGCAGCATCTTCTTTGGTAATGAATTCCGTTGACTTCACATAATCAGAGATATCTAACATTTTTGTTAAATGTTGTATATCTGCTTCTTTAGCAGTTTCATTCAAAATGATCTGAATGCCAATATTTTCCTTCAGGTTATCAGATAGCTTATTGGTGTTAAGTATAATAATACCCAACAATCCAAGCATAAACAATACAAGCGAAAGGCTCACTACTGTTGTGATTGACGAACCTACTAATTTTCTTTTTGAATATATATCAAACACGCGGCTAATTTTTTCTGCTACTAAAGTAGTTGTTTAAATTATGCCTCTTTTGGTATATCCAATTTGAAATAAACAATGTAAGGTTAATAACTATAAAACAATTCTCTTTATTTCCAGCCAGGGGTTGATAAAGAGAATGTTTATGAAATTACGATTTAGCCGAAAGAATAATATACTCTTAAAGAGGTTTATTCCCTTGAATTACTCTCAGCAACACAGCAATAACAGCTATTACAAGTAATATATGTATCAATCCCCCTGCATGATACCCCAAAAAGCCTATAAGCCAAAATATTATTAATATAACAGCTATGTAGTAAAGTAAATTTCCCATGATGTTTTAGATTTAAAAGTTTAATTTAAATGGTTATTTTTTCTGAATTCTTCTTTTGTAAGTACCCGGGTAATGAAACAGAACGCAGATGACACAGATTGTTTATGATTACAAGAGATTTTCATCAGTATTTATCATCAATTTAGGATAAGATCAGATTTTTTATCCGTGATTATCATAATTATCCGTGTTATCAGTGTTCTGTTTATATGCTCATTGGCCGGGAGCTTAACCTTTTGTTTTTTTTAATTCTGAATTAATTACTTTTTGATTGCAGCTCATCAAATGTTTCCTCTAATTCTTCTTGCGTTTTTCCAAGTTTTTTTTCCAGGCGCCCTAACAGTTCGTCTTCTTTTCCTTCTACAAAGAGCAGATCATCATCCGTTAAATTGGCATACTTTTGTTTAAGCTGACCTTTTAGCACGTTCCAGTTTCCTTTAATTTTAAGTTTTGTTGTCATTTTATTTTAGTTTTTAGTTTGATTGTTTTGTTTTCTTCTACGGATCAATCTCAGCAATACCGCAATAACGGCAAGTATGAGAAAGAGGTGTATCAATGCTCCCAGCGAGTATGCCAAAAAACCAATGGCCCAAATCAATACTAATACTATCGCTATATAATAAAGCAAATTTTCCATTCTCTGTTTTTTAACGATTAGATTTTTTTAAAATAGATCATCTATAACAAAAATGTAAATCCGATATACCCTGCATAGGTTTGTGTGCGTTTTTTCTGTAAAATATAATAGGAATCTGTTTCAAGTGTTTTGCTTCGATCGCTGATATCAATTAAACCTGTAACACCACGAAATCCAATATCAAATCGAATAGTTCGTGCTGCATTAAGGCCGAAATCAAAACCTCCTCCATAGGCAACACCAAAATCATTCTCTTTTACAGCCAATACCGCTGTTGTATTTGCATTGCCATTAGCTGTTCCGCTGGTTTTTACACTTGAACCCACATTTACACCCAGCTGGGGTCCTACCACAACATTTAAATTAACTGCATTGGTTCTGTTTACATTTAATGATAATAACAAGGGGATGTTCACATAGTTTATATCTATTTCCCTGTCTAAGGTATGGTCTGCATATTTTTGAGAGAGAGTACTGTAAAGCACCTCCAATTGCAACCCCACATGTTTATTGAAATTAAACCCCAACAATCCGCCATAGCCGTAACTCAGAGTAGCCGAGCCCTCTACTGTATTTCCATCGGAATTTTGAACTTTTATATCGGATGTTGTTGGCATAAAACGAACACCCAATAGCATTACAGGGAAATCCCGCGCGGGTTTCTCGGAAATTTCTTCTGTAACCAAAACTATATCTTTCGAAAAATTGTTACCTGCATTATTATCGGTATTTACTTGCGCCTGACTTGTTGAAAAAAGGAACATTGTTCCTACTGCAACGTGAATGTACTTTTTCATGATAAATTTGTTTTAATGTTATGCAACAAAGGTATATCAGCGTGAAAGCAGAAGAAATGATTTCCTATATTGAAATAAATGACTTAAATCAAATTAGGACATCCTAAAACTTAATGACATCAGGAAACAGTTGATGTTTTTTGTATCTTCGCAGCCTAAATTTATTTACATAACGTCATGCTGAAATGTTTCAGCATCTTCATGTTGAGGTTCCGAAATATTTCGGAATGACGCTTAAGAATCCAATCAAAAATGGAATATAATTTCAGAGAAGTAGAAAAAAAGTGGCAAGCCTATTGGGCGCAAAACAAAACGTATAAAACAGAAGACAGATCTTCTAAACCTAAATATTTTGTTTTAGATATGTTCCCTTATCCAAGTGGTGCAGGTCTGCATGTTGGGCATCCATTGGGATACATCGCGTCCGATATTTTTGCGCGTTATAAACGATTAAAAGGCTTTAATGTATTGCACCCGATGGGTTACGATTCATTTGGTTTACCGGCCGAACAATATGCTATTCAAACAGGCCAGCATCCGCGCATTACAACAGAAAATAATATTGCACGTTACCGCGAACAGTTAGATAAAATAGGCTTTTCATTCGATTGGGATCGTGAAGTAAGAACTTCCGACCCTCAGTATTATAAATGGACACAATGGATCTTTATTCAATTGTTTAATTCATGGTATAATAAAAAAAGCAATAAGGCAGAGAATATTGAAACCTTAATTGCCGAGTTTGAAAGGGGTGGGAATGGCAGTATTAATGCTACTTGTGAACTAACAGAAACATTCAGTTCATCGGATTGGAACGCTTTTTCTGAAAAAGACAGATCAGATGTTTTATTGAATTACCGCCTGGCATTTTTAAGTAATACAATGGTGAACTGGTGTCCGCAATTGGGCACTGTGCTTGCCAACGAAGAGGTGAAAGAAGGTGTTTCTGAACGTGGAGGTTATCCGGTTGAGCGCAAGTTAATGAAACAATGGAGCCTGCGTATTACCGCTTATGCAGATCGTTTGCTTACCGATCTGGATGCACTTGATTGGACAGAATCCATCAAAGAAGCGCAACGCAACTGGATCGGAAAATCAGAAGGAACTTCACTTAAGTTCACAATCGCTCCCTCTCCTGAAGGAGAGGGCCGGGGTGAGGTAGAAGTATTCACTACCCGCCCGGATACATTGTTCGGAGTATCCTTTGTAACGCTTGCTCCGGAGCATGAGCTTGTTGAAAAGCTTACAACACCTGAACAGAAAAAAGCGGTGGATGAATACATCACATTCGCGAAGAACCGCAGTGAGCGCGAGCGTATGGCGGATGTAAAAAAAATAACAGGAGTATTTACAGGTGCTTATGTAATTCATCCTTTCACCGGAAAACAAGTTCCCATCTGGATCGGTGATTATGTATTGGCTGGATACGGGACAGGTGCTGTAATGGCAGTTCCTGCGCATGATTCCCGCGATTATGCTTTTGCAGATCATTTTGGTATCGATAAGTTGGTGATCATACTACCGCCTGTTGACTGGGATTTTGCTGATAAATCGTATGATGAAAAAGAAGGTAAACTTGTTAATTCTGATTTTTTAAATGGCCTTGAAGTAAAAGCCGCTATCAAAAAAATAATTGCAGTAATTGAAGAGAGAGGATTAGGTAAAGGTAAAACAAATTTCCGTTTACGTGATGCTATTTTCGGCCGTCAACGCTATTGGGGAGAACCTATTCCGGTGTATTATGAGAACGGAATTCCGAAAGTATTATCTGAAAATGAATTGCCTTTATTGCTCCCCGAAGTTGATAAATATTTACCAACAGAAACCGGTGAACCGCCATTGGCACGTGCGAAAGATTGGAAATACAAAGGTGAGTTTGAATACGAATATTCTACAATGCCAGGCTGGGCTGGCTCTTCCTGGTATTTTTTAAGATACATGGATGCCCACAACGATAAAACATTTGCATCAAAAGAAGCATTTGATTATTGGCAAAATGTGGATCTATACATTGGTGGTGCAGAGCACGCAACAGGCCATTTATTATACATCCGTTTCTGGACAAAGTTTTTAAATGATCTTGGTTTGATCCCTGTTGCTGAACCTGCGAAGAAGTTGATTAATCAAGGGATGATACAGGGGGTGAGTGCTTTTGTTTATGGATTTGCAGTAGGAATTGATGGAATAAGTTCAGAGCAAATAATTTCAAAGTCAATTCCAAAAATGAAAAAATTTATTGTTCCCAAAAGTTCATATGATAATTATCAAAAAAACGGAGCAGATAGTCTACTAAACAAAATAATAGAAAGTGAATTAGCAGTATGGAAAAATAATGGATATACAGGTATTATACAATCTAAAGAATTAACTTCACTCATTCCTGTTCATATAGATATTAATTTGATTGATTCTGTAACTAATATTTTAGATGTAGAACAATTTAAAAAAAGTGATCGCTATAAATTCTTGCGCATCGATGAAATTTTGTGTGAAGAAAACGGAAATTATATCTGTGGAAGAGAAGTAGAAAAAATGTCCAAATCAAAATGGAATGTTGTGAGCCCGGATGATATTGTGGAACAACAAGGCGCTGACTGTTTACGCTTATACGAAATGTTCCTTGGCCCACTGGAACAAAGTAAACCATGGAGTACCAGTGGCATTTCAGGCGTTTCTAATTTTATTCGTAAACTTTGGAGGTTATACCACAATGGTGATGAATTGAATATTTCAAACGAACCTGCTACCAGACCAGAATTAAAAACATTGCACAAAACCATCAAAAAAATTGCTCAGGACATTGAAAATTTCTCTTTCAATACTTCTGTAAGTAGTTTTATGATCTGTGTAAACGAGTTAACAGAATTCAAATGCAATAAACGTGAAGTATTAGAGCCATTAGCAATACTTATGGCACCTTATGCTCCGCATATTGCAGAAGAGCTGTGGAACAAATTAGGTAATACTGAAAGCATCACGTATGCAACATTCCCAATTTGTAATGAAGATTATTTAGTTGAAAGTTCATTCAATTATCCAATTTCATTCAATGGAAAAACCCGTTTCTTCCGGGAATACGACCGTTCTCTGTCAAAAGAAGATGTGGAAAAAGAAGTACTTAATCTGGATCAAACCCAAAAATACCTGGAAGGCAAAGCACCTAAAAAGGTTATCGTTGTTCATAACAAGATCGTGAATATTGTTATTTAAAAATTTGAGGTGAAAGACTCACAACTCTTTCATTGATAATGTTGCGTTAGGGATTGCAACGCAAATCCTTTTCTGTTTAGAAAAGATTGCAGCCCTTCGGCTTCGCTCAGGATAAATTCCAAGCCCCCCCTTTCTTTTTTTCAAGAAAGGGGAACGCCCAGAATCAAACTGAGAAGACCATTATCCAATCCTTTTCATATTAATTTCTTTTGGTGGAGCAATGATCAATGGCACAGTTTCAACCGTTACAGAACTTGTATCCAATCCAAATGCTTTTGCTTCGGATAAGCCCATCCGTTTTAGAAAGGCATAAATATCCAGTATCACTTTTTCGTAAAAAGGCAGATCATTTTCAAACGAAATAAATTTCTCGATCACCACGAAGCGGAAATCACCAATAATATTATTTTTATTCAGTGATTTATAACGGCTTGTAATGTCAACTTCTTTTTTATTTACCATGTCTTCCACTACTTTTCTGAACATCATATTAATGCGTGGTGCAACACGGAAACCCAATATGAAATCGATCCGAATAACATCATCGTGAATGAACTCATTTACTTTGTAGTCCATGCGGTACGGTTCATCTACCACATCCACGTGTACAAACCAGTATATATCGGCTCGTTTGGGTTGTTTCTGTGTGATGGAATAAATGATCTTCGATTCTATTTCCTCTCTGTCGTTCGCACTGGTGAGGTAAACAAGGTGGGTTGCGTATTTGGGAACACTCAGGTCACGGCTTAGGTCTTCCAATACAGGCAGGTATTCCGCAAGTTTTACAAACTCAACATAACGGTTCCTGATCTTTCGAGCGTAAAACCATACCAGCATCACTGTAATGAGCCCACCGGCTATCATCAATGTTATCCAGCCTCCATGACTGAATTTATGCAAATTAGCAATTAAAAAGGAGGTTTCTATGGTAAGGTACACGATCAGGCAAAGACCGATAAAAAAAGGATTATAACGTTTAATGATCATGTAGTAGGTCAGCAAAGTTGTGGTCATTATCATCGTCAGTACAATTGCTAAACCATAAGCGGCTTCCATGCCTGACGACTCCCGGAAATAAAGAACAATTCCGATACACCCTACTAACAGCAGCCAGTTGATAGATGGTATGTAGATCTGACCTTTAAGATCGGTAGGGTAGTTCACTTTTACTTTTGGCCAGAAATTGAGGCGCATGGCCTCGTTAATTAAAGTGAACGAACCACTGATCAGTGCCTGACTGGCTACTACTGCAGCAATTGTTGATATTGCAATACCTGTTGGAATAAACCATTGAGGCATAATACTGTAAAATGGATTAGATGTTAGTTTTTGACCTTCTTGTGCGATCAACCAGGCTCCTTGTCCAAAATAATTTAAGAGAAGGGCTGTTTTAACGAAGATCCAGGTAACCCGAATATTTTTTTTACCACAATGGCCGAGGTCAGAGTAAAGCGCTTCTGCACCTGTTGTACAGAGAAAAACAGCACCTAACACTAAAAATCCTTCCGGGTGAAGGAATAACAGTTTATAAGCATAATAGGGGTTAATGGCGGCAATAACGCTGATGTTCGTGGATATTTGAATAACGCCCAAGATGCTTAACATCAAAAACCATACTAACATAGCCGGGCCAAAAAACTTGCCAATGAATTTTGTTCCAAATTGTTGTATTGCAAATAATGCGGCTATAATAGCAATAACAATAGGTATTGTATGGATTTCAGGATTAAGTGTACGTAAACCTTCTATGGCTGAAGCAACAGAAATTGGAGGAGTAATAATACCATCAGCTAACAAAGTACTTCCACCAATAACTGCAGGAAACATTAACCATTTAATTTTTGCTTTTTTCACCAAAGCGTATAAAGCGAAAATTCCTCCTTCTCCTTTATTATCTGCACGTAATGTCAGTATCACATATTTTACTGTGGTTTGCAGCGTAAGTGTCCAAAAGATACAGGAGAGTCCACCCAAAATGGTATCAGAATTAATAACATTATTTTCTCCAACAATGGCTTTTAATACGTAAAGAGGAGAGGTTCCGATATCACCGAAAATAATTCCAAGGGTAATTAATGCTCCGGCAGCGGAGACTTTTTTTAAATCAAGAGATGACATAATTTTAAATTATAGTGGTATTTCGTTTAAAAAATTTCGGTTTAAAGTGAAGTTAAATTTGCTTCCTACTCCTATATCGCTTTCTACCCATATTTCACCTTCCTGGGCTTCAATAAATTGTTTGCTGATAGCTAGTCCCAAACCTGTTCCCGACTTGCTTCCCGGCACTTGAAAATAGCGGTCAAAAATTTTATCCTGGTATTTTTTGTCAATTCCTTTTCCAAAATCCTGAACAGAAAACAATACGGTATGCGGGTTTGTTTTTAGTACTATACTGATCTTACTATTTTCGGGTGAATATCTTATTGCATTAGAAAGCAGGTTTACCAATACCCAGGCTGTTTTTTCAACATCAGCATTTATTACAGGAGGCGTTTCATCGTAGTTTATTTCAAGTTCAATTTGTTTTTGTTCCGCCTGAAAATGCACTGCTTCCAATGCATAATCAACAATTTGTTTAGGATCGGAAGGATGTATATTAAGTTGGATCTTACCGGATTCCATTTGCGCCATACTCAGCACTTCTGTGGTGATCTTTAATACACGGGCGGTATCTTCTTTTATGTTTTGAATTAATTGTTTTTGCTCGGGGTTCAAAGTCCCGATGCGTTCATCACCCAGTAATTTTGTGCTCAATTTAATAGCAGCGATAGGGGTTTTGATCTCATGAGAAACAGTAGCAATAAAATTTGTTTTTTCCCGATCACGTTTAATTATTGGTAAGGCGATATAACTTGGAAACCGTGCAATAAAAATAATCGCTAACAATAAAAACAGACCTCCACTTATTAGCATATACAAAAATGCATTGTATGCCGTTTCTTGAGCTTGTGCATTGCGCTCTTCAACTGCTTTCATATTTAATTCCATTATTTTGTATAAGAGTTGATTGACGGAGGAAATAAATTTTTGTGAATTTTTTGTGCTTTTTATTTCCTTAATATATAAAGCAATTGAATCGGTAAGGTCTTTCTCTCCTTGTTCCGTGATATTGGCTTGCTGCAGAGCCAGTATGTTTTCAAAAGCTGTAGTATTAAAATGGTTGGAATCATTTATAGCGAAGGAAAGTTCTTTAAGCATGTTTTTTGCATGAACAATACTGGAATAATTATTCATTAAAATTGCATTGGAATCAGTAGCTAGTTTTTTTGTACTGTATGCCGAAATGCCTGTTATTATTATGGATAGCGTGAATAAAAAAAGTAATCCTGCTTCTATTTTTCTTTTGACGTTCATTTGTTTTTTTTATAATAGACTTATTTAAGTTAAACGGTTAAGGTAATCAGTCGCACTTTCTCGACAAGCTCGAAATGACCACGCGCGGAGTCATTTCGAGCTTGTCGAGAAAATTGTGTGTAAGCATTTTAACCATCAATTTCGTTGTAAACATTATAATGTATTTTAAATATATAAAGTCTAATCAAGAATTAAATTGTGCTGTTTTTTGCTTTATATCCTAAATAAAATTGCGATAATTATCCTGTTTTCTTTTTTCACAAGATCGGGAACCCAGCCTGCAGGCAAAAATGTGGTAGTATATCCCGTTGGAGAAGTCACTCCTCCATGCCCTGCAAAATACGGAACGCTCGATTCTCTATGAACATATTCTACCTTAAAAGATATACTTTGATTGGGCATCCATTCTAAATTAGTGGAACAATCCCAACCATTAAACTGGTCACCCGGATTGGCACTGAAAGGGTGTGTTCCTGATGTTGCAGTTGGGTTACTGGGATTCGGCAAAGGACTTGCATCACCTGTAGGGTAAAGAACAAGGTAGCGGCCGGGGTTTGTCATTACACCTCCTCCAATGGTCCATGCAAATTTGTTTTTATGAAACCATATCCGGTTATAGAACATACCGCTTATAAAATGTTGTTCTGGTGTTAATGAATCACCGCCAAATCCAACCACTCCGGCACCTTTTTCAAAACCAAGATCACCCGTAATGGAAAATGCCATTCTACTAATTCCGTTTGATTTAGAACGATTAAAATATCTTACCAATAAACTATTATCCGAATGGAACCGCTGTCTGCCAGGTAAACCCGCTGCATCGCTTCCATAATAGTCATTCGTTAAAAGTTTAACATTTTCATTTGGACACCAGGTAATATTTCCTCCTACGCCCGGCATTTCATTGAACATTCCGTAACTCTGCCAGCCATTAATGATCCACGCCTCTATCTTTAATTTTTTTGTTGGAAACATCTGTACGCGCAAACCATTGAAATACCAAGGTGTATTATCGGAAGTAAATGAGGCCTGGTATTCCCAGTTTTCAACCTGATAGTAGGAGTTGAGCCCGATATACGACATGAACATTCCCGCATCAATATTTATTCCATTCCAAATATTAAAGTGATATCCGGCATATCCTTCACTTAAATAACGATACACATTTGCAAGATCGTATTGCCCGCGGTATTGGCTGTAGTCGTTTCTTGGAACCACGGTGGACCTGGTTCCGAACTGTGTCATAATTCTGCCACGTGCCCCATTAAAATTGAAATCTCCTCCTAAATTTACACTTGAAATTTGCATCTCATTGTTTCTTGCAAGCGCAGTTGAGCCTACCACGGTATGATCGATAGGGTTTGCAAAGGAGTAGGTGCAATTGGCATCTATCATAACGGAACCTGTAAAATACTTGCTCTGCAATACTGCGGAATCTCTCCGGTCGTTACCATTTTGCCAGGTAAGATCCATTCCTTCAAAGGGAATGAATAAAGAATCTGTCTGAGCATAATTAAAAGTTGCAGCGCAGATGAGAATTGAGGTAAATATTAATTTTAGCATAACCATATTCAATTTGATTAAACTACTATGCCAAAATTTAATCCGAAAAATAAAAAGGGTTTAAGGGCCTGAAAACAAAAGAGATAAGAAATCTAAGAAAAAAAACAACCCTTCCATTTTGGAAGGGTTTTTCAAAATGGTAGGGTGCTTTTACTTTTCGAGATGGTATTCTTCCATTTTTCTATAAAGCGTAGTTAAGCCAATTCCTAATAGTTCAGCAGCTTTGGTTTTATTTCCTTTTGCCAGGTGAATTATTTTTTGAATATGAATTTTTTCCATACTCTCCAATGTTGTTGAAGATGAGGATAAGGAAGTAGTTTCACAATGAATAATTTCGGGTGGTAGCAGATCAATGGAAAGTGTTTCGGTGTCACATAAAATAACAGCCCTTTCAATAATATTTTTTAATTCACGAATATTTCCATGCCATTCATAATTTTTTAATTGTTGAATGAATGTTCTATCCATTGAGGTAATGCGCTTTTTTATTTTTGCAGAATAAACAGTTAAAAAATAATTGGCAAGCTCTTCAATGTCCTTTTTGCGCTCACGTAGAGCGGGAACTGTGATTTTGAAAGTAGATAAGCGGTAATATAGATCGGAGCGAAAATGTTCCTGTTCACTTTCTTTTTTCAGGTCTCGATTGGTAGCAGCAATGATTCGTACATTTACTTTTGTTGGTTTAGAATCTCCTACTTTTATAAATGTTTGCGTTTCCAATACGCGCAATAATTTTGCTTGCAGGTCAAGGTTCATTTCTCCCATTTCATCTAAAAACAAAGTCCCTTCATGCGCCTCTTCAAAGAGTCCTTTCTTATCGCTGGTTGCTCCGGTGAATGCACCTTTGCGATGCCCGAACAATGCGCTTTCCAAAAGGTCTTTCGGAAAGGCACTGCAATTAACCGCTACAAAGGATTTCGTTTTTCTGCTGCTCGCATTGTGTATCGCCTGAGCAAACAACTCTTTGCCAACACCTGTTTCGCCTTCCAACAAAACAGTAGAATCAGTAGGCGCCACCTTTCGTGCTATGCGAATGGTTTCTTGAATGGTTTCTGATTTTCCTAATATGGTATCAAAACTGAATTTATTTTCTAATTTATTTTCCAGCTCTGCTATTCGTTTTTGAAGCTGCACTTTTTCAACCGCACGATTAATAGCAGGAATAATTTGTTCATTATCATCTCCTTTGGTAAAATAATCAAATGCACCCAACTTAATAGCTTTTACACCATCGTGAATAGTGCCAAAGGCGGTCATTACAATAACTTCACATAAGGGATACTTCGTTTTTATTTTTCCAACAAGTTCGATCCCATTGGCATCGGGAAGTTTAACATCGGTAATGATCAGATCGATATTTTTTTCCTGCTCTAATATTTGCAATCCTCTGTTTGCGTTTGCAGCCTGGAAAACCTGGAAATCTTCAAGTTCAATGATCCGGGAGAGCAGTTGACGAAGTTTTTCTTCATCGTCTATAATAAGTATTCGTGATTTCGCTTTCATATTCTTTAAACAAAGGTATTTAAACTAAACCACTCTGCACTGAAAGTACAGAGGTTTAAATAAAAAAACAGTGAAATTATTTTAATACAATACGTCATTGCGAAGGAGGTACGACTGAAGCAATCCCATACCAATAATGAGATTTCGGAGTTTATCCTGAGCCCTGCCGAAGGGTTCCTCGCAATGATGACAACAATTAAAATTTTGTAAAAAATGAAATTCTTGCACTGAATGGAATAGTTTTATACTAATGCACTGAAACAATATAATCAGGATTTTATTTTTTTGCGTTCCCTTATTTCAGAACAGTATATTAAAAAAAACGCCCATTCTTCATTGAAGAATGGGCGTTTTAAAATTCATTCAAATTGATTATTCAATAACCAATTTTTGAATTGCAACATCAGCATCAGTAACTAATTTAATGTAATAGATACCTTTTGCCAAACTTTTAACATCTATTTGTTTGCTGTATTCAGCAGCATTATTTTTATCCATTTCGTTATAAACTTCTTTTCCTTGCAGATCAACAATGCTGATCGACAATTGATTGAAATTTGCATTGCTTATGGTAATGTTAAATTTACCGTTGTTAGGATTTGGGTACGTTGTAACGGCATGAGAAAACGAGTTCTCTTCAATTCCGGCACACTGTTCAACTATAAGGTTTTGTGATGTAGCATTTGAACAACCACTTACCGTTACCGTATATGTGATCGATTTCGGACCAACACCTGCCACCGAAGGATTAAACATTCCGGAACTAACACCTGCCCCTGCATATATTCCTCCTGCCGGAGAACCACCTGTTAAAGCAAATGCAGGCGCTTGAAAACAAACAGTATCTGTAAATGGAGCTAAGCTCACTGTTGGCTTATTGTAAACAGTAACAACAACGTTCTGGGTACCGCCAGCACAACCACTTGCATTGGTTATGTAAGCATACATAACAGTTACCGGAGAAGTAGTTGTATTCGTTAATGTTTCACTCACGTTAGCAGTTCCCGCAGTTCCCGGTTCTGTTATGCCCGATACAGTTGCGCGGGTCCAGCTAAAGGATACTCCTGGTGTTGTGCTGGTTGCTGTATAGGTGAATGTTGTTCCGCTGCATACCGATGGTGTTAAGCTGCTGCTTAATACCGGTACCTGACCAATACTTACAACTACGCTCTGACCAGGTGCGCTGGTACAACCGTTCGCAGTGGTTGTGTAAACATAAGTAACACTTATTGGGGAAGAGGTTGTATTGGTAAGTGTTTCATTTACGTTTCCGGAACCGCTTGATGCTGCCTGGCTGATGCCGGTTACAGCTGCTCTTGCCCATGTAAAAGTAGCTCCCGAGCTTAAACTTGTTGCAGTATAAGTGAATGCCGATCCTGTGCATATGGATGGTGGAGTTAAGGTGCTGCTTAACGTTGGTTTTGGATTTACCGTAACAGTTACGTTTTGTATGTTACTGCAAATAGTAAATGTTGTTGTATAAACATAAATAACATTTATAGGAGCACCGGTAGTATTTGTTAGTACTTCACTGATATTAGCTGTGCCTATTGTGCCTACCTCTGTTATACCTGCTATTGTAGCGCGGCTCCAGCCGAATGTAGCTCCGGATGTTGTACTTGTTGCCGTGTAAGTGAACGTTGCCCCGCTGCATATTGCAGTTGGTGTGAGTGTGCTGCTCAATAATGGCGCAGGGTTTGTAAACTCATCTGCACCCATATCAGGATTGCTTGCATCGCGTGTGTCGTTATCGATATCAGCAATGATGCCTGTTATTGGAGTTCCTGTGTGATCAATACCGCAATTGCTTGCAACCACAAGGTGAAGATCTGTTACAGATGTAAATACCGGAGGAATGGATAATGAATTAACATCTTTACCGGTAGCAATTTTCCATGCTGCGAGATTTGCTGTGTTGCTTCCAAAGTAGCCTAAATTTGGTGCTGTTCCTGCATCATAATCATTGTAATTAATATCTGTAAACACAGTGTTTGCTGCATTACAAATAACGCTGAATCTTTCAGTACCTACGGTTTGAGTGTTTGAAAAAATATTATTACGCACATTCAATGAATTTGCCGTTGTTACGTTACTCGTAATGTTAAATGCTGCAGGCAACCCTGTTATATCTGTTTGGTTTGTATTCATTGAAACAGAATTATAATAGATATTATAACCGCCACCACCACTTATTATTATTCCATATCCATTATCTCCGGATCCATCACTTGACCATCCGTAACCTGCGATATCATAGATCATATTATTAGAAACGATAAGATTAGATGCAGTAGAGCTGGCGTTTATTAAAATACCATTACAACCGTAACCACCTGTATTGGTATTCTTAACATCGCTTATTTTATTTGCATTGATGATACCACCGGAAATAGCCCCGGCTACTATGATACCGGAAGCTGTACTTGTTCCGCTTGTTGTAACCCCGAAAATTGTATTGTTGGAAGCAATAAAATTTGTTTGATTAGAAATAAACAAACCTCTGAATCCGATCTTATTAAGGGCAGTAGCAGAACCAATAAGGTTATTAGATATTATAGTTGCGCTTTCTCCAGTTGCAGGGCCTACCACAGCAATTCCGTACGAACATGTATTTATAACATTGTTCTGAAAGGTATTGTTAGAATTGGCGGATTCTGCAACACTACCTATTGTGGTAGCACTTGAAGTGATGATTCCAGCCAGCGTAGTGGTAGGAGCATTTCCGGTAATGATGCAGTTTTTAACAGTATTGTTTACCGCACCATCCGTAGCAGAAACGCTACCTATCCAAATAACGGCCGAAGAAGTTCCGGTGTTTGTATTAGTGATCGTAAGATCTCTTGTTGTTCCACCTGAATTAGATCCGTCAAAAGTAACATAATCAGCACCGTTTAGTTTAATTAAGGCGGTGGCACTGCTGCCTGTTAAGGTTGCCGTTACACCTGTTGAAGGCTTAATAAGTAAAGTATAATTGGAAGAACATCCGTATCCGATCGAATTTAATGCATTAGCGCCTGTTTCAGTAGTACCACCGGTAAGGATGTTAACGATAAGGTTTCCAGCCAAACCATTTGTATTAATAGCATCAAATAATCCACTTGCCCCTGTTAGGGTTGTGTAAGTTCCACCAGTACCAACGGTAACAGTTCCGCTTAATCCCGATAATATTTTATAACTGTTTATGGTTCCACCTATAGGGAATGCCGCAATTGTTAAAGCCACGCTGGTTGGCGGTGCTGCAAAGGTTCCGCTATTGCTGCTAATATTAGGTGTTGGGGAAACAACATCCTGGGCAACAACAAAATACTGTACCGTATCCCCGGCAACAAGGCCTCCAAATACCAATGAGTAATCAATAACTAAACTAAAAGGACTGGTTGCATTGGTTGCTTCCGTAGATTTCCATCCGTTGGTTGTATTTGTGTTGGTACCAGGTAATGTGTTTAAATTGGTTGTTTTTTTGAACCAGATACGGGGTTTAGTTCCTGCGGTAGTGTTTATGCCTGTTCCATCAGTAATTGTAGCCGAAACCGTATCATTAACCAAACAGCTGTTATTGGTCAAAGCCGTGTATGAAATAGCAGGAGCAATGAGGTCAATAGCCAAACCGTTAAACTCATCAGCACCAATATCTGTATTAGTTCCTGTGCCGGCATATCCAGGGTTACCCTGACGGATATTTGCATCAAAGTCATCTGTAATTGGTGCAATATTTACTGCTCCACTTTCTATCTGTGTAGCAATGGTAGTATTGATATGTAAAAAGTTGATGTTAGAACCAATTGTTGAAACAAAAGTAGGATTCTCTGTTATTGAAGAAACATCTCTCGAACCAATGGTTCCGGCTGTGAAAACTCCGGCTTTATAAGCAGCCATTGTTTGTGCTGAGCTCACACCATCGGAATAGATCAGGTTTGCGATCCCCGGGGTGCCTGCATAAAACAGGTTATTATTAGAAGTAGCGGCATAATTCGCCAATGTGCTTGCTGCACCAGCGCTTCTGCGGTAAGCTACCGTTAAGCCTGTTCCTACAGGAGTAGACGTATTAACGATAATGTTATTTCTAAGGTTAAGAGTTGCGGTGGTAGCTGTTGTGCTTGCCGCATGAAAAACACCACTTGCACCGAAATTAGTGCCGTTTGATGTTGCATTAATATAAACTGTATTATAATAAGCATTGATCGTTGAAGCGGAAGATGTGGAAGTAACACTAATACCACGGATCGCATCAGTGAAGGTGGATGCAGGCGTTCTTAGGTCACCAATTATATTATTGAAGGCATTGGTAGTGGTGCCGCTGGAAATACGTAAACCATCCACTGCACCGGAAGCATTGCTATTGCTTAAATAATAAATTTTGTTTTTGAAAATATTTTGAGTGGTACCTCCTGATATAGAAATACCCGTAACAGTTCCACTGCCTGACGACAAAAGACTATCAATAGTATTACTAAAAAAGTTTTGATTACCACTTGCTGAAACAATGCCGGTAATGTTAGCTCCACCGATAATATTCGTGATCGTATTTCCTGATATGTTGTTTGTTAAAGATGTATTATCAGCGTATCCTGCATTAAGTATCGTTATTGAACCCGATCCTGTTGTTATATTACGGAAGGTATTGTTAGTAACGGTTTTTTTAGGCCCCGGTGTAGTTCCATCGCTGCTTCTCCATCCGGAGATAGTTGTAGTTCCGGCAAAAGCAAGGTTAGAAAAATTATTGCTTGTATTTGTTTCTGTAACTGTTGAAGGAGAAAAAGCAAATGAATTATAAAAGAACACGGTTCCTCCCGACCCTGTGTTATTGTATCCCGTTATTACAGCGTTAGAATTAACCGAATGTGATGTGCCGGCATCGTGTGTAACATCATTTGAAATAAAAGTAACATCCCCTGTAGTATTCACATTTAAAGCCGTAAATGTATTTGTACTGATATTTGTTGAACCCGGGAAAGAGAAGTTTTCAATATATATATGATCCGAGCTGGTTGCAACTGTATTGGTTATTCCACGGAAATCATTTCCTGTAATTGATAATAATGCCGTAGCGGCACCATCCGTGTTGGAAATACCGATCAAGGTTCCTGAGTTGGCTGCGCTGTATGTTACAAGGCCACCGGTTGAATTTCCTAATTGATTGTCTTTAAAATTAATAGCTGTAGTTACAACCCCTGAATTTTCAATTCCGGTAAACGTTCCTGTGGTTGATGATAAGCTATTGCCTCTGATCACGTTGTTATTGATATTTGCTGTGGCAGCTTTTGCCGTATTTGAAATACCTATAAAGTTACCTGTACCTGTATTGGTACCGGAAATTATATTATTAGTACCGATGGAAAGTGTTCCGGTTGCAGAAGCGGAGTCAACAAGAATACCGGTAAATGCTGAAGCTCCGGAACCAAAAGAAGAAGTATTTTGAATCGTGTTTCCTGTGATCGAAATGGTACCTGTTGCTGCATTATAGATACCTTTAAATTTACATATTGCAGTAGTTGTTCCACTTGTTCCTATGCCAATTGAATGCGCTGTGGTTGTGCTGCCTATGGTGTTTCCTGATACAGTAAAGTTACCTGCTGCTCCGGCAGTATTTATACCATTAAACGTATATCCGATGCCTGCGGTACCGGCAGTTTGTATGGAAGCAATGGTATTGTTTTGTATGCTAACTGTACCTGTAGATTTGGCGTAGATACCGGCAATATAAGGAAGCGAAGTTGTTGTTGTGATTGAAATATTTCCGGTACCGGTTGCGGCACCAATTATATTACCCGTTGTTGTACCAATATTTACAGTACCTCCTAAAACACTTATTCCGGAAAAAATTCCGGGTGCTAATGTAGCACCACTTGAGGTAAAAAGAGTGATACCGGCAATAGTATTCCCTTGAATATTGGATACAGGCGTTGCTGCTGCTGTCAATTCAATTCCTAAAAACCTGTTTGCAAAACCTCCGGCATAGTTCGTTACCCCGCTACCGGTTGAAGTAGCATATCCAATTGTATTGTTACTGATAGTATATCCTCCGCCAGTAGCGGTAACAATATTAATAGCCCTATGAGTAGAACCCGCAGTAGCTACATTGGTTCCTGTTTGAAAAAATTTATTCCCTGTGATTGTCCAGGCTGAACTAAAAGAAGAAACAAAGATACCGTTGGATGGAGTAGCCGGACTGTAATAATCCTGTATGTTATTATTGGTGATGGATATTCCACTGTTATCAATTAAAGCTGAAGTACCCGCAGAACCTATTGCGTTAAAAGGCATATTACTGAGGGAGGGGGAAATTGTACAACCTGTTATTGTATTTCCATCATTCCCGGTAGTTGTACCTGTTGAAAAAGCAATGGTTGCAAGTGTAACCGATGTGCTTGAACCCTGAACGGTACAATTTTTTATTGTATTATTAGAAGCATCTGCATAAAAAACGATTGTTGAAGCACCTGTGCTACTTATACTGCTATTGATAATGAATAATGCATTTCCACCTGTATTTAATCCATCAATGGTAACATTGTCAGCACCATTTAATCCAATAAGCGGAAAAGGTAAATCACCACTGATCGTTCTTGATCCACCGCTCGGTGAAATAGTTACGGTTGCCCATGAACCTGCAGTAGGTTGGTTTAAAACAGCGGGAGCTATTTCAGTAGTACTGGCAGTAATACTTATTATAATAGCATTACCTGTTTGATTATTATTAAGATTAATAGCATCGAAAGCTGCTTTTAACGTGGTATAAGTTGCATTGGCACCGGTAGAACCAGCTACGGTAACCTGTGCGTCCATATTCACTGAAATAGCTACAACCAAACACATTAGAATAAATTTTAAGTGTGTTTTTAATTTGAAAGCTTTTTTTGCAGAATTGTAAATGTTTTTCATGTGATCTTTAAATTTATCAGATTTTTTATTTGTTTTTGAAAATGAAGCCGCGAATATAGGTAAATATTTGGAAATGAACCAATCGCCTGATTTTTAAGGCCTGATTGAGGGAAATCTATCGCTAAAAGACAAATAGGCATCGTTTTCACAAAAAAAGCCAAATTTTCGGCTGTTTTCCTCCGTTTTTATTGTAAATTGGTGCTTAATAAACTGCACTTCGTCTAAACTCAATTTCAAATGCTTTTTAAAGCAAAAAAAAAATCGTAAATTTGTAAACAAACCTAATAATCAATATACTTATGAGCGATGCAATAAAACATGAATGTGGGATAGCAATGATCCGTTTGCTGAAACCGCTGGATTATTACATCAAAAAATATGGTACCCCCCTGTATGGGGTGAATAAATTGTATTTGCTTATGGAAAAGCAACACAACCGTGGACAAGACGGTGCAGGTGTTGCGAATATAAAATTTGATGTAGAACCGGGAACGCGTTATATAAGCCGCACACGTGCTGTGGGAAGTAACGCGATCAAAGAGATCTTCGGAAAAATCAATGGTAAGTTCGAAGATATTTACACAAAAAATCCTGATAAATTTAAAAATGCCGCCTGGCTTAAAAAAAATGTAGCTTATACAGGTGAATTGTTTTTAGGCCACTTGCGCTACGGTACTTTTGGCGGTAATGGACTTGAAAGTTGTCACCCTTTTTTACGTCAGAATAACTGGATGACCCGTAATCTCGTAGTTGCCGGGAATTTTAATTTAACCAATGTGGACGAGCTTTTCGATCAATTAGTTGAATTAGGTCAACACCCTAAGGAAAAGGCTGATACTGTTACTGTTATGGAAAAGATAGGTCATTTTTTGGATGAAGAAAATGAACGTTTATATCAAAAATTCAAAAAAGAAGGACATAGCAATGAAGCTATCTCCGGTTTGATAGCAAAGCATTTGGATGTGCAGAGCATTTTGAAGGATGCAAGTAAAAAGTGGGATGGTGGATATGCGATGGCTGGTTTATTAGGGCATGGCGATGCATTTGTGCTTCGCGACCCAAATGGTATCCGTCCTGTATTTTATTATTCTGATGATGAGGTGGTAGTAGTGACTTCCGAACGCCCTGTTATACAAACTGTTTTTAATGTACCTATTGGAAAGGTTAAAGAATTAAAACCCGGACATTCCCTGATCATTAAGAAAGACGGTACGTTTGGAGAACATGAAATAATTGAACCACAGGAAAAAACAGCCTGTTCGTTCGAGCGGATCTATTTCTCAAGAGGAAGCGATGCTTCTATTTATAAAGAGCGTCAGATGCTTGGACATCAGCTTTGTCCTGCTATTTTAAAAGCAGTAGATTATGATCTGAAAAACACGGTTTTCTCCTATATTCCCAATACAGCCGAAGTTGCTTTTGGTGGTATGATAGAAGGCTTACACGATTATTTGAATGGCTTAAAAAAGAACAGGATCTTACAAATGGGCAGCAATGTCACTGAATCCGAATTGACTGAAATTCTTTCCATTCACCCTCGTGTTCACAAAATTGCGATCAAAGATGCTAAGTTGCGCACCTTTATTACCAATGACAGCCAGCGTGACGAAATGGTTGCTCATATTTACGATACCACGTATGGTGTGATAAAAGAGGGCGTGGATAGCCTTGTTATTGTTGACGATTCGATCGTTCGTGGAACTACCTTAAAACAAAGTATCTTAAAGATCCTGGATAGGTTAGGACCTAAAAAAATTGTAGTGGTTTCTTCTGCACCACAAATCCGTTACCCCGATTGTTATGGTATTGATATGGCCAAGTTGGGCGATTTTATTGCTTTTCAGGCAGCTGTTCAGTTATTAAAAGACAATTTTAAAGAAAACCTCTTGGACGAACTTTACGAAAAAGCAAAGGCACAGGAAGGCTTGCCGAAAGAAAATATTACCAATGTAGTTAAAGAAATATATAAACAATTTACGCCCGAACAAATTTCCAAAAAAATTGCCGAACTGCTACTTTCCGATGGTATTAATGCCGAAGTTGACATTATTTATCAATCCATAGAAGGTTTGCACAATGCCTGCCCTAATAATACAGGCGACTGGTATTTCACGGGAAATTACCCAACTCCGGGCGGTAATAAAGTGGTGAACAAATCTTTCATCAATTATATGGAAGGCGAAAATGTAAGAGCATATTGATTTTTAAGAAATTATTATAATTAGACTTTATATAAGTTAAAATACATTGTAATGTTTACAACGAAAATTTAGGGTTAAAATGCTTACACACAATTTTCTCGATAAGCTCGAAATGACCTCGTGCTAAGTCATTTCGAGCTTGTCGAGAAAGTGCGGCTGCTTACCATAACGATTTATATAAAGTCTATTTCAAGAACATTTTTAAATCCAACCTGATGAAAAAAAATTTACTCTTTTTTTTTGTTTTTATACATGTTTCAGTAATCGCCCAAACGTTCAGTAATTCCCTTGGAGGATCCATCCCGGATAACAATACCGAAGTTTGTTTTCCACTAACAATAAGTGGGTTACCAACTCAAATAAACACGACTACATTCGGTTTAGTAAAAGTTTGCATTGATCTTACTCACACTTGGGACAGCGATTTAAAAATAAAATTAAAAGCTCCTGATGGGACGGTTATTTTGCTCGCAGATGCCGGAGCCGATGGAGATAATTATACCAACACCTGTTTTTCCGCCAATGGCGCAAACGGGGCGATAGGAGCCGGTACACCGCCATTTCCAGGGACATATGCTCCATTTGAATCAACCAATATTTTAAATAATTTGCAAGACCCAAATGGGATTTGGTACCTATGCGCTTTAGATGAGGTAAGCTCCGATACAGGGCATTTATACTCATTTTCAATAACCTTTGGTGTGAATCCTCCGGCTGATACTATATTTGGAGGTAGTCCAGGTGGAACTTGCAGTGTGTCGAATGGAATGGCCTGCGTATGTCCTGACGGCAGTCAAATTTGTGATCTGTTGCCTGATATGACAGCCTCTGCATTAATTATTCAAAATAATCATACGGAGTATCCCGGATACATAACGTTAAGTAATGCCACACCTAACATTGGTTGGGGCCCAATGGAAATACATGGTTCTGATTCCTGCTATTGTGGAACGATGCAAGTGCCCTGCGCCACGGTGACTTGTCCGGATGGCAGCTATCCCAAGCAAAAATTAGTACAGACCATTTATCATAAAAATAATGGAACCATTACTTCAAGTAATGTATTAACGAATGGCGTAATGAGCTACCATCCAAGTCACGGGCATATCCATGTTGATAATTGGGCCGGATTCTCATTGCGTAAGGCAACTTCCAATCTTGATGCTACCACATGGCCCATTATTGCTACAGGATCAAAAATTTCGTTTTGTTTAATTAACCTGGGTGATTGTACCAGCAATTATGGTTATTGTAAAGATGGTAATTATGGAACTGTTTTAACACAGGCCAATATTCCTAATTCTCCATTTGGTATGGTTAATGGCTGTGGACCGGATCAGGGTATTTATGTTGGTAACCTTGATGTTTATAGCCAGGGAATGGCAGGTATGTCAATAGATCTTACAGGGGTTTGTAATGGCGATTATTACATTGTTTCTATTACCGATCCTGATAATAACTTTCTGGAAAGCAATGAAACCAATAACTGGGCAGCAACGCCAATTACCTTAACACAACAGATCATTGGCCCAACAGCTTCTTTCACTCATGTTATTAGCGGGGGCACTCAGGTTCAATTCAGCAATCCACCCAATATTAATTATACCTATCAATGGTATTTCGGTGATGGTGCTGCCTCTATTAATCAAAACCCATCACATGTATACACCAGTAACGGTCAGTTTCCTGTTACTTTAATTGTTACAAGCGATTGTGGTAATGATACTACTATGCAACTTATCGCAGTAGATAATGTTGGAATTAAAGAATCAGCAATATCAGCTTTAGGGTACTCTATTTATCCTAATCCATTAACTGAATCCACAACTGTTAGCTATTTTATTCCTGAAAGAACGGAGGTTAACTTTGAATTGTATAACATGGTGGGTGAAAAAATTTATTCTTTGTCAAAGGGAGCGCAGGATATCGGACATTATGAATTTAATTTAAACCTGAAAGATATTGGTTTACAATCCGGAGTTTATACCATGCAATTGAAAACAAAGAATAAAACAGCAGCAATTCGATTAGTACAATTAACAAAACAATAGAGAAATACTCTCCGAACTACAATCAAAATGGTATATCAGCAGATGGATAATTTAAAAATTTGTTTTTGCTGTTTTGTTGGTTCTATTTATGAATTCATGCAACTTTTCACTCTATTTCGTCATCTATTCAGCGACCCTTACGTTTTAAAACGTAAAATTTTGTTTAATTCCAACATATGAAGTTTTTTTACAAGCACCTTGCATTCGTTTTTTTGTTCCTTGCCTTAGGCTACAGCCTAAGTGTAGGTGGGCATTCTGTGCAGGTGGGCTACTGTGTAAGTTGCACAGGTGAACTTACATTATACGTTGAGCATTGGCATGGTACAGAGGATCCTAATAGCACCACGATGACTATTGATCTCAACATTAATGGTGTTACTTCAACGGTAGTGGGCACACCTGTTGCTAATTTACAAGATATTTCTTTTGCGAACTTACCCGGTTGTGTTAACCCGATTACCATTTTCGGTTCTTGTCCGGGCAATGCTAACACATACAACGACTGGGCAGTTTTTAAGTTTCCTGATCTACCTTATGGTGTACCCATTATCATCACCGTTCAATCAGGTAGTACAGCCTTTACATCGGATGGTTGCGGAATGTACCCAGCGTCTTCCCCGGTTATTGTTGTGCCATTTACTAATCCTCCACCGGTTGCATCAGATAATGATACAGTGTGTGGTTCGGGAAGTGCAAGTTTAACATTAACAGGCTTTTCAGGTGGCATACAGTGGCAGTCGGCCCCGGCAAGCGGTGGTCCCTGGACAAGCATCCCCGGTGCTATCAGCACTCCTCTTGCCACCGGAACGCTAACTAACACCACTTTTTATAGGGCATTAGAAACCGGTGCCTGCGAAAGCAATGTAATTTGTATTGTTGTAAATCAAGCTCCCGTCCCAAATGCAGGCGCAGGTTCATATTTGGGTACAGGTTCTGGCATCACATCTTGCCCTACCAGTACTCCCGGTAATCTTGGCGCGGCAAATACTGCCGGTTATTCCTACAGCTGGACTCCCGCTGCAGGGCTTAGCAGCACATCAATATCAAACCCTACCGTACTCTTAACCACCCCCATTAACAAAATTTATAAAGTAGCAACCACTGCTTTTGGCTGTACCTCTTACGATAGTGTTTTAGTAAAAGTGAATCCTATTCCACTATCTAATGCAGGTATAGATATCACAGCTTGCTTCAGTAACACTCCTGCTAACATTGGTACGGCAACCACTTCCGGTTATACGTTTAGCTGGTCTCCTGCACTGGGCCTCAGCAATACGGCAATATCAAACCCTACGGCAACATTAAATGTAGTGGGGACTAAAAGTTATACTGTAACTACTACAGCTCTTTCCTGTACCTCAAAAGACACCATTGTAATAGTGGTAAACCCATTGCCTACAGCAACAATAGCAGGAACTACAGCTGTATGTAAAAATGATTTTTCGCCTGATATTACTTTCACAGGTGCGGCCGGTACTACACCCTATACCTTTACGTATGCAATAAATGGTGGTACAAGTCAAACAATAACCACTATCAGCGGCAATAGTGTAACAATTGCAGTACCTACAAGTTCAAGTAATACGTTTGCGTATTCATTAGTAAGTGTGCAGGATGCCAGTTCAACTGCCTGTTCTCAAGCACAGAGCGGAAGTGCAATTGTAACTATAAATCCATTACCTACTGCAACAATAGCAGGAACAACAACAATATGTAAAAATGCAACAGCCCCAAATATCACCTTTACAGGAGCTTCGGCTACTGCTCCCTATACGTTCACATATACTATCAATGGTTCAGCTCAAGCGCCAATAACTACTATCAGTGGCAACAGTATAAGTATCCCGGCTCCTACCTCCGCTGCGGGTACATTTGTATATGCCCTGGTAAGTGTAAAAGATGCCAGTTCAACTGCGTGTTCTCAATCACAAAGCGGAAGTGCAACGGTAACGGTGAACCCACTTCCAACAGCAACAGTAAGTGGAACAACAGCGGTTTGTAAAAATGATGCCAGCCCGATCATTACCTTTACCGGTGCTGACGCTACTCCTCCTTATACCTTTACGTATACCCTCAACAGTGGAACAAATCTGACAGTGAGCACCAGCGGGGGAAACAGCGTGAGTGTAATTGTACCAACAAACACTGCCAGTGTGTATACCTATTCTCTGATTAGCGTGCTGGATGCAAGCTCAACAGCCTGCTCGCAAACGCAAAATGGAGGTGCGACCGTAACAGTTAATCCATTGCCAACAGCAACCATAACAGGAACAACAGCTGTTTGCAAAAATGCAACCGCTCCCGGCATCACGTTTACCGGAGCTTCCGCTACCGCACCTTATACGTTTACGTATACCGTAAATGGCGTAACCCAACCAACGGTTGTAAGTACAGGAAACAGTGTAACCGTTTTGGTACCTACATTTGTTGCAGGAACATTTACATATTCTTTAGTAAGCGTAATGGATGCAAGCTCAACCACGTGTTCTCAAACGCAGAGCGGAAGTGCAACGGTAATTGTGAATCCTTTGCCTACAGCAACAATTACAGGGACAACTGAAGTATGCAGAAATACCCCATCACCTAATATTACATTTACAGGAGCTTCGGCTACAGCCCCCTATACTTTTACATACACCATCAATGGTGGAGCAAATCAAACCGTAACAACCACTGGTGGTAATAGTGTAAATGTACCTGTTCCAACCGGTACAGTTGGTACATTTTTGTATGAACTAGTAAGTGTGCAGGATGGTAGTATTACTTCCTGTTCCCAGGTTCAAAGCGGAAGTGAAACGGTAATTGTGGATCCTTTGCCGGTTGCCAATTTTGATTTTACAAACATGTGCTTATACCAACCTGTTGTTTTTAATGACTCATCAACGGTTTCAAGCGGCACTAATGTGAGTTTTTTATGGAATTTTGGTGATACCAGTCCCATGGATACCGCTCAGGATCCCGTTTATACTTATGCAAATGCAGGAACATATACTGTTACTTTAGTTACCACTACCAACAATGGATGTAAGGATACAGTTGCAAAAAATACAGTGGTTCATCCCAATCCCAATACACAGTTTTCTACTGCAAATGTTTGTGATGGAACTCCGGTGGGGTTTAATGATTTAAGCACCATTCTTTCAACGGACACTTTGCAATCATGGAGATGGAATTTCGGAGATGGCAGTCCTTTTAATCTATACCAATCCGTTTCGGGTGGACATCTTTATGATAGTGCAAGCTCTTATACGGTTCAGTTAATAGTGCTTTCCAATTTTGGATGTTCCGATTCAATTACTAAAGTGGTGGTGGTTAATCCTAATCCTGATCTGGCCTTTTCAACGAATGATACTGCAGGTTGCGAATTGTGGTGTGTTAACCTGAATGACCTTTCTTCTATTTCATCAGGCAGTAATGCTACCTGGCTTTGGAATTTTGGTGATGGAAATTCGAGTGTAGAACCAAGCCACTGCTATATTAATGACTCTGTTCATACCCCTTTATCCTTTAATGTAGACTTAACAGTTGCCTCTGATAGCGGATGTATCAGCTACTTATCCAAACCCAATTACATAACCATATATCCAAAACCTGTTGCAAATTTCATTACTCAACCCGAGATTGAAACGATCATGAACCCTATTATTTCATTCATTGACGCATCTAGCGGAGCTGATTTTTGGACCTGGGATTTTGGTGATGGTTCCATACCTTTCAGCATTGGTCTTGATTCATCTTCTGTAATTACCCCATCACCTTATACCTACCAGGATACAGGCTCTTACACAATAATGCTGATCACTTCAACCCAATACAGCTGCGTAGATACAACTTATCAAAAAGTATTTATCGGGCCCGATGTTGCTTTTTATATTCCCAATGCCTTTTCTCCTAATAATGATGGTATGAACGACACTTTTTTTCCAAAAGGCATTTTTATTAGTAAATATGAAATGACAATATTTGACCGTTGGGGAAATTCCGTTTTCTTTTCCGATGATTTTTACAAACCTTGGGATGGTAAAACAAATTATGGAACCGAAATTGCTCAGCCGGATATTTATATTTACACGATCAAGGGGACTGATATTTATCGTAAAAAGCATAGTTATAAAGGAATTATTACATTAGTAAAGTAATTTTGGGATCAGGAGATTTGTTGATCGAGAGTTTTTTTGACAATTGCATAAATATCAATTGAATAGCATGAAAAAATATTTTAGTTATATAAAAGTTGTTTTGTTGTTCATTGTATTGAGCAGCAGCTTTACTATTTATGGGCATTCGGTTCAAGTAGGTTATTGTGTAAGTTGTACCGGAGAGCTTACATTATATGTAGAGCATTGGCACTCCAGTTCTGACCCAAATTCCACTACAATGACCATTAACTTAAATATTAATGGTGTTACCTCAAGTGTAACAGGTTCACCTATTGATAACATACAGAATACGACTTATTCAGGCCTGCCGGGCTGCAATGATCCAATAACTATATTCGGTTCCTGTTCCGGAGATGCAAACACATACAACGATTGGGTTGTTTTTAAGTTTCCCAACTTACCTACCGGGGTGCCTATAACCATTACAGTTGTATCGGGAAGTACTGTTTTTACCGAGGACGGCTGTAACATGTACCCTGCAACCTCTCCTCAGATAATTGTGCCACCCATTATAAACCCGCCACCGGTTGCTGATTCCAGCCAATCTGTATGTACAGGAGGAAGCGCTAATTTAAATTTAACAAGTTATTTCGCTGCTTTTCAGTGGCAATCGGCACCAGCGGAGACAGGTCCATGGACAGACGTTCCGGGTGCAACCAGCACACCCTTTAATACAGGTAACTTAACCGAAACCACTTATTTCAGGGCAACATCGGTGGGTACCTGTGAAAGCAATTATGTTACCATCACTGTTAATCCAGCCGTTGTTCCTACCTCTGGTTCGGGCCCTGGTACCGGTACCGGAGCGGGAGCTGATATCTCCGCATGCCCTTCAAATCTGCAAGCTAGTATCGGCACTCCAACAACCACCGGTTATACGTATAGCTGGCTTCCTACCACAGGACTTAGCAGTACAATAATATCAAATCCAACGGCATCAATAAATACCCCTAATAGTACTACCACTTATACATTATCCACAACAACAGATATGGGTTGTACCGCAACTGATAGCGTTAAAGTTGTTGTAAAAGCAATTCCTGTATCCAATGCAGGAACCGATATTAGTACCTGTAGCACCATTAATCCAGGTGCCATCGGAACAGCCACTACTGTTGGTTATACATACAGTTGGTCTCCTGCGACAAACCTGAGCAGCACAACAATTTCAAATCCAAATGTAACATTAACAAGCCCTGGAACTACTACCTATATTGTAACTACTACCTCACAGGGCTGCGTTTCTACAGATAGTGTTAAAGTGAAGGTGAATCCATTTCCCGTAGCTGATTTTGATTTTACCGATGTATGTTTAACGCAGGCAATGAACTTTAATGATCTTTCAACTATTACGATCGATAATATTGTAAGCTGGGCCTGGAATTTTGGTGACAACACTCCTGCATATAGTGCCGCAAGCCCTACATATACCTACTTAAGCCCTGGAACCTATAATGTCACCTTAATTGTGGCAACCAACAATGGGTGTAAAGACACTCTTATAAAAATCGCAGAGGTCCATCCCAACCCGAATGCAGATTTTTCTTATGCAAACGTTTGCGATGAAACTCCTGTTCCATTCAATAACTTATCATCCATCCTTGCACCTGACATTATTCAAGTCTGGGCTTGGAATTTCGATGATGGAACAGCTCTTAACACCAATCAAACTATAACGGGGGGGTACCTTTATACTGCTCCGGGATCTTATACGGTTCAGCTATTGACTGTTTCCGATTTTGGATGCGCTGATTCCATCACTAAAACGGTGTTTGTTAATCCTAATCCAGTTGTTGTTTTTACTTCAAATGATACAGCAGGTTGTGAACCTCTCTGTGCTCCTTTTCAAAATTCGTCCTCCATTTTAACAGGAAGTAATATTTCCCAACTGATGGATTTCGGTGATGGAAACATAACTAGCTCACAGGATCTACTTCATTGTTACACCAATAGTTCGGTTTATTCCCCGGCATATTATACTCCAAGTCTTATGATCACTTCTGATAGCGGATGTGTTACTACGGTTTCTAAAAACAATTATATTACTGTTTACCCCAACCCGATCGCTGATTTTACTGTTGAATCCGAGGTGGTATCGATAATAAACCCTGTTATTTCAACTTCAAATTTATCTATCGGAGGTGATTTTTGGAACTGGAATTTTGGTGATTCATATACTTCTTCCATCTTCAGCCCGGCACCTCATACTTATGCGGATACAGGCAGTTATGTGATAACATTGATCACATCTACTCAATACAATTGTATCGACACCACTTATAAAACGATCATTGTTGAGCCAGATTTTGCCTTTTATGTTCCCAATATGTTTTCACCAAATGGTGATGGAATAAACGACCTATTCAATGGAAAAGGAATACTCATTGACCAGTATGAAATGAGAATATTCGACCGTTGGGGAAATATGGTTTTTATCACAAAGGATCTGCAAGAAGCCTGGGATGGTAAAGCAAATTATGGCAGCGGTATAGCACAAGAAGATGTATATGTTTATGTGATCAATCTTACTGATTTTAAAAGGAAAAAACACGAGTATAAAGGAATTGTTACATTGGTGAAATAAACCAACTCTCTCTTGCGCCTACGCCACATATGAAGGGCGAAACGTAAAAATGGAAATAAATGATAAAACATATCCTCTCTTCCGAAAGATATTGGGCCTCCTGTAAGGAGGGAGGGAGGCTAAACGCAGACCGTTCTTCACTTCTGTGTATTGGGATAAGCGTTTTGTTTTTGTTCTTGATTTACCTTCCTAATAAAATGTTGTCGCAGGATTTTACTAACCGCGGTAAAGATTTCTGGGTAAGTCATGTAGGGCATATTAATGGATCCGGGTCGAGTTTTATACTTTATATTTCTGCAACGGTAAATACTACCGGCACTGTTTCTGTTCCTCTTCAAGGCTGGACCTTGCCTTTTACGGTTGCTGCTAATTCTTTTGTAACTGTTTCGGTGCCTTCATCTGTAGGTTATGTTGGATGTTCTGATTGTTTAGAGCAAAGGGGTATTCATGTGGTATCGGATAATGACATTGCTGTTTATGCCCAGATATATGCTTCGGCAAGGGCTGATGCATCATTGATATTACCAACCCCCGTTTTGGGTAAGGAATATTATGCAATGTGTATGACTCAATATGGCGGAGAGTTTTCCGAGTTTCTGGTAGCGGCAGTGGAGGATAGCACACAAGTGGAAATAATTCCGGCAGCTATAACATTAGGTGGCAGTCCGGCTAATGTACCCTTTATTGTTACTTTACAGAAGGGGGAAGTTTATCAGGTAAAATCCGTTACCGATCTTACCGGCAGTAAAATCACTGCTATAAGTACCGGAATAGCGGATTGTAAAAAAATAGCAGTGTTTTCCGGAAGCACCTGGGACTCTCCTGGATGCGGTGGAGGTGGGTCGGGGGATAATCTTTTTGAACAAATGTATCCAACTAATGCATGGGGAAAAAACTTTGTTACTTCGCCTTTACAATCGCGCAGCGGTGGCGACCTTTTTCGTGTAATGGCTGATTCTAATGCAACTACGGTAACAATTAACGGGACAGCTGTTGTTTTAAATCAGGGTGAGTTTTATGATATTTTGCTTACAACGGCCAGCTATTTTACAGCTGACAAACCCATTGCCCTTGCAGAATATGCCCGAAGCGGAAGTTGCGATGGTGTTACCGGTGATCCATTTATGATCATGTTAAATCCGATCGAACAAACTGTCAATTTTGTGCAGCTTTATTCTACTTCAAATGCTACTATTACAGGAGAGTATGTTAATGCCGTAATGAAAACAGCCGATATCGGTACATTTCTTTTGGATGGGGTGGCTGTCACTTTTAATCCTGTGATCTCGAATCCAATTTATTCATATACACAAAACACTGTATCTGTGGGAGTTCACACCCTTGTTGCTGACAGTGGCTTCAATGCAATTGCCTATGGGTTTGGAAGCCCTGAGGCATATGGGTATCTTGCAGGTGCGAACGTTAGAAATCTGCAACAAAGTATGAAGGTCAATCCTTTTCCCGCTTGCAGTGGCAGTGTTGTTTCTTTTACCGGAAGCGCTTTGTATACCCCACTTTCATGGAAATGGGATTTTGGAGATTCGAATACATCATCTCTACAAAATGATACTCATATGTATGCCGACTCCGGAACTTACATTGTTTCATTGGTAACTGTTAAACCGGGAAGCGGCTGTGATTCGAAGGATTCATCGGTTTTTGTATTGCGGATAAATGGAACTCCTGCAGCTAATTTTAATCCACCCGGATCTTGTTCAGGAATTCCTATGCTGTTTAACGATAACACAACGATGCCTCAGGGAGGGACATTAAATTCATGGTCATGGAGTTTGGGTGATGGAAGTCCTACAGTTACTGGGGCTCAAAACACAACACACACCTATGCTGTGTGTGACACTTTCAATGTAAAATTAGTGGTAACTACAACTGGTGGATGCAAAGACAGTATTACTAAAGAGGTAATCGGAAACTGTTTACCTACCGCTAAATTCAGTGCCGATCCTGTTTGCAAAAATCAAACAACGATATTCAATGATTCAAGTATCGGAACAATTTCCGCATGGAAGTGGGATTTCGGGGATGGCAGCCCCAGCAGCAATACCATCAATCCAACTTACAATTACGCAAATTCCGGAATTTATAATGTAAAATTAACTGTCACCTCAGTATCCGGGTGCGTAGATTCTATCACTAAACCCGTGCAAATTTATTACAATCCGGTTGCCGGATTCACTCATACCAATGTGTGTTTGGGAGATACAATGTATTTTAATAATACTTCTTCCGTTGACAACTCTACTTCAATTTCTAACAACTTATGGGTGTTTGGAGATAATAGCACAACAAGTAGTATACAAGATCCGAATCATTATTACTCAGCACCGGGAACCTATTCCGTTACACTGGTAACAACAACTATTGATGGATGTTCCAATGCATCCAATATTCAGGTAAAAACTTTTGATGCACCTGTTTCTGCTTTCACTTTTAGTAATACTTGTTTATTAGATTCGGCATTGTATACAAATGCATCACAGCCTCCTTTAATGGGAAGTTTAGCAAATTGGTCCTGGAATTTTGGGGATGGAACACCGTTGAATACTTCAGCATGGAATTTAAGTCATTTATATTCTGCTCCCGGAAATTATCAGGTTACTTTAATAACATACTCTTCCAATCTTGCTTGTTCTGATACTTTACAAGATTCCATTACAGTGTTTCCTATGCCAGTTGCTAATTTTAGTTTTACTAATGTGTGTTTAAATCAAACAATGAATTTTAATGACTCCTCAAGCATTTTCAGCGGAAGTATTTCTGGCTGGTCATGGGATTTTGGTGATGGAACCTCGTTAGTCACTGTTCAGAATCCAAGCCATACCTATACAGATCCCGGAACCTATATTGTTTCTTTAATTTCAACATCCAATAATAATTGTAAGGATACAGTTACAAAAAGTATAGTGGTACACCCTTTGCCTGATGCGGAATACAGTGCATTAAATGTTTGCGATGGAAGCAATGTTCTGTTCAATGATCTATCAAGTATCCTTACAACAGATACAATCCAATTCTGGGCATGGGATTTTGGTGATGGAAGCGCGATAAGCAACACTCAAAATAATTCTCATTTATATTCTGCCGCGGGTTCCTATACTATTGAGTTATTGATCATTTCAAATTTCGGTTGCTTGGATTCTATCAGTAAAGTAAGGGTTGTTAACCCTAATCCTGTTGTAAATTTTAGTGCAATTGATACCGTTGGATGTGAACCTTTGTGTGTTTCTTTTCAAAATTCGTCATCCATTTCTACTGGCACTATCGCGACCTGGTTATGGGATGCAAGTGATGGAAGTCAGGTAAGTAACGCTCAGAATTTATTTCATTGTTACATTGATGATTCTGTTTATTTGCCGGTATCGTATTCTCCGTCTTTAACCGTTACCTCTGATAGTGGCTGTGTGAGTATTTTGTCTAAAAATAATTACATCACCGTATATCCGCAACCTGATGCGAGTTTCACAGTTCAGCCACAAACAACAACTATTATAGATCCTGTTGTTTCAATTACTGACCTGACTACCGGGGGGGATTTTTGGTATTGGAATTTTGGTGATTCGGATACTTCTTCTGTTTTTGATCCGGCTCCTCATACTTATTCTGACACAGGGACATATACAATAATGTTGATCACATCAACTCAATATAATTGTATTGATACTGCTTATCAAACTGTAATTGTTGAACCTAATTTTTTATTTTACATTCCTAATGTTTTCACGCCTGATGGTGATGGAATAAATGATAGCTTCACAGGTAAAGGAATTTTTATTACTGAATTTGAAATGACTATTTTTGATCGGTGGGGTAGTCTTATTTACAAAAGCACTGATATTAATAAACCTTGGGATGGCAGGGCAAATAGGGGAGTTGAAGGCGCACAAACCGATGTTTATATTTATAGTTTTAAGATCACTGATCATAAAATGAAGAAGCATAACTATAAAGGTATAGTAACATTATTACGATAAAGAGGCCATTGGCGGCCTCTTGTAATAGGCGGCCCTAGTTTTGGATTATTTATAAGGCGTAAAAAACAAATGAAAAAAATAAATACAAAAACGTTCATTAAGCGACTGAGTCCGCTGATTTTACGAGGCGCCTTGACTCTACCCGCCTTTAGGAGAATTGTGCCTGGCTTCCTGGTCCTCATCCTTTTCTTAGGGGGAAGCTATGGATCTTCTTTGTTTTCGCAAACAATCGCTTCTCATGGAAATAAAAAATTTCTGACTCTTCCTTTTGAAAATAAAGTTTTTATAGAAGAGCAAGGCCAATTTAAAAAAAATTTAGAAGAGGATAAAATAACCTTAGCGGGACCTATTTTGTTTGCTGTTAACAACAGGGAGTTCAAGGCCTATTTTACTGCTACAGGTATAACATTTGTGTTTTCAAAAACAGAAAAAAAGGGAGAAGATGGTAATGAGGGAGAGGCTGATGAAAATAAACAATTAACGGAATGGGAAATTGTAACCATGCAATGGGAAAACCCCAATCCTTTGATGAACATATCCGGGAAAGAGAAAGTAAACAACTACTATACATATGGAAAATATGCTGACAATTCGCAGTATGACCATGTTTCGGCATATAAAAAACTTTTTTATTCAAATATTTATGAAGGCGTAGATGCTGAATTTGAACTTCCGGAAGAAGGAGGTATCAAATATCAGTTCATTGTTCATGCAGGATCTAATATTCCTGTTATCGCCTACCAAATACATGGCAGCAAGGATCTTTCCCTGGATGAAAAAGGAAATTTGCATATAGAAGCCTCCTTAGGAAACCTCATTGACAAAGCTCCTGTTGCATTTACAAAGAGCAGTAAAATACCTTTCAAATATACGATAACAGGAAACCTTATAGAAATTACCACAGAGAACCAAAGCCTTATACTTGCAGAAGATCTGATAATAGATCCCTGGACCAAGAACCCGGGATTGCCTTTGACAAATAATGCTTTCGATATACAAGAAGATTCTTTAGGCAATGTATATATAAGTGGTGGGAACAGCTTTAATTACCAGGTTCAAAAATATGACCCCCTTGGTACTTTAATGTGGACGCACCCTACAGCCATGCAGTATTATGGTGATATTGCAGTAAGCAATGCAGGTACAGTATATTTGGCTGAATCCTACACTGCTAAATTATCAAAGCTAAATACTTTGGGTGGTAATGTTTATACGGTTATTGAAGGAGCCGAAAATTGGCGACTTAGTTTTAATAAATCAAAAACTATTTTATCAATGGGTGGGAATTTTTCGCCCAATAGTTTAACAAAAATAGACACCACAACTGGCCTGATGACAAATACGGTTAGTTACCCTTCCGATACATGGGCCATTGCAACCGATTGCAACGGGGACATTTATTCAATACACCATGGTGCTTCGCCATGTATGATACGCAAGACCAATGCTGATTTTACACCTGCAGGTTCTTTAGTAACATCTCCGGGGTTTTGTATATCAGGATATAACAATGTGTATAGCTATGCCACGGGCTATAATGCACTTACAATAAGTGGTCCTTATTTGTATATTTACGATGGACTTGATCTGCGCAGGTTTCTTAAAAGCACTCTTACTTTTGTGAACAGTGTTCCTGTGCCGAATGGTGCTGCTAACAGCTGTAGCGGGATCGCTTTTGATTATTGCGGAAATATTTATGTAGGCACTATGAGTACCATCGAAAAATACGATGCTCAACTTAATCCCGTTTCCTCCATTCCCACTCTTAATAATGTTTACGATATCATAGTTGCCGGCAATGGCGATCTCTTAGCCTGTGGAAAAGCCTTTGTCGCTAATTTTGGCCCCACTTGTCCTTCACCGCCTCAACTGGTTGCTACGGCTACTTCAACAAATGTTTCCTGTGATCCCGGAACGGCAAGTATCCTGGCAAGCGGTGGAACTGCGCCTTATAGCTATACCTGGCAGCAAGGCGGGCAAACAACCGATACAATTATGGGTTTGACTCCCGGAACTTATAGTTATATTGTAAATGATGCATTCTGCCAATCCAAACAAGATAGTGTGGTAGTGCTTCAAACATTGCCGCTATCACTCACACAAGGAGCTGTTGTTAAGGAAAGTTGCCTGAACAGTTTTAATGGTTCAGCAATGGTTCATGCTTCGGGCGGTACAGGACCTTACTCTTATTCATGGAATACAAGCCCTGTTCAGAACTTACAACTGGCAACGGGTTTACCTGCGGGTACTTATTTAGCTACTGTTGTGGATATTGATTCCTGTTTAGATACACTTAGTGTAGTTATCACCAGGAACCCCGATCCGGTTGCAAAATTTGGTAATACCACTGTTTGTAACAATACAGCAACACAATTTACGGATAGCTCCAGCACCTCTGCAGGAACAATAAGCACCCGGTCATGGAATTTTGGTGATGCAAGTCCTTTAAATACCACGCAAAGCCCTTCTCATTTATATGCCAATGCAGGAAACTATACCGTTACCTTAATTGTACACAATAATTTTGGCTGTGGGGATACCATTTCAAAATCGGTGCAGGTGTATTACAATCCTGTTGCAGGTTTCACCTATAGTAATGTTTGCCTTGGAGATACTATGTATTTTACCAATACCTCTTCTGTTCACAACTCTACTTCTATTACCGGCTATTTATGGGCTTTTGGTGATGGCAGTCCTAATAGCAACTCAATTAGTCCTGCTCATTATTATTCCAATCCAGGTAACTACAGTGTAACATTGGTAACAACCACAACTAATGTATGCTCAGATGTGGAAAACAATTCTGTAAAAGCTTTTGATGCACCTGCTACTACTTTTACCTTCAGCGATATCTGTTTATTGGATTCAGCGATGTTTACAAATACAACCATAAGTCCTACTATGGGTAGCACCGCCAACTGGTCATGGAATTTTGGTGATGGCTCCCCTTTGAACACAAGCCTTTTAAGCCCTCGTCATTTATATGCTACTCCTGGAAATTACCAGGTTACTTTAACCACTTACTCCTCCAATCTTGCTTGTCCGGATACCTTAAGTGACTCTATTACTGTATTTCCTATGCCTGTTGCTAATTTTAGTTTTGCCAATGTATGTTTAAATCAGGCCATGAATTTTAATGACCTGTCAACCATTACAAGCGGAACTATTGCAAGCCGATCCTGGAATTTTGGTGACGGGACATCGCCAAATGGAAACCCAAATCCAAGCCATATCTATGTAAATCCGGGAACTTATACTGTTACTTTAATCGTTACAACTAATAATAGCTGTAAAGACACCATAACAAAAAGTGTGGTGGTACATCCTTTACCTGTTGCGCAATTCAGCAGCGTGAATGTTTGTGACGGAAGTGTTGTGACATTCACTGATCTATCAAGTATTTTAAGCACAGATAACATACAATCCCGGGCATGGGATTTTGCTGACGGAAGCCCTGTTTTAAACAATCAAAACACCCAACATATATATGCTAATGCAGGATCTTATGCAGTACAAT
>JAZKBF010000005.1:0-1922 GCA_040388745.1 Bacteroidota bacterium | reverse complement strand
TTAACCCGATATGATATAAATATGGGTTAAAAAAAAGTGTCACCCTCGATTCAAAACGGGCAAAGCTCCGTTAAAAGCACGTTTCGATGCGTGTAAAATTGTATTCTGCGTGTTGAAATCTGGCTGGATGAGATATGGAAATGAAATGCAGGTATAATTTCTGTAGATAAGTTTCTATAAAAAGATTAGTCTTTTATTTATTGACTATGTATGTATGAGTATAGTAATCTTAATAGTCTCCGTAGTAAATTTTATTAAACCTCTTCTAACCCGGCCAGGGGTTTATACAGCGAGACAGACGAGATGTGAGTGAGTCTCATCATCATCATACAGGTATATTTATATACTTACATAACTGTACTTATGATAGCTACCCGGATTCACACTGAACCAGACAGTGTGTCCTTTCGAGAGTATTGAACTTTATTATATAAAGCTATGGGCATTACAATCTCTACCCCATAATTTTTTGACTTAAAGTTCACAAAATAAAAACATGAATGGTTTCATAAAAGAAACAAACAATAAACAAAAAATGATTTGGATCATACAAAAAAGTAAGTAGCAGTATTGCTCTACTTATTTTAACTATTGATAACATTACACGAATCAATTGTTCGTTTCTAAGGAATTAATTTAAACAACACTTTTTAAATTAAAACGTTCCAAGTGATGATGAGGTGTGGGGCACCATGAGGATAAGTTGAAGTTAAGAAGGGAAAGGCTTTTAATCCCGTCACGTCGTCAACGTCCATCCTAATGTCATCATAGGAATTACAGTGTTGTATTAACGGACCTGTTGTATTAGTGGTTGTCCTTTAGCATAAATCCATTTAATTAAGAATCATGAATTGCTTAAATATTTCAAATTAAAATTAAAATACAATCTTAAACCTTTGTAATAATATCAAGAAAACATGAACAATGCTGATTAAAAAAATCATAAAAAAATTAACAATAAAAACTGCTTCAGGTGCAAATCTGCTTTAGATTCACTTTTTCACAGTGCTCCTTTTTATGAAACTCGAATTTAGCTATATCTGTAAAAAATGTGTTCACAACAGTTAAAAATAACATCATCATATTGTAGCAAATTTTTATGTTGCGGAAACTGAGATATACAAAATTTTAAACAAAAAGCTGGATTAAATTGATTTACACCATATTTAGAAAACAATAAAAGTTTGTTATTATTATTATATAAATATTCCTTATCAACACGGGATACATAATTCCATCGGGAATGTACACTTTTGTAGTACTTTAATATGGCTGAATAAAAACCGAGTTCATTATTACCATCAGCGTATATAGCTGCAATTAGCATTGCGTGGTGCTTGGTAGGAAACTTCTTATTGTTATACTTCTTTACCATAACTTTCTTAAACCAAAATGATAAACTCATTAAAAATACAAAATTAGATTGCTCAGAAAAACGTAACATATCTTTTGTATTAAAACAACAATAATACGGTTAAACACAAAATATCCTAATTGAGCAAAGTGTAAACCGCCTATATATTTAAAGAAAATTGCATTCTGCGTGTAATGCGTCATGTGAATGGACTTTAAACCCGATATGATCTAAATATGGGTTAAAAAAAGTGTCACTCTCGATTCAAATTGGCAAAAGCTCCGTTGAAAGCACGTTTCGATGCGTGCAAAATTGCATTCTGCGTGTAATGTGTCATTTGAATGGACTTTTAACCCGATATGATCTAAATATGGGTTTAAAAAAAGTGTCACCCTCGATTCAAAACGGGCAAAGCTCCGTTAAAAGCACCTTTAGATGCGTGTAAAATTGCATTCTGCGTGTAATGTGTCATGTGAATGGACTTTTAACCCGATATGATCTAAATATGGGTTAAAAAAAAGTGTCACCCTCGATTCAAATTGGCAAAAGCTCCGTTAAAAGCACGTTT
>JAZKBF010000004.1:429092-499494 GCA_040388745.1 Bacteroidota bacterium | reverse complement strand
CGAGAAAAAAACATTGGAGCGTATTCAGTCAATCATTACAGGTGGTAAAATACTAAGAAACTAAAATTTAGATTTGAGTATTGAGATATGAGATTTGAGAAGCCATATTACAAAATTACAAAGTAAGATGCACAATTTAAAGGAACTTAAAATATGGAATAAAGCTATCGACCTTACGGTTGAAGTGTATAAAGCTACTGCAAGCTTTCCTAAAGAGGAAGTTTATGGGCTTACTTCACAGATAAGAAGATCTGCTGTTTCTGTTCCTTCAAATATTTCAGAAGGTGCCGGTAGAAATTCAAACAAAGAATTTATTCACTTCTTAGGCATCGCAAATGGTTCATCTTATGAATTACAAACTCAATTAATTATCTCTAATAAACTAAATCTGATATCTGACTTAACTCTTCAGCCGCTTTTAAAGGAAGTTGAAGAGATACAAAAAATGACTTATAAATTTCAAAATACATTAACTAACCAGAAATGAGCATACGAGATTTAAAACACCCAGTGTCTCATATCTCATATCTCATATCTCAAATCTAAATTAAAATGAACGCATATATAGTAGCCGGATATAGATCCGCAGTAGGTAAAGCAAACAGAGGAGGTTTTCGTTTCACTCGCCCTGATGATTTAGCAGCAAGTGTTCTTAAACATTTGATGAAGTCAGTACCCGAAGTAAAAGCTGAAGAAATAGATGACCTTATTGTAGGTTGTGCAATGCCTGAAGCAGAGCAAGGTTTAAACATGGCCCGTTTTATTTCATTAATGTCTTTCGATACCGATAAAGTTCCGGGAATGATCGTTAACCGTTACTGTTCTTCGGGTTTGGAAAGTATTGCAATTGCCTCTTCCAAAATCAGTTCAGGTCAGGCTGAGTGTATTATTGCAGGCGGTGCAGAAAGCATGAGCTTGATTCCAATGGGTGGATGGCGCATTGTGCCTGATCCTGCCATGGCATTAACAAACCCTGATTACTACTGGGGTATGGGCTTAACAGCAGAAGCTGTTGCTAATGAATATAAAATCAGCCGCGAAGACCAGGATGCATTTGCGCTTCAATCACATAAAAGGGCTGTAAAAGCAATAGCAGAAGGTAAATTCAAAGATGATATTGCTCCGGTAAAAGTTACTGAAACATACATTGATGAAGCTACAGGCAAAAAGAAAAACCGTGATTTCATTGTAGATACAGACGAAGGACCTCGTGCAGATACAACTGTTGAAGCATTGGCGAAATTAAGGCCTGTATTTGATGCAAAAGGTTCTGTTACAGCAGGTAACTCATCACAAACCAGCGATGGTGCTGCATTCGTTATGATCGTGAGTGAAAAATTCATGAAAGAGCACAATTTGAAACCAATTGCACGTTTATTAAGTTATGCCGTTGCAGGTGTTCCTCCACGCATCATGGGTATTGGGCCAATTGCAGCTATTCCCAAAGCTTTGAAACTTGCGAACATGACATTGGATCAAATTGATCTGATCGAATTGAATGAAGCATTTGCATCTCAATCATTAGCCATCGTTCGTGAGCTTGGTTTAAATCCTGAGATTGTAAATGTAAATGGAGGTGCCATTTCATTAGGCCATCCATTGGGATGTACCGGTGCTAAATTATCTGTACAATTATTCAATGAATTGAAACGCAGAAACAAAAAATACGGTATTGTTTCTATGTGTATTGGAACCGGACAAGGTGCAGCAGGAGTATTTGAAATGTTGTAAACTAATTTCTCAAAAAAAAAACGGAGAAACAAAATTAAATGATCATATAATAAAATAATAATTATTAACTAACGTCCTGTAATTGTTCCCCTTGAGGGATCTTGGAGGGCTTAACAAAAAAACCATGACAACCTTAACCAAAACAACTGCACTAAAAGGAGGCGAATTTCTCATCAAGGAAACAGAAGCAAATGATATTTTTATTCCGGAACAATGGAATGAAGAACAATTAATGATAGCAAAAAGTTGTCAGGATTTTTTAGAACAACAAGTATGGCCTAACCTTGATCGCATTGATGCGCAGGAAGAAGGTCTGATGGTTAACTTATTAAATCAGGCCGGAGAGCTTGGTTTATTAGGTATTTCTGTTCCTGAAGAATTAGGGGGTTTTGGAAAAGACTTTGTAACTTCCATGTTGGTTACTGAAGTACTTGGTACCGGACATTCATTTGCTGTTGCGATTTCAGCACATACAGGTATTGGTACTTTACCAATTTTATATTATGGTAACGAAGCACAAAAAGCAAAATACATTCCTAAATTGGCGAGCGGTGAGTGGAAAGCATGTTATTGTTTAACAGAACCAAGTGCTGGTTCAGATGCTAATTCCGGAAAAACACGTGCTGTACTTTCTGAAGATGGCAAACACTACATTTTAAACGGACAAAAAATGTGGATCACCAATGGTGGTTTCGCTGATATCTTCACGGTATTTGCTAAAATAGGCGATGATGAAAATTTAAGCGCATTTATTGTTGAAAAAGAATTTGGTGGCATCACTTTGAATCCTGAAGAACATAAAATGGGAATCAAAGGAAGCTCAACTCGTCAGGTATTTTTCAATGATTGTAAAGTACCGGTAGAAAATTTATTATCTGATCGTCAGAACGGGTTTAAAATTGCTGTAAATATATTAAATCTTGGACGTGTGAAACTTGCTGGAGCTGCCATAGGAGGTTCTAAAAAAATTATCACACAATCGGTTAATTATGCAAATGAGCGTCAGCAATTTGGCAGATCAATATCAAAATACGGAGCTATCCGTTACAAACTTGCTGAGCAAGCTATCCGTACATTCGCTACTGAATCGGCTACATACAGAGCATCTCAAAACATTGAAGATGCAACCAATGCATTGATTGCTGGTGGAATGGACGAAGCAAAAGCAAAACTTAAAGGAACAGAACAATTTGCTGTTGAAGCTGCTATCTTAAAAGTACACGCTTCCGAAGTAGTTGATTATGTTGTGGATGAAGGTGTTCAAATTTACGGTGGAATGGGATATAGTGCTGAAGCACCTATGGACAGATCATACCGTGATGCTCGTATCAACCGTATTTTTGAAGGAACGAATGAGATCAACCGTATGCTTACAGTTGATATGATGTTGAAGCGTGCTATGAAAGGTGAATTGGATCTTATGGGACCTGCTCAAAAAGTAGCAGGTGAATTAATGAGCATCCCTGATTTTGGTTCTTCTGAAAAAACATTATTCTCTGAAGAAAAAAAATACATCGCTAACTTCAAAAAAGCGACTTTAATGGTTGCAGGTTCTGCAGTTCAGAAACTAATGGCAAATCTTGCAAAAGAGCAGGAAATTCTAATGAACTTAGCTGATATGATCATTGAATTGTATGTTTGTGAGTCCTTACAATTACGTGTTGAAAAATTAGTTGGTATGCGTGGCGAAGAGGCTTGTAAAGAGCAATTAGCAATGATGCGTGTTTATTTGAATGATGCTGCTGATAAAATTCACAAATCAGGAAAAGAAGCTATTAATAGCTATGCAGAAGGCGATGAACAACGTATTATGCTAACAGGTTTAAAACGTTTTACAAAAACGGAAAACCTCAATACAACTGAAGCCCGTAGAGTTATTGCAGCAAAAATGATCGCTGAAAACAAATATTGTTTCTAATACTTTTTTAGATGTGAGAATTGAGATATGAGACATGAGATTAGGCAGTTTTAACTGTTTTATTTCTCAATACTCATATCTCACATCTCAAATCTATTTATAATGTCAGTCCACACAACATATTACTCCTCCCCCATCGGACTCATTGAAATCACAGGAAATGAAGATGGTATTGCTTCACTCTATTTTGTCGACAAAAAAGCAGATAACACCACTAAAATTCATGCTTCCTTAAAGGAATGCATTTATCAATTGGACGAATATTTTAAAGGTATCCGAAAAGAATTTGGTTTGAAACTAAATCCTAAAGGAACCGATTTCCAGAAAAAAGTATGGAATGAATTACATACGGTCCCTTTCGGTAAAACAAAATCCTACCTTGAAATTTCAAAACAAATTGGTGATAGAAATGCCACACGTGCCGTTGGAAGTGCCAATGGAAGTAATCCTGTTTCTATACTAATTCCTTGTCACCGTGTTATTGGAAGCAGCGGAAAGTTAATAGGCTATGGAGGGGGATTATGGCGTAAAGAGTGGCTTCTTAATCACGAAAATAGTCGTACCTTCGGAAAACAAACGGAATTGTTTAAATAAAAAATTGTGCTAATTTCAAGTTCATCATAAAATGATACAAAGTCATGCTGAACTTGTTTCAGCATCCATGAGATTCCGAAACAAGTTCGGAATGACAAACAATAAAACAGACTGGCATAATTTTTTTGAAAAACATATAAATTCAAATAAACTCAGTAATTATCAGTTGATAAACAATATTTTTATCAATAATAATCCTACACCAAATTGCATAAAGGAGATTTTTTTTCGGAGTTTTTAAAGGAAGGTAAAAATATCGGTTCAATTACCCCAAGTTCTAAATATTTGGTAAAAAAAATGATTGAACCCATTGATTTTACCAATATAAAATGCATTGTTGAATTTGGCCCCGGAACAGGAAATATTACGCTTGAATTGTTAAAAAAAATGCCCGATGATTCCTTTTTACTGGCATTTGAAACAAATGCAGAATTTTGTGAAAAACTTCAGGATATCAAAGATCCACGCTTAAAGGTCATCTGTGATTCGGCAGAAAAACTGGATGATTATTTGTCCGAAAATAACATTCAAAAAGCCGATTACATTGTTTCCTCCTTACCATTAGCAATGATTCCCAATAATATTGTAAAAAACATTTTAAATGTGGTAACACAAGTTTTGAAACCAGGAGGAGCATTTATTCAATTTCAATATTCGCTTAATGCGTATAAAAAATTAAGAGATACTTTTAAAAATGTTGATCTTACTTTTACTCCAATGAATATCCCCCCCGCATTTATTTTTACCTGCACTAATTAAATAACTACACGCCATTGCGATGGAGTTTGAAAGAAGAAAGGAGTCTTGAAATTTTATCTATTAGATAACTTCAAAGGATGGTGCAATCTGCCAAGTTTCTTTTTAGCACTTAATATGCTTGCATTTAAATCAAACCCCAGGAGTAATATCAAAGAGTTGATATAGATGAACAGCATAATTACGATCAGCGTTCCTATGGACCCATAGAGCTTATTATAATTTCCGAAATTATTTACATAGTATGCAAACAATAGCGAAGTGATAATAGTTAAAACAGTTGCCATTATTGAACCTGGAGAGAAAAAATTAAATCCTTTTTTTCGTTTAGGCCCCAAATAGTAGTTGAATGAAATAAAACTAAAGCATAAGGAAATTAAAATGAACCACTTACCAAATAAAATAAGATAATAAGCTAAGTTATCTTTTTCAATAATTTTTTGTAAACCAATCTCGCTAAATATAATCAAGGCAATTGCAATTGACACAAAAACAGTTGTCATTATAACCATTACTAATGATATTAATCTTTGTTTCAGAACAGAGCGGGTTTCAATAATATGAAATGTCTCATTAAAAGCATTCATCATTTCATTAAATCCATTGGTGGAAAAGTATAAAGCCGAAATAAAACCGACAGATAACAATCCTCCCCGCTGGTTTTTAATAATATCAGCAATAGTATCTTCAGTAGCTTCAAAAGCTGATTTAGGGAGTAATGTTTGCAATAAATTAAACAAGGAATCTTGAAAATGCTCAATTGGAATATATGGAATAAGTGTAAACAAGAAGATGATAGATGGAAACAGGGCCAAAAAAAAACTGAAAGCAAGTGACTGGGCGCGCATGTTCAACGTTCCATTATTTATACCATGGAAAAAAAACTTCGATACAACATATAATGAAATGCCCTCAAAACCAGGCAAAATAATTTTCTTGCTGGCTTTAATTGTCCGGTGAATAAACTGGAATTTTATTAAACGCTTAACATTTTTATGTTGCATAGAAATTGGCCTTAAATTGCTTTTAAACTCAGATCAAGACTTTTAATACTATGCGTAAGCGCTCCCACCGAAATAAAGTCAACTCCGCATTTAGCATAGCTGGCAATCGTTTTCTCGGTAATGCCACCAGAAGCTTCTGTTTGGTACTTTCCGTTAATTAATTTTACAGCTTTTTTAGTATCGCCAGTTGAAAAATTATCAAGCATAATACGGTGCACATTTCCTACAGCAAGTATTTGTTTTACTTCATTGAGATTGCGCGCTTCAATTTCAATTTTTAATTTCTTTTTCTTAACTTTCAAATACGCGTTTGCAGCTTCAATGGCTTGTTTTATTCCACCTGCATAATCAACATGATTATCTTTGATCATGATCATATCGTATAATCCTATACGGTGATTAGCGCCACCACCAAGGAGTACAGCCCATTTTTCCAAGCCACGGATGTTTGGTGTGGTTTTACGGGTATCAATTACTTTTGTAGCAGTGCCCTTACAAAGTGACACTAATTTATGTGTTGCAGTAGCGATACCACTCATGCGTTGCATACAATTCAGAACAAGCCTTTCAGCTAATAGTATGGATTGAGCTTTCCCTTCAACAATTAATACGATGTCACCTTTTTTTATTTGGGCTCCATCCTTAATAAAAACTGTTGTTTTAAGAGTTTTATCAATTTGCTTGAAAATTTGCAAAGCCAATTCAACACCTGCAATCACACCATTTTCTTTTACAAGTAAATGAGCTTTTCCTTTAGCTGCAGCCGGAATACAGGAAAGAGAGGTATGGTCACCATCTCCCATGTCTTCGGCTAAAGCCTGGCTGATAAATTGGTGAATGTTAAATTTATAGAGAGATTCGGGTAATAGCTTTTTACTCATTTTCAGTCTCAATTCTAAATTGCTGAATGAGCGTTTCCGAGCCGGTAGTTTTAATTAAGAAGTAGATCCGGAATTTTCCGTTTTCTGTTTCAAGCGTTCCGATAACATATTGCGAACCTGCTTTTGGTTCGCTTTTATGCGCAACTGTATATGATTTTACAGGATGTTTTGTAAAAAAATCTTTAAGGATCATCTCTGCTTGTTGCTTACTATAAACATCTTCCTGAGCAATTACTTTTAAATCAATATTCTCAATAAAATATTTTGAAATATTTTTAGGATTTCCAGAACGTATCGCAGTGGAAATGCCATCAATGATATCAGACATAAAAGCAAGCGATGCAATCGAAATGACGAGTAATATGATAGCTTTAGTTTTCATTTTTTTCTTTATTAATTTACTTAATTAAGCAATAATTGCGCCAATTTGATATTTCAATTTATTCTTTGGCTCTGTTTATAAAAGCTTTATCAAGACCTGATTATTATTATTTCTGATAAAAAACCGATGTCATACCACAAAAATATGTTTTTTTGCATAGATAATAACATCAATCATGAAAATTACACTAATTCTGAACGGTAAAACAGATGATGATTACCTTATAAAGGGGTTCAACATGTATGAACAGCGCCTAAAACACTATATTTCTTTTGAAACGATCGTAATTCCTGCCTTAAAAAACACAAAAGCCTTAAGTATAGAGCAACAGAAGCAAAAAGAAGGTGAATTGATCTTCAAAAATATTCAATCGTCAGATCGATTGATCCTACTTGATGAAAATGGGAAAGAATACAGTTCGGTTAATTTTTCCGACTTTATTCAACAGCAAATGAATTCAGGAATTAAAAATATTGTTTTTGTAGTGGGCGGACCATACGGCTTTTCGGAGGAAATATACAAACGAGCAAATGGAAAGATCTCGCTTTCAAAAATGACTTTTTCACATCAAATGGTACGTTTATTTTTTGTGGAACAGTTATATAGGGCTATGACCATATTAAAGAATGAGCCTTATCATCATAGTTGATCTTTATCCTGACAGGGTTCCAACCCCTGTTTAATAACTTATGTTACGCAAAGCCCCAGAGGGGCAAAATCTTTGTAGAAAATTAAAAATCCAAAAAATAAGCCCCATCGGGGCGAAATATTTCGCTCCTAATGGAGCTTAAATTGATGTGGGAGGGTTGTTTTTCTGCAAAGATCTCACCACTCTGTGGCTATTAAAGGCGCAACTTCAGTTAATAAACCAAAACGTGTGTTTTTAATTGGAAACTCGATTAATGAAAGGGAATCTAAATGATATATTTATAGTTTCCTAAATAGTGTTGATGCCAGAGTGCATGATGTAACCCTAACAGGGTTTGAAACCCTGTCAGGGTAAAAAATTTAACTCCTATAATTTCTCCATCAACAGCTTATATAACTTCACCATCTCTTCAATATCATTTTTATAAACTTTTTCATCTGGTGAATGAACATGATCTTCAGGAGCACCTATAAAGCACCAATCCCAAGGATTTTCAGCCATTTGCAATTCTTTTGCATCGCTGCCACCACTGCCCTCCACTTCGATCTGATACTTGATCTTTGATTTTTCAGCTATCTCCCTTATTCTATCTATATAGCTTTTACGCGGAATAAGGCTATCGCGAAGTGATATAGCAACTCCTTTACCGTGAGGGACACCGGGCGTAACCCAGGTAATATCAGATATCAGGGCTTGTTTAACGCCATATTTTTCATAGATAAATTTCTGTAAATAAGAAACACTGCCTCCACCATGCTCTTCCCAACAGGAAAAACAAATAACCCCGTCTTTTAACGTTTCAGCAACTTTCAAAGCATTCCAAACTCCAAGACGATTATCCATATAGCAACATTGAACATACTCTTTTGTTTCACGCCAATTAGGTTTAAAGGTAAGTTCTGTTCCTCTGTCCAGATCACGCTTATAGACGTATTCCAATTTTGTTTCATGGGTATTTTTATCAATTACCACTTTCAGTTTTGTTTCAACTTTCCCTTTACTGTCCTCGCCAACTAATTCAAAACCATCAACAGTGCGTGGTCCACCAATTTTCATTAGTTCTTTGCCATATCTAACTGTAAAGCCAATACTATCAATATGTGCGAAGATGGCAGTTTTAGGTTTGCCAAAAACCAATACAATACAATCCTGAAAACCATCCCCGGAATAAACCTTCGGTTTTACTTTCCAGTCCTTTTGATGCTTTTTTATATAGTTTAAAAGGAATTTCGTCATCCCCACTTCATTGCCCGATGGCGCATGAATACTGCACATTTCTTTTAATAACTTCATTTTTTATTAAATTTAAGAGTTAAGAGTCGAGAGCCATGAATAAAACATTGTGTGTCTTAAATCTTGTTTCTTGCATCTATTTTCATTTCGTATCCAAATATTTCAGTTCAAGGTTACTGATTTTGTTGAATAGTTCAACTATTTTATTTGAATTATTTTTCCGAACTGAAAATACAAGTTTACATCCCAGTTCAAAATCTTGTTGAATTTGTTCCAGATCTTCATCTTTTATTATTTTCATTACCTCGGTCATTTGCTGGTAATCAAATGTTAATTCGTAAAATTCGTTTACGGTTTTTTCTATAATTACAGCTTTTTCTAAAGCATCTGCTGCTGCTTGTTTATAGGCGGTTATTAAACCTCCGACACCAAGCAAGGTTCCGCCAAAATATCGGACCACTACAATTAAAATATTTGTTAGATCTTTTGATTGAATTTGGCCAAAGATAGGTTTTCCGGCAGTGTATTTGGGTTCACCGTCATCATTTGCACGATAAGCTTGCTTATCGGCTCCCAAACGAAAGGCATAACAGTGATGGCGGGCATTAAAATGCTCTTTGCGCAGATCTGCTAACCGCTTTTTTATGTCTTCTTCGCTGCTTACAGGATAAGCAAATGCAATAAATTTGCTTCCTTTGTCCTTATAAAGACCTTCACAGGGTTGAGCTATAGTGAGATAGGTGTCTTCGAACAACATAATTTAAAGGAAAGTAACCAAAACTAAAATAAAGAGTCAACTCTGCCCCCCTATAAACTCTATTTGACACTAATTTTACTAATTCAACACACTGATTATCAATTACATTCAAAAAAAAACGCGCAGTTCGTGGTCAAAAACTCTTTCCTAAAACATCTTCACAACTTTTCTGATAATTGCAACACATTCCATTAGTTGATTTTCTGTAATTACCAATGGAGGTGCAAAACGTATCGTATCTTCTCTTGTTGGTTTAGCCAACAAACCATTTTTCATTAGCTCCACACAAACATCCCATGCAGTTTTACCATTGCGTTCATTAATAACCATCGCACAGAACAAACCTTTCCCACGCACAATTTTCACTAATTCAGGATACTCAGCCTGAATAGTTTTCAATTCATTCAATAATACTTTTCCTAATCGCTCAGAGTTTTCTGATAATTGCTCTTCTTTTAAAACAGTAAGTCCGGCAATAGCAACCTTGCAAGCAATTGGGTTTCCACCATAGGTTGATCCATGTTGTCCGGGTTTGATACATAACATAATTTCATCATTCGCCAAAACCGCAGAAACAGGGTATGTTCCACCTGAAAGTGCTTTTCCTAAAATCAATACATCAGCATGTACACCTTCATGATCACATGCCAAACGCTTACCTGTCCTACCTAATCCCGATTGTATTTCATCTGCAATGAACAACACATTATGTTGTTTGCACAGATCAAAACATTTTTTCAAATATCCTGCATCAGGCACTATCACGCCTGCTTCACCTTGTATAGGTTCGATCAAAAAGCCTGCAATTGTTTTATCTTTTAAAAGTTCTGCTAATGCATCCACATCATTATATGGAACAGAAATTAATCCGGGAGTATATGGGCCAAAATTTTTACGTGCCTCAGGATCATTACTTGCAGAAAGAATAGTAATGGTACGTCCATGAAAATTACCTTCGCAAACAATTATCTTTGCTTCATTTTCGGCAACACCTTTTTTCTCGTAGGCCCATTTACGAGCTAATTTCAAAGCTGTTTCAACGCCTTCGGCACCGGTATTCATTGGTAATACTTTATCATATCCAAAATATGAAGTAATAAATTTTTCGTATTCGCCTAATGAATCATTATAAAAGGCACGTGATGTAAGCGTTAATTTTTGTGCTTGCTCGATCAATGCTGCCACAATTTTCGGGTGACAATGCCCTTGGTTTACTGCACTATAAGCAGCTAAAAAATCAAAGTACTGTTTACCTTCTACATCCCAAACAAACACACCTTCACCACGCTCAAGCACCACTGGTAAGGGGTGGTAATTATGAGCCCCATATTTATCTTCAAGTTCAATCGCTTTTTCTGACGTAATTTTATTGGTCATAACTGCTTCCATAATAAAAGGTTTTAAGCTGTAAATTTAATCATTTTTATTGGAAATGATATTCCTATTCAAGAAATTGAATATTAACAATGATTTACGTAAAGTAATTGTAGTCATTATTTCAAAGGCTTTTGCTAAATTTGTCCCTTATGAGAAATAGCAATAAAAAACCTTTACCAATACTTGAGAATGTCAGTGTTATTGATGCAAGTTCAGACGGACAAGCTGTAGGACGTGTAGATGATTATGTGGTATTTATTAAAGGGGCTGTACCGGGCGATATTGTTGATGTACAACTCACCCGAAAAAAAAATAAATTCCGAGAAGGCAAAGCCATTGCTATTCATCAATATTCTGATAAACGAACAGAGCCTGTTTGCAGTCATTTTGGAGTATGTGGAGGATGTAAATGGCAAAATATGCATTACGACTGGCAATTGTTTTACAAACAAAAGCAAGTAAGTGATGCCCTTACACGTCTTATTAAGATCGAACTTCCCGAAATACAAAAAATAATTCCATCAAAAAACATATATCATTACCGGAATAAATTAGAGTTTACATTCTCCAACAAAAAATGGCTGACCGAAGAACAGATACAAGATAAAAGCCTTGCCTTTGGAGAAGGTGCGGGTGAAATTTCGCGCAACGCACTTGGTTTTCACATACCGGGCTCATTTGATAAAATATTGAATATCGACACCTGTTATTTGCAGGAAGAGCCATCAAACGCCATACGGAACGAGATAAAAAAATACGCGACTGACAACAGTTTAACATTTTTTGATCTGAAGGAACAGATTGGATTGCTGCGAAACATCATTATCCGCAGCACCTCAACAGGAGAATGGATGCTGATCGTTTCTTTCCATTATGATGATAAAGAAGTAATTGAAAAATTACTGAATCATGTTGGAGCTAAATTCCCTCAGATAACCTCCTTACAATATGTTATTAATTCGAAGCGTAATGATACTATCGGTGATCTTGACATAATTCTGTTTAAAGGAAACGACAGTATTTATGAGAACATGGAAGGGCTGAAATTTAAAATAGGCCCAAAAAGTTTTTATCAGACCAATTCTGATCAGGCATACGAATTATACAAAGTTACACGGGATCTTGCGGCTATAAAAAACACGGATGTTGTTTACGATCTATATACCGGAACTGGCACCATTGCAAACTTTGTTGCACATCAGGCAAAAAAAGTAGTGGGGGTTGAATATGTACCGGCTGCTATTGAAGATGCAAAAATAAATTCGCAATTAAATGGTATCAGCAATACCGTTTTTTATGCCGGTGATATGAAAGATGTGCTGAACGACTCATTTATAAAGGAGAATGGGAAGCCGGATGTGATCATCACTGATCCTCCACGCGCAGGAATGCACGATGATGTTACAAAAAAAATATTGGAAATAGCACCTCAACGGATTGTTTATGTGAGCTGTAATCCCGCAACTCAGGCTCGTGATCTGGCTTTTTTAGATGAAAAATATAAAGTTACCAAAGTGCAGCCCGTTGATATGTTTCCACAAACACATCATGTGGAAAATGTGGTGCTTCTGGAAAAAAGGTGAAAAAATAATCAGAGCGTCATTGCGAGAGTTTTTCACTCGAAGCAATCTAATTTATCAGGTATGAGATTGCGGAGTTTATCCTGAGCCTGACGATGGGGTCGTAAAAAACTCCCTCGCAATGACGAAAAAAAGCAATTCCAATTAAAAAAACATTTATTTTATCTTCTTAAATAAACCAATGTTTTTAAAGAAAGTAGCATATTTATTTTTACTCTTGTTCGTTTTAAGTGCTCAACTTAAAGCACAGCAGGAAACTGTTATTACCGGTAAAGTTACCGAGGTAGCAACCAACAGGGGCATACCATTTGTAAACATTTTTTTTAAAGGAACACTCGTTGGCACAACTACTGATTTTGAAGGTAATTATTTTATACAAACAAAAACACCTAAAGATTCCATTTATATTTCTCAATTGGGATATCAGTCCAAAGCAAAAGCTGTAAAAAAAGGACAAATTCAAATTATTAATTTCCAATTGAGCACTGAAGCTCTCAATTTAGGTACCATTGAAATTAGGCCTGGAGTAAATCCTGCATTGCGGATCATTAAAAATGCAATGGATAATAAAGCAAAATACAATCGTGATAATCTTGAATCCGTTCAATTTATCAGTTATACGAAGCAAGAAGCAGATGTTGATAATGTAACAGAACGTATGCGAAAACGAAAAATATTTCGCCCCATCACAGCAATGTGGGACAGTTTAGATAACATTTCAGGCCAGGAAAGCAGTTCCAATTTACCGGTAGCGATGAGTGAAGTGATCTCAGAAATTTATTATCAAAAAGAAGGTGAAAAAAAACGCGAAAATGTAAATGCACTCCATGTTAAATTTGTTGGAATGAAAGATGGAAGCTCTGCTTCACAGCTTACCGGTACTGATTTTCAAAATTATAATTTCTGTAATAATAATGTGGCTATCCAGGGAAAAGATTTCCTTTCTCCTATCGCTGATAATGCAATGCTATTTTACAATTATTATTTAATTGACAGCATGTTTATTGATAGTACCAAGTGTTACCGGGTGGATGTACGCCCTAAAAACAAAAAGGACCTTGCTTATTCAGGCGCCTTATGGATAACGGATACCACTTTCGCAATCAAACAATTGGATCTGGAGATCACTAAAGATGTAAACTTTAATTTAGTGGATCGAGCACGAATTCAGCAGCAACTGATCCCAACAGAAGCTGGTCCATGGGTTCCTTCACAAACAAGGGTGATGATCGATTACGCTAACATTACAAAAAAGTTAGTGAGTATGATCGTTCATATCTACAATAGCAACCGCTATTATGTGGTAAATAAGCCAAAAGAAAAAATATTTTATGATATCCCTCTGCAATTTGCAGAGGATGCAATTACTAAAGATTCTGCCTATTGGGTAAAAGAACGGCCCAATCAACTAACATTGACTGAAACACAATCATACAACATGATTGATACCATGCGGAATATACCTCTTGTAAAAAATGCAGTGAATATATTGTACTTTTTATTTTCGGGATATAAAGATATTGGGCCTGTTGATATAGGACATTACACCCAAATTTATGCATACAATCAATATGAAGGAACCCGCTTGCGTTTAGGCTTTCGTACCAATACAAAGTTCAGCAAAAACTGGATAGTAAGGGGGTACGGTGCATATGGCTTCCTGGATGAAAAATTCAAATATAACATCCAGCTCGAACGAATTATCACAAACTATCCATGGAGCAAAGCGGGAATACAATACCGTGATGACATTGATCAGATCGGACTTAATTATGATTTTTCACGAAATATGAATTTGGCTCAATCACCAAATTATTTATTCAACACCTTTTCACAAATTGGAAATATTTCAAAATTGGTACGTAAAAAAGAAAGCCGCATCTGGTACGAAAAATATTTTAATGCAGGATTTAATACAAAGATCACCTTTCAAAATATACAAACTACCCCGCTTTTCCCCATTTCATTTGGCGACCAATTTTCTATTTTTCAGCAGCGCCAATATACGATCACAGAGGTTTTGTTAGAAACACGTCTTTCAGCAAAAGAACGTTATATTCAAAATGGAACGGAACGCATCAGTTTTGGTAATAACAAATCACCAATAGTAACACTTAATTATACCTTAGGAATAAAACATTTATTGGATGGTGATTTTAATTATCAAAAAGCAAGTATATCGGTTTCTAATCGTTTTAGAATGGCCATTTTTGGTTTCTCACAAGTTCTGGTAAAAGCAGGGACAGTGTTTTCACAGATTCCATACACACTGCTTGAAATACCTCGCGGAAATGAAACTTATTTTTACGCCAATAACGGATTTAACCAGATGAATCTTTTTGAGTTTGTTACCGACCAATATGTGGAAGCCCATTGGAAACATCATTTCATGGGATTGTTATTTAACCGAATTCCATTGATCAAAAAAATGAACCTTCGTGAAGCGATTGGTATTGACATGATCTATGGTACATTGAGTCAAAAAAACAAAAACTTCAACAGTAATAATAGTTTTACTGTTATGGATGATGTGCCCTATTTTGAAGCCAATGTTGGCGTTGAAAACATTTTAGATGTTATTAAAGTTGATTTTATATACCGCTTAACGTTCAATGATAATTCTTATAAAGCAAACTATTTATTAGCAAACCCAGGGAATAAAATAAATAACTGGGGTGTTAAAGTAGGCTTACAGTTTGCTTTTTAATAGTTCTACGAATTACAAATGTTTTGCGAATTACAAATCAACGTCATTTAGCTAAGAGAAAAATTAATATTAGAATGAATCAATTTAATAAAGAATTCTGGACAAATCGTTATCAAAACAATGAAACAGGCTGGGATCTGGGTGCACCTTCTACTCCATTAAAAGAATACATTGATCAGTTAAAGGATAAAAATTCAAGTATTTTAATCCCCGGTGCAGGCAATGCCTACGAGGCTGAATACTTATTTAACAAAGGATTTAAAAACATTACTGTAATTGACATCTCTTTAGAACCATTAAAAAATATTCAAAAACGTTTACCTGATTTCCCTAAAGAAAATTTGATCTTTGGTGATTTTTTTGATCATAATAAGCAGTATGATCTGATCCTTGAACAAACTTTCTTTTGCGCTCTGGATCCATCATTACGCGAGAAGTATGCAGAACAAATGTACAAGCTTTTAAAACCAACAGGTAAATTGGTTGGCGTACTTTTTACTGAACCTTTAAATAATGAGCAGCCTCCTTTTGCAGCTACTAAGGAAGAATACCTTGCTTTATTCAGTCCCAAATTTAATTTCAATGTGTTTGATACTTGTTATAATTCAATCAAACCAAGGGAAGGAAGAGAGCTGTTTATCGATCTGGAAAAGAAATAATGGGGCTATTTGATTTTGTTTCCAAAAATCATAACTTTACAAAAAACTAAAAATAATACCTTATATTTATTTGAAATATTTAGTTACGATTGCAACCTTTTTAGCGTTTTTTTCATCTTTAAATAAGTCAAAAAAACATAAATATGTTTTCGAAAGCTTAAATTCAGCACCGATACGCTCATTACTTAATACTATTGTTATGAAAAAATCGGTAAATAAAAAGAATGAATACATTCATACCCGTATTCTTACAATTTGTTTTCTTTTTGTTTTCTCTTTATGCCAGGCACAAAGCTGCTACGATATCGATTTTGAAACCGGAACATTAAATGGCTGGACCACTACCGGAAATGTTGCATTAATGTCGGCAGGAACAGATATTTACGGTAATTTTCCGGTTTCCGCTCCGGGAGGTAATTTCTCAGTAAAATTAGGTAATAATACAAGCCCTGCGCCTTCATCCATTTCAAAAAGCTTTGTTGTAACCAGTAACGCTCCTATTTTAACATATCGCTATGCGATGGATCTGCTAAACTATCCTCATACCACTCCTGATGCGGGTAGGGTGGTTATTGATGTTTTTGACAATTCAAACAACTCAATTGCCTGTGCTCACTACGAAGCCTTTTTCTCTACCTCTGGTGGTCCGCAAGGCTTTTCTATTTCCACTCAACCCCAGGAAGGTAATTTAGGTGGCGAGTGCTGTTACGACATCAGCTATAGAACCTGGACCTCATTAAGCGTGGATCTATCCCCATACATTGGGCAAACAGTTACACTCAAAGCATCCTGTAAGTGGTGTATCTATAATGTTGACTGGGCTTACGCCTATTTCGACTTCAGCTGTACCGATTACCTGATCAAACAGGATAGCACCTGTAATACTGTTGGTGCACTTCTAATTGCCCCTCAAGACTTCCAGACCTATAGCTGGCTTGGCCCGGGAGTAGTATCCGGCCAAACTAACGATTCGGCATACGTAAATCAAGCAGGTGCTTATACCGTTAATATGACTACGGCAACAGGCTGTACCATATCTAAAACCATCAATGTTACTAATGTACCTCCAGTTGTTACAGCTTCTATTGCAGGTGGTACAGGGATCTGCTTAGGTGAAAATGTTACTTTATCCGCATCCGGAGGAGTATCATATTTATGGTGGAATACCTCCGTTACAACTTCATCGATGACAGTGAGCCCTACCACTTCAACTACCTATATTGTAGAAGTAAAAGACAACCTGGGATGTACTGATACCGCCAAAACAACAGTGATAATAGACCCTTCCCCCAACTCTGATTTTAGCCCCAACGATGTTTGTTTGAACCAGCCCATCAACTTTACAAACTTGTCGAGCGTTCCGAGCGGAACAATTACAGCCTGGTCCTGGAACTTTGGAGATAGCAGTCCTTTAGTATTTATACAGAGCCCCAGCCACTTTTATGCAAGCGTTGGCTCCTACCCCGCTTCATTAATTGTTACAACCAACAATGGTTGTAAAGATACCCTGGTAAAGAATGTAGTGGTTCATCCTTTGCCGGATGCCCAGTTTTCAACTGATAATGTTTGCAATGGCGGTATTGTTCCTTTCACTGATCTATCAACCCTTAGCGGAACAGACATACTGCAAATATGGTCCTGGAATTTTGGTGATGGAAGCCCTGTTACCAATAATCAAAACACCTTACACCTATATGCAGGCACAGGGAATTATACTACCCAGCTTTTGGTCAGTTCTAATTTCGGATGCAAAGATTCTACTACCAAAGTGGTTACTATCAATCCCAATCCGGTGGTTAATTTTACAGCTCCAGATACAGTCGGATGCGACCCTTTATGTGTGGATTTTCAGAGTTTAGCTTCAATTACGGGGGGCAATAACACGTCCTATTTATGGGACTTTGGTGATGGCAGTGCTTCCGGAGCATCCTCGGATGTACAGCATTGTTATTCCAACAACTCTGTTTTTTTACCTGTTACGTTTGATGTGTCACTCACTGTGACCTCAGATAGTGGCTGTGTTACCATGTTTTCTAAAAATAACTACATCATCGTTAACCCTAACCCCATTGCAAACTTTACGGTGCAGCCTGATGTTACTTCCATTATTGATCCTATTATTACGTTTAGTAATTTATCTTCCGGAGAAAATGGCTGGAACTGGGCATTTGGAGATCTTGGTGCATCCTCCATCTCTGATCCTTTACCCCACTCCTATGTAGATACCGGTAAATTTGTAATTACCCTTATTGTTTCCAATCAATACTCTTGTTTTGATACTGCCTATAGAACCATAACCATAGAGCCTGATTGGGCATTTTTTGTCCCCAATGTATTTTCACCTAATGGTGATAAAATTAACGACACCTTCCAGGGGTATGGATTTGGACTTTTAGAATATGAAATGTTGATCTTCGACCGTTGGGGGAATAAAATATTCCTTACCAAAGATTACGACTTTCCATGGGATGGAAGAGCAAACAATGGTGATAATATAGCACAACAGGATGTGTATGTGTATCTCATTAAAATAAAAGATATAAAAAAGGTTTACCATAGTTACAAGGGAATTGTGACATTGGTGAAATAGTGCTAACGGCCTAAATAAAATGAATAAATTAATTCTGTTGAAGCAAACAAACGTTTTTCAATAAAACAAATATAAAAACCTGATAATCAGCGCAACCTTTTTAATAAATAGTACGTCTTCTGGTTAATATAGATGTATTAGCTTAAGATCATTTGAAGCATTTATAAAATAAAAAATATGAGACCAATTTTACCTTTTCTAAAAATCTTTGTTACTTTCTTTGGGATCACACTCTTTGCAGTCACTTCTATATTTGCTCAAAACCGGAACACTAAATTTTCTGGAGAATCGAATGGAGAAATTAAACCTTTTGAACGAAAAGCATTTATAGAAAATAAAGGGCAATTTGAAAAAAGCCTTCCAGCGGATAAACAATCTTTTAATTTTTGCATCGACAAAGGATACCAGGTTTTTTTCTACCCAAACGAAATATCTTATCTCTTCAGCAAACATGCCAAATCAAAGGGAACAATATTAAATATATTTGAAAGTGAAGAGAAACGTGAAGAAAGGGAGCATACATTTAAAACCGAAACTCAGTTTATTAATGTAAAATGGCTTAACTCAAATCCTAATTCTACTCTAATAGTTGAAGGTAAACAAAACACTTATTATTCGTACGTGATCAATAATACAAATGAAAAGCCTAACACGGTTATGTGCGATGGGTATTCAAAACTAATTTATAAAAATTTATATGACGGTATAGATGTGGAATATATATTCCATCCCGATAACGGAATAAAATACAATTTAATAATTCATCCTGGAGGAGATATCAGTAAAGTTCGAATGCAATACAATGGAACAACCGGTGTTTTTGAAAAAGGTGGAGATATACATATTAAAACGATCTCCGGTGACATTATAGATCATGCACCTGTAACGTTCTATGCAAATAACAGAAAAAAACTAACTTCCTCGTTTACTATCGATAAAAATATAGTTTCGTTCAACGTATCAACTTATTTAAAAGATCAGGAAGTTATAATAGATCCCTGGACTGTAGTTCCGGCATTTACTTCCTCCAATGCATATGATAATGGAGTAGATAACCTTGGCAATATTTATATTTATGGTGGTACACAAAGTAATTTTGTGGTTGAGAAATATGGCCCTTCAGGAGGTGCCCCAATTTGGTCGTTGGCAAATACTGGTATAGATCAAAGTTATTATGGAGATATGTTAGTAGAAGGCAATGGAAATTTTTATTTATCTGAAGGTTTTGTTTTTGCCGGTGCCAAAACCTATAAATACTCTCCAACATCAAGTTTAATATGGCAAAGCACCTCCGATGGTAATTTTCGCGAACACTGGCGATTGGCGCTCAACTGCGCTACTAATCAAGTAATTGTGGCGGGTGGAGGTACCACAACTCCTACCTTGAATATTGCTGAAATTGACATAAATACAGGCATCCTGGTAAATGCAAAATCTGTTTTCAATCAATCCCAAAGTGATGTTGCCGGGCTTTGCGTAGATGAAGTTGGCAAGGCTTATTTAAAACATTCAAATCCTAATATCATAACATTTACTGATAACTTAAATAATTCCCTTGCAAATGTTCCGGACGGATATAATCTTTCAGAAGTAGGGATTGGGGGCACACCAAGTTATTACCCTGGAAATTTCACCAATGGATATAATTTTATGACTTTAGGAGGAGCCACATTTTTATTTACCTCCGATGGAAGCACAGTAAAAAAATGGGATAGAAATACCCAAGCCATGATAAGCAGTGTAAATATTCCAGGTGGGCAACAAAATCTGGGCAGCGGAATATTAGCTGACAGTTGTAACAATTTGTTTGTAGGTGCATCTAATGGTGTTTACCGTTTTGATTTCAATTTAGTTCAAAAAGAATATCAGGCCACTACAGCAGCAGTATATGATATAGCCTATGCTACCAATTCGGATATAGTAGCTTGTGGCAATGGCTTTTTAAAACCTTTGGCCTTCGGCCGCGAATCCTGCGGATCTACTACAATTTTAGTAACTACCGACCCTTGCGACCCTGAAATTAACACTGTAAAAGTAATACCCGGTACTACAACCTCGTCTTATTCTATTTTTTGGGATGACGGCAGTAGTGATACTCTTCGAACTAATCTATCCTTAGGGATCCATATTGTTACTATCCGCAGAGGCGAATGTAACCCTACTTTCACAACGGATACCGTAAAAATTTCAAATGATGTTAAGGCCTTAACTGTTCAAAAAACGGACCCATGGTGTAACTTAAGCAGTGATGGCGACATTACAATCACACTACTAAGCAATCAGGTAATTACAAATTTTGTGTGGACACCTTCAATTACCAATTCTCAATTAAATGATAGTACAACAAAGGCTACAGGCTTGCCAAATGGAGCTTACAGTTGCCATATTGTATCCGATCTGGGTTGTAGCTTTGATACCACAATCACCCTAGCGGCAATTCATTTTAATCCTGATGTTACTTTTTCAAGTATTGACGTTTGCGATGATGCCGCCATGCAATTCACAGATAACTCTACCACTGTTTCAGGAACCATTGCTTCCTGGGCATGGGGCTTCGGAGACAGCAGCCCTTTATCAATTACTCAAAACCCCAGCCATCTTTATACCAACTCCGGCACTTATCCTGTCATACTAATTGCTACAACCGACATGGGCTGTTCCGACACCATCACAAAAAATGTTATAGTTCATCCTTTGCCCAATGCACAATTTTCCGCTGAAAATGTTTGCAAAGGCAGCATTGTTCCTTTTAGTGATATATCAAGCATCCCGGGTCCGGATATTTTACAAATATGGTCCTGGAGCTTTGGTGATGGAAGCCCTGTTACCAATAATCAAAACACCTTACACCTTTATTCAGCCACAGGAAATTATACTACCCAGCTTTTGGTCCGCTCCAATTTTGGATGCAAGGATTCTTTAACAAAAGTTGTTACCATCAATCCTAATCCTGTTGTGAATTTTAGTGCACCGGATACTGTTGGCTGCGATCCGTTATGTGTGAGTCTTTTGAGTTCAGCTTCTATTGCCAGCGGCAACAACGTTTCTTATTTATGGGATTTTGGCGATGGCAGTGCTTCAGGAACATCTTCTACTGCTGAACATTGTTATATCAATAATTCTGTTTTTTTACCTGTTACCTTTAATGTGTCTTTAACTGTTACGTCCGATAGTGGGTGCGTTACTTCTTTAACTAAAAATAATTATATAATCGTTAATCCTAATCCTATTGCAAGTTTTACAGTGCAGCCTGATGTTACATCAATAGTTGATCCTGTTATTACCTTTACAAATCTATCCTCAGGGGCAAACGCATGGAATTGGAACTTTGGAGATCTTACCACCTCCATCCTCTCCGATCCTTTACCTCATACTTATCCGGATACCGCAAAATACCTGATCACCCTTATTGTTTCCAATCAATACTCTTGTTTTGATACCACCTACAAAACAATAACCATTGAACCGGATTGGGCCTTTTTTGTCCCGAATGTATTTTCACCAAATGCCGATGGCATTAATGACAGTTTCCAGGGATATGGATTTGGGCTTTTAAAATATGAAATGCTAATTTTCGACCGCTGGGGGAATGAAATATATCGGACAAAAGACTACAATTTCCCTTGGGATGGCACAGCAAATAATGGTAAGACCATTGCTCAACAGGATGTGTATGTTTACCTCATCAATATTGAAGATGTGAAAGGTAAGGACCATAGCTATAAAGGTATTGTAACCTTGGTAAAATAATTAATTAGAAAATAACAGGAAATCTCAATCTGATAATAATATAAAAATGGCCGCTATGAAAACAAAATTACTTGTATTGATCGCCTTTATTTTGCTTGGAGCAAATACTTGGGGACAGACTTCTCCGGTTCAAGCCGCATTAAAAAACAACTCTCCACAATCTCTAAACAGTACCTCAAAGGAAGACAATGTAAGCAGTCAACTTTTTAAAATAGTTCCAAATTTTGCTGCAATTGATGTGGAAAAAGACATTAAAAACGCTGTATTTCTTGAACTAAATTTTGATGAACTGGCACGGATCAATAAGATGAGACCTTCTCTACTGACCTTAAATATACCTCTTTCCGCAAACAGCAATGTAACTTTTAACCTCCATGATGCAAAAATTATGGCAAAAACTTTTTCTGTTGTTACAGGCAAAAACGAAAAAGTAAAATACAATCCGGGACTTTATTATCAGGGAACAGTGTCCGGCATTAGCCCTTCTTTAGCAGGTTGGAGTATGTTTGACAATTCCATTATGGCCGTGTTTTCATACGATAAAGACAATTGGGTATTGGGTTTATGGAATCATCCATCCAATACACTTAATAACATATATATTTTATACAAAGACAGCGATGTTCAGTTTGCCAGTGAATTCAAATGTGAAACAGATCAATTGCCTTCAAAAATGGGCGGTTCCGGTTCCGGTAATTCCGAAAATTTATTAAGCACTAATTGTATTAAAATATATTTTGAATGTGATTATCAAATGTTTGTTGACAAAGGAAGCGTTATTAATGTGGTTAACTATGTTACCGGTATGTTTAATGTGGTTCAGCTACTATACAATAATGAACAAATTAACACAGAAATATCAGAAATATATGTTTGGTCGGCCACTGACCCTTATATTTCCAATGCAACTTCTTCTGATTATTTGAATGATTTCCAGGCTACCCGAACAACCTTCAATGGCGATCTGGCGCATTTGCTAACTACAAGAACTATTAATGTTGGCGGTGTAGCGTATTTAGATGTAATATGCTCTCCCGGAAAGGGCAGCTCATATGGCTTTAGCAATATCAGTAATACTTATAATTTATACCCGACTTATTCAAATACTATATTAATTGTTACTCATGAGTTGGGACATAACTTTGGTTCTGAGCATACGCATTGGTGCAATTGGCCAGGTGGCCCGATAGACAATTGCGTTCCCGTAGACGATGGCCCTTGCACGGCAGGCCCCGGCCCTATAAATGGAGGCACAATAATGAGCTATTGCCATTTAAGTGGCACATATCCATTATCCAATGGCTTTGGCCCTCTGCCCGGGAATCAAATCAGGTCACGGTATGCTGCGGCATCTTGCCTCACAATATGCGACAGCCCACCGGATGCGGCTTTTTCCGGAACTCCGCTTACAAGCTGTACTGCTCCCCTAACAGTTGCGTTCACTGATCAGAGTGTAGGTGCAACCACAGGCTGGGCTTGGGATATAAACAATGATGGGGTTACCGATTACACAACACAATCTCCTTCGCATACGTATTCAGCTGCAGGAATATATACAGTAAGACTTATCGCTTCTAATGTAAACGGGAGCGATACAATAGTAAAACTAAATTATGTCACTGTTGGTTCTGTCACCCCTGCAATAACAACAGCTATTACTACCGGTTCAAATTCAATTTGTGGAGGCACAACCGTTACCTTTACCGCAACAGCTGTTAATGGTGGATCCAGCCCAACATACATTTGGTATTTAAATGGTGCACCAATTTCAGGAGCAATAAGTTCAACCTATACAACAGGCACATCTGCAAATGGTGATATAATTACCTGTCAGGTAACCTCCAATGCACCTTGCGCAAGCCCAACAACCGCTATAAGCACTGGAATAACCATGACTGTAACCCCATCAGTTGTTCCCGAAATTAATGTATCGATCACATCCGGCACTGCTACCATTTGCGTGGGACAATCAGTTACATTTTTTGCCACATCTGTTAATGGAGGTAACACCCCCGTTTTCCAATGGAAGCTAAATGGAACAAATGTTGGAACAAATAGTATTTCCCATACTGCGCCCTCACTGGCAAATGGTGATGTGGTTACTTGTGTTTTAACTTCAAACGCTACCTGTGCAAGTCCTACAACCATTACAAGCAGCATTGTTACCATAACCGTTAACACTATTACCAATCCTACTGCATCAATTGCAATTACATCGGGTACAAACCCTACTTGTATGGGTGTACCGGTTACCTTTAACGCTTCTTCCACCAATGGAGGCCTTACTCCAGTGTATCAATGGAAAATAAATGGAGTAAATACAGTTATTGGAACATCTTATACTCCAACATCATTGGCAAACAATGATGTAATAACGTGTACTGTTACCTCCAATGCCTCCTGCTTAAGTACAACTACAGCAACCAGTGCAGGCACTACTATCGCATTGATCCCATCACCTCCTCCAACGGTAGCTGTAGCAATTACTACAGGTACAAACCCAAGCTGTTCAGGATCTTCTGCTACATTTACTGCCACACCTGCAAATGCCGGAGCAGGACCTGTTTACCAATGGTTGTTGAATGGCAACCCTATTTCAGGCGCTCAGAGCCCAACATACACACCATCGGTAATAGCTGATGGATCGGTATTCAGTTGTAATGTGGTCTCCAACTCCACTTGTCCTGGAACGGCCATAAGTAATGGAATAACAGTGATTGTGCCTCCTGTATCAACTATTAATTTTATTTCAGATATTGATGTATGTGGCGGAACCATTGCTGCAACTGTTTTTTCCGGTAATCCCACAGGAGCCTCCTTCACCTGGACGAACTCGAACACCGCTATTGGTATAGCCTCCAGCGGGACAGGAAATATCCCATCCTTTAGCGCAGGCAATATTACAGGCAGCCCTATTACCTCAACTGTAAGCGTTACTCCTTCAGTGAGTGGCTGCCCGGGAACACCATCTTCCTATACCATTACAATTAACCAAACGCCTGTGATCACTCAAAGCGGTTCCACTCTTACATCAAGTTCCGGAACTACTTATCAATGGTATTTGAACGGACAACCCATAGCAGGGGCTACAAGCCAGTCATGCATTGCAAAACAAAACGGAGATTATAGTGTTATTGTTAATGGAGGTGGCTGTCCTTCGGCTGATATTGCAGTTAATGTTTCAGGAATTGAGCAGATAAACAACGATTATTTTTTCACGGTTTCGCCCAATCCAAATGATGGGAATTTTTTTGTTTCGTTCGATGTTTCTAAAAGAGACACCTACACACTTAAGATCGTTAATGTAATTGGTGAATTGATCTATGAAGAAACATTGAACGATTTCGAAGGAACCTACTCAAAACAAATGAATTTTGGAGCCTACGCAAAAGGAAGTTATCTGATCAACTTAAGTTCGTCTGAGAGGAAGATTGTTAAAAAGGTTGTCATTTATTAAGCAATCAGATATTTGATAGCCAACAATAATCCGTAAAAGAAACGCATTAAACTGCTGATAAAGCCTAACATTATTAGACTTCTAGTACTTCGGAATGATTTTTGCTTATCAGTTCACATTCTGTAGTATCACATATTAAATAATAAGATCTGTGACAAAAACGATTAAGTAAAAAAAATCAAAAATGTCTTAGATGAAAATACGCATTACTCTTATTCTATTACTACTGCCTTTGTTGATCTGTGCGCAAACAAAAAAAACAAAGCGTAAAGCGAAGGCTAAAAAACAAGCTTTGGAGCAATATTACTCTTCCTATTGTCTAAAGCCCGATTCGGCAGTATCCCCTTATCTTTATTACCAAGTATATGATTGGATAGGGACCCATTATAAATATTCAGGCAGTTCAAAAAAAGGTATCGATTGTTCGGGTTTTGTGAGTGAAATGTATAAGAATGCCTATTGCATTGATTTATCCGGTGGCTCTAATGATATTTGGACCAAAGCAAATCCTATTGAAAAGTGTGATCTATTGGAAGGTGATATTTTATTTTTTAAAATAAAAAAAGGACAGATCTCTCATGTAGGAATTTTTTTAGGAAACAATAAATTTGCTCATGCTTCGGTAAAAAGCGGAGTGATTATTAGTGATCTGGATGAAACTTATTACAAAAAATATTTTTATAAAGGGGGAAGGATTCCTTAGATAGTCATTAGCCATTGGTCATTAGGCTATGTGTTGTTTAATAATTTACAGGCATCACATAACCCAATGACCAATATCTAATAACCAATGACTAAACCAAATCTAAGCAAAAAGAGGAAACTCAATCATCATCTTATTTACCTGCTTACGAACATCGGTAATTACTTTTTCATTATCATGATTCATTAATACTTTATCAATAAAATCAACAATTTTAGGAATGTGTTTTTCTTTTACACCGCGGGTTGTAATAGCAGCAGTACCAACACGTATTCCTGAAGTTACAAATGGTGATTTATCATCAAAAGGCACCATGTTTTTGTTTACAGTGATATCAGCTTTTACAAGGGTATTTTCCGCTAATTTACCTGTAAGATTTTTTGAACGTAGATCGATAAGCATACAATGGTTATCTGTTCCACCTGAAATCACTTTATATCCTTTGTCGACAAAACACTGCGCCATTAGTTTTGCATTTTTCATCAACTGAATACAATATTTCATATAGCTTTCTTCCAATGCTTCACCAAATGCAACAGCTTTAGCAGCAATAACATGTTCTAATGGTCCACCTTGTGTTCCAGGGAATACAGCAGAATCAAGTATTGCAGACATCATTTTAACATCTCCTTTAAGCGTTTTTTCGCCCCAGGTATTTGGAAAATCTTTACCCATCATTATCATTCCACCGCGTGGACCACGCAATGTTTTGTGAGTAGTAGTAGTAACAATATGGCAATAAGGCAAAGGATCATTCATTAAGCCTCTTGCAATTAAGCCTGAAGGATGCGAAATATCAGCCATTAGCAAAGCCCCTACTTTATCAGCAATCTGACGTAATTTTTTATAATCCCAATCACGAGAATAAGAAGAAGCTCCACAGATAATTAATTTTGGTTTTTCTTTAACAGCAGTTGCTTCAATCTTTTTAAAATCGATCTTACCGGTTTTTTCTTCCACACCATAAAAACTTGGAACATATAATTTCCCTGAAAAGTTAACTGGAGAGCCATGTGTAAGATGGCCTCCATGAGAAAGATCAAATCCTAAAATTTTATCCCCCGGTTTTAAAACACCCAACATCACTGCCGCATTGGCTTGTGCACCAGAATGAGGCTGCACATTCACCCATTCGGCATTAAATAATTTCTTCGCACGATCAATAGCTATTTGTTCTACCTGATCCACAATTTCACAACCACCATAATAACGCTTGCCCGGAAGTCCTTCAGCATATTTATTTGTTAGAACTGAGCCCATTGCTTTCATCACATCCTCACTCACATAATTTTCGGATGCAATAAGTTCAAGTCCTATTGTTTGACGTTTTTTTTCTTTGGCAATCAGATCAAAAATTACTTTGTCTTTTTTCATAGTGTTTATATGTTTTTTAAATATGATATGTAATTATTTCAATCTCATTTATACCCTGACAGGGCTTCAAACGCTGTTAGGGTTATATCCAACAGCAATATTTAATTTCAAGATAATTTGGTTTGTTTACCATGTCCCAATTAATTGGATGCAAATATATACATTATTGATAAAAATAGGATTTTTAAAACGATTGTTTTAGAAGGTTTTAAAGTTCCGGATTGGGCATATTTTTTCCCATGTCCTCTCAACGAAAAGTACAGTCACGGTTTATAATGGGAAGATCTTTTTCAAGTAAGCCATACAGGTTTCTATGAACAAGATCCCTCGCAAAAGCTCGGGATGACTGAAGGGGAGAATGTTCATTATGCCCAATAAGCTATTAGGTTTCATAACATTTTGCGTGAGGGATTGCAACGGAAATCCTCTTTCGATTTTTCATCGAAAAAGATTGAAGTGGAAAGCCCGCCCCTTCCCTTTTCAGGGAAGGGACACGCCCAAATATCCTCAATGATAACTATTTATACTCTCCAAACACATTACGCATGGTATCGGCAATTTCGCCAAGTGTAGCATAACTTTCAGCAGCTGCCAAAATTGTAGGCATTAAATTAACATCAGCACGCGCATTGGAATCAAGTGTTTTCAAAAGGTCCTTTACTTTCTCATTATCACGTTCAGCCTTCACCTTATTGATCTTATCAATCTGCAATTGACGAATGGAATCATCAATAGTAAAAACATCTCCAAGTGGTTTTTCCTCCACTGTAAATTTATTTACGCCTACAATTACTTTTTCTCCGGTTTGAATATCGTGTTGATATTTATAGGCGGAAGCAGCAATTTCATTTTGCATAAATCCTTCTTCAATAGCATCAACAGCACCTCCCATTGCATCAATTTGATTGATGTATTCCCATGCTGCAGCTTCTACTTCGTTGGTTAATGCTTCCACAAAATAAGAACCTGCTAAGGGATCTACGGTATCAGTAACGCCACTTTCAAAACCAATAATTTGTTGGGTACGCAATGCTATACGAGCAGCTTCTTCGGTAGGTAAAGCGATGGCTTCATCGAAACCATTGGTATGTAAACTTTGTGTACCACCCAATACAGCAGCCATTGCTTGTATTGTAACACGAGTGATGTTATTATGTGGCTGTTGAGCTGTGAGTGTGGAACCTCCTGTTTGTGTATGAAAACGAAGCATTTGTGCACGAGGATCGGTAGCGCCTAAATCTTTTGTGATCTTGGCCCACATCCTGCGTGCAGCACGAAATTTAGCCACTTCTTCAAACATATTATTATGCGCATTGAAGAAAAACGAAAGTCGTTTTGCAAACACATTTATATCCAATCCTTTATCGATAGCCGCTTTCAGATAAGCTTTACCATTTGCTAATGTAAATGCCAGCTCTTGCACTGCTGTGGAACCAGCCTCACGAATATGATAACCGGAAATTGAAATTGTGTTCCATTTAGGAACTTCCTGTGCGCAATATTCAAAAATATCTGTGATGATACGCATACTTGGCTTAGGCGGGTAGATATACGTTCCGCGGGCTGCATACTCTTTTAATATATCATTTTGAATGGTGCCGGATATTTTTTTCAGATCAGCACCTTGTTTTTTTGCCAGTGCGATATACATTGATAAAAGTATAGATGCTGTGGAATTGATGGTCATGGAAGTGGTAATGTTTTCCAATTTTATCCCATCAAATAAAATTTCGATATCACGCAATGAGTCAATAGCAACACCTGCTTTACCAACTTCTCCATCTGCAAAATCGTGGTTGCTGTCATAGCCGATTTGCGTTGGTAAATCGAATGCTACCGATAAACCTGTGGTGCCTTGGTTTAATAAATAATGGTAGCGTTTATTAGATTCTTCGGCAGTAGAAAAACCTGCATACTGGCGCATCGTCCAAAGTTTACTGCGATACATGGTTGATTGAACGCCCCTTGTAAAAGGAAATTCACCGGGTTGTTCATCGGCAACATTTGTTTTATTATAAACCCGTTTTATTTCAATATCAGAATCGGTTAAAAATTTTTCTTTGCGTTCGTTTTCTTGCATAAATTTTCTTTATTTGTTAACGTTGAAATTGGTGTTTTTTTTTCTAATGTTTTAACGTTATTTAAAATTACTTTAATTTTTTTATTGCTTTCTTATCTTGCATCATTTTCGCATTCTGCGTGCTCACTATTTTTTTTCCGGTCTTCGATTCTATTTCTTTACGTGTATTTCCAGCAATAGTCCCGCCCTGATGGGCAATGTTTTTATTTTCATTTAATGTTTTTGGTTTCTTTTCTTTTGATATTTCAGCCGTGGTGGCTTCAGCAAGCATATTTAGAACTAACTCAAGATTAGTCATATTATCACGAAGGTTTTCTTTTTTTAGGTTTTTATGCTTTTTGTATTGCTTTATCGTTTTTCCACTCCATGCTTGTGTAATAATATCAGTAAGTGTTGCAAATTCCTGTCCTTTTTTTACTCCCCTGTTTTCCCATTCATCAGTTAATTCTTTTCTGACCTCAATACTTTTTAACCGCTGATTGATCCATTCCTTGCTATATCCAAGCTTTAGATAGTTTTCCATTGCCCTGTCGATGCTCATTTCAGGATCTTGTGATTCTTCTATTCTTTCATAACCGACCTTTGCCAACCATTGTTTAAAGGGTTCGGCATTGGGTGATGGAATGGATTGGATTAATCTAAAAAGTTGCTCAGTATCAGCGACATCAGTAATACGAAGCTTTCCATCTTCTGCCGCCATTTTCAACTGTCCCAAATTATGGGACAGTTCACTTCCTTCAGCAATAAGTTTTGTTTTTAAAGCACTCCAATATTTACGTGGACGAGGACTTCCAGTAAGTACTTCAATAACATCTATTACAGAAAAATACCATTTCTCTTCGTCTTCATTCCAGGAAGAACGAATTTTTTTACTCTCAAATAATTTAATACTCATTATTATACTATTTTTTATTATTGAATGCCTCGAGTAATATGAAATTTGGCTGACTGTTCGGATTTGAATTCAATACAGTTATTTTTTTGTTTTAGAAACAATAACCTCAACAGCTGTATCATAATCAAATTTCTTTAATTCAAATGTATATTCTTTCCAAATCAATGTATCAAAATATTCGATATCGGATTTTCCTTCTGTTCCATGAATCGAAAGCATTATACTTTCTGAAAAAGCACCTTTAAAAACAGTTAAATAGGCTGTTGCTTTTGTTGGTCCTCCAACGTAGGGGCGTTTGTGAGAAAACGAGGTTAATAACACTGTTAATGAATCTTCAAAATGCACTTCCTCATTCATCTTTATTTGAACACTCTTATTGAACTTAAAAATTTTGGTGGTCATTTTGGAAGTATCCGATTTAATCTGGGAATACATCATAGTTCTATTAGAAAGTAATGCAACTAAAAAAATAATTGACGTAAATACTATTTTTTTTGCCCCACGCATTACTTAGTTTTTAAATTATTTTATTATTCTGTAAAAAGTTATACGGCCTACAATTTTATAGAAGCCATTCTACAGAAGCAATTATCCTGTGAATTCAACAAAACATCTTTTTTCTCTTAAAACTCCTTCCCTATTTCCCTTTTAATAAGATCAATGGCCACTTTAGTTGGTAATTCTGTTAACTGAGATGAAACAGCTATGATAGCTTGTGCCAATTCCATTCCACTGGCTTGCGGACTCACTTTAGTTGAAGAAACATTTATTAACTTTATTGTTTCTTCTTTTGCCCTGATCACAGCTTCCCATGCTTTACTGCTCATGTATATTTGCTGTGAAAGGTTATGTTCAAATTCAGAACGAATAGTTTTAAGCAATTCACCTTGCAACATGGGAGCACTTACTGCTTTATTGCTCCGCATCACAAGGCTGCTTGGGTTAATACGTTCCAAAAACAAGATCACACGCTCATAAGCCTGCAAGCGAATTGGAGTAATCAGTGTTTGATTGGCGAGCTTCAGATCAAATGTTCGCTTGTTATTTTCGTGATTCAAAAAGTTTTTTACCAAATAATAGGTTGTAAGGAAGACAATACCTGCAGGTAAAATAAATTTTAGGATGTCAAAAAATGAATCTAGCATGGGTTTAGTTTTTTAATTGTGTTTAACTATTTATAGATAGAACGCGGATAATACTGATATAACTGATGGTTCGGCTGGGCTCACCACAAGCTTTCGCTGATTTTATTTTAAGCTAAGAATAGATATCTGTGTTTATCCCTATAATCCATCTCATCTGTGTTCTATTACTTTTTATTTGAACAAATTTACACCGTTTCTTCTGAAATCCACTTACCAACTGTTGGAGCAACGTACTTATTCATTTTGACCAATAGATCATCGATATTATCACTTTCCAGCAACATCTGCTGATTTATCTGTTTTAAAAAACCTTTATCAACCATTGTTTGAATTAAGTCAATCAATGCATCATAAAATCCATTAATATTTAATATCCCAATTGGTTTTTTATGAAGTCCGAGTTGAGCCCATGTAAGCATTTCAAAAAGTTCTTCGAGTGTTCCAAAACCACCCGGCAAAGCTATTACACCATCACACAGATCATTCATCCTGGTTTTACGCTCATGCATTGTATCTACCAAAATTAACTCAGTAAGCTGTTCGTGTGCAATTTCCTTACTTTTCAGAAAAACAGGAAGTACTCCAATAACTTTACCACCATTACTAAGCACTCCATCAGCAACGGCTCCCATTAACCCAACTTTTGCTCCACCATACACCAATTCGATATTATTCTTTGCTAAAGCATGGCCTACTAGCCCAGCCTGCGTTTTGTAAATATCATCGGTACCTATACTGGAACCGCAGAATACTGTAATTCGTTTCATTTAAAATCTTTTAATAAATAAGATGTATCATACAATGCAAATTTAGCAATAAAACCATGTGATAACGGGGAGATTGTAAATGGCTCTATTTGGTATCGCCATCCAAAACCAAAATTAACCAGGTAGAACGAGTGTTTTTTCGACTGAACCCTATATTTTCAAGGTAAAAACTGACCGATTCATCGTCAAATAACACCCAAAATCACAATAAACCATTTCTCTCATACAATTTTATTAGTTTTGTGTTTTTCAAACCCATTTGTATGAGCAAATTATCAGATAGAATAATAAATTTAGCAGAATCACAAACGCTTGCAATGGCTAAAAAAAGCCGTGAATTACAGGCTCAAGGGAAAGATATCATCAGCTTAAGCATTGGTGAGCCTGATTTTGACACCCCTCAATTTATTAAAGATGCAGCAAAACGTGCAATCGACAATAATATAACCCGTTATACACCAGTTGCCGGTATCCAGGAATTACGTAAAGCCATCTCCGAAAAATTTAAACGGGATAATGATCTAAACTATACGGCCGAACAAATTGTTGTTTCAACAGGAGCAAAACAATCTATCGCTAATATTATTTTAAGTTTAATTAATCCCGGAGAAGAAGTAATTGTTCCAATTCCTTACTGGGTAAGTTATATCGAAACAATTAAACTGGCAGAAGGTATTCCGGTTACAATTCCAACGAATGTAGAATCCAATTTCAAAATTACTCCGGAACAGCTAAAAAAAGCGATCACTTCTAAAACAAAAATGATCGTATTCAGCACCCCTTGTAATCCAAGCGGTTCGGTTTATAATAAAGAGGAATTAAAAGCCCTTGCAGAAATAATTGTTCAGTATCCTGATCTATATGTTATTTCAGACGAGATCTATGAACATATTAATTTTGTGGGCAAACACGAAAGCATTGCACAATTTGATTTTATCTACGACCGTGTAATTACGGTGAATGGTGTTTCAAAAGGTTTTGCAATGACGGGATGGCGTATAGGGTACATTGGTGCTCCTTTATGGATCTCTCAAGCCTGCGAAAAAATGCAGGGACAATTTACTTCGGGTACTTCCTCTGTTTCACAGATGGCAGCATTGGAGGCAGTAAAAGCAGATCCTTCGGTAACCTATGAAATGCGTGATGCCTTTAAAAAACGTAGAGATCTGGTTTTGGGTTTATTAAAAGAAATCCCGGGAGTTAAAACAACAGTTCCTGATGGAGCATTTTATATATTCCCGGATATCTCCTATTATTTTGGCAAATCGTATAACAATTACCACATAAAGAATTCAAACGATCTAAGTATGTTTTTGCTTGAAGAAGGGAATATTGCTTTAGTTTCGGGAGATGCTTTTGGTGATGATAATTGCATGCGTTTTTCCTACGCAACATCAGAAGAAAGATTAATTGAATCTGTAAAAAGGGTGAAAGAGGCTTTGGCGAAACTTAAGTAAGGAAGATGTAATAAGTAATAGGTAATAGGTAATAGGTAATAGGTAATAGGTAATAGGTAATAATCGATGCAGCAATATAACGACATACAACTCCAACAAATTTTCAAATCGTTTAACGATCTGAACGTATTGATCATTGGAGATGTGATGATTGATACCTATATGTGGGGCAATGTAAATCGTATTTCTCCGGAAGCTCCTGTACCTATTGTATCCATTACAAAAAAAGAAAACCGCTTGGGTGGGGCAGCAAATGTGGCTCTTAACATACAGTCGATGGGTGCAAACCCAATTTTATGTTCTGTAATTGGTAATGATGATGGCAGCAAAATATTTTTGGACCTATTAAAGATCCAAAAACTTTCATCTGATGGAATTTTAAAAAGCAAAAAACGTATTACCACCGTTAAAACCCGTGTAATTGGTGGTAATCACCAAATGCTGCGTGTGGATGATGAAATTGAAACCTCTATCAACAAGGAGGAAATGGAAGCATTATCTGATAAAATTAAAAAACTGATCATCAGTAAAAAAATTGATGTATTAATTTTTGAAGACTATGATAAAGGCTGTATAACACCCGAATTAATAAAAAACTGCATTGCTTTTGCCAAACAAAAAAACATTCCAATTGTTGTTGACCCTAAAAAGAAAAATTTTATGTCGTACAATGGAGTGACCCTTTTTAAGCCCAATTTAAAAGAACTCAAAGAAGGATTAAAACTGGATTTTGACCACAACAATATCAAGGAACTTGAAAAGGTTGCTGCAGGTTTTATTAAAAAACAAAACATTGCCACCTTATTAATAACCCTTTCTGAAAAAGGAATATATACGCATAGTTCAAAAACAAAAACAGTGATACCGGCTCATGTGCGCAACATTTCTGATGTTTCGGGAGCAGGCGACACTGTGATAAGCGTGGCCGCTTTATGTTCGGCATTAAATCTTTCTCCAACAATCACAGCAACATTGGCCAACCTTGCAGGTGGCCTTGTTTGTGAAAAAGTGGGGGTTGTACCAATTGATAAAAAGCAATTACTTGAAGAAGCTTTACGTTTGAAGTTATAAAGTTAAAAGAGGAAAAAGTCAAAATTCAAAAACTATCTGTTTTTCTTTTGACTTTTCACTTTCTTCTCTTTTCACTTTTTTAATTTTTTTTCTATATATAACCAATGAACCCAATAGTAACTCCATATAAAAATCAAACAACAAGCAAAAAAGAGCAAGTTGCTGCTATGTTTGACAATATTGCTCCCAAATATGATTTTTTAAATCAATTATTATCTTTGGGTATTCACAAAGGTTGGAGAAGAAAAGCAATCCGTTTATTAGAAGCACAGAAACCTAAAACGATCTTAGATATTGCAACCGGAACAGCCGATTTTGCTATTGAAGCAATGAAGTTGAATCCAACCAAAGTTGTTGGTGTTGATATTTCGGAAGGTATGCTAAAGTTGGGGCGGGATAAAATAAATAAACTGGGCTTACAAAATAAAATTGAATTAAAATCGGGCGATTCAGAAAGTTTACCTTTTTCAGACAATAGTTTTGATGCTATTACTGTTGGTTTTGGTGTCCGTAATTTCGAAAACTTAGAAAAAGGAGTTGCTGACATTTACAGAGTTTTAAATCCTGATGGGATGCTTGTTATACTTGAATTTTCGAAACCAATTCATTTTCCGGTAAAACAGGTATATAATTTTTACTTTAGATACGTTACCCCATTTGTAGGAAAACTGTTTTCGAAAGACAGCTCAGCCTATACCTATTTACCTGAATCAGTGAACGCTTTTCCGGCTGGAGACGAATTTTTGAAAATATTGAATAAAGCAGGTTTTAAACAAACTAAAGCAATTTCTCTTACATTTGGTATCGCATCAATATATATTGCAAGAAAAATAAAATAAAATTGCCAATTTTACGTTTCAAATTTTATTAAAAAAATTGAATTGAAATTAAAATTAAAATACATATTAACATGTGCAATTGTTTTAATTGCTTTATTCGTGAAGGCTCAGGACCCGAATGAAAAAGGCAATTTAGAACGGTACTATAATGAAACCTTGCATTTTGGTTTTACCATGGGGCTCAACCGGGCTAATTTTATTATCCACCCCCTTGTAAATTTCGAACGATTTGATTCTCTAAAAACAGTAATATCTGCTCCTAAATCAGGCTTTAATTTAGGTATTGTAACCGATCTGCGTTTACATAAATACATCACACTGCGGTTTATTCCCAGCCTTTCCTTTGCGGAACGTAACCTGCAGTACTACTTTGAAGGGTTCGATACCATTATACGTACAAAAACAATTGAATCCACTTTTTTAAACTTTCCTTTGGATCTAAAATTGCGGTCGAAACGTGTGAAAAATTTTGGTGGCTATGTGCTTGCTGGTGGTGGTTATAGCTTAGACCTTGCCTCAAAACGGAAAGTGGTGAATAGCCTGAACCCAAAAGAACAAATTGTGAAATTAAAGCGCGATGATTTCTCTTATGAAATGGGTGCCGGAACTGAATTTTATTTTCAATATTTTAAATTTGCCATAGAAGCAAAACTAAGTATTGGCATACGCGATATATTAATTAAAGACAATACCATTTTTTCAAATTCAATTAATAAACTGAATTCAAAAATGCTTTTATTTTCCATTACTTTTGAAGGATAAGACCTACGAATTACGAATTTAAAACGAATTACGAATCTGTGTTGAAATGATTATGAGCATTAATTTTATTTGCAATGTCATCCCGAGGTTTTCCCGAGGGATCTTGTTCTTACAAGGAATATTGCAAATGATCTGACGAGATCCCTCGGAAAAACCTTGGGATGACAAAAGTGCTACTTTTTTAAATAAATTTAAACGTAACCTGAACTATATCAATTCAGTTTTCAAAATTTTGCATGATAAATACATGCCTGAAACAATATGAAACAAGAACTTAACCTGGTACTCTCACCTGAAGAGGCCGCTGATACTGAAGCAATTAAACGAATTGTAGCCTATCAAATCGGTATCAAACCATCAGAAATTACATTTGTTAAAATTTTAAAACGCTCTGTAGATGCGCGTTCACGAAATATCAAAATAAATTTAAAAGTTGATATTTACTGCAATGAAGGAATACCTGCTCCTGTTTCTTATAAAATAGAGTATCCTGATGTAAAAAATAAAAAACCTGTACTTATTATTGGGGCTGGTCCGGCTGGATTATTTGCCGCATTGCAATTAATAGAAAAAGGTTTAAAACCAATTATTATTGAACGTGGGAAAGATGTTAAAAGCCGCAGACGCGATCTTGCAGCAATAAATAAAGAACATATTGTAAATCCACATTCCAATTACTGCTTTGGTGAAGGTGGTGCAGGGACCTACTCTGATGGGAAGTTATATACCCGATCAACAAAACGGGGAGATATAAATAAGATCCTTGAAACGTTTGTTGCTCATGGCGCTGACGAAAACATCTTAATTGAAGCACATCCACATATAGGAACCAATAAACTTCCTAAAATCATTGAAGCCATGCGTCAAACCATTATTGATAATGGCGGAGAGGTACACTTCAATACACATCTTACTGATCTTATAATTAAAAATGACAGCATAAAAGGTGTTGTTTGTGATCAGTTAGATACTGCCACAACTATTGAATTTATTGCCGATTCAGTAATACTTGCCACCGGACATAGTGCCAGAGATATTTTTGAATTATTGCATTCAAAAAATATCTTAATAGAAGGCAAAACTTTTGCAATGGGTGTACGAGTGGAACATCCCCAGGCATTAATAGATTCATTGCAATACCATTGCACACTTAATGAAGTAGAATTCAAACGTGAATTTTTACCTGCTGCCCCTTATAGTATGGTCCATCAGGCATTGGGTCGTGGAGTATATTCATTTTGCATGTGCCCCGGTGGGATCATTGCTCCTTGTGCCACAGCACCGGGTGAGGTGGTAACCAACGGCTGGTCCCCATCAAAACGAAATAATCCGTATGCAAATTCGGGTATTGTTGTTACCACTGAATCGGTTGATTTAAAGGAGTACCAACAATATGGGCCATTAGCCGGTTTACGCTACCAACAGGCACTTGAAAAGATGGCCTGGAATGCAGGTGGGCAAACTCAAACAGCTCCGGCACAGCGTTTAATGGATTTTGTGAATAATAAACTATCACCTACTCTGCCGGATGTATCTTATCAGCCCGGAATAAAATCGGCACCGCTTCATACTTTACTTCCTGAAGCTATCGGTAAACGTTTGCAGATCGGATTTCAGGAATTTGGTAAAAAAATGCGTGGTTATTTAAGTAATGATGCCGTAATTGTTGGTGTTGAATCACGTACCTCTTCCCCTGTAAGAATTCCCAGAGACACTACAACATTGCAACACCCTCAGATAAAAGGATTATACCCTTGCGGTGAAGGGGCAGGTTATGCCGGAGGAATTGTTTCCGCAGCCATTGACGGACAAAAATGCGCTGATGCTATTGTTAACAGGATAATTTGATGATGTGCCAATTTGATAATTTGATAATGAACGAATCAGCAAATTAACAAATTCAAGTTTTGGTGAAAATTTATAAATGTATTAAATGCTCTTTCATCGCTAAAATGTTGCGTTAGGGATTGCAACGTAAATCCCCGCCCGAACGAATGAATTCGTTTCATTCGGGCAGGCTTTTCGTTTTTCAGAAAAGATTGTAGTGGAAAGCCCGGCTCTTTCTTTTTCAAGAAAGAGAACGCCCAAATGAATTTCAGTTTAAAAATTATTATTAGTAGTATCGGTTAACTTATCAAATTATCATTCATACATTTGTACTCCAATTTCAACAAAAAATCAGAATGAAATTTATTATTCAACTTGTAATTTCCACACTTGCAGTATTAATATCAGCATACCTATTACCAGGTGTCGAAATTGTTGACAACAGTTTTTTCACGGCATTGATAGTTGCAGCAGTACTCGCTTTTTTAAATGCAGTGGTAAAACCTATCATGATCATTTTAACTATTCCAATAACTTTTTTAACCCTCGGCCTTTTCTTATTGGTGATCAATGCGCTAATGATATTGCTTGCCGCAAAACTTGTTGACGACTTTCGTGTAGACGGATTCTGGTGGGCACTGTTATTCAGCTTTATTCTTTCTATTGTAACTTCTATACTTGAAAGTGTAAAGAAACGTGATGAGGGGGAAGACAATAGGCAATAGGTCAATGGACTTTTGACAATATAACAACAAACAATATCGGTGTAATCATTTTATTATATCGGTTTAATCATTTATCATGATAAACGTAGGAGCATACAACGAACTGGAAGTAGTTAAACAATTAGATTTTGGTATCTACTTGAAAGACGGTGATACTGAAATACTAATGCCCACCAAATGGGTACCTCAGGATACTAAAATTGGAGACAGATTAAATGTATTTGTTTTCCGGGATTCAGATGATAGACTAATTGCAACCACGGTAGAACCTTATGCAACTGCCAATACTTTTGCATTTTTAGAAGCGAAACAAGTGAACCAGGTGGGTGCTTTTTTGGATTGGGGGATGGACAAAGATCTTCTTGTTCCTTTCCGCGAACAGTCGCAAAGACTTGAGCCCGGCAGAAGTTATGTAGTGTTTGTATATGTGGATGAAGAAACCAATCGTTTGACTGCATCTACAAAGCTGAACAGGTATATTGAAAACACAAATATTGAATTACGTGATGGTGATATTGTTGACCTGTTGATCTATTCCGAAACCGACCTTGGGTTCAATGCCATCATAAATAATCGTTACAGTGGTTTAATTTATAAAAATGAAATTTACGAAGCGATACGTGTTGGAGATAAAATTAAAGGATATGTAAAACATGTGCGTGAGGATAATAAAATAGATCTTAGTCTTCAAAAAAGTGGATTTGAATTAGTGGATGATGTAAAATGGCGCATCCTGAATATGATGAAACAAAATGAAGGTTTTCTTGCGTTAACAGATAATAGTTCCCCAGAAGAAATTAAAGCAAAATTTCAGATCAGCAAAAAAGCTTTTAAAAAAGCAGTGGGTGCTCTTTATAGAGAACGTTTAGTAAAGATCACTGATAAAGGGATCGAATTATTGAAATAAAAATTAATACAAACAAGAAAATAATCGCAACTAACTGACTTTCAATAAAATACAATAACAAATTTACAAGTATTTAAAAATCAGGTATTTACAACTAAATAGGTTTCGGTATTTTTTATAAGTTGGTTGAAAAAATTATTTTTTTTCAACCAACTTATAAAAACAAACACTTCAAAGCAATAACACAAAGCGCTGACTAACAATTACTTAATGTGATTTATTTCTGCAAAAACAGTTCTTTTCCGATTTGTCCCTTCCCTCCTAAACTTTTCAACAAAATAAAAATATCATCCTCCGTAAAGTATAAATCCGTACTTTTGTATTCTCCAAAGTAATTAAAGGAGAACAAAATTATAGTACTAACCCCTTCAATTTTATTTAAACAATTAAAATTGGATACAAAAACAAAGCATACAATGGCAGAAACATTAACAGCTCCTGTGGAGTTAGAAAATTTCGACTGGAACGCAGTTGGTAAAAAACAAGAAGGTTACACAAAAGAAGAGCGTGAAAAGCTGGAATCTGTGTATGAAAAAACTCTTAAATCAATTGCAGCAAACGAAATTATTGATGGTAAAGTAGTTGCAAAAAATAGCAAAGAAGTTGTTGTAAATATCGGTTACAAATCAGATGGTGTTGTTCAGTTAACTGAATTCCGTTACAATCCTGATTTGAAAATTGGTGATACAGTAGAAGTATATATCGAAAGCCAGGAAGATAAAAATGGTCAGTTGATCCTTTCTCACAAAACTGCACGTGCAATGAAATCGTGGGAGAGAGTTAATACAGCATTGGAAACTGGTGAGATCATTCAAGGATATGTTAAATGCCGTACTAAAGGTGGTTTAATTGCTGATGTATTTGGTATCGAAGCATTTTTACCAGGTTCACAAATTGATGTGAAACCAATCCGTGATTACGATGTTTATGTTGGAAAAACAATGGAATTCAAAGTTGTGAAAATCAACAATGAATTTAAAAACGTTGTAGTATCTCACAAAGCACTTATCGAAGCTGAATTAGAAGTTCAGAAAAAAGAGATCATCTCTAAATTAGAAAAAGGACAAGTATTGGAAGGTACTGTTAAAAACATTACTTCTTATGGTGTGTTTATCGATTTAGGTGGTGTTGATGGATTGATCCACATTACTGATCTTGCTTGGGGACGTATTAACCACCCGGAAGAAATCGTTAAATTAGATCAAAAAATCAATGTAGTTATCCTTGATTTTGATAATGAGAAAAAACGTATTGCATTAGGTTTAAAACAACTTTCTGCTCATCCTTGGGATTCATTAAAAGCTGATTTAGCTATTGGTGATAAAGTAAAAGGTAAAGTAGTTGTTATTGCTGATTACGGTGCTTTTGTTGAAATCGCTCCAGGTGTTGAAGGATTGATCCACGTATCAGAAATGAGCTGGAGTCAACATTTACGTACTGCTCACGATTTCTTGAAAGTTGGTGCTGAAGTAGAAGCTCAGGTGTTAACACTTGATCGTGAAGAACGTAAAATGTCATTAGGTATCAAACAATTGATCCCTGATCCTTGGTCCGTAGTATTAGATAAATACGCTAAAGGAACTAAACACACTGCTACTGTTCGTAACTTTACCAACTTCGGTATTTTTGTTGAACTAGAAGAAGGTGTTGATGGTTTAATTCATATTTCAGACCTTTCCTGGTCTAAAAAAATCAAACATCCATCAGAATTCACCAAAATCGGAGATCCTATTGATGTTGTAGTTTTAGAAATTGATGGTGAAAACCGCAGATTAAGTTTAGGACACAAACAATTGGAAGAAAATCCATGGGATGTGTTTGAAACTATCTTTACTGTAGATTCTATCCACCAAGGAACTATCATCAATGTAATGGAAAAAGGTGCTATCGTTTCGATGCCATACGGTGTAGAAGCATTTGCTCCAACCCGTCACTTGATCAAAACTGATGGTACTAGTGCTAAAGCAGAAGAAGTATTGGATTTTAAAATACTTGAATTTAACAAAGAAGGCAAAAAGATCATTGTTTCTCACAGCAAAATAAACGAAGAAGTTACTGCTGCTGACAATGTAGTTTCAACTACTGAAAAGAAATCTTCAGGAGATGATGCTAAAAAATCTGCTAAAAAAGTTAAAGACAGTATTGAAAAAACAACTCTTGGCGATATGGATGTTCTTTCCAATTTGAAAGCAGATATGGAAAAAACAGAAAATAAGTCAAAAGCGTCTGAATAATTTTTAAGTCTTTTATTTCGTCCCGATAAATTATTGGGATTGAATAAATCTAAAAATCACGCCATGGTTTTTAGGAAGTCCCGCAGAAATGCGGGACTTTTTTTATTTGTAAATTTGAGTATAAAGTTCCCTATCAAACCAATAACGTTCATAAAAAAACGCCATTACGAATTTGCCTACCCTGGGCTATTGGTGGTTTCGGAACCTCAAAGATGCTGAAACAAGTTCAGCATGACAGTCTTTTAAATAATCATCTTGCTACCGATTTGATATCAGATGGACAATCGTGAGATGGCTCTTCAGTGCTTATCGAAGACTGCGCGGGACTTTTTACTATATCAATTCTTGAAATTTCATACCTATTTAGTCCACTATTAACTTTTCGATGTTTATAACATATTGAGAAACAGGTATTCTCACAAAAAAAATATTTCACTTTTGTATCAATAGTAATGATCCCGATAGGAATTGGGATTTCTGATGAATGCTATTGAATTAAAAATAAATATTAAAATTTAAGTTATGATGAAAACGGGACTCACTTTTATTACTGCATTAATTGCATTAATAGTATTTACTTCTACTGAAGAAATAACAGATCAGGATAAACGGATCTTTAAAGTAATTAAGATCAGTAGCCAAAAGTGGATGGCTGAAAACCTGAATGTAAGCACTTACCGCAATGGCGATTCGATACCAGAGGTAAAAGATCCTGCAATATGGTCGAAACTAAAAACTGGAGCCTGGTGTTATTATGACAACAAATCAGAAAACGGAAGTAAGTATGGTAAATTATACAACTGGTATGCCGTAAATGACCCTCGCGGATTAGCACCTAAAGGTTTTCACATACCATCAGATGATGAATGGGAACAACTGATCGAGAATCTTGGGTTGACTGAGGCCGGGTCAAAAATAAAAGCAAGAAGAGGATGGAAACAAAACGAAAATTCTACGAATGAATCAGGATTTACAGGGCTACCGGGTGGTTACAGATACAATGTTGGCGCATTTCTATATGTAGGAAATAATGGCTGCTTCTGGAGTTCTACAGAGTCGCTTAAAAATAAAGCATGGGGCCGTACTTTAAGCCATAGCTATGGCGATGTGGGAAGAGATGATGGTAATATTGGAAGTGGATTGTCGGTTCGTTGCATTTTAGATTAATAGATAAATATGTTTTTTTTTATTACTATTCTTCATAATTATCAGCATTTTATTTATTTCCTGCATTTCATTTATTTGTTTGAAGGTTTGGTTATAATAAAAAATGTAAAACACGCTAAAAGGTATTTTTATGGATGAATTTATGAAAGCGGCCATTGATCAGGCAAAGATTGGTAGAAGTGAAAATGGGATCCCGATAGGGAGTGTATTGGTAAAAGATGGAAAAATTGTTGGGTATGGCCATAATAAACGAGTGCAGGATAATGATCCTGTTACTCATGCCGAAATTGACTGCTTACGAAATGCAGGACGTGTAGGCAGCTATAAAAACACTGTTTTGTATTCAACCCTTATGCCTTGTTATTTATGTGCCGGAGCGGTTGTGCAATTTGGAATTAAAAAAGTATATGCCGGTGAATCAGAAACTTTTTCGGGAGCCAAAGAATTTATGCAATCGCATGGAGTGGAAGTTATCGATTTGAATATGGAAGAATGTAAAAATATGATGAAAGAATTTATTATTAACAACCCAAAACTGTGGAATGAAGATATTGGCGAATTGTAAAAAAGAGGAGATCTTCTTTTTTTATTACATACTAAAATTTAAAATTAACAGGATACTTTTTTCTATTCTGCCAAAATATTAAAATCAAAAAGCCAACCTTACGGGGTTGGCTTTTTGATTTATTGCTATAATATGGATATCCAGCCTTAAAAGGCTAATGTCTAACCTTACGGGGTTAGCTAACATGTTGAACCTAAATAATTCAAGTTCAGTACAACATCTATACTAATAGCTCAGTGATTTACAATAACTCCTGCCAATCAAGTTTGGTTCTCATCCATTGTTAATCTTCATTGCAAAAGTATCATGAATAAGAAAGAGTTAATTGTAATTTCGTTAATCAGATAATTTCAATAGCCCAAACTAAAGATTTTTTTGCCAAGAAAGAAAGCTGAAATTTTCGTATCGTTTTTAATTATTTTTTCCTGAAGAATAATCGCGATAAATATATTCTGAAGAAAATAATTTTGAGAAAATTATAGAGAAATAAGCTGAACAAGATAAGAGCCGGTTAAATTTTATATAAAGAATAACAATATTGCTTATTGAGGCTGACGCACGTTTCTCGACAAGCTCGAAATGACCATGTGCGCGGTCATTTCGAGCTTGTCGAGAAACGTGCGTTGGTTTTCAATGGTGAGTTATAATTACTCTAAAGTCCATGTGCGTTGTCATTTCGAGCTTGTCGAGAAACGTGCGTTAGCTTTTAATGTAATTTGTTATAATAGCTAAAAAGTCCACGCGCGCAGTCATTTCGAGCTTGTCGAGAAAATTGTGTGTCAGCATTTTAACCCTCAATTTCGTTATAAATTATAATGCATTTTAAATTTATAAAATCTAAACTGAACCCCTCTGCACTAAAAGTGCATAGGTTCAAAAAATAAAATAATGAAATTATTTTTTTGCAAATTTAAAATCGAGAACGTCATTGCGAGCGATGCGAAGCAATCTCACGCTATTCTTTGGTTGAGATTGCTTCGCTGCGCTCGCAATGATGCCAACAAGTGGATTTTTTTAGAAACTGAAAGTCTTGCACTGAATTGCATAGTTTTGAATTAACGAACTGAAACAATAAAAATTACAGATGTTAAATCAACCCGGCTTTCTCACGATTATTGTAATCACGTATCAGTAATGAATACAAAAACACCCCTATCGTATACATTCCGGCAGTGATCCAAAATATATTTACATATTCAACCTTCAAATGCCTAAGTATTCCAAAACCAATTGCACTAAAATAAGCCGTTCCCGACCAAATTGCTGATGTTAAACCGCTAACCATTTCCCTGTTCTGTTCGCCCACATACTTCATTGTAATTTCGGATGTTATGGGCACCGCCATACTCATTAATGGTTGACGCAGTAGATAAAAAAGAGCAGCTATACAAACCGCATAGTTCAGATAACTGTAATATTGAGTGGTTGCCATTATTATTAACGCAAGTATTGCCATTGATTGTGTTGTGGCAACCGCTTTTTGATAACCAAACCTTTCTTTAATATGAGGAATATATATTGCAATAATAATTACCAATATAGCAGTGCCCAAATTGAGAAATGAAAATGCTGAAGTACTCATATTGTGCACATTGGAAAAAAACAAGCTCATAAATGGAATGGTAAAACCAGCACCGATGGCAATAATTGCGGTAGGTATAAGTGCCTGCATTATTATCTTCCAATCGTATTTTTTTAAGTTGCTTCGCTTTTCTGTGATCACCGGAATATGTTCAGTTTTGTTAATTCGTGATACAAAAAAAACACCAAGGAAGCTAAAGGCTACTATGGCAAACAACAAATTACGCTCGCTGAATAATATAGAATCTACACTATTTAAAACCCCAACAAGCAAACTACCAGTTATAGTAGCAATACTCCAGGTGGCGAAATTTAAGGTAATAACACGTGTCTGTTGCTCAGCGGAAGCATTACGCATTATAAAAGGTAAAATGGGTATTTGAATAAAGGTATAAGCCAAACCCCATAATAAATGGGCAATGAGAATTAAACTATTATTATGGAAATATACGCCTGTTAATATCAATAGTCCAAACAAAGGAGAACCTATGGCGGCAATATAAAGCATCGGTATTATTTTTCGCCCTTTGATATACATGCCTAAAAATAAGGCCAGTACAAGCGTTCCTAAATATCTATAGGAAGTGAAATGAGCATATTCAGCATCACTGAAATGTTCCGCTTTCATATACAATGGAAGGAAAGCAATAAACGTAACATTTATTAATTGTATAAAAAACTCAACAGTAACAAGGTTGAGCATCGACCTATCAAGATTTGTATATTCCTTAATTTTAGAGAGCATTGCGTATTGAGGTTCTTCAGTTTTAAAAGTTAGAGAATTAAAAAAAATCCCCACTACAATATAGAACAAAAATGAGTCCATCAATTTGGGGAACTCTTTTTTAATAATTATTATAAAGGTTATTTGAAAGATAATTTTTTTCTCAAATGAGCCCCTTGCAACTCAATTATCTTTTGCTGACATTTTTTTAATTGTTGTCTATGGGGAAGTTATATAAACTGAGGTTTGAGCAGCAATTAAAACAACAAATAGAATTTAAGAGTACATTTGATAATTGATAATTTAAGCTTATTCTAAGATCATGAAATGGACGTATAGCGTTAGAAACAAATCGGCAGCATCAGCTGCACTATTTTTACTTTGTTTATTGGTTTTGTTTAGCAATTATATTGATAGGGAACATACCAAAAGTGTTAAAAACTCAATTAGCACATTGTATCAAGACAGATTAATTGCTGAAGGCTATATTTTAAAAATGACAAGCTATGTCTATCAAATAAAGGAAGCATTGAACGCTGATACGAACAGTGCAAACAAAGATAATAGTATCAATAATTTGCTTTTAAGTATTAATGAAATAAGTAATGCTTATCAAAAAACTAAATTCACAGATATTGAGAAAATAAAAGCTGATGAATTATTAAAAACAATTAGTGAAATTGAACCTGCTCATTTGAATAGTACTCAAATTAAATTGGAATCCTCAAATAAGGCCCTTGTTTTATTGAATGAACTATCTGCGATTCAATTAGAGGAATCTAAGCTAATTATGGATTATGCTGAAACATTATATATTGCTGGTAAAACATCATCACAATTCGTTTTCGCTATCATTATTATTATTTTACTTGTACTTCAGGCACTTGTATTTACTTCTAAAACATTAAATACAAAAAGTATAACAAAATCGCCTCATCTTAACTAATTATTTGTGACAATGGGATTTGGTGAAAAGGAATGTTTAGTATGCAATAAAATTTTCGAACAAATTTTCCTGATGAATTTGAAATTGATGCCTCCCCGTTCAGGGAGCACTTTAACTTTTTTGTCGGAAGAAACCAACAGTGTATCGTAGATTTGCTTTCAGAAAAACCGGAAACGAGCGAGCTCAGGATTCATACCCCTGAGCCCAGGGGGGCGACTCCCCTTTTCGCTGCCACCTAAAGGAATGCAGCAGATAAATATATTAGAAGATATGACAGACTTACAGAAATTACAGGCAGCAGTCCGCCTCCCCTCAGCAGATGAGGCTTTGGCCGCATTTAAAGCGGTAGATGATGTAAATACCAGATATGAGAATAAGTATAATAACATCCTTCATTACATCATTACTGCTTTTGAAAGTGAAAAGCTAAGGGCGTCAGATTTTGAGGCCCTGATCGATTTGGGAGTGGATGTGAACACTAAGGATAAGGAAGGGCAGAGGCCTTTACACTACACCGCGTTGTTCCCGAACTTTGCACTGGCTAAGATCCTGATTAAACATAGTGCAGACATCCATGCAGAAGACAATTACGGCAATACCCCACTGTGGACAGCGGTAAAGAACTATCTGGGAGAAAAAGACCTGCTCGACTTAATTATTCTGCTTTTAGAAAAAGGAGCAGATCTGGATAAGAAGAACCATTATGACAGGTCGTCCAGAGATATGATTGAGGACCGGAAAGCGGGTATCACCATTGGTGACCCAAAATCGGACCTTTCTGAAGCACTTAAAGCGTATTTATGATTTAAAACGGAAACTAAATAATCTACAACAATGTCAGAAAAAAGCCTGTTTATTCAATGGAATGAACTCATTCTTGGCCAAAATACAATTAATGTGTGTCCTTCTAATTTAGATATTGCTAATACCCATTAGCATTACTTAATGCATACGTTTTTGCATTATCTGCAACTCTTTTAAGGAAGTGGTGATATCTTTTAACTGCACACAGACAAATATGGTTACAAAAGAACAATAAAAAAACCGTAAGTTGCTCTAATAAAGCTTCTTACGGTTTTTTTCTGTGCGGATGAAGGGACTCGAACCCCCACGCCTTACGGCACCAGATCCTAAGTCTGGCGCGGCTGCCATTACGCCACATCCGCATTTAATTCCTAAATAGGGATGCAAAGATAGTTTTTTTAATTATATAAGTATCATATAATAATAAAATCTTTAGGCTATAATTTTACAGGAAATGATTGGTATATATGAGTGAAACAAAGGATGTTATACGGGTAAAACGTATTTTTCTATTGTTTTTGGTTCCAATATTCTTTCAAAAGGCAATTCTATATCTTGTATAGTGGATCTTTTAAGTTGCAGTTCGCAGTTGATCTTTATTTTATCGTTCACCAGAATTTGCCAGGCTTCCAGATCAGCATTGAAATTAAGTCCCCAGTTGTTGCGGTTAATTATTCCGGTAATAGCAAAATTCACTTTTTCCTTACCAAAAATATTTTTCTTTATACCTTTAAATTCTACCCCTAATTCTGCTTTTTTTGTGATCCCTTTAATAGTTAGTTCACCCAAAAGGTCATAGTTCCTTTTCATTTTTAACTTTTCGAGGATACGGCCCTTAAAATATATCTGTTTATGGTTTTCGACATCAAAAATATTCGCACTTTTTAAATGCTCATCACAATAGGTATCATTGGTATTTAATGACTTAGTGGAAATGGAAAGGTTTATTTCATCTGTTGTAAAATCATTGTTAATACTATACACGGTTGCATCAAACGTTTTGAATGTTCCTTTAATATTGGGAACTATAAAATGTTCGATCTCGAAATTAATTCTGCTTCTTGCTGAGTCAATTACCCATTTTGTTTTTTTTAACATTGGTTTTGGAGTTGAAATTTAAAAGACCAAAGCATTTCACCATTTTAATCTGAAATTTTTTTGCGAATTTTCATTTTCAAAAAAGATTTCAATTTTAAATAATTCTTAATAATCTAAATAGAATTAAAACTAATGCAACTATTAAAAAAAGATAAAGTAAGCCTCCTAATCCCCAGCCACCGGTAAGAAGTGAAAGAAGCCATAGGACAAGTAATACTACAATAATTGTCCAAATCAAGCCTCCTCCCCCACGAGTATCGTCTTGGCTCTGAGCAGAGGTTTTATTTTCAGATATGATATGTTTTAATGAAAAGGGTGTTTTAGCGATCCTTTTAACCGATGAAACAACTTTGGATATTGATTTTGAAGGAGTTGTATTTACGTGGATAGTTCCCTTATTATTCTCAGTATTTTCTTCTTTATCGGTCTTTACCTTATTTTCTGAATCGTTATTTATAAATGAAAGCGGCTTGGGTTGGATATAATTTTCATCTGACGATTGTATTGATGCATATTCCGGTTGTTCATGGCTTGTATTTTCAACTGTTTCAATCTCAATTGTTTTAGCTTTTGAGGGTTTACCTGAAACTTCCAGATTATAACCATTTCTATAATGGCGTTTGGTTAAAGAAATACCCTGATTACAGGAAGAAAAAAAGATGCTCGTAACAACCAAAAATATAATAAAGTGGAACAATTTTTTCATGCTATTTTTTAATTTTTAATGTTAAATATTAGGGATACAAATATATTTCCATACTTAAATTATCAATTTGATATTCGTTGAAAGAGTGTTTTAAATAGCCTGAATAAAAAAAACAAGGGTTTGATTATTTATTTCAAACCAATGCCATAAGGCCATAATAACTGACAGAATAAGGAATTGATTATCAAAAAGGGGGATAGGTATAGAAATTTTTAAAAATTAAAATCTCAGCAAAAAATTAATAGTAGTCAACAACTGTTGGTTTTGAAATAGCAAAACTTCTCACCTTAAGTGTAAAACTGGTAACGGGGTTAAATTTATAAAAGCGGGTATTTCCATCAGGTAAATTAGGGTATATTCCGTAGGTTATTTCGAAACTTGCATTGAGCAAATTTTCATTCCGAATGAGCAAACCTGCTGAATAAGCTTGGTAAACGGGACTTTCAAACAATTTAACTTTATCGGTTTCCAGGATGCCGCAGCCAACTAATAAAAGGGAGGCAAATCGAAAACCAATAATATTGTATGGAGCGTAGGCAACTGCTTCCAGGTTCAAAACCATTTTGGTTCTGCCTGATAAAGTACCATTGTTAAAACCATACATTTCATCAGGTCGAAGGGTTATTTTTTCATTTGGGCTTTTATTAAGGCCGTATACAAACTTATAGTTTATAAACTGGCGAAAATACCATTTACTGTTTTCAAATAAATTACTGAAATAATACACGCCTGCATTTATTGTACCGTTACTATAATTTGATTTATTGTAAAACGTACCATAAACGAAATTGCCTGATAAATAGCCTAATCTCTCAAAATGCTTTCCTCGTGACACTTCAAATCCTGTATAGTATTTAAAACTATTCTGCTCTTTATATAATAATCCGTACAAAACCTGAACAACGAGTCCTTCCGGAACATCCTCATTGGCCCCAAAACGATAAATATATTGATCTTTATAATATTTTCGAAGTGAAAACCCTACGCTGCTAAGGTATAAGGTAGAGTTAAAGTTTGTTTTGCCGGTATCAATTGTATAGGAAGGTTTACTTTGAAAACGTGTATCGGCATATCGCGCTGCAACAACTATATTGATATTTTTTCTATTGATCTTTTTACCTGTGCCCGGATTAAAATTTTTCGCAATCCAAACATCAGAAGAAATATAATCAAGTCGATATTTATTTTCAATATGCTGAACCGTATCCACTTGCGTGAAGGTACCCCAGGCTTTAGTACTGGCAATACCTCCGGCCCATTGGGCTAAAGCAGAATAAAAAGGACGACTTAAAGAAAAACCGGTAGATGTAATATTTTTGTCAGTAGTATAAAATAGGGAGGAAGAAATAAAAGTGTTTTTAATATTCCCGACAACATAATCACCGCGGTAATCATAGGCCCCGGTCCCAAAATCATAGCCAATGTATTGTGAGTATTGCTGACCCGAACCCAATATGTTCCGTTCCCTAAACCTAACATGGCCACCGGAAGTACCTCCGGAAATAGGAGCATCCAATGTCCATTTGTCATTTGCCACCACCAATATATCCACACTATCCTTGCTCCCGCGAACCGCAGTAATATAAATTCGTGAATCGTTTATATAACTTGCATCTCTTATTATCCTTTCCGATTCATTGATAACAAGCAATTCAACTTTATCATTTTTCTTAAACAACAATAAATTTCGAATGATCTTATGACGGGTTGCAATATGATATTTATTACCAACCTTTTGAAAGGGGTTAATTTCTTTCCTGGTAGTGTCGTTTACGGAGTATCCAAAAGGATCATAAACTATTACATCTATATTCCTTATGATCCGTCCTTCAAACTTTAAATTCGGATCTGTTTGTTTTTGGTCATCAGACAAGGATTTTTTCTCGTATTTTTTTGGGACTATTTCAACAAAAACAGCTTTATACAATAAGGTAGTGGCTTTATGCCTATAAGCAAATTTTTGAATCTTTTTATAAATGCGAAGTGTGTCTTTTGTTTGTGCAGAAACTACATTTCCCATTAAAAATAAACAGGCAAATACTATTGACCTTTGTAAAAACAACCTGACACTATATGAAAATAAAGGATTAGCTGAATTCACTAATTAAATTTTTAAAAATATTGATTATAATTTCCCAATAAATATAGCACACCAAAAAGGCTTTTCTATTAGAAAAATTAGAAATAATAAATCTAATTATTAATAATGCAGACTACAGAGTAAATTACAATTTTTATTTAAACTTTACTCATGAATAGCTAACAATGGAATGTGAGAGTTAAAAGCCATCTTTTTTGTATTGCTTTCACGAAATAGTTTCGAAAAAACTGTATGTTTTCTCGGGATCATAATTAACAGATCTGCATTATGCTTTTCAATAAAATTATTGATGTTTTTTACTATATTATCTCCTTCTATAAAAAGCACAGAATAATTTAAGCCTTCAAAAAGGACTTCTTTTTTTGCTTCCAATAAAATTTCCTGATCAAGCTTTTCAAACGATTCCACCACAGTAAGCACTATCAATTTGGAATTGAATAATTTTACAAATCCCACTATTTGTTCAGCTGCGCTTGTTTCTGCAATTTTTTCTATATCATCGCAAGCAAATACTATTGTATTTATTGATCGATAAGATACGCCTTCAGGCACAATTAAAGTTGGGCAATTTGTATTTTTAATAACTCCAACACTATTGCTGCTTAACAATATTTCCGACAATTTACCAGCCTCAGAAATCCCCATAATAATTAAGCTGATCTCTTTCTCTTCAACCGTGTCAACAATTTCATTTATCAAAAAGCCTGATTTGATAATATTTTCAATAGGATTTGTAAACGTATATTTTTCCCGTAATTCCTTTTCAAATTTATTCATTGAAATAACATTACTTTTTTCCAATTCATCATATGGTGGCATAAAAGCAACATCATCACCCGCATATACAGGAATATGAAAAACGTGTAAAAGAATTAGCTTAGCATTTCTTTCTTTGGCAAATTGAATACCATATTCAGCAACACTTTTTGATGCTTCCGAAAAATCAATAGGGATCAAAATTGTTTCCATGTTCATTGTTTTATTAGAACTAATTATAAAATTATTTTTCATCTACTTATTTCTTGGTTTTTCTTTTCTTTTTTGTTCAGTTCTTGGCACCGCTGGTGCTGGCTGATTTACATTTGTTTTAGGCTCAGCAACTCTTGGAGTCGGGTTTGTTTTTGGTTGAACATTTGGCTGTTGAACAGGTGCCTTTTGTTCTTGCCTTCTCTCTTGTTGTTCTTTTTGAATTGGAACCGGTTGAGGAGCGGCTTGCCTTTTTGGTTGAATTTGTTGTTCCTTTTCCATATTGTTCTTTGGAACATTTTGTTTCAACTCTTTCTCCTTTTGAATTGGCTTCGGCTCTATCTCCCTTTTTTCCGGCTTAATTTGAATCTGCTCTTTTCTTTCAATGTTATTATCATTTTGTTTTTGCCGAATATCTTTTTGAGTCGATCTTGGATCTACCTCTTTCTTTTGAGTCGGTTTTTCAGTTGCTGGGTCCTTGCGGGGCTCTTCACCAAATTGGGGTTCTATTGACTTTCTTTCTGAAATAGATTTTATATCTTTTTTGTCTGCGATCTTCGAAGGCTTTTCATCTTTATTATCGGTTCTTGAAATTACAGGGCGATAGATTTTAAATTGATCTTTTTCTAAAGATTGACCAGGTTTAGAATTTTCAACTATCTCAACTGATCTTACCTGGCCACCAGTGGCCTTTTGTACATCATCTTTTCTTGGTCCGGAAATATAAGTGGTACGGGTACTATTATCAACATAGGTATTATTAATAACTGTTGAATTATTAATATACACTTGATTATTTTTTCGAGGTCCATAATAATGATTGATATCATCCTGGCCCATATAATTATTGGGTACAAAAACCCATTGATCCGGTGGGGGATTGTATCCTCCTATGATTACGATATTAATAGAAATGTTCGGCCCCATAGGTGCCCAGCCATAATAGCCAGGGCTGGACCTCCATGCTACCCATGCAGGCCCCCATAAATTATCGGGGATCCAAAACCAACCGTAGTAATCATCATATGTCCACCGTCCGTAATGAAAAGGCGCCCAGCCCCAGTTATAATGCGATACCCAGGTCCATCCATAATTTGTGAATACCCAATGCCCATTACTGGCGTAAGGAAAAAAATCAGCATCCACTTCAGGGATCCATACAAAACCATAGTTTGGATAATCAACCCAATGTCCGTAAGGACTTAAATTATCATAAAATATTTGAAAACCAGCTCCCTGAGCAGTACTTTTTTCGGGAGTAACAATGCCACATATATTTAACAAAAATAATATTGAAAAATACTTAATTAGAAATTTCATGATTTCCTGATTTTAATTCTAACACAAGTTTATTCCTTGATCTGGTCTTTCATTGATCAAATTCGTTAAGGAGGCATTTTCAATCGCCAAAGCAGGAAAATTACAATTCAGGAAAATTGAACCCAACAGGTGGTGAATTCAAACAAATTCACTAAAAATCCAGTTAATGAGAGCTTTTAAAAATTAAAATTTCAAAACATAATATAGGCGATGTCATCCCGATTGGCTTTTTTGCCAAGAGGGATCTTGTTTGGTTTTAGCAATATCTTTTATAATAACGAGATCCCTCACAAAAGTTCGGGATGACACAGCCCGAGTTGGGTTCAACATAAACCACCTATGGAGCAAAGCATCCAATAACAAAATATATAATTAAAATTTAAACAAGCTCGTAATTAATTAAGATCAAGCCATTCCTTTTAATATTGGAATTTTGAAATTCAAGTATTTAATTACTAATTTTAAGCAGGTAAATAAAACAAGTTACATCGAAACAACACAAACTAAGTATTTGTAACCGTATGTCAATTCGAAATAAAAAAGGAGTACTGTCACGAATTTTTATTATTGCTTTATCCTTTCTTTCTTCATTTGCTATATCCCAGGAAACCTCAAACGACTGGTGGAGAAGAACTACAGTTTATCAAATTTATCCCCGTTCATTTTATGATAGCAATAGGGATGGGATAGGTGATCTAAAAGGTATCATTCAAAAATTAGATTACATCCGGGAATTAGGATTTGAAACGATCTGGATCTCTCCTTTTTTTATGAGTCCACAAAAAGATTTTGGTTACGATATCAGTGATTATTATTCAATCGCGCCTGAGTATGGCGATTCTGCCCTCTGCAATCAATTGATCCGGGAAATACACAAGCGGGACATGAAAATTATTTTCGATCTGGTGATGAATCATACTTCAGATGAGCATCCCTGGTTCCAGGAATCAAGTCATTCAAGAACCAACAATAAATCAGATTGGTATGTTTGGAAAGATGGCAAAGGGAAAAAAGGGTTAGATCCACCTAATAACTGGAAATCGATGGTTGGTGGCAGTGGATGGCATTATAATAAGGAACGGAAACAATTTTACTGGGCCTCTTTTCTATCTTTTCAACCGGATTTGAATTACCGAAACAAGGATGTAAAAAAAGCGATGCTTGATGTAACCCGCTACTGGTCAGAAAAAGGAGTTGATGGATTTCGGCTTGATATCTTTAATGCCATTTATGAAGATTCGACTTTCAGCAACAATCCTTTTAGTTTTAAAATTATTCCAAATGAAGAAAATCCGGATGGCTTTTTTCAGAAGGCAAAGTATAATATAAACAATACACAGAGTTTTGAGTTTGCTACAGAACTACGCAAGACAATGGATAGAACGGGCAACAAATACTTAATAGGCGAAGTTTTTGGTGATGCTAATTTATTGAAAAAATACTGCAACTATAATGGTCAACCCGGGTTGAACAGTGTATTCCTATTCAAAACACTTGGCACTCCTTTTAAAGCGAAGGCATACCGAAAATTAGTTTTTTTGTTTGAAAAAAATTTTGAAAAACCTTTTATGCCCACCTATGTGTTCAGCAATCACGACAGGAAACGCAGTATATCAAGATTAAAAAACGATATTAATAAAGCAAAATTATTAGCAATGTTTCAGTTTACTGTAAGAGGGATCCCTTTTACTTATTATGGAGAAGAACTAGGGATCCCTCAAACAAATATTCCTTTAAAGAACGGAAAAGACCCAATGGCAAAGCGTTACAAGCGGCTACCACAATTCATTGCAAATATGAGCAAGGAAGCTATAAACCGCGATGGATGTCGAACTCCTATGCTATGGAACAATGAAAATAATGCTGGTTTCACAACGGGAAATGATCCTTGGCTACCTGTTACTCAACAGTATAAAAAACTAAATGTAGAAAAGCAAAATGCTGATAGCACCTCCCTTCTTATTTTTTACAAAAAATTACTGGCACTGCGAAAATCAATACCTGCATTGCATTCTGGGGAATTAAAAATTGCTGAAGAATATTGTACATCCAAAATTTTTGCCTTTTACAGAATACTTGAAAGCGAAAAATATCTTATTGTTTTGAATATGTCAAAGCAAACAGTAAAACTTGATTTACCAAAAGGAGAAGCTTTGCTCTGGCTAAATAGTACAAATAAAAATGAGCTGGATGACTATGGAGGATTAGTATTAAAATTAGAGTAGATAATAACTCACATCTAAGCGGTTCAGAAACAAGTTTGGAATGCCAAACAATAAGCAAAACAGGTTAAACTTACTATTAGTCTAAATATTTTCTAAAACCTTTTCAAAAATAATTTTAAACCAAACAGTATACTGCTCTGGATTCTTTTTCAAATTTTGTTTAATTTCATCAATAGGTACGTATTTCCAATCCATTGCTTCCTCCATGTTTATAATCGGACTTTTATCATAGTGTCCTATAAATACATGATCTAATTCATGTTCCGTTAATCGGTTATCTAATTCGGTTTTATAAATAAAATGAAATGCATTATTGAGAATACAATCAAAGCCCATTTCTTCTTGTAAACGTTTATGTGCCGACTCTTTTAAATTTTCTTCCGGTAAAGGGTGGCTGCAACAAGTATTTGTCCATAGTCCTCCAGAATGGTACTTATCCAAGGCACGTCTTTGAAGCAATAATTCATTTTTAGAATTGAAAACAAATATTGAAAATGCCCTATGAAGCGCTCCCTTTTGATGAGCCTCCATTTTTTCCATGACACCTATAGAGACATCGTTTTCATCAACCAATATTACATTTTTCGTTTCCATTTTTTTTCAAATTAAAAATAATATTAAATAGAATTGACAACGGGTACAAAAGTAATTGATTAAAAGAAGTATTCACTAACAAAAAAAGCAAGAAAAAAATATAGCATACAAGATCGATATTTAGATTTCTACATCCTTTTGGGGGAGAGATTCCACAGTCTGAGAAAATTTATTCCATTTTTTAATCTTTCCTGTTGATTTAGAAAATAATATTGGAAGGTATATTTTTTTATCTCTGAGTTTAAACTAATCAAAAAAATAAAAAAAAAATGAAAAAAATCTTAGTAATATCCATTGTTGCAATAGGAATAATAGCCCTGAGTTATAATATCATTGCATCGGACAGTGCAAATAGATCAAATGAAGATTCAGCCACGGAAGTTGAATTAAAAACAAATATGCGTAAATTATGGGAAGACCACGTTATGTGGACACGTAATGTGATCTTTAACATTATGGATGACCTGCCAGGGAAAGATCAGGCAGTAAAGAGATTACTTAAAAACCAGGATCATATAGGAAATGCAATAAAACCATATTATGGAGATGCTGCAGGAAAGGCATTGACAGATCTGTTATACGTACATATTACAACAGCTGCGGACTTATTAACTGCGAAAAAAAACGATAATGACAAAGCATTTAAAGAAGCGAATGATAAGTGGCTTACAAATGCTGATGAAATTTCTGCATTCTTAAGCAAAGCAAATCCAAACTGGAAACTAGCAGACATGAAAATGATGATGCACGATCATTTAAAGTTAACCACAGAGGAAGCGATGGCAAGAAAAGACAAAGATTATGATGCTGATGTTGCAGCTTACGACAAAGTGCATGATGAAATTCTTAAAATGTCAGACATGCTTTCTACGGGTATTATGAAACAATTCCCCGAGAAGTTTAAAAACAATACTACTATCGGTAAAAAATAATTTTTAAAATTGCACCGAAAATATTATGTCCGAACTTAAGATGATGTCTTTTGTTCGGACATATTCATTTATAAATGCCTAAGCTCTTTATATTTAGTCTGTTTTCAAAATTGGTTAATAATTTGAAAAAGCACGATTATTAAAAAATAAATAAGAAATACCCATTTTATTTCTACTAACTTTGTAGAAAATAAATCTAAACATAAAAAAATGGCTAATCGCAGAGATATTAAAAAAGACATTAACAATGTACTTGGTGATGTGTTAGAAGAATGTTATTCAGAAATGTTAAACAACCCTGCTAAAAATGACAAGGCAATCAATTCAATTATTGATGAAGCAGTTGATTTGGCTGATGACTTAATGTTTCGTGTGAATAACGCTCAGGATATTACCAAAGGCAAAGCAGTAAAAACACACTTTAACAAAATTTCAGAAGATCTGGAAGATAAAGCAATTGGCTTTATTGAAAAACTAAATGCACTTTCTTAAACTGAAATTATCGTTTCAAAAAAAAGAGTTCTCTGATTTAAATCAGAGAACTCTTTTTTTTGAAGATTTATTTATTAATATCTTTAATAAAATACTTAGAGGCTGCTTAAATTTTATTCAAAATTAATTCTATCATTACGTTTAATTTCTAAATAATTTTTAAATTGTGAATAAGAACCACATTTCCCGGCAATGTCATCCCGATTGGCTTTTTCGCCAAGAGGGATCTTGTTAGTGGTTTTTCAAGATCTTTCATAATAACAATCCCGCAGTACTGCGGGATCACAAAAATTCGGGATGATACAGCCGGATCTAGTTTCAACAGAACTAGCAATGAGCAAAAGCATTCAATAACAAAATATGTAATTAAAATTTAAACCGCTCTTAAAATATGTATTTTAAAATTTTATTCTATTCTTTTCTCTTCGTTACTTCTTTTTCAACCGCACAGGTTTTACCTTCCAATCGTTCGGTTGATTGGAGCCTAGCTGGATTTAAAGGCATAACCCCTGATTATCCTACTGTTGTGGACATAAGTAATTATGGTGGAGCAGGTGATGGCGTGGGATCTAATGATACTGCTTTTATGAATGTCGTCAATTCACTTTCGGGTGCAGATGGGGTCATTTATTTTCCTTCAGGAACTTTTATTTTTAATTCTCCCATCAATTTACGGTCGGGATTGATATTAAGGGGAGCTTCTTCGGATAGTACTACTTTGGAATTCGATATAGCCATTGGAAACTCTTCAGATGCAATCAACATTATAGGTACTACATCAAACATAACTGCCATGCTTACCAGCAATGTGGATAAGGACAGTTCATCTATAAATGTTGATGATGCTTCGGGATTCACAGCAGGAGACTATTTAAAATTATCCTTTAATGACAGTAGTATTTTATTTTCTGCATGGGCTTACGGAACAGTTGGACAAATTGTTAAAATTGAATCTATTGCTTCAAATAAAATATTTTTTGCAAATCCCTTGCGTCTTAGCTATGATATAATGAAGAATCCGGAAATAACTAAATTAAATATGATTACCGGAGTAGGAATTGAATGTCTTAAAATTCATCGTGCGGATCAAACAATAGGGCAAACAAGTAATATTAATTTTGATTATGCGGCACAATGCTGGATTTCAGGTATTGAGAGCTTTCAATGTAATTTTTCACATATAGAAATTAACAGAACAACAAATTTGACCATTACAGGCTCCTATTTGCATGATGCTTTTGCATATGGTGGCGGTGGGCAAGGATATGGCATCACTTGTCAAACAACAAGTGGTGAATGTTTAATAGAAAATAATATATTCAAACACTTACGTCATTCAATGCTTTTGCAATCCGGTGCTAACGGAAACGTTTTTGGGTACAACTATTCTATTGATCCCTTCTGGACCGAGCCAAGTTTACCTGCAAACTCAGCTGGAGATTTGGTGTTGCATGGCAACTATCCTTATGCGAATTTATTTGAAGGCAATATAGGACAGAATATTGTGATTGACGATTCGCATGGCAAAAATGGCCCATATAATACATTTTTAAGAAACAGAGGTGAGCGATATGGCATTTTTATGAATAACAATCCTGCGTCTGACAATCAAAATTTAATAGGCAACGAGGTTACGAACACCGGAATTTCATTGGGCTTTTATTTCATTAGTGGTAGTGGACATTTTCAACATGGAAATAATGTGAAGGGAACTATTTATGCAACAGGTACCAATGTATTAACCGATACTTCATATTACTATTCTTCTATTCCGTCTTTTTTGCAAAGTAATCCCAATTGGCCATCAGTGGGTATTCCAAATACAATTAATTCAGGCACTGTGCCTGCTAAAGAACGATTTTTAGATGCTTACTATACTACTTGCAGTTCAAGTATTCCTACAGGTTTGGATAAAGATACAGGCTCTTCAGGGATTCTAAGTATATTCCCAAATCCCTCTCACGACCTGCTTTATGTCAAAAGTACCGGGAATTTAAACGAGCCTATTTATTTGAGTATTTATAATTGTATTGGTTCTGTAACCGGACATTATTGTTTAACTTCATCATCTCAACCTATTGATTTATCCTCCTACACAAAAGGAATTTATATTATAAAAGCTCTAACTAAAAAGAAAAACTATCCGCCTGTAAAATTGATAGTGCAGTAATTTCTATAACATCGGTGAATTGAATACCATTGAAGTGAAAATTAATCATTTGTATGAGGTTGTCTATAAAACGCACAATATAGGAGAGCCAAGTAACTAAAATCAACTATACCCTACTATTTTATAGGTAATAAATCCTGCTATTTCATGTACCAATGTATCCCAGCTATATATTATAGAAGGTTCGGGAATAAACAAATGATTCAATTCATATTTACGTGGCCCTGCATAACGATCGGTACTGTAAGCTTCCACCTTGATGCCGGCTTTATTAAAACAACCTAAGCTTCTACGCATATGGAATGCAGAAGTGATCAATAAAAAATTTCCATCTATATTTTCTTTCTCCAACAATGCCTTTGTAAACAAAGCGTTTTCACGAGTGTTTTTTGATTCGCTTTCAATGAAAAAATCCTCTTCCGGAATTCCCATATAAAGCAAATAACGGTTGATATAATTCCCTTCTTTCATTTCAGGATGCAGCAACCGCCCTGATCCGCCAGTAAATATTATTTTCTTTATTTTCCCTTGCTTATACAACTCCACTGTTTGCATCAGACGATCCACACCACGATAAAATTGTGCTCTATCTAAATCCTCGTCATACACACTCATACCACCAAGAACAATTCCAATATCATACATTTTAACATTTTCTGAGCGCATTGCAGGGATTTCCCATAAACGGGAGCACTCATCAAATAGAAAGGGATTTGAAAAGAACAGAGTTAATGCAAGCGCCCAACGTAAACTTCTCCTTTTTCGATCCGGATAGTTGGACAAAACCGAAAATAATAATAAAAAAACAATCCAAACCAATGGAGATATAACAAATACAAGAAGTTTAGAGAATATAAAAAACATAATGATTTTTTTTATTCAAATGTAGAAAATAAAATCGAAAATTCGCCATCTCTTGTCTTCATGAACAAGTTATTCTATAGATATGAAAAACATTCTTCATTGCTAAGCGTTAATCAGAATTGAAGGCTTTTTAATACCTTTGTTAAATGTTTAAAAAATTCATCCGGTTCTCTTTTGAAATAGTGTTTCTGCTAATCATGCTATCCTGTTTGATTTGGAGCGATTTGGTGATCTATGGGATTTCACAGGGAAAAGGACAGTTAACAATAGTTTGGAACTCGCAACCCATTGAAGAGATTTTGCAAGATGTTTCTTTCCCGGATTCCTTAAAACAAAAATTAAAATTGATCGTTGAAATAAAACAATATGCATTTGATAGTATTGGGATCAATGAAAACGACAATTATTCGACTGTTTATAATCAACGGAACAAATCAATTTTACTGACTGTATCGGCTTGTGAGCCTTATTCGTTTAAAGCAAAAGAATGGACATTCCCATTTTTAGGAGCAGTTTCTTACAAAGGATTTTTTAATAAAAAGGAAGCGTCAAAAACAATTTCAATATTAAAGGGAGAAGGGTATGATGTGGATGTTTACAGCCCTTCAGGTTGGTCAACACTTGGATGGTTTAAAGATCCTATACTTTCCAATATGCTTTATAAAAGTGAAGGACAGCTTGCCAATCTCATCATTCATGAACTTACTCATGGAACAATATATGTAAAAAACGATGTTACATTTAATGAAAATTTAGCCAATTTTATTGGTGATAAAGGAGCAGAAAATTTTTTAATTTTTAAATACGGCATTAACTCAAAACAATATACCGATTACGAACAAAGTAAGAAAGATGAAACTTGTTTTAAAGAATATATATTAAAAAGCACAGAACGACTGGACAGCCTGTATTTTACTCTATCTGAAAAAGATACGGAAGAAATAAAAAAACAAAAGAAAAATAAATTAATTAAAGAAATAGTGCTTGGAGTGAATCGTTTGCCGCTATATAAAAAGAAAAACTACTTCAACTATTCATTACAGGCTTTTTCTGAGAAGAATGCTTTTTTTATGGCCTTTACCCGATACGACTCTCAATATGAGATTTTTGATAAAGAATATCAGGAAGATCACCAATCAAACCTTCGTAACTATTTGTCTTTTTTAAAAGAAAAATATCTTTAATTTTTTTTTTTTTTTGGAGGATACGTATTCTCAATACTTAGGCGGTAATTAAAATTAAAGACATAGGACGCAGTTATACTATAAATCATTGTTTTTTCGAGAAATATATTTTATATTTACTAAAAATACAATGAAATGAAAAAATTACTATTCTTCTTATTCGTAATTATTTCCCCATTTATTACCTATGCCCAAAAAGCAAAATATTCAAGGGCCAAAATTTACTTAGATACCAAAGAAAAAACGTTAAAAAACCTTTCGAAACTTGGCTTAGCTGTGGACCATGGAGAAAGTAAAAAAAATATTTATTTTATTTCGGATTTTTCAGAACGAGAAATCAATATTGCAAAAGAAAACGGTTTTACGGTTGAAATTATTATTGACGATGTGGCTAAATTCTATGTCGAACAAAATAAAAAACCATCATTAAAAAAAAAAGAAAATGCCGACTATGTTGGGGGCGAAAAAAGCCTGAATAGACAAAATTCTGATTGCAATTCTTCCTCCGGCAACAATATCGTTACGCCTTCTAACTTTCAATTAGGCTCCATGGGTGGCTATTTTACCTATGCAGAGATGCTTACCGAGCTTAATAATATGGCAGCTCTTTACCCTAACCTAATTTCAATTAAAGCCCCCATTAGCTCTTTTACCAGCGTTGAAGGCAGACCAATATATTGGGTGAGAATTTCGGATAATCCTAACGTGGATGAAACTGAACCTGAAGTGCTTTATAATTCTTTACACCATGCGCGTGAAGCGGCCTCCCTTTCTCAATTGATTTTTTATATGTGGTATTTATTAGAAAATTACTCAACAAGTACTGAAATTCAAAACCTTATTAATAATACAGAAATGTATTTTGTGCCCTGTGTTAACCCCGATGGTTATGTTTATAATCAAACCACCGACCCTAATGGAGGCGGTATGTGGAGAAAAAACAGAAGAAATAATAATGATGGCACCTATGGTATTGATCTAAATAGAAATTATGGGTTTAATTGGGGATATGATGATACCGGGTCATCTCCTAGCACAAATGATGATACGTATCGTGGACCTTCCCCATTTTCAGAGCCGGAAACACAAGCTCTTAAATATTTCTGTGACAACCATGAGTTTAAAATCGCCTTGAATTATCATACTTATGGTAATTTACTGGTATACCCATGGGGTTATCAATTATCCATTTACACTCCGGATTCGGCAACTTATGTAAACTATGCACAACTACTCACCACCGACAACAGTTATGTTTTTGGAACAGGAGATCAAACAGTAGGTTATGTTACCAATGGAGATTCAGACGATTGGATGTATGGCGAACAAAACTCGAAACCGAAAATTTTATCCATGACCCCTGAAGCAGGAGATGCTTCAGATGGATTCTGGCCTGCCCAAAGCAATATCATCCCTATATGCAAAGTTAATATCAGTCAAAACCTTTATATGGCTCACCTCGCAGGAAAATATGCAATTGCTGAAGATACTTCTCCTCCGGCAATATACCAGCAAAACGATTATTTTAATTTTAATATTCAACGCCTTGGATTAGACAGTCCTGCTGTTTATACAGTTTCTATTATTCCTCTGGACAGTTGGATCACATCAGTTGGTTCTCCAAAAACATTTCCAACAATGAGTTTATTACAAATAAAACAGGATTCAATTTCTTACATCCTTAATTCATCAATCACTCCCGGACAGACATTTAGCTATATACTCCGCGTTAATAATGGCTTTTACGATGATAACGATACGATCACAAAAATTTATGGATCTACAATAGTATTATTTACAAATAATGGATCTACTATTTCCGGTTTTACATCTAGCGGTGGTAATTGGGGAATATCAAACACAGAATTTGTTTCGGCTCCAAGCTCTATAACTGATAGCCCTACAGGAAATTACAATGATAATAGTAACAAAAAGCTAACATTAAATACGAGTATTGATTTGACTTCGGCATTATCTGCCTCATTAAACTTTTGGGCAAAATGGGAAATTGAAGCGGGATATGATTATGTGGAAGTAGAAGCTTCTGATGATAACGGACTCACCTGGGTGCCATTATGCGGGAAATTCACAAAAGCAGGAAACAATAACCAGGACTTAGGAAACCCATTGTATGATGGTTTTCAACCTACATGGGTATGGGAAGAAATGAGTTTGAATAGTTATATTGGACAAACTATAAAAATTCGTTTTAAAATAGTAAGTGATCAAGGCCTTACGTATGATGGATTTTATTTTGATGACCTTTCAGTTAACATCATATCATCTACAACCAAAATAGAAGAACTGAGTTCTAAAGAATATTTTATCTCTCAAAACATTCCAAATCCGGTAAATACAATTACGCATGTTAACATTGCCTTTAATAATAAAAGCAACTTAACATTGAGTATCTACAATGCGATTGGCGAACTTGTAAAACAAGAAAAGATTTCCGACAATCAAACTTCTATATCAATAGATGTCAGGGCTTTATCAAATGGTACTTATTTTTACCGGGTAGGAAACCAAAATTTCCATTCTAAAATGATGAAGATGGTTGTGTTAAAATAATTTAACCAATGTCCCACTCCTATTCTCAATTTGGGGAAAGGAAAAGGAGAGTTTTTACTCTTGTCTGAAATAATTTAGTGCTGAAACATCCACCAAATTCACATCTTTATAATAGTAATGAAGAATATATTCATACGAATATTTTAACTTCGCCATACGCATTGCGCCCTCCTGGCAAAGTCCAACACCATGCCCATATCCACGGCCTTTAAATTTTATTGAATTCCCAACCTGTTCAATAGAAAAATAAGTTGATTTTAATTTGAAATCGGAACGAATATTTTTGAGTGGAATTTTCAGATCTTTATCTTTAAAATAAATTTCCCTACCTGCAGCTTGTGAAAATGATGTACCACGAATAAAATTCATACTATCATCAACAGGATACTTATGCTTTAATTGAATGTATGCCTGCCAATCTTCCAAAGGAATAATACGCTGCCAATGAGCTTGAGATTGAGAAAGACAAAATGTATCCCTGACCGATTTCAGATACGTTGTTGACATTGCCCAAACATCCTGTGAATTACAGGTTTCACCACCGCAATTGGAATGAAATGCCGCGGTGATCAAATTCAAATTATTATCTACTACAACTATTCCTTTTGAAGCCAATACAGCTTTTAAAATATTATTATCACTTGCTTTATTTGCATAGGCCTGGCAATGAACATCGTCACAAACCTCAAATCCCTCTAAAATATGACGGTTGAGATGCGCCAATAAATAAGTGCGACATAAAATAGCTTGTATTTTATAATACTCCAAATTACTTCCTCTACCTCCTTCTGACTCAACCACCCCGGCAATGTAATGTTCCAGATCAACCTTATTGATCAGCAAAAGTTGTGATCTATCCTGAGTTAACATGATCTCAAGGTCATCATCATACGTTCGAACTTTACCCTGGGGAATTACTGATTTTACTTTAAATGCTGCATAAGGTCCCTTTGAGATCATTTTTATGACAGCAAATTTCCCAATCTCTCTTTCAAATGTTTTTAGACGAATAACATCACCTTCAATACTCATTTGAAAAATACCGGTTGGATCACAATTCTCCAGCAACACGCCATCACCATACACCGAATAGCTGCCGCCTACTGGCGAAAATATTAACGTGTTTATAATTTTGGTAGTCAAAACACGGACACTAACTATATTTGCTTTTGCGTGAAACACAAAAAATAATAGTAATAAAACCAACAATAAACTATTTTTTTTCATCGCAAATAATTAATCATTAAAGAGGCCGTTTTTTTTGATGCCCCTGAACCACCCAATTTTTCAACCAGTCCGGCATAATCAGCTAATAGTTTTTTTCTTGTTCCAGGGTTTAATAATTTATCCAACTCAACTTTGAGATTGGTTTCATTCAATTCTCCCTGAATTAATTCCTTCACAATTTCCTTATCCATTATTAAATTTACAAGGGATATGTATTTTACTTTTACCAATTGTTTAGCAATTGCATAAGAAATAGCTCCACCTTTGTAACAAACCACTTCTGGCACACCAAACAATGCTGTTTCGAGAGTTGCAGTACCGGAAGTAACTAATGCAACTTCTGCTTTTTGCAATAACTGATAGGTTTGATTATAAACAATTTCTACGTCAGAATTCGATATAAATGTTTGATAAAACTCTTTGCTTTGAGAGGGGGCACCAGCAATTACAAATAAATAATCACTATAATACTTTTGCATTGAAAGCATTATAGGAAGCATTGTTGCGATCTCTTGTTTTCTGCTGCCCGGAAGTAATGCAATAATTTTTTTATCTGTTTGTATTGATAATGTGCTTGGTTGTTTTGAATAATTTTCAACAGCATCAAGCAATGGATGCCCCACAAAATCTACATTACAATCAAAGCGTTGATAAAACTCCTTTTCAAATGGAAGTATCACAAACATTTTATCCACCACACGTTTTATTTTATGAACGCGGGATTGTTTCCATGCCCATATTTGAGGAGAGATATAATAAAACACTTTTATTCCTATCGTTTTTGCAAATTCGGCTATACGAAGATTAAAGCCCGGATAATCCACTAATATCAATACATCCGGCTTATGCTGTAAAATATCTTTTTTGCAAAAATCGATATTTTGAAGGATCGTGCGTAGATTCATCAACACTTCGGTGAAGCCCATAAATGCCAATTCCCGGTAATGTTTTACCAGATCAGCTCCCTGCTCTTTCATCAAATCCCCACCCCAGCAACGAAATTGAGCATTCGTATCCAAAACCTTCAACTCTTTTATTAAGTTGGATGCATGTAAATCACCTGATGCTTCGCCAGCAATAATATAATAGTTCATCAGCTTTTTATGCAAAGAATTTTAAATAAAGAATAAAGGCAGCCCAGATAAAGGTAGAAGCTAATACCCCCCGGGTTCCCATGTATTTATTTTTATAAATAAATAAATAAAAAACAATTAAATTGGCTAAAACACACAAAGAAATTATTGGAGTATAGGTATTTCCCAACTTCAAGTAATTCATGAAACTTCTAAAGGTCATGAAATGATAGTTGATAAAATAATAAAGCATAAATGCAATGAACGGTGTTATCAATCCAAGTAACAGACCAATCCATGTTTTATCAAAATCAATGTTTTTCATCTTACTACGAATTACGAATTTTATCGAATAACGAATCTATATTTGTTAAATGTACTATGTTCCTAAAAAAAAGAATAAACGAATAAGAATTTTATCGAATAACCGTCACACACCGATTCGTAATTCGTTCCTATTCGTAATTCGCAGGGAATTTACAATTTCCATTTACTAATTTCCAAAATAGCTTTGTGTGCAGTCATATCAAATTGAGTTGGAACAACAGATACATAGCCATTCTCCAGTGCCCAAATATCTGTATCTTTTTCCTTGGTATCAAAATTCTGAAATTTGCCGGTTAACCAATAATAAGGCTGACCATTGGGATCATGACGTTCATCAAACTTTTCTATCCAAACCGCTTTTGCCTGACGACAAACCTTCACACCTTTTATTAATTCAGATTTTAATTTTGGAATGTTTACATTTAAGCAAACACCCGCTGGCAACCCATTTTTTAATACTTTTTCTGCAATGATTTTTATTATTTTTTTGCAGGCTGTAAAATCGGCATCAATTGAATTATCTGAAAGAGAAAAACCAATAGAAGGAATACCCTCAATTGCACCTTCCACTGCTGCTGACATGGTACCAGAATAAATCACATTGATCGACATATTTGTGCCATGATTTATGCCTGAAACAATTAGATCGGGTTTGCGGTGCATTATTTTATTCACAGCAAATTTAACGCAATCAACAGGTGTTCCGGTACAACTATACTCGGCTTTTACATTATATACTTTAATTTTATTGATACGTAATGTCGAATTAATAGTAATGGCGTGTCCCATCCCCGATTGAGCTTTATCCGGTGCAACTATTACTACATCACCTAATGTTTTCATTACTTCTATTAACGCAGCAATTCCGGGAGCAGTTACTCCATCATCATTGGTCACTAATATCAGCGGTTTATGTTTTTTCATTATTACAAAAGTACTCATTATAAGTCAGCAGAAATTGAAGGTTTTCCTAAATACGTTCACACTTAATTGTTGATAATTATCAGTTCTGATGATTTTAAAATTAGAATGTGATCTGGATCCCATTATTATGGATTATTACACCATCTCCATCAATAAATTAAATAACTTATCATCTGTGATCAAACAGCCGGTTTGCAATAATTCAAATATTTCTACTCCTCTTTCTTTAATGTAATTTTTTTCCGTTTTAATAACGTTAATTGAACTTGTATTGTTATTGGTCCATTGACTGAATATATCGGGAGCCGTCAGATCTAAAGAGCTATGCTCCTTCACACGCAAGCCAACCAAAGCAATTTTATCGTCCATACATTTAAAAATATTCAAGGTTTTTTCATCACGATATTCAAGAAACTTTATTTTTGTTAATACTTTATCATATACAACATCACTGAATACTGCAATTAATTCTTCTGCCTTTTCAGCTTCCTTCGATTTCATTTTTTCCCAATCAGGTCCGGTTATTTGCATGGAAGATAAAAAGTTGATGAACTCTTTTTCTAATGCCTGTAATTCTTCGCTGCTCAGCCGTTTGTATTTAGATCCTTTCAAACTTTCCATTGGTTAGATATTTTGCGTAACGTAATTACTATTATCCATAAACATACTTTGTTTATTCAACAAAAATACTGTAATTCGCAGTACGAATTAATAAGTTAAAACTAAAAAATTCTTTCCCTCCTGAAGAGGAAAGATAAGGAGGCTCTTATGAACATCAATCACACTGTAACCGATCGTTTTTTAAAATATACAAAAATTGATACACAAAGCGATCCAACGTCCCCTACCTGCCCTTCAACAGAAAAACAAAAAGACTTGGGCCGAGTGTTGGTTCAAGAGCTATTGGAGATGGGTATCAGTGATGCTCATATGGATGAATGCGGATATATATATGCAACTATTCAGGGTAATACGACTAAAAAAGTTCCGGTGATCTGCTTTTGTTCACACATGGATACTTCTCCTGACT
>JAZKBF010000004.1:0-429082 GCA_040388745.1 Bacteroidota bacterium | reverse complement strand
AAGGTGTGAATGCGCAGGTACATAAAAATTATGATGGGAAAGATATTATCCTACTGAATGATAAAACACAGATCATAAAAGTAGCGGAACATCCATCTTTATTAAAACAAATAGGTAACGACATTATTACCACTGACGGTACTACCTTACTTGGTGCTGATAACAAAGCCGGCCTGGCAGAGATCATGGATGCTGCACACCACTTAATGAAGCATCCGGAAATAAAACATGGAACAATAAAAATTTTATTTACTCCTGACGAAGAAATTGGAAGAGGAGCGGATAAAGTAAACATTGAAAAGTTAGGAGCGGACTATGGATACACAATTGATGGTGAGGAGCTCGGACATATTGAGAACGAAACATTTTCTGCTGATGGTCTTACTATACATATTCACGGTGTTAGCACACATCCTGGTTTTGCAAAAAACAAAATGGAAAGTGCAATTAAAATTGCAAGTGAAATTGTTGCCGCACTACCTAAAGATAGAATGAGTCCTGAAAGCACAGAAAAAATGCAAGGATTTGTTCATCCGGTAAGCATTTCAGGGGCTATTGAAGAATCAACGCTTCAATTTATTATTCGTGCATTTGACGAAGAAGGACTAAAAACGCAAGAAGATTTCTTAAGAAATTTAACAAATACTATTATCAAAAACTATCCGAATTCAAGGTATGATATAACTGTAAAAGAACAATATCGTAACATGAAACAAGTGTTGGATAAAAAGCCTGAAATAGTAAATAATGCTTTGGAAGCAATTCGCAGATCGGGGATTGAACCTGTATTATCAAGTATCAGAGGAGGAACGGACGGCTCTCGTCTTTCCTATATGGGATTGCCTTGTCCTAATATTTTTGCAGGCGAACATGCTTTTCATTCTAAACACGAATGGGTTTCAATACAGGATATGCAAAAAGCTGTTGAAACAATTGTGAATCTTTGTATGATTTGGGAAGAAAAAGGACATTGATTTTTAATGCTTTCAAACGCATAAACATCTTTTTTATTTTCTATATTATTTACGCATTTCAATTGCTTTTTGAAGAGCCATTTACATTTCTTCATTTCCATAAATACTACCACATTTTATTTTCAACAAAATAGAACTGCGCACCAGCGCTGCTCCTGCATCCTTTCAATTGTCCCATCAAATGCCAGATGATGAACTTCATTATTAGCACTGATTAAACTTATTTCTTTTGCTCTCCCACCAATATATCTTTGATATATCAATTTATCCTATTGATTTCAATTGCTGAATAATGCCATAATAAGGCATGCGAATAAAAAACAAGATGGCAACAACTAATAATATAACAAAATGAAAAAGATAGCAGTAACTGTTGCTCTTATTGCAACAAACATGATTGTCCACCCCAATAGTGCAAAAGCACAAGAAGGATTTCAGGCGGGCATAGAAGGAACACCTCAAATGAGCTGGCTCATGAATAAGGATGATATGGACAACAACCAATTTGAATATTTGAATACTTTAACGAGTTCATTTGGTATTTCAGCTCAGTATGGTTATAGCACAACTATGGGCGTGGGATTCAATGTATTGTATTCATACCAAGGTCAGAGGTATAAATTTGAAGGCGTGGAACAGATCAGAAAAACAGAATATTTGAAAATCCCGATCCAGCTTATTTTTTTTAATGACATAGGCACAAATTGGATGTTCGTTGGAAAAATTGGACCCCAGCTTGGTATACTTACCAATGCCAGACTAACTAACAAAGATGGAGGAGAAATTATCAAGGACCATAAAAATGCTTATGAAGATTTCGATTTTGGTGGTGCACTATCCTTAGGTTTTGGGTATAAGTTAACCGAAATGTTATCTATAGATGCGTCTTTGCGAGGTGATTATGGTTTTACAGATGCAGAGAATAAGAACTATAAGAAAAACGTTAATCATCCGAATGGTGCAGTTGTATCATCAAGAGCGATAACCAATAACGCTACTGCAGGAATAACTGTTGGACTTAGATATGTATTTAAATAAAATATTTTAATACTATTTTTTCGTCTGCATTTTAGTTTCTTAATACTCTTTTGGATTGTATTCTTTATACCAATTACAAAACGTAAAATATGCCAAACACATATTAAATTTGGTATAAGATATATGTTAAATAAAAAAATCCCTTTTCCAAATTTGGAAGAGGGATTTTTATTTTTTAGTTGACAAAGACTATTTGTTAACTGCTTTTCCTAATTCAGTACCAGCTTTAAATTTAGCTACTTTTTTAGCAGCGATTTTAATAGCTTTTCCTGTTTGAGGATTACGTCCGATTCTTGCTGCTCTTTTAGCAACAGAGAAAGAACCAAAACCTACTAATGCAACTCTATCACCTTTTTTAAGTGCTTTTGTTGTAGCGTTAACGAATGCCTCTAATGCTCTTGTTGCATCTGCTTTTGTCAATTTTGTTTCAGATGCAATAGCATCAACTAATTCTGCTTTGTTCATTTTTTTGTTTTTAAGGGTTAAACATTTATTTATGTGGCAAATCTATGATAGATTCCATATAAAACGCAAGTTTTAAAGAAAAAAAAATGCAAAATTGTTGATAAATGAGCCTTTTGTTAATAAATATGCTTGTATTGGCACTTACTATTAGGTTTCAATTAATAAAATTTATAAAAAAACATTTTTTTGCCATTATATAATAACGTAGCCTCTTTCATTAACCATAGTAAAACCAGCATATAAATGGCATATGGGAGCTATATTGTATTAGGATCGGAAATAAAATAAGAATAGAATTTAGAGTATATTAATTACGTTTAAAAATGTAAAATAATATGCTCCTAATTATTTTGCGATTCTCGTTAAATAATCTTTGCGCAAATTAAAGCGGTAGCCGTAATATAAACGAACAGAGCCATACTTGTAATTGAGCGATGAACTCTTATCATTATTAATAGTATAGTTATTTCCTAAGAAAGACAATCCCAAAAAATATCTTGGCCTGTTAAAACCAAAAGAAGCACGTGATTGAAACGCAAACCCAAGCGATACCTTCGACTTTGTTTGTTCGCTATAAGCATTCGTAGAGAAGTATTGCTGAATAGATAATCCGGGAAGTGTATATAAATTAAAATACCAATATTTACGAAAAACAAATGTATAAGTATATCCAAAAGATACTCCCCAAACAAGATTCCCTGCATCTTTAAATTGAACCTCAGGTTTAAAGCGATCCTTTAATGAATCTGGAAAAATCACTGAGTCAGCGTTAATGGTATACAATGAAAAGAAAGTTCCTAATAACATTGTACCTGCACCTTTTTTCTGACGTTGTGTGAAATTATAAGGTGCTGAACTTGAAAAATGTGTATTGTTGAAAAGATATACGCCTTCCATTCCTAAATTTATGTTTTTGATATCGCCCCTGTAGTAATAGGCTACAGCTCCTGTGGTATCTCCTTCTATAGGGGAACCGGTTGTGGTGTGGAAACCCTGGCTAGACCGTAAATAAACATCATAAATAAAACGTCTGCCATTGGCGCTGGAAGAAATAGAAAATTGTTTCGATTTACCATACAATGCATTATCATTATTTAATGATTTTGGAGCAAATTGAAATTCAACTCCTATTCCTTTATAATTTAAGCCAAAGCCCAAATTAGTATTTGAATTAATACTGTATTCTAATTTTTTTCCGAAAGAATTATCTGTTATGCTAAACGTATTGTAGCGTCCTTCCAAAACTACTTTCGCCATTAACAATTTACGGCAGCTCTCTATATAAGTAGTATCGATATTTTTATTACCCGTAGAATCTTTATTTATAGCGTTTTCCAAAGCAAATGATGCTTCTGAAATAAAAAACAAAAAAGACAGTATAATAATTTTTCGCATGATACTAATGTGCTTTTATAGGAAACGAATACATGGTATTCATTTTTATTGGAAAACCGTTTTGAACACCGGGTATGAATTTTAATTTCTGAACTAACTTTTTTACTTCATCATCAATACCATATCCAACGCCACTTATCAGCACCATATTAATCACTGTACTGTCGGACTTAACATCAAAGCTCAACGTAACTTCCCCCTCAATGTATTTTTTTTTTGATTCTTCTGAGTAATTCAAATTGAATAATACATACTGATAGAGTTCATTATCTCCTTTTGGAAAAGATGGTTCGGTATCAGTCACTACCTGTTTGTTTTGTTTATCTGGTTTGGTTTCCTGAGCAAAACCCGAAATTGAAAACAACGAAATAATTACTATTATTATATTTTTCTTTAATATCATTTTGCCGGAAGAAATCGATTAATCATTTCCATATACGAAGATAATCTCTTTATCAATATAAAATAAATCAGTAGCAATTTTAAAATCAACAACTTTCATATCACGAACAATAATTGTTTGCCATTCGGTAGTAGGGTAGATAAAACCAAACTCATCTTTTTTCAAAGTCGCTTTAACAGGAGCAGTATAAAATGGCTGATCTCCCTGGTATCCTTCACTTTCACTTACACCCAATAAATTATAACGATACGTTACTTTCAAATCCCAGGGATCTTCTTCAATTTTCAAACTCAATCTCGGTATCGCCACACCACGTAAATATAATTCAAAAACAGTTGAAAGATCAATACCTGATTTAGTACTGATGTACTTTTCAATATCGTTTGAATTAATTGTTTTATACCTATAAGTGGTCTGAATTCCGTTAATGATCTCAAAAAACTTTTTATCATCATTAATGATGCTTCTTATAGTATGGATCAGCAATGCACCTTTGGGATACATATCCCCTGAGCCTTCGTTATTTAAATCATACCTGCCAATTAATGGTTCATCATTTTGAACCTTTTTTTTCTCCGAATTAATATATTCCAGATATGCATCATACCCATACAGGCACTCGATATATAATGCTTCGGAATAAGTTGCAAACCCTTCATGTATCCACATATCAGCAATATCATTGGTTGTAATGCTATTGCCCCACCACTCATGGGCCGACTCATGAATAATAATGTAATCAAATTTATAACCGGTTCCCGACATGTCCACACCAAGATATCCGTTCTTATATTTATTACCATAGGCTACACAACTTTGGTGTTCCATCCCCAGATAGGGAGATTCAACCAATTTATAACCATCACGAACAAAAGGATATTCGCCAAAAAATTTATAATAACAATCGAGCATTGGCTTTACCTGTTCAAATTGTGTTTTTGCTTTTTCATAATTGACCGGCAAAACAAAATAATCTAATGTGAGCGTATCTTTAAAAGCAGGATTAAAATAGGTATCGCTAAAAGATGTGTAATTGGCTATGTTAAGGGTTACATCATAGTTGTTAATTGGATAGGAAACGTACCATTCAAACTTCGTCCAGCCATCAGGTAAAGTTGTTTTTTGTTTTAGCCGTCCATTGGAAACATCACTTAAGCCGGGTGGTACCGTCACGCGGATAAGCATTTCATTCGGCTCATCGCTTTGATGATCCTTACATGGCCACCAAAGACTTGCTCCTGTACCCTGGCAGGAAACACCTACCCATGGATTTCCTTCTTTATCTTTATCCCAGGAAAATCCACCATCCCAGGGTGCATGTTTTGCAGATTGAGGATTCCCCGAATAATAAATTTTCAAGAACCGTACGCTTTCTTTTTTTATTGTATCCGGAAACTCAACAAATATGGCATTAAACTGACGGGTGCATTTTAACTCCTTGCCATGTTCTTCGTTTGCAGAATTACTAAATTCTATTTTTTCCACTTTCATGTTTTCAAATAGATCGATCTGAAGTTTTTGAAAATCATTTTTTGCAAGAAATTTAATAGTATTACTTCCGGAAATAAATTTTTTATCAATGTCAACCCTCACATCCAGATCATAAAACAAAACATCGTAACATGAACGCAGCGGAGACAATGCACCCCGCAAGGTATCTGCTTTGGTAAATTTTTTTATTCCAAAATCCAATTGCGCAAAGCCGCTTTGGACAAGCAAAAGAAATACTATTATAAATTTATTTTTATTCATAATCATCATTTTATTCTTTTCTGAAATAGCTGTATTTATTTGCAATTAAAAATCCGTTTACTCACTGCTGCACCATTTCCTAATGCTTCTGCTCTTTTATAATCCTCACACGCTTTCTCCGTATTACCTTGTAATATATACAATTCAGCGCGTGCCATAAATATTTTTGGAGATGTAGCTTCCAAGTCAATAATTTTTGAATAATCATCAATGGCCGCTTTATAATCTTTAGTGGCTGTTCTTAATATGGCTCTTTTTTCAATTAATTTTAGATCTTTGGGAGCAATGACTATTGCTCTGCTTAGATCAGAAAGTGCACCGGTAATATCACTTTTAGCAAGACGTGCTATTGCCCTTTGTTCATACGCATCGGTAACTTTAGGGTTCAGTTCTATCGCTTTATTATAATCTTTCAAAGCTTCTTCATATTTTCCAATAAAATCAAAAGCATTTCCGCGAATGATGAACGCTTCCCAATAATCAGATTTGATTTTTATTGCCTGGCTGCAATCATCAACAACAGCTTGGTAATTGGGGATATCATATTGAGCACGGGCACGAATGTAATAAGCTTTAGCATTGGTAACGTTCAATTTAATAAGGGTGCTGCAATCTTCAATAGCTCCTTTATCATCGCCCAATTCATCACGAACCTCTGCTCTTAAAACAAGCAAATTCTCATCATTAGGCTCCAATTCCAAAGCCTTATCATAATCTTTAAGTGCATTTTTATTATCATCCATCTCCTTATATTCAAGAGCTCGGTTAAAATACGCAGGAGAATAATCAGGATCAATACTGATCAGCTTACTAAGAATTTCTATCGCTAATTGATGCTCGCCAATTGAGCTTGTCGAAAAGGCTTTATTTATATAAGCTTTACTGTACTTTGGATTAAGCGTGATCGCCTTATCGAAATCTTTAATTGCTTCCAAATGCATATTTTGTAAACTAAATAAATATCCCCGGTTATTATAGGTTTCTGACATTTTTGAATTTAATTCAATGGCTTTATTATAATCCACTAAGGCTTGTTCATATTTTTTCAACTCACTATAAGCAGAGCCTCTGTTGATATAAGCCTCTGTTTTTTTAGGATTATATTTTATTGTTTTTGAATAGCTTTCAATTGCAGAATTGACATTTCCCAAGTTGGCATATGCTATCCCCATATTATAATAGGCATCAGCATTTTCAGGTTGTAAATTGGTGACCTGTTTGAAATTCTGTATTGCTTTATCGTATTGTCTGTTGGTGAGCGATGTGATCCCTTCGCGCAGCAATGCATCAGCATTGCTTTGAGCCTTCAAAACAAAAACAGCATTAAAAAAAAGTATTAATATGAAAAGTTTTTTCATTTGAATTCAAGATCGTTCAGTACTATAACAACGGCTTAGATTGCTTTGTATTTTGTTTTGAGTTTCAAAACAGGACGAACTATATAAATGTACTTATAAAAATTAAAATTCTATTTATTTTAAGGGACTTTTTATTGGAGCGAAAATTATTTGATTTTTGTTCACACTTTTCTATCTCAATAAACTTTATATATTTAAAATACATCCTACTATTTACAAAGAACATTTTCAATAAAAATGCTTACACACAATTTTCTCGACAAGCTCGAAATGACAGCGCACTGGTCATTTCGAGCTTGTCGAGAAAGAGCGTTGATTCCATTAACAAACTAAATATATAAAGTCTAAATTAATATCAGGGATCTATTTGCTTATCTGAAATAAAATATCGAACTTGGTATATCAAATACCCTGCTAAATTTAAATCTAACACGCTACATAATGAAATTAAGTAAATTACTTTTAACAAGTTTGTCAATTTTGTTGTTTGGTGGTAGTGTATTTGCTCAAAACTTAAATGTAACGTTCAAGTCTCAATTGACCTATCCCACTCAAACCTGCGCTAACATTTGCGGCTATGTTGACTTATCAGGCAATGAATATGCACTGGTTGGAGCATCGGAAGGATTATCAATTGTGGATGTGACCAATCCGTTAAGTCCGGTTGAAGTGATCCAGATACCGGGCCCCGATAATTTGTGGAAAGAGATAAAAGTTAGAGGAAACTATGCTTATGTCACTTCCGAAGGTGGTGGCGGCTTACAGATCGTGAATCTTACCAGTTTACCAAATACAGGTGGTATTACCTATCACAGTTGGACCGGAAATGGTTCTATTTCCGGAACTTTGAACACTATCCATGCCTTACACATTGATGGTAATTTCGGGTATTTATACGGAAGCAATTTATTTAATGGAGGAGCAATTGCGATCGATCTCACTGATCCCTGGAATCCATCCTATCTGGGTAAATACGAAGTAGGTTCCGGTAATGCTGCCTATGTACACGATGGGTACGTTCGAAATGACACGCTATATGCAGGACACATCTATTCCGGTTATTTTTCGGTAGTTGATTTTACTAATAAAGCGAATCCTGTTGAATTGGTGAATCAATTCACTCCCAACAATTTTACTCACAATACCTGGTTATCTACTGATAGTAAAACACTATTTACAACGGATGAAGTTGACAATACATTTTTAACAGCGTATGATATTTCTAATCTTGCAAACATCACGGAATTAGACAGAATACAATCAAATGCCGGATCAGGCTCCATGGTTCACAATACACATATCATTAAAGTACAGGGTAATGATTATGCAGTGACATCGTGGTATAAAGATGGCTTTACTATTGTGGATGCAGGACGGCCACAGAATTTAATCCAGGTAGGAAATTATGATACATTTTTAGGAAGCGGTGGTGGTTCGGAAGGGGATTGGGGAGTCTATCCTTATTTACCATCAGGTACCATTGTAGTTTCAAATATTGATGAAGGGTTATTTGTTTTTTCGCCTATTTATGTTCGTGCCTGCTACCTCGAAGGTGTGATAAGCAGCGCTTGTGGTGAGCAGATAACCAATGCACAAGTAACAGTTTCTGCTGTTAATATTAACGAGAACACTGATATTACGGGGCAATACAGAACAGGAACACATTTACCAGGTACCTATAATGTAACATTTTCAAAAGCAGGATATGTTAGTCAAACGATTTCGGGTGTGATATTATCAGCGGGTGTTGTTACAGTTTTAAATATTCAGCTTTTGCCAGTGAGTACTTCATTTAGTGTAAATGGACTTACTACTGATGCAACCACTACCAATCCTGTTTCAAGTGTAAATGTGAGCATTAGTGATCCTGCAAATTCCTACAATTTTAGTTCCAGTGGAACCGGAACTTTTTCAAGTTGCACCGTACTTGGTGCAACCGATTATGATGTAATTGTTGGTAAATGGGGATTTGAGACGTATTGTGCCTCGAATCAAACAATTAATTCGTCAAATAATAATTTATCTTATCCGCTTACCAAAGGCTATTACGATGACTTTTCATTTGACTTCGGCTGGTCGGTAAGCTCCAATGCATCAACAGGTTTTTGGCAGCGTGGTATTCCGCTTGGAACTTATTTTAACAATATCCCTGCAAATCCGGGTATAGACGACAGCACCGACTGTTCAAACATGGCTTATACAACAGGTAATACAGGAGTTACCTCTTCTGATCAGGATGTGGATAATGGTGCAACCACTTTAATATCCCCTTTATTTGATCTTACAACTTATTCAGTACCCTATCTGGATTATTCCCGCTGGTTCTATAATAGCGGTGGCTCCGGCTTGCCAAATGATTCATTGAGTATATATTTAAGCAATGGAACAACCACCTGTTTGTTGGAATTTGTTTTAGCAACAACGCCTGGAAGTTCAACATGGGTTCATCGCTCGTTTAAAATATCTGATTACATCACTCCCACTGCTACCATGCAACTAAAAGTGCGCACAGCAGATAATAATCCCGGACATATTGTTGAAGCTGGCTTTGATAAATTCCTGATCAACGAAGGTCCTACGGGAATCTCAGAAAATTATGCCGGAAACAAATCTTCGATAAATGTTTATCCAAATCCATTTGCAGAAGAAACCACTATTGCATACCAATTGAAAAATAAATTGGTTGCGGGTGCATCAATTGTAATTACTGATGTTACAGGAAGAACTGTTAATGCAATTAGTTTAACCCAGGCAAAAGGAACAGTTGTGCTTAATTCAACTATGGGTGCAGGAATTTATTTTGTAAGAATAGCAAATGGCAATGAAATAATTGAACCTGTGAAAATTGTAAAGATGAAGTAATAGGTCTTAATTCACAGTTTAGTATATCCTTTCAAAAAAAAGTGGAATTATTTGGAATTGGATTCCAAATAATTCCACATAAAAAAACTCCAGTTTGCTATTAATCTGCTAATAAAAAAGCATATCTGTAATCTGTAGGTGGTACAAATGTTTCTTTAATAGTACGTGGCGAAACCCAACGTAATAAATTTACCATAGCACCTGCTTTGTCATTGGTTCCGGAACCACGTGCTCCGCCAAAGGGCTGCTGTCCGACAACAGCACCTGTACATTTATCATTAATATAAAAATTACCTGCCGCATTGCGCAATGCTATTGTAGCTTGTTCAATCGCATAACGGTCCTGTGCTATGATAGCACCTGTTAAAGCATATATAGAAGTTGAATCAACAATTTTTAATGTCTCTTCAAATTTCTCTGCATCATAAACATGAAGTGTTAATACAGGCCCGAATAATTCTTCGCACATTGTCACATATTTAGGATCCTTCGCAACAATAATTGTAGGTTCAATAAAATAACCTTTTGATTTATCGTAATTACCACCTGCTATGATCTCTACATCCTTATCATTTTTAGCTGAATCAATAAATTTCGACAATTTATCAAAAGATTTTTCGTCAATCACTGCATTAATAAAGTTAGTGAAATCTTCAGTCGGCCCCATTTTAAAGGATTTCAAATCGACAAGTAACTGATGTTTTACTTCATCCCAAATATTACTTGGAACATAGGCACGAGAAGCAGCAGAACATTTTTGTCCCTGGTATTCAAATGCACCGCGGCTTATAGCGGTAGCAACAATTTTCGGATCAGCTGATTTATGCGCCATAATAAAATCCTTTCCTCCCGTTTCACCAACAATACGAGGATAGGTTTTAAACTTATGAATATTGTTTCCTATTGTTTTCCAGATGTTTTGAAATACTTCCGTAGAGCCTGTAAAATGGATACCTGCAAAATCAGGATGAGAGAAAACAACATCAGCAGCATCAGGTCCGGAAGGATAGATCAAATTGATCACACCATCAGGAAGACCTGCTTTCATAAATATTTCCATCAATACATTGGCGGCATATACTTGTGTGTTGGATGGTTTCCAAACTACCACATTGCCCATCATTGCACACACTGAAGGCAAATTACCGGCAATAGCAGTAAAATTAAAAGGTGTTAGGGCGTAAATAAAACCTTCCAATGGCCGGTGTTCCACACGATTCCAAACACCAAATCCTGTGCCTGCAACAGGAGGTTGTTGTTTGTAAACTTCTGTCATGTAAAGCACATTGAAACGCAAAAAATCAATAAGCTCACATGCTGCATCGATCTCTGCCTGAAAAGCATTTTTTGATTGGCCTAACATGGTAGCTGCATTCAATTTTGCGCGATAAGGTCCGGCAATCAATTCAGCAGCTTTTAAAAAGATACTTGCACGGTGTTCCCAGGCCAATGCTTCCCATTTTGGTTTAGCGGCCAAAGCAGCATCAATAGCTTGTTTTACATGATCTTTATTGCTTTTATGGAAATGGCCTAAGGTGTGTTTATGATCGTGTGGTGGTGAAAGACGAACTTTATCAGTACCACGTACTTCTTTACCTCCAATATACATTGGAATATCCACTTCTTTTGAACGTAATTCGATAAGCATTGCTTTAATTGCAATTCGTTCAGCACTGCCCGGGGCATAGCTTTTTACAGGTTCGTTTACCGGGACCGGTACAGTATAAAATCCTTTTGGCATAGTTTAAAAATTATAAATTATATATGTTAAATGTTGAATTGTAAATTTAAGTACTACAAAGGTAAGAAATAAATAAAAAGACTGACCTTTCCATGATCTAAGATGAAAATGAATTTATTCAATAAATCCGATCGTCACCATCATTCTTCCACTTAAGCCTTTATCTCTCCGATGAGAAAAAAAAAGATTTTCATCTTTAACGGTACAATAATGGGATACTTCAATATTTCCCTCCATTAGTCCGAAATCCAAAAGTTGTTTTTTATTTATAGATTTTAGATCCACAAACCATTTTTGTTTTTGTTCGTCAAATTTTTTAAAAGCAGAATCAAAATGCTGTGCAACTTCCTCTCCTACTTCAAAATTAGTGTAACCAATGCAAGCTCCAATGTATGCTTTGCAATCAGAACCATTTGTGCCATAGGTTTTAAGCATTTTTTGAAGTGTGTGTGTTACAATGCCTGCAACAGTGCCTTTCCATCCTGCATGAATGGCAGCAACGGCTTTGTTCTTCGCATCATAAATTAAAATGGGAGTACAATCAGCAATGGAAATGGCTAAAAACACATTGGGTTTATTGGTTATCAGAGCGTCATAACCTTCGGTAATTATTGGAGCATTTGCTACATATACTTTATTATCATGTACTTGTTTGCTGATAACCAATTGATGAAGACCAATTCCTGATTCGCCAAAAAAAAGTTCACGGTTTTTAATTACGTTTTCCTTCAGATCATTAACAGACATTCCTAAATTCATTGAATCATAAGGAGGAAGACTAACTCCACCCAAGCGGGTGCTTTGTGCAGCTATGATCGGCTGGTTTTTAAAGATAGAAGGGTAAATGATCATATTACAAATGTTATTTTTTTTTGGATGTTTACCCGATCCTTTTCTGAACAAAATGTTCGACCTTCTCAAATAATTCATTCGGGGAAGAAGTGCGCCAGGCAACATCATTTAATTTTCCTCCTGATAAAATATAATAGTCAATATTGGCATGTTGAAATTCATCCAATACATGTTTTCTGAAATTTAAAAATGCGATCCATCCATCCTCCACTTCTTCAAACCATTCCTGATAATAACAATCGTCAGAAGCATGAAAATTTAATATATTTTCTCCGATCAGAATAAATTTATTTACTCCTTCTTCCATTACTTTTTCAATAACATTACGTTTCAATAACATAATATCATTGTTGATGGCATCATTCCACTCCCCTATCATTTCTATGATCGCGTACTTTTGATCATAATCAACAAACAAAATTTTTATGTAAAGAGTAGGAGAATCAATATCATCCCATTGTGGATGAATGAGGTAATTGTAAATAGCATTGGTATATTCAAATTCGCTATACTCCCGCTCATAAAACGGTGATCGCTCATCTTCCGAAGCGATGTAGAGGGCACGCCAATTGTAAAATGGTTCTATATCATGCATAATACAAAGTATGTTTCTATTTATACGAATTTACAAATAATGAAACAAAACTACCAATGAAAAATAAAAATACAATGACGAAGTCGCTTGTATTTTTATAGATTTTTTTTGTTAAAGGGATCAGAAGCACATAACTTGTTTCGAACCTTATTGATGCTGAAACCAGTTCAGCATGACTTTGTGACAAAAATTAAAACCTTACTGTTTGCTATTTATTGCGTTACGAACGTTTCCATATTTCAATAACAGTTCGTTTGCTTTTTTATAAGACACCTTCAATTTCTCCGCGATCATCAAAGTTCCTCTGTCAACCAGCTTATTGTTGCTTAATTGCATATCTACCATTTTATTGCCTTCTACCCTTCCCATTTTTATCATCACAGAAGTAGAGATCATATTCAATACTAATTTCTGAGCTGTTCCGGATTTCATGCGTGTGCTCCCGGTAACAAATTCAGGACCTACAATTACTTCAATTTTATGGATCGATTCTTTAGCAACGTTACTCGACTTATTGCAAACAATGCAAGCCGTAATAATTTCATTTTTATTACAAGCTTTCAAAGCACCAATTACGTAAGGCGTTGAACCGGATGCTGCAATTCCGATCACTACATCTTTTTTTGTTATTTTGTATTGCAGAAGATCCTTCCACCCTTGTTCTGTATCGTCCTCCGCAAATTCAACTGCTTTACGGATGGCTTTATCTCCACCCGCAATAATACCTACAATCAATCCTTGGGGAACACCGTATGTTGGTGGACATTCAGATGCATCTAAAACGCCCAATCGGCCACTTGTACCCGCGCCCATATAGAACAAACGTCCGCCTAGTTTCATTTGTTTTACAATGACATTCACTAGTTTTTCAATTTTAGGAATTACTTTTTCAACAGCAAGTGGCACCGTTTTATCTTCATTATTAATATTAGTAAGCAATTCCTTCGCAGTCATTTTTTCGAGGGCATTGTATTTTGAATCGGATTCGGTTGTTTTTTTCATATTAAAATTGGTATGATCATTTCTAAGAGGAACGCTGATGACACGGATTGATTAAGATTAAAAAAGATAAAATGAAAACTTATTTATCATATTTTTTTTTGACAGAGATAAAGATCCTATTTGATCTTAATCAATCCGTGTCATCAGCGTTCTATTCACTTTATATTAATTATCAAAAATTGATGTAAACTTAATCAGCATTTATATTTCAAACCCTATTACAAGAATATCATCAACCTGTTCAAAGTCGCCTTTCCACTGCTGGTGGTGCTTCATCATTAGTTTATGCTGTTCTTCAAAAGGTTTTTCTTTAATTGTATTTAATATTTCTTTGAAATTTTTGGTCATCATTTTTTTACCATTATCACCACCAAACTGGTCGGCATAACCATCGGAACTGATATAAAACACATCTCCCTTATCAGCTTTAATAATTTTATTTGTAAATTTTATTTCATGATCCCTGTCGCATTCTTTTGTACCTATCGACATTTTATCGCCTTTTACTTCTTCGAATTCACCCTTCCTGAAAATATACAAAGGCCGCATCGCCCCTGCAAACTGGATCTCATTTGTTTTTAAATTTATATTGCAAATGGCAATATCCATCCCATCCTTAGAACTGTTGTTTGAATCGTTTTGATAAAGTGCCTTGATAACCCCTTTATTAAGCTCATCCAATATTTTTCCGGGTTCTACAATATCGTTATCATTTACAATGTTGTTAAGAATATTATATCCAATAAGTGACATAAATGCTCCGGGAACACCATGGCCTGTACAATCCACACATGCAATTATTACACAATCGTCTTTAAGGGCGAACCAATAAAAATCACCGCTTACAATATCTTTTTGCAAAAAGAAAATAAAACTTTTCGGCAACGATTGTTGGATGTTAGTCAGGCTTGGAAGAATAGAGGTTTGTATTCTTTTTGCGTATTCAATACTGTCGGTAATATCTTTATTCTTCTGGCGAATAATTACTTCATTCATTTTTCTTTCGGTAACATCCGTATCGATGATGATCAATTTCTGAAGATTACCTGTTTCACCATAAATAGGTGTAAGCGTAGACGATTCCCATGTTACAGGGCCTTTCTTATTAAGGTTTTTTGATTCATACACTACGGAACATTTTTCACGTATGCACTTATCGATCATAGTTGTAATATCAGGGTGATTACTAATTTCATAGATGGTTTCGCCTTTGAGCGTTCTTATTTCATCAAGGGTCATCCCGTTGAGTTTTTCAAAACTATAATTAACCCATTCTAGTCGCCCTTGTGCATCCATGATGATAATGGCATTGCCGGTTTCCCTTGCAACAATTGATAAACGCTCCAATTCGAGGTTCTTCGTTTCAATGATCTTGCTTTGTTTGCTAATCTCTTTGGTACGTAGAGTTACTTTTTCTTCAAGGATACGTTTCTCTCTTTGCAAAGCCTTCAATCGATATTGAATGAAAAAATAAATGATGGATGCGCCTGAACCGATCACCAATACCCAAAACCACCAACGCAGCCATATAGGTGTGGCAATAACAAATGAATACAGAAGTGGCGGGCTCCATTTCCCCTGACCATTTGACGCGGAAATAGAAAAAGTATAGTTACCTGACGGAAGGTTTGAATATGGAACCAATTTATTATCAGTTTCCAGATAATTTTCATCATTACCTTCTAATTTGTAACGAATTTTTATGTTTTCATTCGAACGTAACCAAATGGTTGAAAAATTGAAAACAAAATTGTTTTGCCGATACGAAAAGTTTGTTGTTGAATCCAATGGAAAAGATTGATATTGCACCGTTATACTGTTCAGGTGAACAATTGGCGTTACAGTATCAGAAGGAATATCGGCAGAACGAAATTTTAAAACCCCGGAATTGGTACCTACCCATATGTTCCCTTCTTTATCTACAAAACTCGCATTGAGATTGGGTTCTATGTCATTATCCGAAACAGAAAAATAATTAACTTTTCCTGAACTTATATCTAATTGATCTATCCCTCTCGAATGGGCAGTAATTACCTTATTTCCGGAGGTCGCAACTATTTGAGGATTGTTATCGCGCAAACCATTATTAAAAAAATAATTTACAGCTGTAGATGCCCCTGCCACAGGATCATATTTATAGATTCCTTCCTCACTTGTGCTGAACCAAAGTTTACCCAACTTATCCTGTGTAATGGAATAAACAGTTTTGCCTTTGAGTTTATTTTTTTCACTCACCTTAACAAAAGAATCCCCGTTGAACATTACCAAACCTTCCCCATCCGTACCGATCCATAACCTGTTCTCTGAATCGGAAAAAACGCAATAAATATAATCCCCGGGCAAACCATTCTCAGATGAGTAATTCTTTATTGACCTGTTACCATTATTAAAACTGATCCTGCTAATTCCACCACCAAGAGTTGAGATCCAGATATTTCCTTTTTTATCAGCTGAAATTGACGACACATTATCATTTGCGAGACCTTGCTTTTGTGAAATGTTTTCATTCTTTTCGATTTTAGGATCAAAGCAATTCAGGCCATTACCATAGGTTCCCAGCCATATTATTCCTTTATTATCTTCATAGATAGAAGTAATTTGTTTTTTTAATTTACCTTCTGTCAAAAAATAATTTTTAATGGCCGTTTCTCCGTCAGGAAGCAAGGAATATTTCACCAGGCCCTTATCTGTTCCAATCCAATAGTTATCCTTTCTATCAACATAAAAAGCAAACACTTTATCCGAAAGTAAGCCATTCTTAGTGGTAAGGTAACTGGTGCGGTCCTGGCACATTTCTGAAAGCCCCTTGGTTGTTCCTACCCAAAGGTTATCTTCACGGTCCACAAAAACGGAATTGACCTCATTACTAAGCAAACCGTTTTTTATATCGATCACTCTTAAGAATTCCTTACCGTCTTTATTTATGGAATAAGTAATAACTCCTTTGTCCTTAGTACCAATAAACAGTGCTCCTGTGCTGCTGAAGTGAAGGGATGTAACTGTACCATACTTCCACTCTGAGATATTTTTGAAATGTTTAAATTTATTTTCAGTGATATCATACCGGCATACACCAGAATCCTGCATTGCAACCCAGATATCATCATTTTTGTCACATACCAGATCCAGGACAATATTATCAGGTAAGCCATTTTTCATCGATACAACAGAAAAAACAGGATCGGAAGGTTTTTTTGTGCTGATATGAGTTATCCCTGCATCTGTACCTGCCCATACATCGTTTTTACTGTCCTTAGTTAACGTATACACAAAATCATCACTAAGGCCGTTTTCAGAATTAAATTGTTTAAATTGATTATCCTTGCTGCAAAACGATAGCCCCGCCCCATAAGATGCTATCCACATTCCATTGGCTTCGGTAAATGAAGACACCTTATCGCCAGAAAGTTTGTCGTTGAAAGGAAATGGAATGAATTTTTTATTTTTGAATAATGTTATTTTCCCATTCTTATGGCCTATCCATAAGGTATTGTCACTTTGCATAAAAAGTGCAGTTACTACATTATCGTTCAACCCGTCCTTATCCGAAAAACGTTGAACATTACTGGTACCATCAAATAAAACAAGTCCGGATGTGGTTCCTATCCATAATTCTGCTCCCGGTGCCTGCAACATGCAAGTTATAGACACATCCTTTTTACTAATAAGAGAAGGGAAATTCCGGAAGGTTTGTGAATACAAAGGACCGAACCCAAATAATAGAATTATTAAAAAAATTGGAAAATATATTTTGATCCTATTGTGTAATAGCATGACACTAATATACTATTTTTTGAGACTCATATCGGTCTTCACATCAACTAATATTTCTGATGCGATTTTTTGATTTACAATGGTTGGAATGTTAATATTAAAATCTTTCAAAAGAACATTAAAAGAAGATGATATTGTTATTTTTCCTCCGGTTGAAGAAATAATTTTCGCTTTAATGATCAATTCTTTTTCAATATCATGTATCTGCATAGCCCCCTTTACACGGACAGTATAAGTACCCGGTAGCTCTATATTAACTTCTTCTATGATCTTCCCTTTGAAAAAGGCTTTAGGGATCTTATCGGATTCCAGGTAATTTTCATTAAAATGTTCCTTTTGCAAAGGGCTATTGAAGCCCTCAAAAGAAGGAATGGGAACTGAAAAAGCAAACGTTCTTTTTTCAGCATCCAAAACACCGCTCATTTTTTTTGATTCAGCAGTAATGGTCTCTAATGGAGCATTTGAAATAAATTTCACAATTCCGTTACCGGAAATGTAAATACTGCCGGTTGGAACAAAAACAAATGACATTAATAAAAGAGAAGCGAACGAAATTAGAACTAGTGATTTCTTTTTCATCGAATTATTAAAATTAATAAAATTGAATAATTGGATCATTTTTCGGGAGACATTTCCAGTTTTACTTCAATTGCTATATCATCTTTTACTTTCTGATTAACAATGGTTGGAATTTTTATGTTATAATCTGCCAGAAGAACATTGAAAACAGATTCAACCGTAATTTGACCGGCTTTAATGGTCATTCGCGATTTAACAATTATTTCTTTTTCAACACCATGTATGGTCATGGAACCTTTAGCACGAATAGGGTAAACACCGGCAGTCCCAAAATCAAGCTCTTCAATAACCTTTCCCTTAAAAGTAGCCATCGGAATTTTATCTGATTCCATATACTTTTCATTAAAATGTGTTTTCTGCAATGGATTGGCGAAGCCCTGAAAAGAAGAAATAGGTATTGAGAAAGTAAATGTTTTTTTTGCTGCATCAAAAGTACCTGTCAATTTTTTTGATTGAGCTACAATGGTCCCAAAAGGTCCCTTTGTGGTAAATCTTACAATACCATCATTGGAAACAAACAGATCGCCCTTTTTCAAAAAAGTGAATGATTGCACCAAAAGGCAAACCGATACTAATAAAACCAATACAATTTTTTTCATTATTTTTCAAAAGATATACTATCAAATATAACAAAAAAATCAATAGGTTATTATGGTTCAAGCCCGAGCTAATAATTCGCTTTATAAATAAACCAGCCATTTAAAATAAGGTAGATCGCCAGCAAAAAATATGACGCCCTTTTATCAAACCGCTGTGATTGCTCAATTCGGTTTGTTTTAACGAGCCTCAATGTAAAGGCAGAACATGCAACGGACACAAAAATAAAACACAAGGTCAGGCCATGCAGTGTATCGACTAAAGTGAAAGAGATAGATTCAGGTAGCGTAGAATCAACCACATATTTATTACCAATGGCAGCAAATAAGGCACCTACACTTAAGCTAAAACGTGAGTCAATGCTATCTCTATGGATAAAAAAGCAAAGAAAGGCCAACAAAAAAGAAATATACATTCCAATAAATAACTTCATGAACAACCACCATGAATCGCGCTCTATCACTATCTGAACCTTAAAATTGCTGAATTCAGAAACTGGCTTCGTTAAAACAGGCTCACCAAAAGCGGTCTCATATTTCTTAGTGCCTGTGCTGATTTTAAAGCTATCTGAAATTACCTTCCAACCTGAAATGGTCCATTTTGAATAGTGGTTACCTAAGGTATCTTCTTCAAAAATCAGATCACCTTTATCATATTGTGAATTTTCTATCGTAAATCTTAATTTCTGACGGTCAAAAGGAAAGTTTTGTATTTTCCATGAATCCTTCATTACACATTGCAATTTCATCAACATGTATATTCTGCCATCACTTAATGTATCTACCGTATAGAACGATTTATCAACGGTTTTTGCCATTGGAACTTCCAGGTACTTAGAGAAATCAAAATCCGGGTTTTTATATTTTAACCATAACCAAAGGTTAATTGTATATTGTTTATCAGTGAAATCAATATCATGGATACTGTTAATATAGATCCCTGTTGAAACAGTATCAGGAGTATTCGTTGCTTTAGCGAAGGATGAATAGAAAATAATTAAGAAAAAAAGTGCAAATAATTTTTTCATTTTTTTGTTTTTGTATATTAGCTAAATGATGTTCTAACGGTTGGCAGCTACAAGATGTGCGGGTTATTGCACAAAATTGTCTTGACGCACAAACTTAATTAAATGTACTGAATTGCAAATGCAAAATATTTCGCGCGAAGCGGCAATAAAAAAAGCATTTGCAACTTGCAGAAACCCCGCATATCTTGTAGGTGGTGTTAGGCATAGGGAAAGTTTCCGCTCGATTCATATTTCCATTTGGTCCTCCTCGACAGTCCTCATACACACAGGTCGTAAAGTAAAGTTTTTTTTTAAATTGCGGTCGTAACACTCGTCAGTCCTATTACCCGCAGGTCGTAATGTCAAGTTTTAAAAAGCCTCTGGTCGTATTACCCAACACTCCTCATTTATCAGCGACAACTAATTTCTCAACCACTAAAATTTCATTGTTCTCTGTCAAGCGAAGGAAGTACACTCCGCTTGGAAGATTGTCACGTGAGAGAACAACTGTCTTCCCGGAAATGTTTTTTATTTGTCTAACTGTCTGCCCGAAAGAATTGTCCAAAGTGAGAGTTGCGTTATGTAAAAGATTGTCTGCCCGCAAAACTGCCTGTGAAGAAAAAGGATTAGGGTAAATGTGAATTGAATTTTTTTGTATTTCAATTATTCCTTGAAGCAATGTTGTATCACTATATTCCCACAAATCATTTAAGTTAGAACCAGAATTCCCCAGTCCAACATATCCGCGATTGTTAATTGAAAAACTGGAGGAGCCAATCCGCCCGAAAATTGACAAACTTGGAATTGATGCCCATGTATCATTTATCGGATTATACACCCAAAAGTCATTATGGGAAGTATTTTGATATGTACCTGTTCCAACATAACCAAAATTGCCTATCACGAAACATCCCCCATCTATATCTGTCCTTTTCCCACCCGGAAAACTTGTTTTAGAAATCCAATTATCTGTAGTTGGGTCGTATTCCAAAAAATCATCTCGTGTATATGTTGGAGGGGTGGAATCATTTCCTGTTCCAATATACCCTTTCGTACCTATTGAAAACCCAAAACCATAAGCTCTGGCAATAGGCAAGTTTGCTTTTTGAGTCCAACTATTTGATGTTGGGGCATATTCCCAAAAGTCATTATATCTAACATTTGGGCTTCCGCCTTGCCCAGCACCAATGTATCCTTTGTTGCCAATTGAAAACCCTGCTGCTGCATAACGTCCATTAGCAGGTAAATTTGCTTTTTGAGTCCAAGAATAAGTCAGCGTATCATACTCCCAAAAATCATCAACACCTAATCCCGTGCCGGAGCCTCCTGTTCCTATATATCCTTTTGCACCAATACTAAAAGATACCCCCTGACAACGATTGCCACCTGGAAAATTTGATTTCTGCTGCCAATTATTACTAGCCGCATTGTATTCCCAAAAATCTTGTAATAAACCTGAACCTATACCTCCTACAATATACCCCTTCTTTCCAATTGAAAATGACATTGCATCAAATCTTGCAGTTCCCGGGAAAGTTGCTTTTTGTGTCCACGTTCCTTGTCCATTTGTGAATTCAAAGCACATTAATAGAAAAATTGTCAAGCACAATATTCTCATTTTTTCTTTATTTTCAGTTGTCGAACGGGAAGTTCTTGTCCATTCGTTTTTTTAATTGCCTTGCCATTAACGGTTTGCAGCTTTGCGTTGTGGCGGATTAGATGCACTAACCTGTCTAAACGCACACTGTTTATTAATTGCACTACTGTTTATATTCGCACTTTTCCCGCCATAACGCAAAGATGCTGTTAGCGGTTCGTTGTTTTGTTTGTCGGCATAAAATTAAGTTCCCAAACGAAATTCCGGTGTTGTCCATTCATTTTCCCAATCAAGTTTTTCTGATAAAGCAAAAATTTGATGGTGTTCATTTAGGTAAGCATTAATGATATTATTACTTCCAGAGTTGTCCATCAGATAGATAGCGTTTTCAAAAGAGTAGGTCGCATTTTTTGTTAAGTTAAAAGAGCCTGTCCATAACGCAACGGGAAAATATTTTCCGTTACTGTCTATATTGCAAAAAACCAAAAATTTGTGATGGGCTCTTGGAGAGGCAGAGTTCTTGGCAGAGTTATGATTCCCGACACAGCGAACAGCATCTACTGTTGGGTCAGCGCAAACAGAAAGATTACCCATTGGCTCTCTGAATTGATGTCTTTCAGTATTGCATTTCAAGCCACTGTAAAGTTTGCGTAAGTCAGCCTTCCATTTGTTGCTTTTGTTTTGGTCAAGGTCGGGTCGTAAAAAATCTTCTTTCTGAACTATTATTTGAACGTTGTCGCACTTCGATAACGCTTTTAAAATAGGTGTTGAAGTCAGCCAAGCAATGCAACCGAAAATTGCACCATTCTGAAATTGCCTGATTATGTCAAGAAGTCGAGGCTCGAGATTTTTAAAAATTGCTTCTACACTGTCGAAATGTGGTTCAGTCGAAGAAACGGAATAGTCTTTTAATGCTCCGTCACCTGAGCCATCAGTGTCAATGTAAAGTTTGTTAAGATTTATTTTTGTCGTTGTCATACTTGATATATTTTAGTGTTTGTTTGTCGTCCCACAATGACCGCTAACAATTCCCTAAACACAACTCAATAGCGCTTATTTCTTGTTTTTGGCCTATATCCGCTATCAAAGCGTTTATTTCGTCATTATCTTCAATAATTTTGTCCAATATTAAAAATATACGATCAAAATAAAAATCAATAAGCCAAATTAGGACCAAGCCAGCGTTCTGTTTGTTCTAAAGTAATTCCCTTACGTTTAGCATACTCTTCCACCTGATCTTGTTTTATTTTACCAATTCCAAAATAATGTGATTGTGGATGGGCAAAGTATAAACCACTAACAGCGGCAGTTGGAAACATAGCCATACTTTCAGTTAGGATCATTCCGGTATTTTTTTCAACATCCAGTAATTTCCAAATTGTAGGTTTTTCGGTATGGTCGGGTTGCGCGGGATAACCGGGAGCCGGGCGAATACCGGCATATTCTTCTTTTATCAGGTCCTCATTTTTCAGATCCTCTGCTTTTGCATATCCCCAGAATTCTTTACGCACTTTTTTGTGCATCACTTCAGCAAATGCTTCTGCCAAACGATCTGCTAATGCTTTTAACATAATCGCAGAATAATCATCATGGTCCGCTTCGAAACGAGCCACATGTTCATCAATTCCGAAACCTGTTGATAGTGCGAAAAGACCTATGTAGTCAGAAGTTTTGAGTTCGGAGTTTGCAGACTTTGGTGCTATAAAATCGGACAATGCAATATTGTATTGCCCTGCAGGTTTTTTTGTTTGCTGGCGTAAGGTATGAAACATCACGTTTCCTGCGTCTGTTGTGAGTTGTATATCATCCCCTACCGCATTTGCAGGGTAAATACCAATTACAGCATTTGCTTTTAACCATTTTTCATCAATGATCTTTTTAAGCATTTTTTGTGCATCGGCAAATAACTTGCTCGCTTCTTCCCCACGGGTAGGGTCTTTCAAAATTTTAGGATAGGATCCCTTCATTTCCCAAGAGATGAAAAAAGGTGTCCAGTCGATGAACTCAACAAGTTCGGCCAATGGATAATTATCAAATACTTTGTTACCTATAAATGTTGGTTTTACAATTTCTGTTTTATTCCAGTCGATCGGAAATCTATTGGTACGGGCCTCTTCAATCGAAATAAATTTATTTTGAGATTGTGCATTTTTATTTTGTTCCCGCACCCTATCGTAATCTTTCGTCACTTCGATCATGAACGCATCACGCAATTCATTCGAAATTAAACTACTCGCAACAGGTACCGATTTACTGGCATCATTCACATGCACCACAGGTCCCGAATAATGTTGAGCTACCTTTACAGCGGTATGTACTTTTGAAGTAGTAGCACCACCGATCAGCAAAGGAGTTTTAAATCCTAAGCGTTCCATTTCTTTTGCAACGTGTACCATCTCATCCAATGAAGGTGTGATCAACCCACTTAAACCAATGATATCTACATTTTGTTTTTTTGCTTCTTCCAGAATTTTATCAGCAGAAACCATCACACCTAGATCAATGATCTCGTAATTGTTACAGGCCAATACTACACCAACAATATTTTTTCCAATATCATGCACATCCCCCTTAACAGTTGCCATTAGTATCTTTCCTGCATTTTGTCGGCCATCACCAACAATGCCGGCTAATTTATTTGCTTCCTTTTCCGCTTGCAGATAGGGTTCCAGGTATGCAACCGCTTTTTTCATTACACGTGCACTTTTTACTACTTGTGGTAAAAACATTTTTCCGCTTCCGAATAGATCGCCCACCACATTCATTCCATCCATCAAAGGCCCTTCAATAACGTGTAAGGGACGGCCAAGCTTTAATCGTGCCTCTTCCGTATCCACATCAATATGTTCAACCAAACCTTTTACCAAGGCATAGCTTAAACGCTCTTCAACAGTGCCTTTTCGCCATGCTTCATCTTTCTCTGTTTTTTCTTTGGTAATGCCTTTTAATGATTCGGCATGATCCACTAATCTTTCGGTGGCATCGTCTCTCCTGTTCAGTAAAACATCTTCAACAAGCTCCAGTAATTTTTTATCAATATCGTCATACACCTGCAATTGCGCTGGGTTTACAATCCCCATATCCATTCCCGCTTTTACAGCATGGTATAAAAATGCACCATGTATGGCTTCGCGCACATGGTCATTACCACGGAAAGAAAAAGAAACATTACTTACACCTCCACTTACTTTTGCATAAGGTAAATTGGCTTTGATCCACTTTGTAGAATTAAAAAAATCAAGTGCATTCAAACGATGCTCTTCCATTCCGGTTGCAACCGGAAAAATATTGGGATCGAAAATAATATCCTGTGGCGGGAAACCAACCTTATCCACTAAAATATCATAGGCACGTTTACAAATATCTTTTCTTCGCTGTAAGGTATCTGCCTGGCCTGTTTCATCAAACGCCATCACAATTACAGCAGCACCATATTGTTTCACTTTATGGGCACATTCAATAAATTTTTCTTCACCTTCTTTCAAAGAAATAGAATTTACAATTGCTTTCCCCTGCACGCATTTTAAACCTGCTTCAATTACGCTCCACTTAGATGAATCGATCATGATAGGCACCCTGGAAATATCCGGTTCCGCAGCGATAAGATTTAAGAACTTTGTCATGGCTGCCTCGCCATCCAACATCCCTTCATCCATGTTCACATCAATTACCTGGGCACCACCATCCACCTGATCTTTCGCGATAGAAAGGGCTTCTTCATAATTTCCTTCATTGATCAAACGAAGGAATTTTTTTGATCCTGTAACATTTGTACGCTCGCCAACATTCATAAAATTACTTTCGGGAGTAAGCGTGAAAGGCTCTAATCCGCTCAGGTGCATCAATGTATCCGGTTTTGGTCTTTTACGTGGTGTGGCTAACTTTGCTAATTCTGCAATGCGTTGAATGTGTGCAGGAGTTGTTCCACAACAGCCACCAACAATATTTATAAATCCTGCCTGCAAAAAATCTTCGATCTGATGTCCCATTGTATGGGCATCTTCATCATATTCGCCAAACTGGTTTGGCAAACCTGCATTGGGGTAAGCACTCACATAAAAAGGTGATTTGGAGGAAAGCTCTTCCAGGTAAGGACGCATGTCCTTTGCACCCAGCGCACAATTCAAGCCAACACTTAACAGATCCACGTGTGAAACAGAATTTAAAAATGCTTCTGTAGTTTGTCCTGATAATGTTCTTCCACTGGCATCAGTAATAGTACCGGAAACCATTATCGGCATTTTCCTGTCTATCTTTTCACAATAATTTTGAATTGCGAATAAGGCGGCTTTTGCATTGAGCGTATCAAAAATAGTTTCAATCAATAACAGATCAGCACCGCCATCTATCAAACCTTTTACCTGTTCGGTATAGGCAATTACCATTTCATCAAACGTAACGGCACGAAAGCCCGGGTCATTTACATTTGGTGATAATGAAAGCGTACGGTTAGTGGGCCCAATTGCACCGGCAACAAATTTTGGAATGGAAGCAAACTCCGGAAACTCTTTATAGAACTCCTGTATCGCCTCTTTCGCAATTTTAGCGGATTCGTAATTTAATTCATAGGCCAGGTCCTGCATGTCGTAATCGGCCATACCAATGGTAGTTCCACTAAATGTATTGGTTTCGATTATATCAGCGCCTGCCTTCAAATATTCTTTATGAATGGCTTTTATAATATTGGGTTGTGTAATGGAAAGCAAGTCGTTATTGCCTTTCAGATCTTTATGAAAATCGGCAAAGCGTTTTCCACGATAATCTTTTTCTTCAAGATTGTATTGCTGGATCATGGTGCCCATTGCACCATCAATTACTAAAACTCGTTTTTCTAATTCTTTTCTAATGTCTGTCATAGTTCTTTATAATACAAATGTTTTTCTGTCGTCATTGCGAATCCCGATTTTTTTATCGGGATGAAGCAGTCTCATTGTTTCGTAAATGAGATTGCTTCGGGTAAAAACCCTCGCAATGACGTTCTAAATTTTTCGTAATTGCTTCGTAACGTTTGATTGCTTCGGGTGCAAAACCCTTGCAATGATGTTCTAAATTTATTTTTAATCTAATTTTCCGTAATATATTTTTGTATCGTACTCTAATGTTACTTTTCCCCTGTCCTGAAAACGGTTGAATATTTTTTTCAATACCGACATCATGAAATTAAAATCTTTATGGCCTTCCTCAGGCATGTAAGAGGAAGAAAGCACTCTTCCTTTTAAACCTTCGTAATCGAAATACTGATAATTATCAAATGATTCTAATGCATAATTTGCTTCGCCAAAAAAATCATTGAATACTTTTTCATCTATATTTTTATGATTCACTTCGTTATAATCAGTAGCAAATAGTTTGATAAAATCTTCGTAAGCTCTCAAAAATGGTGTACTGTCGGTTCTTCTGTCGTTCCACATCAATACTACAATTCCATTCTCTTTCAGAATACGTTTGAATTCAGCTTTGCATTTTTCTTTATCAAACCAATGAAAGGCTTGTCCGGCAATAATAAGATCGATATCATCGGTTGGCAACATTGTAATTTCTGCGGTTCCATCAATGCTGCAAAAGCTTTTATACTCAACTAATATTCTTTGTGCAGCATCACGCATTTCTTTATTAGGTTCCACACCATACACCACGTTTCCTTCTTTTAAAAACAATTTAGAGGAGATACCAGTGCCGGAACCTATATCTGCAATTACACTATCGGGTGTAAGTATTCCTTCTTGTTTTAAAAAAGCAATTACTTCGCGCGGATAATCAGGACGATATTTGATGTAATTATCTACTCTGCTACTAAAACGGTTTAGTGTATTCATTTTAATTTTCTCTCCTATTGGATTAACTCTTAAAATTATAATCTATTTATTTTTTCAAACATGCTCATCTCCCAATCATCTCATCCGTTTAATACCATTACTTAATATAAATTCAGCCAAATATTACCACATAGAGCCATAGGAAAAAAGGTATTATAGAAAATTTATTTTTTCACATAGTCTATGTTAAAGCTAAGCCTATGAATTTCATAGCATTTTAAAAACTATGTCTCTATGTGGTTAAAACCTAACACCATAAATTTCCCTTCAAAAAAAACATATTAAGTGTTGGTATAACCTTTTACAACGCTTGTTATAGGGCAAAAAAAAACTCCCCTAACTTTTTACAGTCAGAGGAGATAGAATTATTTTGATTTATTTTTTCAAAAAATTTACTCTGACTTATCTGTTCCAACATTGCTGAAGGACAGGATTTAGCACCTTTCCAATGTGGAAGGTTGCTAAGGTTTCATAGGGCTAGTCCCTCCACCTTTCTTGATAAGTTTAAAACAATAATTTTACTAAAAAGCAGTAAGATCAGTTTGTTTTAGAATTCTGCTTTCGCAGATCAATTAAAAGAACGAGTACAAATATACTATGAATTAAGAATTTTTCCGAATTACAAACACAATTGTTATCAACCGTAATTTCAGGAAAGTTCGTAATTCGCAGGTGTTATTTATTCATTACAACAATTTTCTTATTAACTATTGTATCAGATAAACTAACCTGAATGTTATAAATACCTGAAGTTAATTCAGTCAGATCAACATCCTGCTTTAAATCATTTGGTGCAAATTGTCCTGCTGCAACTACCTGACCGTTCACATTTACTATTTTGTACGATACAATTTCATTGTTAGCTTGTTTCAAGCCAATAGTAACCTTATTAGCGGCCGGATTAGGATAAACAGTTACAAGGTTGTTCCCTTTTTCAATACTTTCAGTTGAAACCGGACCGGAATCAAGTAAACAAATATCAAACTCTGGCGTTTCAGGTAAAGAAGATCCAAAATCATACACTCTGATATAATACGTATTACCTATTACCAATCCATTTGAATTAATAACTTCTGTACCACCTGTTGTTGTTTTATCGGCACAATCAAAAGGTAAACTGCTACAGCTATCTTTTAACAGAACCACAGCATCAAAAGATGCTGAACCTTTTACAGTAATTGTCTGATTGGTTGCTACAGCAACAAATTTATACCAAACATCATAAGCTGCTGTGCTATAATAGCTTTGACAACTATCAGAAACACCCGACTGCGTAGATCCTGTAACGGTTCCAGCAGTAAAACTACAATTAGAACCCGCAGTAAGAAGTATAGCACTTGAACAATTGTCGTTTGCTGGAGGTGGTGGAGGAACAGATACACAAATATTAAAGTCAGGTGTTTCCGGATGCGTTGATCCATAAGCATATACTCTTACATAATAAGTACTACCCACTGTTAAACCACTTCCATTAATTAATTCGATACCTCCAGAGCCTGAAGCATCGGAACAACCTATGATAGATCCGTTACAGCTATCCTTCAATATAATTACAGCATCAAAAGATAAACCACCTTGTACGGTAACAGTATTAGTAGTAGTTGTTGCAACAAATTTATACCATACATCATAAGCACTTGTACTTGTGTAGTTACAAGTATCTGCAGGGCCCGATTCGGTGGATCCGGCAACAGTACCTTGTGTATAGTTACATACGGTACCTGCCACAATAGTTAATGCGCTGTCGCAATCATCGTTTACAGGAATTGGAGGAGGCAGAGCAACACAGATCTCAAAATTAGGTGTGGAAGGGAAAGTACTACCATACGCATATACTCTAACATAATAAGTATTGCCCGGGATCAACGTGGTGTTGTTGATTCTTTCAGTACCTCCAGAGCCGGTATTATCAGCGCAGTCGATAGCTGGGCCACTGCAACTATCTCTCAATGAAACTACCGCATCAAAAGAAGCAGATCCTTTAACAGTGATCGTTTGCCCACTGGTTCCGGCAACAAATTTATACCATACATCAAAAGCAGTTACACTGGTAAAATTATTACAAGTGTCGGCAGGCCCTGACATAGTAGCGCCATCAACAGTACCAAGAGAAAAATTACATGTAGAATCTACACTTAATAAAATTGCATTGCTACAATTGTCGTAAAGAGGAGGAGGAGCCGGAAGTGATACACAAATATCAAAATCAGGTGTTGAAGGTACAGCAGCTCCATAAGGATGTACTCTAATATAATACGTGTTACCAATGGTCAAATTGGTATCATTGATTATTTCAATACCGCCTGAGAACGTATTATCAGCACAATTAATGACACTACCGCTGCAGCTGTCCTTCAAAATAACCACTGCATCAAAAGATAAAGCCCCTTGCACTCTAATAACATTATTAGTAGCTGTTGCAACAAATTTATACCAAACATCAAAAGCACTTGCACTTACAAAAGTACCGCATGTATCAGGAGCTCCGGATTGTGTGGCACCAGCAACAGAACCCGAAACGAAAACACATGAAGAATCCACATTTAAAGGTATTGCATTTGCACAGTCGTCATTTATAGGAGGAGGAGAAGGAAGCGACACACAAATATCAAAAGTTGGTGTTGTAGGCAACGCATTTCCATAATGATACACTCTTATGTAATAAACGTTTCCGGCAATTAAACCGGTAGTATTTAATATTTCGGTACCGCCAAAACCAGTATTATCAGAACAATCACTAACAGTACCACCGCAACCATCCATTAATAGAACAACTGCATCAAAAGAACCAGAACCTTTTAAGGTAATGATCTGTCCGTTTGCACCGGCAGTAAATTTATACCATACATCATAAGCAGTTAAACTTGTAAGTCCGTTACAAGCCGCAGCAGTAGTCGACTCAGTAGACTGATCCACTGTTCCTGATGTAAAAACACATGTGTTATTTACTGTAAGGTCAATTGCATTTGCACAATCATCGTTGTTTGGAGCCGGAGGCATAGGCAGCGGAGCCGCAAACAATACTGTGTTTTTAAAAGTCTCTTCAAAGAAAGGGACGATCTTCGCCTGAATTATTGTAGATGTTTGAAACAAGTAAAGAGTGAAACCGATCAATACTATTTTTAGGTAATTCTTCATCATTGGTTAATTTGATAATTTGTTAATATGATAATTGGAATTTTTTGAAGTTTGAAAAAAGTTCATTTTTAATTTGAACCTTTTCCAAACCGTCAAAATGATTTATTGTATCACTACTCTTTTAATTATTTTTGTTTGTCCTGATCTAAATAGTACAGTATATACCCCTTTAGCAGGATTAACATTATCAATTGTAAGTTTAATTTCCCCATTCACAGGTGTCACAACAGTTGAATAAATTTCCATGCCAACCATATTAATGATGCTGATGTTCACTTTCCCTTCAGGGAAAATAGTTAAAGATCTGATATTGAAATGACCTGAAGAAGGATTTGGATAAATCTGTATGCCATCCGCCATATCTATTTCCTCAATTCCAACACCTGAACAAGAAACATAAGCCGGTTGAGAACCAACAATACAACCATTGGTGTTATCTGTTACATATATTGAATAATAACCCGGTTGATTAGCTGTATAGAACTGAGAAGTAGCTCCAACAATTGGTGTTCCTGATATATACCATTGATACGAAACATTGGAAGTTTGATTTGCAGCAAGTGCGCAGCCAACTGACTGCATCACAGGTATTGCAGGACAAATAACTCCTGTTTGTGTAATAGTATGTATCTGACCGGCAATTGTTATTGTTCCGGTTCTTTGCGCAGTGCTAGGACTAACAGATACAGTGAAATTTACTAATCCACTACCTGATCCTGTATTTCCGGAAGATATAAATATCCAGCTATCATTGGATATTGCAGTCCAGCTGCATCCATTTGCCGAAGTAACAGTAACAGATCCGGTACCACCAGCCGAAGTATATGACTGAGTAAGCGGTGCAATGGTATAAGTACAAGCCGAAACACCATTTTGAACCACATTATGAGTCTGACCTCCAATTGATATAGAACCCAACCTTTGGCTGGTACCTGTATTAGCAGATACAGAGTAGCTTACCGCACCGTTTCCTGAACCAGTACTACCAGATGTTACAGTGATCCAGGCATCATTTGAGGTTGCCGTCCATGCACATCCGATCGCTGTTGTAACGTTCACAGTTCCGGTTCCGGCTATTGCAGTAAAGGATAGTGCTGTTGGAGCAATCGCATAGGTACAATTTATTCCGCTTTCAGTAACTGTATGCGTTTGTCCGGCAACAGTTATTGTTCCTGTAAGCTGAGTAGTTCCTGTGTTAGCAGCAACAGTATAATTTACTGCTCCATTACCTGATCCGGTACTGCCGGAAGTGATAGTTATCCAAGGGTTATTGGATGTTGCAGTCCAGGTACATCCGGCTGCAGCGGTAACGTTAACCGATCCAAGGCCACCAGTAGATGAATAAGATAAGGTTAATGGAGAAATAGTAAACGAACATGGAGTAGTACCGGCTTGTGTAACTGTATGTATTTGTCCGGCAATAGTTATTGTTCCTATTCTTTGCGCTGTGCCAGTATTTGCTGTTATTGAATATGTTACTGTACCATTTCCTGAACCTGTACTTCCTGTTGTTACACTGATCCAGGCATCGTTTGAGGTTGCAGCCCAGCTACATCCAGCAGCAGCAGTAACCGTTACAGTTCCTGTACCAGCTGTATTTGGCAAGGATTGATTAAGAGGAGCAATAGTAAATGTACAGGTTGTATTTCCGCTTTGCGCAACGGTGTGCGTTAAGCCTGCAATTGTTATTGTACCTGTACGTTGTGCTGTACCAGTATTGGCTGATACCGAGTATGTTACAGATCCATTAGCAGTACCTGTACTACCTGATGTTATGGTTATCCATGCATCATTAGCAGTTGAAGTCCAGGCACAACCACTTGCTGCAGTAACGTTAACTGTTCCAGTACCTGCCGCAGATGTGAAAGAGAGGCTGGTTGGTGCGATCGCATAGGTACAAGCAGTTGCAGTATGGGTAACACAGATCTGGAAACTACCAGTTCCGGCACCTGCGCCAAAGTGATAAACACGAACCAAATAAAGTGATCCAACTGTTAAGCCGGTTAAGTTAGCTGTTTCTAAACCTGCACTTCCACTAATGTCGGAACAAGTTATATTGTCGCCAGAACAAGAAGTTCCTGTACGAACATCTATAACAGCATCAAAGCCAGTACCACTTTGCACTTTAACACTATGGCTTGTAGCTACTGCTGTAAATGAATACCATACATCATCGTCTCCTGTACCAACACATGTACCCGGGATCGACTGTGTACCACCTGTTGTAGAGCCACTTGTATAAGAACAAGTAAGCGCTGATGCTAACGTTACATCAGCTGAACAAAGATCATTGGCAGGAGCAGCAGGAACAGTGTGAGTAACACAGATCTGGAAATTACCTCCACCAGCACCCGTACCGAAATGATAAACCCTTACCAGGTAAGTTGAACCAACTGTTAAGCCTGTTAGATTAGCTGTTTCCAATCCGGCAGCTCCAGTAGCATCTGTACAAGATATATTAGTTCCGGCACAAGAAGAATTTGATCTCAGATCAACAACTGCATCAAAACCTGTACCTCCCTGAACCTTAACTGTATGAGCTGTAGCCACTGCAGTGAATGAATACCATACGTCATCATCTCCAGTACCAGTACAATTACCTACTACAGATTGAGAAGCTCCGGTTGTAGAACCAGAAGTATAACTACAAGTAAGAGCAGATGATAAAGAGATAACATTAGCACAATTATCGTTTGGAGGACCAGCCGGTGGAGTATGTGTAACACAAATTTGGAAACTACCGCCTCCAGCACCTGCTCCATAATGATAAACTCTTACCAGGTAAGTGGTACCTATTGTTAAGCTGGTTAAATTAGCTGTTTCCAATCCTGCTGCACCGCTTGCATCCACACACATTATGTTAGTTCCTGAACAAGAAGAATTTGATCTGATATCGATAACGGCATCAAAAGCACCAGCGCCTTGCACCTTCACAGTGTGGCTTGTGGCTTGAGCTACAAAACTATACCATACATCATCATCTCCGGTACCAGTACAAGTGCCGGTAATAGACTGTGTAGCATTTAAGGTAGAACCTGTTACATAACTACATGTAAGTGAGGATGATAAAGAGATTGCATCGGAACAAACATCATTAGGAGGTCCTGAAGGAGTAGTATGCGTTATGCAAATATCAAAATCTCCACCACCATTGCCGGTACCGAAATGGTATACACGAACTACGTAGGTTGCGCCAATTACTAAACTTGTTAGATTAGCTGTTTCCAGTCCATTAGCAGAACTATTATCCACACACTGCATATTGCTTGCTGTACATGCAGGAGCATTTCTAATGTCAACAACTGCATCAAAACCACCATAACCTTGTACCTTAACAGTGTGAGTATTTGATTGTGCTACAAAACGGTACCACACATCATCATCACCTGTACCTGTGCAGGTACCAGCCATTGTTTGTGTTGCACCCAACGTAGAACCAGATTGGTAAGTACAAGAAAGAGTAGATGTTAAACTTATAATATAACTGTTATCACAAAAATCGTTAGGAGGACCTGATTGAGCCACATGTGTAAGACAAATATCAAACTGGCCTCCACCTTCGCCTACACCATAATGGTATATTCTTATCAGGTAGGTAGTACCGATAGATAATCCCGGGACAGTTAATGTTTCCAACCCTCCGGTACCGCTACCATCGAGACAGGCAATATTAGTTCCGGTACAAGAACCCGATCTTACATCAATAACGGCATCAAAAGATCCTAAACTTTGAACCTTAATGGTATGGCTTGTTGATACTGCAGTAAATTGAAACCATACATCATCATCTGCTGTTCCGGTACCACCGCACGTTATCCCAGCTATGGACTGTGTTGCTCCGGTTGTTGTACCAAAGTAGTTACTACAAGTTGTAGAAGATGTTAGCGTTACTGCACTCGCACAAAAATCATTAGCAGGTTGCGCATAAGCATTTTTAAAATGCATTGCGAATAGTGCAATAAAAAATAAAACAGGTAGTGTTTTTTTCATAGTGTCTAATATTAGATTATGGCAAATGTATAAATATTAAATTATACTTTTATTATAATCTGCCATGTTTTTATTCTTACTCAGCGATAGTTTTGAAACATTCATTCTCAATTTTACTAAAATGAGAGGATGGAAACGATAGGAAAAATGGGAGGGATATCAAAAAAAGGGTTCTTAGATTGGGATAGTCGGTCAATGAGCAAATTCAGTAAATGGCAAAAGAACCTCCCACGGGAACGTATCGGTTCGAGCAGGAGGTTCAAGAAGATTTTCTAATGTTGATAACTAAAGGAGGTTAAAATTCGATCTTCATTTCCTTTTGAAGGTTCCCTTCCATATTCATCCTGGCATAATAGGTTCCGGATGCTAAATCTCTGGTTCGGAAGGTGTAATATAATTTACACTCCCCTTTTTTATGTGATATGTCTTTAAAAAGCAATTGAACTAAACGACCATTTGCATCATATATTCCAATGGTTACTTTTCCATTTACAGGAACAGAATAATCAAAAATGCCCTCAATTTTTGTAGCTCTGCCAATTACATGGTTATCGCTTTCCCGATTGTAAGTAATATCGTAAGGAGGTATCACACGACCTGTGATTTTCGAAACAAAATTTCGCAAAGCAGTTACCACTTCTTTTTCTCCACCCGAAATACTTGCCAGGGAATTATTATCAGATATTGTCCAAACAGCCTGTTGCGCAGTGTAATTTGAATAATATTTATTTTTATCAATGTAACATGCCAATTTTATTAAGTTGGTATCGGCCAACTTACCTACTTCGTAATCAGAATTATTTTGTGGTGATCCGTTATGCGCCTGGCAGCACATTCCAAATACATTTACAGATTTTAACTGATTGGCAGAAACAAAAAACTCTTCGGCCTTTGTAACTAAAAGATCCTGTTCAGTATTTTTTTTTGAATCCAGTATTCTCCCTGCTTCTATTTTAAGATCTAACTTTCTGTTTGTTAAATTTTTTATTTTCATTTCAATAACATCCCCTACATGACCTCCCTTGGCCTTAAAAGAAAGTTTTATTAATCCTTTTTTTGCCGCTTCTTCAATTGAGAACGCACAATTGGCGAATACAGGAACTTCTGTAATACTTAAAGCCAATACAATTAAATTGATTGAATTAAAAGATTTCATTGGGCCTCCTTTTTTTAGAATTTTATTCTATAACGGAGGAAAAGGGAGAAGATACATACGAAGAGCAAACTATTTTTTCAACCAATTCCAGACCAATTGTTCAAAACCGATGTAAACCCCATCATTACGGACTTCTATGGGATAAGTCTGAACAAAATCTCCCAAACCACTTTTGGCCCTGCCTGTTCTCAGATCAAAATGATAACGATGAACGGGACATACAACACTGCCTTCGGCCGTGCAATAGCCATTTCCGAGGGATGCTCCGTTGTGAGGGCATTTATCATTTACAGCAAAAAAGCCATCGGCTGTCCGTGCTAAACAGATCTTTTTTCTTCCAACATTTATGGTGGTTACCTTTCCAACAGCCACTTGTGCGTTGATCGCATCAATTGAATCGAATAGCTTGTGCCAGATTATTATTTTTTTGAAAAACATATTTTTTAATTTGCAAATAAGGGTTCTTTATTGTTTATCGTGGGCAATACCAATTTTAGTTAGATTACGATTAACAAAAAACTGTGTGTTTTTCTTTTTTCTTGAAAAAAAAGAAACAAAAATTCAAGAACAAACGATTGCTCCACACAGGCTACACGGCATCGCGTTTGTTCATTCCTCACGCACTCTTCTATAAATTTATTTTATTTAAATAATATGTTTTTCTTTTAGATAGCTTAATTGGGTTATCCAATATATTCTACTAAGAAACAAAATTTGAAAATGGTAGTAATTTGGAAATCTATTAGCTCATTTAAAAATTAAATTAATTCAAATCAGCGGACAATTTATTTAATACTCTTCTTCCGTTGCAACATTGAATAATCAAGGTAATACAGCACTTTAATAGAGAAACTATTTGTTTGAGGTGAATTAATTGTTTGATCAATATCATTGGTAAATTGTTTAACAATAACATCACCGCTTGTATAGATAGCATTTTTCCATACAAAACTCATTTCACTGCCGCGTGAGAATTGCCAGGTATAAACCAGATCAATATTAAATGCATTGAAATTCACATTTGAATTACCCGTGTATAGGGCATCGTCAATTAATAAGCCCTTGTTGTTCAACGTATAATATTGCTTGTATTGGGCCTGTGACCAATAGTGCCGGCATCGCAATGTTAAAGACATTTTATTGGTGAAAATATAAGTGGCATTCAATTGATTAGTAGTGGTAAATACATTCCTGCGTCCAAAATTAATGAATTGGGTTGTTTCATTGAAATTTACAAAACCGATGTTGTCGTTCAGATAATCTCGGTGAAAATTATAAATAAATGATAATTTATTATTTACACGATAACGAGGAGCGACACCAAATGAAATGTTATACCGGTTATTTTCATCAAAATACCTGTAACTAATATTAGCATCCAAAGCAAAGCGTTTACGGTAATCGGTAGAGATCCAATAAGAAAGATTATAATTTTTTGGATAAACATAGTAATGCCCTGCTATCCGAGGTTCCCAATGATCCAAAGTAGTTAAAGGTGAAAAATTAAATCCTGCTCCGGTGGAAAAATAAGATTTTGAAAAATTGGCATAACCATTTCCATAAAAGGTCAAATTCCAAAAAAGATCCGGTTTAAATAAACGTGAATATCCCACACCTCCATCAATAGAATATTCATTTAATTTCCAGACCGGTTTGTAAATATTGTAACTCCAATTTAAAGAAGTTTCAACAGTATTATTGATGTATAATATTGCAAGATCGTTCGGATCATATTTATCACTTTTCACTGCAACATCAGCGTTGTAAAGGAATCCACCACTTATTTTCCCAACTGATGCATTGTATGCGTAACCTAAGTCCGGCTTGGAAAGCCCGGAATAATAAAGCTGACTCAATGCAGCGTTTCCATTTACACCATACTTATTTTTTTTGTTGGTAAACTTAAATGCAGTGGCTGTAACATTTGCATCATAAATTCCACCATCACGTGTAACATTGGTATTTATCAAACTGATATAAGAATTATTTTTTAAAGCCTGATCAAGAACAAATACATTATAATTGGTTAATGGCTGGGTCAATACCTTAGTATCTACTCCATTTGAATCTGTAATAGTAGCGTAGGTATCCGCAGTAGTTGCATTAAAAATTCCTATTCCCAGGTTATTTTTTGTTCGCCCTGATACTTTTGTAGCATTGATCAACTGTGTGCTTGCCGGATTGCTTTTAATTATTTCGCCTTCTTTTAATTGCAGATTATAGTTTATAGGTGTACCACCAATTCTTCGTGAATAAAACAATCCACCTTTGTTAAACAACTCAGTACCTTCTGTAAAAAATTGTCGGTTCTCATTGTAAAGCACTTCGAAGGGTGAAAGATTAAGTACTTTGTTATCACTCTGTACCTGCCCAAAATCAGGCACGAGCGTCATATCCATTGTGAAACTTTCGTTTATACCGTATTTAATATCCATGCCCCCATTCAAAGAATAGGAGTTATTACTTTGACCGGGCTGATCGTAGGGATAATTTTCGATGTATGAAGATACATAGGGTGTTACCGATAAACGTACCGGAGATTTAATATTTGAAATTCCAAGGAGATCACCGCTTTGATTTATCATTCCGCTTACTTCCGGTTTTACTTCGTTCCAGAAATCAACGCAGCGTGTTTTACGAACTTTTCTGATAAAATTTACTCCCCAATTTTGCTCAGCTACAATTGGAAAGCGTAGTGCCGAATAAGGAATTTTGAATTCCACGGCCCAGCCTTTATCATTTATTTTTATTTGACTTTGCCAAACGGCATTCCAGTTAAAATCCTGTCCGTTGGATGAATACCTTGCATCGATCTGCACTCCAGCGGAGGTTACAAAAAAGCCATAGCCATTTATATCATCATTATAGGTATCTAATATCAAACCAAACAGGTCGGAATTGGCTTCATTATCCCGTTGGCATAATTCACATAAAATACTGTCGGGTTTATTATCATACATCATTGCACCAACATACATGGCGATATCGTCATATACAATTTTGACCTCTGTTTTGCGCAGTGCAGGTTCCCCCGGTTTGAGGGCTCTTTGAATGAAATCCGTTGCATTAACCCCTTCTTTCCAGGCTTCATCATCAAGAACACCATCAATTTTCGGTACCTGCATTACACGCAATGCCCTCACCTGCTTTATTTCCTGAGCAAAAGAAAGCGTTAACAATTGAAATAATACTATGAATAAAACGAGGCGTTTCATAATTGGTAACGATGATGCAATAAAAAAGCGTCCCGATAATTGATCAGGACGCTTTTTGTAATTTTTATTTATTATAAAATAATGTTAAACACATACCCGCTAATAGTCACAGTTGCATTTTGATCGCAAGTACCATTTCCAAAATCAATGGAACGAACCGGTTTTCCGGATGGTGTAAATTGAAGTACACCGCTTTTAATATAAGGGCAATCGATTGCAATTTTTAAATTAGTAGCCGTTTCAGTAAAGGAAGTACCATTTGCCTGGGTTCCACTTGCATTACCATTAATTAAATAAACGTCATCATCAAATGCTGAAGTTCCTTCTCCTTCAGTCCATTCTCTTGTACGGAACGATTGCCAGTTAACCACTCCCCCACCACTTGGTTTAGTAATTTTACCTCCAGACACCTCAATAGTATAATTTAAATGACCATTGCTGTTATGCCCATTATTAGTAATAATATGGGTTCCTTCCACATGATTTTCATTTACATAATATTGATAAAATGTAATGATATGTTTATTCACTGATAGAGAATCATTATAAGCCTGAATAAGCGTTCCCTGACCAGCGAAATCAATAATGATAGCCCCTCTTCTTTTCCTACCATCAGAACACAAGCAATCAGTTGCACCAAAATTAATTGTAACTTTATGGGTGCCTCCATTGGATGTTCGGGTGATGGTTGCGCACTGACTCAAAATACCTCTCAGATCAGAACCCTCATATGTTGCTGAATAAGAAGACAAATTACCTGCGGCTCCCTGATCAGAAATATTACTTGCATCGTTAAAAGTACCCTGGGCCAATGCATTATCTGTTGCACCTGATGTATCGCTGTCTAAGGCAATACGACCATCCTCTTTTTTTCTACAAGCCGTTAAAAACATTCCTATAGTAATTGCTAACAGCAGGTATCTTACGGATCTTTTTGTTTTCATACTCTTTTGTTTTAGGTTGTTGATTAGGTTGAGAACTGATATTGCTACTACTATTTTTTTACAATATGATTTACGAATGTACTGAAGTTTTATTTGAAATTCCAACGAATTACTAATTTACTAATAACGAATCTTTACGAATTTACAAATCTGTGTGTTAAAAAGGAGCAAACGCAATTTTGTAAATTCGTAACGATTCACTCAACCATTTAAACTCTCACTCCAATAATTAAAACATCATCTACCTGCTCTAAATTACCTTTCCATTTTTCAAAAGTTGCAAGCAAAATCTCTTTTTGCTCCTCCATTGATTTCGTTTGAATCGAAAGTAATACATCCTTTAGTGCTTTGTATTTGAATTTCTTTCCTTTTGGTCCTCCGAACTGATCGGCATAACCATCGGTGAATGTATAAACAATATCTCCTTTTCGTAATCCTAAGGTATTGATCGAAAATGGTTTTTGTTCTCCATAGTGCATTCCAACAGGCATTTTATCGGGCTTGAATCTGATCAGATCATTGTTGCGAATAACCCACAAAGGATTATTGGCACAAGCAAAACGAAGCCATAAATGTTTGAAGTCATATATACACAATACAGCATCCATGCCATCTTTACTCTCCACTTCAGAGCCTTCGGGATTTAATGTATGAATTATCTGGCTGCGGACATGCTCCAATATTTTTTCGGGAGAATCAATTCTTTTTTCAATTATTGCTTCATTCAAATAAGAGATGTTCAACAAACTCATAAATGCTCCTGGAACACCGTGACCGGTACAATCAGCTGTAATTATTACAAATTTATTATCGATCACATTTGCCCAGTAAAAATCACCGCTTACAATATCTTTGGGCTTATACAAAACAAAAAATTCGGGCAGATGTTTTTTTAATAAAGTATCACTTGCAAGCAGTGCATGTTGTATTCGTTTTGCGGAATGAATGCTATCCGTAATTTCACGATTTTTTTCATGAATAATATTTTCAGCTTGTTTTCTTTCAGTGATATCAGTATCAATCACTACCAATTTTTTAATATCACCTTTTTCATTCAGGATAGGTGTTAGTGTACTATGAACCCATAGTTTTCGCCCATCCTTTGAAATGTTAAGGGATTCATAAGATACAGTTTGTTTGCTGCCAATACTTTTTTCTACTTTTTCTTTTATGTTTGGGTTATGACTTATTTCCTGAAGTGTTTTTCCCTGTTGTTTCCATTCCTCCAGGTTATATCCTAACAATCGGATCATTCCTGTATTAACCCATTCTAATGTTCCATTAGGTCCACATATAATTACTCCATTATCGGTCTCACTCGCCACAATGGAGAGTTTTTCTAATTCGATGTTCAATCTTTGTTTTTGACGGTAACTTCTAAAACCAAATAGCGTAAAGACAACAACTAACAGGAACCCTCCGGCAACTGATGACAGGTAAAAAAATTGTTTTTGTTTTTCTTCTTTTGCTTCCGTATCTTTTTTATCCTGCTTTGTCTTTGCTTCTCCTTCTCTATTTTTAAACTCGAACTGCATTTGTTTTTTCAAGATCGATTTTTGCATTTCAACATCATTTATCTTATCAGCAGTCATTTTGAATAAGTCCTGCATCTGTATCGCTTCTTTGTATTTTTGCGCGGAAAGGCCCATATTTCCAGAAGCAAAAGCCAATTCTCCCATTCTCTTATAAATTAGACACAGCCTTTCGCTTGCATTGCGTATATGCTCGGGATAGGACAATTCCCTTGCTGTTTGAAGAGATGACTTACAATATTCTTCGGCTTTATTTAATAGGAACAGAGAATTTTTCTTCTCAACAGGGGAATTAGATCGTTTCCAATAAATGCCACTCATGTTAAAAAGAGAGTTGGTAATACCTTGCTTGTATCCAATTTCTTCCCAAATATTTAAACACTTCTGATTCCATTCCAATGCTTTATTAAATCTACTATTAATGGAATCAGGATTTTGTTCTTGCTCGGCTTGTACATTATAAATAAAACCAATATCATTGAATGAGCGGGCTATTCCATCTTTATCTCCGATCTCTTCGCGGATCTTTAAACCTTTATTATAAAACTCTAATGCTTTGCCAAAATATTCCTCTTTCAATGAAGCTTCGAAAAATGAAACTCCTTTATCTTTGTATAGGATCCCCAAACTACTAAGCAAAATTGCAATACCTTTTTTGTCTCCTACATCTTCCAATATTTTCAAACTTTTGTGATAACACTCCAATGCCTTTGGGAAATTACCTTGGGTACTATACACATTACCTATGTTATGGAGGGAAATACCAACGCCTTGCTTGTCTCCAACTTCATCCTGTAACTTCAATCCTTTGTTATAATATTCGAGCGCATTGGGGATATCACCCTGATTATTATAGATAAGACCAATGTTATTGAGGGAGATAGAAGCACCTTGTTTGTCACCAATATCATTCTGTATCTTTAAACTTTTATAATAACATTCAATTGCTTTATTGTTATCCCCTTGGGTATTATAGATTCTCCCAATATTGTTGATGGAATTTGCAATGCCATATTTGTCTCCAATTTCTTCTCTGATCTTCAAGCCTTTCTTGTACCATTCCAATGCTTTGGGAATATCGCCTTTCTGCTTATAAACATAACCTATGTTGTTTAAAGCACTGGCTTTGGCTATTAGAAAAGATTTTTTTTCGGAATCATTGGCCCCCTTTAATCCTGCATCGGCAATCTGTATCGCTTTTAAACAAAGGGGTAATACAGTGTCAATATTTGAAAGATAAAGTTCTTCAGAAAGCGCGACATATACTGCAGCACGTATGGTATCGTGCTTGGTTTTTTGTAATACTTTTTGTAAAGAGTCTACTTTTTCGTTCAGCTCAGTCAATCCACTATTTTGTTGGGCAGAACAAAAACTAAAAATAAATATCCCAACAACGCAAAGACATTTTTTTGCAGTTAAGAAAAAAGATAAAAAGAAGTAAATTGTTTTTTTCATTAATGATACTTTCAGTTACAGATAGATCAGTTATCCGTACCCATTTTATTTAAACTGTTTGTTACTTACTTCTTCATCAAATTCAAGTTCGATAGTTTCTGCTTTTATTTTTTCCTGACTTGCTTCTGTAAATGTATCATTCCATTTGATCATCATTTCTACTTTTTGCATATCCATTGCTTTACCCCCCTCCATACGGTCCCAATGAAGGGTAAACGTATTATCCTGGCCTTTCATAAGCATTACAGGTTTTAAATTTGCAAACAAACCAACCTTTACCGCTGCATATTCATTTCCATCAGGCATTTTTACAGCAACTTTTGCAGGCGAAATAAACCCGATCTTATCTCCATTGTATGCGCATTTAAATTTAACATCCGTTGCATCGCTTTCTTTATATAATTTAACTAAAGAACAACTAAAACCACCGGCTTTAAATTCGTTTTGTGATGCAGGTAATCTAAAATCGGGAACACTAATTCCGGTATTACCTGAAGCCACTTTATATAAGCCATCTAAAACAAATGAGTACGTTTTAATGGTATTGGATTGTGGGTTTTTTACGTTAATAACTCTGAAATCAGATTCATTAGGCCCAATTATCAATGTTTTTTCTTTAGGCTTAAGCTCTTTTCCATTAATTATGAACTTACTTTCTTCAGGTTTATAAATAAAATAATCGTTGGTAGTGTTGGTTATTTTTAATTTGAATTTTGTTTCAGCCTCTGTGGATACGGCATTATCAATTGTAATGGTAAGTCCATTGATCTCCGTTTTCGAATCTTTATAAAAAAGCTTGGGATATTTCACTTCTTTCTGCGCTATTGCAGCGCTAAATGTCCAAGTTGCAAGGAATACGAGTATTGCTTTTTTCATATTTATACGTTTTCTGGTTTAATAAAATTATTTATTCAAATATAGTAAAATCATTTTTATGGTTAGAATTCAATGCGTAATTTAATTCCAATTAAAAAAAAATATTAGTCAACACATTTATTAAATGCTTCATCACTGCTCCAGTCGTAGCCTTCCAACTTACTCATAATAACTACCCCCTCTTTGTTAAGCAAATAAGTAGTAGGGAATACACGGATTTTTTGCTCACGGAGTGTTTTCACAGATTGGTAAAAGTCGAGTGTATTACAGTGTTTTTCTTTAAAATGATTGATCTTCTCCCAACTTTCATCACTTATCATCACTACTGCCAGTTTGTTTTTCCCCACTCTTGATTGAAGGTGATCGATAGTAGGAAGTTCTTTTATACAATCACTACACCAGGTTTGAAAATAGCTTACTAAAACATACTGTCCTTTGAAATCAGCAATTTTTATTGTTTGGCCCAACTCATTTTTCACATCGTTTTCGTAAGCAGGTAAGGAAGGTGCTTTTTTATAACCATTGTAAAACCAAAGCCCTGCTGCAATTGCAACAATGCTAATAAAAATCATAAAAACATTTTTTGAATTCATCATAAGGTCCAGCGTATTACAAAATAAAAATTCAGATTCCTAATTTACAATCCATGCTGTGATATCATCCAGATCAAGGCAGCCATTGCAGCACCACCTAATTCCAATTCACGCTTGTTTATATTTTCAAAAATATCAGTAGGGGCATGATGATAATCGAAATACCGTTGTGAATCAGGCAGCAGTTCAAAACAAGGCACTCCCGCATCTTTTAATGGTCTGATATCCGATCCGCTTCCATCTCTGTCGAAGCTATATATTCCATAAGGCTCAAATAAAGGCCTCCAGCTTTTTAATTTTAATTTTACCTGCGGTGTAACATCGCTGCTAAAGCCTCTTGGAGAGAAACTTCCTGCATCAGATTCTATGGCTGCGATGTGCTTTTCGTTATTCAACTTTGCCAGCTCCTCATATTTTTTCCCGCCACGTCCACCATTTTCTTCATTCATAAATGCAACTGCACGAATGTTACATTTTGGCTTTATGCCCAATGCTTTATAAATACGGATCACTTCAATGGACTGAACCACCCCTGAACCATCATCATTCGCACCCTGACCGGTATCCCAGGAATCCAGGTGTCCACCAACAACAATATACTCGTTCGATTTTTTTGCAGCACGAATTTCTCCAACAACATTGTACGATTTTTCATCTGGTAAGGTCTGGCAGCTCATCTTTAAATAAAACTGCAAGTTTTTATTGGTCTTCAAATTTTCGCTCAACCAGTTGGCGCCATTAGTACTAATGGCGCAGGCTGGAATTTTATTGATACTATCTTTATATCCCATTACTCCGGTATGTGGATTGTCGTCCTGTAAAAGTGTGCATGAGCGCACAACAACAGCCGCTGCTCCATATTTAGCAGCTTCCGAAGCACCTGCCCAGCGAAACATAACAGCATCACCATAGGCGTTGAAGGTTTCAATTTGGGTAGGATCCATCGGACTGTTAAAGAAAATGATCCGACCTTCCACTTTTTCTTTTCCAAGCTTTGCTAACTCTTCAAAACTTTTCACTTCTATAACAGGCGCAGTAATGCCTTTGGCAGGTGTAGCAATCGAACCACCCAATGCACAAATTGGAACTTCCTTAGAACTACCCGTTACTAAAGAAATTATTTTTGCTGATTCTTTCTCTCCACGCACCCAATGCGGCACCATACATTCCTGTAAATAAACAGTATCTGCTCCGGCCTCTTTCATTGCTTTAAACGTCCATTCCACGGCTTTTTGCGCTTCAGGAGAACCACTTAATCGTCCGCCAATTTTGTTTGATAAATAATCGAGGTTTGAATAACTTTTGCCATTGGTTAAGGCTTCGTTGAATATTTTTTTGATCATTGCTGAATCTGTTTGTGCAATGCCGGGTGTTATCGAAAGGTTTATTAAAAGGGATAAAAGTGGTAATTTAAATTTCATATTTTTTGTTTTGGATTTCAGGGTGAATGGTACGCTGATGACGCTGATTGTTTATGATTTAAAAATGATTTTTTTTTGCTGTTTGATTATTGTTTAATGGTACGCAGATGATGCTGATTGTTTATGATTTTAAAATGATTTTTTTTGTGTTTGTTTATGGTTAATGGTACGCAGATGACGCTGATTGTTTATGATTTAAAAATGATTTTTTTTGTTTCTATTTGTTTTATGAGTAAATATGATTTTTAAAATTTCGTTTCTATTGACAAAAAACTATCTTAAAATAACTTCATTAATAACACTCTTTCCTACTTCATCATTTAGCATTTTAACAATTTTAGATTTGGCTAAGGATAGTTCATTCCGAAGTGCAGCAGAATCAAGTGTTACAAAAAGTTGTTGATGTTTGATGTAAATATCTGTTGTGTGCTTCGCGATCATGCTCCCCATAACACTTTCCCAGGAACTGATCAAACGTCTTTCTGCAAGACGATCATCCAGCTTATACGTTTTCAGCAATAGCTGAATAGCATCCTTAAGGCTATGTTCATTGTGTTTGCTCATTAATTTAGTTATTAGTCATTCGTTATTAGTAATTTGTAATTTGTAATTTGCCCACAATCAATTGCCTAATGACTAATGACAATTGCCCAATTGCCTAAGCAAAATTGCTAAATTGTTAAAACTAATTCAGTAGCATTTCCGTTATTGATCTTAAATACTTTAAAATCGGCATTAGATGCTTTAAATAGATCAGACAAACGGGTTAAGTGGGTGTCTGTAATAAATAACTGTCCGAAATTATCGCTGCACACTAATTCCATTAATTGTTTAACACGCAGATCATCTAATTTATCATAAATATCATCCAGCAATAAAATTGGAGTAACTTGTTTGATACTTTTTATGAAATCGAATTGGGCCAATTTCAAAGCAATTAAAAACGATTTTTGTTGTCCCTGAGATGCGTATTTTTTCAGGGGGTATCCATTAATTGTAAATTCCAGGTCATCTTTATGAATTCCTACTGTGGTATATTCAACTGTTCTGTCGCGGGGAAGAGCTCTTTCCAAGGCTTCCTCAAATGAAGTCTCGTTCAAATGAGAGATATATTGCACTCCTACTTTTTCCCGTCCGCCCGAGATCAATTCATAATATCGCTGGAAAATAGGAATAAAGCTATTGATGAATTTTTTACGGGTATCATGCCCCTTGTTGCCATGCCCAATGAGTTGCATATCCCATATTTCGAGGGATTCTTTATCAAAACGCCTGCTATCGCCAAATTGCTTGAGCAATGCATTCCGGTGAGAAAGTACTTTATTATAGCTGATCAAACTCTCCAGGTATTCACGGTCAAATTGAGCGATAACACTGTCGATAAACCGTCTGCGACTTTCGCTGCCTTCGGTAATAAGTTCCGAATCTGCCGGTGAGATCATCACCAAAGGAAACAAACCAATATGGTCGGCAAGACGTTGGTACTCCTTTTTATTACGTTTGAATTGTTTTTTTTGATTGCGTTTTAATCCGCAATAAATTTCTTCGTCCTTATCATTTGCAAAATAGGAGCCCTGGATCAGAAAAAAAGGGGCTTCGTGTAAAATATTCTGGCTGTCGATAGGATTAAAAAAACTTTTGCAGAATGAAAGATAGTGAATGGCATCCAACACATTGGTTTTACCTTCACCATTATTACCCGTCAGGCAATTGATATGGTTACTAAAAAGTAATTCAGCTTCAGGATAATTCTTGAAATTGAGGACAGATAATTTCTTAAGATACATTATAAATACTACGAATTACGAATAAAAAACGAATTACGAACCGGTGTTTGCTACTTTTAACGTACAGATTCGTAATTTGATAAAATTCGTAATTCGTAGTAAAGTATAGTAAAAATACCGAAAAAGGGTGCTCAAAAAGCATATTTTGTAATTAAATGACAGATATTGCAAAAAAAACTTATTTTTGCACTCCATTTAATTACACTTAACTAAATATGGCACAACAAATAACTGACGAACCAATTGTTGACGTTGAACAGGCGTTTACCAAAACTGAACTTTATATTGAGCACAATAAAAAAAGCTTAATGATCATTGCCGCTGTTATCGTAGCATTGGTAGGTGGTTACTTTGCTTACAAATATTGGTATGTTGCCGGTGAAGAAACAAGGGCACGCTCCGAAATGTTTAAAGCAGAAGATTATTTTGGTAAAGATTCATTAGATAAAGCGATGAATGGTGATGGTGTTGCTTTAGGTTTTATCCAGATAGTGGATGAGTTTAGCATTACTCCATCAGGTAATTTAGCTGAATACTATTTAGGTATTTGTTATTTAAAGAAAGGTCAGTTCGAAGATGCTATTCAGCATTTGCAGGAATTTGATGGTGACGACCAAATAGTTGGACCACAAGCTACCGGTGCAATTGGTGATGCAAATATGGAATTAGGTAAAACCGATGAGGCAATTACTTTTTATCTAAAAGCTGCTGAACAAAATGTAAATACCTTTTCCACTCCTCTGTTTTTGAAAAAAGCAGCAATGGCTAATGAAGACAAAGGTAATTATGCTGATGCAGTGAAATTGTACGAACGTATTAAAAACGAATATGCTGAAACTACTGACGGTAAGGATGCAGAAAAATACATTAGCCGTGCTAAGACATTAGGCAACTTGTAATCTAATTTTGGTTACTAATAAGAAACGAAATTGCGAATCTGTTTGCTAATTAGCTCTCCAGATTCGCAATTTTTTGTTTAGCAGTTTTAATTCAACAAAAACAAACCAATATTTATAAATATGTCATCTGCCCTAAAAAACCTATCCGATTTTAATCATACCACTATCCCTAATGGCGCAGGAATGCGAATTGGAATTGTGGTGGCTGAATGGAACATTGAAGTAACAGGAGCGTTAAGAGATGGTGCATTAAAAACATTATTGGATAATGGAGTAACTGAAAATGATATCATTGTAAAGTATGTTCCAGGAAGCTTTGAATTAACTTTTGGTGCACAATTATTGTGTGAAGATAAAAGTATTGATAGTGTTATCTGTTTAGGCTGTGTGATACAAGGGGAAACCCGTCATTTTGATTTTATTTGCGATGCAGTAGCACAAGGTGTTACCAATGTAAGTCTGAAATATAATAAGCCGGTAATATTCGGATTATTGACCCCAAACACTTTACAGCAAGCTCAAGACAGATCCGGTGGGAAACACGGTAATAAAGGTGATGAAGCTGCTATTACTGCTATTAAAATGGTTTATTTAAAAAAAGGGAAATAAGCCTAATATGACTAGTGCGTGGTCAGTCTGAGCCTGTCGAAGACCTTGGGAAGGTATTTCTGTTATGAAAATCCTTTCAGATATTAACAAGGGAAATTGGGAAACTTTTTCGGACCGTGTTATTTATAATGACTTTGTATTTATTTTTGTTTCATGAAAAAGATCCTACCCATTATAAAAAACAAATACCTGCTAACCATAATTGGATTAGTGGTATGGGTTGTATTTTTTGATAAAAATGATCTTGGCAACCAAATAGAACTGCGCCAGCAGGTTAAACAACTGGAAAAAGAGCGGAATTATTTTTCAAACGAAATTTCAGTAATCACTTCCGATATTAAAGAACTTACCACCAACCCCAATACATTAGAAAAATTCGCCCGTGAAAAATATCTAATGAAACGCAACAACGAAGACATTTTCGTGATTGTTGAGGAGAAAAAAAATTAAAGTACTCCAATAAAATTAAATTCCCTTTCGTTTGTAATCCTGAAACAGGAACTTTAGATTGTAATTATACTTATATTTGAAAAAACGCGTTAGATAAACCTATAATGTATTTTTATATCTGTAATTACTTACAACTATTTGTAAATGTAAAACATGCGTTTAGGGAATTGTAGCAGCATTTAAATGAGACTCCACAACCATAGAAGACTTAGAAAACTATTCTTTCCGTTTGGGATTATCACCCTTGCAATATTTCCTATTTTTGGTTTTCAAAAAATAGCAGAAATATATAGACAGAAGACGGCTCCACTACATTGTATCGAATTAAATTTCCCTGCTTCAGACACAATTACTTGGGGTAAGCAAACCGGTGAAAAATATAGCGAAATAAGAAAATATACAACATATAAATTATCTGCAGACGATTTGCAAAACGGAATTATTTTAAATCAAGCCAGAGAAAGACTGAATAAAATAAAAAGCAATAGGGATACATTAAATGGTGTTCACATTATATTTAATGATTCTACAATGTATCAAGATTATATAAAAGCAGTAGATTATTCCTTCGAAAAATTCCCAGGTGCTTTTGCTTCCTATCAGAACGATTTTTGGTCAATGTATGTTTATATAGACACTACTGGATGGTATCAACAGAAACTTCAAAGAGAGTGGGATAGAACGCATGATGTGAAATATTAAATTCGACAAATTAATGCTGCTAACAGCACTTACAAGTTATGAGGGATTTCTGCAAGTCGCAACTTTATTTTTTTAGCGGTATAAATTTATTTCTAAACATTTACCATAACCAGTTGTGCTTTTAATTTATATTTGTAGTGGCGGATAGTGAAGTGTCAGCAAACCAGCACATCGAAACGCTGCCAACCGTTACAGCTATATTACCTTAAATGACAAAGGCGAATAAAAAAACATATTTCCTTACAGACTTAAGCGAAAAACCAACAGAATGGTTGTCAGTAACAGAAAAAAATAATTTTATAAAAAAGGTTTATAGAACATTTATATACTCCCTATTGTTTTCCGCCATGACTGCATACTTTGGCGTTTGCATGGAACTCTCATTTTCTTTGTGGTGGATAATTCTTGAATTAGTTGTATTTGTAATTTGTATACTTGCTGAGAGAAATCTGTTTCTCCTTTATTTATGGACTTCACTGAGCGGCTTGACTAGCGCACCAATTCTAACCAATATAATAAACGAGGGGAACGAGAACATCATTTGGCAAGCAATTCTTGTAACGGCAATCCTTTTCTGCATTCTTTCGTTGTATGTACATTATTCAAAAAAAACTTTTTCACATTGGAACTTAATTTTATTTACAGTTTTAGTTTTATGTGTTCTAACAATTGTACCGTTAATAGTTTTTCCAAATTATACAGCAATAATAATATGGACAGTTATTGGAATATTTTTATTCAGTGGTTACGTTTTATTTGACACTTCAAACATTATTAACAGATACAGACCCGGTGATGAGGTAATGGCTGCTATGGACCTACATTTAGACTTTACAAACTTATTTTGGGACTTTCTTAGACTTTTTAGAAGAAATAATGCAGGAGCTATTTTGGACAACGAGACAATCACCGACACAGTGATTGAATCAGACGTTGACATTACAGATCTAATAGATTAACAAATACAACGGCAACATTACCTTTGCGAATATACAGGGTTTCTGCAAGTTACAAATGCTTTTTTCAAAGGTGCTCTCCGTGCAAATTGTTTTTGCATCTGGCATTTAGTTCCGTACATTTAATAAAGTTTTTCGGTTAAGATAGTTTTGTGCTTTTAAATTCTGTACCTCGCTTAACTACAAAACGCCACTCCAACTAAAAAATAAAACACCATGCGATCTCAATTAAGATTCACACTACTTATCCTCATTGCTTTTTTCCAAAACTCCTATAGTCAAAATTATTCCTGGAAAAAATTAGACACAGAACCTTATAAAGGAAAACAAGATGATATTTATTTTGTTGATGAAAATAAAGGCTGGTATGTGAATGGCTATGGGAAAATATTTCGCACCGAAAATGGTGGTGAATCATGGACGATGCAGATTGAGAAGAAAGGAACTTTTTTCAGATGTATTGCTTTTATTGATAGTTTAACAGGTTTTGCAGGAACAGTAGGAACCGATTACTTTCCAAATGTTACTGATACAATTCCATTATACAGAACCACTGATGGTGGTAAAAATTGGAGCCCGGTAAGTTATTCAGGAAAATATGTAAAAGGATTATGTGCGATAGATATTGTAAAAGAACAGTTTATAAATCATGGAGAGATCGGGTATAAATACCATATTTTTTCAGTTGGAAGAGTCGGGAGTCCTGCAAATCTGCTGGTAAGTCATGACAATGGAGTATCATTTAAAAGCATGGATATGAGCAACTATTGCAGCGCTTTGTACGATATAAAAATGTTTGATAAACATACTGGTCTTGCATGTGCATCTACCGGAGAAGATATGGATAAGAGCCATGCCTGTATTTTATATACAGAGGATGGCGGTGCTTCATGGAAAAAAGTTTATCAATCCAAAAGGCCTTATGAAAATTCATGGAAGTTATTTTTCCCTTCCAAACAGGTTGGATATGCTACTATTCAAAGTTATGATCCTGATACTACCAATACAACTCAACATTTCATAAAAACCACAAATGGTGGAAAGAAATGGAAAGAGAGTGTATTGTGTAATGACTACAAAGCACGTTCATTTGGTGTTGGGTTTATTGATGAAAATGTTGGTTTCATTGGAACTATGAACAGTGGTTACCAAACTGATAATGGAGGTCAGTCATGGAAAAAAATTGATCTTGGAAAAGCCTGTAATAAAATCAGGATAATAAAAAAACCTGATGGAGTGGTATATGGCTATGCTATCGGGGTAAATGTGCTTAAGCTTAGTTTGGAAAAATAATTGGGGAGAAAGAAATTTGCTTTATTGGCATGTCATCCCGAGCTTTTCGAGAGGGATCTTGGCAATCATAGGGCAATCTCGTTAATTAGAACAAGATCCCTCGCGAAAAGCTCGGGATGACAATAGGAAAGTGTTTTTAGGAGAGAGGGTGGCAATCATAGGGCAATGTCATACATAAAAACAAGATCCCTCGCAAAAGCTCGGGATGACAGCGAGTCTACTCATTAGAAGGAACTACACTAAAAACAAACAGTAATATTACAATGTCCCCAGGCGTGGCTTAAGCCGTTTTTAAATTCAGGACCTAAATACACTTTTGTATATTCTAAACTAACTCTTTTGTATGCTAGTACAATTCCTCCTGATAACGCTCCCACAAGCCTCTTAATATCTTTTGAAGGAATAGTATAGATACTGTTTTTATTAAACATTCCACCTTGCATTGTTGCATTATATACAACTGTTTTTAGTTCTGCTTTACCAAAAACATAACACTGGAATTTATTTGTTCTGTCCTCCGAACCATTTTGATCTGCTTTATATGAAGAAGGACTCATACCCAGATTTTTAAAGTAAGATTGCATTGATCCGGTTCGCACCATTGCTCCTATTGAAATATCATCGTAAAGTGTACCTAGCCTTGATGCAACAAAACCGATACATTCAATTTGTTTTTTCAAATATATTCCCTGCTCAAATTTTACATTGTAATTCAATACATAATCCGAAGCAATTTGATATTCCCATCCTAATGGTTGAATGTTATCGAGCGCATGATGAATTCCTTTTTGTTCTTCTTCTCCTTTGGCTTCCGGTCCTATTATTCCTAGGTCTAAACTTGTTGAAAGCCGTTGTTTTTTTTCTGAATTAATTGATATTAAAAAATGAGAAACAAAGAACACACTAGCATAAGGTCGTTCACCAAAAAAAATGCTATCATGGCGAATGCTGCGTGGTGTAAAGCCGTCCTGTTCAAAATTAATTCCATAATAGTTCAAAGCTTTTTTATTCATAGGGATCAAAAGCTTTGAAAGTGGGGACTTTTTGATGAAAGGCATGATCAATTCTAAGGAAATACCTTGTGTATAATAACGATCTGTCGCAGAAAAAAAATCGTTGTCGTAGTTAAATCTAAAATAACTTTCGGTTTTAAGAGGGCGTGCTTTAACAATTGTTGTGTCCGATTGACCAACAAGGGAAGTCGAGAAAACAGAAAAAAATAAAATAATTTTTATACAGTTGCTACGCATAGAAAATTTATTAAAACGGCCCTTGATAATTAAAACGAAATTTAAGTTGCGAAATGCTTACACACAATTTTCTCGACAAACTCGAAATGACACCGCGCACGGTTATTTCGACCTTGCTGAGATTTGCGGATGATTACCTTAGCCTATGAACTTCTATAAAGTCTATTCACAAAAATTATTTTTGTTCTCCCCCACTGTTATCACGAAATTCATCATTAAGAATAAAATAAAATGGGAAGGACATTTGTACACGTGCCAATTTACCATCATTCTTACCCGGATACCATTTGATCATTTCTAACACCCGGATGGCTTCCTGCTCACAGCCACCACCCACCGTTTTTTCAACGCCAATATTAGTAATCAATCCACTCGGCTCAACAACAAAACGCAACACAACAGTACCTTGGATATTTGATAATTGGGCTTGTTTGGGATACTCTAAATTTTCTTTAATAAAATCCTGCAATGCATAATTACCTTTTTGATACATTGGTAATTGTTCAGGATTTTTATAAATGATACCTGAACTATCAATTTTTGAATCGGCCAAATAATTAAATTTTTGAAAACCACGTTCACGGCATATTTTTGAATATTTACCGGGATCGAAATTAAATGTCTCTGACCAGTTTGCACTAACGTACATTCTATCCTTAATGGCAGGGACCCATTGAAACAATTTAAATAACCGCATTGCCTCAGTATCAATATCAGGTGATCCTGACCCTGAAATTTTTATTTGAGAAACGGAGCTATCCTTCATAACCACAAAGTTGATCGTTACTTTTTTTGCAACTTTTTCTTTTAATGCACTTTCAGGATAAATTAATTCCTGTTCAAAAATTCTCTTAAATTCGGCTCTACCACCAATATTGGTCGGCAAAACATCAACATTAAATCCAGGCTGTGCCACCCCATTGATTGATATCAGAAAAAAAAGCACACAATTAATTTTTTTCATTAAATTAACATTTTTTTTACCACTAAGGCACTAAGAACATTGAGGTTCACTAAGCTTTATATTTTTTTTCTTTGTATTTCATTGCGCCTTTACTACTTAAAACTTTATATTTTTTCTTTGTGTTTCTTTGTGTTCTCAGTGCCTTAGGGGTGAATTGATTAAATAGTACAATACAATATACGATTATTATTATTTATATCTTTTACCAAAACTATATTTCTGAAACCTTTTGTTTCAAGCAGAACTTTTGTTTCCGCGCCTAAAGCCTGATTAATTTCAAAGTATAATTCTCCCTTGGGTTTTAAATTTTTTAAAGCAAAATCGGCAATTGATCTATAAAATAAAAGAGGGTCATTATCATTTACAAATAACGCCAGATGCGGCTCGTGATCCAGCACATTATTTTGCATTTGTTCTTTTTCTGAAACACAAATGTATGGAGGGTTACTTACGATGATGTCGAATTTTAAGTCTGGATCGGATAACTGATTGGTTGCAGATAAAATATCGTGTTGAAAAAAATCCACATCCACATTATTCATTACTGCATTTTGTTTTGCTACTTCAAGTGATTCCCCCGAGATATCCAATGCGTATACGTTTGCCAAAGGGATATTTTTTTTCAAGGCAACAGGGATGCAACCACTTCCAGTACCGATATCGAGTATGGAGATGGTAGGAGCGAGATCTGCTAAATCTTGATTCTTGCCTCTTGGTTCTTGCCCCTTAGTTTCTGATTCTCGATTCTCAGCTTTTGGTTCTTCTTTCCTTGTTCTTGATATTATCAATTGGACCAGCTCTTCTGTCTCAGGCCGGGGAATTAAAACATGTTTATTTACGATAAATTTCAAACCATAAAAATCAGCTTTCCCAAAAATATATTGAATTGGTTTGTGTTGCTTTAAGTCTTTTACAGCAAAATTAAATTTTAATAATTCTGATTCCGAAATTGTAACATCGAAATTTAAAAATATATTGGCTCGTTTCAAATTCAAATATTCTTCAAAGCAATAGGCAATAAGAGTTTCTAACTCGTCCTTTTCATACGTATTTTTTAGTTCATCACGAAAAAAACGTACCACATCAGCGATTTTATTGGAAGGAATTCTCATATAATATAAAAGTAAAAATATTTATCCGATAATTGCCGAATGTCTTAACTTTGTTGCCGGATGAATATTCATGAAACATATATGCAGCAATGTATTCTACTTGCCTTAAAAGGTTTTGGAAAGGTTGCGCCCAATCCTATGGTGGGTTGTGTGATCGTTCATGATGGAAAAATAATTGGCGAAGGCTATCATCAGCAATACGGACAGGCACATGCTGAAGTAAATGCTATTAAGTCCGTTGAAAATAAAGAATTACTGTTAAAATCAACATTATATGTAAACCTGGAGCCATGCTCTCATTATGGAAAAACACCTCCTTGTGCTGATCTGATCATTGAGCACAAAATTCCGAATGTAGTGATTGGCTGTATGGATTCGAATTCGGTGGTGAACGGACGTGGTATTGAAAAACTTACCAAAGCAGGAATTAATGTAACGGAGGGTGTTTTAGAAGCTGAATGTAAAGAATTAAATAAACGTTTTTTTACTTTCCACGAAAAAAAACGCCCCTATATTATTTTGAAATGGGCGCAAACTGCCGATGGTTTTATTGATGCAAAACGAAATGAAGAAAGCCCCGGTAAAGCTTTGCAAATAAGCAATGCTGAATCCCGAAAACTGGTTCATCAATGGCGAAGCCAGGAGCAGGCTATTATGGTTGGCACCAACACTGCCTTACTTGATAATCCGCAATTAACAGTAAGGGACTGGCATGGAGAAAATCCGCTACGTATCACTATTGATAAATGGCTTCGCATCCCAAAACAGAATTATCTTTTTGATAAAAGTACACCAACGCTTATATTTACTGCATTGAATGAGGTTTCTGTACCAAATTTAGAGTTTGTAAAAATTGATTTTGAACAAGCTATCATTCCACAAATTTTAAATGAATTGTATAAACGTACTATTCAGTCGTTGCTTATTGAAGGGGGAGAACAGCTGCTCAACAGCATTATTGATATTGACGCCTGGGATGAAGCACGGGTATTTATCTCTGACAAAAAAATAGAAAAAGGGGTAAAAGCACCGGTATTAAAAACGGATCCAATAAGTAAAGAAAATGTTAATGGTGATAAATTATTTACTTTTTTAAGAACTCCTGCGAATTCGTAGTATAATTATAAAAAACAGCGCAAAATGAAGATAGGTGTATTAAGAGAAGATAAAAAGCCTCACGACAAACGTGTTGCCTTTACTCCGGAGCAATGTTTAATTGTTCAGAATAACTTTCCAAATACAGAGGTGGTGGTTCAACCAAGCGATTGGCGATCTTATACAAATGAAGAGTATATTTCGAAAGGAATAAAAATGACAGAAGACATCAGCGATTGTGATATTTTAATTGGCATTAAAGAAGTGCCTAAACAAAATCTGATCGCAAATAAAAAATATTTATTTTTTTCGCATACGATCAAAAAACAACCACACAATAAGTCACTTTTACAAACTATACTACAAAAAAACATTCAGCTAATTGATTACGAATGCCTTACAGATGCTGACTTTAACAGGATCATTGGTTTTGGTTATTATGCTGGCATAGTAGGCGCTTACAATGGTATTTTAGCGTATGGAAAAAAATATAAGCTGTTTGATCTAAAACCCGCCCACCTGTGCTACGATAAAAAAGAATTAAAAGAAGAATTGAAAAAAGCCAACTTAACTAATATCAAAATTATAGTTACAGGAAATGGCCGTGTTGCCAATGGTGCTGTTGAATTGCTTGGTGTTTTGGATATCCGTAGAATTACATCTTATGAATTTACACATTACTCTTTTCGTGAACCTACCTATGTTCAGTTACATTCACCAAATTACAATGAAGCCATAGATGGCTCTCCATGGAACACTGATAATTTTTATAAGCACCCTGAAAAATTCCGCTCAACATTTGGTAAATACACAAAAGATTGTGATCTGCTTATCCATTGCTCCTTTTGGGACCCAAGAGCCCCTATCCTGTTTTCAAAAAAAGATATGCGCTCCCCTGATTTCCGTATCAGTGTGATCGCAGATGTAACATGTGATATCAATGGTTCTATCCCTTCTACAGTGAGGTCAACTACCATAGAAGATAAATTTTATGGATACAATCCGGTAACGGAATCTATCGGTGAAGCCTTTAGCAATGATACAATAACGGTAATGGCAGTGGATAATTTACCTTGCGAATTACCACGTAACGCTTCAGAAGATTTCGGGAAAGAGTTAATTGACAAAGTATTGCCGGCACTGTTACTTAATGATGAGCAGGGCTTGATCGACCGCGGAAGCATCACAAAAGGTGGAAAACTAATGCCACGATTTAATTACCTTAGCGATTATGCATCAGCTACTTCTAACCTATCGGAGGAATCGCTACCTGAAAAAAATTAATAAATTAATAGCGATAAAAGTTAATTGATTCTCGCTCCCTGGAATTTAACCAAATTAAGTATAGAAGAGGATTGGCTGGGATGCTAGATCACATCCCTGGGATCCTTATTTGTATCAGAGGACTTCTTCTTACCCTTTTTACGCATTCTGATATTCAAAGCCTCAACAAATAATGAAAACGCTATTGCTGAATATATAAATGCCTTATCCACGTGCTGATGGAATGAATCCAAAATAAGAACCAACCCTATCATTAATAAAAATGACAATGCCAATACCTTGATCGTTGGGTTTTTATTTATAAAATCACTTACCTTCTCCGAAAAAATTATCATAATGATCATAGCAATTATCACAGCCAGGATCATGATCAATAAATTAGTTACAAGGCCCACAGCTGTAAGTATGGAGTCGAATGAAAACACAATATCGATCAAAACAATTTGAGCTACAATGGCATTAAAACTTATTTTCTTTATTTTTATTTCCGCATCATCATAACCCTGAACTTTATTATGCAATTCAATAGTAGTTTTGTAAAGTAAAAACACACCGCCTGCAAATAAGATCATATCCCGTCCGGTAACCCCAAAATTTCCGATGGTAAATAAAGCATCCTTTAAACCTACTATCCAGGATATACTGAACAATAGCGTTATACGCATTATTAATGCAAGCATTAAACCAATTGTGCGCGCTTTGCCTTGTTTTGCCCTTGGCAGCTTGTCAGCTATTATGGAAATAAAAATGATGTTATCGATCCCTAACACTATCTCTAATACCGATAGTGTAAGTAAACTGATCAATGAGGCAATTGAAAATAATTCCTGAAAATCCTGAGTTAAATGCATACTTGAAATTACTTTTTTTTTGCAAAAATACACAGATTTTATTCAAACACACCATAAAATTTACAAACAGATTACATTCTTATATCAAGATCTACTTTTTGATTAAATTGATTAAACTTCACTGATACTCGTATAAAATTTCCTATTTATTAAGTACATTTACAAAAATCCATTTTAATGAAGGTTGATTGCAAAGCTTGTTTCAAGGATTGTATGGAAAACCAATTCTGAATATCCTTAATAAGACCATTAACAATTCAAAAACAAACGGTTTCGAAATATATTCTCCAACTCTTTACATAGCACAAATTTTATGAATTTCACACTTCGGCCCTGGACAATTAATGACTTAGACAGTTTGGTGAAATTTGCAAACAATTACGAAATTGCGAAAAACATGACCGACAAATTTCCATTCCCATATTCAATTGAGAATGGTAAAAATTTTATAGCCTTTGCTACGAAGAATGTCCCTAATAATATATTGGCGATAGATATCAACAATCAAGCTATTGGCGGAATTGGTATCCATCCACAATCAGATATACAATGTAAAAATGCGGAATTAGGATATTGGCTTGCTGAACCTTTTTGGGGACAAGGAATAACAACAAAAGCAATAACTCAAATGGTAGATTATGGTTTTAAAAACTGGGATATAAACAGAATTTTCGCAAAACCTTTTGGAACAAATATTGGTTCTCAACGGGTTCTTGAAAAAGCGGGTTTTATTCTTGAAGGTCGTTTTGAGAAATCTTTATTTAAAAATGGAGAGTACTTAGATGAGTTAGTTTACGCGGTAAGATTAAGTAAATAGAGAAGCCCTGATATCCAATGAATACAAACGAAGGAAACCCGCAAATGTTATTGCAATTAGTGGAAATGCAAATGCCATTTGGTAAATTTAAAGGAACGTTATTATGCAACCTTCCTGTATCTTACCTCGAATGGTTTCAGCGCAAAGGCTTCCCGGAAGGCAAGTTGGGTATGCTTTTACAAACTATGCTCGAAATAAAAATGAATGGATTAGAATACTTACTTGATCCATTGAGAAAAAAATATCCATTAAAAAAAATGTAACTGAAGTAACGATAATTCTGCGTTAGGGATTGAAGTGAAAATCCCCGCCCGAACGAACGAATTCGTTCAATCGGGCAGGCTTTTCTGTTTAGAAAAGATTGAAACGCAAAGCCCGCCAATTCTCTTTTAAGAATTGGAACGCCCAAATGAAAATAATAAACTTCTTCCAAAAGAGTGTAATATATTAAGATCATAAACCCTGAAACAAAACAATTCCATATTAAAATTCATAAAAAGTAAAAAAGGAATAAGTACCCTCATACTTATTACACTTTGCATTTGGTTTATATTTTGCCTCCCATCTCCCCTATTTAATAATAAAACATGTACCGTTTTAGAAGACAGCCATGGAAACCTTCTATCTGCGCGTATCGCGGAAGACGGCCAATGGCGATTTCCGAATAGCAAACATGTTCCATTTAAATTTATTTCTAGTATCGTTCAGTTTGAGGACCGAAGTTTTTTTATGCATCCAGGCTTTAATCCCGCAGCATTTGCACGTGCTATTGTTCAAAATATAAAAGCAAAAAAAATAAAAAGTGGCGGAAGTACTTTATCCATGCAGGTAATACGTCTTGCACGAAAAAAAAAGGGAAGAACAGTTTTTGAAAAATTGATTGAAATTATTTTAGCACTCCGCCTGGAATTAAGTTATTCCAAATCTGAAATACTCACACTATATGCTTCAAATGCGCCTTTTGGAGGAAATGTGGTTGGAATAGATGCTGCATCCTGGCGGTATTTTGGAAGAGATGCCGGAAAACTTTCATGGGCAGAATCAGCCACACTGGCCATTTTACCAAATGCACCCAGCTTAATTTATCCGGGAAAAAATCAGGAACGTTTACTTGTAAAACGCAATCGTTTGCTCGACCAGTTATTTAAAGTAAAAGCTATCGATAAAGAAACATGTGAATTAAGCAAACAAGAGCCCTTACCTGGCAAACCCTACCCTATCCCACAGATCGCTCCGCATTTATTACAAAGGGCGGCCAAAGAAGGGCTCAGTGGAGAACGGATAGTATCAACCCTTGATGTTCATTTACAGGAACGATTGAACGAGATCATTGAAAATCATCATAAAATTTTAAAGGCAAACGAAATTCACAATGCCTGCGCGCTTGTAATGGATGTAAGTACCGGAAATATTTTAGCTTATACCGGAAATACTGATAATACAGGGAAAGCTGAATATGAAAGCGATGTGGATGTTATCAATGCACCCCGCAGCACAGGAAGTATTCTAAAACCTTTTTTATTTGTAAGTATGCTCAATGATGGTGAACTGCTTTCATCCACATTGATCCCCGATATTCCAACACAAATTGCCGGTTATGTCCCACAAAATTACAACATGACCTTCGATGGCGGTGTTCCAGCAAAACGCGCATTAGCGCGTAGTTTGAACATCCCTTCGGTACGCATGCTTCAAAATTACGGTATCGAAAAATTTAATCACAATTTAAAAAAGATCGGAATGACAACCCTTACCTATACTCCCGATCACTATGGATTATCAATTATATTGGGCGGTGCTGAAGGCAAATTATGGGATATTGCTGGAATGTATGCAAGCATGGCCCGAACACTTAACCATTATACTACTTATAATGGCAAATATGATAAAAAAGATTTTCATCCACCTTTTTATATTGCTCAAAAAGAACAGGATCTCAGCCTGGATGAAGTGCCGGTTGTTGACGCTGCCTCCATCTATTTAACATTCGAAGCAATGGTTGAAGTTTCACGGCCTGATGAAGATTCGGGCTGGAAACAATATACCTCAGCAAGTAAAGTGGCCTGGAAAACCGGGACCAGTTTTGGTTACAGGGATGGTTGGGCTGTTGGCGTCACGCCAAAATATGTGGTAGCTGTTTGGGTTGGAAATGCCGATGGTGAAGGACGGCCAGGGCTTGTTGGGGTACAAACCGCTGCACCAATAATGTTTGATATTTTCAGTTTATTAAAACCTGCAAAATGGTTTTCACCTCCCTATGATGAAATGGAAAAAGTAGCAGTATGCCACCAAAGCGGAAGCAGAGCAACGGATATTTGTGAGCCAATAGATAATGTTTGGATCCAGAAATCAGGATTGCGTTCCGAACCCTGTAAATATCACCGCATCATACATTTGAGCGAGGATAGTAAGTACAGAGTCAACAGTGTTTGTGAAGATGTAAATAAAATGCACCATGTCAGTTGGTTTGTATTACCCCCAACTATGGAATTATATTATAAATCAAAAAATGCAAGTTATAAAGAATTACCTCCATACCGGAATGATTGTGAAACCGGTGGAATAAATGCAATGGAAATTATTTATCCAAAACAATTCAGTAAAATTTATGTTCCTATAGAATTAGATGGAACTCTTGGAAAAACAATTTTCAAAGTGGCACACCGAATGGCAAAAAGCACTATTTACTGGCATTTAAACGACATTTACATCGGAAGCACGCAAGGCATTCATCAGATGGGATTAAGTCCGGATGAGGGAGTACATACACTCACATTGGTGGATGAAACGGGGGAATCTATTGTTCAAAAGTTTGAAATTGTTAATGACAGAAAGTAGAATTTATTTTTAGCTTTGAAGTAAATTAAATTTTATGACTTTCTCTATCAACATCATTTCCGGAATTTTACTATTTATACTTCTACTTATTGTTTTCAAGTATTTAGAAACTTTTTGGTCCTACAAAATCCCAAAGCCTTTTAAATGGGAAGAAGCGGTTAAAAACAAAATGGTTTCTAAAAAATTAAGATCACTTGAACGCAACTACTACGACAAAATTCGATTTTACGATATCTGGTTTCAAATTGAACGATTATTAAAAGAAAATGTAGAAGGCGATTTTGCTGAGCTGGGTGTACATAAAGGTGAAACAGCAAAACTTATTTACGAAATGACTGCAACCCGTAAACTACATCTATTTGACACATTTGAAGGATTTAACGAAAAGGATCTGAAATACGAAAACGAACAAGGAGGGAAATATACAACAAAGGAATTTTCAGATACAGATGAAGAATCAGTAAGAAAATATATTGATGGAGGAGATCGTGTAATTTTTCATCCCGGCTACTTCCCTGCTACATCAATAGGTTTAGAGGATGTAAAATTTTCTTTCGTCCATTTGGATGCGGATCTGTACTTACCTACTGTTGAAGGATTGAAATTTTTTTATGCCAGGCTTTCTCCCGGTGGAGTAATTATTGTTCACGATTATAATCATACCTGGGAAGGGATAAAAAAAGCATTTGATGAATTTATGCCTACTATCCCCGAAAGTCTTATAGAATTGCCCGACTGGAAAGGGAGTGTGATGATAGTAAAAAACAAAGTATTGAGTTAATAAAAAACAAATCATATAGACACCGAAGTACGAAGAGTTTCCTCCGTGAATCTCCCGGAACTCATTGTCTCCATGGTAAAAAATAAGTCATAAAAAAATGAAAGCAGCCTCTATTCACGAGCTTCAAAAAGAATTAACAGCACTTGAACCTAAACAGTTGAAGGAACTCTGTATACGTTTGGCTAAATACAAAAAAGACAATAAAGAATTACTTTCTTACCTGCTGTTTGAGGCGCATGATGAAAAAGCATACGTTAAAAATATAAAACAAGAGATAGATGTATTGTTTGAAGAGATGAACAGAGACACAGCCTATCTGACAAAAAAAAGTCTTCGCAAAATTTTAAGGCTCATTAATAAGTTCATCAAATATTCGGGCGATAAACAAACTGAAATTGAATTACGAATATACTTCTGTACAAAAGTGAAAGCAGCACGTATTGCCATCGATACCAATACTGTACTGTCCAATCTTTATATGAGGGAAATTGAAAAAATAAAAACTACCTTCTCAAAATTACATGAGGACCTTCAGTATGATTATAAGCAAGAATTAGAAAAATTAGGAATTGAGGCCTGATCATCGCAAGTCCCCGCTGATCAATCAATTGTAGGGGGTGGCTTAAAGATAAGATTCTAATTTACTTCCCCTTATGGCTGGGAAACATTTTTCGTATCGAAGCGAAATTACCCGCTTGTTTAGGGCTAAATACCCCTTGGCTGATATCTTTTATATCTTCAATAGAAAAGAATGCAGTTGGATTATGTTTTCGAATTAATAGAATAACCTGCTGTATATTTTTCCGCTTGATGATAGAAAATATCATTTTAACAGGACCTACGGCACCTTGTGCATCTACAACAGTAACACCGTGGTTTTCGTGCTTCAGGCTTTCCAGTAAATTTTCACAATTCTGGTTTGTGATAATACGTATCACTTGTAAACCCAAAGCCAAGCGTTCCTCAATAAGCAAACCAACATACGTGCCTGTAGCGAAACCTCCAGCCCAGGCGAGATAACAGGCAATGTTATTTAAATTTTTCATTATTTGCGCCACAACAATGATCCAAATAAGTACTTCAAAAAAACCTAATATTGGCACAATTTGGCGAAACCCTTTTGAAATAAATACGTGCCGTAACGTTCCTAAACTTACATCGCAAACACGTGAAAAAAATATGATAAGGGGTAGTAATATCCAACTGTAATAATCAAAATTACCGAAAATAGAATGAAGCATTTTAAAAATAATTTAACAATTTAACAATTTATCAGTAGGCAATAAATAGTAGGCAAACCACTGATAACTAATAACTAATAACCAATGACTAATGACTAATAACCATCTTATTGGTTTTACGTTTGTTTCCTACTGTTAAGGAATAGTAATAAATTCCGGTGCTTAAACTTTTCTTGTCAAATATCACAGAATGTTTTCCCTCCTGCATAGTCCCATTAACAAGCGTTTGTACCAATCGTCCGCAATCATCCCAGATCTGCAAATTTACACTTGATTTTTTAATTAATGAAAATTCAATTGTAGTCGTTTGTAAAAAAGGGTTTGGATAATTAGTCAATTGCAGATCAGTTTTAGAAGCAACAATATCATCAACTGTAACAATATCATTCACACTGGTAATGTTAGTTGAATAAATACCATTTGCATGAGTTGCTATTACAACAAGGCCATCCGAAATTCGGGTCTCGATCATATCGCATACCGCATTGCCGATCGTATTTATTCCTTGTTGAACCCAAACTGTTGATACACCATTTAAACTATCAGCAGCATAAAGGCCTGTGGTTGTTCCCGCTAAATAAACTTTTCCGTCACCTACCGGTAAAATACTTAGCCATCGTATGGATGGCCCGGAACCTGATCCATTCGAAGCCTGTTCCAAATTGCCGGCACATTTTGCCCATGTACCTCCTGCATTAGTGGAATAATACATACTATAAACTCCATAGTTCGAAAACACAACCACTACCTTATCTCCATCAGTTGGGTCGGCAGTGATACAGCTCACATAGCCCGAGGCAGGAAAAAAAACGCCCGAAGTTGTGGAAGTAATATCAACAGCGGAAGGTAAACCCGTATGTGCATTATCAACACGATAAATTTTCTTTTTATCCGTTCCATAATACACTCTGTTCAAAGGCGTTTTGCAAGCAGCAACGGCTGTGATCACTGCACCTGATGTTGCAACAGAATCCGGCAGCTTCACCCAATTGGTACTGATAGAATCCCAGTTGCCGATCAGAGGAATGCCCGACAGATCATCATTTCTCCATAAATGTTTTCCACCTGCCAGGTACATCAGGTTATTATTATTTGGATCAAGCACAAAAGGATTAATAAATTCAGGTTTTTTTAAACCTATAGGATCAATGCGGGTAAAACCTGTCTTATTTCCATTTGCATCGCAGGTTGCTTTCACCATTTTTGCATTTTGGATAGAGAAATAATAATTGGCTCGGTTGTCCGAAATAGCACAATAAGAGCCATCTCCACCATGTGCATGAAACCAGGGTGCGGTTGGAACGTTATTATTAATGAACCAGGTCCCGTTATCCTGAGCACCTGCAATAATAACATCATTACCGGGGGTAGCATGGTCAATTGCAATTGTATAGAACATAGTTGTTAAATAACCATTGTTTAACGATTGCCAGGCTACAGTACCTGCGGTGTTATCTGTTGTTTTAAAAACGCCCCCATCGTTAGCGCTGATCATTATATCCGGATTAGATGGTAAAAACTCCAGGCAATGCTGATCGGAATGATGATTGGCGTATGAATTTACAATAGGCAATGCAGCTCCTTCCTCATAACCACCAATAAAAGTAGTGTTTGTAGAATCCTGAAAACCTGAAGTAGAACGATACAAATTTGTTCCACCTATAAATACAGTATTGGGATCATTTGGTTTCACACGAATAACCATATCATATGAACCTTGTACTGTCCATTTATCAAACGCGCCACCTGTAGCAGGTAAATTTATGGATAGATCTTGCCAGATACCACCGGCACTATCGCCATTACCGGAAACATAGGTATATTTCCATAGGCTGTTCCATTCCGGATCGCCTAAATAATTGTAAGTAACTTTTCCAAAATCAGGAGTGTTCGCTAAAAAATAAATTTCATTTTCATTAGATGGATTTATACCCATCGTAATTCTGTTATAAGCAGTAGGGAAATTAAGCGCAGTAATTTTAGTAAAAGCAGTACCATTTGTAGACCGCCAAATGCCTTTTTGAGTTCCATCATCACTTAATGCAGTATACACAACTCCAGTGGTAGTTACTGCTACATCTGTAAAATAAGAGGTGCCTCCCTGAACAGCCGCCCAGGTTGTTCCTCCATTAACACTTCGCATAATGGCACCATAAACAGCTGCATAAATTTCAGTAATGGTATCATTTGCGGATACATCATTTGCAAGGTTCCAGACCAATTGCCAACCTATGGAAAATGTTTGTGGAACACCAGCAGCAGTGGATGCCACCGATTGCCATGTTAAACCACTATCAATTGATTTGAATAATCCATCGCCTAAATAGTACGATCCTCCGCCACCGGCTGAAGCACCATAAGCTTCGCCACTTCCGTAATACCAAACGTTTTGGTGTGATGGACGTTTATCCTGCATCAAACAAGTTGCATTTTTAAGTTGTGATAAGGTATTACTCATATTCCAGCTATTGCCACCATCATTGGAAAGCCACATCCCTCCTGAACAAGAACCGGCCAATAGTCTGTTTTCATTGCTAACATCTATCCCAAAAGCCCGTGTACGGCCACCAACATTCCAGGGCCCCCTGTTTACAATATTTAAAGCAGCTCTTTCAGAGGATGAACCTTGCGCATCATTTGGTAAAGTAGAAGCAAAAGCTAATTCTTTTTGACGAATATTATCAGGGATCTTCCCGGTTGACGGATCAGCCAAACGTCTTAATTCCCAATTCATACGGTTTTGGGCATCCACCTCCATACCCTCCGTTGAGGCTTTTTTCTCTTTGTCTGCTTTATTTTTAGCTGGCCCTGTATATGCAATGTAACCCATTGCTGATAAGGATAATGCAATACATATATAAATGGTGAAGGATTTTTTCATTTTTGAATTTTATTGAAATCAAATATAGTGATTTTTAAGGTTGTATCAGCTTGGAATAACGAAACAATTTCACAATTTTTCAGTAGCAATTTTTTATAATTTCATGAATTTAAAAAAATAATTTAATGCCCATTTGAATCGTCATTGCGAGACTTTTCTGTCGAAGCAATCTCAACAATGATGGATATGAGATTGCTTCGTGCCTCGCAATGACGCTCTGAATGACATTTTTTTTTATAAAAAATAAAAAAATACACTATTTTAACTTGTATAAAGTCTATTATTGAGTTTACTCCAAAAACTCCTTTAACCTTTTTTGACACTAATTTCACTAATTTAATATACTGATTATTTATTAATGTTGCAAAAAAACAATTCGTTTAATTCGTGTCAAAAACTCTTTTTCGAAAGGGACTCATTATTGTTTAATTGCCTACTGCTTAAATTGTTAAAATTGCAAAATTGATTTATATACTACCAATGAATTGTTAATAAAATGATAAAAGTAAATTTTGTCTGCCTTGATTATTGTTGTTCTTTTGGCTTATAAATTTTCAAATCAATTACTAACTAAAAATAAAAAAAAATGGAAGAAACTAACACAGGTGCTGCTTTACCAGCAAAAAGACCAACTTTTTTAACAGTTTTATGTATCCTATCTTTTATAGGAATTGGATTTAGTTTAATTGGAGGTATTATGGGATATTTTTCTTATTCCACAATGGCAAGTGCAGGTGATTTGTTTGGTGGCTTAAAAGGCGAAGGAGCAGAAGAGATGGGTGAGGCAATGAATGCAATGGCTGATGTTATGGGAATGGATTATGGTAAAATGGCTATGAATTCTTTAGTTGTTGCTTTATTAAATATTCCAATTTTAATTGGTGTATTAATGATGTGGAAACAAAAGAAAATGGGGTTTTATGTTTATTCTGCTTTTGAATTAATCCAATGCGTTATGCCTTTCGTAATAGTAGGTGGTTTAGCTGGTGGTATCTCTGGTATATTATATGCGATCGTTGCAATTGTATTCATCGTATTGTACGGATTGAATTTAAAACACATGTCATAAATTCAGGTTTATGATAGAATAAAAAAATCCCATCGAATATTCGATGGGATTTTTTTATGACCAAATTTTTGCATCCAATCCTCTTCACCATTTAAATAGAAAGTGCTTGAAAGAGAATGAGCTGAATCCGCCTTATTTAATTGCAATTACACTGATTTCCACATTAACATTTAATGGAAGTTTAGATACCTGAACTGTTTCTCTTGCCGGATAATCACTTGAAAAATAAGAACCATATACTTCATTTACCGATGCAAAATCATTCATATCAGTAAGGAAAATAGTGGTTTTACAAACGTTGGTAAAATCCATTCCTGCATCGGTGAGAATTCCTTTTACATTTTCCATCACCTGTTTGGTTTCCGTTTTAATGTCCCCAAGCATCAGTTCCCCTGAAACAGGATGTTTACCCACTTGTCCGCTTATAAAAAGCATATTACCTTTCAATACTCCATGACTATACGGGCCAATTGGAGCAGGTGCATTTTTTGATGTGATGATTGTTTTCATAGCAAAGATTGTTTTTTATAAATTCGTAATTGCCTACTGATAAATTGTAAAATTGCATAATTACCTTACTGATAATCATACCAATCTTTTTTTCTGGTCAACTTCAGATCCTTTAACATAGCGGATTTTACGTTTAGGTCCAATGAAAAGCTTTGGCGAAAACCAAATGGCACCCAGTTAAACCGCATTTCCCAACAATGCAGATCGCGATAGATATTTATGGATGTTACAGTAAATTTTTTGTTAGTGAAATCGTAACCCGAAGCCACGCTTATTTTCCAGTTTTTTGTCAGACTCAGATCACCATTAAATGTTGCAGTTTGTGTTAGAATTTTTGTTCCGATCCAACCCGTTTTACTATAATTTAAATTGTAATAAACGTTAATATTCCAGGGCACATTAAAATCAATGTATTTTTCAGGATTTTTATTATAATAATCTACTTCATCCTGGATCCCCTCATCACTTGTTTTTGGTTTTGTAATTTTTTCTTTGCTCCTAAGACTTGTGCTTAATGAAAGCATTGCTGAAGTTAATCTACCAAGGTGCCTGCCCGAAAGAAAAGTCGTTTTTGAAGGATCTTTTTCCCATTCAAATTTTTCAACACGGGCCCCTGCCGTATCTATCTGGTAGGGATCAATTAAAGCACTTGCATTTACATCCAATAACTTAAATAACTTAGTACGTCCATTTAAATTTATGTTCGACCACTGATAATTTTTTGCTGCAACATTATACGAAACCGAACCACTGAAATTATCAATTAGCGATACTTTTTTGTCTACTGAACCTGAATCATTTTGTTGTTTTATTTTTGCTTCTAACGTATTGTTCAAACCAAAGGAAACAATGCCGGAACGGCCGGAGGACGGAGAGCCATATATACCATTTTGAAAACGCGAATATTGTTGGGTTATCCCTGTAGTATCAATTTGCACGTTTTGATAATAACCGAATTGACTTTCACTGAAATCAGGTCGATAGCTAGCGCTAATAGTTGGTGATGCAACATGGCGTATTTGTTTTAAGCGTTTTGTCCGAAAAAAATAATTTCCATACACCCTTGTATTTAATCCTGCCGATAAACTAAAATCATTTGCCATATTAAAACCATCAATGGTATCAGTAAATACTTTATTACTGTCGAGGTCATAACGCTTGATAATACTTTGGCGATAAATAGTGCTACCTGTAGAAATTGTTGGGGTAAACGTAAAATATTTCATAACATTTAAGGAAGTTCCTATCGGCACCGTAAATCGTGCACCGTTCCTCATTTGATTTACTGTATTATTCGTAAAAAATAATGAATCATAAGTATTTATTTCATTACGTGCATTAGCCGTTGCACTTAAACCAATTTTATCATACCATTTATTTCCTACCCTACTGTTGCTTTTAAAAGGATAGATACGGTTCATTGACAATGCGAGTTCAGGCAATGTTACATCCACTTTTTTAGTAATTGTATTTTGGCTATGTCGTGCATTGGCGGAAAAATTAAAAGGTGTACCGGTCAATACTTTTGTATAGGCTACGTTTGATTGAAAAGTATTTGCTAAATAATTACCGGTAACGTTTCCTTTAAACTTATTATACGAACTGCTTCCTGCGTTTACATTGGCCGAAAATCTACTATTAGGATTGGATTTAGGATCCTGAACATGCCGCCAATTCACGAAAAAAACATTGCTTTTTGTAGAATTTGGTAATTCACGGTCGCCATCAATAATTTCAGAATAACGCAGGGCCACATCACCATTATAGCGATAACGGTTGCTGTAATTACTGCTGGCACTTCCACCAAAACTTCCGTTTGCATAAACATCACCACGCAAGGCCAGATCAATATATTCGCTCATCCCCAAATAAAAACCTCCATCTTTTAAAAAGAAACCCCATTGATTTGATTCTCCATAAGTTGGTAAAAGTATACCTGAAGCCCTTCCTTTTTTGTTAGGGAAATAACCAAACGGAAGTATTAATGGAGTTGGAATATCAGCAATATATAATTCAGCTGGCCCCGTAATAATTTTATCATTAGGGATAACTTTAATTTTTGATGCGCCAATATAATAATGAGGATGTTCCAGGTCGCAGGTAGTATATTTCCCATGCGCTACATAATACATATTATTGCTGTCTTTTTTTATATCCTGGCCATGAATATAACCATCCCCCTGCTTGGTGATCACTTCCCTGATCTTTCCTTTTTTGGTTTTAAAATTATAAGTGATCTCTCCTGCATTGAATTTTTCTCCGTTTTGATTCGAGACCGGTTTTTGTATGGTATTCCCTAAACTATCCTTTACACCTCTTGAATACAATACATTTTTACCAAAATCCAGTTCAATATAGCCAGCTTCCAACCGCATATCTTCATAAATTACAATTGCATTGTTATAGAGGTACGCTTTTTGATTAGCCATATCAAGCACCAAAGAATCGGTGGCGCTATAGGTTATTTTTTCTTTTAAAAATGAATTTTCCTGAACAGGAGTTATTATCGTATCAGTGATAGTTAATGAAGGTCCTGCAGGCTTCCCCGGAAGAGATTTGCCACTCTTCACTTTGCCCTTTTTAAGGCTCGCGAATTGGCTCTCCTTCCCTATAGATGTAGAAGGGTTGGTTGAATAGTTTGTTTCACTTATTAACAAACAAACAAGGATAAAAAGTACTTTTACAAGGAATCGATACAATTTTAAAAGTATTTTTGTGTTTGAATTTAAGGCTCAAAACTAACTAAAAAAAAAGTTTTGGCAATTAGTAAAATTTAAATTAACCTGATTAATCAATTAATAAGGCTAAATAGTCAATTGCGTGAAAAAACAAGTATACATATCATTTCTTTTATTGATCTGCATTATTGCGAGCTCGTTCACTTCAAAATTCAAGCCAGCTTTTGGGGTTAAGGTAATTGTAATTGACCCGGGACATGGTGGAAAAGACCCTGGCTGCCACGGCAGCAAATACAATGAAAAAGACATTGCCCTCGCTGTATCCCTTAAATTGGGCAAGTACATTGAAGAAAATCTGAAAGATGTGAAGGTTGTTTACACCCGGAGCACCGATGTTTTTGTTGAATTGCAGGAACGTGCCGAAATTGCTAATAAGGCAAAGGCCGATCTGTTTATTTCCATTCACTGCAATTCCGCCTGCGTAAGGGATAAAAAGCTGAAGCGCGATGTATGCCGGGACCAGGTTCATGGTGCTGAAACGTACGTAATGGGTATCAAAAATGAAAAAGGCAAGCTGGATATTGCAAAAAGGGAAAACTCAGCAATTTTACTGGAAGATAATTATGTAAAAAAATACGATGGTTTTGATCCTAACTCCGATGAATCTTATATCATTATGAGCATGTTTGCCGATACCTACCTGGATCAAAGTTTAAGTTTTGCATCAAAAACCCAGAAACAATACAGCAATCATGCATCCCGACTGGATAAAGGTGTAAAACGTGCCAGTTTATGGGTACTTTGGCGCACGTATATGCCCAGTGTACTTACTGAAATAGGTTATTTAACCAATCGGGAGGAAGAGATGTTTTTAGGTTCGGTAAAAGGCCAGGATTACATTGCTTCCGGTATTTTCAGATCTTTCCGTGAATACAAAGATGAAATTGAAGGAACAGTAAAAAAATATGATGATTCTTTCGAAAAACAGGAGCCTTATAAAATGGATAAGGAAGATTCTTTAACTATCGGGAACATTAAAACCCCGGGAAAAACAGAGCAGACTGATACTAATGTTGCTAAAATCCCTGAAACAAAAGCGATAGATCCGAAAATAGTTAAGGAGGAAAAAAAGAACCCTCCCGAAAACAAAAAAACACTTGATATAATTAAAACAACGGTTGTTTATAAAGTTCAGCTGCTTTCATCCGACAAAAAAATAGCCTTGAGCTCGGATAAATTTAAAAACGTAGAAAAGCCGGGAGAATACATGGATAAAGGGATTTACAAGTACACTGCGGGCGAATTTGCAAATCAGAATGATGCAAAAGAACTGCAAACCCTATTGCGCAAAAAAGGTTTTAAAGATGCTTTTGTAATTTCCATGCAGGATAACAAAAGAATTCCTCTTAAATAGGGTAAAATTCGTTATCCGTACCCAATCTTTCATTAAATTTGCCGAAGATTTGAATTCAAGCATATAAACGTGGAAATATCAAAAGAAGTTAAAGTAGGAATAGTTACCGTTATTGCTATTGGTTTTTTTATTTATGGTTTTAATTATCTGAAAGGCAGAGATCTCTTCTCCACTCAACGTAAATTTTATGCAGTTTATAATGATATTGATGGTTTGGTTGAAGCCAACCCTTTAATGATAAATGGTTATAAAGTCGGGCTGGTTGGCAAAATAAAGTTAACGCAGGATACCACAAGTCATATCGTTATTACCCTTCTTTTAGATGATGAGGTACTAATTCCTAAAAATTCCATTGCAAAAGTTATCAGTTCTGATATTTTAGGATCAAAAGCCGTACAATTAATATTGGGCTCCGCAAAGGAATATGCCAATGATGGAGATACCCTTAAATCCGCACAGGAGGATAACCTGAAACAATCGGTAAATAAAACGATCGCTCCTTTACAAAAAAAGGCCGAAGGTTTAATTGCTTCAATTGATTCGGTAATGATGGTGGTGCAGCAGGTTTTCAATGAAAGTACCCGTCAAAACCTGGCCAAAAGTTTTGAAAGTATTAAACTTGCTATTGCTTCATTGGAAACAACTTCTTACCGTTTGGACACCATGGTAATTGGCGAAAAAATGAAAATTTCAAGTATTCTTACTAAAGTAAATGTACTTGCAACCACCTTAGCAAGCAACAGCGATAAGCTTTCCAATTTGATCAATAATTTTTCAAACATTAGTGACTCATTAGCAAAATCGAATCTTATGTCAACTATTAATAATGCCGATAAGGCCATGTCTCAGGTTTCCGGTATTATGAATAAAATTAACCGGGGTGAAGGAACAATGGGAATGCTGATCAATAACGACAGCTTATACCGTAAACTGGATAAATCAGCAGCTGATCTGGATAAACTATTATTAGACTTAAGGATCAATCCTAAACGATATGTTCACATTTCCGTTTTCGGATCTAAAGACAAGAATAAACCAACAGAATAAACAATTTTACTTTTTTTGCAAATTGTAAAATTGAAAAAGCAACAATTCTTAAAACGATTAATTACCTAATTCGACAACCTAAAATTTAACAATTCAAAAATTTTTAACATGATAGGAATCATAATTTTTATTTTACTATTTGGAGGAGGAAGTGCATTTTTTTTATATAATGCCGGTAAGGTCCGAAGAAACATTTTATTGGGCAGGGATATCGATAGAAAGGATCGTCCCGCTGAGCGATTTAAAGTAATGACCCTTGTTGCTTTAGGTCAAAAAAAAATGTTTGCGAAACCTATTCCTGCAATACTGCATTTGTTTTTATATGCAGCCTTTGTGATCACTCAGATAGAACTTATCGAAATTATTGTAGATGGCGCATTAGGTGATCACCGCATATTCCGTCCATCTTTAGGTGGATTTTATACATTCATGATCAGTTTCATTGAGATCTTATCTGTTCTTGCCTTTATTGGAACTGTTGCCTTTTTGGCAAGAAGAAATTTATTAAAAGTTCCACGACTTGTTAAAAGTGAATTGAATGGCTGGCCTAAAATGGATGCTAATTTTATTCTCCTTGCCGAGATCACCTTGATCTGTTTTATTTTTATGATGAACGGTGCTGATGAAGTGCTTTATTCGCAAGGAGTTTCGCATGCACAAAATCTGGGTGATAATTCATTTGGGTTTTCTATAAGCCGTCACCTGGGGCCTTTGCTTTTTGGAGGAATGTCAGAACATGCTCTTCATACTATTGAACGAATTGGATGGTGGGGACACTTAACAATGGTTTTAGGCTTTTTGAACTATTTGCCGTATTCGAAACATTTCCATGTTTTATTGGCCTTCCCCAATGTGTTTTATTCAAATCTTAATCCTTTAGGACAATTCACTAATTTGGAATCAGTTACCAATGAAGTAAAAGCAATGATGGATCCTTCTTTTATTCCACCTCCTGCTGCTAACCCTGATCAACCAATGCGTTTTGGTGCAAAAGAAGTTACCGATCTTAGCTGGAAACAATTATTAGATGCTTATAGTTGTACAGAATGTGGAAGATGTACAGCAGCATGTCCTGCAAACATTACCGGTAAATTATTATCTCCTCGTAAGATCATGATGAGTACCCGTGACCGATTGGAAGAAGTTGGAAAAAACATTGATACTAATGGTACATTTAAAGATGACGGCAAATCCTTATTAGGCAGCTACATCACTCCGGAAGAGTTATGGGCCTGCACATCATGTAATGCTTGCGTTGAAGCATGTCCTATAAATATTGATCCCTTAAGTATTATCACAGATATGCGCAGGTTTATTGTTATGGAAGAAAGTGCCGCACCTGCTGAGTTAAATGGAATGTTTGCTAATATCGAAAACAATGGTGCGCCTTGGCAATTCCCACAGGCAGATAGATTAAATTGGAAAAACGAATAAAGTAATTATGCTTTACATTCTGAACTTGTTTCAGAATCCAAGTATAAGAATAGTTAAAGTGTTTGTGTATAAAAAATTTAACCAAAAGCGTTGAGCCTTCAGGCCTTTGCTGTAAAAAACAAAACATGGATCTAATACAAAAAGAAGAAAATGGACAATTGATTAGTCCTATTTTACCGGAGAATGTAAAAAATTATTTAATTGATATTGACGGAACTATTTGTGATGATATCCCAAATGAGCAACCCGAGCGTATGGCAACAGCAGCAGTATATCCCGATGCATTAACCATATTGAACAAATGGTACGATGAAGGGCACATCATTACTTTTTTCACCTCACGTACCGAAGCCCACAGAGTTGTTACAGAAAAGTGGCTTGCCGATAATGGTTTTAAATACCATGGTTTATTAGTAGGTAAACCACGTGGCGGAAATTACCATTGGATAGATAATCACATGGTACGCGCAACCCGTTACGAAGGCCGTTTTACAGATCTGATATTGAAAGAAGTTACTATTGAGGTTTTTAAGCCTTAAATTTTTCTATTCAGATGAAGATCTAAGATCATCATTCTGAAGATTTGAATTAATTTATTGTTTTGGTTTTATACTTGATCACAAAAATATACTAAACATGAGTGAAGCTTTAAATGTACCTACAATGGCCGATTACGTGGCAAAAGGTGAAGTACCGGAAATTTTATTTTGGGTAGGTTGCCTTGGCAGCTTTGACGATAGAGCAAAGAAAGTCACCAAAGCCATTGTTAAAATTTTAAACTATGCCAATGTAAAATTTGCAGTTCTTGGAACCGAAGAAAGTTGCAATGGAGATCCTGCAAAACGTGCTGGCAACGAATTTTTATTTCAGATGCAGGCAATGGGCAATATCGCGGTATTGAATGGTTATGATATTAAAAAAATTGTAACAGGTTGCCCTCATTGTTTTAACACATTGAAAAATGAATATCCCTCTATGGGCGGAAATTATGAAGTGGTTCACCACACGCAGTTATTACAGGACCTATTGAATAGCGGAAGAATAAAAATTGAAGGCGGAAGTTTTAAAGGCAAAAAAATAACCTTCCACGATCCATGTTATTTAGGACGTGCTAATGGCGTTTATGAAGCTCCTCGTGAGGTAATGGTGAATTTAGATGCAGAACTTGCTGAAATGAAACGAAGCAAAGCCAATGGGCTATGCTGTGGTGCCGGTGGTGCGCAAATGTTTAAAGAAGCAGAAAAAGGGAATAAAGAAGTAAATATTGAACGTACCGAAGAAGCTTTAGCTTTGAACCCTGATGTTATTGCTGTTGGCTGTCCTTTTTGTAATACAATGATGACGGATGGTGTAAAGCATTTTAATAAAGAACAAACTGTAAAAGTATTGGATGTGGCTGAATTGATCGCGCAGGCAAACGATCTATAACCCCTCCCCTTGCTCTCGTCTTTTAGAGCCTGGCTAAAAAACTTAAAAAAGATGGAAGATACAATTAGCAAAAATCAACTTACCAATAGCTCTGCTGTGGAAAAAGAGAGAAGTATTATACAAATGCCGGAGGATGCACGCGTATGGGTATACCAAAGCAACCGTGTCATTTCCGATCTTGAAGCTGTTGCAATTGAAAAAGCCGGAATTCAGTTTATTGCTGATTGGACCTCACATGGTGCAAATCTCAAAGCAAGTTTTGATATTTTATACAATCGTTTTATTGTAATTGCTGTTGACGAAAAACAAGCAACAGCAAGTGGTTGCGGTATCGATAAATCGGTGCACTTTGTAAAAGAGTTGGAGAAACAATTTGGTCTAAGTTTATTCGATCGGATGGAAGTTGCTTATCGAAATGGAAACGAGATCAAAACCTGCCATTTAAATAATTTGTTAGAAGAATTAACACGCTCCGGACTTTATTCTGAAAAAGGAAATAAGGAAGAAATTGAAGTAATTGTTTTTAATAATATGGTTACCACAAAAAAACAGTTTGATACTGACTGGGAAATAAATTTAAAACAAAGCTGGCAAAGCCGCGTATTACCTGCCTAATAATTTTACTGCTGCCAGGAATTAAAATAAAAATTGATTTGGCATTATAATTGAATTGCTTCACCAACTAATCAAAAACAATGTCATGAAAAAAATATTCTCTACACTGCTTTTTACAACATTCATTTCCTCAGTATTAGTATCACAAAATAATAACCTGGTAGTGTATTCACAAGACGGCTTAAAATTTTCATTGATATTAAATGGTATTCGTCAAAACAATGAACCACAAACAAATGTGAAGGTTACAGGCTTAAATGCGACCAATTACCAGGTGAAAGTTATTTTCGCAAACAAGATGGCTGACCTTGATCAAAATGCTTATTTAATGAATGGCGGTGAACCAACCCAGAATACGGAATACACCTATTCAATTGCGAACGTAAAGGAGAAATATAAATTAAAATTTAAAAGTGCAGCTCCGATAACAGAAATTGTAAACACTTCCGCTCCCGAGCAAACAGTTGTTATATACACACCAATTGAACGCACTACCAAAACTACTACCACTACTACAAATTCATCAGGAACAAACAGCAACGCAAATGTAGGTATGAATGTGAATGCAGATGGTATGGGTATGGGTATAAATATGAATATCAATATAAACGATATGGATGGTGGAATGGGAACGGGTAATTCTAGCAGCACTACTACTTCTTATAGCAGCACAACTACTACAACATCAACTAATACCGGAATGAATCAAAGTAACAATACCACTTATGTTTTACAAGGTTATAATGGAGTTTATGGTTGCCCTTACCCAATGGGAGCAAGCGATTTTGAAAGTGCAAAAGCTTCTATAAAATCAAAATCTTTTGACGACAGCAAATTAACACTTGCAAAACAGATCATCGGAAGCAACTGTATGCTTTGCTCTCAAATAAAAGAATTAATGCTGTTGATCACTTTTGAAGCAACCCGTTTAGACCTTGCTAAATTTGCATGGGGGCATAATTTAGATAAAGGAAATTATTACAAGCTGAATGATGCTTTTACTTTTGAATCGTCTATTGATGAATTAAATGAGTATACACAGAGTCATTAAGTTAATGGAGGAAATTTGCCATCGCACAGTCTTCGACAAGCTCTGACTGACCATCGCGCGATGTCACACTGAGCCTGTCGAAGTGTGTGGGTAGCTTTTAAACCTTTTAACCCTTAACTTAATAACCACGCGTGCAGTCATTTCGAGCTTGTCGAGAATTGCGGTTGCGTTAACGAATGAGCATATATATAGTTCATGTTCAAATTAACAAATTTTCAAATTGATTTTATGACTAAAGACGAATGTTTTAATTTAGGTTACATTGCTAAACGGGTTGGTAATTTTGGCGACTTGGCATTTGTTTTGGATGTTGATAATCCGGGAAGCTATCAGAAACTGGAATCGGTATTTGTTGAATTGAACGGTACATTGGTGCCTTTTTTTATTAAAAGAATACAAATGCGGGGCAATACCGCTGTTGTTACCATTGACGGTATTGATACAATTGAAAAAGCGGAAGAAATAATAAAATCAAGTTTATACTTGCCGCTTAGTTTTTTACCTCCGTTAAAAGGTAAAAAATTCTATTTCCATGAAATGCCGGGCTATACTGTTATTGATAAAACGTATGGCGATATTGGTATCGTAGAAAAAATACTTGATTTCCCTCAGCAGGCGATCTTCCAGATAAAAAAAGGCGAGCACGAAATTTTAATTCCGGCAAAAGATGAATTTATTGTTAGTATTAACCGCGCTACCAAAACACTTGAACTCAACGCCCCTGCAGGTTTGATCGATCTTTATATCAATAATAAAGAAGATAACGAAGAGGAGGAATAAATTCAAAACGCAACAAAATTATTGCGTTCTCTGAAAATTAGTTTAACTTTATTCCAGTATTTCAAACCGTTATATTTTAATCCCAACATTATTTCTTAATAAGCCGGAGCATGTATGTCGAGCCAGGAATTTGTTTTTAAACAGTTTAAAATTCTTCAGGATAAGTGCGCTATGAAGGTAGGCACCGATGCCGTTCTATTGGGTTCCTGGGTAAATGCCTCCAACGCAAAAACAATTTTAGATATTGGTACCGGTACCGGCATCATTGCTTTAATGCTTGCTCAAAAATCTGATGCAACCATTGATGCAATTGACATTGACAAAAATGCTTTTGTGCAGGCTTCTGAAAATATTGCTGGTTGCAAATGGAAAGAGCGTATTCAAATTCATCATATTTCATTACAACAATATAGCACCGAATGCAGCCATAAATACGATCTGATCGTAAGTAATCCTCCTTATTTTGTTGATTCATCAAAAGCATCCGAAGAATCACGAACCAATGCAAGACATACCGATCAATTACCTTTTTCCGATCTGTTAAATGGTGTTTTGAATTTATTAAATCCTACAGGATCTTTTTACGTGATACTTCCTACCAAAGAAAGCCAGGTATTTCGAGATATGGCCGAAGAGCAAAACTTGTTTTTAACCAAGCTTACACGAGTTATTACTCTTGCCGACAGGCCTGAAAAGAGACTCTTGATGCAATTTGAATTTACAAAAAAACAAGTTGAAGAAAATTTTATCACCATCGAAAAAGATGAACGTCACTCCTATACGGATGAATACAAAGAGCTGACAAAGGATTATTATTTAGCCTTTTAAGGGCTGCTATAACCAATCATTATTTACATATTTAATGCAATTGTCTATTTAGTTTTATTTTTGAAAAATATTTGCTGATCATGCTTACAATAAATCCTAAAGAAGTTTCTATACCTGTTTTACATAGCTATTTGCTTGGCGCTGTGGCTCCACGCCCTATTGCTTTTGCAAGTACTATTGATAAAGAAGGGAATCCTAATTTAGCACCATTCAGCTTTTTTAATGTTTTTAGTGCAAGTCCACCAATTGCTGTATTTTCTCCTGCAAGAAGCGGACGAACCGGGCAAACTAAACATACCTATGATAATATAAAGGAAATACCTGAAGTAGTTATCAATGTGGTAAATTACGATATGGTGCAACAAACTTCGTTAGCAAGTACCGAATATCCAAAAGGTGTGAATGAATTCAGCAAAGCCGGTTTTACCCCCCTTGAATCGGAAATGGTAAAACCATTCAGAGTAAAAGAATCTCCTGCACAATTAGAATGTAAAGTAAAACAGATAATTGAGCTTGGTGAAAATGGTGGTGCCGGCAACTTAATAATTTGCGAAATAGTATTGATCCATATCAGCGAAAAGGTACTGGATGTTAATAAACAGATCGATCCCAACAAAATTGACCTGGTTGCCCGTCTTGGAGGAAACTGGTATAGCAGAACCAATGGAAATTCCTTATTTCAAGTGACCAAACCATTAATGAACCTAGGTATTGGAATTGACCAGATCCCTCAGTATATCCGTAATTCCAATGTATTAACGGGAAATGATCTCGGACAGCTTGGTAATATTGAAAAGATACCAACATCTATTGAAGTTGCAACTTTTAAAAATTCAGGTGCTATCAATGAAGCTTTTGAAATTTTCGGCAAAAAAGGAAGCAAATTAGAGGATCATCTCCACCATCTTGCAAAAGGATTATTGGAAAACGGGAAAGTAGAAGAAGCCTGGAAGGTGCTTTTATCCTCAAACAATTAGGCTCTTCCGAAAAATCAGAGATCTTTTATTGATTTCCTTTAAAAATTATACCAATTTATCAACACCGTTGTGTTCTTCTTGGAAGAATTCGTAAATTTGTATTAAGTACGATATCATTATTTGATACTAATATAAAATCAACAATTAAACAATAAAAAAACATGGACATCACAGGCATCTTAAAAGTAAAAAGCGAAGCACAACAAGTTTCAGACAAATTCAAAAAAAGAGAATTTGTTCTTACTGATAATTCATCACAATACCCACAACACGTATCTTTTCAATTAACACAAGACAAATGTAATTTGATCGATTCGTACAATGTTGGTGCTGAAATAAAAGTGCATTTTAATTTACGTGGTCGTGAGTGGACTAGCCCACAAGGTGAAATAAAATATTTTAATACGCTTGAAGCATGGCGCATTGAAGGTGGTGCTAATTCAGGTACTGGAAATTCTTCAGCATCAAATAAAATGGAAGGTGTTGCAGAAACATTTACTGCAGCAACAGAAGGTGACGATCTACCATTCTAAATTCAAATAAAAAAAAGTCCCGTTTCGTCAAATATTGATGGAACGGGACTTTTTTATTTTATAACAAACTAACCTGAATTTGATTGCTAATTTTGGCTAAGGCCCAATAACAGGAATAAAATTATCTTTCAGTGTAAATGCTGCGTTAGGGATTGCAGCGTAAATCCTTTTCTGTTTAGAAAAGATTGAAGCGCAAAGCCCGCCTTTTTCGTTTTCAAGAAAAAGGAACGCCCAAATGACAGGTTTTAGACAAATTATTTTTATTTTATTCCGAACTCAGGTTACTAATACATTACCTGTTCTTCATCCAAAACTTTGGTATCTAAAGAATCACGTAGGCCATTTCCAAGCAGCACAAATGCAAGTACTATTAGCATAATTGCTAATCCCGGAAGGAAAGCCAAATAAGGCGCATCACCAATAATATATCCTCTGTGTGCATTGATCATAGCACCCCAGGAGGCCGTTGGTGGCTGAGCACCAATACCAAGAAAACTTAAACCTGCCTCAATTAATATCGCTGCGGCAAAATTTGCAGCCGAAATAACTATTACCGGTCCCATTACATTTGGTAATATATGTTTCATTATTATTCTAAAATTGGTAAAGCCCAAGGCTCTTGCGGCCTCAATAAATTCCTTTTCGCGTAAACTCATAATTTGCCCGCGAATAACACGTGCTACTTCTACCCACATTGTTAAGCCCACAGCTATAAATACCTGCCAGAAACCCTTTCCTAAGGCCAATGTAATAGCAATAACAAGTAACAACGTAGGAACAGACCATACCACATTGATGAACCAGGTGATCAGATCATCCACCCTGCCACGGTAATAGCCTGCTAAAGCACCCATTAAAACACCTATTATTACGGAGATAAATACGGCCACAAACCCTACGGAAAAAGATACTCTAGTACCAATTATCAAGCGGCTTAAGAGATCACGTCCGGCTGGGTCAGTACCTAAAATAAATTTTTTGGTGACGATATTGTTCTTCTTTATTTCCTCTTGCAGTTCTTTTATTGTTTTTTTTATTTTTCGATCAGTACCAAATTCATAAAACTCTATATACCCTTTATCCACATTGCTTTCTATTGCTGTATTATACTTTAGGGCATACACTGCGTCTGCAATATTAAATTTGATCTCGGTGCCTTTTCGTTGGTTTTCACCTGTATATTCAAGCAGTACAACATCACTTCCCTCAAATCGATAGCTGGCAAAAGGGATTGAACGATAATCGCTCACTTCACCAAACATCATTTTATAAAAAAAGTTCACATGATGGGTGTACTCATTCTTACGATCCTTAAGCATTTGCACTTCAAATCCTGGCGGTTTCTTCGAAAGTTCAAGCAACTGATCATTAGCATCTGGTGTAGGATCAGGAGTTATTGTATAGCCTAAAACAGCTATCAGCATGCACAATACGATCACTATTAAACCAAACATAGCGAGCTTGTTTTTTTTAAAACGCTGCCATGCAATGTAGGATAATGAATGTGAATAATATGTATCGCCTTTTTTAGCCATTCATTTTCTGTATAAACATGATACGAATTATAAATTTTCGGATCAGGCCTGATAAAAAGTTTTATTAATTTGAAAAATTCGTAATTCTTTTCTAAAGATGCGCCTAAAAATAATAACAAAAAATCAATAAAGCATTTAATTCCCCTCAGAATAAGACCAATATTACAAATAGAAGGATGGAATGGTTTATTTGGATAATAGAATATACGCCCCCTATTAGTCAATTGCACTTACTTAGAAGAAATAAAATGTCCACTATTTTCAAAAGACTTCTACCTTTGTAAAGCTATTTATTGAAGGCAAAACGAAAAATCAAGCATTACGAAAACAACCGATAAAATAATTTTAGGCATCGATCCGGGCACCACTGTTATGGGTTACGGACTGATTCATATCAAAGGCAATAAAATGCATTTGATCGTGATGGGGGTGCTACGTCTCGAAAAAGTGGCAGACCATGCTTTAAAGCTTCAAAAAATATTTAACTGCGTGATAGCCCTTATCGATGAGTATAAACCGGATGAATTAGCAATTGAAGCTCCTTTTTTCGGGAAAAATGTTCAATCGATGCTTAAACTTGGAAGAGCACAAGGTGTGGCAATAGCAGGCGCACTATCCAGGAATATACCGATACAGGAATACGCCCCAAAAAAAATAAAACTATCTATAACAGGCAACGGAAATGCTTCAAAAGAGCAGGTTGCTGCGATGTTAAAAACACTATTGAACTTTACAGAAACCCCTGAATTTTTAGATGCTACCGATGGCTTGGCAGCTGCTGTTTGTCACCATTTCCAGAGAAGACCGGGTACAGCTCAAAAGACCTATACAGGCTGGAAAGCCTTTTTAACAGAAAATCCGGAAAAGAAGGGGTAAAAGGTTCTTGTTATCTTCAAACCAATTGTACAACTATTTAAACTTGGAGCGGATCTTTTCAGCCATACTGCTTAATTCTTCGGTAGATGGTTTCAGTTTAGGCTGAGTAAAATTGATATCGTTAGCGGTATTCATTGGCACTAAATGAATGTGAGCATGCGGCACTTCTAAACCAATTACAGCAATACCTATTCTTTTGCAAGTAACGGCCTCCTTTTGAGCTTTTGCAACACCTTTTGCAAATACCATCATTTCCGCCAGATCGGAATCGGGCATGTCAAAAATATAATCAACTTCTTTTTTAGGAATAACCAATATATGGCCATGTACAAGAGGGGAAACATCTAAAAAAGCAAAGAATTTTTCATTTTCTGAAATTTTATGAGAAGGGATCTCACCATTAACTATTTTAGAAAAGATACTGGGCATAATTAATTGGAGATTTAGAGATTTGTTGATTTACTAGTACGCTTTTATTTTTATTATAATTTATAATTCTCCCAATCTCTAATTCTAAATATCACTATTTTTTAATACCTCTAAATTGCCTACTGCAAAATTGTAAAATTGTTAAATTTCCTTTAACGGGATATCTCAACCAATGCAAATTTAATGGTGCCGGCAGGAACTATAATATCAGCTATCTCTCCTACTTTTTTTCCCAATAATCCTTTTCCGATGGGTGAATCAACTGATATTTTATTTGCTTTAAGGTCAGCTTCATTTTCGGCAACAAGCGTATAGGTCATAATAGTCCCGTTGGCTATGTTTTTTATTTTCACTTTCGAAAGGATAAGTGCTTTTGACGAATCCAATGTAGATTCATCTATAAGGCGGGCACTGGCCATAATTTCTTCCAACTTCGAAATTTTAAGTTCCAACAAACCTTGCGCTTCCTTTGCAGCATCATACTCTGCATTTTCCGACAAATCACCTTTATCACGGGCTTCCGCTATCTGTTTAGAAATATATGAACGCTCGTGTGTTTTTAATTGATGCAATTCGTCTTTTAGCCTTTTTAATCCCTCTTCAGTAAAATACGATAAGTGTGACATAATTATAAATTTTATTTAGACTATTGTTAAAATACAAAGAGAATCCTTCAGCTAACTGGAAGGACTCTCTTTTATGATTGCAAATATACGAAAAAATGAAGACTTTTAAAATCGATCAAACAAATCGATGATCAAAAAAACAGAAATTATAAGTTTATTCTGGCTCCAATTGTATGCGCTCCGTTAAACGGATTAGTAGCTCTATAAGAATAATCTATCGCAAATGTGGATTGACTTTTTCCAAATGGCATTTCAAATGTAAATCCAGCGCTAGGCCCCGTAAAGGCTGAAGTTCTTTCTCCAATGTTCAAAATGCCTTTTTCATAAGAATAACCAACACGAACCATTAATATATTTTTCCAGCCGTATTCTACACCTAATTTGAATTGATCTTTTTCAAATGAATTAGAGGTGAAAGTACCCATTGCAGTGATCCTGTGAGTCTTGTCAACAGTGTTGCTATCTATTTTTGTCAAATAAAAGTCGTAACCGGCCCCTATGTTAAGCAAAGATGGCAATTCGTATTGTGACGACCTTTGCTCAACTGTCATTGTATTACCTTGTGTAGTAGTTGGAACGGGAGCTTTAAATGATAGACCATCACCACCAAATCTCATTCTTGGTCCAACATTTTTTAATGAAATACCGAATTTCAACCGATCATATTTTCCGGTAACATATTGTATTCCGGCATCCAAAGCAATACCCCTTGCATTTATATTAGATGTTTTTTCGGTGATTATCTTAGCGGCCAATCCTCCATAAATATTATCAGAAAAACCTTTAGCATACGATAAACTGATGTTTAAAAACTGAGGAGAATAAGTACCTAATCCTCCTTCAGGATTGTCGGTAGTAGTGATGTTAATATCACCAAAATCCATAGCCATAATAGCCAATCCTAAAGCACCTGTTTCACCAACACGTTGTGTTAAGCCAAAAGCATTGATATTAATATCTGTTCCTTTTAACCACTGCGTACGGGTAAATAACAATTCCGTTTTTTTAGTAAAAGCGGTACCTGCAACGTTTAAAAACATTGCTTCAAGTCCTTTTGCTCCTGCAATATTTGAACCCGCCCAGCCTGAACTACGTGCCCATGGATTAATTAATAATTCAGTAGCACCGGCCTGACCTGCACGGTCGGGATTACCGGCAAAAACTGTATTAACTGGCAGTATAAATAAGCCGGCTAAAGCAAATGGAACTAATAATTTGTATTGTTTTTTCATAACTAATTATTTAATTATTTCGCATTTCAGATTCCAAAATTCTTGAATCCGAATTCAAAAATCTGAAATGCGCAATTTTTTTTAATATGCTTCTAAATCTAAAGGACGCATTACGCCAAACCATTTTAATATTTTTTCTCCTACATTGGGTACATCCACATGTATGATATACATACCACTTGCAATAGGAATTCTTGCCTGATTTTTCATATCCCAATCAAGAGAAGCTTTAATGTCATCATCCGCTTTTGTTATTGTTCTTATTAACGTTCCATTTAAGGTATAGATGGAAACGGTACAATTTCTAGGCAAGTTGGTGATCTTTACAATATTATCACTTGTTTTTTCTTCATAACCCGAATATGCATAATAAGGATTAGGCACAATGTTGATCAAACTAAGAGCGTCTTCAGCTGCAGTAGCATCTTCTTTATGAGTTCCAATATCATCAGTATTAAACTGATAAATAGGATCAGCCTTGTTCACTGTTGATAATACCGAAGGATTTGCCACTGAAGCGGTCCATGTAGTATTAGCGGCAACAAAAGATGTTCCGGTAGCACGACTTATAGAATTGTGTGTAACAGGGCCGTATTCAACATAATAGTTTTCACCTACAACAAGAGAACCTGAAGCGATCTGATCTCCAGTTCCGTATTTACTATATGCCCTGGTAACTCTTAACCTTACCTTAACATCCGTTTCTAATACGGTACGCCCTTGATTTAACATTGGAATATTCACCCACATCACATCCGAAAAGACATTACGTTTATAACCATCGCTAACAGTACTGGCTGTTGCAGCAGCAGCAATTAACAGATCATGAACTGTTTTACCACCATCATAACGTGGTACATCACTTAAACCATTACCCATTTGGGCATCATTGGTATAACTAGCATCACCATAATGACCAAACACATAAATATAATGTTTACCACCAAATAAAATAGCATCATTAAGTGAAGTCATTACATTTGCACTTGGGTTCCATTTCATGTCTGCACCATTTTCAGATGCTAACCAGGAGTCTTCACCAAAAGCCATATTCAATCGTTCACCTGTTTCCAGATTAAGGGCATACCCAGGGAACCAACCCATACCGGAAGTACCATTAAGATCACCTTCTGATGCATTATAACCTGATTGTGAGGAGTTCAGACCGTTTTTATCAACAGATGGAGAGCTACGCATGTGTAATTTTTTTGTTCCACCAATTGCAAGAGTTGTTTCTTCCTGTAATTCCAAAACCGGGCAACGTGTCCATTTTGACTGGTCGCTGGTCATTACAACATCAATGCTGGAAATGTTTTTTAATTGATTCAACGTAATGAATCCACCCCATGCCGGACCACCTGAGTAAACAATAGGATTAGGAGTAGTAGTAGGTGTTGAACCACATAATCTATATGGAGCCCATGTGCCTGCCAATACTTTTTCATACGCCTGTATATCATCTATTCCGGTATAATCGTTATAAACGACACTTGGTCCATCGAACGTGGTAGTACCTGAACGGATCCAGTTAAAGTTGCTTTCTCCATCCTCATCGGAAATTCCACTTAACCAAGCCTTAGAAGGGTCAGCAAAGGTGATGGTAGCTTCTAAAAAAGAATTTTTTTCCGGATAAATAACTGGCGGCCCTACAGAAATGGACCCCGGATTATTAACAAAGAATACATTCACTGATAATCCCCATTTTGGAATAACTGTAGTAAGACCAACCGGTTGACCATTAATAAGTTGTTCGTTAGGAATAGCTATATCTGTTTCAGAACTAACGGTAACGCCTGTGGTTAAATTGATCAAATCCCATGTTGAAGCAGTTGTCACTGTTGTTGGGTTACTATAAAGTAAGAAACGGAAGTTAGTTTCAGATGGAACATTTAAAGGATCAACAACCTGGATAGTAACAGGGCCTGCACCATTTTCGTAAGTTGGATTTTTTGCCCTTGAAGCCGGATCAGCTAATATAGCTGCTACAGTTGCGCTTGTAAAATCCAATACGTTGCCACCGTTACCGGTACCTTCTATACGGGTCAATTTAGGACCATTACCATAATTTGAATGTTGTTCCAATCCACCTGATTCAGGAGAAGGGATATGAGGAATACCTGTGTGAGGCGTAAATACAGGGAAATCTGCATTTTTTCTACCAGCAATGTATGGCTTATAATCCTGTAAGGAACTAAAATTAGGTATGATAGTAGTACTATGGCCATAAGCGATTATAGCATAATAATAAGTTTTGTGATTAACCAAATTCTTATTATCCGTTGCGAATAGATCTTCTTTTACAGATACAGAATGTCTGATACCTTTATTGATACCATTTACCATTTCGGTAGGCACTAAAGCAGAAAGTGTTACATCATTTGTGTAGTTCACAATTTGAGAAACAGCATCTACTTTATCGCATTGCAGCACTAAACGTGCTTTATCGATGTCGCCAAGGTCGGTTTGACTAACAAATCCGTTTTTCAACTGATATACCTGGTATCCCTGGAAAAGATACTCCGCATTGTTAGGATCTTGTTTGTCATAATCTTCATGGTAAAGTTCATTGAAATTATTAGAAGTAGTTGGGTTTGACCATGTTAAGATCAATTCCTTATCTAATTCCTGAATCGCTAAATTAGGAGCAGTAGGTCCGTTAAGAGTAGCAAAACAATTGTTGAACAATAGCTGGGCTTTTGAATCAGCACCTCTTAAAAGCGCCACAGAAGCAAGCGGACCACCTTGTGTAGCTCTGGCCCAAGGCACCCCTATTGTTATTACGTTCACTGCACCCGGTTGAAGTGTAAAAGGTCCCGCACTTTGCAAAAAGCGTCTATCGTCCGGTACATTGTTTTCACTTACCTCATCCCAATTAGGCATAGTTATAGGGTTATTCAAATCACCGCCAACACCAAAACCTGTAGGATCCGTTAATCCAGGGAACATATAGTTACAACCAACAGAACCGGTTGTTCCGTCACCACCATAAGTGATACGGGTTCCGTTGCGCCATGTACCGGTTAAATATTGATAAAAGTCATCACCGGCAGTTGGATTTCCATTAACCGGATTTGCATTGTTATTAAAATACATAAATTTACACATCCCAAGACGCTCATTATCAGCAGTACCATCACCATAATTCAGGAAACTGGAAGGAACACTTGAAACCGCATTATCCAACCCGTCAGGATCAGCAAAAGGGCCTTCAAAAAAGTCGATCCCAACGGCCGGTGGATTAGCACCATAAGCAGTAGCTTGTCCAGTACCATCCACAGCAACACCATTATAAAGAATACCAAAACCTAAATTCACATCGCAACCTACGTAATCATCTTTATACCAACCTAGATCCGCATCATCCCAAACACCAAAGAATGTTGAATCTAAACGGAAAGATGATTTATTAATGATCTTGTATTTATAGAAGGTAGCATTATTTAATTCGTCATTGGTAGCAAAAGCGAATGCCTGAGCCTGAATCTCCAAACCAATTGATGCGCCACCTGTTTCGGTATGCACGTTGCCTTTGTCGTTAAATACCCAGAATAAACACTGATCACCATATAATTGCGCGGCACAGCCACGTGTACCTGTGATATCAAAGTCAGGAACATCACCGGAAGATGGATCGTAAAAACCATCAGCATTCACATCATAATAAGGCGCTAAAGGCTGACCTTCAGGCCCATACGCAGGCCAATTATTAATAACCTCCATTGCCTGAGTTCCTAAAAGAGGGTTTTGTCCAACCTGGCTCACTGCCCAGTTGTAATAGCTTTCAACATCTGCCCTGTTTATTTTATAGAATTTATCCCATGCAATACAGGTAGAAGGAGTAATTGTAGCACTAGACGTTAAAGGGCCCGGCCAGTAATCATTACCACCAAACTGGCGATACGTTTGAGCTGCTGATTTCAAAGATCCACCGGCATCATATCCACCCACCCATACAGAACTAGCAAATTGAGAACTTGGACCTACCTGGCCAACGGGTGGCTTAGGAACCGCGTATCTTGCTTCGTTATTACCAAACAGATCCCACCACATATCACCACCATTTAATATTTTGGCTCTAACGTTGTTAATATCAAGATCGGCCTGAGCGGTAGCATTAACACATCCCGCCATAACCGATTTCGCCTGGTTATTGAGAGGTGCTATTCCTGAACCACCAATATTTTCGCGGGCAGATGCCTTATTTGCCCATCCAGCCTCTCCCGATGGAAGGGAGAGCAAAGTAAGGAGAGCAATGCTGATAATGTTTGTAGGTTGTATTATTTTCATATTTTTATTTATTGTCTTCAGCAGATCTTTCGGATTTACGCAGATAAAAAATCAGCGGTCTTCGATATTTGCAGAAAAATTAGTTCTTCGTTTAAATTCGTATTTTGTATATTAAAAATCAAGTAATAAGCCCAAACGTAACACTCTTGGTCTGCTATAAAATGAAGGGTCATTCACTTTTACATTATATAGATCGGTAAATGATTCAGCATTATTTCTTCCTGGAAGTGAATTAACATTATCTGCTGAAGTTAAATATCCATCATCACCGGCATTACCGGTAGCTTTATAAACACTTAGTATGTTCTTCGTATTTAATACGTTCAAGGCTTGTAAGTATATATTTAAGTTTGCACGTTTCTCTTTGTCTCCATCAGCATCACCCCATTTTAGTAAGATATCTTTATCGATCCTCATATCGATCTTAAAGTTCCATGGTAAATTGGATCCATTCACTTGGCCTGCTAAATTGCTACGTTGAGAAATACCAAATGCAGCTTCCTGTGTAATGTTTCTTTGTCGGCTATATGGAGTACCCGATCCTGCTCTTGCAACAATGTTAGCTCCTACGTTTTCAAATATTTTTATTGTTTTTTCTTTATCACTTCCTTTTTTACGGGTCCAGGTCGGTCCTTTGTAATCAGTACCGGAAGCAAAACGATAATCAATATTCATTACAATGGTGTGGCGCTGATCATAATCCAAAGCATGAGTGGTTCTCAAATTCGGTTGCCCGGAAGAAGCTACGTTAACTCCATCAGTTGCGCTTGAACCTGTACCGTCAGCAAATTGCAAGGTGTAATTTGCAGTTAATTGAACCCCGTTAGTTCTTCTTAGATCATAAGCAATTGAAAAGCCCTTAACGGTTCCAAAGTCGATATTATCAAAGGAATTGTAAGTAACAGGAAAAGCTTTGTAAACCTGAACTACCTGTACCATGTCTCTTAACTCACGATAAAATGCCGATAACGTGATCGCTGAATTTTTCCGTTCATTTAATACCTGGGAAAAACCTAACTCATAATCTGTTGTTCTTTCAGGTTTCAAATTTGGATTATTAATAAAATCACCGGCATTTTTTTGGATATTCAAATACTGGATAGGATCCAATCTGTTTGCCGTTGGAGGACGTTGAGTTAACACGTCATAGTGAGCAAAGAAATTTGCTACGTCAGATATAGGGAATGAAAAGGCGATACGCGGCATCATATTTATTTGTGGCGTATAATCTTCAAATACTTTTGATGATAATACTTTATTTTTTGCAGCTGCAGGGTCTAACAAATATGGGTTGATCTCTCCATCTACTGTGTTTGCACCTGCCAATGATGCATTAGGATCGGATACTTCCCCTCCCAGAGCATTATACCAAGTACTTCCGTGACGATATCCTACTGTTCTTGTTGGGTTGTCTTTATTATCAACATATACCACATAATCATCACCGATATTTGCAGGACGCGTAGTGTTAAATTCAGAAGCAAAATTTACCTCTCCGGCTGTTTTAGCTTCATACAATAAAAATTTATCTTTTAATACCTTTTGATTTGCATCAAAACGGTCGATCCTTAAACCAATATTGAATTTTAGATCTCTGAAGTCAAACCTATCCTGAATATAACCGGCTATATAAATAGGCTGATATGCACCAATTTCACGTGTAAAATTACCATTTACATCCTTTTTGGTAAAGAAATCATCCAAACTCGGGCTACCACTTATTTTTTTACCGGTATGGTCATAACCATGATAAGCAACAGTACCCAAATTCAATAAATCATCAGGGCTAAACATACTTACTCCACCAAAACTTTCTATTTGCTCAGGAGTGTACGAATCAATATCTATCCAGTTTGTGCTGTTTTTATCATATCCTAAAGCGGTTCTTAAACTTCTGTCGAATTGAGTTTGAGTGCCATCGTTCAAGCGATCAAAATCATAGTATAAATTAGTACCCGACAGCTGAGAATTCAAATGTGGAGTAGAATCCAATTGCGTAATGTGGCTGTTAGCCAATTGGCGCATATTTGTCCACAGATCAATAGAATTTATATTATAACTTCTTTGAGTTCTTTGTTCGAATTCAAAACCAGCCTGTACAGCATGTTTTTTTATATCGGCAGAAAAATTGGTAAAAACACGAAACTGGCTTTCTTCAGTTTTTGCATAGCCACCATATTGACGACCTGTATTATACCATAATGAGTATATATTTGATGGCCTGTCGCCATTCATTAAACCTAAGCCCGCCTGAACAGAATTATAGTTAAAAACAGGGTTGGTGGTATTTGCATAAAACTGGCTGGTATAAGGTGTACCGGTAGGATTTACATCACTTGGTGTAAACGTAAGACTAACATCTCTAAAACCATTATGAAAGAAAGCAGATACAGTATCTAAAATACCATCTCCATCAACATCATATCTATCACGGGTTTCGTAGATATAGTTATTTTCCTTGGTTTGAACAAATTTTCCAATATAACCGTAATCGAAATTTCTGTCTTTGTGGTTATCATCCTGAGTTTTGCTGCTAGCATTTGCATAACTTGCCTGAAGTGTGAAGTATGCGTTTGTGACAGCTGAGGACGATTTTTCTGCTTCTTCTGCTGTAGCGGAGTTGAATTTTTGAGTTAATTTAGCATACGTTCTCCAGGTATTTGAAATTTGCTGAGGGTTGTTTACAGGGTTAAACAGTGCGTATTCATAAACAAAAGCATGGCTTGTATTATAATCCTCTGAACCACCTAAGGTTATACCCATATTGGTAGTTGGCTGGTATTGAATTTTCCCGTTCAAACGGAAAGAATTTGCACGTACATTGTTTCTGGCTTTGATCTTTTCCAGATCGCCAGCAGTAACAAATTCAGCATTTGGAACAAAACCACCTGCACCATTTGGGTTGGGGCGTAAAGGAGTTTGCTCAATTTCTTTTAATTTTTCTGCATTTACCTGATAGAAACCAATGGCTGATGGGTCAGGATCTTTGTCAGTGAACATTTCACCTGATAAACTGAAACCAAGAACGGATTTTTTAATATTATTAACGGAGTCTTTTTTCATCAAAATAGGACCGTTAATAGAGAAGCCAACGAAGTTATATCCGTACGCATCTAATCCTCTGCTTTTTTGATTTTTTTCACCTAAACCGGAAGAAATAACCTCGATACCTCCTGTATAATTACTTGCAGGACCTCTTGTAGTAATGGCAATGATACCACCTGTAGCATCTCCGTATTCAGCGGGAGTTCCACCAATAATGGTAGTTACTTGTTCAACGCTGGACTGAGGTACACCGGCACCTCCAACAACTTTTACACCATCAATATAATAGGCGGTACTTGATGAACGGGCACCTCTCACATTCAATGCGCCACCCTCATCTGCCTGGTAAATACCTGCTGTGGTTGCGGCTACTGAGTTAATGTTTTTGGAAGCCATATTCTGGTATTCCTCACGGGTAACGGTTGATCCGGATTTTGTATCCGGGTCAATCAAAGGCTCAGTATATACAATAAGTTCTATACCAGTTAATTCAATACCACCGGCATTTGACATTTCAATATTAAGATAAACCGTTTTACCAACAGCCAAACTTACGTCAGCGATTTCAACAGTCTGATAACCTACATAAGTAGCCTTAACTTTATATTTTCCCGGATTTAAAGGTTTAATGGTCACATCACCGTCAATATTGGTAGTACCAACACCAACCTGAATGCCGCCCATCTCCACAACTACGTTCGCAAAAGGAATAGTTTCTTTATTCGCTTTGTCTTTAAGTGTTACTTTGATAGCGCCTTCATTTTGTGCAAATGTGAGTCCGGCCGATGCAGCAACAATCGATAAGGTGGTAAGTAATTTTCGTAGCATATCTTCTTAATTTGATAATTTGATAATTTTGTGAATTTGAAAATTTAAAATAAGTTCATTTTCAAATTTGAACATTTTTCATTCCTAAAGTTATTGGAACTCTCTAAAAAAAATGGGCGCGTAAATATATGAATATTTAAATTTCTTACACAAGTTTTTTTTGTACCGAATATCAACACCGAAAAACGCCCCCGATAACCTACTGCATATCAACTCAATAAGCGCAATAAAGCTCTCGATTTCCAAAGCCTGTTTTACAAAAAAACAGGTTTAAATTAGGTTGAAGTAAAGGCATTGAATAGAATAAATGCTATGGCAACAAAAGCTATTAAAATAGCGATAGTTCCACTACCTTCTGAATGATCGTTTTTAGTTCTGGAAATTGTGGTTTTTTTGTTCATGATTTCTATTTTTTTATTTAGTGAAAAAATGTCATTCCGAACTTGTTTCGGAATCTTCTATGAGATGCTGAAACAAGTTCAGCATGACGTGGCAATTATAATAATCCTATTGTTAGCGTTTTAGTTAAAAGGTGCGGGTTTTTGCTTATTAATTTAAACAACATCCCCATGTGCTAATTAATTTGTCGCAAAAACCCGACACCTGTTTTATTAAAAATTTAAATGTTTAATTTTCTATTACAATATTACAACAGAAAGAAAGGGAGATAAAGCTACATTGACTGAAAGGGGATGTTCGATTATTAAACGGTAGTTATTAATGGGAAAGCGGTAAATGAATTTGGGTAATATGATTAATTAAAGAGTAGATAGTAGGTAAAACTCCTGCTTAATGGTAATTCCTTAGTAGTTTTCGAAAGCTTTCTCAGTGATATCCAGTGTAATTTTTCACTACACTGAGTTGCACAGGAGTATTATACATGGTGGTTCGCAGAGAAATAAAAATGACAATGAGTTTTCTTGCTGAAACTAAATAAGAGACAATTTTTCGAGGAAATCTGTTTTATTTCTTCTGGATACTTCAACCTGTGAATTATCACTCATTACAACGTAACCTCCTTCGCCTTTAATGTATTTTTTCACATGCTGGAGGTTTATGAGGTGGGAACGATGAACGCGGAAGAAATTATCATCGGCAAACATTTGTTCGTATTCACCAAGGGTACGTGATGCCAGTATTCTTTTACCGGTAACAAGAACAAAAAAGGTATAGTTACCGTCAGAATCGCATCGGATAATATCGGAAAGGTTAATGAATATCAATCCGTCCCCATCAGGGATACCTACCTTCTTAAGTTTGTTTTCAGGTCTTATGTTTGATAGCAATGCTTTAAATTTTTTATCCAGCATACTTTTTTGGCCGTTCTTTTCTTCAAAACGATGCACTGCCTGGATCAATTCTTCAGGATCAATTGGTTTAAGTATATAATCAATGGCACTGAATTTAATGGCTTTGATAGCATAATGATCGTAGGCTGTTGTGAAAATAATATCGAAATCAATTTCTTTGAATTTTTCGAGCAAATCGAAAGCATTGCCATTAGACATTTCAATATCCAAAAATACCAGATCAGGCTGGTGTTTGCTGATGGCATCAAAAGCGCTGGTCATTGAATCTGCTTTGGCAACTATATCAATAGTTTTACAGTTTTTTTCTACCATCTTTGATAATGATTCGCGTGCACCTAATTCATCATCAACTATTATTGCTTTTATCATATACTACGAATTACGAATTTTAACGAATTACGAATTTGTATTGGTTACAAAAATCTAAACTCTATGAATTTACAAATCAAAAAAATATTATCCCCCTCCTCCCCCCCCTTCTCTCAACATTTGGTCATCCTTAAGGAAGATTAAGTTCTAAATTGCTTACTGGTTAATTGTTAAATTGAAAAAATTGCTCAACCTATTCATTCACTTCAAGCGGAATCACCAATAGAACTTTTGTCCCGGCTGGTTCACCGTTTTCATGCTGATCAATTATTTCGCAATTGATGTTACTGCTTAAGCTTGCATTTAAAATATCTAATCGCTCCTGAGTAATACTCATTCCCATTGACTTATGCTGCTGAATACTGTTTTTCTTGAATTTTTTCGAGTTTTCTCTGCCTATCCCAGTATCTTCAACAATACACAAAATAGTATCATTTTGTTTTTGTAAAGCTATCGAAATTTTTCCAAATCCCTGTTTAGGCAATAATCCGTGAATGATCGCATTTTCCACATAAGGTTGAATAAGCATTGAAGGTATACGATCGTAATTCTGATCGATGTTAGGGTCAATAGAAATGTGGTATTCAAATTTTTTATCAAAACGCATTACTTCTAATTCTAAAAATAAGTTGAGCGCATTAATTTCTTCGGCAACGGTGATCATCTGTTGTTTTGAATTTTCCATGATCTTTCGCATCAATTTCGCAAATTTTGATAAATACTTTAAAGCTGCATCCGTATCATGATTGGATATATAATGTTGAATTGAACTAAGTGTATTAAAAATAAAATGAGGATTCATTTGTGCACGTAATGCCTGCGATTCGATGTTTGCAATTTTTCTGTTGAGCTCCGTTTTTCGTTTTTCAAGATTTTTAATTTTACGGATCCTAAATCTGATAAAAAATGCAAATGCACCTATCACCAGCACTGATGAGGTAATGATGAATCCCCATGTTTTCCAAAAAGGAATATTTATAGTAAATGTAAAGCTTGCGGGTATCTCATTCCAAACACCCTCATTATTTGAACTGATAACTTTAAAGGTGTACTTGCCGGATGGAAGATTGGAATAGGTTACAATTCGCTCCTTTGATGGAGGTGACCACTTGTCAAAACCTTCCAGTATATGTGAATACTGCACTTTGGCTGGGTTAGTAAGGCTTATTCCGGAATAATAAAAAGTAATATTGTTATCATTGTATGATAAATGCATCTTATTTGTTAAAATGGTATCATTGTAAAATAAACGAAAGCCCGTGATACTGGTCTTAGATTCAGCTATGTTTTCGATGTATTCAACAGGATCGTATTTAATGAGCCCATTAACAGTTCCAAACCAAATAGATCCATCTTTATCAACGTAGGTACCATTTGAGTTGCACTCAACACCAGAAAAACCATCTTCTTTACCAAAAGGAATAATATTTTTTTTCCCGGATCTTTTAAATTCAGCAATATCAATTTTATTTAAACCCTGATTTGTTCCAGCCCAAATTTCGTCTTGTGTTTTTCCAAAAGTAATTGCATAAATTAAATCGGAACTCAAACCATCCGTTTCGCTAAAACTGGTAAATTTTGGATCGGCAGATCCCGGATTAAACATCCACAAGCCATCAAGAGCCCCTAAATAAATATTACCTTCTTTATCTATTAATGAGGTGAGATAGGAATCGTTTTTCAAACCCAGCTCTTCGCTACACTCAACAAATTCGTTTCCATCGTATTTAATTAAACCTCCTAAATAGGTACCGATCCAAAGTGTGCCTTTCAGATCTTCAACAATTGTCCATACCTGACAGTTTTCGCTTCTTCCTTTAAATGTATAACGTGTAAATTTTTTTCCATCAAATTTAAATATCTCATCATTTCCACCTAACCATAAAATATTTTTAGAATCTTTATAAATATAATTAACTGCACGATCGAAAACGCCTGATGGATCTGCCTTTTTAATGAAATTTTTACCATCGTATATCGTTAAACCTGCATCAGTACCAAGCCATAAAGTCCCCGCATTTAACTCATATATTGAATTCACCGTTTTGGCTTTTAAACCGGTTTTTTCGTTGAACTGAATAAATTTATCATTCTCAAACTTAAACAAGCCTCCATCTTTAGAACCTATCCAAAGTGCGTTCTTTGAATCCCGCAGGATACCATAAATAAATTGACTTGTTAATCCATCCTCTATTCCATAACTAACAAAAGGGTTTCCTCGGTATTTAAATAAACCGGCATATGTTCCTATCCACAAATTATGTTCGTAATCCTGGTAAAGGCAGCCAATCAAATTGCTGTTATTGTCTTTTCGGAGGGAATACTTAATGAATTTTTCTTTTTCTCCATCGGAACCCTTCGGGTTATATTTTAACAATCCATTATCAGTGGCTAACCATAGTGTATTCCTGTAGTCAACTAAAACGGAGCTAATATTATCATCGGTAAGCCCGTCTTTTACTGAATAGCAAGTGAATTTATTATTGTTTAATTTACATAAGCCATTTGATGTGGCGATCCAAATGTTATGTTGCAAGTCCTGTGTAATACTATTTATATGATCATTTAATAAACCATCAGATGTTTTGTAATTGATTATTTTTTTTGAGCCTTTAATTGGCAAAGCTGACTGATCAAAAACACTTATCCCTTCATTAGTACCGATCCATACATTACCTAAATCGTCCTGAAAAATACAGTTTACGGCATTTCCAACCAATCCGTTCTTAGTGGAATAATTAATAAATGTACCATCTGTTAATTTACTGATGCCTTTGTCGGTCCCGAACCATAAGTTACCATTCGCATCTTTTAAAGATGCTGTAATTGAGTTGGAGATCAGGCCATGTTTGGTGGTATATCCTGTAAATTTTTCAGCGTTAAATTTATTGATACCGCTGATGGTTCCTATCCATAGGTTTCCATTATTGTCCTCAGTGATACAGGTAACGGAGTGATTGAGCAATCCATTTTTAGGACTGTAATTAGTAAAAGAAACACCATCAAATCTACTTAAACCGCCATAACCACCTGACCAAAGATTACCCTTGTTATCCTGAAAAATAGTGGAGACATCAATAAATGGTAATCCATTTTCAACAGAATAATTTTGAAAATAGTACGATTGGGACATGCCTTGTTTGGCAAGCAATACAAGTGCAATAATAAAGGAGAATAAAAAAAAATGTTTTATTTTTTGCATAAAGCGTTAGGGTTGGCTTGGCAAAATAGCCGGTTTACCTGAACTCAATTTTTTTATTAAAGGTAGCAAAAAAAATATATTTTTCCGAAGCAAATGTTTTTGTTCGCTTACAATTCATTTAAAACTTTGTATTGTAAGCTTTATTGTATGTTTTTTTTAGGAATGCAGTTTGTTAATTCATGACAATAACAAATTCCACCCGCCTGTTCTTCTGCCGTCCTTCTGGGGTCTCATTTGATGAAATTGGCACAGTGCTCCCAAATCCTTTGTAAAAAAGTCGGTCAGCTTTTATCTTTTTTGATAGGAGATAATTAAGAACTGCTTTGGCACGTTCTTCTGAAAGCACTTTATTTTGTTCTTCATTTCCCATTCCATCTGCATGACCTCTTATTTCAATCTTTATCTGGCTTTGCTGTAAGCGGATAACAAGTTTGTCGAGCTCTGAAAATGTTTCTTTTGGTAAATCAGCTTTATTATTTTCAAAAAAAACATTATTTAAAACAATAGGTCTTCTCTTCGGCCAATAATTATAGAAGAAAATAGAAAACCCTAATGGCAATTGATTTCTATTATACTTAATAGATGATTCGAAACAATCAACATAAAGGTAATAACATTCTCCAGCTTTTACAGGAATTCCAGATACATAGGCTGGTCCGCTTCCCGCTCCTATATTAGTGTTTGTTGTATATTGTGATAATCCTGTAACACCACTTTTAGAAGTGCAATAAGAATAGCAAAGGCGCACAGGTTTTAATTTTTTTTTGTTTGATTTTATATCTTTGATCGAATTTGCATCCGGGCATTTGAAAACAGCAAAATCATAATCATCAAGGCTATCAATAGGAACAATATCAAATGTAAGTATTGTATCATGATCAATATTCAACCTGAACCAGGCGGAATTTCCTTCTTTAACTCCACCACCTTGACCAGGAGCAGTATGCCCATTGTCTTGGAAGTCCATCACATTGCCATAGCCCTTTGAAACATTTGTTGGACCTATTATTGAATCCACTATTTCAAGAGCATTTTGCATATCAGCATTGGGAAGTTTTTGAAGTTTTTGTTCCGCATGCAAAATAACTTTTTCGGCTTCTTTTGTTTTTAATTTACGAAGGTTAGTTTTAAGTTTATCAAACTCCTTTTGGTTTCTATTCAAACGTGCCATCCGAAGGGCATCCGCATATACCTGATTTATTTTTTTTTCTACAGAATCGATGTTATAAAGTTGATAAAAAAAAGATCTATAGGTTTCTAAATACTGAAAGGCCTTAGAAGTATAATCAGAATACTTATAAATGATTTTCCAGTTATAAGGCAATGATAAATTACTATCTTTCTGTGTTAAAAAATATTTTTCAATTATAGTATCGTTTTCAAGGCATGCTTTTTTCCTGAGTTCAAAATACCTATAAGCAATTTGGGGATCGGTAGCATTCGCATTAAACTGATTTGTAACAGTGAGTAATTGTTTTTGAGGGTCTAAGGCATTTCGACCATTTTCAATAAAATCTATTGCCTTTGCTAATCCGCAGGTTCTATGAAGCTCCTCTCCTGCTGCATTTAAATACAACATAGTTGGATAAGATGTAATGTTATATTTTTTTGCAAGATCAAATCCTTCGTCTTTTTCCATGTCTATTTTTACGCAAATAAAACTGGAATTGTAAAAGTCGGCAACAGTATCAATGTTATATACATTTTTTTCCATCCATTTACAGGGCCCGCACCATGATGTATAACAATCAAGAAAAATTATTTTTTTTTCTTTTTTTGCTTTATCGAGTACTTGTTTCCATTTTGTTTTTTCAAATCGAATTCCTCCGCTTTGAGCCTGCACAAAACCTATGCAAACAAAAAAAACAGTTATTCCTAAGAGGATTATCTTACTTTTCATTTTTTTCGGCCCGTTTGAATCAATTGATTTTTTTGCAATTATTTTATTATAATTGCACCAATATACTAGTTGCTTGCAGGAAGGAATATTTAAGCGAAAAAAATTAAAGGGCAATAAAATAAATTTGAAACTATTTAATTCCGACCATATTTAAACCACCGCACCACAAAAAATTCTTTTTTGTTTGTTCTTAATCTTTCAGATTTACGTTTTTCTTTACGCATTCTTTTATTTGTTTTTTTAGTTTGCAAATGCTTATGATGCTCCTTTATAGCTTTTGCCTGCCCTCTTTCCAGTTTACGGTTCTCTTTCCATTTTTGCTTGGCTTTTTTGCGTTGCGCACGAGAAGTGGCTGGCGCTTTATCTTTGGCTGAGGCAGCTTCTTGGGCATAACCAACAAAAGGCATTAAACAAATGAGAACTAAAATTATTTTTCGTAAAACCGCTTTCATTTTCAATTATTGATGATTCATTTAAAATTAGAAAATCTGCTCGTTGAGATATTAGACAAAAAACATTTCCAATCTAAAATCGTTTATTCAGTTTTTACTTCTGATCAGCGTCTGAAACTCTTTTGCAGTGGAACGTATAAAAATATAGAAATATTTTCTTAAATTTGTTAAAAGTAATAATTTATTTTAAAATGAAATCGTTTTTGAGTTTAACAGCCTGTCTAATTTTAATGAGCATAGCCGCTTGTAAAAAAGATACTGATAATGGTGTGCCAATAACTCCGGTTGATATTTATTTGTATACTAATAATCCAAGTTTTGTAAATCTTAATGGAGTTGGCGGTTGGGTATATGTTACAGGGGGTGTTAGAGGAATATTGGTATATAGAAAATCACCTTCAGAATTTATGGCCTATGATCGCAACTGTACTTATCAATCAAGCGATGCGTGCGCTACCGTGGTTGTAGATGCTACAAATATCCTGGCTACTGATACCTGTTGCCATTCAAAATTTTCGATGTATGATGGCTCGGTAACGCAGGCTCCTGCAGGACTTCCATTAAAAGCATACAATACTACTTTTGATGGAAATGTGCTCCATATTTATAATTAGTAAAACTTCGGCTACCATCCCTCTTATCTTCTGTTGTTAGTATTTCGGAGTGCCTATCAAATATTATATTATCCCGGCACCTAACAGAATAGCGAATATAAAGAGCATTGCAGCAACTATATATTGAAGTGTTTTAATAGTGATCTTTTTCAAAAGCTTGTTACCAACGTATGCTCCTATAAAAGCAGATAATGTGGCTGCAATTACAAGAGAAAAATTGAATTGACTTCCCATTCCCAAAATCTGTTTTCCATAAACAGCTAACCTTGAAACATCGATCAAACAAGCAATAACAACTCCTGTAGCAATAAAAGACTCTTTTGATAAATTAGCTCTTAACAAAAACGCTGATCTTAATGCACCTTGATTTCCTGAAAGCCCTCCAAAGAAACCACTTAAGATGCCACCCAGGATCAAATATTTTTGGCTGAACTGAAGATTAGCAAGCTTTGGTACTACCTCAAATAATGAAAAAATAATTAATAAAATAGAAATTGTGAGATCCAAAGGCATTACTTCAAACGTTTTACCTGAAATTGAATACTGAAACCAGGGATCCATTCCTGCCAGCAGCGTTAGCAAAGAAGCACCAATAAAGGCAAAGAGAATAGCCGGGATACCAAAGTCTAAAACCACCTTTTTATTTGCTTGCTTACCCAGCAATATTAATTTAAATAAATTGTTAAGAAAGTGGACAATCGCTGTAAGTGAAATAGCGATCTCGATAGGAAAAAAAATGGCAAATACAGGGACGAGTAATGTCCCAAGGCCAAACCCTGAAAACAAAGTAAGGCCCGAACCAATCAATGCAACTAGACAAATAAGGAAGTATTCCATCCTACGGTGTTAAATGATTTACCGAAATTAAACAAAAAATCCCGTCCTGCTATTTACAGGACGGGATTCAAAAATTAAAATTTTAATTAAACATTTTCAGCAAGAACAATAATTTTATTGTTTAGTACTTCCACTACTCCACCATTGATCTCAATATTTTCAATGTGTTTTTTAGTATCCGTAATTTTCACAGTGCCTTTCTTTAGTGTAGCAATAATAGGAGCGTGACCTTTTAAAATACCAAAAGAACCTTCAGCACCTGGTAGTTTTACAGCATCTACTTCACCACTGTACACTTTTTTATCCGGAGTTATTATTTCTAAAAACATATTAATTAATTTGAAAATGTGTCAATTTGATAATTTGATAATGAACAAAAATAATTTGAAGATGTGCTAATTTTAAAATGAAATATATAATTTCCAATTTAACACATTTTCAAATTTTCAAATTATTTTTATACTTCAGATAAAATTTTCTTTCCTTTTTCAATAGCATCTTCAATAGAACCTACAAGGTTAAATGCTGCTTCAGGATATTGATCCACTTCACCATTAAGGATCATGTTAAATCCTTTGATGGTATCTTCAATAGAAACAAATACTCCTTTTAAGCCGGTGAACTGCTCTGCAACAAAGAATGGCTGAGATAAGAAACGTTGAACACGTCTTGCACGGTGTACAACTAATTTATCTTCTTCCGATAATTCATCCATACCAAGAATAGCAATAATATCCTGCAATTCTTTGTAACGTTGTAAGATCTGTTTTACTTTTTGTGCTGTTCCATAGTGTTCATCACCTAATACGGCTGCACTTAAAATACGGGAAGTAGAATCCAAAGGATCCACAGCAGGATAAATACCTAACTCAGCAATTTTACGATTCAATACAGTAGTAGCATCTAAGTGGGCAAAAGTAGTAGCCGGAGCCGGATCTGTTAAATCATCCGCAGGAACATAAACCGCCTGTACTGATGTAATAGAACCACGTTTTGTAGAAGTGATACGTTCTTGCATTAAACCCATTTCAGTAGCCAATGTTGGTTGATAACCCACAGCTGAAGGCATACGGCCTAACAATGCAGATACTTCAGAACCAGCTTGAGTGAAACGGAAGATATTGTCAATAAAAAATAAGATATCACGACCACCTGATTTTTCATCACCATCGCGGAAATATTCAGCCATCGTTAAACCTGATAAAGCAACACGTGCACGTGCACCCGGAGGCTCATTCATTTGTCCGAATACTAAGGTTGCCTGAGATTTAGCTAATTCAGCAATATCTACTTTAGTTAGATCCCATCCACCTGATTCCATTGAATGTTTGAAAGCTTCACCATAACGGATAACGCCAGATTCGATCATCTCACGCAATAAGTCATTTCCTTCACGTGTACGCTCACCAACACCTGCAAATACAGATAAACCTTCGTAACCTTTAGCGATATTGTTGATCAATTCCATGATCAATACAGTTTTACCAACACCTGCACCACCAAACAAACCGATCTTACCACCTTTTGAATAAGGCTCTAATAAGTCAATTACTTTTATACCTGTAAATAATACTTCCGTAGAAGTAGAAAGATCTTCATATTTAGGAGGAGTACGGTGAATCGGAGCACCACCTTCGTTACTAACTTGTTCAATACCGTCAATGGCTTCACCAACAACGTTAAACAAACGGCCTTTTACTTTATCACCAACAGGCATTGTAATACCTTTTCCTGTATTTTTTACAGTCATTCCACGGTATAAACCATCAGTAGAATCCATCGCGATGGTACGAACAGTATCTTCTCCAACGTGTTTTTGTGTTTCTAAAATAATTTTTTGTCCATTAGGTTTAACAACCTCAAGGGCAACCAGGATATTAGGCAATGAAGCTCCACCTTCAAAACTAACGTCAACTATAGGACCAATTATTTGTGCGATTTTACCAGTTTGTTCTGACATTTTATATAGATGTAAATGTTAATTTTTAAAAACCGATGCGAAATTAGTATATTTTATTCAGCTAAAAAAGCGATTTTTAGTATTTTTATAATTAATTTCGGCACGTAAAGCCACACAAAAATCTTATGGTTTGGATTTGTGTTTTTAACATTGATTTATAGGCGGTTATCGAAATTAACAGCTTGCTTTTCGATAACATCAAATTAATAATTAGAACATTTTTATCAGAAGCATCTGCCCAAAGTGTCCGAAAAGCTCAGACTGACCCTGAAGTAGTCAAATTGAGCCTCCGAATTAGCTGCGATGGCATCTTTACTTAATGAAATTGGCATAGAACAGGAAGCCAGAATATATTTATTAGAATGAAAGTTTATACCAATATTGAAGATTTTAAGGATGTGAAAAACCCGGTGGTGACCACCGGAACCTTTGATGGGGTTCATTTAGGGCATCAAAAAATCATAACAAGGTTAAAAGAGGCCGCCAAGGAAAGTGACGGAGAAACTGTATTGCTTACATTTTACCCACATCCCAGAATGGTGTTATTCCCGGATGATAATGAACTAAAATTATTAAATACGCAGCAGGAAAAGATCGAATTGCTCGAAAAGTATGGTGTTGACCATTTAATAATTTATCCTTTTACCAAAGAGTTTTCAAGATTAACTTCTGTGGAATTTGTACGAAATATTTTAGTAAATAAAATAAAGACCAAACACCTTATCATTGGTTATAATCATCATTTCGGACGTAACCGTGAAGGTTCATTTGAACATTTAAAAGAGTATGGGCCTCTATATGGTTTTGATGTTGAAGAGATCCCGGCAAAAGATATTGAACACATTGAAATAAGCTCAACAAAAATCCGAAAAGCATTACAAACAGGAGATGTTAAATCGGCAACTGCTTTTTTAGGACATTTTTATTCATTAAGCGGTAAAGTTATTGAAGGTTTAAAACTTGGGCGAACAATAGGATATCCGACAGCAAATATTGTAATAGAGGACAAATACAAATTAATACCTTCTGATGGTATATATGCTGTGAAAATAAAGCAGGATGGTACAATTTATGGTGGTATGTTAAGTATTGGGAATAACCCAACAGTAGAAGGGAAAGGCAGAAGTATTGAGGTTAATATTTTTGATTTTGATAAAACAATTTATGGTCAGGAAGTAACTATTTATTTTGTTGAACGATTGCGTGATGAGGTAAAATTCAGTAACTTAGAGGAACTAAAAAAACAATTAGTGAAGGATAAAGAAAACTCATTACACATAACTGATTTTCACAAATAATCAATGGTGGCTAATGTTGTACTTTGTGTTAAAATATAAATGAAAAAAAAATCTTCCTATAAAAATACATTAAGAATACATACTGCCTTGCTGTTGTTATTTGTTTTGTTTTCGCAAAAAACGAATGCACAAAGTCAATTGCTTGATTCACTGTCGTTAGACACTCTTACCGCTTTCACAAGTATTGAAGAAGCGATGAAAAACCCCGAACAAGTAATAAAATTAGAGCTTAGAAAAAAGAGGTTAAAAAAATTCCCTCCCGAAATTTTTAAATTTATAAATCTGCAATATCTTGACCTGAGTAAAAATGATATCGGAGAACTTCCGGCTGAAATAGGACAGCTAAAGAATTTACAATACTTTGCCATTTCGAGAAGCGGTTTACAGGAATTTCCAACACAAATTGGGGACTTAACTAATTTATATTATCTCGAGGCTAATAATAATGATCTAACCTCTCTGCCAATCGAAATAGGGAAACTCGAAAAATTAAAAACCTTTGATCTGTGGAGCAATGATATTGATAAATTTCCGACTGAGCTAAGAAATTTAAAAAGCTTAAAATTGTTTGACTTGCGTGTGATAATGATACCTGATGCTGAACAAGCCCGGGTTCAATCATTGTTACCGCATACCAAAATATTTTTTTCACCGTATTGTAAATGTGAGCAGTAAACGAATTTGAGAATTAGAGAAATTTATAAAATAGAGAAATAGAGAATTAGAAAATTGGAGAACTAAAAAAATCACTAAATCAACAAATCTCAAATTCAAAAATCTCTAATTCAATTAATCACCAATTTTTAAAAATGAAATTCCATCTCAATTTCACCATACCTCCCTTTGAACAAAAAATTAATTATGCACACAAATTTTTATTTGTAGGTTCTTGTTTTACCGAAAACATTGGAGAAACAATGCAACAGTATAAGTTCAATGTAAAAATTAATCCGAACGGTGTATTGTATAACCCCACAAGTATGGCTGTTGCGTTGAGAAGATACATCGACAATAAAACGATTGGGGAAAATGAATTGTTTTATGCAAATGAATGCTGGAATAGCTGGGAGCATCACAGCCGCTTTTCAGATACAGATAAACAAACTTGCTTAACAACAATTAACAATGGAATTTCATCGGCACATGATTTTATAAAACAAACCGATTGGCTTTTCATCACGTTTGGGTCTGCCTTTATATATAAGCGAAACGATACGGATGAATTGGTTGGCAATTGCCATAAAGTGCCACAAAAAGAATTTACAAAACACTTGTTGACTGTAAATGAAATTGTAGCCGATTATAAACTCCTGATCCGGCAATTAAAAGCCTTAAATAATAATTTAAAAATTATTTTTACGATCAGTCCTGTGCGGCACATACGCGAGGGTATAATAGAGAATAACCGAAGTAAAGCCCGTTTGATCGAAGCGGTTCATGAACTGGTACAAGAAAATGATTATTCCTTTTATTTTCCTGCTTATGAACTGGTGATAGATGATCTACGCGATTATCGTTTTTATAATTCTGATCTGGTTCATCCTAATGAACAAGCAATCAATTATGTTTTTGAAAAACTGATGAACACTATTTTTGATGACAAAACAAAAGAACTATTCGAAAAAATAAAAGACATCGTTACTGCAAAACAACACCGACCTTTTAATAGTAATACTAATGCATATTTGAAATTCAAGACTGCATATATGGAACGTTGCAGCCAGCTTCAAAAGGATAATCCAATTTTAGACTTGAAAGATGAGATCGCGTGGTTCGAAAAAGATTTTACAGAACAACATCATTAAAATTTTTAATTTTAAACATACTAAGCAAATAATTCAAACTGAAATTTATTAAAGCGTGACTTTTTTTAATATCGATACGGATAAAATAATTGAACAACTCACCTACAATGCGAAAGACCCGCTATTGTTTAATAGTGGGTTCTTTCTGTTTTTCTTTTGTATATTTCTTTTAGGATACCAGTTTTTGTACAAGCATAAACTAAGCAGGGTTATTTACTTTACCATTTTCTCTCTTTACTTTTTTTATAAAGCCTGCGGATTTTATTTTGGATTCATTTTATTATCGGCTGTTATTGATTTTAATTTGGCCAATTGGATCTATTCCGCTAAAACCAAGGCACAAAAAAATGGGATACTTATTTTTAGCATCATTATCAATTTAGGGCTGCTATTCTATTTCAAATACACTAATTTCTTTATAGAGATCATAAACGATTTTAAAATAGGTGAAGTAAAGCCCCTGAACCTTATCCTGCCAATTGGTATTTCGTTTTATACGTTTGAAAATTTGAGTTATACCATTGATGTGTATCGTGGAAAATTCAAACCGGTTCAAAGTTTCTTAGATTATTGTTTTTTTCTTTCTTTCTTTCCAAAACTGGTAATGGGGCCTATTGTAAGGGCTTCCGATTTTATTCCACAGATCCGGAAAGATATCTTTATTACAAAAGAAGATGTATCAAAAGGCTTATATCTTATAGTGGGCGGACTTTTCAAGAAAGTTGTTATCTCTGATTACATCTATGTAAATTATGTTCAATACATTTTTGATGACCCCTCGCGGCATTCAGGAATTGAGTGTTTATTGGGAGTGTATGGTTATGCAATGGTTATTTACTGTGATTTTTCGGGATATTCTGATATGGCAATTGGTATGGCAAGATGGATGGGCTTTACACTAAATGAGAACTTCGATTCTCCCTATAAATCAAGCAGTATCACTGAATTTTGGAGGCGATGGCATATCTCTTTATCATCCTGGCTAAAAGATTATTTATACATTTCGCTTGGTGGAAACAAAGCAGGAAAGTTTCGGCAATACATCAATTTGATGATAACTATGCTATTGGGCGGTTTATGGCATGGTGCATCCTTCAATTTTATTATTTGGGGCGGTATGCATGGCCTGGCATTGGCTTTTGATAAATTACGAATGTCGTTGGCTTCACGTTATAATTCCTTTCATGAAGTAACTTTTGGACGGGTTTTAAGTTCTAAATTAGTTCGTATCCTTGGAGTGCTACTCACCTTTCATTTTGTTTGTTTCTGTTGGATCTTTTTTAAAGCCTCTACTCTTCAGGATGCAGGAATAATCATTACACAAATTTTCAGCAATTTTAATGCCGCGGCATTCGTCCCTCTGTTATCGGCATATGGAGCTGTGTTCGGAGTAATGTCATTAGGCTATTTATTTCATTTCATGCCTAAATCATACGAATATTTTTCAGTAAATTTCCTTTCAAAGGTCTCTTTGGTTGGGCGAATTGCGATCCTTTTGGTTTTTATCTGGATTGTAATTCAAGCTAAACAGGCAGAGCAGGTATTGCCTATATATTTGCAGTTTTAAGGAGAAAAATCGTGCTAATTTAATTTTTATTAATACCGTAAATTGAAAATTTAATTTTCAATTTACGGTATTAATTTTTCAAAACATTCTGCATTTTTTTCACCTTCTTCAACGATAACATATTCATTGAATTAGAAGTTAATCCACTGATATTATTGTGCACCAACCGTACTACCTGATCATAATACAAAGGCACAATGGGCACATTGTCCACCAACAGCTGATCCATCTTACGGTAATAAGTATATCGTATAGAATCATTTAATTCTGATTGAGATCTTTCATACAAAAAATCAAAATCAGGATTGCTATAATGTGTATAATTAAAGCCTTTCGGACTCCAGTTTTTACTGTAAAATAAAGACAAAAAATTTTCTTCATCCGGATAATCGGCTATCCATGACTTTCTGAAAAAATTAACTTTTGTATTTGCAATAGATTCGGATAACACAGAGGCTTTTTGAACATCTATTTTGATCACTATTCCAAATTCAGCTAATTGAGATTGAATGTATTCCGCCAATTCGAGATACAGTTCGCTGGTGGCAAGCGAAATTTCAGGCAATCCTTTTCCATTTGGGAAGCCTGCAACAACTAACAATTCCCTTACTTTATCAGGATTATAATCATAACCTCTCACAATGCTCGAATCAAAAGATGGTAATCCGGAAGGAATAAATCCGGAAGTGGCAGCAATTCCAAGGTTTCTACGTAAATATTTCACCATTTTTTTACGATCAAAACCATAATTTATTGCTTTGCGGAGCGCTTTCACTTTTAAAGGCGATTTTTTTACAATTTCCAGATTTTCATCGATCAAAAAACCTAAATAATCTGTTTTTAGATACGGCTGCGTTTGCATTTTAAATTTGTCCTTATAATTATCTTTCAGCGTCCCCTCAAGTGTCAATACCTCATCTACATTAATAGCATCAATACCTGAAACCATATCAACATTGCCCTGTAAAAAATCCAGGAATGATGTTTCTTTATCTTTTATAAATGATATCGAAACAGCATCCAGGTATGGCAAACGCTTATCGCCTTCAAACTCAAAATAATTGTCATTTTTTACAAGTACCATTTTTGAACCTTCTTCCCACATTTTTAATTTAAAGGGGCCTGTACCTACCGGGTTTCTGCGGAAATCTTCACCATAATGAACGATCACTTCCTTTGGAATAACAGAAAAATATTTCATCGTCAGAATTCTTAAAAAAGGTGTGAACGGTTTTGAAAGGTGAATGATGAACGTACTGTCATTTACAGCTTCAAATCCATTTTTGTTATTCATATCTACATTTGAAAGTAATGATGTGGCGCTTGAAACCGTTGCATCTAATAAACGATTGAAACTGTAAACAAAATCACTTGCCAAAACTTTACGTCCCTTTCCCTCAGTAAAAGATTCGTTATCGTGAAAAAAAACATCATTATGTAAATTAAAAGTATAGGTTAAGCCATCTTTTGTAATATTCCAGGACTTTGCAAGGGAAGGTTCTACAAGCAGGGAGTCGTCCATTTGTACTAATCCGTTGTAAAGTTGATTTACAACCCAGATATTTTCAAAGGACCGAGCCGCAGCAGGATCAAGTGAAGTTATACCGGCCATTTCATTGTATTTAAAAACAGTGCGGGTGCCTTTCTTTTTTTCATCTCCCGAAGAACAGGATATAGCAAACAAAGCCATTAAGAGGTATACTACTTGTTTTTTCATTATGATTTTTCGGTTTTCGCTAAAATACAATTGTTGGAATAGCGGTCTTTTCTAGTTCAAGTTTAGAGAATCTCTGTACATCAAAATATTCAAACAAAATCCAATTACCAACAACTTTTTAAACAATACAGGAGATGCTGGATATAAGATACTGAATATGAAAACGACATAGGCTTGACTCTTCCACTCATTGAGAGGTTTGGGTTGAGAACTGTAGCCAAAACAAAAATTTTGTTAATATATTTGAATTTAAGATAAAAAATATCACTCATCTTACTTCTCATACCTCATATCTTATATCTTTGCACACATGCAAGAAACAATTATAATACTAGATTTTGGTTCCCAATATACACAGCTGATAGCACGCAGAGTAAGAGAGCTTAATGTATACTGTGAAATTCATCCGTTTAATAAAATTCCAAAAATTACAAGTGACGTTAAAGGTGTGATACTTTCCGGCAGTCCATTTTCAGTGCGTGATCCGGAATCACCTAATCCTGATCTATCGTCATTTAAAGGTAAATTACCTTTGTTAGGTGTATGTTACGGAGCACAGCTAATGGCTCAAAAATTCGGAGGTGAAGTATTGTCGTCCGAACATAGAGAATACGGCCGTGCCAATTTATCATTTGTGAAAGAAAACAATGACCTGTTCAGAGGAGTGACCAATAATTCACAAGTTTGGATGAGTCACGCAGATACCATCACTAGGATACCTGATAACTACGAAATTATTTCCAGTACAAAAGATGTAAAATTTGCAGGATACCAAGTGATGGATGAGCAAACGTATGGAATTCAATTCCATCCCGAAGTGTATCATTCTGTTGAAGGAGGTCTTTTGTTGAAAAACTTTTGTGTGGATATTTGTGCTTGTTCTCAAAACTGGACACCAGACTCATTTGTAGAAACCGCTATTGCCGATCTAAAACAAAAAATAGGAACAGATAAAGTTGTGTTGGGTTTAAGTGGAGGGGTGGACTCAAGTGTTGCGGCAGTATTGTTACATAGAGCAATAGGTAAAAACCTGTATTGTATTTTTGTTGACAACGGCTTGTTGCGTAAAAATGAATTTGAAGGTGTGCTTGCTTCTTATCAACACATGGGATTGAATGTAAAAGGTGTGAATGCGAAGGAACGCTTTTATTCAGAACTTGCTAATGTTACCGATCCCGAGAAAAAAAGAAAAGCAATTGGTAAGGTCTTTATTGATGTATTCGATGATGAATCAAAACGCATTCAAGATGTAAAATGGCTTGCACAAGGCACCATTTATCCTGATGTTATTGAATCCATATCCGTTAATGGTGGTGCATCTGCAACAATTAAATCTCATCACAATGTAGGCGGTTTGCCCGATTTTATGAAATTGAAAATTGTGGAACCACTCAACACTTTATTTAAAGATGAAGTAAGAAGAGTTGGTAAATCACTGGATATTGATGATGCTATTTTAAGTCGTCATCCTTTTCCAGGACCAGGTTTGGCAATACGGATATTGGGGGATATCACATTAGAAAAGGTGAGAATATTACAAGAAGTGGATCATATTTTTATCGACAATTTAAAAACATCGGGATTATATAAAGATGTTTGGCAGGCTGGAGCAATATTCCTTCCGGTTCAAACAGTAGGTGTAATGGGTGATGAACGTACTTACGAAAATGTTGTAGCTTTACGTGCAGTAACTTCTACTGATGGCATGACAGCAGATTGGTGTCATTTACCTTATGAATTTTTAGGAAAAGTATCAAACGAAATAATAAATAAAGTAAAAGGTATTAATAGAGTAGTTTATGACATTAGCTCTAAACCACCTGCTACTATTGAATGGGAATAAACGGTACTATTAAGTACAAAGTATTAAGTAAAAAGATCAAGTAATTTATTTCTTCTTTTACTTAATACTTTATTAAGATATAAAATGAAATTAAATATAAAAAAACATTCTACATCAACTCCTGTATCGTACATATTACTTTGTACTTTATACTTTGTACTTAATGCATTTACATCTTATTCTCAGGAAAAGCCTTCAGGTGCTATCTTGAAAAGCAAAAACCTTACAACTATTAACGGTGTTAAATATTATTTACATACAGTTGAAAAAGGGCAAACACTTTTCGCCATTGCAAAAAGCTATGAGCTGAGTTTAAATGATATTGTACTTGAAAATCCGGAAGCGATAGATGGGATCAAACCCGGACAAGTTCTTAAGGTTCCAGTTAAAAAAGCAAAAAAAATTGAATCCGCTCCGGTAGCTAATGGAACTAATTATGTATTACACCAGGTAGAAGCTGGCCAAACGTTGTATTCGATTTCAAAACAGTATAACACAACTGTGGAAAAAATAAAGATCCTTAATCCTGAATTAAAAGAGGGTTTAAAGGGTGGACAAACATTGAAAGTATCTATAATAAAACCAAAGGGTGAACCTGGAACCATTGCAAAATCAACTATACTAACAACTGAAAAACCAATTAAAAAACAAATTGAAAAGGGAATAGAAAAGCCGGTTGCTCCTGTTGATCCGATATTTATGGGGCCTGCAGATAGTACAACTTCTTTTTTGATTGAGAATAGGGACCTGGACACCGTAGTAGCATCTGCGACCAGTTACACAGGAGAATTAAAAAACGAATATAATATTGCATTTTTTTTACCTTTCCATGCCAATGAGGCCAATGAGATCGATATTGAAACTATTATTAAAGGTGATGCCCAATTACCAAATAAAAGTACAATAGCACTACAATTTTATGAAGGCGCATTGTTAGCTATAGATTCATTAAAAAAACAAAAATTAAATGCTAAGATCTTTATTTATGATATTGATGATCAGGATTCCTTAAATATTCTTAATATTCTAAAAAAGCCTGAATTAAAGGAAATGAACCTGATGATCGGCCCATTATATGGCTCTAGCTTTATGCCAGTTGCAAAATTTGCAAAAGAACATTCTATTCCAATTATATCACCATTTACACAAATAAATAAAGTGTTGTTCGACAATTTATATGTTTGCAAAGTATTGCCATCAAATGCCATGCAGGTGGAGCAAATGGCCCATTTTGTAATTGACACTTTTCAGAAACAAAATATTATTTTGGTAAACAATGGAAATCCAAAAGAAGTATCATTTTATAATGTTTTCAAAAACATTGCCAATAAAGCATTAAAAAAAGCCGGGTATAAAGCTGCCGATTCATTAAAGGAAGTTAAGAGTTCAGCAGCAATTGAAAGCATGCTTAATTCCGGTAAAATAAATGTAATTGTGTTGCCTTCTAATAATCAATCGTATGTAACTGAATTTATTAGTAAATTAAATCCTCTTGTGGATAAACATAAAATTGTACTGATAGGCCTGCAAGGCTGGATAAACTACGATAACCTCGATTTTGATTATTTGAATAAACTTGCTGTACACATTCCTTCTAATAATTATATTGATTATCAAAACCCGGTTACACGAAATTTCATTAATAGCTATTACGAGCGCTTTAAAACTGATCCCGAATTGTACGCATATCAAGGATATGATATCGCCTATTATTTTATTTCTTCACTTCAAAAATATGGTACCGGATTTTTGAATAATATTGTTGAGTATAAATACCAGGGGATCGAAACCTATTTCAACTTCATGCAATACCCTTTAGATAGTGGATTTGAGAATAAATTTGTCTACATTCTTAAATATCACGATAATAAATTGGTAAAAGCAAATTGATCTTAAGCCAGCAGAGAGCACCATTTTAAAATCAATGATTAATTCCTCAATACCTTTACCGTACATGCCTACAAAAGAACAAATTACTGAATGGTTTAAATCTTTGCAGGATTCTATTTGTAGTGCCATTGAACAGGAAGATGGGAAAGGTAAATTTGAAGAAGATATTTGGTTACGCGAAGAGGGAGGAGGAGGAAGAACCCGTATCCTTCAAAATGGCAATGTTATTGAAAAAGGTGGTGTCAATTTTTCTGCTGTTCATGGGGATGTTCCTGATTTTCTGATCAAGGAAAATTCAATTCCCAATTCTGAAAAAAACACCTTTTATGCAACAGGTGTTTCTATTGTTATTCACCCAAATAACCCTATGGTTCCTATCATTCACATGAATGTGCGTTATTTCGAAATGAGTAATGGTGCCTGGTGGTTTGGAGGTGGTATTGATCTGACTCCTCACTATGTTAATGAAGAGGACGCAGTTTTTTTTCATTCTTCACTAAAAACAGCTTGCGACAAGCACAATACAAATTACTATACTGATTTTAAAAAATGGGCCGATGATTATTTTTTCATTCCTCACCGCAAGGAAACAAGAGGAATAGGAGGAATATTTTTTGATAAATTAAGTAAATCTACTAATTGTACTAAAGAACAATTATTTGCTTTTGTTCAGGAAATTGGCAATTCATTCGCCCCTGCCTACACTTCTTTAATGAATAAAAACAAAAACAAACCTTATACCGAAGAAAACAAACAATGGCAATTGCTGCGCAGAGGCCGATATGTCGAATTTAATTTAGTATATGATAAAGGAACCAGATTCGGCTTGGAAACCAACGGAAGAGTTGAATCCATTTTAATGAGTTTGCCTTCAACTGCCGGTTGGCTCTATAATTATAAAGCATCTCCAAACAGTCCGGAAGAAAAAACCCTCTCTTTTTTGAAAAAAGGGATCAATTGGGTTTAGATAATTTTGTACCCCTCCTATTAACCTTCAATTGTTGAGTCCAGTTCTAAAACTTCTTTAAATTCTATTTGGCACAAACCCACCGAACTAACAGGTTGATTATCAGGTATATTTTAAAAAAAGCAATTAGTGCGATTCGTGTCAAAAACTCTTTTCGATTGCCCTCATTGCTAATAAAATAGTTATTAACAAATGCAACCTTTTTTGTATGTATACTGTCTGCTATTAAATCGATTTGGTAGATTAGAAAAAGGGGTAAAACTATCAACATAAATTTAGAAAGTTGTATTTCGGGCTTTTTATTTATCTTTCGTAAATTATCAAAAAAAAACGGGTTGTTTGGAGAGTATATTTTTATTGAAAAGATGGATGCATTTTTTTGTTTTTGAGCAATTATAGGCACTTGAGAGATTTTTTTTTTGTATTTTCGTTATTTTTTTGAAATTTAAAATAAAATATACTTTGTCATAAAACACTTTTTGACTTTATATTAAATTTTCTCATTATGAACAAAAATTTATTCATAAAAACAGTATCGGTTCATTCAACGTTATTGTTTTCAAAAATAAATTTACGCATCATCGCTTCAGCAATTTTATTTTTGGAAATATTTAATGTTAATGGGCAAAACACCTCAACTGTAAACCCTTTGAAAGGTTTTGACGAAGCTGCTGTTTTGAAAGAATTCAGAAAAAAAGAGGGTTCTGAGATCAAATATCCGGCTGCATATGCTGGATTTTTATATTTTAAGAAGCAGGAATTTATTGGCAAAAAGAATGGTACCTGGCAAAAAAGTTTACCTGCTCCTCCCCCATCAAATTTATCGGGCGTTTGTGGCAACATAGACTTTGAAACCGGGGATCTATCCGGCTGGACTGGATTTTCGGGTGCAAACCCTGGATGTTGTGGCACTTCAGGCTTTGTTTCTAATGGAGTAAATGCTGCTGTAGGTGACGCCAATGGACGACATACCATTACAACTGGTGCAGGAGTTGACCCTTGCGGAGGCTTTCCTATTGTAGCACCAGCAATGCCAGGTTATGCAGCAGGAGTTTTTTCCTGTCGTTTAGGAAATGGAGTTAATGGTAGCCAGGCCGAAAGAATGGAAACTGTTTTTACTCCAACAGCATCTAATAATGTATTTACTTATCAGTATGCTGTAGTTCTGGAAGACCCTGGACATGGTACTGCTGATCAACCTTTTTTTAATGTGGAAATGTTAGATGCAAATGGTGCTCCGGTACCCTGTACTTCTATTTTATACGTTGCCGGAGGAGGAATTCCCGGATTTCAAAATTCACAAAACTGCAACGGTGTTATCTTCAAACCATGGACAAATGTTAGTGTTGACTTAGTTGGACAAATTGGAACCCCCGTTACTGTTCGTTTCACAAGTGCCGACTGCACCTTTGGTGGACATTACGGCTATGGTTATATAAATAGTGAATGTACCCCATTAATTGTAACTCAGCAGGATTCCTTATGTGTTGGCGCCAGTACAACCCTTACAGCTCCTTTCGAAGACAATAATACCTATAATTGGACCGGTCCGGGAGGACCTTATACGGGACAGATCATTACTATCACACAAGGAGGAACCTACGTTGTTACAATGCTTTCCAGCACCGGCTGTGTTAAAAAGTTAAATTATATAGTTACAGAAAACCCAACTGCATTTGTCAATGCTCCACCTGATCAAACAGTATGTAGTGGATCCCCGGTAGCGTTAACAGGCTCTCTGGGAGGTGCAGCCACAGCGGCCACATGGACTGGTGGTGCAGGTATATATACTCCAAACAATACCAGTTTAAATTGTAGCTATTCACCAAGTGCTGCTGAAATAACAGCAGGTACTGTAACATTAACGTTAACAACCAATGATCCGAATGGACCTTGCCCTGCCGTAAGTGATCAAACAATAATTACTATTAACCCCGAAGCTATTGTTTCGGCCGGGCTCGATCAAACTATTTGTATTGGTAACACAGTAACTTTGGCAGGTACCATAGGCGGAGCCGCTGTAAGTGGCACATGGAGCGGTGGCACAGGAACATACAGCCCTAACAATACCACTCTTAATGCAGTTTATACACCAAGTACAGCAGAAGCAACTGCAAGCATCGCTGCTTTAACTTTTTCTACTAACGATCCTGCAGGCCCTTGTTTAAGTGTAAACGACCAAATGGTAATCACTATAAACCAATTACCAACGGCAAATGCTGGATCTACACAATCTGTTTGTTCCGGCTCCCCTATTACACTTGCAGGTGCAATTGGAGGTTCCGCCAGCAGTGGAACATGGAGCGGTGGAAATGGCACCTTTTATCCTAATAACACAACTCTAAATGCCACCTATACTGCAAGTGCTGCTGAATTTGATGCAGGTACAGTTATGTTAACACTTACAACAAATGATCCGGTAGGCCCCTGCTCCTTCTCCTCATCCAATGTTACTTTTATTTTTTATCAGAATCCTATAGTAAATTATTCCGTGGATATTCCTGCCGGATGTCCTACACATTGTGTGAATTTTACAGATCTGACCATTGTTGGCGGAGGAGATTCCGTTGTAACATGGACCTGGGATTTTGGCGATGCCAGCTCCGGCTCCGGTTCACAGCATCCTGCTCATTGTTTTACAGATCCCGGTTTCTATGATATTAAATTAATTGCGACCTCCAATCACGGATGTACATCATTTTTAAGTGCTCCTCAAATGGTTCAGGTTTATTACCTGCCTGTTGCGGAATTTAAGCCTACACCAAATCCTGCATCGGTAATTGATCCAACCATTACATTTATTAATCAATCATCATCCGATGTAAATTACTGGAATTGGAATTTTGGGGACAGCACTTTTCTTTCACCACATACATCAAGCCCTGTGCACATTTACCCCAATGTGGCATCTGTCAGCTACCTGGTAACATTAATTGTTCACAATGCAGATGGTTGCTATGATACTGTAGCACATGAAGTTTTTATAGGACCTGAATTTACTTTTTTCATTCCGAATGTATTTACTCCAAATGCAGATGGAATAAATGATTATTTTTTCGGTTCAGGTATCGGTATCATAAAATACGATCTATGGATATTTGACCGATGGGGCGATATGCTTTTTCATGGGAAAGAATTACATGATAAATGGGATGGCAGGGCGAATGATGGCGGAAATATGGCACAAATTGATGTATATGTCTGGAAAGTAAGACTTACAGATGTATTTAATAAAGAGCATTATTATATTGGAACTGTATCTTTAGTTGAATAAGATTGTGGGTATTTGATATTGGATGTTATCTATTAAATATCATTGTTAGCATTAAAATCGCATATATAAATTGGAGTAAGAAACAGGAAATGAATAAACATAATAAAATCTCAAATCTCAAATCTCAGGTCTCAAATCTATTAGTTTTTTTACTTTGCATCACTTTATTTTCACAAGTAATTTTTGCACAGTCTTCTTCCTGCCCTAATTTAACCGTTGGTCCAAATGCAAGTTTATGCTCCGGCTGCACTTCCATTAGTGCAACTTTGCAAGGAACTAAGGCAACAACTTCCTATAGTGTAAGTTCTGTTCCTTATACCCCTTTTTCATTCAATACAGGTACATCAGTTTTACTTGGAATTGATGATACATGGTCGAGTGCAATTACTATTCCTTTCTGTTTCAGTTTTTTCGGTAATACATATACCCAGTGTGTTATAGGTTCGAACGTTTTACTATCATTTGACGTAGCGAATGCAGGCGACTACAACACCTGGCCGATAAGCGCAGCAGTTCCATCCGCAACCCCCGCAGATTTAACAAACTGTATAATGGGACCATGGCATGATATAGATCCATCAGTATCTTCATCCAGCACCCCTATAATCAACTGGAAAGTACAGGGTACTGCTCCATGCAGGTCATTTGTTGTTTCCTGGACAGATATTTCAATGTACTCTTCTTCATGTAATTCTCAATTGGCAACTTCCCAGATAGTTTTGTATGAAACAACTAACAACATAGAAATTTACATTAAGGACAAACCCCTTTGTACAGGCTGGAATAGTGGTGCTGCTATTGAAGGAATTCAGAATTCGTCCGGAACTCAGGCAGTTGTTGTCCCTGGCAGAAATTATCCCACCCAATGGTCTGCCACAAACGATGGACAACGTTTTACACCTACCGGTGCTCCTCAATATACATTTACATGGTACGCTCCCGGAAATGTTGCTATTGGTACTACCCCTACTTTAAGTGTTTGTCCTATCACTACAACTACCTATACTGCAACCATAGTGAACAGTACCTGCAATGGTCCTATTACCTTTTCTTCTCCGGTTACAGTAACTGTTACACCTCCTCCATGCACAGGTGTTTCTTGTTCGTTTAGCGTTATGGGTGACACCGTTTGTGCAGGAGGAACAATTTCGCTTACCGCATCCACCGTCACAAATGCAACTTACCAATGGACAGGACCAAACGGTTATACATCTACCTTTCAAAATCCAACTATAACCAATGGAACATTGGCTCGCACTGGTTGGTATATTGTAAAAGATACTATTCCGGGATGTTCCTATACTGATAGTGTTTTTGTTTTGGTTATCCCCCCACCCACTGTAAATGCTGGTCCCGACCAAACGATCTGTAACGGAACTTTAACATTAGCAGGTTCAATAGGTGGTTCAGCCACCAGCGGAACATGGACCGGTGGAGCAGGCACATATACCCCAAACAACACAACTTTAAATTGTACATATACCCTCAGTTCTTTTGAAATAAGTTCGGGCAGCGTTACCTTAACACTAACCACGGATGATCCCCCAGGCTCTTGTACTTCGGCAAATGATCAAATGCAAATTACTTTTAATTCTGTTTCCAGTATTTCTGCCGGTCCCGATCAGAGCATTTGTGTTGGTAATTCTGTAACCTTGTCGGGAAGCATTAGTGGCTCCGGAACGGCTTCATGGAGCGGAGGTTCAGGATCATACAGTCCCGATAACACAAGTGCAACAGCCGTTTATACTCCAAGTGTTGCAGAAGCAACAGCAGGCTCTGTTTCGTTAAGTTTTAGCACGGGTACTGGCGGCTCATGTCCGGGAGCAAATGATATAATGGTAATAACCATCACTCAGATACCCACTGCCAATGCAGGTTCAACGCAATTTATTTGCGCAGGTTTGGGAATTACCCTTTCCGGTTCAATAGGCGGCAGTGCAACAATCGGAACATGGAGTGGTGGCAACGGCACCTATTCACCCGATAATACAACATTAAATGCAGTTTATACAGCAAGCCCCGCTGAATTTGCGATCGGTACGGTAACATTAACATTAACAACCGATGATCCTGCCGGTTCCTGCTCGTTTTCTTCGTCTAATGTAAATTTTAAGTTTTATCAAAATCCTGTGGTGGATTTCTCAATCGACAACTCTACAGGTTGCCCTATACTTTGTTCTAACTTTACGGATGCAACTATTGCAGGTGTTGGTTATACAATTGCAGGTTGGAGTTGGAATTTTGGAGATGGCGGAACAGGATCTGCTGTGCAAAATCCATCGCATTGTTTTTCAACTTCCGGTTATTATGATATTACATTAAGTGCTACTACAAGTGATGGATGCGTATCCTCTTTAGTTAAATCTAATTTTGTTCAGGTATTTAACGTTCCGGCTGCAGAATTTACCACTACACCAGACCCGGCCAGCCTGCTTGACCCGGCTATTAACTTTAATGATCAATCATCATCTGATGTAAATTACTGGAGTTGGGATTTTGGTGACAGCACTACACTCGCGCCCAGCACATCAGATCCGATACATGGATACCCCAACCAGGTACCCGGTACTTATCTTGCAACATTAATTGTGCACAATAGCGATGGATGTTATGATACTGTAGCACATCAAATTGTGATAGGACCCGCGTTTACGTTTTTCATGCCTACCGCATTTTCTCCAAATTCAAATGGAATTAATGATCATTTCTTCGGCTCAGGCATTGGCATTATAAAATATGATATGCTGATCTTCGATCGTTGGGGTGATATGATCTTTCATGGAAAGGATTTGAGTGAGAAATGGAACGGAAAGGCCAATAAAGGTGGAGATGATTCTCAAATAGACGTTTATGTTTGGAAAGTTGAACTTACCGATGTTTTTAATAAAAAGCACAGTTTTATTGGTACAGTTACTTTAGTGAAGTAATTTAAGCCATTTTGCTAAAAACCTTCCTTATCTAATTGTTTATTGTAATGCTTTGGCATACATTGTTTTTGCTCAATAAATAGAATTTGTTATGTTGTCTACGTCCCTATGAACTTTGGGGCAAAAAATCACACTATAAAGGGGAAATTGCTGAAAATGAAAATGCACACAATATCTTGTATCTACACTCTTGTTAATGTTTGCTCCAGAGTTGGATTTAATGGATGTAAATAACCCGTTTTTTGCTTTTGAATTGCATAAAATTTAAGAATAGTCAGATTAGCCTTTATTCTTTCTTCCATTCTAATACCATTACTTAGGCCAAATTAGTCCAAAGGCCATTTAAACTTTAGTAATTTTTATTCCGATAGAGTAGCTGTATTAGTAAGGTGCACAATTAAGTGTGAATAATGTAAGTTATTTCCAAGGTTCTGTAATTTTTTTAAAATTCAGGAAATTATCTTTGCTGTCGAAGAATATTATTTTGGGTGCAATTACAGTGCAGCCACAATCTTAAATAAATAACCCTATAAAAAAAACATTTATGAATATCAAGAGAATCTTTGGCGCCATACTTACTATTCTTGGAATAGGTGGACTTATCTATGTTGCAGTGTTATTTGTTAACACCACCGGTGGAACACACGATATTAAAGCGGTTGTTATTTATAGCATACTTGGTTTGATATTTTTTATTGCCGGGATTGGACTGGTAAGAAATACAAAGGACGAATCGTAATTAATATGCATTACAGAGGCTCGAACCAATAATTAAATCAATAAATCCACTATCGTCAATATCACCTTTAAAAGTATGTTTGTCATTTGATCGTCAAAGCCTCTTTGTACAATGAGTAAATCTGTAATTAATTCCCCGTTTTTTTGTTAAAGTCATTTGGTTTTGGCAACAGCAGACTATTTTTTCACACTATTTAATGTGTAAATACCTCCTACCAAAAGGATAGCCCCAAATCCTAAAAAAAGATAACCCTGTTGCTTTCCAGACTGGTTCGAAGCTTCAATTTTTAAACCCAACACATTGGCTGATTTAGTGTTTTCTGAAATTTTATTAAAACCTGCGTAACCCACTGCTAACGATGCAATAATAAGTACTGCGCCAATTATTTTATTCATTTTCGATTTTTTATTGTGATGAATTTAAACAATAAATGTATACATTTTAACTCAATAGCGGGAATGAAAGTGCTTTGCCTTACTAGAAAGCGTGTTTATTAACAACAATAAATCCTGAAGGAGTTTTTGTTAATTTAATCCTTTTATTTAATTCCGGCCACCCTTAAAAGCTACTCGCTGGTCAGGATTTGTAATCACGACCCAAGAGCCAGGGATTTGTAATCCCGGCAAAAAAGTAACCAAATTATTTATTAAGTTTGCTATTATCGAATTTCATTATAGAATAAATGAAGGCAAAGCCCCCGTTCAGCGTAGGGGTGTCAAAAAATAAAAATATAATCGTTGGGCGTAGCGTCTCGCTACGTCCTTTTTAACAAGGCTTCCAGCCTGACATACAGTTTATGACAAACTAAACACTTTACTAAAAGGTAAAGTGTTTTTTATTTTAGCCAATTAGCCTCGGGGGCTTTATGAGTATTGATTTTTCGAATCTCCCAGATAATGGAACAAATGCAGCAAGACTTAGCATGATTTGATGATAGACTTTTAAAACTCGTTCTTTCAGAAAAACTTCAAACTCAATCGGGTAAAATAATTCACATAAAGCACTGTAAATAAAAAGGTTAAACAAATCATTTATTAAAATTAATTACTATATTCGTAACAATTTTGTAATCATTGATCAATGATAAATACATTTACTATCTCCAGATTAAAAGTATTTCTATCCGCAATTTTTTTTGCGATTGTTTTTTCCCTCTTTTCTCAAACTCAAAAAAATGAATTTCAAAGCTCAAATAATCCTTATGGAGTTCCCGATAATTCCTGGATAGATTATTTAAACAAAACAGCCATTTTACTTGAGAAAGTGGATGTCCAGAGTTTTTTAAATTTTGTGGTTATGACCTCAGACGGTAATATGGCCGACATGGACTATTTCAAAAATTTTTTACGTCCCCACTGGAAAAAGGATTATGAAACATTAGTATTTAAAGTTGGTACCGGACTTATTGTGAAAGAAGAAAGCGTAAAAATGTACCTGGCATCTTTACAACCAGCTTATAAAAAACATTTTGATGCTTTCCAGAAAGTCAGAAATAAAATTGTTGCATCTCAAAATAAAAGCGGATTTCCTGATCCCAATCCTGATCCGCTCAACTGTGGCTCTCCATGCACAAACCCCGGTTTTGAATCAGGTCAGGCTTTCTGGGATTATTGGGCAGCAAATCCGGATACAAATCCTGACCCAACTAATCTAACATCCGGATTTAATCCTCCACCATCGGGTTTTTTCGGACTTAATCCTAATCCTTTCCTGATCACAAATTCAGGCGGCTTTGATCCCACTGTTGGAGGTACAACACTACCTGTAGTTCCTCCGGGAGGAGGTAATAACGCTTTACGGATCGGAGATTTAAATTCATGGGGGAACAATTCATGGGGAGCAGCCCGGGCAAGTATTTCATTTACGGTTTCTGCAAATAATTCAAATTTCACATATCGATATGCGGTTGTATTGAATGACCCTACCAGCGGACATAATGATGATGAACGTCCTTATTTTGGAGTAAAAGTACGTGATGCAAGTAATAATATTATTACCTGCGGGGAATACTTTGTATTGGCGAAAGCTCCTTTTGTTGGTTTTTTGGAAATATCTCCGGGTAGTGATGAATGGTATCGGCCATGGACCACCGTTTTTGTTCCCTTACAAGCCTATATAGGCCAATGTATCACAGTAGAATTCACTTCCTCCGATTGTACGCAGGGGGGCCACTTTGGTTATGGATATGTGGACTGCGCCTGTGAACCTCTTGATATTATCGCTTCTTCTCCAAACATTTGTGGTGGTAATTCTGTTACCTTATCTGCTCCTGCGGGTGGTGCATCCTATGCCTGGACGGATTCGATCGGAGGTACTTCCGGAATTGTGGGCTCAACTTCCGGTCAAACCGCTGTAGTGAACCTTGGAGGCACCTACCAGGTTGTTGTTACCTCCGTTGCAGGCCCCACTTGTACAACTACCCTGGATATTACTATTGGCACAAGTCCCAGTTTTCCTATATCTCAATTTACAAATACAACTGTATGTGCAGGCTCACCAATGCAATTTACCGACACCTCAACTCCGCTTGGAAGTATTACCGCATGGGAATGGGACTTTGACAATGATGGTATCACTGATGAGACCATACAAAATCCTACACATATTTTTGCGGCAAATGGAAGTTTCCCCGTAAAATTAACGATCAGCTGGGGCCTTTGTAATGCGGATACTACAATAAATGTAACTGTAAATGCAGGTGTTATGCCGGTTTTAAGCCCTGCCGGTCCTTTTTGTCCAAATGCAGCTCCCGTAAATCTAACTGCGGATATTCCGGGTGGAGTATGGAGCGGAACCGGAATAACAAATTCGGCAACCGGGACGTTTACTCCCTCTCCTTCAGTTATCGGTAATGATACGATAACATATACAGTTAGTGGCTCCTGTTCAGTTTCTTCATCCGAAGTAATTATTGTAAATGCTTTGCCAATTGCTGATGCCGGCCCTGATCTGAATATTTGTTCTTTTGGAACAGGTTCTATCGGAGCTGCATCCATAGCGGGCTGCACCTATACCTGGTCTCCAACCACGGGCTTTACAGGAAGTACTACCAGTTCAAATCCTTCATTATCCCTGGCTAATCCGGGACCAACTGCAAGTATTACCGCAGCTTATACGGTTACAATACTAGAAACATCAACAGGTTGTCAATCGTCTGATATAGTAAATGTTATTGTTTCTGCTGTAACTAACGTTAATGCAGGATCAACACAGTATGTTTGCTCAGGATCAAGCATTACACTTGCCGGCTCAATTGGTGGTTCTGCAACCAGCGGAACATGGAGTGGCGGCACAGGCACGTATTCACCAAATAACACAACGTTTAATGCTGTGTATACTCCAAGCGCTGCTGAATATGCTGCAGATTCAGTGATCTTAACCTTAACAACAAATGATCCTGTTGGCCCTTGCACCTTTTCTTCATCAAATGTTACATTTCATTTTTACAAAATTCCTGTTGTAAATTTTTCTGCTGATGATCCTTTGGGATGTCCAATACTTTGTGTGAATTTTACCGATCTAAGCGCCATTGGCGGAGCGGATTCCGTTGTTAGCTGGAATTGGAATTTTGGCGATGGTAGTGCCGTTTTAACCATTTCAGATCCTTCACATTGTTTTTCAGTCTCGGGTTTATATGACATTAAACTGATTGCAACATCCTACCATGGCTGTGTATCATCCTTAACTCAAAGTCAATTTGTTCAGGTGTATAGCATACCGGTTGCAGCATTTGATCCTACACCAAATCCTGCATCTGTGATCGACCCTATTATTACTTTTAATGATCAATCCTCTTCAGATGTAAATTATTGGTTTTGGGATTTCGGTGATAGTACCACTTTAGCACCCAATACATCAAGTCCCGTTCATGAATATCCAAAAGATCCATCCGATACTTACGTAGTAACCTTAATTGTTCACAATGCTGATGGTTGTTATGATACCACGACACGCGAAATTTTTATCGGACCGGAATTTACCTTCTTCATTCCAAATGTATTTACGCCCAACGGAGATAAGATCAATGATTATTTTTTTGGTTCCGGGGTAGGTATTATTAAATATGATCTTTGGATATTTGATCGTTGGGGTGATATGATCTTCCATGGGAAAGAGTTAAGTGATAAATGGGATGGCAAGGCAAATAAAGGGGATAGTGAATCACAAATAGATGTTTATGTTTGGAAAGTGACACTTACAGATGTGTTTAATAAAGAGCACAATTATATTGGGATAGTGTCTTTAGTAAAATAAAGAAGCCCCCCTCTCAATCCTCATTGGCGCTGTTTTATTATCTAAAAAAAACAAAGTATTATTGCAACCTTTTGCTATCTTTATGCATCTGCTAAGATGTAGGATCACAAACGTAATTGGTAAATTTATGAGGAAAATAATACTATTTATCTGCTTATGTGTTTCTATAAATGTTTATTCCCAGGAACTTTCATCTCATAAGATAAAAGTAGAGATCGGGATAAATGCTCTTATGTGCCCCAATCTCAACATGAAGATCAAGCGCACGTTTATTCAGCGCAATACTGAACTCAGCAACTGGCAGGTTGCTTCCGATAATAATTCCGCAGTATTTCTTATATCAAATCCTCTCCTTTGTAATAAAGACAGCATAATCAAAATTTTTGTGAAAGAGTCTGAATTCCCATATCATATTATCGAATCTATTCAAATAGATGATAGTGATGTTTACAGAAAAGGAAGTGCAAATAAATAAGATCAAAAAAAGATTGCGAAATTGCAGGTTTTTCATTGCGGTTTCAATCTGAAATATAAACAAGTAATCCAATGACAATATCTTTACTTAAAAACAAAGGTAATTTTGCTAAAAGGGCTTTCCGCTTTTTTAGCCTTCTTTGGATAGCCTTCTTATGCCCCTTTTTAAAAGCACAATCTTTAACTTATTTAAAAACGGCCCAGGTAAATGCACTTAACTTTGGTTTAGCACTTGCCCCAACAACTGATAGCGGCTACGTGATGGTTGGCCAGGATAAAGAATTTGTAATTTCTGCAAATGTCTATTGCTATTTTTATGCTACCAAATTTGATAAGTGTGGTGATATTAACAAAAGAATAAAATTCGAATTGGTTCCCGCAGGTCAAAGGGTGCGTAGCGCTGGTGCCAGATATATCAGACAAACTGCTAATGGTAAGTTTATCGTAACAGGTGCCATTCAACGTGCCAATCTTGCTCAAACAGCAGATAGTTTAAGCCTTTATGCCGCTCAAATAGATATGGTCGCTGGAACTTTGGACTGGATAAATATTTATCGCAAACCGGGAGGAGAAGCTCAGGGCACCTGTATCGCTGAGGCTTCGGATGGTTATGTTGTTTGTGGTATTGTGGATTCAGAACCTAAAAAACCTTATATCGCAAAGCTAAGTAAAACAGATGGTTCTGTTATTTGGGAAACCGCATTTCCCTCTTTAGCGGGTTTATATTCGTATGCAAATTATGTAGAAGTGTTTAATAATGGTGATATCCTGCTTTTAGGGTCGTATGGAAACGGACCGGGTAATAATTTTTTTGCAATGCGTTTATCTCCCACAGGAACCATTATTTGGAGTAAAGAATATGATATCGGTCCTTATGATGGGTTGGATTGGGATGTTTCAGGAAAGATCACACAAAATGGCGGTTTTATATTATCCGGATCTACAAAAACAGGCTCAAACTACGACTGCGCCTTAATTAAAGCGGATGCTAATGGCACTGTTTTGAATTGCGTTACTTTTGATAAAAACGGAAATGACGACAGGGCAAGAGGTGTGACGGAACTAGCGGATGGGAACATTGTTCAAGCAGGCTTTACCGATGCAAACAATGGAAATGTTTATGCCTTACTCAATAAATTTTCGGGGAACTTAAGCCCGGTATGGTCCAGAAACCTTACATTTAATAATTATACAAAGGCTTGGGGCATTAATGAAGATGTGGATAAAGGATTGGTTTTTTCGGGAGAAACATTATTTCCGCCCTCTAATTACGAAGCGCTTTTTGTTAAAACAGATTCATTAGGAAATCTTCCGGGATGTACCTACCTTCCCCTTATCGCTCCTGTTTCCACACAACGCACGATCGTAGCCTCTACTATTATACCCACATTTACAACAGGAACCTATTATGAACATACTTTTACCGGTGGAGAAAAAGTAGTTGTAATGGATGTTGGAGTAGGAACAAATGTGTGTTATAATTGTGAGCCTGTGTTGGTATTAAGTTCAAATAAGATCTGTTTGAACGAAACGATGTCTGTTTACAGCACTGAAATACGTTGTTCTCCTCAAACAATTTCAATTGCTGATACAATAACAAATCAGGTTGTTCCTGCTGTTTCATCAAATTCGGATACTACCTTTTATCATTTTACAACTGCCGGCACTTACCACATTACGTTAACACTTACCTGTGGAGGTATGGTTCAAACAACGGTTAAAACACTTGTTGTGGAGCCACCACCGGTAGCTTCGGCCGGAAATGATTTTACGAAATGTAAGTACCAATCTGTGCCGATAACCGGAACAGGCGGTGTAAATTACCAATGGTATAATCAGGACTTTAGTACTTTGCTTTCAACCAGTAATCCTTTTAATGCAAATGATACAGCAGAAAAAACCTACAATGTAGTTGTAACAGATATTAACGGTTGTATCGATACTGCTGATGTGCTTGTTAGTGTAACTCTTCCTCAAGCAAAATTTTTCGCGGATTCAGCTTGCCTCCATCAGCCCAGCAGTTACACGGATGTATCCACAGTTTTAAACCAGACTTTCACAGGCTGGTCCTGGGATTTTGGAGATAACTCTACATTGAACTCTGCACAAAACCCTACTCATATTTTTCCGAATTTTGGCACATTCAATACTACATTAATTGCAACCACTGCCAATGGATGCAAGGATACAGTAACAAATACTATTCTGATACATCCGCTGCCCACTGTTAATTTTTATACTACTCCTTTTCCATCCGGAATTTGTCTTGGAACCAGTGTTAGCTTTTTTGATCTTACAACAATACCTTTACCTGATTATATCGAATTTTGGAATTGGGATTTCGATGATGGAAGTCCGGTTAACATTAATCAAAATAATTCTCATTTATATGATTCCGCAGATACTTATCATATCCAGCTTGAGGCAATTTCAAATTTCGGTTGTATAGATTCTATTAGTAAGGTGTTAACCATAAACCCTAACCCGGTTGTAAAATTTATGGCAAATGATACGGTTGGATGTGAGCCGCTTTGCATTTCTTTCACCGATTTGTCTACTATTACGCATACTAATATTACTCAATGGACATGGACTGTTGGTGACGGAAGTCCTGCAAACAATACGCCAGGCTTTGAACATTGTTACATCAACGACTCTGTTTTTGCCCCTAATTATTTCAGCCAGACATTAACTGTTACTTCTGACAGCGGATGTGTTTCCACAGGATCGAAAAATAATTACATCACCGTTTACCCAAATCCTGTTGCAAATTTCACAACCGATCCTCATGAAACAACTGTTATAGATCCTGTTATAACCTACATCGATGCCTCTGTAGGAACTGATTTTTGGAATTGGGACCTTGGAGATTCTCATACTTCTGCGCTTCACAATCCCTTGCCTCACATGTATCCTACAGGGGATACAGGGACGTATACGATTGGACTCATCACATCAACACAATATGGATGCTATGATACAGCTTTTCAAACCATTATCATCGGGCCCGACTTTGTATTTTATATTCCAAATGCCTTCTCACCAAATGCTGATGGTATCAATGATCATTTTTTCGGTTCAGGTATTGGTATTGGCGTTTATAACCTATGGATATTGGATCGTTGGGGAAACTTGATTTTCCATGGTAATGACTTAAATGATAAATGGGATGGGAAAGCGAATCAGGGCAAACAAAATGCTCAGATAGATGTGTATATTTGGAAAGTTGAACTTACTGATGTGTTTCATAAAAAACATAATTATTTAGGAACCGTAACTTTAGTGGAATAACAAAATGAGATTTGAGATATTAGTATTGAGATTTGAGAAATTTACTTGAAACTAAAAATAATAAAATATCAACTTTCAATAAATCAAGAAGCCTAAAAAATAAAATTAAAAAAGATAGTATTAATGACTTTATTTAAGAAAATCTCTTCTTTCAAATCTTCACTATCCAATCTATTTTGGTTTGTTTTAGTTTTACTTTTTACAGGAATTGGTTCTGCAAATGCGCAACTAACATTTAACAATGGCTCAACAGCTCAGCAATTAGCGGAATTACTTGCCGGGCCTTCCATTACTGTTAGCAATGCAACAATAAACTGTGCGGCCAATGGAATTGGTTCTTTCACCGGAACGTCAAGCATTGGATTTGCAAGTGGTGTTTTGCTTACTTCCGGCAGCACTTCGGTCGCTTCTCCCAACTCAAGTAGTAATTCAGCAGGTACTTCTAACAGTGCTGCCGGAGATACCCAGTTAAATGCCTTAATAGGAGCGACTACTTTTGATGCATGTGCTTTGGAATTCGATATTATCCCGATATGTGATACCCTCCGTTTTAATTTCGTTTTCGGTTCAGAAGAATATCCCGAATTTGTAAATGCAAATGTTAATGACCCCTTTGCATTTTTTATAAGTGGCCCCGGAATAACAGGCCAACCAAACATCGCGGTTTTACCAAATGGTACCGATGTATCAATTGATAATGTTAACAGTTCTACCAATTCCCAATATTATGTTACTAACTCCGGAACTTCCATTGAGTATGACGGATACACAACAGTGCTTGCAGCATGGGTTGTAGTTCAGCCATGCCAAACCTATCACTTAAAAATTGTTATTGCAGATGCCGGAGATTATATATATGATTCCGGTGTATTTCTGGAAGCTGGAAGTATTCAGTGTCAACCTGTATCGGCAACTGCTACAATTCAAAATGCAACCGAAAATTGCCAGGACGGAGCCTTCGAATTTTGCCGGCCCGGTTCAACCTCAGCCCCGGTTACAATTCCTTATCTTATTGGAGGAACTGCAATTAACGGAACTGACTATACTACTATTGGTACCACAATTACCATTCCTGCAGGCCAGTCATGTGCTACTCTTCCTATCGTTCCAACAGTAGATGGATTAACTGAACCCACCGAAAGTATATTTTTAATTTACCAACAAGGAGGCTGTACCGGGGTAGATACAGTGAAAGTGTTTATTACCGGTGTACCAACCTTAAATGTAGGGCCTGATACAGCAATATGTTCCGGTGGCAGTGTAACAATTGGTATTACCCCCGTTGCAGGCACTACCTATTCCTGGACCCCCACTACCGGATTAAGTAATGCTGCCATATCAAATCCATCGGTAACATTAACAAATGCAGGATCGGCACCAGTTTTCACAAATTACACTTTAACTGCAACTAAAAGCGGCTGTATTGCCTCTGATTCCTTGAAAGTAACTGTTCATCCATTACCGGTTGCCAACGCTGGCCCTGATAAAACAATATGTGGTGGAACAACAACATTGGTTGGCTCTGTGAGCGGCTCAGCTACAACCGGAACATGGAGTGGAGGCTCCGGTACATTTAATCCGAATAATACTTCTTTAAACTGTATTTATATGCCAAGTGTTGCCGAAATAGACTCCGGCAGTGTTTATTTAACCTTAACCACGAATGATCCCGTTGGACCTTGTTCTTCCGTTAGTGATCAAATGATAATTTTGGTCAGCCCTCAAAATGTTGTTTCTGCAGGTGCCGATCAAACTATTTGTATTGGCAGTACCGTAACTCTTCAGGGTTTTATTGGTGGTACTGCCGACAGTGCAACCTGGACTGGTGGTGCAGGAACTTATAATCCGAACAACACCGATCCTACCGCTATTTACACCCCCAGTGCGGCCGAAGTAACAGCAGGAACTGTTACATTAAGCTATACTCCTAACGACACAGCTGGCTCTTGTGTGGGCGTAAGCGACCAAATGATCATAACGATCAATCATTTGCCAACAGCGAATGCAGGATCGGGACAGTATGTTTGTTCAGGTTCAAACATAACTCTTTCGGGGGATATAGGAGGTTCGGCAACGAGCGGAACATGGATTGGAGGAACGGGAACTTATTCGCCCGATAACACTGCCTTGAATGCGGTATATACACCAAGCGCAGCGGAATACGCAGCGGATTCAGTAATATTGACATTAATAACCAACGATCCTGCAGGGCCATGTACATTTTCTTCATCAAATGTTACTTTTCGTTTTGATGAAATACCTGCAGTTGATTTTATTGCTGACAATTCTGCCGGATGCCCTGTACATTGTACAGATTTTTCTAATTCAACAACAGTTGGCGGTGGTGCTGTTATTGTGTCCTGGAATTGGGATTTCGGAGATGGCGGCCCCGGCTCAACTTTACAAGATCCTTCCAATTGTTATACACAAACAGGGTTTTACGATATAAAGCTCGTTGCTACTTCAGATAATGGATGTGTTTCCTCTCTGGTTCAAACTCATTTGGTGGAGGTGTATAGCTTTCCGGTTGCAGAATTCAACTACACTCCAAATCCGGCAACAGTGCTTGATCCTACTATTAATTTCCATGATCAATCCTCCTCCGATGTAAATTATTGGAACTGGAATTTTGGAGATGGCGATTCTTTGGCACCGGGTACATCAAACCCTGTTCATGAATATTCCAAAGAAAACTCAGCTAGCTATTCAGTAACATTAATTGTCCATAATGTTAGCGGTTGTTATGATACAGTAGTGCATGAAATTATTATCAAACCTGCATTTACTTTTTTCATACCAAATGCATTTTCACCGGGTGGAAATGGTAGCAATGATTACTTTTTTGGCTCGGGTACTGGTATTGTAAAATACGACCTGTTGATATTTGATCGTTGGGGAGATATGGTATTTCATGGCAAAGAATTGAATGACAAATGGGACGGGAAAGCCAATACGGGAGAAATTGAAGCACAAATGGATGTGTATATCTGGAAAGTAGAACTTACCGATATATTTAATAAAAGGCACAGTTTTATTGGGACAGTGACTTTAGTGAAATAGAATACACATCAAGTTTGCCAGGACATTATATTGGTAGCAATTTTTCAATTGTTATTATGATATTTTTAGAGATAGTTGGTCGTTTTTTTAATCATTTAAGTAAATTATTTTTTTGTTTTTTATCTAAAACACTATGAAAAAAGCGATATCTATTTTGCAAATCGCAGCTATCATGATGTTTAGCTCATTTTTAAATGCTCAAACAATTTATGTAACTACCACCCAGGGTAATATTTACAGTGTTGATATGGCTACGTGTATCAAAACCCTGGTTTCGGCAACCGGAATTAATTGGGGAGATCTGGCAATGTGCTCAGGGAACTCGAATATTCTTTATGGCACTGATCCTACTGGAAACCTTTATCAGATTGACGTTACTACCGGAATTCAAACACTTATAAATAACCAATTTAGTGCCCAATGGCCAACCGCAGACCTGTATTCGCTTACTTGCGATGGAAATGGAACCCTTTATGGTTCTTCTGATAATTTTGCCGGCTTATATAGTTTTAATTTATCCACCAGCACCTGGACATACCTTAGTAATCTCAATGGATATCTTGCCGGGGGCGATTTGACTTTTTACAATGGCGAGTTGTATATGAGTACTACAACCAATGAACTTATCAAAATAGATCTCACTACATATAATGCAACTCTCGTTAGCAGCTTATCTGTGCCCAACATGTACGGAATTTTAACAATAGCTGAGGGTTTAGCTTGTAATCCTACCTCATATACTATGTTAGGTTTGGCTGGTTCAAGTATTTATACAGTTGATGTAGTTAGTGGTAATGCTACTATTGAATGTAGCAATATAGTCCCTGGCGAAGGAATTGAAGGTGCTGCTTCAATTTCTGAAGGGCTTATTAATCCGCAAATTGTTTTAACAAAAGGGACAATTAATGTAAAGTGTAACGGAGCTTGTGATGGGCAAGCTATTGCACTCCCAAACAGTGGAATAGCTCCTTATACCTATAGCTGGACAGGAGGTTGCATTACTCCAACTTGTACTAATCTTTGTCCGGGTACGTATATAATTAACATTGCGGATTCCCTTGGATGTACTGGTGTAGATAGTGTGATAATAACTGAACCAATTGTTTTAACTGCTACATCAATAGTTACATCAACCACGTGTAATACAGCATGTGATGGAACTGCTCTTGCCACCCCTTCAGGAGGAACCTTAAATTACAACTATTCATGGAATACGGTTCCCATTCAAAACTCTGCCACTGCTATAGGATTATGTGCCGGGAATTATACATGTATTGTTACCGATTCTAACGATTGTACAACTTCAGTTGTTGCAATTATTACTGAACCTCCAATAGTTGTTATCACTCCTATTCCGGATGTATCTATTTGTACGGGCAGCAACATCAACCTTATTGCTTCGGCTTCGGGAGGTAATTCAGGTGGCTATACTTATTCCTGGGATGCTCCGGGTAATCCTGGGTTTGCAAATACGGCAAGCGTTAATGTGAATCCCTTAAGTATAACCACTTACACGGTTAACGCAAGTGATATGTTGCACAATTGCCCTGCTGCGCCTATCGTGGTTACTGTCTCTATAAATCCATTACCAACAGCAAATGCAGGATCTACCCAATTCGCTTGTCCCGGTATAGGAATTACATTAGCCGGTTCAATTGGTGGTTCGGCTATTAGTGGAACATGGAGTGGTGGCACTGGCACATATTTGCCCGGTAATAATACTTTAAATGCTGTTTATACACCAAGTGCGGCTGAGTATGCAGCCGATTCGGTACTATTAACATTAACCACAGATGATCCTCCCGGCTCCTGCACACCTTCATCATCAAATGTAACTTTTCATTTTTATAAAAATCCGGCAGTAAATTTTACAGCTGATAATTTAATGGGCTGTCCAATACTATGTACAAATTTTACTGATTCGACTTTAATAGGTGGGGGAGATACTATTGTAACATGGAATTGGAATTTTGGAGATGGCAGCCCCGATGCAGCTATAGTAGCCCCTTCACATTGTTTTTTAACATCAGGTTTATATGATATTACATTAACTGCCACATCAAATCATGGATGTATATCAGCACATACTGAGCCTCATTTCATTCAGGTTTTCACTTTGCCTGATGCAGCATTTACCCCCAGCCCAAATCCGGCAACCGTATTGGATCCTACCGTTACAATGAATGATCAGTCTTCATCTGATGTAAATTATTGGAATTGGAATTTTGGTGATGGAACTACTTTAACTCCTGATGTATCAAGCCCTGTGCATATATATCCAAATAGTATACCCAGCAATTACCAGGTTACATTGATTGTTCATAATGCAAATGGTTGTTATGATACTGTTACACATGAAATTATAATAAGGCCCGAATTTGCCTTCTTTATACCGAATTCATTTTCACCCAATGGAGATGGATTTAATGATTATTTTTTCGGGGCAGGTGTTGGTATCAAAAAATATGAATTATGGATATTCGACCGTTGGGGAAATCTGATTTTTGATTGTAATATTAATGATTTGCCGCAGTCACAACCATGTCGCTGGGATGGAGTAGTAGAATCCGGAGGCCAGGATTTTAGTGGTAATAGCCGAAGATTATCACAAATAGATGTATTTGTTTGGAAGGTTGAACTTACCGATGTTCTTGATAAAAAACATAACTATATAGGAACTGTCACTATCGTCAAATAAAAAAAATTCGATGAAAAGATGCTATTTTATTAAACTATTTAAACTAAAGCACAAGGACTAATCCTTTTTTTTCAGTCCTGCAAGCCCTAAAAGGACCCAACCTGCAATAAAAAACACCCCGCCTATTGGAGTGATCGGCCCTAACCACCTTACACTTGACAAGCCTAATAAATTTGCTGTAGACAACAAATACAATGAGCCGGAAAAAAACACAATTCCCAACATAAAACAATACGCAGCTTTTTGAAATAATTTGTCTTTAAATCTATCAGCAAGTAGTACAATAATAAGGATGGCGAATGAGTGGTAAATTTGATACTTTACAGCTGTTTCAAAGGTTTGTAAATTTGTTTCAGTAATAAAACCCGTTTCTAATTTTGATTTTAAAAAGTGTGCACCCATTGCGCCAAGGGCAACAGCCATTGCTGCTGAAAATCCGCTAAATACTAAAAAACGTTTTTGCATGGAAACTTAAAAATTATGTTTTACAAAATATTTTAAAATCTTGTTTCTTAATTGTTATTCAATTCTTTAATCGTAAAATAAAATGTACTTCCTTTTCCAATTTCTGATTCCACCCAAATTTCCCCACCATGGCGTTCCACAATTTTTTTGCCAATTGCCAATCCAATGCCTGTTCCGGAATATTCTTCTCTGCTGTTAAGTCGTTGAAAAATATCGAATATCTTATTTATAAATTCTTTTTTCATACCGATACCATTATCTTTCACCGAAAATAAATATCCGCCTTTTTCTTTTTTGCCGGAAATAACTATCTCTGGATCAATAGTCTTCCTGAATTTTATTGCATTCTCTATCAGATTCTGAAAAAGCTGATTTATCAATACATAATCACCATAAATTTCGGGCAATTCGTTGATCTTAATAATTACATTATTTTCTTTTATCGAGGTACGGAGATTTTCCAAAACTTCTTTTAAAAGCAGTTTCATATTAATAACTTCAAAAGGCTTAATTCGGTTTATCCGCGAATATTCAAGGATACTATGAATAAGGGCTCTCATCCTGTTACTCCCCCCAATAGCGTGAGCAATAAAATCAGTTGCATCCTGATCCAGTTTATCTTTGTACCTCTTTTCTAATAATTGCAGATAAGTGGCTACCGTTCGGAGAGGTTCTTGTAAATCGTGAGAAGCCACGTACGCAAATTGTTCCAATTCAGTATTGGATCGGGCGAGCTCTTTGGTTTTTCTCTCAAGTTCCGCCTCAATTTTTTTTTGGTCGGTTATATCCCTTGAAATACCAAGCAAATAGATCGGGTTTCCAAAATAATCCAGAATTGGTATTTTTTTAGTTTCAAGTATTCTTACTCCCTTATGTTTAGTATGGATCGCTTCTTCTTCAATTTCTAAAAGTTTCCCCGTATCAAATACCTTTTTATCCTTTTCTATAAAAAAATCAGCTTCATTTTTCGGAAAAAAATCGTAATCATTCTTTCCTACTAATTCTTCTTTCGAATACCCAAGAAGCTCCTCTCCTGCTTTATTAAATCTTACAAATTTCAACTCTTTAGCTTCTTTAACAAAAATCATGTTTGGAATATTTTCAATTATAGAGTTAAGGAAATTTTCCGAAAATTGTAATGCCACCAATGCTTTTTTGTTTTCATTTATAGCGGCTCTTAATGTAAGGATGCAGACACTTACGATTGAAATATACAATTGCAATGAAAGCAACGATTCCGTTTGAGAGCCGGAAATAAAAGGTCCATACCCATTGGCTGTTCCCAAAACTGCAACGATAGAAGAAATTGCAATAGCTGTTACAACTTCCAGCAATTCAAAACGAATTGCTGCCCAAAGTAACAATGGTAAAACAATATATGCTTTTACGATAGGAGAATTAGACGGCAGCCAATTTCCAAAAACGAATACGCTTATAATGAAAGTGATAAGATACAGAATAGAAGCTTCTACTGTTTTTTTATCCCATTTCCATTCAGTGTTAAAATAAATTGCTAATGATAATAATAAAGGAGCAATGATAAGTGTACCTGAAACATCGCCAAACCACCAGATGAGCCAAACGGTAGGGTATTGTGTCCATGAAGCAATATCAGCAAGGCATATAGTGGTGGTGCCAATAATAGAGCTTGCCAAAGACATCATTAAAACTACAAAAGTAAATTGAAAAACATTTCTTATTTTTTCAAGTCCACTGATATTCTCACCTGATTTTTTTAATAAATAAAATCCAAGTAATGCTTCGGATGTATTGCCAATACTGATGAGTGATGATACCCAGATAGCGGTAGGCATATCAGTAGTTTTATTAGTAAGAAAAACAATTAGGTTTACAGTAAATGCACTTATCAAAATACCTGGCCATACTCTGTAGCCAAACAAAAGAACAGCAGCAAGGGCAATGCCAGATGGGGGCCAGATAGGTGTTGCATTGGTATTTTTATAAGCCAATAGCAATCCGGTTCTGGCTGAGAGGTAATAGACTAACCCAACCATAAGAATAATTCCTATGCTTCGAACACTAAAATAAGATGAAACATTTTTTATCATCTACTTTTACTTTGTTGTCAATTTTAATTCAGGTTAGATTATAAATTGAAGGTGCAAAATACAAATTTCATCCAATTGGTAAATATTATTCCTAATAAAATCGGATTATTTTTTATAAAAAAAAGGCAGCCAAATTATGTTGGCTGCCTTTTTAATGTAAATGTATTATTAAAACTAAGCTTCTGCTTCTGCTTGAGGAGTTTCTGGTTCAGAACTCTCAACAACAGCCTCAACAACCGGAGGTGTGTTTTTAGCAATAACTTTAGCAGCTGTTGCGTCTTTAGCAGCAACTTCAGCAGTCATACGATTTTTGTATGCGTCTTTTTTAGCGCTATCTAATTTTGTTATTTTCCCTGAAATTTTACCTTCTTTTTCAGTTTCCCATTTAGCAAATTTAGCATCTGCTTGTTCTTGAGTTAAAGCACCTTTTGCGATACCACCTTTAAGGTGATTTCTGTACATTACTCCTTTGTAAGAAAGGATCGCACGGCAAGTGTCTGTTGGTTGTGCTCCGTTTTGTAACCATGACAAAGCTTTGTCATTATCCAAAACAATGGTTGCTGGATTTGTAGTTGGGTTGTAGGTGCCAATTTTCTCAATAAACTTTCCGTCTCGAGGTGCACGACCATCCGCAATTACAATGTGGTAAAAAGCAGCTGCTTTTTTTCCATGGCGCTGTAATCTAATTTTTACTGGCATTTTTTTGTTATTTAAAGGTTAATAATTTATTTCCCGTTTTTAGTTTCGGGGTTGCGAAGTTAAGAAAATAATTTGTCGACAATACAATTTATCTGACTTATTTTAGTTTTCTCTTGAATTATGCAACCTTTTATGCAAAATTAGGCTCTACTTGAGATATGATTTAGAAGTAAAAAAGCGAATAGGAGATTCTGGCAACAAACACTTTAAATTGACAGATGAATTACATATTTGTATTGTTAAATGTTAAAATTCAAAATTTATTCTTACTTTTGTAAAAAAAACAAGGAATTAGTATGTCAAAACAACCAAAAACTTCCATTTTAGTACCCATTGATTCGACTGAACAAACAATGATCGCGCTTAGCCAAACGTACAATCTGGCGCGCTTTACAAATTCCAGAATTGTGCTTCTTAGCGTTGAAGAAGATAAATCTCCTGCTACCAAAAAAAAGTTAGCTGAATTAGCTAAAGTTGCAATGGAAAAATCCGGGCAACCAGTTGAAACACTTATTCGCCATGGCAATGTTTATGAAGAAATAAATAAAGTTGCTGATGTTTTAAACCCTTTGTTTGTAATGATCGGTATCACATCAAAACTTTCATTAGGTCACGTGCTTAGTAAAAATGCTTTTAAAATGGTGCGTGAATCTAAGCACCCTATAATTACAATCCGTGGTAAGGTTCACAGAGATGGTTGCAAAACAATATTGCTACCTGTTGACTTATCCAAAGAAACCCGCGAAAAAGTTTCTAAAGCCATTGAATTAGCAAAACTATTTAATGCAGATATTCGTGTAATCTCCATTTTAACTCAAACTGATGAAGATGCAGAAAACAAGCTGATCTCATACTCAAATCAAGTTTGGAAATTTATAAAAGATCAGGGAATACGTTGTACCATAAAAACCTTACGTGGAAAAGATATTCCTAAAATGGTTCAGGATTATGGCCGTGAAGTAGAAGCGGATCTTATTTTAATTATGACTAAAGCCGAATTGAGTTTGAAAGAACTTTTTATCGGAACGGTTGCACAACAGATCATCAGCGAAAGTGAAATCCCGGTATTAAGTTTTCGCCCGATGGTACGTAAAGATACGGCTTCCTGGAAATAATCCTTTCGCCTTAAGCAATAGAAATTTAAATATATTAATGAAAAGCCTTTCCGAAAATTCGGGAAGGCTTTTTTCTTATAGGAGATTTTAGAGATTTTTTTCAAAAATCATTATTGGGCATCTCCAAATAAATTTTGTGATTTTTTTAAGAACATTTCCTGACAAAGGCCTTGACTCAATGCTTTTGACATTGCATGAAAAGAAAAAATTCGTTTTTCTTTTTCACATCTTTTCAACATCTCTAAATTAAAGGCATTAATTCGGTAAATTTACAACTCTGGTAAAATCAAGAGATAATTTGTAAGATCGGAAAGCAAACAAATTATTTAAAAAAAGTCTCATTGCAATATTTAAAGATTTTTTCATCGATAATGTTGCGTTAGGGATTGCAGCGTAAATCCTTTTCTGTTTAGAAAAGATTGAAGCGGAAAGCCCGCCCTTTCTTTTTTAAGAAAGGAACGCCCAAATAAAATTGAAATCTATTTTTTCGATGAACACAATACATTTAACAGAAAAAAAACTCAATTTTAAATTGACACATTTCGTAAATTTAGTATACTCATATCCGTAACTTAAACAATGAATTTTTCCCACTTACACGTACATACACAATTCTCATTATTGGACGGTGCTGCCGATATTTCATCACTATACAAAAAGGCAGTAAATGACAATATGCGTGCACTCGCCATTACCGATCATGGTAATATGTTTGGTGTATTCAAATTTGTGGCAGAAGCCGCTAAACATAACACACCCGACAATCCAAATAAAATAAAACCCATTGTAGGTTGTGAATTTTATGTGGTGGATAACCGCCACAAGCGCCAGTTTACAAAGGATGATAAAGATAAACGTTACCACCAATTACTATTAGCTAAAGATGCGGAAGGTTACAAGAACCTTGTAAAGCTTTGCAGCTTGGGCTATATGGAAGGTTTATACGGTAAATATCCACGTATTGATAAAGAATTGGTTTTACAATATCATAAAGGATTAATTGCAACAACCTGCTGTTTGGGTGCTTCGGTGCCACAAGCTATCTTAAAGAAGGGCGAAGATGAAGGAGAAAAAGAATTTAAATGGTGGCTGGATCTTTTTGGTGAAGATTATTACGTTGAATTGCAACGTCATGATATCCCTGAACAAAACAAGGTGAATGAAGTGTTATTAAGGTTTGCACAAAAGCACAATGTAAAAATAATTGCATCTAACGATTCACACTATGTTGATCAGGCTGATTCAAATGCACATGATATTTTACTGTGTTTAAATACGGGCGAAAAGCAGAGTACTCCTAGTATGAAAGACTTTGGTGATGATGATTCCACATCTTCAAAAGGTAAACGATTTGCATTTTACAACGATCAATTCTATTTTAAGACCACCGCTGAAATGACTAAATTGTTCAGCGATCTTCCACAAGCAATTGATAATACAAACGAAATTGTTGACAAGATAGTCCCGCTAAAACTCAAGCAGGATATCATGTTGCCGAATTTTCAAATACCAACTACTTTTTTAACTCAGGATGATTACCTGCATCATTTAACATTCACAGGTGCAAAAAAACGTTACGTAGATATCAGTCCGGAGGTAGAGGAACGCCTCAACTTTGAATTGAATACCATCAAAATAATGGGCTTTGCGGGCTACTTTTTAATTGTAGCCGATTTTATTAATCATGGAAAAGACATCGGAGTATTTATAGGTCCCGGACGTGGTTCTGCAGCTGGTTCGGCCGTTGCGTACTGCATTGGCATTACCAATATAGATCCTATTAAATATAATTTACTATTTGAGCGTTTCTTAAATCCCGATCGTAAGTCAATGCCCGATATTGATACGGATTTTGATGATCAGGGCCGTCAGAAAGTAATTGATTATGTAGTTGAAAAATACGGAAAAAATCAGGTAGCACAAATTGTAACATATGGTACAATGGCTGCCAAGATGAGTATTAAGGACGTTGCGCGTGTTTTGGATCTGCCTTTGCAGGATTCGAACATGCTTGCAAAATTAGTACCTGACAAACCGGGCATTGAATTAAAACGTGTTTTAAAAGCACCAATGACAGGTGATGCCAGTCTGGAAGAAAAAGAAGGATTAACAAAAGAAGATCTGGAAGATGTAAAAAAATTACGTGCAGTGCTTGCAGGTAATGATCTTCAGGCAAGGGTACTGAAAGAAGCTCTGATATTAGAGGGTTCTGTAAGAGGTACCGGTATCCACGCTTCAGCGATCATCATTGCTCCAAAAGATCTGACAGAAATAGTACCAATTGCTGCATCCAAAGAAACCGAATTATACATTACTCAGTACGATGGAAGAGTGATTGAAGATGCAGGTGTAATCAAGATGGACTTTCTTGGCTTGAAAACGCTTACGATCATTCGTGATGCCTTAAAACTCATTAAAGAAAATCATGGGGTAGAACTGGTAATTGACGATGTGCCACTAGATGATATTACTACATTTGAACTTTATCAACGGGGTGATACCAATGGTACTTTTCAGTTTGAAAGTGCCGGAATGCAAAAGCATTTGATCAATTTAAAACCTGATAAGTTTGCCGACCTGATCGCTATGAATGCCTTGTATCGTCCGGGTCCGATTGAATATATCCCTAACTTCATTGCACGTAAGCATGGACGCGAAGCCATTACGTATGACGTTCCTGAAATGGAAGAATTTCTTTCTGATACCTATGGTATTACTGTGTACCAGGAACAGGTGATGTTACTTTCCCAAAAATTGGCAGGCTTCTCAAAAGGTGATGCCGATGTGTTGCGTAAAGCAATGGGGAAGAAAGACCGGTATACACTTGATAAGATGAAAGGTCAGTTTATAGCTGGCGCTACAGCTAAAGGTTTGCCGGCTGCTAAACTGGAGAAGATCTGGACCGATTGGGAAAAATTTGCACAATACGCTTTCAACAAATCCCATTCAACTTGTTATGCCTTTGTAGCCTATCAAACAGCCTATTTAAAAGCGCATTATCCGGGTGAATATATGGCATCCGTGCTTACTCACAACTTAAGCAATATTGATAAGATCACTTTTTTTATGGATGAGTGTAAACGTATGGGAGTTCCTGTACTTGGGCCTGATGTGAATGAAAGTCAATACCAATTCGCGGTAAATAAAAGCGGACAGATACGTTTTGGAATGGGGGCTGTTAAAGGAGTAGGCGAAGCAGCCGTTGTATCAATCGTTGAAGAACGTTCTGCAAATGGGCCATACAAAAGTGTTTTTGACCTGGTACGCAGAATAAATTTGCGGGCTGCTAACAAAAAAACATTTGAAAGTCTTGCGTATGCAGGTGGTCTAGATTCATTTGATATTCATCGTGCCACCTATTTTTTTACAGAGGGTAATGACAATATCAATTTCCTTGAAAAGGTAATTCGCTATGGGAACTCTCATCAGGAAGGAATTAACTCTGCCCAGGTATCGTTGTTTGGCGAGGAAAGTGAAGTGGATATGCCGGAGCCTAAAATCCCTGTTTGTGAAGTTTGGAATAATCTGGAGCAATTAAAAAATGAAAAGGATGTTGTAGGATTTTTTATTTCTGGACATCCTTTAGATACTTACAAATTAGAAATTGATAACTTTTGTTATCATTCCGTTACTGACATAAAAAAAATTGAAGAGAATAAAAACCGGGATCTTGTGTTTGGAGGGATCGTAACCAACGTGCATAACGGAGTTACGAAAACAGGCAATCCATGGGGGAAAATCACTGTTGAAGATTATAGGGAGTCGGCTGAATTAGCCTTTTTTGGAGAAGATTATGTAAAGTTCAGACCTTATATGGTTACCGGATTGTTTTTATATGTGAAAGGGAAAATAGCTGAACGATTTAGGAATTCAGGTAATTTCGAATTTAAAGTAAATACCATACAATTGCTATCCGAGTTACGCGATAAATTAGCAAAAAGCCTAACCGTGAGTGTGCCTATAAATGACCTATCAGATGAGTTTATTACCAAATTCAATGAAATACTGACAACTAACATTGAAGCACAGCCACGCAATTGCACATTAAAGTTCAAAGTGTTTGATGAAGAAAATGTTGCAGTATTGCTGCCTGCAAAAAAAATAAAACTAAATCCGAACAATGATCTCCTTGATTTGCTGAAATTAAATCATTTAGATTTTGACTTGAATTAGGCATGAAAAAGTTTTATCTTTGTAATAAATTTATAATGCAATGTCAACAGCTGAATTAAACGGAATAAAACTTAATTTAATAAGTTGGATAAATCAATTATCGGATAAAGATGTAATATCTTTTCTTGATGGACTCCGTTTGTCAAGAGCTAAGGAAGACTGGTGGAATGAGCTTACTGATGCCCAACAAAAACAAATTCTTTTAGGAATAAAAGATGCAGATAAAGGTAAATTAATTAGCTCAAAATCTTTTTGGGAAAAACTTAAAAATGCCTGAATTGCAAATTAAGAATATTGTATATACTGAAACTGCTTTAGCAAACGCAAGTTCTATAAAAAAATATTTATTTCAAAAATTTTCCGAAAAAGAAGTAGATATTTTTTTTTCTTTGCTTCAATCGTTTGAAACTGCTACGTTTTCCTTTCCAAAACTCTATCCGAAAACAAATAAAAAGAAAAATATCAGGCGTGCTGTTCTAAGTAAAGTTCTTTCCGTATTTTATAGAATTCAAAATTCAAACATTGAAGTATTGGCTATTCTTGATAATCGTTGTGATTTAAAAGAATGGATTTGATAATGGTTTACCTGAAGTGCCACCTTGTCATACAATACAAATTGGCAAGTAATTTGCCAATAATCAGTACACAAATTTTACTTTTATTTCGTTCTTTTTGAGAAAAAAATAATAATTTTAAAAATCAATAATTCTTAAATTTTAAATTATGGCAGTAGAAATCACAGATGCTAACTTTGATGAGTTAGTAGCAAAATCAGACAAGCCCGTATTACTTGACTTTTGGGCAGAATGGTGCGGACCTTGCCGTATGGTAGGACCGGTAGTAGATGAATTAGCAAATGACTATGAAGGAAAAGCTGTTGTTGGCAAAGTAAATGTTGACAACAATGCAAATGTTTCTGCAATGTTTGGTGTTCGTAACATCCCTACAATATTATTTTTCAAAGGTGGAGTTGTTGTTGACAAACAAGTAGGAGCTGTTCCTAAATCAGTATTAGATGCTAAGTTAAAAGCACTACTTTAGTCGTTATCAATTAATCAATTGTACAATTTTTCAATAGGCAATTTTTTCAATTGCCTATTGAAAAAATTGCACAGTTGTAAAATTCATTTTCCTTGAATACCATCAATAAACAACCTTTACAACAGTTTACTCATTTGGAGTTAATTGCCAAGCAAGTGGTGGAAGGTTTTATAACAGGCCTTCACAAAAGCCCCTTTCATGGCTTTAGTGTTGAGTTTGCTGAACATCGTTTGTATAACAAAGGTGAATCAACAAAACATATTGATTGGAAACTTTTTGGGCGCACTGATAAATTATTTATCAAGCGCTATGAAGAGGAAACTAATTTACGTTGTCATTTGATCATTGACAATTCTTCCTCCATGTACTTTCCTGTACTTGATGAAAAAAGCAACAAATTAAATAAAATTACTTTTTCTGCTTATTGTGCTGCTGCGTTAATCGAATTACTGAAACGGCAGCGCGATGCTGTTGGAATGAGTTTATTCTCTGATAAGGTTGATTTTTTTGCTCCTGCAAAATCCAGTTCATTGCATCATAAAATGCTTTACCATGAGCTGGAAAAGCTGATCCAGCCACATGATGTAAATGTTCATAAGAAAACATCCGCCATTGAAGCCTTGCACCAAATTGCCGAAGCCATTCACAAACGCTCCCTGGTAATTATTTTCAGTGACATGATGGATTCGAAGGCCAACTCTGAAGAATTATTTTCGGCATTACAACATTTAAAACATAAAAAACATGAAGTGATCTTATTTCATGTTACGGATAAAGAAAAAGAATTAGATTTTGATTTTGATAATCGTCCATATCGCTTTATCGACATGGAAACGGGAGAAGAAGTGAAATTAAACCCAAGTGAAATTAAAGAGACCTACCAAAGTTCTATGGCCGAATACAAAAAAGAGCTTATGCTAAAATGTGGTCAATATAAAATTGATTTTGTGGAAGCTGACATTAATCAAGGCTTTGAGCATGTGCTAATGCCTTACCTGTTGAAGAGAACCAGAATGTTGTAATTTCCAATTTGATTTATGAATAGATCAAAAAATAAAAATCACTGATTCCTATTAATTTCAAATTTAACCCACACGAATAGATTTGATTTCAATTAGTATTTGTTTTTTGTGCCGGGATCTTTAAAGGAATCTGAACCTGTACTTTATCCTTTTCAACAAGCGTTTTATCTATCCATTCAATTCCTAATTTCTCTTTTAAATCGTATTGCTCTATCGTTTGTTTTATCTGCTTGCAAACCATCTGATCTTTTCCTGCCATCTCCATTACACTGCACATTACTTCATTTCTTAATAAACTGTCGTCTTTCATTAATTCCATTAAAAAATCTTTCGTCATTATGCTTTTCATCCTGTTTTTAACCTGTTGATTCGCATTTTTACTTAATATCAGGTGATCTAACATTGCTTCGGTCATTGCACTATCAGAACTTATAGAAGCCATGATCTCCTCACTTTTCGTTTTATCTTTTAATAACTTATCACCACTTTGCAGTTCCGAACATGCCGAAATCATAAAGATTGCTAAAACAAGAATAACACAGGTGTTTTTTGGAGCGTTCATTTTATTACTTTATAAGTTGCCACAAAAATAAAACAGTTAAAATGCCGTTAAAATATCATTGATCATTAACAGTATTGATCCTAATCATTGTAATATTATCTTTAGGGTTTTATTAATTTTAATATTTTTATTTGGCGAATGATTTTAGACCTCAAAAGCCTTTCCTTATTCATTTTTTTTTCGGATATTTACATAATATTATTTTACGCAAAACTTAATCAATAAAAGCATGAGATCATTAACGCTTAACATCAAATTAGCTGCATTCGTTATGGTTGGTTTGTTAACTCAATCTACACTAAGATCGCAAGAAACACTATACCCATTTAAAGATAAACACAGCTTTGGTTATATCAACAAAACCGGTAAAATAGTTATCCCGGCACAATTTGAGTATGCCGAATTATTTCACGAGGATCTGGCTGTAGTTAAACAAGGTGGTAAATTTGGATTTATTGATGCTTCAGGAAAATTAGTAATACCTGCACAGTATGATGAAAAAACGGATGGTTATTTTTCTGAAGGATTAGCTTGTGTAAAAAAAGCTTCAAAATATAGCTACATTGATAAAACTGGTAAGACAGTGATAGAACCCAAATCTTGCGAGCATGCATATAAATTTTCGGAAGGGATGGCACGTTTGCAGATAGGATTAAAATTCGCATACATAGACAAAACCGGGAACATTGTAATTAAACCGGAATATGATGGAGCATGGGATTTTAAAGAAGGCCTGGCACGTGTAAAAAAGGGCGAAAAATGGGGCTTTGTGGATAATAAAGGTGAAATAGCTGTTTCTTTTAAATATGATGAAGCATTTGAATTTTCGGAAGGGTTGACCAATGTAAGAATTGGTGATCAAAAAACAGGAAAATGGGGTTATATTGATAAAGAAGGAAAACCTACCATCCCATGCGAGTTTGATAAAGTATTTACCTTTTCTAACGGCCTTGCTTGTGTACGTGTTGGTAATTATAAAACAGGAAAATACGGGTTTATTAATAAAGCAGGGAAAATGGTGGTTAATCCAATCTTTACCGGAGCTTTCCCATTCAGTGATGGCATGGCATGTGTAAGCACCTCCCCTATGGTGATCGGCAGCTTTAAAGATGCAAAATGGCAATATATTGACAAAACAGGAAAGGTTGTAGTGTTCGGTGATGCAGAGCACCCTTCTGATTTTATTAATGGTTTAGCTTATGTTAGTTACAATGGTGTTTCATCTTATATTGATAAAACTGGTAAAATAGTTTGGTCAGCTTCTCCAAAAAAATAAAATTTATAATTCGTACCCCTACCCTCCCCTAATGGAGGAAACGATTCCTTTGCCATCTGCTGAGCTTATATACTGCTTATCTCTTAATTACGAGACAATTAGGAGTATACTAAACAGAAATGAAATTTGGATATTATCAGGATAAAAAGTACCTTTGCACCTTCATTTAATTTAAAAACAAAAAAATGACAAACACATCCGTGGAAAAATTTGAAAAATACAAAGTAAAAGACATGTCTCTTGCAGCATGGGGACGTAAAGAAATTAAATTAGCTGAAGCAGAAATGCCAGGCTTAATGGCACTTCGTGCTGAATTTGGTGCGTCAAAACCATTAAAAGATGCTCGTATCGCTGGTTGTTTACACATGACCATCCAAACAGCTGTATTAATTGAAACATTGATCGAATTAGGTGCTGAAGTTACCTGGTCATCTTGTAATATTTTTTCAACTCAAGATCACGCTGCCGCTGCTATTGCTGCTGCTGGTATTCAGGTTTATGCCTGGAAAGGTATGAATGAAGTTGAATTTGACTGGTGTATTGAACAAACATTGTTTTTCGGTGAAGATCGTAAACCATTAAATATGATCTTGGATGACGGTGGTGATCTAACAAATATGGTATTTGACAGATTCCCTGAATTAATAAAAGATATCAAAGGACTTTCTGAAGAAACTACTACAGGTGTTCACCGCCTATATGAGCGTATGAAAAACGGAACTTTACATATCCCCGCTATCAACGTAAATGATTCCGTTACTAAATCAAAATTTGATAACAAATATGGTTGTCGTGAATCATTAGTAGATGCAATTCGCAGAGCTACAGATTTAATGCTTGCTGGTAAAGTAGCTGTTGTTGCTGGTTACGGAGATGTTGGAAAAGGATCTGCTGAATCATTAAGTTCACAAGGCGTACGTGTTATTGTTACTGAAATTGATCCAATTTGCGCATTACAAGCAGCAATGGACGGTTACCAGGTAATGAAAATGGACAAAGCCATTAAAGAATCTGATATTATTGTAACTGCAACCGGTAACAAAAACATTATCAGCGAACGTCATTTCAAAGCAATGAAGCACAATGCAATTGTTTGCAACATTGGTCACTTTGATAATGAAATTGATATGGCATGGTTGAATAAAAACTATGGTGCCTCTAAAGATGTTATTAAACCTCAGGTTGATAAATATACTGTAGATAATAAAGATATCATTGTACTTGCTGAAGGTCGTTTAGTAAACTTAGGTTGTGCAACTGGTCATCCATCTTTTGTAATGAGCAACTCTTTTACAAACCAAACATTAGCACAATTAGAGCTTTGGCTTAATACTGATAAGTATGAAAACAAAGTATATACTTTGCCTAAACATTTAGATGAAAAAGTAGCTCGTTTGCACCTTGCAAAAATCAGCTGTGAGTTAGATGTATTAACAACTGAACAAGCTGCTTATATTGGCGTTTCTGTTGAAGGTCCATTTAAATCGGATGCTTACAGATACTAAAATTTAGCAATCAATAAAAACAAAAACGCTCCCGAAAATTTTCGGGAGCGTTTTTGTTTTGTAATATCTGAACTTGACCACAATTTTATATAATTAACAATTAACAAAAAAGGATTTATATTTGTTATCATTAAACGAAACAAGGCCCAATAATCAGTGAAATAGTAATTATGAAAAAAACAATAATTTTATTTAGCAGTTGCATTCTATTACTATTCATTCAGTCTTGTTCTATAACCAAAAGACATTATTTACCCGGTTATTCAGTGGAGTGGCAAAAAAATAAGATAACTGAAAGAACAACTGATCTAATATCAGAAGATCCCAATCCTGTGGTTGTTAATTCTTTAGATTATGCAAAACCGGATGATGAAATGCCTGTTAGCGCTTCAATTGATAAATCTGAATCCTATAGCAATTCCTCTAAAACATTTTTAAAGTTAAGTATACAAAACAAACGATTTCCAGTCAAATCAATTGAAGGATGTGATGTTATAGCATTAAAAAACGGGGAAGAAATAAATGCTAAAGTTTTAGAAATAAGTCAGACAGAAATAAAATATAAAAAATGTGACAATTTGGATGGTCCAACATTTATAATTCCAAAATCAAATGCTACAAAGATCAAATTTTCGAATGGTACAACAGAGGTAATAAATTCAGTAGCTGCTAAGACAGAAGAATCTGATTATTACAGCCCTGCATCAAAACCTGAAGTTCAGCCCTACTCTGGTGAAACTATCATTAATAGATTTGCATTGGCAAGTATGATTTTAGCCGTTGTATCGATCTTTATTTTTCCTTTGGTTCCACTTCCAATTATTTTTGGGATCATTGCTTTGAAGCAAATAAAAAGAAGCCCGGAAGCCTATACCGGAAAAGGGATGGCAATATTCGGAATTATACTGGGAGGATTAATAGTATTAGCTATTTTAGCCTTTCTCTTATTATTCCTCTTATTGCTTGTAATTTAATTACGAACTTCTTAAAATTTAAAACTTAAGCCGGCAGTTAAATAAGAAATTCCAGAACCGACTTCACCATAAACTGCTACTTTTTTTGCAAAATACCAGCGAGCTCCTGCAATTACAGAAAAGGCAGGGTAAACACTCCCCTCATTCAATCGGTTATCACCATTTGAAAAAGGGTTATTTGTTGAGTAATTATACGTTTGTATTCTAAGTCCAAGAATTGCACCACCATATACTTCAGCGTTTGCAGCGTTTAATACATCCCAGTGATAAATGGCCCTACCCGCTATCATCATATAATTCCAATTATGTTCATAATAATAGTTAGAGCTGGTATAATGATTGTTGCGGTAATGCGCATTTTGATAACCAAAATATGCACCCACTCCTAAATACCCGGGGCCAAGTCGTTCGCGCCAAGGTTGTTCGTATGACAAACTAAAAGCCGGGCTCACTCCATAAACATCGTATCCTGATCCCCTGTAATATCTGTTTCCACCAGAGCCAATACCGATATTAATGATGTGCGTATTTTCATTAAAACTTTTTTCGCCATCCTGTGATGATTTAAGTGCCAACGTATTTATAACCGGCTCACCTGCAAATGCAAGGGAACTCAATCCAATAAGGACAAGTAACGTATATCTCATTTTTGTTTTCATGACTTTTATTTTTATTGTAAAATTACTTAATAATATATATTCGTTCAATGATAACTATCATCTAATTAAAAATACGTTGCTATTGATGTTGATCATCATTACTTAATACTCATCCCTAAATTATAAAATACAAAGCTCCAGATATCACTATACTCCTCAATTTGCTTTGTTGTTGGCTTACCGGCTCCATGTCCAGCATTGGTATCAATACGAACTAAAACAGGATTGTTGCCTTTTTGTTTTTCTTGCAATGTAGCAATGAATTTAAAGGAGTGAGCGGGAACAACTCTGTCGTCATGATCGCCAGTTGTAACAAGAGTTGCAGGGTATTCCACTTCTTTTAAAGTATGCAATGGCGAGTATTTTATCAGGCAATCAAAATAATTTGAGCTATCACTTGTACCATAATCTGAAGCCCAAGCCCAGCCTATTGTAAATTTATGGTAGCGTAGCATATCCAATACACCAACCGTTGGAATTGCAACTTTTGCAATGTCAGGCCGTTGTGTCATAACAGCACCTACTAATAGTCCGCCATTGGATCTTCCATGAATAGCAAGCTTTTCATGCGATGTATATTTTTCTTTGACCAAATATTCAGCTGCAGCAATAAAATCATCAAACACATTTTGTTTTAAACATTTGATCCCGGCCTTATGCCAGTCTTCACCATAATCCCCGCCACCACGCAATCCGGGAATAGCATACACTCCCCCATTCTCTAAAAACACAGCGCGGTCAATTCTGAATTCCGGAGAGTAGTAAGAGTTGAAACCTCCGTAACCAAATAAAAAACATGGATTATTTCCATCTAATACAAGTCCCTTTTTATGAGTTATGAACATCGGAATTTTTGTTCCATCCTTACTTGGATAAAATACTTGTTTGGTTTCATATTCATCCGATCTAAAATCGATTTCAGGTTTAAACCATACATCCATTTTGTTGTTCAAAATATTGTATTTGTATATAATAGGTGGTGCTGTAAAAGTATTGTATGAGAAGAAAGCAAGGCTATCGTCTTTATCGCTGTCGAAAGCATCTACCTTACAAATGCCCGGCAATGGAATTTCATTTTCCTTTTTACCGTTCATATCAAAAACAAACATACGTGAAGTCACATCTTTCAAATATTTAGCCACTAATTTTTTATTACAAACCGAAACATTTTCTAACAAATCGTTTGATTCAGGAATAATTTTTTTCCAATTTTCATAATCTGGTTTACCATGGATATCGATTTCCAATAATTGATATTTAGGTGCCCCTTTATCAGTTACAACAAACAGTTTATTTTCTTCATTGTGAATTACACTATAATTGTTTTCAAAATTATTAACCAATGTAATAAATGATGAATTAGGTTTATCTAATTCCTTAACAGCAAGGCTTGTTCCACTGGTTGACTCAGAACCATAAAGCAATAATATTTTTTGGTCCTCAGTGGTTCTTGCAGAAAAATTCAGCAATGGATTTTTTTTATCTTCATAAACCAAAGCATCCTTACTTTGATTGTCTCCAACAGTATGGTAAAATATTTTGTGATATTCATTTATATTTGACAATTCACTTCCGCCTTTTTTGGGAGCATCATAAGCGCTGTAATAGAATCCATTGTCTTTCCAGGCAATATCAGAAAACTTCACCCATTTTATTTCGTCCGATAATTTTTTACCACTTTCAATCTCCATTACATAAATTTCGCTCCAATCACTTCCTGCGCGGTTAATGCTATACGCTAAATATTTTGCATCCTTGCTCATAGATAACTGATCTAAAGACACTGTACCATCTGCAGCCAGTATATTGGGGTCCAATAAAATCTTTGGAGTACCGTTTAAGCCTGATTGCACATACAATACACTTTGGTTTTGAATGCCATCATTTTTATAGAAAAAATAATAATTCTTTTTCTTGAATGGTGTGCTTCGCTTTTCAAAATTCCAGATCTTGGTCAAGCGCTCTTTCATTTTTTCACGGAATGGAATAGTAGATAGATAATCAAACGTCACTGTATTTTGAGCTTTCACCCAGTCACCTGTTTCAGGTGATTTATCATCTTCTAGCCAGCGATAAGGATCTGCTACTTTTGTTCCGAAATAAGTATCAACAGTATCTTGCTTCCGTGAAGAAGGATATTGCAGTTTTGTTTGCTCTTTTTTTTCATTGCTGCCACATGCAGCAAAAACAGAAAGTAAGATCATTGGAGATAATTTTTTATACATTGTTTTATTTTTTTGAAAGCATAAAAATAGATAAATTTATGTTAACTATTCAGGTAATTGAATACTTCGCAGATGGCGCAGAATGCTTATGGTTAACGATCATTTTTATCTGTATTTATCATAAATTCAGGATAAAATAAGATTTTTCATCTGTGTTCATAATAATGATGCCCCTTTTTTTTTACTAAACGATGGATTTTTATTTTTTTTGTTTTAAAATTTTCCATTTCAATTTCTAATTTATCTTACCTTTATTCCTCAAAATTGATCGAATGAAAAAAACAATTCTTGCTGTTATTATTTGTTTCGCAATTGCAGGCTGCAATGGTAACGCGCAAAAACAAGAAAACAAAACTGTTGCAGATATGAATTCGCAATTTGATGCGTTTAAAGCTAATTTCATTGAAGAGCTTTGGAAAGTTTATCCAACGTGGGCCAGCAGCCAGGGATATCACAAATATGATAGTATATTGGTAGTACCCAATGATGCATCCAGAGCAAAAGAGCTAACATTTTCCAAAACCAATTTAGATTCACTTAAAACCTATGATCTAGCCGGATTATCAGATAATAATAAAACCGATTATTACATGATAGAAAACCAGTTAAAATCAATTGACTGGGCTATTAATGAGCAAAAATCTTATGAGTGGAACCCTTCAGAATATAATGTTTCAAGTGCTTTCGCAGAGATACTAAATGGTAATTATGATTCGTTGGATGTGCGTTTGCGTAATTTTAATTTAAAGATGGCAAACATTTCAGCCTATTATCAGGCAGCAAAAAACAATGTTAAAAACCCGACAATAGAACATACACAATTAGCCATTGATCAAAATATAGGTGGTATATCGGTGTTTGAAAATGATTTTCATGAAGCACTTAACAAAGTGCATTTTGGTGAACACGAGAAGCAAATAATGGAAACAAATGCAAAGGAGGCTGTAAAAGCAATTAGGGATTATGCTACCTGGTTAAAAAACTTTGATAATAAAACTCCACGCAGCTTTCGTTTAGGAAAAGATCTGTATGCCAAAAAGTTTGAATTTGATATTCAGTCGGGATATACTATTGATGAAATTTATGCAAAAGCAGTAGCGCATAAGAAAGAATTACACGAAAAAATGTTTGAATTAGCCGATAAACTATGGGAGAAACATGTTGGCGGTTCAATTGATGCTACATTAGGCAAGAAAGGTCATTTATCAAAACCTACGGACTCACTTCAATTAATAAAACAAGTGATTGATAAGATCTCTGAAAAGCATGTGAAGCCGGAAGAATTTCAAACTGCTATTGAGCAACAATTGCCTGTGTTGATCGATTTTATTAAGAAAAAAGATCTGATCTATATCGACCCGTCAAAACCACTTGTTGTGCGCAAGGAACCAGACTACATGGCAGGTGTAGCAGGTGCTTCCATTTCAGCTCCCGGCCCTTATGATAAAAACGGAAACACTTATTATAATGTTGGCAGTCTTTCCGGTTGGGATAAAGAAAAAGCGGAAAGTTATTTGCGGGAGTATAATCACTACATCCTTCAAATTTTAAATATTCATGAAGCGATCCCGGGCCATTATACACAACTTGTATATAGCAATCAGTCACCAAGTTTAATTAAATCATTATTCGGGAACAGCGCGATGATCGAAGGCTGGGCAGTTTACACCGAACGTATGATGCTTGAGAACGGATACGATGATTCACCTGAAATGTGGCTAATGTATTATAAATGGAATTTGCGCAGTACATGCAATACCATTTTAGATTACAGTGTACACACAAAAAACATGAGTAAAGAAGAAGCAATGAATTTACTTGTAACGGAGGCCTTCCAACAAAAAACAGAGGCAGAAGGAAAATGGAAAAGAGTTTCGGTAACACAGGTCCAATTATGTTGTTATTTTACGGGGTATACCGAAATTTACGATTTCCGCGAAGAATTAAAAAAACAATTAGGAGATAAATTTAACCTGAAACAATTTCATGAAAAGTTTTTGAGTTATGGTAGTGCTCCGGTAAAATATATTAAAGAGTTGATGGTGGCGGAGAAAGGAAAAATATAGTAATGTTACCTGCTTATAATTCTATGATCTGAAACCTGAAAATAAATTACCATACACAGAATTTGAAACCTGAAAAAATTAAAAAAATTAAAAATGTTGATCTTCTGCAATAAAATATCAAATAAAAAAAACTCTTCACTTCGCAAAACCCCATCAGACTTTGCTTTTGAAGTATATGATTCCGTTGCTTCGATCAACAAAGAACATTGGAATGCCATAGCGAATTACGGAAGTCCCTTTTTAAAAACTCCTTATTTGAGTGTTTTGGAAAATGAACATCCCGAGAATATGCGCTTTCATTATGCTTTAATTTATGATAATAAAAAACCTGTAGCAATTGCCTATTTTCAGGTAATTAATTTTGCTTCCGAAGGTTTTGAAAGTTTTATTGATCAGGAAAGTACAGAAGTTTCCTGCGCCATAACAAGCTACCTAAAACGACATTTAACAAATCATTTTATTCGTGGTGCGGGTAAATTAAATATGCGTTTACTTATTTGTGGAAACGCTTTTGTTAGCGGTGAACATGGTTTTGCATGCAGTCCTGAAATAAATAAAATTGAAGTATTTGATGTGCTGGCTGATATCATTTATGAAATTGGACAAGCCGAAAAACTAAATGGTAAAATTGCTGCCATATTGGTGAAAGATTTTTATTCTTCAACTAAAAATGTTTCTGATGAATTAAAAGAATTTAAATATCACGATTTTTTAGGTGAGCCCAATATGATCGTAAATATTAATTGGAAAACATTTGATGAATACCTGAATGCGATGAGCAAAAAATATCGCAACCGGGCTAAGAATATTGTAAAGAAAGGCACTGAATTACAACGTAAAAATTTTTCTGCAAGCGATATTAAAAATAATGCAGAACAAATTCAGTTATTATATAACAATGTCCTTCATAAAGCAACCTTTCGAATGGCATCATTATCGGCAAATTATTTTGTTGAAATGAAAAATGTTTTGCAAGACAAATTTAATTTCATTGCTTATTACCATAATGAAGAGCTAATTGGTTTCAGAACTTCTTTCCTACTTGAAGGATCTATTGAAGCTCATTTTATCGGGCTAAATTACCAGGTAAATAAAGAACTGGAGCTATACCAAAATATGCTTTACGATTACGTAAGAGAAACGATAGATAACAATTTACCACAACTTATTTTAGGTCGCACAGCATCCGAGATCAAAAGCACGGTGGGTGCCGAAGCGTATCAATTAACCTGTTATATCCGTCATCGCAATCCATTGTCTAATCATCTGATCAAACCTTTTATTGATTCTATTAAAACAATTGATTGGATCCCTCGTAGCCCTTTTAAAGAAATTTCTTTGGAAGGGATCCAGGGTGCATAAATACAAAACATTTCAATTTACTCCTTCAAAAACAACTACCTGTATTTCTCTGCCTTTATCTATGGTTTGAAAGCTTTTTAGCAGTTTTAATCTGTTATCGGCTTTCAATTGCTCCAAAGAAACACCATTTTCAATCGTTGAAAACCAATTGTCCCATATTACGAGATAATGAGAAGGATGTGCTTGAACAGCGAAATTTTGTAGATCGTGGTTGTATTTTCCATTGAAAGGATCTCTATTCATCAATAAACTCACATATGGATGGGTATAGTAAATGAAAGTCTTCTCAGGAAAATCAGATCGAATAAAATTGACTGCATCGCCAATTAAAGCTTGGTCAGCAGATAAAGACAGATCTCTTTTCCAATTTACTGAAGCAGGATTGGGAACAAAAGGGAATACAATTACAAAACCTGCAAATACAATGGCTAAGATAGTAGATAAATTGCTCCTTTTAAGGTGTTTGTTTGAATGAGTATCAATTGGCGAGCCTTGGGTACTGTGTTGCCCGGAGAGTACTTTTCGATCAAAGATCCCGGTTATAAAATTAAATCCATTTAATGCAATAATTGCCGCCAGTGGCACTATACCAACCAACACTCTTTTTAACCCCATTGATTCGAAGATGCCAAAATACCAGAATAAGGTATGCGCAGTAAAAAAAGCAAAAAACAAACCGTAAACCAATAGCGTTTCTGCCCTGAATATAGGAAGGCTGAATGTATCCTTTTTTTTATTTGCAAAAAGATCAATGCTTTTTTTAACCAAGCCCAACCCAAAAAGGATATACAACGGGATGCCTAAAATATAATTGAATTGTATAATAAAATGAGAGAGATTACCACTTCCGTATTTGCCACTGGAATCGATGTAAGGGATCTTAGTAAAAACCCAAAACAGGTCCTGGTAATAAAAAACTCCTGCAATACTATAAAAGAAATGACCGAATAAGAGTCCTGGTAAATACTTGTATTGCTGGTTAATTAGCAGGTAAAATGCAAATACGCCAATAATGATGAGACCTTCGGAACGAACAAAAGGTAAAAAGGAAATAACACACACGGCCAAAAGCTGTTTATTGTCTAATAACCAATAAATGCCAAGCATAATTATTAAAGAAAACAAGGGCTCGGTGAGCCCGGAAAAAATATGAATAAAGTAACCTGGAGTAAAACAGAAAAACACAGCTGCCAGCCATGCATTTTTGTAATTTTTTTTTGCCACTTTATAACTGAACCATGCTGTAAACGCAGCAATTATACAGTTGAATAATTTTATTCCAATAAAGCCTGTTTGTGCAAAGGGAGCACTCAGTAATACAAATAACGGTTTTGCCCAATGGTTCAGAAAATTTCCAGGATGCTGAAAAGCATATTTCGAAAACAAAAAATGGGTAACACTATCACCTGAATCACAAGTACCTACGGTATTTATTGCAACTAATACTATAATTATAAAATAAATGGCTATACCGATCAATACCCTTTGATCTTGTTTGTCAAATTTGCTCCTTATGGCCTCAAAAATCATAAATTACTTTCATTTTTATAAAAGAGACAGAACAGATCACTTCCGATTGAATTATTTTGTAAACTTATAATAAATCCACAACTAATTTTAGGAGGATAGTTCAGTTTGATCATAAATCGAACGATTTACCGAAATTAAAATCAAAAAATGCCAATTACCGTTGAGCGAAGCAATTTTCAAAAAGACGAAAAACGCTGCAAATCAGCCCATAATCACCAAATAAAGTCCGCAATCGGGTGTTTTTTTGCCTTTTAATGATGGATTTACCGAATAAAACAAAAGAGGTGAAATTTTAGTCTATAAATTAAACAGTTTTGTCGAAATGTGTTTTAATGTTATTTTGAATAAAAGATAATTTTATTGATAACAGAATTGGATCTAAAAAGCGTTTTTTTCGAAACCTTATACAACCAAATCCCTTTAAATACGCTAAAATGGAATAGTTCATTGTAAAATCAGGTATAATTTCAATTTAAAAGAAATTATTCTGTTAACCTGTTCGTAACGTTTAAAATCCATTTGAAACTTCAAACAGAAAAATTATAAGAAATCATCGTTTTTGACTAAAAAATTATATATTTGCATACTATACACATTATAAAACTGGCCCGCTATTTGTTTGCCATTTTTGCTGAATGAAGAAAATCCTATTCATATTATTCTCTTTTTTACTTTTCACCTCCTCTATTGTGGTCATGCCCGATGCAGCGGAAGAGGCGAATGCCAAAATTAAAGCCATCTACATATACAACTTTACTAAATACATTGAGTGGCCTGACAATTACAAGGAAGGGAATTTTGCGATTGGACTTTTGGGTACAAATAGTGCCCTACTGAATAAACTATCCGAAATGGCTGAAACCAAAAAGGTTGGGAGTCAAACTATTCAAATTAAGAACATTACCTCTGTTGATAATGCAGATAAATTTAATATAATTTATATTCTTACTGATAATTCAACGCAGCTTTCTGAAGTGATCAGTAAGGTCAAGGGTAAGAGTACCCTTATTGTTACTGATAAGCCGGGCTTAGCAAAGCAGGGCTCTGGGATCAATTTTGTGATCGTAGAAAACAAACAAAAAATAGAGTTGAATAAAACAAATATAGAAAAGTATAAATTGAAGATAGCCTCCACTTTGGTGAGTATGGCGCTACCGGTTAATTAAATTTTTGTATAGACTTAAAAATTAATGAAACAGTTAACAATAATAAGAACATTCATTTTGGGATTACTGCTTTTCACAGCAGTAGTTGCAAATGCGCAACAGGAGAAAGTCCAGGCTGCGTACGTGTTCTTAGGGCAAAATAAACTTGATAGCGCTAAGGCGAATATCGATGCTGCTATTATTCACCCTGAAACGGTAAATGATGCGCAAGCATGGCTTGTTCGTGGTTATGTTTACAAATCAATTTATAACGCAAGAGAAAAAGGTAACAAACGCTCCCCAGCGCGTTTAGAGGGTCTTTACTCATTTAAAAAATCACTTTCCTTAGATACTAACAAAGAATATTTGCCTGATAATATCGGCAGTATTAAGTTTTTTGCAGGTTCTTTCCATAATGATGCTGCCGAAAGTCTCGACCCTATTGATTATAGAACCGCAATTGAACTTTTCAACAAATCGCAGGAGTGTTATAAAATAGTTGACCCATCCCCTGCAAGTCTTCAGGCAAAACAAACTGAATTTGATTTTGCGCTGGTATCTGTTTATAACTCAGTTTTAGAAAACGATAACAAAGACAGTGTGAAAGTATTTAAATTCTTCACCCTTGCTAAAAACATTTACAATAAAATTTTAGCTCTTGAACCGAATAACATTCAGGCCAATGTTGGTATGGGTAAGTTATATTATAATCAAGCGGTAAATATTATTAAATCATTGGATATCGATACAGATATCACAAAGATGGATATTATAGAAGAAAACACGAAGAAACTAGGTACTGTGGCAGAACCTTTTATGAAAACAGCACATGATCTTGATCCAAAACGTGAAGATGCGATAATAGGTTTAACGGGTATCTACTACATTTTACATGAAGACAGCAAATATAATATCTTCAAGCAAAAATTAGAAGACATTAAAAAGCCGAAGTAAGAAATAATTTCAATTACCGTATTTTATGAAATTTAGGTTTACAATTGGAAAAAAAATAGCACTTGGTTTTGGTGTAATCGTTTTTTTAACCATTGTGTCGTTTTACTTTACTAATGTTACTTTAAATGGTAGCCGTGAAAAAACGCGCGAAGTAACTGAAATTTACAACCCCTCTGTTACAGCTCTAAAAGAGTTGGATAATCTATTAAACCTTTCAAGACTAGGTACAACCGAATGGGTTTCTCTTTACACATCTGATATTCCACAAAAAAAATCTCTTACCAAACTTATCCATGGGGATTATCCTAAATTGAAAGGTACTATCCTCGAATTGTCTCTTAAATGGAATGCAGAGGAGCAAGATGGGATTCGCCTTATACTTTCACTTATTGATAAACTGCTCTTAAAGTATCAGGAGGGTATCATGACTCCCCTGAGCTCAATGGAAGAATATAATGATGCGCTAACTAAATTTTTAGCCGATCAGTTATTCGAAGATTCTTATGAAGAACATCTCCTTATTAAAAAGAAATTAGAGGATCTTATTGAAGAACAAAACTCTAACGCAACCAAAAATTCAACTGAAATGTTTGATTCTTTCAGTTTCCTAAACACTATTGTTGTTACTCTTGGGATCATATTATTTTTAGGAGGTATTTTGATCGCGGGGTTTACAATTAGATCCATTGTTCAACCAATTCAGCAATTAAAGAAAATACTTCTTATGATGGGTAAAGGGATTTTACCTCCCGATCGTATTAAAGACAGAAATGATGAAATTGGAGAAATGTCTATTGCATTGAATGATCTGGTAGACGGGATGGACAGGACTACCCAATTTGCTAAACAAGTCGGATCCGGAAATTTCGATTCGGATTACCGGCCATTAAGTGGAGATGATACCTTAGGTGCTGCACTTTTAAAAATGCGTGAAGATCTTCGTGAGAATGAACGCGTACTTGAAGCTAAAGTAATTGAACGAACTGAACAGGTTGTTCACCAAAAAGAAGAAATTGAAGCAAAAAATGGCGAGTTAGAAATTTTATACAAACATGTTACAGACAGTATAAAATATGCGAAACGAATTCAGGAAGCTATATTACCTCCTGATAGCCTTGTTAGAGAATTATTACCAAACTCATTTGTGTTATATAAACCAAAAGATATTGTTAGTGGTGATTTTTATTGGATAGGTCAAAAAGACGGAAAAACAATGTTTGCCGCTGTTGATTGTACCGGCCATGGTGTTCCGGGAGCTTTTATGTCAATTGTAGGTCACAATATATTAAAACAAGTAGTAAGCAATAATAATTTTACTACCCCTGCCCAAATACTTGACAGTTTAAATGAAGGAGTAAGTGAAACGCTACATCATGGTGGTCACGAACATGAAGAAGGACAAGCCAAAGATGGAATGGATATTTCATTTTGTACCATCGATTTTAAAACACTTGAATTACAATATGCCGCAGCTTATAATCCCTTATACATTGTGCGGAACGGGCAATTAATACAAACAAAGGCCAATAAATTCCCAATTGGTTTATTTTTAGGAGAAGAAAAAAAGAAATTTACTAACCATACCTTCCAACTTGAAAGAGGAGATACTATTTATATTTTCTCTGATGGATATGCCGATCAATTTGGTGGACCTTATGGTAGAAAATTTATGGCGATCCCTTTCCGCGTTTTGTTAATGGATATAAACAAGGAGCCAATTGAAAAGCAAAAAAATATCTTAAACAAAACCATAGAGGATTGGCGTGGGCAATTAGATCAGGTTGATGACATTTTAGTTATCGGAGTTAAGATCCCATAAGCCCAGCTTCCTTCATCAAAAACCTTCCAGCTGATGCCCCCTTATCTCTGGAAATTTCAATTTTAATTCAATATATCAATCCTGACTTTGTTTCTAAATCCCATGTTGAACAGGTTCAGCACAATGGCGCAATTTTATTATCTTGTTAAGGGTTCTTTAAGCTTTACAAAATCCTTCTATTTTTTCGACAGATTACTGAAAATTGCTTATTTTTGGCTCATTCTACTGTTATTAAAATAAACTTTAAATAGTAGTACATCTGAAATACAGCATTTATCAGATTTTCGAAATTGGTTCAGAGCGAATAAAAGAGGGCCAAAACAGGTTTTAAAATAACAGTTTTTTATTATAAAAAAGCCTATCATTACTAACATTTTATTTAATTTATCCTCCAACGTCCTAATATGGAATAAAATTATGAAAAAAATATTCTTTTCAATTTGCGCATTCATATTTTTGCTAATCAACATAGCTTCCTTTGCTCAAGTATACGCTCCTCCCGAAGGTATAAATTATCAGGCAGTAGCTCGCGATACAACCGGAAAGCCAATAAGCAGCAGCATCAACCTTGTGGTGAGATTCACCATTTGGCCTGATAATTCAGGAACGGGAACCAGTGTTTTTACCGAAACACATAGTCCAGTTAACACTAACTTGTATGGCTTATTTACATTGGTTATTGGAAGCGCTAACAGCACCGATTTCCAAAATATAGTTTGGCCCCTTGGTGATAAATTTTTAGAAGTAGAAATAGCAACTGTTGGTGGTAGCAGCTATACTTCCATGGGAATAACTCAGTTGATGAGCTCTCCTTTTGCATTACATTCAAAAACATCACTTTATTCCTATGGTAATTGGTCGGTAGATGGTAATAATATAACAAACACAACAGATTTTATCGGAACCACCAATTCACAGGATCTGTTAATAAAAACGAATAATACCGAAAAAATGAGGGTGAAAGCAGCCGGAAATATTGGTATAGGCACCTCTACTCCGCTGAGCATGTTAGATGTTGCCGGTGGTGTTTCAGTAGGATCGGCTTATTCAGGGGTTACAGCTGCTCCTGCAAATGGTGTAATTATCGAAGGTAATGTTGGCATAGGAACATCCAGCCCTGATCCTGCTGCAATGCTTCATATAGGAGGACAAATAAAAATTACAGGAGGCAATCCCGGAACCGATAAAATATTAACTTCTGATGCCACAGGTTTAGCTACATGGGCAATCCCCGACACAGGAACTGTTATTTCTTTTAGCGCCAATTCCTTAGCTCCCTTATTCACCACAAGTGTTACAAATGCATCCATAGCGCCAGCCCTGTCTTTTACCCTTTCAGATGCCGCTCCATATACAATTTTGGGCAATGGCACCGCTGGAAATGCAACTCCTACCTATTTTAAACCAATTCTTGAATCGCCTTTATTTGAAAACCAAGGTACTGCTTTAAACAGAGTATTGCATAGCAATCCATCCGGAAACCTTACCTGGGGAAAAATTGATAATAATGATATAGCTAACAATACCATTAATCTTACTCAAAAAGTTACAGGAATTCTTCCTCTCGCAAACGGAGGAACTAATTTAAGTACCATAGGATCAGCGGGGTCTATACCCTATTCCAACGCAACCGCTTATGGTTTTTCTGTTGCAGGCACGTCCGGACAGGTGCTTACCTCTGGTGGAACCGGAGCTCCAACCTGGACCACTCCAGCAGTAGGAACAGTAACTTCAGTAACAGGCATTACTCCCATTTTTTCTACAGGTGGAGCAACACCTGCTATTTCAGTGGCTAATAATAGTCAATCAAGCCCAGGTGTTGTTGCTGCAGGAGGCTCAAATTTAAACACCGTTTGGAAAACAGATGGCTCTGGGGCTCCCGCATGGCGGAATGACTCTTCGGCTTCCTATAGTGCAGGAACAGGATTATCACTATCCGGAACAACTTTTAATAGTGTTTGGACCCAATCAGGCAATGATATTTATAATAATAATACAAGTAATGTTGGTATTGGGACCTCTGCCCCATCCGCGCAACTTCATACCACTGGCGGAGTACGTTTTCAAACCCTTACAGGCACAGGAGTTCGTTTTGTTGTGGCTGACCCAAATGGTAATCTATACCCAGGAACGGCACCGGGTGCCGGAGGAACACTAAATTATGTGGCCAAATTTACCCCTGACGGACTAACACTTGGCAATAGCGCTATTTTTGATAATGGAACCAATGTTGGTATTGGAACAGCTATACCTGCCGCAAAACTTGAAGTTAAAACTAATGCTGCTGCAGCAGGTGCCGGAAGTTTTGAAAATACAAATTCATCAAACGGCTCTTCAGCTCTTGTTGGAAAGACCAATAGCAGCGGAAACGCCCTATTTGCTTCAACCACCGGAATGGGGAATTCTGGAGTTATTACTATAAATAATGGGAGTAACCCACTTGAAGCCTTAATAGTATCTACCAATGGCCTTGGAAAAGCAGGAGATTTCCGAATCACCAATGCTAGCAGTACTGCTAATGCATTATATGTTGCTACAAACGGTACTAATTCGAGAGGAATAAATGTATCTCATACAGGAGGTAGTGCCGGCTCAACTAATTATGGTGCCTATATTTCAAACACAGGTACTGGTTCTGGCGCTACTAATATTGCCGGATACTTCACAGCTACAGGTGGTGCAAGTAATTATGCAGGTATTTTTGACCAGGGGAATGTGGGTATTGGCACAACTGCTCCTGCCCAACGATTAACAATCAATTATACTGGCGGTGGTACCGCTCCATTATTAATAGCATCTCCGGGTGGGGCTGGTAATACTTTCTCAGTTACTTCTGATCATAGGATAATATATTCTCCTGTGGTGACATCTACAGGTGGTGCTTTGGTAAATTTTGGTAACAACCTTTCAACTATTACTTCCGGTGCATCATTTATGACCATTAATCCCCTTTCTGTAGATGCTACCTCCAATGTTTTGAATATTTTAGAAGGAGCTGTCAGTAGACTAATTGTAGATGGTAATGGCAATGTTGGTATTGGAACAGCTACACCTCTATTTCCACTTGATGTAAATGGGCGGATCAACTTAAACAATGATTTAACTGTAAAATCTGGTGCCAACAATAGAGCCTTGCTCTCCTACTCAGGAGGTATAGGCGGTGTCCTTTGGATGTATGATAATAGCAATGTTCAAACAATTTCACTACAGGCCGGTGCGGTTTCCTATTTTAATGGCGGGAATGTTGGAATTGGGACTACAGCTCCTGCTACCAATGCAAGACTCGCTATTAAGGATGGGCATTTGCAAAGCCAGCAAACAGTGGTACCAAGTATTGGCTCGACTAATAGCAGCGCCCAAAATTTATCTAATGCCACAGATGTTGCAGGAAATATTTCTTTTTCCCCTGTTGCCATATCTGTCGGTAGTGTATCAGTTATTTTCAATAAAAGTTATAGTGTTGCACCGATTGTGGTACTTACCCCTACAAACGCAAATGCTGCCGCAGATATCGCAAAAATATGGGTAACGACTACAACAACAAGCTTTACTGTCAATTTTTCTGCAACCTTTGACACCTCTGCTCACACATTCAGTTACCATGTAGTAGAAACACAATAATTATTGGGCATTAGAAAAAATTATTTTGTACAAGAGCCTTAAAGAATAAAATCTTACTCTGTTTTGCTCATCTACAAGCTAACAGTACAACCAAAGGAACCAAATGCTACTATCTATCATTGGTGACAAATAAGCGCTGGCTTTGCGAATTTTAAGACCGCATCAATAACATAAAGGATGTTTTTATATTTATATAAAATAATACTCGATAAAATATAAAATAAAAATAAATTAACGTTAAAACAAAAAAATATGAAAAAAGTAGTATTAAGTGCACTTGTATTTGTATCAATTTTCGCCTGTAAAAAAGAAAAAACACCAGTTACACCTGTAGTTACAGGCCCTACAAAACATTGCACAGCTACGGTTAATGGTTCGGCATTTACGGCTGGCTATTATACTTTATCGGGCGGTGGAGATCATATATTTTATGATATTTCCGCTGACACAGGCGTTCTCCCAGGCCCCACCCAACCCACCATTCGATTAGAAGGTAAAATTCAAACAGGCATTCATGCATTAGGCCTTCCTGCTTGGCCCAATGTATATACCGCTATTTATAAAAAAGACAATGTAAATTATTATTCTGTATCCGGAAGTATTAATATTTCAGCTTTTGATACTTCAGGTACAACAATATTAAAACATTTCACTGCCACATTTAATTTTAATACGGATACAATAGCTGGCACATCTTATCAGATAACTAATGGAGATATTGATTATTTTAACTAATTAAAATAAATAAAACTCGACAATTTCATACAAATAGGTCAGAGGCCTTGTTAAAAAAGAGCACAGCGAGACGCTACGCTCAACGGGAGGTAAATACTGTCTCGTCCTAAAATAAGTTTACAGAGATAAAAAAAACATAAAAATTTAATCTTAATTTTGACCTGGATTTTAGAGGCTTATTTAAAAAAATTTCTTTTCGAACGGCTTAAATTAATATTAACGCTGTAATTTAAAATGAAAGAGCATGAAAACCCCCAACACTTTTTTCAGACAACAATCATGAGAAAATTGTCTTTTTCAATTATCTTTTTTGTAACGTTTTTATTCAACTTAATCTCATTTGCCCAAGTCCCTCCCGAAGGTATAAATTATCAGGCAGTGGCCAGAGATAATTCAGGCAAAGCCCTGTCAAACCTGGCAATAAAAGTCCAATTTATTATAAAGGATCTAACAGTTAATGGGCCTGTTATTTTTCAAGAACAGCATATTGACTCAACGAATTTATATGGTTTATTTACGTTAAAAATTGGGATGGGACTGCAACTTTCTTCAAACCCTTTTTCAGCCATTAACTGGGCAAGCGGTGATAAATTTTTAGAAGTTAAAATAGACACCCTTGGAGGTAATAATTTCATTTCTATGGGAATGACCCAAATGATGAGTGTACCCTATGCATTATATGCAAAAACAGCAGGCGGAGGTTCAATGGGAACAACAGGAGCGACAGGAATAACAGGAAGTAGCGGAGTTACAGGAGCAACGGGTTCAACAGGAAGCACCGGTGCTACAGGCAGTTCAGGGCTCACAGGTTCTACCGGAGCTACCGGTGCCGATTTAGGAACTCACTGGTCATTAACCGGCAATTCAATTGCAGGAACCGATTTTATTGGAACAACCAATGATCAAGGTGTTGTATTTAAAACAAATGGAACGGAAAAAATGAGGATACTATCGGGAGGTAATGTCAGCATTGGCACTGATACTGCTCAATGCCTTCTGCATCTAACCAGCATTTCTCCCCGTATTTGCTTTACGGATACGAATCTTCCATTATCTGCTGCAAATCCCAATTGGATCATACGCGGACAAGAGGATGGTTTTTTTAAAATCCAAAACACTCCGAATTTCACTACTATCACAAATAGGGTGCTAATTGATGCCAATGGCAATGTTGGGATAGGGCCTACAGCACCTTTAGCTAAATTTCATATTAATAATGATTTTGTTGGCAGCGACAGCTCTTTTGTTGTTTTGCAAAGTGGAAATGTTGGCATAGGGACCACAGTTCCAACAACAAAACTTGAAGTGCTCGGACAAGCGAAAGCCACCGGAATAAGCACCGGATCCGTTACAGGTATATCAGCTCCCCCTTCTATTGCAGCAGGTGCAGGGGCTAATGGTGGTACTGTTTCCATTACAGGCACAAATTTAGGTGGTAGAATAACATTAAATGTTTCAAATTTAGGCACTACCATTGACGGAGCCAGTTCACTATATACCGTTACTTATGGTGCAGGCCTATCCTACCCTAATGATAGCTATGTGGTTTTATTCCAGGCAAATTTAAACGCAGCAAATATGTGTGGTAACCAGGCAATGAATGTATTTGCGGTTGGTAATACAACTGGGTTTACAGTAACTTGTGGAACACTTTCATTAACTCCCAATGCTACATACATTTGGAATTATATTGTTGTAGGTAAATAAAAAAGACAAAATTTCAGTCAAATTTTCAAGACTTAACCCGCAAACACAAGTAACCACAGCCTTATTATAATTTGAGAAAAACACAAAATCTGTAGGCAAAAAACCTCTACTGTTTAAAACCTTCGCTAAAAAAAAAATGCTTATTTTTGTGTTTCAGGAATAAAATGTATCAAAGTGTATACATAATAGTTTAACAAATTTACACTCTAATCATGAAAACAAAATCATGAAAAAGCTGTTTTTTTTAATCTTTAGATTCGCACTATTACTGATCAGCATAGTTTCCTATGCCCAAGCTCCCCCTGAAGGCATAAGCTATCAGGCAGTTGCAAGAGATAATTCCGGCAAACCCATTTCCAACGCAAATTTAATAATCCGTTTTTCTATTAAGGACCTAACTGCAACCGGCACTACTGTATTTCAAGAAACTCATAATCGCAGTACCAATGTATATGGCCTATTTACATTAGTTATAGGGAATGGGATACTTGTTTCAACCGATTCATTTTCGGAAATTAATTGGGGAAGTGGAAACAAATTTCTAGAAGTAGAAATAGATACTGTAGGTGGTACAAATTACATATCGATGGGAACAACCCAAATGATGAGCGTACCCTATGCATTATATGCTAAAAAAAGCGGTAATCCCGGAACACCAGGCATTACTGGCACAACAGGAGCCATAGGCGTAACCGGGAATACAGGTGCAACAGGTGCTACGGGCCTTACTGGTTCTACTGGTGATACAGGGAGTACTGGCCCCACTGGCGACTTTGGAACAACAGGTTCAACAGGTACTACCGGAAGCACCGGTTCTACAGGTGATACAGGAAGTACAGGCGTTACTGGTGCCACAGGAAGTATCGGTATCACAGGTTCAACCGGTGATACCGGAAGTACAGGATCAACAGGTGCTACTGGCGCAGACGGAGCCTTAAATGCCTGGTCGTTAATTGGTAATGCAAGCACTAATGGAACTGTTAATTTTATGGGTACTACTGATAATGTATCACTTAGGTTCAGAACCAATAATACAGAAAAAATGATCGTTGATTCATTAGGTAATGTAGGTATTGGAACTACAAGTCCGGATGGCAAGTTCAACGTAAGTGCAGGAAGCGATACTGCAGCCCTGGTTGTTAATGCAATAACCGGTAACGTGGGTATAGGTACTACAAACCCCGGCCCCATCACAACTGCCTATAAATTGGACGTTCAGGCAGCAAAAAGTCAATTGCAGGTATTATCAACTACTATAGGAAAAATTGCGAGCCTAAGAGCAACGAACGACTCTGGAAATGCAAAGCTTGAGGTAGAATCAAATACAGGAAATGTATCCTTTACAGGTTCTACTCCTTATTCAGCTGTTTTTGGTACTGATTACCAATGGTCCTTGCATTTAGCAACAGCATCAAAAGTACGCGCTACTATTGATAAAGATGGTTATTTCGGTATTGCTACTACTGCACCAGGTGCTTATTTAGACATTAATCCAACCTATACAACAAACACGAGCCTTGTTAATCTTTATAATTTTAATAGTACTTTTACATTGAACAGGCCAGGAATAACAATTACCAACTGGTATGGTGCTTACATCAAAACACCAACTATTATTTTTGGCTCCATCACAAATAGGTATGCATTTGTAACAGAAGCGAGCGCTGGCAACGTGGGTATTGGAACTGTTGCCCCTTCACAAACGCTATCCGTTGGAGCAAACAAATTTTTAGTGGATGGTGCTAACGGAGACCTCACATTTACTGATGATCAGGCAAGTATTACCTTTCCTATTCCTACGGGGGCATCTCAACCAATGATTCAAATGTGGCCTTCCGGCACATCAAATTCTGACAGGATGGTTATAGCACATAGTCCCGCATTTCTAACCTGGGGCTTACAATATCAGGATGTTGCCGACAAATTTAACTTTTTGAGTTCCGGAACTCCTGTTTTAACTGTTGATTTACAAAATCAAAAGGTGGGTATTGGAACAATCGCACCTGTAAATAAATTGGACGTAGAAGGTGGAGTTTCAATTGGAGCAACGTATTCTGGAACTACAGCTGCTCCTTTAAATGGTGCAATTATAGAAGGTAATGTGGGTATTGGAACAGTTACACCCGGAACCCGTTTAGAATTGAATGGAGCTATAACGTATTCTCCAACATCAAGATCTCTTAACTCCTCTACCACTTTAACTCCAGGAAATGAAGGCTTTATTCAACTTAATCCCAGTGCAGCGGGCTTGTCTATCACTGGCTTTTCTGGCACTGGAGCAAAAACAGGACAAATGGTTATTATTGAAAACATTAGTCTAAGTAGCATAAATATAGTAACCGGTGCTGGGGTAAGATTAAGTTGGGCTATCGATTATGATATGGGGAAATTAGATACTTTAACTCTTATTTTTGACGGTAATAATTGGGTGGAAGTTGCAAGAAGTGAAAATAATTAAATTTGTCCTTTTTATATTGCTACAGATTCTTAAATTGAATTATACATTGTATTTTTTCAAACAGATAGTTTGAAATTCCCAAAAATTGCATATATTTATTCCAATTCAATTTATTTTGATTTAAATAATGGAATAAATTTATCACTCTTTCCTTCAAATTTGAAAATTGCAATTATGAAAAAGCTGTTTTTTTCAATTATTATATTCGCATTATTCCTGATCAATTTTGTGGGCTTTGCTCAAGCTCCACCTGAAGGCATTAACTATCAGGCAGTGGCTCGTGATACTGCGGGCAGGGCGTTAAGCAATAACATTAATCTCAAAGTAAAATTCACTATTTGGAACGCTATAACCGGAGGTACAATTGTATTTACCGAAACACATAATCCTGTATCTACTAACCGGTATGGATTATTTACCTTGGTAATAGGAAAAGTCAATACTTCCGGTTTTACATCGATCAATTGGGCAACAGGAAATGCATTTTTAGAGGTTGAAATAGATACTGTAGGTGGCAGTAACTACGCATCAATGGGAAGAACCCAAATGGTGAGTGTTCCCTATGCCTTATATGCAAAAACCGCTGGTGGAGGAATAATGGGAACAACAGGCTTTACAGGAAGCACCGGTTTTACTGGGAGTACTGGAGCAACGGGCGCAACAGGAACAAACGGTGTTACAGGTGCAACAGCTACAACAGGTGCAACCGGAGTAACAGGAAGCTCCGGCACAACAGGCATTACCGGAAGCACAGGTGCAACCGGTATAACAGGGGCTACCGGTGTCGATTTAGGAACTCATTGGACGTTAACCGGTAATGCTGGTACAGTACCGGGAACCAATTTTATTGGAACAACCGATAATCAGGATTTTGTTTTTAAAACAAATGCTTTAGAAAGGATGAGGGTATTGTCTGGTGGTTTTGTTGGTATTGGTACTGCTGTTCCCGATGTTGAATTTGAAGTAGTAAGCACAGCAACTTTTAACCCGCATGGGATCATGGGTACTGAATACAACAATAATTCTGTAACAGATTCACATTTATGGTTAAGAAGGGCCAGAGGGACTCCAAGCGTGCCATTAGCCGTTCTTCTAAATGATGAACTTGGAAGCCTTAAATTCAGAGGATATACCGGTACTTCTTTTTATCCAAACGATCAGACAGAAATTGGTGCAGTTGCATCTGAAAACTTCAGTCCTTTTGCAAATGGATCTTTTTTAAGATTCATGACCACTCCAAATGGAACTTTATCTGGCATCGAAAGAGTGCGCATCGACCATAATGGCAAAGTTGGAATCGGAACTTCCTCCCCGGATACGCGTATTGATATTGCCGGTGATATTGCCACAAAAGAAAATAGTATTGTTTTATCAGGCAATTCAAATAACGTGGCAATAGGCAACTTTACTTTCATCCGAATAACAGGTCCGGCTGCCAATTATGATATTACCGGTTTTGCAGGTGGGGTTGATGGCAAAATGTTAATTGTAGTAAATAATACGGGATTTTCTGTTAGTTTCAAGGATGCTAACGCAGGTTCTTTGGCCACAAATCAATTATTATTAAATAATAATGCTGATGTAACGCTTGCAAAAAATGGTGGAGCGATTTTTATTTATAGCGCTGCACTAAGCAAGTGGTTTATGGTAGGGCATGCTAAACCCTGATATTATTAAAACAAAAATTACTTTTTTACAAAGGTTATAGGATATTTCTAAAAACTTGTAAAGATTTATTACTCTTTAACACATTAAAATTCATGAACATAAAATTATGAAAAAGCGGCTTTTTTCATTCAGCACATTGGCATTATTTTTAATCGGTATGTTTTCTTTTGCGCAAACTCCTCCTGAAGGTATTAACTATCAGGCGGTGGCGCGTGATACTAATGGTAAAGCATTAAGCAACGGTGTAAACTTAAAAGTTAAATTTACTATTTGGGATTCAATTTCAGGTGGTAATTCATTATTTACAGAAACACATAGTCCTGTAAATACTAACATGTATGGATTATTTACTTTGAAACTAGGGAATGTTAATACATCAGGGTTTCCGCTCATTCCATGGGCAACAGGAAATAAATTTTTAGAAGTTGAAATAGATACTCTTGGGGGCAGTCTTTATGCCTCTATGGGTAGGATCCAAATGATGAGTGTTCCTTATGCTTTATACGCAAAAACAGCTGGTAGTGGTTTAACAGGAATTACTGGTGCAACAGGAGCGACCGGAAGTTCAGGCGAAACTGGTTATACAGGAACAACAGGTGCAACGGGTGTATCTGGTGCCACAGGTGCAACCGGTACTTCAGGATCAGATGGATTGACAGGTTCTACCGGCTCAACAGGAACAACAGGAGATATTGGAACAACCGGTGCAACAGGAAGCACCGGCTCAACAGGTACAACTGGCAGTACAGGCGCAACCGGAGATATAGGTGCAACGGGTGCAACCGGTAATGATCTGGGAACACATTGGACTTTAACAGGCAATGCATCTACTGTTCCCACTACTGATTTTATTGGTACCACTGATGCTGTGGACCTGGTAACAAGGACAAATAATATCGAAAGAATGAGAGTTTCTGCCCTTGGCGATTTAGGTATAGGGACAATTGCGCCCTCAACTCAACTTCATTCCACCGGAGGGGTCCGTTTTCAAACTCTCACCGGCTCTGGAAACCGCTTTGTTCTAACAGATCTCAATGGCAATCTTTCAGCTGGCTCTGGAACCGGCTCCGGAATAATTACAGGTAGCGGCACACTTAACTATCTGCCAAAATGGTCCCCTGATGGAGCTACACTCAGTAATAGCTTAATATTTGATAACGGAACCAATGTTGGCATTGGAACAATAACTCCTCTAAAAACATTATCTGTGCTTGGTACAGGTTATTTCTCCGGCAATACAGGCATTGGTGTAATTCCCTCCAACCTGGCGCAACTCGAAGTTACAGATGCCACTATAGGACTTGGATTATATGTTTCACAGGTAAAGCCTACGGGATTGAACTACGCTATTGCCGGGCAAATAGGAGGTGCAGGAACTCTCAATGTAGCAGGACAATTCGGAGCTCAGAATGCTGCATCAAATTACGCGATCCTAATTCCAGGGGGCAACCCCGGTGTTGGCGCAAACAACTACGCTATCCGCTCCGAATCACAGGCGCAGTCGTATTTTGCAGGAAATGTAGGTATAGGAACAAGTACCCCCGGTAATAAATTAGAAATCCGTACTGGAGTAGATGCAGTAACAAGAACTCTATACCTAAACACAGGCACACATGAAGGGACAGCATTTAATATAAGTGCAACAAGCAACAATGAAAGTATGCTTGATATTACCGTTTTTCGGGGTGGTATCCACGTGCCGAGATTGTCGGTGTATAGCAATGGGAATATGAGTTTACAGCCTTCCGGTGGTAACCTGGGTATTGGAACAGCTGTTCCTAGCCAGCTTCTGCAGTTGGCAGGCGGGAATGTATTGATTGATAACAATAGATCATACATGGCGATTGATCATTTAGGAACTGCATATGATATTCTTGGCTACACCTCATCCAGCAATTTGCAACTCCAAAATCGTGCACCCAACGGAGATCTAAAACTAGGTATAGCCAATGCCGGCAACTTCAACTCAATAATATTTAACGTTGCTAATAGCATCGAAGCTATGAGAATCATCTCAAATGGTAAAGTTGGAATTGGAACAACTCTCCCAAATTCATTATTGCATGTTGCAGGTGCAGCCCAATTGGGTTCTGCCTCTTCAACAACAGGATCCTTGAGTTTTTATAATTCAGCAAATAATTTTTACACCAGTTTCCAACAACCTACCACCGCTACGGCCAATGCTACCTATACGTTGCCGGTTGCTGACGGGGCAAGTGGTACCTATTTAAAAACAGATGGTGCAGGTAGTTTGTCCTGGTCAAATCCTTTAGCTGCATCCATATTCCGAACTGCTTCAAGCACATCTTTCATAACTGCCTCAATTACCTATGCGACAGGTACAGGAGCGGGCACACCTGCAGCATTTACTGTTAATATGACTGGCATACACTCTATTATGGTTACAATTACAGTTACAGGATCGAACAGTAATAATAACCAGGGATTTTATATGAGTTTTGATGCATCAGGTGGTTTAACAATGGCCGCTAGTGACACCTATTCAGTTGGTACATTTGCAGGTGGTGGCCCCATAGGATTAAGCTCTACATTTCTTTTTACGGCAAACGGAAACACAACTTTTACTCCCAAATATAGAGTGTTAGGTAACACGGCAACATACCTTTATAGCAGTATCATAGTGCAGGTTTTCTAATTCAATGCGAAGATTCAGAATTGTTTTTTTTTAGTACCACCTGCATTAATTTAGGTTTGTTAACTCTTTTCACTCCAGGACTAAAAGACTAACAGGATTAATAGATTATAGTTTCTAAACTATAAAAAAATCATAAAAAATCCTGTTTTAAAAGCTTATCAAAATGCCACCGCAATTTAGAAATTTCAAAAAGCTATTTTATTTTACCATATAAAACAATACCTTTACAAATAATAACATAGGAGAATCGCATATAGAGCCATTTTTCAACGATTTTTTCAAATCATGAAAATTAAATCATGAAAAAATTATTTTTTTTAATCAGCACATTTACATTATTGCTGATCAGTGTGTTCTCGTTTGCTCAAGCACCTCCTGAAGGCATTAACTATCAGGCTGTGGCAAGAGATACCAGTGGAAAATCAATAAACAATAGCATAAACCTTAGCGTACGATTTACTATTTGGGATTCTATATCAGGAGGCGCAACTCTATTTACTGAAATACATAATTCTGTAAATACAAATCGTTATGGATTATTTACATTAGTAATCGGAAGCGTTAGCACCACAAGTTTTACTTCAATCCCCTGGGCTACCGGAAATAAATATTTAGAGACAGAAGTTGATACTGTTGGTGGCAGCAATTATACTTCTATGGGAAGGATCCAAATGATGAGTGTGCCGTATGCACTATACGCAAAAACAGCAGGAAACACTAGTAGTAACAGCTGGTCCCTGATCGGCAATGTTTCTGGTGGAACTGATTTTATCGGAACTACTAATAATACTCCTTTACGCTTCCGAACAAACAATACATTAAGAATGATCATTGATTCAACCGGAAAAGTAGGTATTGGAACAATGAATCCTGGTAATAAATTAGAAATTTTTACAGGAACAAATTCATTAACAAGGGCACTATATTTAAATACAGGCACACACGAAGGAACTGCATTTAATATAAGCGCAACTACCAATAACGAAAGCATGTTCGACCTAACTGTTTTTCGAGGAGGTATTTTTGAACCAAGGCTATCTGTTTATAGTAATGGAAATATGGGCTTACAGCCTTCGGGAGGAAATGTTGGTATTGGAACAGCCAGTCCAAGCGCATTGCTTGAAGTTGCAGGCCAAATAAAAATTACCGGTGGTACTCCGGGTTTGGGTAAATTATTAACTTCTGATGGTGCAGGTTTAGCCAGCTGGGCTTCTCCTACACTACCCACCTATACTGCCGGCACTGGCTTGACCTTATCAGGAACAACTTTTAATAGTGTTTGGACCTCTTCAGGTTCTGTTATTTATAATAATAATACAGGTAATGTAGGTATTGGAACTACTTCTCCCGACTCAGAATTTGAAGTGGTGAGTACCTCTTCTAACGGGCCGCATGGGATAGTGGGAACCGAATACAATAATAGTCCAGTATCAGATTCTCACCTCTGGTTAAGAAAAGCAAAAGGGACAGAAAGCTCACCATTAGCTATTGCTGCAGGCGAAGAAATAGGTTTTCTTAAATTCAGTGGGTATGATGGAACTGTTTTTTCTACCAATGATCAGACAGAGATTGGTGCAGTAGCTTCCGAAAATTTTTCTTTTGGTAACAATGGATCTTATTTAAAATTCATGACCACCGCTAATGGTAGTATGAATGGGGTGGAAAGAATGCGTATTGACCAAAATGGCAATGTTGGTATAGGTACAACAGTGGCTCCTACTTCAAAACTTGAAGTAGATGGAACTATTAATATAGCAGGAAGTAACGCAAATGAATTAAACAGGACCCAAACGGGAATAGCCAACTTAATTCCAATTGCTTATGGCAATATAAGTTCCACCGGTGTAATATATACAAGTACCGGTAATCTTACAGTTGCTTGGGAAGGAGGATCAAACAATAGGTATAAGATCACAATAGCTTCTGAAAGTTATTCAACTTCAAATTATATAACAATAGTAACACCGATAGGTAATAATGTTAAATCGGCAACGGATGATGACGGATCAGGAAAACTTACTGTTACTATATATGATGGACTTGGCAGTAAAATTCAAAATGGATTTCAATTTATAACCTATAAACCGTAAAATTAATCTAACTCAGGTACTACACTGATCTGACACTCCAGGCTTCTGCTTTAGCTGCAAACAATATTTTTGTTTTCCCCCAAACACCTTCAAATAATTCAGAATTACGATAATTATTCAAATCGTTTTCGGTTTGCCAATGACTGTAAGTAATAAATATAGTTGGAGAATTTATATCATTCAATAATTCGAGATGGCTGCAACCTTCCATATTTCTAATATACTGTTTTGATGCATCAAATATTTTTAAAAAATCAGCTACCTTATCAGGATCAAAGGTCATTTTTACAATTCGAATTATCATTGATGGGAAGTAATTATCCAGGAGCCAAAAACAGAACGCTGATGACGCTGATCGTTAGGATTAAATAAGATCTTTAAAATTTTTCTTTACTATTTATTTTGTCTGTGTTCAACACAATTTTCAGCTTCCCCGCATCAATTATAATTAATGACAAGCATTTGCTAAAAACGAATCGTTATGGAATCATTCAGTTTTAAATTTAGCATACTACTTATTTTCCCGTTACGCATAGCAATTTCAAGATGGTTGGACGAATTGAATAATGCAAGAATTTCACCTTCAGCTACTTCATTATATTCAGAGCTCAAACGTTCAATTTGATTACTCCGCGCCAGTTCAATAATAAATGGCTGTCCTTTACCGATCATATTAAATAATCTACGGTCGATATTAGTGATCACATTCCCATACGAATCAACAAACACAATGGAGCCCCTGATAATATTACCCATTGAGGTAGCACGGAAAGGCAAACGTTGCAAAAGATTTTGTTTTGGTTTCCCAATGGCTTCTATATCAACTTCACTTGCAAGCTTGCAAGCAAATGGAACAAAAACATCACGAACAGGAAAGCTTAAATTTTGGTTTGGATCAACCGGGATTTCAATGATCTTTTCAGGCGGTTCTTCAAACAATAATGAAAAAATACCACTATCAGCACCAATAAAAAAATGGCCTTTGTTTTGAACAGCTACATACCCTCCTGTGTTTCTAAATTCAGTGAGTAAACCAATTATATGAACAGTATTATTGGGGAAATCAGGATACGTTTCTTTTAAAATAAATGCAGCATCCTGAATATTAAATTTTTCTATCTGATGTGATATATCAATTATAGTAGCGTTTGGCAACTGTTTTAAAATAGCACCTTTTACAGAACCCACATAATGGTCTTTTAATCCAAAATCAGTAGTAAGTGTTATAATTGCCATTTATTAATTCGCTGATATTTCAGAATTATTTTTCCTGTTAAATAATTCCGTATTATAAATTGCCTTTTTTATTTATTAAATTTCATTTGGGCGTTCCCTTTCTTGAAATCAGAAAGGGGCGGGCTTTACGCTTCAATCTTTTCTAAAGAGAAAAGGATTTACGCTACAATCCCTAACGCAGAATTTTCAATTAAAAGAGCCTTGAATGCATTAATAAAAATTTCATGCTCCCTGAACTAATTTACTATTTGCAATAGACAAAAATATGTTATTTTCGTACTCTGAGAATAAAAAGAATTTAAATTTTCAAATTTTAAATTACGCATTACGTTATACTACATGGATTTCGAAACCAGGAACCTGCGAAAATAAAAAAATGAGCGAAAAAAAAATAGTACTTGAAGATATAAAACCCATCGATCTATATGGTGTGAATGATTCCAAACTGGAGTTGATAAAAAAACGTTTTCCAAAATTAAAAATTGTTGCCCGTGGTGATATATTAAAGCTTTCAGGTGATGACGAAGATATAAATCAGTTGGAAATGGTTCTGAATATCCTTACCGCTTATTTTAATCGATATGGGAACTTAACAGAAAATGCAATAGAACAGATCTTAGGTGGCAACTCCAATCGCACCGGTAGCAGCGAACCTTCAAATGCTGAGGATGTATTGGTATTTGGCAATAGCGGCTTAATTATAAAAGCTCGCACTGCAAACCAACGCAGAATAGTTGAAAGCATTGGAAAAAACGATATGGTGTTTGCAATAGGCCCTGCAGGAACAGGAAAAACCTATACTGCAGTAGCTTTAGCGGTGCGTGCATTAAAAAACAGGGAAGTAAAAAAAATTATTCTTACCCGTCCTGCTGTAGAGGCTGGCGAAAATCTTGGTTTTTTACCAGGTGATCTAAAAGAAAAGCTGGACCCTTATTTACAACCCTTATACGATGCCCTGGATGATATGATCGCTCCCGAAAAGCTCGCCTATTACCTGGAAAACAGAATAATACAAATTGCTCCGCTTGCTTTTATGCGAGGCCGTACACTTGATCATGCCTTTGTAATTTTAGATGAAGCACAAAATGCTACCGAAGGACAATTAAAAATGTTTTTAACACGCATGGGCTCATCCGCCAAATTTTTAATTACAGGTGATATTACTCAAGTGGATCTACCAAAGCACCAACCCTCCGGTTTGATCCAGGCAACTAAACTATTGAATGGCATAAGTGGAATTGAATTCATCCAATTGGATGGAAGCGATGTTATCCGGCACAAATTAGTGAAAAAGATTGTGGAAGTTTACGATGCGAAATAACCTGATAATAGAACAGGATATTTTATTCTACTAATTGCAAAAACAAGCACCCCCAATATTAACAATCCGATGTTGATAGTTTCTTAAAAAGCTCTTGATCTGTATCTTTTTTGTTAAAAAAAAACATAAAACCTGTCAAAAAAAGCGTGTTTTAGGCCGTATTTTTCAAAACACTAAAAAAGCCAACACCCCTTATTTAGTAAGCAGTTCAAAGCTAAAAACATCCCTGTTTTTTTATTTTTTCAGCCTAAATGTTAGGATATTATAATTTTTCCTTAATTTTGGCGTTCTGAAAAACCTACGAAAGCTCTTTTCGTTTGTTTTTCTGTCTTTTTTAAGGAATTGCTGTTTTACACTATTTTAAATAAAATTCGTAATATGAATAAATTAAAATTGAAAAACTATCCTGCCCCTCGCAGTAGAAAAACCCAAACAACTTTCCAATCACTTTTCAGCACTTTTACTCCTTTTATTATATTGCTGGTAATAACATAGTTATTTATATAGCAAAACCGATATTACTAATACCTATAAAATTTTAAACAATTTAATTCAAACACAAATCAAAATTTTTTACATGAAAACAAAATTACTCTGTACTTCGAAAAAAGCACTTTTTATTCTTGGGTTACTTGTTACCAGCTTAACTGCTGCGTTTGCTCAATCACCTCCAAACGATTATTGTGGAAGCGCTGCTTCTCTATCCGTTTATGGAGCTACTTGTGGTGCATCCGTTACAGGAAACCTTGCCAACGCAACTCAATCGGCACCTGCAATCCTTTGTAATGGATTTACCGGTACTTCCGATGATGATGTGTGGTATAAATTTGTTGCAACATCAACTTCACATATTATCACTGTAGTTGGTTCATCCGGTTTGGATGCCGTTGTGGAATTAGTTGCTGGTGCTTGCGGAACCAATTTGAATTGTGCTGATGCAACAGTGACCGGAGGAACGGAAGTATTAAATGCTACCGCACTTACAGTAGGTACTACTTATTATATAAGAGTATATTCTTTTGGACCAAGTGTTCCTTCCACAACTGCATTCACTATTTGTATAACAACTCCCGCACCTTCTAATGATGCGTGTTCAGCTGCTACCTCTCTAACAGTTTATGGTTCTGCTTGTGGCGGTGTTACAACAGGGAATGTTGCAGGAGCTACACTTTCAATTGCAAATGCACCTTGTACAGGTACTGCTGATGATGATGTTTGGTATAGTTTTGTTGCTACCTCTGCATCTCATACTATCACTGTAGTTGGGTCTGGAAATTTTGATGCCGTAGTTAATCTTCGTTCAGGTTCTTGTACGGGAACTAGTGTTACTTGTGCTGATAATTCCGGAAACGGTGGTACTGAGGTAATAAATGCAACCGGCCTTATTTTAGGAAACACTTATTTAGTTAGAGTTTATCATTATTGGGCTTCTATCCCTTCCACAACTACATTTTCAATTTGTATTACCACCCCTCCTCCAACAAATGACAATTGTTCCGGTGCTACTTCTTTAACTGTTTTTGGAGCTACCTGTGGTGGCGCTACAACAGGAAACGTTGCCGGTGCAACGCTATCATTAGCAGCAACTTGTGCAGGGACTGCTGATGACGATGTTTGGTATAAATTTGTTGCAACTTCCCCTCTACAGATCATTACAGTTGTTGGTTCAACAAGTTTTGATGCAGTAATTGACTTACGTTCAGGTTCTTGTAATGGTTCAAATATTAGTTGCGCTGATGCTACCATCTCTGGAGGTACTGAAGTAATAAATGCTACCGGGCTTACTGTTGGAAATACTTATTATGTGAGAGTATACTCCTGGTCGTCAGCTTCTCCTTTAACTTCAACATTCACAATATGTGTAACTACCCCTACTCCTGTTAATGATGATTGCTCAGCAGCTACTTCTTTAATTGTTTACGGAACAACTTGTGGCGGATCTGTTACTGGTAACACTTCTGGTGCAACTCAATCAATACCTGCAACCTGCGTTGGTACTGCTGACGATGATATATGGTATAGTTTTGTTGCTACTTCATCTTCACACATTATCACTGTTGCTGGCTCAACAAGTTTTGATGCAGTAATCGATCTACGTTCTGGTTCTTGTAGTGGAACAAATGTAAGTTGTTCTGATGTTACAGGCGGTGGAGGCACAGAGGCTCTTACTGCTACTGGACTTGTTTCTGGAACTACTTATTATGTTAGAGTTTACCATTATTTTGCTACAGTGCCTTCCACTACCACATTTACAATATGCGTAACTACGCCTGCTCCTATTAATGATAATTGTGCAGGTGCATCACCATTAACTGTTTATGGAGCAACTTGTGGCGCTGCTACAACTGGCAATGTAGCTGGTGCAACACAATCGTTGGCTGCTACTTGTGCAGGTACTGCTAATGATGATATCTGGTATAGCTTTGTTGCAACAGCAGCAGCACATGATATTACTGTTACAGGTTCTACAAATTTTGATGCTGTAATCGATCTGCGTTCAGGTTCATGTAATGGTACAAATATCTCTTGTAAAGATGCTACAGTTGCTGCCGGCACCGAAGTAATAAACGCAACCGGACTTACCATTGGAAATACTTATTTTGTTAGAGTTTATGATTATTACTCTTCAGTTCCTGTAACTACTACCTTTACAATTTGTATCACAACTCCTACCCCTCCACCACCTGCTAATGACGAGTGTTCAGCAGCAGTTTCTTTAACAGTTTACGCAGCAACTTGTGGTGGTGCAACTACCGGAAATGTAACCGGTGCTACTCAATCTTTGGCCCCGATAAGCTGTGGCAATTTTACGAGTTCAGCTGCAAATGATGTATGGTACAGTTTTGTTGCTACTTCAGCTTCACAAATTATTACAGTAGTTGGCTCATCTAGTTTTGATGCGATCGTAGATCTACGTTCAGGTGCTTGTACAGGAACAAATGTAAGCTGCGCTGATGCAACAGGAACATCTGGTACAGAAGTAATAAACGCTACCGGACTTACAGTAGGAAGTACTTATTTTGTAAGAGTTTATAATTATGGAGGCACGCTTCCAGCAGTTCCAACATTTACTATTTGTGTTACAACTCCAGCTCCGGCAAATGATAATTGCTCCGGTGCAACTTCTTTAACTGTTTTTGGAGCAACTTGCAGTGGAGCAACTACCGGCAATGTAGCAAGTGCAACACAATCAATTGCTGCTATAACTTGTAACGGTTCCACAGGTACCGCTAATGACGATGTATGGTATAGCTTTGTTGCAACCGGAATTGCGCATGATATCACAGTTGTGGGATCAGCTACTTTTGATGCAGTAATAGACTTACGTACAGGTTCATGTAACGGCACAAATGTTAATTGCGCTGATATTACCTTTGCGGGTGGAACTGAAGTAATAAATGCAACAGGACTTACAGTAGGTACTACTTATTACGTTCGTGTATATCATTATGGAAGTGCTATTCCTGCCAACACAACTTTTACAATTTGTGTTACTACACCGGTACCTCCTCCTCCGGCAAATGATAATTGTTCAACCCCCACAGCTTTAACTGTTTATGGTGCAACTTGTGGTGCTGCAACAACAGGAAATGTTGCAGGCGCAACTTTATCAATACCTGCATTAACTTGTAACGCTTTTACAGGTACAGCTGATGATGATGTTTGGTATTCATTTGTTGCAACATCTACAACCCACAATATCACTGTTGTAGGCTCTGCAAATTTTGACGCGATAATCGACTTACGTTCTGGAGCAGGTGCATGTTCTGCTACCAATATTAATTGTGCTGATGCTACCTCTTCGGGAGGGACTGAATTGGTTGCTGCAACAGGACTTACAATAGGAACTACTTATTTTGTAAGGGTTTACTCTTACGGAAGTTCAGTTCCTGCAACCACAACATTTACAATTTGTATCACTACTCCGGCCCCTGTTAACAATGATTGCTCAGGTGCTACTTCCTTAACTGTTTATGGTACTACTTGTGGTGGTGCAACTACAGGAAACGTTTTTGGAGCAACACAATCCTTAGCTGCAACCTGTGCAGGTACTGCTGATGATGATATATGGTATAGTTTTGTTGCAACTTCAGCTTCACACATTATTACTGTGGTTGGTTCTACCGGTTTTGATGCCGTAATTGATCTTCGTTCAGGATCATGTAATGGAACTAACATTAGCTGTTTAGATGCTACTACCTCTGGTGGAACAGAAACATTAACAGCAACAGGACTTATAGCAGGTACTACCTATTATGTGAGAGTTTATCATTACTATAGCACAGTACCTACAACTACTACATTTACAATTTGTGTTACTACTCCTGCCCCTCCAACACCTCCTGCAAATGATGATTGTTCAGGTGCAACTTCATTAACTGTTTATGGTGCTTCTTGTGGAGGTGCAACTACAGGAAATGTTGCTTCTGCAACCCAAACAATAGCAGCAACGTGTGTTGGTAATGCTAATGACGATGTATGGTATAGTTTTGTTGCAACAGCAGCTTCACATAACATTACTGTAGTTGGTTCAGCAAGTTTTGATGCAGTAGTAGATCTAAGATCTGGTGTTTGTACAGGTACAAATATTAATTGTTCTGATTCTTCAGCTAATGGAGGAACCGAAGTAATAATTGGTTCGGCTCTTACAATTGGAAATACTTATTTTGTAAGAGTTTATGATTATGCTAGTGGATATCCTGCAACAACTACATTTACAATTTGTGTAACAACACCTACTACACCTCCTCCTGCAAACAATAATTGCGCTGGTGCAACTACCTTAACAGTTCACGGTGCTATTTGTACTTCTTCCACAGCGGGAGATGTTGCAGGCGCAACCCAATCAATAGCAGCAATATCTTGTAACGGTGCCACCGGAACAGCCAATGATGACGTATGGTACAAATTTACAGCTACTTCAACTACACATAATATAACTGTGGTAGGTTCAACAAGCTTAAATGCAGTTGTGGATATGCACGCACTTTCTTGTTCTGGAACAAACGTAAATTGCGCTGATGCAGCAGGTAATGGAGGAACAGAAGTAATAAACGCTACCGGACTTACTATTGGTACGGTTTATTTTGTTCGTGTTTACGATTTTGCAAGTACAGTGCCTTTAACCACAACATTTACAATTTGTGTAACTACACCTGGTACAAGCGTTCCAATAAATGATACCTGCTCAAAAGCTACTTCACTTGTTGTTTACGGTATAGCTTGCGGTGGAGCTACTACAGGAACTGTTGCAGGTGCATCACAATCATTATTATCACCATCTTGTACAGGTACTGCTGAAGATGATGTTTGGTACTCTTTTGTTGCAACTTCTAGTGCTCATGATATCACTGTAGTGGGTTCTACCAGCTTTAATGCGGTAGTGGATCTACGTTCAGGAGTATGTGATGGAACAAATATTACATGTAAAGATGCTACAATTGCTGGCGGAACCGAAGTAATGAATGCTACCGGACTTACCGTTGGAACAACGTATTATGTAAGAGTATTTGATTTTGGAGGTACCGTTCCTGCAACTACTACATTTACAATATGTGTGACTACTCCTACCCCATCCACTCCGGTTAATGATGATTGTGCAGGCGCAACATCTTTAACTGTTTATAGTGCAACTTGCGGAGGTGCAACTACAGGAAATGTTGCAGGTGCAACTCAATCATTACCAGCTATACTTTGTAGTGGTTTCACAGGAACCGCCAATGACGATGTATGGTACAGTTTTGTTGCAAATTCAACTTCTCATATTATCACTGTTGCAGGATCAACAAGTTTTGATGCTATAATAGATCTAAGAAGCGGTGCTTGTAGCGGAACTAATATTAATTGTGCCGATACTTCATTCACCGGTGGGACTGAAATATTAAATGCAAATGGTCTTACAGTTGGAAACACTTATTATGTGAGAGTATATCACTATTCAAGTTCAGTTCCTGCAACTACCACTTTTACAATTTGTGTTACCACTCCAACACCTCCAGTTCCAGCTAATGACAATTGTAGCGGAGCTGTTTCTCTAACAGTTTATGGTGCTACTTGTGGTGGAGCAACTACAGGAAGCGTAGCAAGTGCTACACTATCATCCGTTGCAATAACTTGTAATGGTTTAACTGGTACTGCTAATGATGATGTTTGGTATAGTTTTGTTGCAACTGCAACTTCACACAACGTTACTGTTGTTGGTTCTACAAACCTTAATGCTGTTGTAGAGATCCTTTCAGGTGTTTGTACGGGAGTAAATGTTAATTGTGCTGACGCAACATTAGCCGGGGGAACAGAATTAATAAATGCTACAGGTCTTACTATCGGAAGCACTTATTTTGTGCGTGTGTATGACTTTGGCAGCACTACTCCTGCAACCACGTCATTTACAATTTGTGTTACTACTCCATCTTCTTCTAATCCTCCTAACGATTATTGTGGAAGCGCTGCTTCTCTGACTGTGTTTGGAGCTACTTGCGGTGGAGCAACCACTGGTAATGTAAGCGGTGCTACGCAATCAGCACTACCAATAACATGTAACGGATTAACCGGTACAGCCGCTAATGATGTTTGGTATAGTTTTGTTGCAACAGCTGCTTCACACAATATCACCGTAACCGGCTCAACAAGTTTTGATGCTGTTATTGATTTACGTACTACCGGCTGTTCAGGAACAAATATTGATTGTGCTAATAGTACTTTAGCTGCCGGCACTGAAGTGATAAATTCTACCGGTCTTACAATTGGAACTACCTACTTTGTTCGCGTATACCATTTTGGAACTACACCTCCTGCAAGTACAACATTCACAATTTGTATAACTACACCTTCAACTTCTGCGCCTGTTAATGATAATTGTTCGGGAGCTACTTCTCTTACTGTTTATGGTCCAACTTGTGGTGGAGCAACTACAGGCGATATTACAGGTGCAACACAATCGTTACCTGCAATAACTTGTGGTGGTTCTACAGGAACTGCAGATGATGACCTTTGGTATAGTTTTGTTGCAACTGATACTACACATATTATCACTTTAGCAGGATCAACAAGTTTTGATGCTGTGTTAGATCTACGTACAGGTGCTTGTACAGGAACAAATTTAAGTTGTACTGATGCCACTTTTACAGGTGGAACTGAAGTAATGACCGCTACAGGCCTTACTGCAGGAACCACTTATTTTGTTCGTGTGTATCATTATGGAAGTACTGTTCCTGCAACTACTACCTTTACAATTTGTGTAACAACTCCAGGTCCACCTCCAGCAGCTCCGGCTAACGACCAATGTGCGGGTGCTGTGTTATTAACTGCTTATGGAGCCACTTGTGGCGGAACTACAACAGGAGATGTTGCGGGTGCAACACAATCTTTGGCAGCAACCTGCGGAGGTACAGCAAATGATGATGTATGGTATAGTTTTGTTGCAACTGCAACTGCTCACCACATTACGGTTCTGGGTTCAGCGAGTTTTGATGCTGTTATAGATGTATTGTCAGGTGCTTGTACCGGAACAAATATTAGTTGTGGAGATACATCCTTAACCGGAGGTACTGAAGTATTAAATGCTACAGGTCTTACTATCGGTGATACTTACCTTGTAAGAGTTTACCATTACAGTAGTAGTATCCCAGCAACCACAACTTTTAGTATTTGTATAACTACACCTTGTGCTGCTCCGAATACAACTGTAACTCCAGCTTCAGCTACAATTTGTAACGGTAATTCAACTACGTTAACAGCAAATGGTGCTAATTCATACTCGTGGTTACCAACAACAGGATTGAGTTCTTCAACAAGTGCTATTGTTACTGCTAATCCAACTACAACAACTACTTATACTGTTACCGGAACGTTCAATGGTTGTTCAGGAACGCAAGTAGTTACTATAACAGTGGATCCGGCAGCTACTGCTAATATCACTCAGATCGAGAACCTTCTTACTTCAACTCCGGGAACTGCTTATCAGTGGTATTTGAATGGTATAATTATACCGGGAGCTACCTCTCAGAGTCATTTAGCGTCACAGAATGGAAATTACACAGTAACAACTACTAATGCTACCGGTTGTGTTGCAACTTCCAATCCGTTCCCTATCATCAGCTTTTTGGGTATCAATAAAATTGATGGTACTAATGTGATCAGCATTTACCCAAATCCTTTCAGTACATCGGCAACGTTGGAAATAAAAGGAGCTATTGCAAATGGTGATGTAGCGCTTATGATCTATGATATGGTAGGTAGAGAAATTAAAAATATTTCATTATCAAATTCACAAAGTACTACTACTCAATCGGGAATATCATTTACTATAGATAGAAATGAATTGTCGAGCGGAATGTATTTCTATAAAGTAACTAACAAAACTGGAATAGTTGGAAGCGGTAAGTTTTCAATTCAATAAGTCATAGTAAATATCTGGACCTCTTTTGATTCAGAGAGTATGGCTTAAAATAATGTTTGTTGTGATTTGTAAAAAAGTTATATGGACCTCGGTTCATGTAACTTTTTTATTTTAAGGAAGGTTGAAACACCTGATACCAAACCGATAACTACATTGAAAAAACGTCATTCCGAACTTGATTCGGAATCTCATATGGATGCTGAAACAAGTTCAGCATGACATCGTTTTTAAATAATCATCTTGTTAACGGTTTGGTACGAAAACGAACAACAATAAAAAAATATGTTAGGGAGGGAGGGAGTTTCAGTACTTTGTTTTTTTATAATGGAGGCTGCCCTCTGGGCCCCTATTGGAATAACGTTCATCTGTCGAGCCTGAGTCGAATATTTGTAGCCCGCAGAAACATTCTATGAAGGTTCGTTTGAACTCTTCTCTGTATTTATTTGCCTCCTTTAGCCATCTACCTTATCACGCAGACTTAAAATCATTTAACAATTTCATAATCACTTATCTTATTTAAGTCCTGCGTTGTTTGGCCTGCCGCATTTTGACCAAATACACTTATGAATTTAGCCCCGTAAGCTACCTCTTCGTGAGTATAAGAAAAACGTGAACTTACCGTTTGAGAAAAAGTGTCATCAAAACCGCTTAATAAAATCATAAACTCGACATCTGATTCATGAAGATCCTTTGCAGTCATACCATAAAGCGGGCTATTTTCATCTATTGGATGATTGATGGTCCAGGTCATAGGAAAGAAAATAATTTTTTTTAATTCCAACTCCAATGGACGAAAACGCCTTATTAGAACACCATTCTCCAGTTCGAGTTTTGCAACCGTCACACGAGCCTCAATATCTGAAATTTGGCTATTACGCATTTTATTAGCGATACGGAACTGGAATGCTGTTCCTTCTTTGAAAGGTGCAATTATAGCTTTTTTGCTGAAAATAATCCTTGCTTTAGGACGTGAAAAACGTCCATAAATTAATCCTGTAACAATAGCAAATCCAAGTAAACCGATCAAAGATTCAATTGCGGCAATTACACTAATGGAATGACTTCCAGGACTTAGGCGACCAAAACCAACGGTACTAACTGTTTGTGTACTAAAAAAGAAGGCTTCCAAAAATTTATCAATTTCAGTTTCACCTTCCATACCTCTTAATCCTTCAAGCCCGGCAACATAATAGGTGGCCGCAAAAATTAAATTGATAACAATAAAATAGCAGAATATAATTAAATTGAATTTTAACCATGGCATTGTTATTAATGCGTGGTAGATGCTTGTTGAGGTCCATCTGGATCGTTCAATGCGTTTAATATTAAATGAACCATCCAGGTTAATTAATCGGGTTTTTTGAGCTGATGTTTTGGTACCAAAGCCCAGTTCTTTATCTTCGGTTTTATTGGCCATTATTTATTAGCGTTTCAGAAAGATGTAATAATTTGCCTTAAAAGGCTCAATAACAAATGGTAGTTTATTAAACTTATTTGTTACTCATTTTCTTAAACCCTACTTCAGTTCACATGTAGTTTGGTCAAATGTAACTGTTCCATAATGCTCCTGGTAGTGGGCATTACATTGCTTTTCAGCTTTACTTTTAGTTGTTTTTACAGTGAAGGCTTCTGTAGTTCCGGTTGAATTTGTGCAAACACAGGTGTACTCCTTTTTACAGCTACTTGATACTATAAGTATCAAAAAAGCCAAAATAACGGTTGATGTTTTCATTTTTATATTTTTTAATTAAAATGTTAAATTTAATGGGGAGCTAAATTTTTAACAACTATTTAGCTAACACAAATATAGAATTAATTGATAATTTTGTTCCATAATTAATTTTTTGAAATGGAATATATTGGAAAACGAATAAGCATAAAACGCACAGAAAACGAACTTAGCATAGTTATACTTTCCCTCATTAACAAACTGAAGAACAGGCTTTTATTCCTTTGGTTTATACTTTGGAGCATTAGCGGAATAATAGTGCTTTCACAATATTTTATAATGCCCGACCCAAATACCAAAACTGCTATTATTGTATGGATGGGTTTTTGGGCCTATTTCGAATATAAGATCTTTCATGCTTATTTGTGGAGAAAATCCGGCAAGGAAAAAATTAAAATAAATGATACGAAATTCCTCTATAAACGCGATGTTTCAGGTCGTGGTAAAATAAAAACATACGAAACAGACTTTATCAAAGATCTGCGATTGATCGAACCAAAAGAAAATTCATTTACTGAAAATTTGAATAATTCGTATTGGGTAATAGGTGGCGAAAAGTTGGCTTTTGATTATTATGGTAAAGAAATAAAATTCGGGTTGCAATTAGATGAAGTGGATGCTAAAGCTTTGTTGAAATTGATCATAAAGGAAATGAAGAGGTAGTGGTAAAAAAAAATTAAATCCAGAATAAAAAAAACATATGAAAACAACAACTGTCCTTTTACTTAGTGTAGCTTTGATTGCTTGTAACAAAAACACAAATGAAGAACCCAAGAAAAACAATTTACTTTTGGCAGAAAATGTTTGGTCCATCCTTCCTATCGAAACGGATACTGTATGGAGCGGTTCTGATCTTACAAATGCTGCTAACAAATTTGATAGAGAAAAATTAATTACATCCATTACCCATGCTGTTTTAGCCGGTAAGTTAAAAGCTTATAGCAATTATCCCGATCAAGAGTTATCAGTGAAGGAAGTCGAAAATATTCTTGTTAGTTGGGACTCATCGGCTACAACTGAAGATCCAAATAAGCCTGGCACTATGATTACTTCAGCAATCAAATATGAATTAAGTGTATCATCAATCCCTTATTTAAAGTTTAACGAAAAAATTGAGATGGATACCTTGACTTATAGTTTAAGTAAAAAAGTATCTTATGCTACACTATATATTTATAAAAGTACGGAGACTGGCGAAACTAAAGGAGCCCGGAAATTATTTGATGTTCAGTTCAACGATAAATAGTGAATCAAAGTAAATTTTCGACATTTAAGGTTGCTAATCGTTTAGAACAAATAAAAAAACCTCTGCCGACATAATCGACAGAGGTTTGCAAAAAGAAAAAATATTTATTTTACTCACTCTTCGGTTCTTGTTCTGAATGCATCCAAGATCTGCCACCACACCTGTTCTTAAATTTCTCTTTTTCTTCAGGTGTCATATTGGCGATACGCTCTTCCATTCTTTGTTTCCAATGCTGACGGTTACCCCCACAGTGCCCTCTGCCTCTCCATCCACCACGAAAACCTCCGAATAAAATTTTGGATAATACCAACAATCCTATTGCCTGGCAGAAGTTAATAATAGGCCCTTGAAATAGTACAGGCACTAACCAATTCCACAAATGCATTGTTCCAAAGCCAAACAATACAACAAAAAATGTGATCCCGGCTACAATTTTTATCCCTTTAAGGATCATAAATTTATTTTTCATGTCTTTAATTTTTTTAATTAGTTAATAATTCCTCATAAAGGCTTCTCAGGCGCTCCTGTAGATACATCACGGCATAACGCTTTCGGGAGATGACCGTTTTTATTCCGGTGTTGGTAAGTACTGCAATTTCTTTCAGACTCTTTCCCTCCAGTTCATGGAGTATGAACACTTCTCTTTGGTTTTTGGGCAGCTCTTCCAATGTTTCGGCTAACTCTTCAGAGATCAGCTTCAATAAAAGTTTTTTATCGGCTGCAGTTTCCATCGAAGGAATTATATCCGCTAGTAATAATGCATCATCATCATCTTGCCTGTAAACCGAAATATCATCCAATCTGTCGGGTTTCATCTTCCGATACCAATCGGTAATTTTATTTCGGGCCACCCTGAAAAGCCATGATGCTGTGTTTTCAATAGTATTACTTTGTACCAGTTCGTAAAAGACATCCTGCAGAATATCCTCGGCATCCTCTATAGTAGGCGTACGATTGCTGATGAAAGTTAAAAGCCTGCCTCTTTCCTTTTTTATGGTGCTGGTCAGAGACTCGTCTTTTAGAATACTATCGGCACTATATTGCGTTTGTGTTGCCATGATTAATTATAAAGACGATTGAAAAAAGAAAATACTTTAAAAAAGATAAAAAAAATATACCTGCGACAAAGATTCCTCATCAAGAATGCTGCAAATGAGTTATTCCGGCCGTGATGGAGGAGTCTTTTTAAACTACTATTTCCTTAATTTATTTTCAACGAATAAAAACACTCCAAAACTTGGCTCCTGATGGCTGACCAAACTATGGATTGTATAAAAAAAATGGCGGAACTAAAAGTTCCGCCATTGTAAATTAAATTGTGCAAATTTATATTATGCCTTAACCAATATTGGATACTTTATTTGTGCAAAATAAAATGCGCCAAATAAAACACCATTGAAAAACAGGTCACCTAATAAAGTTGGTCCAAAAAATGGAATACCTAATAAATAAGTGGTATATAAACCTGTAATGCCCATTTCTGTGCCGAATGCAGCCCAAACACCAAAATTAGTGATAATGAAAAATAATATTGATGATAGAATTGAACCAGCTGTAACCGATAAAAAGGTAACGTTACGTCTTACCACCATTCCAATTAATGAAGTTAAAATAAAACCTGCATAAACATAGATCATTGTATTATGAAAACCCCAACCAAAGATCAGCTGCATTGCAATGTCACTTAAAAGCATTGCTATTAAAGGAACAACCAAAGCCAAACGTTTGTCGGAAAAATAAACACCACCAAACAATGCCATTGCAGCAATCGGAGTAAAGTTTGGAATGTGTGGAAATAAACGGCTGATCGCGGCTACTAAAATAGCGGATGTAATAAAAATAAAACGCGGAGTAAAGATTTTTGATTTCATATTTTATATTTTGCTTTTCACAAAAGTAAGTTTTTTTAATTATACTGAAAATTAATTTAAAAGTTTGTTTTCTTCATGTTGTGAGATGAAACCTTATTTAGCTATTGTACTATTAATATCTACGTTTGGAGCATTCCAACATTGTACGCTTTAGTAATAGGAGCATTATTTGCCATTTCAATGCCCATAGAGATCCATTTGCGGGTGTCTAAAGGATTTATGATAGCATCTACCCAAAGACGTGCTGCTGCATAATACGGAGTTGTTTGGCTATCGTAACGGTCTTTTGTTTTGTTATACAATTCAGCTTCCTTTTCAGGAGTGATTATTTCACCTTTTGCTTTTAGGGAAGCTACCTCTATCTGAACCAATACTTTTGCCGCCTGCGCCCCTCCCATCACTGCGATCTGAGCGGTTGGCCAACCTACAATTAAACGTGGATCGTAGGCTTTTCCACACATCGCATAATTACCTGCACCGTATGAATTTCCAATGACCACCGTAAATTTAGGAACAACAGAATTTGCCATTGCATTTACCATTTTTGCCCCATCTTTAATAATACCGCCATGTTCGGAGCGAGAGCCCACCATAAAACCGGTAACATCCTGCAAAAACAATAGTGGAATTTTCTTTTGATTACAATTCATAATAAAACGAGCAGATTTTTCGGCACTGTCGCTGTATATTACACCACCAAACTGCATTTCGCCTTTTTTGCTTTTCACTACTTTACGTTGATTCGCGACTATTCCAACGCTCCAACCCTCAATACGTGCGAGACCGCATAAAATGCTTTGTCCGTACCCTTCTTTGTATTCTTCAAAATCGGAATCATCCACCAGGCGGGCGATAATTTCGTGCATATCATATTGTTTGTCGCGCGCATCCGGGATAATACCTAAAATATCTTTCTCGTCCTTTTTAGGTGCAGTGGCTTCAATGCGATTAAACCCGGCTTTATCAAAATGGCCGACCTTACTCATGATGTTCCTGATACGGGTAAGGCAATCTGCATCATCTTTACATTTGTAATCAGTAACACCTGATATTTCGCAATGTGTGGTGGCACCACCTAATGTTTCATTATCAATAGTTTCACCAATTGCGGCTTTTACAAGATAGGAACCAGCCAGAAAAATGCTGCCTGTTTTATCAACGATCATTGCTTCGTCACTCATGATGGGAAGATATGCTCCACCGGCAACACAGCTGCCCATAACAGCGGAGATCTGAAGGATCCCCATGCCTGACATGATAGCATTGTTGCGAAAAATACGTCCAAAATGTTCTTTGTCAGGAAAAATTTCATCCTGTAATGGAAGATAAACTCCGGCACTATCAACCAAATAGATAATTGGCAAACGGTTCTCCATTGCTATTTCCTGCGCTCTCAAATTCTTTTTTCCGGTAATAGGAAACCATGCCCCCGCTTTTACTGTTGCATCATTAGCAACAATAATACACTGTCTGCCACTAATATATCCGATAACTATCACTACCCCACCTGCCGGACATCCTCCATGCTCCTTATACATATCTTCACCTGTGAAAGCACCAATCTCAATAGTTTTAGAGTCTTTATCGATAAGGTATTCTATACGCTCACGAGCGGTCATTTTACCCTGTTCGTGTAATTTATCTATCCTGGTTTTTCCTCCGCCTAAATAAATTTTCTCCAGCTTTTTTTCCATGGCGGAAATAAGCAGGTTCATTTTATCTTCATTTTTATTGAATTCTATATCCATAATTTTAATTTATTATTATTATTTATTTCCGTCATTGCGAAGGAGGCACGACTGAAGCAATCTCATTTCAGTATAATGTGAGATTGCTTCGTTCCGATAAAAAATCGGAACTCGCAATGACGTTCTAATGATAACGTTTAATGCGGGTCAAATATAGCAAAAATCGCATTGCGATCATATAAACTCCAAGGCTCTGGAACCCTGATTAAAAAGCAGATCAACGATGCTTAAATTAGGAATAAATCCATGTCGTGTTTCAAATACCTGGGAATAGGTTTTGATCGAGAAGTTTGCATCCGTTTCTAACGATTCTTTAGGTGAAATGATGGTTCTATAATCATCGGCATCGATATATTCTTTGTGGTATTCAGAAGTAAAACAATATTTTGGTTTCCGTTTCAAAAGGATCAACATTTCTTGTTGCAAGGCTTCATTCAGGTCAATTAAAAAGTCGTATTTTTTATCATGATAAAATGGGTATATATCGTCTTCAAAATATTCAAAAAAAGGAGACCTCCTGTAACTTGACTCCAATGTTCGCCAATGAAGCTTTTGCCAGTCAACATCATACGAAATTTTCAGATCTTTTACCGCCTGGCGATGGTTGCGTTTTACAAGCGGAACGCTTAATGTTTTTAAGCCGTTGGGTGAATAGATATCACATCGGCTACGGTAGGTTTGTTTTGTAAAATGTTCGCAATGCTCAATGATACATTCCGGGTATTCAATAAGTTTCGAATAATATTGAATTGGTCCAAGGTAGGCTGTGGATAATATGGCTTTTGTGTTCATCATTTATAATAGTAAGTCAAAGGTAAAAATAAAGATAGAACACAGATTTAACTGATTTATGCTGATCTTACCTGTGCCCATCTATATAATCTGTATTCTATTTGGTTAAATATTCCAAAATCGATTTCAGAAAAATCAGAAATCTCATTTAACACTCTTAAACCAGCGGTCCCAGCGAATATTACTTCCTGTTTCGGATTTATCAATTGATAATAATACCAATACAGTTTTCCCAACAATATGATCTTCGGGTACAAAGCCCCAAAAGCGTGAATCTGCGGATCCGTGGCGATTATCGCCCATCATAAAAAAGTAATTCATTTTAAAAGTATACTGTGTGCTGTATTTATCATTGATGAATATGGAATCGTTACTAAAACGTAAAACATTTTTTTCGTAAACGCTGATTATCCTTTCGTAGAGCGGAATAGATTCCATATTTAATTGTACAGAATCTCCCGACTTTGGAATATAAAGAGGTCCGAAAAAATCCACATTCCAAAGGAAATGTTCATTTTCAGGAAACATATAATCGCTGTAACTCCCTTTCTTTTCAAGAAGAGGCTCAACACTGGTGACATGAGCAACTTGTTTTAGTTTATCAATATTTTCAGTATTCAATGTAAACCAATATTCACCCTTGTTATGCATCTTTCCACCTTCGGTAATGCCTAACTTTGTTAAAGCATCGGAATCAATAGTATCAGTATCTGTTAAAACTTTATAATTAAATTGTAATTTTTCAGGAACATCACTGTATTTACCATTTATATAAACCTGTCCGCTTCTGATTTCTAATGTATCGCCTGCAATGGCCACACAACGCTTGATATAATACACACGCTGATCAATAGGATGTTCGTCCTCCATCGGATAATTAAATACTACCACATCATTATGTTCAATATCAGGTGAACCAAACAAACGCTTGTAGGGTATTTTGATCCAATCGAGGTAGGAGTTGGTATGTTCAGTAAATGGTAAACGCTGGTGTGCGAAGGGAAATGAAAGCAATGTATTAGGTAAACGCGGACCGTAGCTTAATTTACTTACCAATATATAATCACCCGTAAGCAACGATTTTTCCATGGATGGAGAAGGAATCGTAAATGCTTCGAAAAAAAAAACACGGAATAAAATAATTGTAATAAAAGCAAATAATATAGCTTTTATCCATTCCTTTATAGTTGACTCTTTTTTCAATGTGTTTGATTAAAATTAAGCCCCCTAACCTCTCCCAATCATTGGGATAAACCTGAATAGGAACTACTTTACTGCAATGCCTTCTATTTTTGCTTACGTGGGTATCTCTCTTATTTTTTTGCCCCTCGTTTGCTTCTAAAATAAGAGAATCCTATTATTCCGATCACAATTACAATAAAATGGATCAAGTATGAACGGGATAATCCATCTTTACTTACAAATGTAAAAAAGCGCGCTCTTCTTGCCGGATCTTCAAACAATGATGTTTTTAATTTTTTGATAAAACCACTTTGTTGTTTGTTATTAATATTTTTATTGTCTTCCTTAATACTCATCCATACAAATATAGGCTTACCAACAATGTGATCCTCTGGCACCATGCCCCAATAGCGTGAATCAGCGGAGTTGTGACGATTATCACCCATCATAAAATAGTAATCCATTTTAAATGTATATGTTTTTGCTTCAACACCATTAATTAAGATCTTATCTCCTTTTATTTCCAGATCATTTCCTTCATAAATTTTTATTATTCGATCATACAAAACAATATTTGTAGTATCAATATTGATAGTTGCTCCCTTTTGGGGAATATACAAAGGACCGAAATTATCGTTGTTCCATTTATAAGTAGGTTTGTGTGGAAATATACGGGAATTATATTCGCCTACAGGCTCAATCACTGTTTCAAGAGATTTTACGATACTTAAACTTTTAAATTCCGCTACTTTATTATTAGGTAAATTCAAGAGAAAAAATATGCCAATACTGTCCTGATCAGTGCGTATTGGATCTGTAATATCAAATTTTTCGATCAGCTTTGGACTAAAATTAGTGCCGTCTGTTCTAACCTTGTAGGTATACTGCATTGTTTCTGCAACATAAGCCGATTTACCGCTTAAAAATAATTTTTGGTCTTTGATTGTAAGGGTATCGCCAGCAATAGCCACACAACGTTTTACGTAATTTTCACGTTTATCGGGTGGCCGGGCAACTATTTTACCAAAATAAGGCTTCCCTGTTTGTGGGTTGATCTCCTTACTATTCCATACAATATTGCGCCCATAATCTCTTACTAATTGATAATAACTTTGATCCTGAGCATAAAGCGCAACAGTATCACCATCGGGATAATTAAATACAACAATATCATTATTTTTTACGGAGGCTAATCCGGGTAAACGAAAGTATGGTAGTTTAAACCATTCTAAATAGGATTTTGTGTTTTCAGTAAATGGCAATGTATGATGCGCAAAAGGGAATGATAATGGGGTATTCGGAATTTTTGCACCAAAACTTACTTTGCTTACAAATAGGTAATCGCCAACCATCATTGATTTTTCCAATGATGAAGTTGGAATAGTAAATGCTTCAAAGAAAAATGTACGGATAACGGTTGCTGCAATAACTGCAAATACAATCGCTTCGGTCCATTCACGAGCTATAGAAGGTTTAAGTTTACTCGTATCTTCCGGGCCAACATACTTTGCATCCTTTTGGAAAGCGATGTATGGCAGATAAATGAACCCGAACAAAAATGCAATAGCCTTATCCTGGAACGAACGTTTGTTAAAGGATTTTGCCAATAGTAAACTCATAATGCCAAACATTAAAAAGTTCACGCCCGGAGTAATAATTAAGAAAAGCCACCACCATGGTTTTTTAATTAATTTTAACCAAACTATAAAATTATAAAAGGGAATTAATGCCTTCCAGCCATCTACTCCTGCTAATGAAAATAATTTCCATAACCCGATGATAGTTGAAATTGAAAAAAGTATCAGCAATAAATAAGAAGTATCCATATATTTTTAATCGTTGATTATATTTTTTTAATGGTTATGAATGACAATTAATTCACGAAAATAAGCAAGGTGAGTGTTATTTACTAAATATTAACACAATTTGGCAAATCCTTAATTATTCAGCATTTCGCATCAAATCACTCATTCCAAAAACTCCTTTTTTACCAATTATCCATTCGGCCGCAATTACTGCTCCTAAAGCAAATCCTTTGCGATTATGCGCCAGGTGTGTAATACTTATTTCATCAACAGCTGAACCATAAGTAACTGTATGTGTTCCCGGAACTTCATCAATACGTTTTGAAGTAATACTCAGTTCATTTGCATTATTTGTTGAATTGTTCACCCATTTCTCTTTGCTTTCAATCTGTTCTATCAATTGATTTGCAAGTGATATTGCCGTTCCACTTGGAGCATCTAATTTGTGAACATGATGAATTTCTTCCATTGAAACATTATATTCAGAATAGGGCTTCATCAATGTTGCTAAATATTCATTTAATTTAAAAAACAGATTTACTCCTATACTATAATTTGATGCGTAAAATAAAGCCTGGTTTTTTTCAATGCACTTTTGTTTTACCTCATCTAACCTATTAAGCCACCCGGTAGTACCAACCACAACAGGCAAGCTTGCTTCAAAACATTTATAGATATTATTAATTGCCGATTCGGGAGTGCTGAATTCAATAGCTGCATCAGCATTTTTCAACTCTTCGACAGAGTACGTTTTTTCATTATTTACATCTACTTTCAACACAATTGTATGTCCGCGCGATAAAGCAATTTGTTCAATTTCTTTACCCATTTTCCCATAACCAATAAGTGCTATTTTCATAAAAACAAAATCTAAAAATACTATATCAAAAAATAAAATTATCCTGATCTTTAGAGAAGCTTTCTACTATTCACTCTCTTTTGAGATTCGGAAGGCTAAAATACAATTAATTGTGGTTCATGGGCTACTACAACTTTACAAATCACATTGGATTGGTAATTCTAAAGCATTATTTGTAAATTCGCAACTTCAGGTATTTTTTGCACCTCATTCAAGTTTTTTATCCCCCTAAAAATGGTTTGAACTTAATGCTATAAACATAAAATTAAGCTGAAGGAGTTTTTTTTAAATTCAAACTATTATTAGACTAATTTAAATCTATATGTATCCCTCAATATATTACGCAGTAAAAGATCTATTTGGACTGGATTTGCCCTTCCTTAAAATGGTTCAGAGTTTTGGGTTTTTTGTTGCCGTAGCCTTTTTAGTAGCCGCATATTTTTGGACTTTAGAATTAAAAAGAAAAGAAAAAGAAGGCCTTTTAAGTTCAACAACTGTTAAAATATTAAAGGGAGCAAAAGCTACAACGGCTGAGCTTATTACCTCTGCCATCATTGGTTTTTTAATTGGCTACAAAGTTGTATTCATTATCCTTAATTTTTCGGCATTTACAGAAAACACACAAGGTTTTATCCTTTCAACTCAAGGTAATTTGCTGGGTGCATTTATTTTCGCTGCACTTTCGGCTTATTTGAAATATCGTGAAAAAGAGAAAACAAAATTAGAGAAACCTGTTTGGGTTGAGGAGGAAATGCATCCATACCAGCATGTTGGAAACATGACACTCATTGCCGCTTTCGCTGGAATAATAGGTGCTAAAATTTTTCATAATCTGGAGAACTGGGATGATTTTATTGCTGACCCAATTGACGCATTGCTTTCATTTAGCGGGTTAACAATGTATGGCGGACTTATTCTGGCTTCTGCTGCTTTAATTTATTATGGTTACAAAAATAAAATTAAGGTTACTCACCTGATTGATTCCTCTGTACCGTCATTAATGTTAGGATATGCAATTGGTCGTGTTGGATGCCATGTTTCAGGTGATGGTGACTGGGGAATTGATAATGTAGCGCCAAAACCAAGCTGGTTAAATTGGGCACCGGATTGGGTGTGGGCTTATGACTACCCTAATAATGTGAATGGTGTTGGTGAGCCCATCGTTAATTGCTTTGATCATAAATATTGCAACCACCTTGTACCGCCAGTATTTCCTACTCCATTTTATGAAACTATAATGTGTGTTGGGCTGTTTTTTGTATTGTGGTACTTGCGCAAACGTATTACTACACCGGGAATGTTGTTTTCTGTTTACCTTATATTTAATGGTGTTGAACGTTTTTTTATTGAAAAAATCCGAGTAAATACACTTTATCACATTGGCGATTTTTCTTTTACCCAAGCCGAATTAATTTCAACAATACTGTTTATCCTTGGTGTTACAGGCATTTGGTTCTTTAAAAAAATAGAACGTAAATCAACTTAAAAATGCGCTAAGTGCCAATTTGAAACCGATATAGTAAATCAACTATAGCGTTTCATTGGTAAATGTGTCTCCTGTGATCCGTTTACCATCTTTATAAAAAAACGTCCCCCAACCATATTCTTCTTTTTTGTAAATAATGTCTTTACCATCAATGGTAATCGTTATTATGGTAAATTTTTTATAATCTTCTGATATAACTTTCACCACTTTATTTTTACCTGTTGATTTATTGGAAAATGGCTCAGATTTGTCAACAACGGTTGGAATCGGAACAGGATCGCTTTGCTGCGGGGAAGAAGAAATTGGTTTGGGATTTGCGGGCAAAGCCGCCTTGTCATTTTTCTTCGTTTTATCTTCTTTGGCAGCAGGAACTTTATCGAAATCAGCCTTAGTCATACTATATTTAATTTTACCGATCATCTGCACGTAATTATCTTCCAACTTTCCAGATAGTTTTTCTAATGTTACATCAGCAATTTGTCTTTCAAAATCGCCTTTCTCTCTATTTTCTGGAACATGGGTATCTACTAACATCCTTTTAGTATTGTAACCCATTTTTGTAAATGTGATCGTATATTCAAAACCTAAAGGCAGATCCACTGCATCGCCTTCTTTATTAGGTTCGATCACAATATAGGGAGCCTCCGTTTTTGTAATAGTGATCTGGGAATTTTTCAGATCTCCATTTATGATCTTTAATTTAAATGTAACATTTACTACAGGAATTTCCTGAGCAGATAAAATGAAAGACGCACACAACAACAATGACAACAAAATAGTGGCCTTGATTTGTTTTGTTAAAATGAATTTAAATTTTTCTCGTTTCATCAGGTGATTTCAAAAATACAGAAATATTTTATCAAAATTACAGATGTTACATAATCTGGTCTTAAACTTTTAAATGAAAAAGAATCATCTCATCCATTTTAGAAAGTCCGGTTGAATAAATTTTAGATCCCTATTACTTAGCTCTCTGTATTTAAAAACTGTAATTTTGTAAATAAACAAATTTATACCATTATTCAATGCAAAAGCTTTGCCAAGATGTATGCAAACTAACTAAACAAGTTGGGATCTTTATAAAGAGTGAAAGACTAAAATTTTCAACAGAAAGTGTTGAAATTAAAGGTAAAAATGATTTTGTTTCTTATGTAGATAAAACATCCGAACAGAAATTAGTGGAAGGTCTTGCTTTATTATTGCCAGAAGCCGGTTTTATTGCTGAAGAAGGTACTTCATCAAAGAAAGGAGATATCTATAATTGGATCATTGATCCATTAGATGGGACAACGAATTTTATTCATGGAATTCCATGTTTTGCCATCAGCATTGCATTAATGCGAAATGACAAACTAGTACTTGGTGTGATCTACGAAATCAATCTGGATGAATGTTTTTATGCCTGGGAAGGAAGTAAAGCCTATTTAAACGAAAAAGAAATAAGCGTATCCAAAACCAAGACATTGGCCGATTCATTGATTGCCACTGGTTTTCCATATTATAATTACGAGCGGCAAGATGAATACATGGAGTTGTTCAAACATTTCATGAAAGAGACGCGAGGCTTGCGCAGGTTAGGTTCTGCCGCTACTGATCTGGCTTATGTTGCTTGTGGCAGATTCGATGGCTTTTACGAATATAGCCTTCGTGCATGGGATGTAGCGGCTGGAGCATTTATTGTACAACAGGCAGGTGGCCGAGTTACCGATTTTAAAGGTAATGATGATTATGTTTTTGGTGAAGAAATTGTTGCCGGGAACAATGCTTTTTTTGATGAGTTTTTAGGATCTGTAAAAACTTATTTTAAATAATCCAAAAATGGAAGAACTCAAAAACGTATGGAAAACAATCAGGACCTATTTCCCTGATGTGTGGCAATATATTGTTATCATAGTTGTTATGATTATTGCAGCAATATTTATTTTGTAAAAAATGTTCAGAATCATAGAACAATGAGCAGCACACAATGTTAATGTTGCAAATTAATCCTGCACATCCTTAATAAAAATTTGCGATCTTCACTAATGCTTTTGCATTGAGTACACGAATTTTTTTGCCTTCCGTTTCAATTAAACCTTCGTCTTTAAAATCATGAAGAAGGCGAACAAGAGTTTCAACAGCAGTACCAACAATATTAGAAAGGTCTTCCCGGGATAAAATAATCTCCACTTTTTTGTTAGTTTCTCCTTTCTCTTTATACTTATCTTTAAGAATAAGCAAGCTAAGAGCCAAACGTTCCCTTACTGATTTATGTGCAAAAGCTGCAATACTGTTTTCAAGAACTCCAAATTCATGACTTAAATTTTTCAATAGTCGGTTAGAAAGAGTTGTTGATTGATTTAAAAGATACAAAAAATCATCCTTTGGAATAAATGCAATTATACAATCTTCTAATGTAGAAGCTGAATCAGAAAAAGTTTCTTCACTTAATAAGGCAGGATAGCCAAGCAATTCGCCACTATTACAAACATAAATAATTTGCTCCCTCCCCTCCCTATCCGCTTTGTACTTCTTTACCTTACCTTTTAGAAGATAAAAAATCCCAGATGGATAAGAACCTTCGTTAAAAACAGTTTTGCCTTTACGAACTTTACTTACGATCATTTTTGATTCGATAAATTCCAAATCAGCTTTTGGCAGTCCTTCAAATACGGAATCACTGCGAAAATGAAATTTATCTAATGGGAATCCACTGGTAGCAGGCATATTTAACAAAGGTAAGAAAATAAGAACGGGGGATTTATAAAACTTGACTTTAATCAACTTTTTAGTTGACATAACTCAAATTTACTCTAATTAAAGCTTCATAAATTTGTATCTAAACTAATATCATTAATTCTAAACATCACTAACAATGCAATTTCCCGAAAATTTACTTTACACCAAAGACCATGAATGGGTTAAAAATGATGGCGATTTTATTTACGTTGGTATCACTGATTTTGCCCAAAAAGAATTGGGCGATATTGTGTATGTTGAAGTTGAAACACAGGGCGAAATACTCGAACAGCATCAGGTATTTGGAACTGTTGAAGCAGTAAAAACAGTTTCAGATCTGTTTCTTCCAATGAGCGGAGAAATAACGGAGGTCAATTCAAAGATCATAACAAATCCCGAATTGCTTAACAAAGATCCTTATGGTGAAGGTTGGATAATAAAAATCAAAACAAACAATACAGCGGAAAGTTCAAATTTGCTTTATGCGGCTGAGTATAAAAAATTAATCGGGATCAATTAGATCAAAAATGTTTATACCTCTAAATCTTAAATATACCTGTAATCATCTTTGGACACGTGCTATTGGAAGAGAAGATATTTATATCGGAATTACAGATTATATCGAAAAGGAATTAGGCAGGATTGAATTAATTGAAATCAACAGAGAAGGAGAACTATTAATGAAAGGTCAATCATTCGGAATTATTTATGGCACAAATAAAACCCTCGATTTAATAATGCCTGTTAATGGTTGGATTTTATTCAGCAATACGGATGTTTTAAACCATCCGCAATCTTTGAATTCTGATTCTTATCATAATTGGATTGCATTGATCACAATCAAAAGCTATAAAATAGTTGAAAACGACTTTCTAACGGCCTTCGATTATAAAAGGCTGGTTGTTTCTGATTTTGTTGGAAAACTTAATTAATGAATCCAAACACGCAATGATCTTTGAGTATTTAAAATTGAATATAGCCGTAAAAGATGAAGAATTTAACGTCATCTACCCCGAGCGTATACGAGCATTAGCAAAAAGACATTGGACACCAATTGCAGTAACAAAAATTGCAGCACAATTCCTTGTTGATAAACCGGGAACAAAAGTGTTGGATATAGGTTCAGGAGCCGGGAAATTCTGCATGGTTGGCTCAGCATACACAGATGGACACTTTACAGGGGTTGAACAACGTGAATATTTTTATCAGCTCTCCAATCGTCTAAAGCATAATTACCGTTTGGCTAATGTTAAATTTATTCACTCCAATATCACTCAAATAAATTTTAAAGAATATGATGCATTCTATTTTTTCAATTCTTTTCTTGAAAATATAGATAGCACCGCAATGATTGATGACACCGTTAAATCAGACATTCAATTGTATCAACTATATTCTAAATATGTTAGAGAACAACTCAATGAAATGCCCATCGGAACAAAACTAGTTACTTACTGGAGCGATCTAAAAGAAATTCCTTTCGGATTTAAAATACATTCATCAAGTTTAGAAGGATTACTTAAAATGTGGGAAAAGATCTCTTGAAATGAAAAAAAACACAGGACATAATTTTAAAGAAACCCTTATAAAGCAAGGAGTGACGAAGCTTAAAAAATTTGGTTTTGTTAATGTTAATAAAACAAACATTACTACAGACGAAGTATATACATTTTATTTTTCAAAAATAGTGCAGGAGATGCTTGGCGACCATTTAGAAGCGGATGTTGTGATCAATCAATTGCTGGAATCTATGAATTGTAACAATAAATAAATAATCAATATAGTACCTTAATGACAGAACTAAGAAATCAAACGTTAGAAAATATAATCAATGCACCAAATGTGATTCAGGTTGAAGAGATAATTGATGCAAGTATTAAAACACTCAAAAACAATAGCACCCATGATTTCATTATTATTCGGTTCCTTTCAAAACTGGAAACATTAATGATAGAAATGAAAAGCTCAGAAGTAACAAAAAATAAAATCAAAAATTTAAACGAAGCTATACGCTGCATTAACAAACATGAATTAAATAAAATCAAATCTGATAATTAAATAAACGAAAAACAGATACCAATGAATAAAACAAAAGAGCTTGCGGTAAAAAAAATAAGACAAGCCAAAAATACTCCGGAAATAATATTGATAATTGATAAGGAAATAGTAAAATTATCTAAAAACAAGGAGGATGAAATTTCAATTCCAATTTTTTTAAAAGATCTCAAATCCGATCTGTTAAAAATTAATGCAATAGATGTAAACTCTGGTGAATGGGAGAATATTAAAAGAGCAAGGATCCATTTAAACGCATTGAAAATTTCTTACAATATCCCAAACAAATAAATCGATCATAAAATTTAAATCAAACTCATTTTTAGCAAAAAAAACAAAGAAAACGCCATTCCGAATTGCGTGATTTTTATATTTCGCACGTTCATACCAAAGAACTATAAAAAGTAATTGATGAAGAAATTAATTCGCAGAATTAAACATGAACAAAGAAACAATATTAACTAAAACCGTATCGGGACGTTTGAAATTATTTTTCACTTTTTTCGACAGCCGTTGGGAAGATTTAAATAAAAAAAATTGGAAAACCTGCCTTTATTCTGATTTCAGTGCAGGTCTTGTGGTTGCCTTAACTGCCATACCATTAGCAATGGGATTTGCAATTGCAATGGGAATGCGCCCTGAACAGGGTATTATAGCTGGCGCATTAGCCTGCGCAGTTGGCAGAACTTTTGGAGGGTCCAAATACCAGGTGTATGGTCCGACAGCAGCTTTGATCCCAATTGTTGCGGCTTTATATTATAAATATGGGGTTGCAAGTGGCGGTACAGCAGCACAAGCACAGGGATTATTAGTTTTTGTTTCAATCATTGCCGGAGTAATATTATTATTATTGGGAATCTTAGGTATTGGAAAATACGCCAGGTTAATTCCAAATTCAATTGTTATAGGCTTCACCTTTGGTATTGCCGTTGTAATTGCCTTTTCAAATTTTGGAGATATTTTAGGAATTAGAAGCTTCAAGGACTTTTTAGGGCCTAATATAGATATACACGCGGGCGTTTTTCATAAAATCTATCTTTCTATATCTAACCTTCATATAATTAATTGGTGGTCTGTATTAATAGGTTTGTTAACATTTGCAATTACCAAAATTTTAATACGCATTTCCATTTTAATTCCGGCACCCTTAATTGCTATTGCTGTTGCAACATTATTAAGTTCCACTGTTTTTGCAGGTAAAGGTATTATCCTGGTAAAGGACATCTATGGAAGCATCCCAAATAATTTCTTCGTTTTTACAGGTCCAGGTTTGCCGGCAATGAGCCTGGGATTAATTGGGGACATTATTTATTTTGTTATTGCAATCGTGTTTGTCTCCGGAATTGAAAGCCTGCTTTGTTCCACTATGGCAGATAAAATGGCAGAAAATAAAGGTACCCCCTTTAACCCTGATAAAGAATTATGGGGTCAGGGATGGGTACAGATTATTATTCCGTTAGTTAATGGTTTCCCTTGTACTGGAGCGTTGGCGCGTACAGCTACAAGTATTAAAGCAGGTGCCAAAACTCCTTTAGCAGGATATTTTAAAGCTGTGCTAAAACTTATTCTGGCATATTATTTGGCCCAATATTTAGAACTTATACCAATGGCGTGTATTGGTGGAATATTAGTTTGGGTGGCGAGCAATATGATAAAACCATCTGAGATCAAAGAAATAAAAAAAGAAGGTAAATTTGAATTTTTAATGATGATATATACTGCAATCATGGTTCCTGCTACTGATTTTTTTACAGGAGTTTTATCTGCTTTAATTATCTATTATTTGCTTAAAACTATTTACCGCAAAACAAGAAGAAAAAGAAATTCGAATAATTCTCTGGTGTAAACATTTTTTATGATTATAATTAGATCTTCAACGAATACAAAAAATATAGATGAAATTCCTGAAAATAATTAACCCGGTAAAAAAAGGAACAAAACTGTATAGTATTGCCCGATTGAAATGTCCTCGCTGCCAGGAAGGGGATCTATTTCTTACCCAAAATCCATATAACCTTAAGATGTTTGACAAAATGCCAGACAAATGTCCTGTTTGTGGAGAGGATTTTAAACGCGAATCGGGATTTTACTGGGGAGCAATGATGGTTAGCCATGCAACTACTACTGCAATTGTGGTAATTGTTCATTTAATTGTTTTTCGTTTCTACGGATGGGACATCGCACCAAATATTATTGCCATCATAACTGTTATTTTATTACTTTTCCCTATTGTATTCCGAAACTCAAGAGCTATTTGGATAAATTTGTTTGTTACATATGATCCAACAAAAAATATCCATAACAATACTATGACAAAAAAATAAAGCCATGAATAAGACCTTAATATTAAACAGCAAACAAATTCAACAAAAAATAAATCGTATTGCTTATGAAATATACGAAAACAACTATGATGAAAAAGAGATCATTGTTGCAGGTATTGCAAGCAATGGCTTTGTTTTAGCCAAACATATTGTAGATGTACTGCAAAAAATTTCGCCTATCAAAACCAAATTAATTGAAATTGTAATTGATAAAAAAAATCCACTTTCAACTGAAATAAAATTGGGTTTGACCGATAAAGAACTACAAAATAAAGTAATAATATTAGTGGATGATGTTTTGGATTCGGGCAGAACATTGATCTTTGGCGCAAAACCATTTTTAACAAGTCCTGTTAAACGACTCACAACCGTTGTTTTGGTGGACCGTGGACATAATCGTTACCCAATTAAAGCCGATTTTGTTGGATTGTCGCTATCCACAACGTTGCAGGAGCATATTACGGTGGAAATAAATAAAAAAGGGAAAGAAGCTGTTTATTTGAATTAATAAGAAAAAAAGAATTCCCTCCTAAACACTCTAAAAGGATTTAGGAGGGATTCAATCTAATTTAAACGTTGCGGAACAACCAATTCGAATTCCGGAATAGTAACATAAAAACGGGCCTTATCAATTTTACGCTCCATTAAATAAGTACCACTCATTTTACCAATATCTGTTGTAAGGCTGCAAGCGGATTCATATTCAAACACCTCGCCAGGTTCTAACATAGGCTGCTCTCCAACTACTCCTTCTCCGTCAACTTTGCTTAATTCACTGCTGGAATCGAAAATATCCCAATGCCGCGAAACTAATTTAACCGCATAATCACTTTTATTTTCAATAGTTATAATATACAAAAAAAGATAATGGCGATTTTCTGCATTTGAATGTTCGGTGTGAAATTTCGTTTCAACACTTATTTTTATTCCATGCGTTACTTGTGTGGACTGTGTTCCCATAACATATTATTTTAGTAGGTGAGATTATCTCATTAATGCAATATTAAACATTCCCGTTTCAATTATACAAGTATCAAGCCAAAAATTTTTAACACAAGGATATGAACAATTTTTTTGTTCCTGAGCAAAATTAGGCACCTATTTTATCTTAATTTTAATGAAGATGCGAACGGGAATGAAAAGGTTGCAATTAAAGATCTCGAATTTAAAATTTTCCAATTTCAGGCTAAAAATGGTAAAATTACTTCATTGAATTTGTTCGTTTCACTCCAATTAACTGGTCGTAAAAAGTACCTTGCTTACGGTGGTAAACGTAAATGGTATAATCGTTTTCGGTTTCGTAGTGCATGCCTTCAATTAACGTATTATCAGCTGCTGTTGCACCGTCCTTTAAAAAGGCATATTCATAATTATAATATCCTTGTTTTAAATACAAAGTACATTCGTAACCAAAGCGCTTGTCGTTGTAATGCATTAAATTTTCTTTATTGCACTTCCAGGCATTAAATTCACCAAATACATATAAATTGCCATCTGTCAATACGGCATCATATTGCAGAAAAAAATTTACATAACAATAATCAGCCTCCACTTCACTATTATTCCCTTCCTGTACTTTTACCAAATATTTACCATTGATATCTGAATAAGTAGAATAACGTTTAAAAGTTCGCTTTTCATCTGATAATAAGGTTACATGGTTCCCTACCGAATCAATTTTCACATTGGAGATCCGTTCCGAATGGTATCGGATGCTTTTAATATCAAAATACCTGAATTCATTGCCACCAGTAAAAACATTATCTTCATCAAAATCATAAACAAGTTCTGCATCCTTTATAAACAATGGCTTCAAAGTAGTTTTAGGATTATCCGGGCGGTTATTTTGAGTTATCACTACATTTAAATCAACATAGGGATTTGTAATTGGATAACCCGTGTGATTTATTGTGAAATCTATTTCCTGCTTAAAATTCCTGTCCGACATAATACTTGCAGGAATAACTTTGGCCTCGATCATTATTTTATTTTGATAAACATAAAAACGCCTTGTAATAGCTATATTTTCAGGATTCCCATCCAGGAAAACTTTTAAAATATAATTTCCCGATTTTGTAATTTTCATCGTACTATTTGGAAAAACAGCATTGTAATGCGTATACCGCTGAAGTGTATTAAACGAATAACGATAGTCGTTAATTGTGGCATCCTGAAAGCCATCAATATATTCAGCAGCCGTTAAACCCGATGGTTCCCAATTTGTATTACAATGAATAACGGTAAAAGAATAGTTCTTCAGATCAGCATCTACATCATCAAAGCTTAATTTTAGCTTTTCCTCTGATCCAAGATTAAGGATCGGTTGCGACAATTCAAAACTTTCATCATGCAACTGAACTGTTTTAATGCTTGCTTTATAAATATAATTCTCATAACGGATAGAATTATTCTCGTAATAATCCACAGCTGTAGTGTCAACTTCGGCAGGAGTATTAAGCGCTTTCCATAATCCGGATTTTTTTTCTTTCTGGGCAAAACAAATTGTATTGAACAATAAAAAAGAGAAGGAAATTAATAGTAAAAAGAAAATATTTTTTTTAAACATTTTTAATATGTTAAGTATTGTTCATACAAGGTTTGCAAATATGCTTTTGCCTGGGTCAAAACAGTATCGTTTAAATTTGTTTGTGATTTTGGTTGTAGTTCTTCCACTTTTTTTGAATTAAAAGAATATACCATATTTTGTTGCGGAGCTATCCATCCTAAAGAGTTTTCGTTGGAATAATATGCAAATTCTTTTACACCATCATTGAATACATTTCGGCTCCATTCAAAATTAGCATGCGGTAAATTTAATGCCCCCAAAATGATCGCAGGCAGGTCATTTTGATTCGTTATTTTATCGAATGTTTTTCCACGAAATTTATCGACCAGGGCTCCACCTGTTATCATTGCAGTGATCCTCCTGCCTTCAGGGAAATCCATATTTCTGTTCTTCGGTAAACGATGGCCATGATCAGCCACCAAAACAAATAAAGTGTTTTTGTACCAGGATTGTTTTTTAGCTTCATTAAAATAATTATACAAACAGTAATCAGTATAATAGGCAGCCTTTTTAAACCGTTCAGGCTCTTCCCCACCATTAAATGGAGTTTGCATGGTTACTTCAAATGGTTCATGTGTGCTCAAGGTTAAAATCACAGAAAAGAAAGGTTGTTTTTCATTCTTCAATCCATCGAGTTGTTTCATAAAAACATATTCATCATGTGCTCCCCACTTACTATTCAACTGGCTTTTATCGAAATTATTTTTATCCACGATCTTTTCGAAATGAGTATTTAAAAGATAGGATTTCATATTTGCAAATTCTACCTCGCCACCGTAATAAAAAGAGGATTGATAGCCTTGTTTTCCTAATTCAATATTCAGTGAAGGCAATTGCTCCGCTTTACTTGGAGTAGTGATAATTGAATTGTTGGGCTGAGCAGGAAAGCCGCTTAATATTGAAACCAAGCCTTGTTCTGTTCTGAAACCACTGCCATACATTTGGCTGAACAGCAAACCTTCTTTACTTAAATTATCAAAATGCGGAGTTACATTCTCCTCGCCACCTAATGCTTTAATGATATCAGCAGTCCAGCTTTCAAGAACTATAACTACAATATTGGGCTTCTGAGTATTAGATACAGCTTGCGATTTACCAGGTGCAGTTGCAAACAGATCAGCTGTAATGCTTTTTGCTTTTTCATCATCCATAAATAAATATGGATTTTTGCTGTCGCTTGCTTCCACAAAACTATGTGCTAAAAACCACATATTATTAGTGGCTATGTGATTATTGATCTGTAGAGTAGAATAATAAGCGCTGCTTTCATTTATGGGTGCAAGTTGAAATCCACCTCTGTAACCAAGCAGCAACAAGCCTGGCAGTATAATTATCATACCGATTTTGATTTTTATATTTTCAATCGGATATGAAAAATTAGTGATCATCCTCTTATAAAGTTTTAATCCGATATAAATAAAAACACCACAAACAGCCAATAAAAGTAATACTGACCATAATGATATAAATGAAAGAACCTCTTTGGGGTACATTAAATAATTAAATGCTCTGGCGCTCAATGGAGTTCCCCATTCACCATACATTTTTAAATTAGCGATACTTATAATTGTTACTAAAACAATACAAGTAATATTAAAAATAAGATTGAGATGGTGAATAAACCGGTGTTTATAAAACTGCTGAAATACCCATAGGAGAAAAGGAATAGTAACTGCAGCACAAGCAGCAGAAAGATCCAGCGGCAATGCATATAAAAAACTTAAGCCGGTCTCTGAATGTTGGCCATCAGGGATCTTAGTATGATGATAAATAATAAATACAACTCTAAAAAGAGCAAAAAGCAAAAGCCAAAAAGCCAGCAATCGTAACAAAAAATGTATTCTAATGGAATTTAATTTTTCTTTCATTTCAAATATAGCTGTCCTGCCCCTTTTTTAATTTCCTGCACTGTTACCGGACTTCCATAACAATACACGTCACCAATATTATCAATTAAACAGGTTAAATTGGAAGTAGAAACATAACATAAACCTGTGGTAAATGTATGCACCCAGGTATTAGCCGTTTGTAGATCTTTACAATTTAAAAATGAAGTACCACCAATATCACACGCATGTTCAATAGTAGTTCCGTGCAATGTAAGATCACCTGAACCATGCATGTGAGATATTACTTTTGAGTTATTTACTGTTAATTCTATATTCCCCGAATTTTTTGTTTGCACATCAAATATATCAGTTGTGATCGCGTTCAGGCTTTTAATATCCGCTGTTCCATCGGATGTAATGTATTTAATAACAGGCATTGTAATATAAACATTCAAAGGTTTATCATAACTACGGGTCCAGTTACAGCGATTCTTATTTCTTATAAATAAAGTTCCATCTATAACTTCGGTTTTAATAAGCGGAGCAATATTTTCACCGGCTTCCACTTTCACTTCAAAAAAAGAGTCCTGCGTAATAAAAACAGTTACATTGTCTTCAACAAAAATTTTGTCAAATCCATTTATTTCGCGTGTCTCAGTTATAATAGATCCGGTTCGTTTAATACAATCGCAGCGGTTTTCTTTTTTGCAGGAAGGAAAAAGAGCAATCAGCAAAAATGGTATGATGATCTTAATGCAATTCCAATTTTTCATTTTTAATAATTTACCGAGAGTTTCTAAATACAACATATAAAATATAACGAAAGTTCTTTTTCTGCGACCACAGCTAATTTGATCTAAAACTGATACCCTAGCCCCCACTCAAAATAATCAGCTTTTCCCCAATGCGTAAGCAAAGTAACATTGGCAATGAGATGTTTTGTAACCATATATCTAAATCCGATACGGTGAAAAAACATTCCATTATATGCTTGTTTTTTATATAAATAAACTCCAAAATCTAAAGGAAAAGAAAGTTTATTCATATTAAATGCATAGCAGATCTTTACCCCGCCTTGAAAAATATCGGCACTTGTTGACGTATAGACCGAGTCATCTTCCCAAACTTTTTTGGTAGCATTATTGTATGCCATTTCAATTCCGGCACCCAATTTATTTTTATAATTTAATGTTCTGTATAAATTCGCCTGTACGCCATAAGCCAGGTACTTTGAACCACCGGGATTTTCCAATTCTTTAATTCCAAAAACGCCCATTATAGAAGGTTGCCATTTTTTTTCCATTTTCGGAATAGAATCTATCCTAAAGGTACAGTTTTTATTGCCAAATGCATAAGCCAGTCCCAAATTAACGGTAACAATATTCAATCCTAAATTTGGTGTACTCATAGCGGCATTTGATGCGTGGGTTAAGCCAACACCCGCATTTAGTCTCCACGATTCTGAAAACATTACACTTGTATTTAATCGTAAGTTTACAAAACCATTTAAATGAGAGCCAATTGCAGCATTTTGGTGATTTTCAATTCTATCAAATGCTTTTGTTAAATATGCCAAACCGGCACCTAATCGTAAATTCAAACTGGCTTTACGTTTAAGTTTATTTAAACGGAAATTGGCGTAGGGATATAAAGCTTCCATATTACCAAGCTGCTGAGGGTTAGCCAGGTATAAGTGTAAAAAACAAACTCCCAGTTCAGGGTATTTATGAATTTGCTGCCAGGTTTTGCAGCCATCGGTTCGGAAAATATAATTTAACTCAGCACCATAAATATGACCTTTAATGAGGTTGCCCATATTATTCCGATGGCTGATAATATAGCCAATATGGCCCTCTCCGGAGATCAAAAAATCACTACCAGGCAAATTTTGTGCTTTTGACGAAACAGACAAGAGCAACAAAAACATTATTTTTATTACCTTCCCCGGGATACTTAATTTACACATTTGAAAATGAAAAATTTCTACTTTTGTAAAATTATAAAATTATTGGCTAAAACATACGATTGCACAACTAATCAATTTACACGAATTTACTTAAAAAGGCCCAGATAATTTGTAAATTCGAAAAAAGATTCATCGGTCATTAAACCAATACATCTTCATTACCTTGGTCCGGCACCCCCTTTTCCAAAAACCGAACCAACGCAGAGAATAATTTAAAATTTGAAAAAAATGGAAGAAAAATTAAAAGCATTTGAACGTATATTGAATATAATGGACGAATTACGTGAAAAATGCCCTTGGGATAAAAAACAAACCATTGAAAGTATTCGTCATTTAACGATTGAAGAGACGTATGAACTGTCGGATGCAATTATTGAAAAAGACATGATAAATATAAAAAAAGAACTGGGTGATGTTCTTTTGCATATTATTTTTTATGCGCGTATTGCTTCTGAAACCAAAGATGGTTCGACTTCACCTACCTCAGGGTTCGACATTACAGATGTCATCAACTCTCTTTGCGAAAAATTGATTTTTCGTCATCCGCATATCTATGGCGATGTTAAAGTGGAAAATGAACAGCAGGTAAAGGAAAATTGGGAAAAATTAAAACTGAAAGAAGGTAATAAATCAGTATTGGGTGGAGTTCCAACTTCTCTCCCTGCATTAATTAAAGCATCGCGAATACAGGAAAAAGCTCGTGCGGTAGGTTTTGATTGGGACAATTCGGAACAGGTATGGGAAAAGGTGGAGGAAGAAATGGCAGAATTTAAACATGAAGTAGATACGAAAGCATCTAAAGAAAAAATGGAAGACGAATTTGGCGATGTGTTATTTTCATTGATCAATTACGCCCGCTCCATAGATATTAATCCTGAAGATGCTTTAGAAAAAACCAATAAAAAATTCATAAAACGTTTTCAATATTTAGAGACCGAAGCTGCAAAATCCGGAAAACAATTAAGCGATATGACCTTGGCGGAAATGGATGTTTATTGGAATAAAGCAAAAAAATTGTAGCAGTATGAATTTTTTATCTCACCTATTTTTGGCAGGAGATTCCGAAGGTCTTATCATCGGTAATTTCATTGCTGATTCAGTAAAAGGAAGTGCTTTCAACCAGTTCTCATCGGAAATAAAAAAAGGAATATTATTACACCGTAAAATTGATTCTTTTACTGATTCGCATCCAATTGTTGAACAAAGCAAACAGCGATTACGGGAGAAATATAAAAAGTACTCCAGCGTAATTGTAGATATCTATTATGATCACTATTTAGCGAAAAACTGGAGCCTTTATTCCGATATTGAACTACAAGAATTCATCCACAATATATATAGCATTATAAAAAAGAATCACGCTATATTGCCTGAAAAATCGGCACATTTCACTAAGTATATGTTACAGCATAATATACTTTTTGCATACTCCAAATTAGAAGGCATTGAGCAGGTACTCCAAGGAATGTCTCGCAGAGCATCTTTCCAATCAAATATGGAATTCGCCATTCATGATCTAAAAGAACATTATACACTGTTTGAAAATGAATTTAAACTATTCTTTCCCGAACTGCAGCAATATGTTAAGTCTCAAATTGAAATTTGATTTAAACAATACCGCCCACCATTTATCTTTTTAATTATAACTATCTATTGTCCAATGAAAATTTTGTTGAAAGATTGGCAGTTTACCCAGATCAATTTGTTTAGAGTATATTTTTATAGAATCATTGTAGACCCTGCCACTCAAGAATAATGTACTATCCTTTTTATTATAAATATAGTCAAGAGTTATTTTTGAACTATCGTAACTTTCTAAAATTAATTTATTGCTGATTATTTCATATCGTAATTTATAATCCTGCATTTCATCATTCATTGATTGTGTGATCAGATACCCCTCCCTATGGATGAATACTCTTTTTAACCGGTACTTATCAGTCTGTAACGGAGCGAGTGTGTCATTGTTTTTTACAAATATTTCTACATTATAAGCGCCATGTAAAAACGGGCGCTGTGCTTTGTCATCATTAAAATTATTCGTCATAAAATAGACAGATAAAGTATCAACTAAAATAAGGCCAATGACCAAAGATTTGAATGTGGAATAAAATAGAATTCTTTTTTTTGAATTTATTTTTGGTTCCCATTCGTTCGTAATAACCTGTTTATTTAAAATAAAAAAAGAAAATATTTTCTTTAAATCAGGACTTACAATAACGATGGAAAGAAAAAGTAAAAAACAGGAATAGACTTTTACTGAAATGTCGAAACCAAAATTGATCATTGTTATATTGATCAAAATTCCCATTGCGATAATAGCACCCAACAATCTTGTCCGTTTAAAGAGCAATAAAATTGCCGGTATTATTTCCAATAACCCCATAAACACGGTATAAGAATAGGAAGCACCCATCGTGCTCCAATATAATATATCGGGAGATAAGCCGCCAATCGGTGTAAACAGGGTGTTGGGTTCGGGCAGATAAAATTGATATTTGAAAAGTTTATTAAAACCGTATTCAAATAATTGCATCGATAAATAGTAACTGATTATTACTTTGAACCAATATTTCAATTTGTCATGATTATTCCTGTGTGTATCAATTATAGTCCATGTTACACTTATAAGTACCGAGATAATAAAAACGCTAAACACATGAATGTATAATCCAGTGGAATCAGAAACCAATTTGCTTGTATATGTTCTTTTGAAATGGAATACATTTTCTCCAAACCATTTTACTAATACCTCAAAATAGGAACTTAAATATTGTCCAATGTCTGGAATAAAATGGTGAGGGAAAGGGAGAGAAATTAAAAACAGTAAAACAAATGAGAATATAATTCGGAAAGATATTATTTGTAATGCCTTCAATTTTAAAAATAAATTTTTCTGTTGACTATTGTAATGGGGCTCTCCGACAGGATTTCAAACAATACTTTTTTATGTGATCAACTTATATTGAACCACAAAAGAAAATTCCCTTTTGTGGTTCAGTGTAAGTTCGGATGAGTTGAGATACTATATATTGAAAACTACAATACTCAAAACTGTTTACTCCAGTCTATCTTGCCTAATAGGTAAGCTTTTATTTTTTTCTGACTTCCGCTTCTTCAAATCCTACAAGCTTTATCGGTAAAGGATACAATGCTCTCAAGCGATCAATCGATATTTTTGAATAATCTCCGTAAACCGTATCCTTTTTTCCAGCTACCCGGGTACCGGTATCATAATCCGAAATGAATGTAACAATTGCTTTGTCAGATATCTTAACAACACTATCAGTGCGCACATAATAGTAATTACCGAAATTGCCCGATGAATTACTATTGGGACTGAATGTATTATTTTTCCCACTATGACTTTTATGCGCAATCATTTTAGTTTGACAAAAAGCATTTACATTGCCACCAATGATCAAGATCGCAAGAACCACGTTTCTAATTTTCATAAAAAACTTTTTTTATATTTCCTGCAATTATGGTGCCTTAAAATAAATTATACATTTTCAGTATCGTGAATAATAATTTTTTCGATCACATCCCCTTGATTAATTTGGTCAATTACAGGAAGCCCCTCTACAACTTTTCCAAAACAAGTATGTGCTCTATCCAAATGAGCGGTTTGAGCTCTGCTAATTACAATAAAAAACTGAGACCCACCTGTATCTCTTCCAGCATGCGCCATTGAAAGCACACCTTTATCATGAAACTGATTACCACCAGTTAATTCACATTTTATATTGTATCCTGGTCCACCGCTTCCGGTTCCTTTAGGACATCCTCCTTGTAATACGAATCCTGGAATTACACGGTGAAATGTTAATCCGTTATAAAAACCTTTTTTTGCAAGGTCACAGAAATTTTTTACTGTTCCCGGAGCGTCTTGCTCAAAAAATTCCACTTTCATTGTACCTTTTGCTGTTACGATCTCTGCTGTTTTCATTTTTTATATTTAAAATTTTGTTCGACAAAGATAAACCGAAAGCACTTAGGTTTTCGCTCCTTTAACCAAGAATTAACAAAAAATGGGAGTCTTTTTAGCCAATATTCCAGCAAGGGATTAAAATAAACACATTTTATTGGTTTCAAAATCGATTGAGAGGGGTGAATCAAAATCTGCCTTCACCCCAAATATCATTAAAAACAAGCCTTTCATAGCTTTTAAAACAAATAATAAATAATTAATTTTAAAATCCCCCTCCTTTCAAATGCCTTTAATTAACATTCCTATTTTATAAAAAATTGCATATCTATTTGGATTTTTAATAAAAAATTCCATCTTTGCACAACTTTTATTGGATAGTTCTCGTACAATCTGAATAAAACAACATAAATCAATACACACGTGGTATACATTTTCATTTAGGCAACAACAAAAAGCTATAAATAAAATCCCTGCCCACAAGCAATTTCCACGTGTGGTAAATTTTATTTTCATGAAAAAATTTATTTTAACAATTTTTATATTCTCTTTTCTTTATAATGCTTTCGCAGGCATTAAAGGGGGAGGAACGCCCTCTTCTAATGCAAAAAAAACGGTAACAGATACTATTCCTTTTGTAATTGATGAAGAAGAAATGGCGGATTACAATGATTCAATAATTTCTTTTCCCTCGTCCGATCTATACTGTGGATGGGATACTATAAATACGCATTCTATAAAGTTTGATATTGAATCATTAAAAGACGATACTAAAGAAATTGCATTGTATGATAAGAATAGCTGTGGCTACGTGCATCCATTTTCTGGTAATGTAACTTCCGGTTTTGGACCACGCAAAAAACGCTTCCATTATGGCGCTGATATTGATCTGGAGACTGGTGATGCCGTTGGCGCTGCTTTTGATGGGAAAGTACGTATCGCTAGAAAAAGTAAGAGTTATGGAAGTGTTGTTGTGATCCGCCATAGCAATGGTTTAGAAACCTATTATGCACATTTATCAAAGATCAATGTTGAAGTAGGGCAAGAAGTGTTTGCCGGAGAGATCATTGGATTAGGCGGAAATACAGGCCACTCACGCGGAAGCCACTTACATTTTGAAGTTCGGTACCTGGGGCACCCAATAAATCCTGCGGAAATCATTTCTTTTACTGATCAGAAGCTGGTTGCCGATACTTTTTGTATCACTAAAAGAACATTTAATTATGTTTGTGAAGCAAAAAAGGCGGCAAGTAAAACGTATGCAAATTCAAAAAGCAAAATACATATTGTAAAAAAGGGAGATACCCTATATGCAATTGCACGCAAATATAAAACTACTCCAAAAGAACTAAGTAAGAAAAATCGTATAAAAAGCACTCAGGTGTTACGATTGGGACAAAAGATCAAGTTGTAATACTCAAAAAAACCTACAAATAAAAAAACGAATTACGAATATGGACTTTGCTTTTAGCATACCATTCGCAATTCGTTTTTTTATTAGTAATTCGCAGGAAGTTTAAAATCCTTCTTCCTTCCAAAAATATTGCCGTGTAATTATATTGTAATACGCGATCTTCGAATCCTTTTCCAATCTGATCACTTCTGGATCAATTTGTGCGATCAGGTCTAATTCACATGGTATTATCCATGCTCCGGATAGATCAATAACACCTTTTTTATCTTCGATAACTACAGTGCACAATCCATTTTTAAAAACACCTGCTTCATCAAACAAAAATCCAATCGCAGTCTTTCCATTACGATTAATAAATCCAACTTTCCCGCTCTTATCCGTTACTTTAGCAATATTATTATTAAACTCATCTGCCGAAAGATATAGATATTGGATCTGCAATTTCAATTTCTCATCAATAAAACCCCATTTGTTTTTATGCTGAACGGCTGCAAACCCTTCGTTAAATGGGACAATGCGGTCGAAATTTTTAGGTTTAACATATAGTACTCCTTTTTTATCTATCAATCCTTGTTTTTTATTTTTTTCAACAACAACCAAACCGTTTTTAAATTTTAATGATAACATAGAACTTCCTGTATAGTCGTACTCAATAGGAATAAACACAAGTCCTTGACGATCAGCAAAACCATATTTATTTTCTTTTACCACCATTATCGCATCTTCAGCGAACTCTCCAAGCAGATCATATTCACAAGGTAATATGTAGTTACCTTCTTTATTTATGATACCAAATTTTTTCGCTGATTTCACTTTCGCCAATCCCTTATTGAATTTCTCTACCCAGTCGAATTTACAAGGGATCACGATCTTCCCTGAACTATTTATAAAACCACTTTGCCCCTCAATTTCAACCATGGCCAACTCTTCACTAAAATCACCAGCTTTGGTATAAATAATCGGGATCACCACTTTACCGGTTTCATCTATATAACCGTATTTCTCTTTTTTAGCAACAACAGCAAAACCTTCCGAGAATTCAAAAATCTCATCGTATTCAAAAGGAGCGATCAACTTACCATTCTTATTAATGATTCCATATTTATTGCTTTGCTGAACGATGGATAGGCCATGTTTAAAGGCTTCTACCTGCTCATAAATAAAGGGGATCATTAACTTGCCGGCTTTATTAATAAAACCGGATTTCCCATTCAAACCACATTCGGCAAAACCTTCCGAAAAATTTTCGACCCATTCATAAGTGCATGGTACAACTATGTTCCCTAAGCTATCAGCAAAACCCCATTTACCCTTTTCGCGGACGCTGTATAATGTTTTTTGAGACAATTCAATCTCTTGATTTACATTTTCAGAAAATGGATAGTCAGGAAATTCAAGTCTGAAATCAACAAGAGATTCCGTTTTATAATCAGCCGTGTAAATGGTGTATATATTGCGCCAAGCAGCCTCTACATTGTGGTTTTGAGGATGCTTTTTAATAAAATCATGATACTCCTTAATAGTACCATTGCTTGTGGATAATGAATAGATCGAATTTTCAACCTTATTTAAAAAGGGGGGGTTAGGCTGTTTTAATAAATATTGTTCGAACTCTGCAAGGGTATTATTTTTTGTAGATGTTTGAAAAAGCGTAAATGCGTATCTCTCTTTTGCCAATGGAATTTCTTTTGCCAATGGATATTTTTCTATGAACAAAAGGTATTCCTGGTACGTATCTTTCTTTTTTGTTTCCTTATAAGCCAGAGAGTTCCGCAAATCAATTGCTTCATTATACTGCGGTGAATTTGCGTAACGCGCAATAAATTTATTCAATTCGGTTATACTGTTGTTGCGTTTATAAACGTCAAAGGCCTTACTGTATATTTCATTTTTCAATGAATCGATCGTTTTTTGAGAAACATTATATTTCAAATAAACAATTTTAGCTTTTGGTGATTTCGTCTGAAAAGTACTGTCAGATCTGAGAATATATTTATAAGCAGAATCAATTTGTGAAAAAGGATTATCATTCCGGTAATAAATTACGCTTAATCCAAAAGAAGCCGCAGAAGCTTCTTTTTTCATTGATTTTTCAAACAAGCGCTTTGCTTCAAAGTAATTATAGCCTTTTAATGCCGAAAAAGCTTTGGAAATGGGATTGGCTTTAGTAATGCTTACAGAACTTAATAAAACAAATAAAAAAACAATTTTAATCTTATGCATAAAAGGATTCATTTTTTTGTAAAATTAACAATAACAAGTAATTTTTGTTACATTTCTTTTCACATCCGGAAATATTTTAATCGTATTTTTGTTTTACGATCATTACTAAATATACAACCATGTTTTCGAAAGGACAGCTTATTTTTGCATTTTTATTTTTCATAACGTTTGTTATTGGTATCTCCTGGGCCTATTTAAAAGATAAAAAAACAAATACGGTTTTTTTTAAAGGGAGTTACAAAATATTGGTTTTCGCACTTTTTATTTTTTTCGCTCTTTTTAGTGTTGTTAAAATGAAAGGTTATTTTTTTCCATAAATAGCCATTACAAATAATAAATAAAAAAAGGGTTAATCTGCCCCCAGAGTTAACCAATATGAACAAATTCTGACAGTGATACGTTCATTCAGGCTGCACTTTGATGTTTTTTCTCCCTAAGTCTATCTCCCAAGTAATTGTTCTAAAAGCTCAGAGGCACTCCAACAATTCATTATTAACCGATCGAATAGAATCGATATCCACTTAACTCAATTACATTAGTAGACTTTGGGCTTGTTTCAAAATTTAATAACATATTTTGTTATTGAATGCTTTGCTCCTTGCCAGTTTCTGTGAAAACTAGCTCCAGCTATGTCATCCCGAACTTTTGTGATCCCGCAGTACTGCGGGATTGTTATTATGACAGATATGCTAAACCAATTACAAGATCCCTCTTGGCGAAAAAGCCAATCGGGATGACATCGTCTGAATGAGGGTTATAAAGTCTAATAGACAGCCTTGATCGGAAAAATAAAAGATCCCACATTTATTAAAATGTGGGATCTTACAGAATAAGGTAAAAACAGATCTATAAATTCCTGATCGGATTATTGCTTTTAGGTATTTGCATTCCAACTAAAACCGCTACACATCCTTCAGAAGAGGTTTCCGATGGTTTTACTTCAACAACCAACTCCTGAGAAGAATTAGAATAAAAATTCCAGAAATCTGAATTTTCACCTGCAGTAGTGCTATTATAAACTTCGGTATTGTCTTCATCCAATACTCTAAAACTTACTTTTCCAACAGATTTTTCTGAGCTGATCTGCAGTTTATAATACAATCCTTTGTAAAAACTCAAATGGATTTCTGCCGGTTTTCCATCAGCGATTGTAACGTTATTTATTTGTCCGTTATGAGTATAAGGGGTTAATTTTACTATCCCCGCCTTTACTATAGATTTGCACTGTGCTATACCGGAAGTGCTGATCGCAAATGATAATACACATACAGAAATGAATATTCTTACGTTGTTTAGTGATAATTTCATAAGCTTAAAATTAGGTTGTTAATTTATTTCTTAATACTTCTACTTTTTCCTGAATTGCTTTTAATTGTTCTTCAGTTACCTCAAATGATTTGTTACTTCCAATGCTCGCAACACCTTTTTCGGCAGATGCAACAGCCACTTCTTCGGTTGGTTTCAAGGTATCGTATATTGCTTCAATCCCCTTAATATCAACTAACAGCGTTGCGATTTCAGGATCAGATTCAAATTTCTGAAGCATTTTGATCAGATTTTTAATAACTTTTTTCTGACTGGCAACTAATCCCAAAATTTCTTTGTTCTTGGATTTCCCGGCCATATTAGTTATAAAATGCATCCCTTCTACCCAACCACCAGCAGTGATCAAAACAGATGTATTATTTCTTTGATTTTCTTTTAAATACAAATATGCATCCACACTAGCTTCAGATACAATTTGCATAATAGAATCCGAATTATTAGGATTTGCTTTCAACCTCGCAGTCATGGATTGGGCAAAATCGCCATCAATACCAAGAGCAGTTGTAAGTTCATTTACATTTTTCAAATAAAAATTAATATCCTGATTTTCCTTGTATAACAAGCAAAATGATAGATCAGCTGAATAGGTTCCAAGGTTGAAAGATTTCGCAAAAACTGAATTATACTTCGAAATGTTCTTTGCCGGATTCAGCAGTGCCTTATCAAATGTAGCACCTGACATTTTCAAAATAGTAAATGTCTCGATCGGTGAAGGTATATTATATAATTTACTACCAAGCTCCGACCCTGAAACAGTACTTGTATTAACTGAATCCACAGCCATCTCAGTGGAGGTTTTAGTAGATTCGCCACAACTCATCAAAGCAATAAGTGCAGTAAATAATGAAACATTCGTTATCGTTTTATTCATTTTTTAAATGGTATTTTAAAAAGAATTTAAATCTTGTTTGTAACAAAATTAATAATATTATCGGAATACTGAAATATTTTCGATTTTATTTAGTTTTTAAATCAAAAACTAATAGAACGGCAGTTTTTTCGTTTTAAACAATTGCTTATCTTTATACTATGCGTTTACGGGCTCTCCTGATCTTTAAGTTGTTATCTATTTTTAGTGTATGTTTAGCTTTAACTGTATCTGCGCAATCAATTGATGAAAAAGTCATTAAAACCGCTGTTTTTTCCTTAGAAATTCAATCAACAGACGAGCCATCCATTCTAAAAAAAATCAATTATAAAAGAACATTTGCAACCGAATCGGAACGGGATAAAGAACTCAGGAATGTACTTTTTACCTGTTTTGACAAAGCTTACTTAACTGCCTCTTACGATAGCCTGATCGCTGACTCTCTCGCGATAAAAGCTTATTTAAACTTTGGTTCACCCTATAAATGGGCGCTTTTAAAAAATGGAAATGTAGATGAAGGAGTATTAAGTGAAATTGGTTACCGTGAAAAGTTGTACAACGATCAACCTATTTATTATAAAGGGGTTAAACGTTTACAGGAAAAAATAATTACTTATTATGAGAACAATGGTTATCCCTTTGCTTCTGTAATGCTCGATAGTATTGTTATTTCAGAAGGAACAATAAAAGCGCAACTAAAACTTTCCAAAAATTCGGAAGAGAAAATTGATAGCATCATCATAAGAGGAAGCGCGAAAATCAGTCCTATATATCTATACAATTATTTGGGGATCAAACCGGGTAATTTGTATAACGAATCGAAATTAAAAAAAGTAAATGCCCGGATCGCAGAGATCCCGTTTATCCGTTCCTCTAAGCCTGCAAACATCCTGTTTACCAATAAATTTAACAAACTAATATTAAATCTCGAAAAAAAACAGGCAAGTCAGTTCAATGGTATCATTGGTATATTACCGGACAATAACACAGGAAAAATAATGTTTACCGGGGATGTAAGTTTAAAATTACAAAATGGATTGGGAAGAGGAGAATTGATCGATTTGAACTGGCGCAGACTTCAAACTCAAACACAGGACTTAAAATTACGTTTGGTATATCCCTTTGTATTGCGCTCTCCATTTGGTGTTGATTATAATTTTAAGTTGTACAAAAGAGACACTACCTTTTTGGATATAAATCAAAACATTGGTTTACAATATATTTTCACCGGTGGAAATTATTTCAAAATATTTTATAATAATAAAACATCAACACTCCTTTCTACAAAGGGTTTAGAATATTCCACCACACTGCCTCCCAATGCTGACATTCAAAATAACATGTATGGGATCGGTTTAAAATACGAAAAACTGGATTACCGCTTGAATCCACGCAAAGGTTTTTCATTTTTAGGAAATGCAAGTGCAGGAACAAAAAACATTAAAATAAATCATAAATTAAATCCTGTAGTTTATGAAAAATTAAAACTCAATTCAACACAATACAATGTCGATATTGAAGTAAGTGCATTCATTCCGGTAATGGATAGAACTACTATAAAGGCTGGAGTTCAGGCAGCGTTTTTATATGGCGAAACTATTTTTCAAAACGAATTATTCCGTATCGGTGGATTAAAAACTTTGCGTGGTTTTGATGAGGAATCTATTTACGCATCTGCATTTTCTATCTTCACATTGGAGTATCGGTATATCCTGGAGCAAAATTCTTATTTATATGTTTTTGGGGATAAAGCATTTTACGAAAAAAATAATGTGAATGAGTATGTAAATGATGGTCCTATTGGGTTTGGTGCAGGGATAAGTTTTGAAACCAAGGCAGGGATATTTTCCATCAATTATGCTTTAGGCAAACAATTTGATAATCCAATCCAACTTAGAAGCGGTAAAATTCATTTTGGTATTGTTAATTATTTTTAATTATTTAAATTTATTGGGCGTTCCCCTTTCTAAACAGAAAGGGGCGGGCTTTTCGCTTCAATCTTCCCTTCCGCCTGTTGGCGGCAGGGAAGGATTTACGCTGCAATCCCTAACGCAACAATTGCTATTCAAAGAGCAGTAAGTATTCCAACATAATTCTCACAAAAATATTCGAATTTTCAATTTACTTTTCTTAGTGTTTCTTCGTGTTCTTAGTGCCTTAGTGGTGAAACTTTGCATCAACTAAACAAAGAGCATTAAGTTTAAACAACCTACCAAATAATTGCCTAAATTAGCCCTTCGTTAAAAAAATATCAATGGAATTTTTATTTATAGCAGTAGGTTGTGTTTTTGGCTTTGTAATTGCTTTTTTGTTTTTTAAATCAAAACAAAATGAAGGCACTGATACTTCTGCTTTGGATAATAAAATTATTGCACTTGATAAAGAGAAGCTTGTTCTGCAAACCAATATGGTCAATTCGGAAAAAGAAAATCAACGAATTACTACTGAACTAAAAAATACCAAAGAAGAACTATCGGCAGAATTAAATTCTGAACGTGAAAAGTATCTGAAGGACATCAATATTGAAAAAGATAAATTTAGCAAAGCGGAAAGCCGCCTTGCTAAGGCTGAACAGGTGTTTCAATCACAGGAAGAAAAATTCACCACTCTTAAATCTGAGCTCGAGAACGTCCACAAAAAATATACTACAGAGTTTGAAAATATCGCCAATAAAATATTGGATGAAAAAACACAAAAATTTACTGATCAGAATAAAAACAATCTCGAGATCATTTTAAATCCATTAAAGGAAAAGATAAAGGATTTTGAGAGCAAAGTAGAAAAGGCCTACAAAGCGGAATCAGATGAGCGCATCACGCTTAAAGCGGAAATAAAAAACCTGGTTGATCTAAACAAACAAGTAAGTGAGGATGCAAATAACCTTGCTAAGGCCCTTAAAGGTGATAATAAAAAGCAAGGTAACTGGGGTGAAGTTATTTTGGAAAAAGTACTCGAACGTTCCGGTTTGGTTAAAGGACAGGAATATCTGACTCAATTCAGCACCAACAACAGTGAAGGTAGCCGCATTCAACCTGATGCAGTTATTAAACTTCCGGACGACAAGCATGTTATTGTGGATGCAAAAGTATCGTTGATAGCGTATGAAGCATGCGTGAACGCTGCTACTGATGAGGAACGGGAGCGATTTACGAAGGAACATCTTTTATCTGTTCGCAATCACGTAAAATTATTAAGTGGTAAAGAATACCAATCTTCAGCCGATTTTAATACACCCGATTTTGTATTGCTTTTCATTCCTATTGAATCCTCCTTCAGCATTGCAGTACAAGCGGACCAGGAGCTTTTTAGTTATGCCTGGGACAGAAAAATTGTCATCGTTAGCCCTTCTACTTTATTAGCCACATTACGTACTATTGCATCGCTTTGGAAACAAGAGCGTCAAACAAAAAATGTAATGGAAATTGCAAGACAGGGCGGAGAATTATACGATAAATTTGTTGGCTTTTTGGAAGATATGCAAAAAATTGAAAAAGGTATTGAAGCCTCCGGCAAAGCATATCAGGATGCAATAAACAAGCTGAATACAGGAAGTGGAAACCTGATCCGAAGAATTGAGAACATCAAAAAATTAGGTGCAAAAACAAATAAAGAAAAACAAATTCCTTCTAAGTTTTTGGATAACGATGCTCCTTCACAATTATTTATGGAGGGCCCGGAAGCATAATGAAAAAAACAATTCTATACCTGGCTTCCCTGCTAATAATAGCATCTTGTGGAACACCCCGCAAAACAAGCAGTACAAGCACACAAAACACTTCTTACAAACGTGATGACAATACTATCCGACCACTATTTAGTGTGTTTCATGTAAACGATACCCTTTCTGAATTACATTTTAAGATCAGCAGCAAAGAGATCTTATACATGCGTCCTGATGGAATAAATTTTTATTCAAATGTGTTGATCTCTTACCGTTTGCTACGATCTTATGATTCAAAAGAAATTTTGGATAGCTCCTCTGTACGCCTTGTAGATATGAACAATGACAATACAGATAAATCCTTACTTGGAAAAATTGATGTAAAAGCAAGATCTCATAACACCTATTTTTTACGAGTAACTGTTGCTGATCTGAACAGGAATATTGATGTAACAACTGTTATTCCAATCGAAAAAGATAATGATCTGAACCGTCAGAATTTTTTAGTAAAATCCAAAGCAACGGATGCGCCATTGTTTCGTAACTATGTAAAAACAAATGAAGAGCTTGCTATTAATTACAAAGCAAAAATTGGTGTAAATCTGTATGTTCGCTATTATGACCGAGATTTCCCTTTAGCCTCCCCTCCTTTCTCTGTGACTGATGCAAGGCCTTTTCAATATAAACAGGATAGCGCATTTACGCTTCAATTATCATCAGATGGCAGTGTTAACTTTACGCCACAAAAAAAAGGTTTTTATCATTTTCAGTTGGACACATCAAGACGTGAAGGCCTTACCTTATTTAATATTTCAGATGTTTTCCCTGAAGTAAAAAAAGCTGAGGACATGGTACCACCATTAAGGTTCATCACATCCAAGCAGGAATACGATGAGTTAAAAACAAGTTCCAACAAAAAAGCGGCTATTGAAAAATTCTGGATGAACAGCACTGGAAACCAAGACAGGGCAAAAGAAATAATCCGAAAATATTATAACCGTGTACAAGATGCCAACCTATATTTTACTTCTTATTTAGAAGGCTGGAAAACGGACAGAGGAATGATCTATTTGATTTATGGTTCGCCCAATGTGACCTATAAAACAGCCAATTCAGAAACATGGATCTATGGCGAAGAAAACAATATCAATTCACTTTCTTACACCTTTTCAAAAACAAATAACCCTTTTACAAATAATGATTTTACGTTGGATCGCTCCGTTGTTTACAAACAATCATGGTACACTGCCGTTGATATCTGGCGCCAAGGAAGAACGTATTTACAGGACTAATTAGAAAAAGAGACGAGGGACGAAAAGGGACGAGAGGCGAGTGAATTGTACTAAAATGACAATAGTAAACAAGCGCCCCTCGCCCCTATTCGCCCCTCGTCCCAAACAAAATAGAACCAAAAAAAATAAAAATATAATGCAAACCAAAGAACAAAGAAAAGAAGAAGAGAGTTTAATATTTGGCTTAAGACCTATTATTGAAGCGGTACGCGCAGGTAAAGAAATTGACAAATTACTTGTTCAATCAGGTTTGAAGAGTGAATTATTCTCTGAGTTGATGGGCGTTTTGAAACAACATGATGTTGCGTTTCAATATGTTCCTGTAGAAAAGCTAAACCGACTTACCACTAAAAATCACCAGGGAGTAGTTGGATATATTTCAGCAATTACTTACCATAAAATAAAAAACATTTTACCTGGTATTATTTCAAGCGGTAAAGCACCATTACTGTTGATCTTAGACCGGATAACCGATGTACGTAATTTTGGTGCAATAGCACGTACGGCAGAATGCTCTGGTGTTGATGCCATCATTATTCCTTCTCATGGGGCTGCACAAATTAATGCGGACGCAATGAAAACTTCGGCAGGTGCATTAAATAAAATTACTGTATGCCGTGAAGACAATTTAAAGACAGTAATTGATTTTTTAAAAGAATGTGGTGTACAAATTGTTTCCTGTACCGAAAAAACAAATGATTATTATTTCCAGATGGATTTTACTGTACCCTCTGCTATTATTATGGGTTCCGAAGAAGATGGAATTTTAAATGAATACCTTCAAAAATCAGACGCTAAAGCAAAGATCCCATTGATGGGTGAAATAGGTTCCTTAAATGTTTCGGTTGCTGCTGGGATCATTTTATATGAAGCGGTTAGTCAGCGGATGGTGAATTGATTCGATTTTATTCCGTTTTTGTTTTTTATTTCGCTACTACCAATTCTATTAAATAGACAAATATTTAATTATAATAAGGAAATAAACGCAACTGGTTGCGCTTATTACTTAAAAAGACCAACAATAAGCAATGACTTGCGTAATACAGACACGTTGGTGGTAGTTTAAGAAATCGTACTTTGTTTTTCTTTTAAATTATTATTAATAGACAAAAGCAATTAGAATATGGAGCGAAATTACGACCAAAAAACTCTTGGCCTACTTTGGGGTAAGTCTGGTGGAATTTGTGCTTCCCCTGAATGTGAAAATGAATTAGTAATAAAAAACATTGACGAAATTGTTGGACATATTTGTCATATAGTTGGTCTTAAAGGGCCAAGAGCCGACAGCTCTTTTCCAAAAGACAAACTGAATAAATACGAAAACTTAGTTTTAATGTGTCGACACCATCATGGAATAATTGATATCGATATTCTAACAAACACAGTGGAAAAAGTTGCCAAAATTAAAAAGGACCATGAAAAAATAATTTCTGAAAGACTTAACACAGGAAAACCATGGGACATAAATGTTTCTCAAATTTATTATCTAAATATCCCCAGACTTTCGATTCTAAGCGAATTTAAAGGAACAAAGGTCGATTTTGATTTTTTAAAGGACTACAAAGACTTACATTCTATTGGCTTTTCGTTAGCATCAATACTACATCAATTTAAATCATTGTTTACAAAGATAAAGCCGAACATTATAGAGGAAACTTCAATAACTGAAATTGATAATAAATTAATAGGCTTAACATTTTCTTACAACAGCGAGTTTCGAACAAAAAACAATCCAAGACTTGATTATTACCAAGAGGGGAAAACTAAACTAAAAGGGGATATTAATAAAGACCCGCAAATTTATAAACAAGTTAAAGACTTTAAATTAATTCTTACAATTGATCCCAAATGGATTGCAACAACTACAGCGTTTGTTAACTTAAGACCTTCAGGTGGAAAAGGTTTATTCGCAGGTATCGCGACCATAAAACACATTGACTTTGAGAGCAAATTAATATTAGCGACTCCTTTATTAATAGGCATTCCTAAATCTCCATTAGACGATTTTTTTTAATGTTGTCTTTTGTTTATTTACTTTTAGACTATTACGTTTTGATTTAAAAATATTTTATTTTTTTTTAAATTCTTAATTCGACTTTAAGAAAAACCTGCCACAAAAAAACATGCAAAAAAAGTTCATAATTTAGCCGTTACATGCTTTGTAATCTAAATCTAAAAATCAGAATGAATCTTTTTGATAGAAAATATTTTCCCTTCATCACACTTTTTTTAATTGTATTTATCTCCCGTATTCCCTTTCTATCTGCCGGTTATGGCATTGAAGAAGATTCCTGGGGAATAGCATTAGCTGCGTTTCATACAAAACTTTCTGGCATCTATGAACCATCCCGTTTGCCGGGGCATCCTGTTCAGGAATTAATTTACTCTGCTTTATGGGGCGCAGGGCCACTTGTATTTAATGGATTGTGCGCGTTTTTTAGCGCAGTTGGTGCGATTTTTTTTGCACTCATTTTAAAACACCTAAGCTTCAAACATTTTTTTATTGCTTCATTAGCATTTGCCTTTGTGCCGGTTTATTATATCAGCAGCACCTACACCATCGATTTTGTCTGGACACAGGCTTTTATACTTATCAGTTTCTATTATTTACTCAAAAACAAATTGATTGTTTGTGGCATTTTTCTTGGTCTTGCTATTGGTTGTCGGATCACCAGCGGAGCCATGCTATTGCCTTTTATGATAATAATATGGCAGAATAACCCGCCCGAACGAATGAATTCGTCCATTCGGGCGGGAAACCTAAAGCAGAATATTATTCTGCTTCTAAAAATTGCGGCTCCAATGGCTATAGTTGCAATAATTGCATATGCACCTATCATACAACAATTCGGACTTTCCTTTTTTATGTATTACGATCAATTCCCTTATCCTCCTCTTTCAAAAATATTGTATAAAATGACCTTAGGAGTATTTGGTGTTATTGGTGTAATAGCAATTGGAGTTGCAGTATTATCCATTTTTCTTAACAGGCAAAAACAATACTTCGGTGCAGCTTTTGAAAATAAATTAGATAAAAAAATAATCATTGCAAGCTTTGTGATCCTCGTTTTATATACCATTTCCTATTTTCGTTTACCGCAAAAATCAGGTTATATGATCTCTGTTATTCCATTTGTAATTTTACTTTTCGGTTATTATTTGAACAACAAAAATTTTAAATTAGTATGCATTGCTTTTATTGTGTCATCCTTTATTTGCAGCATTAATCTCACCGACAAACTAAGAGGGGCAAGCTATTCGAAATATTCAGTACTATTTACTATTTCGGGGCAGGAACTATTTTTTGATCCTTTTTCGGGGCCAATATTCTCGGATTATTCGAAGCGAAAACAAAAAATGAAATTTACTGCAGACCTGATCGAGAAAACAAATACGATCAAAACTAAAACGGTAATTATTGCAGGTTGGTGGTACAATGAAATAATGGTAGGGATGATTGCGAAAAATAAAAATAATTTCGTTACTTTTGAATCATATATTGATGCCAACAAAATAAATAACTACGTTGCCAAAGGTTTTGAAATAGTTTATCTACCTGAACAAAAACTATATAACGAACAAATGTTTAAATCTAAATAATACTTTAATAAAAAAAAGCACATGAACTATTTTTTAAAAACCACCAGTACCATTGCAATTGCAGGCTTATTCTGCATCAGTGTAAGTGCCCAAACAACTAGAAAAGACAAAGGTCAATTTAAATCAAGAACCAATGATTTTTATGAGCAAATAAAAAAAGGCAACGAGACTTTTGCTGAGCCAAAGAAAACCATTCCTCTTGCATTTCGTATGGATTATTCAGGAATGGATGTTCCTAAATCGGCTACTGAATTTAAAACGGTATTTTCTCAAAAGCCTGAATCGCAGGGTGAAACAGGAACTTGCTGGTGTTTTTCCACTACCTCATTTTATGAATCAGAAATTAAACGTTTAAGCAATCAGGATATCGCACTTTCTGAACTTTATACTGTTTATTTTGAGTATATCGAAAAAGCAAAAGAATTTGTCCGTACACGTGGAACATCTTTGTTTGATGAAGGTTCAGAAACAGGTGACGTTGCTAAAATGATGAAAGTATATGGAATAGTTCCATTGGAAACGTATACCGGGTTGAAAGTAGGACAACCGTTCCACAACCATAAAAAAATGGTTGAAGAAATGAGAAATTACTTAGCATACGTAAAAACATCTAACCAATGGAATCCTGACGAAGTAACGGCTACTATTAAATCGATCATGAATTTCCATATCGGGGAGCCTCCAACATCAGTTACCGTTGCAGGTAAAAAGATCACACCTCTTGAATATATGAAAACGGTTGCAAAATTAAATCCTGATGATTATGTTGATGTAATGTCTTTAATGGAAAGTCCATACTGGACCAAAGCAGAATACAAAGTACCAGATAATTGGGGTCATTCAGCAGATTATTATAACGTGCCTTTAGATGATTTCATGAGCATCATAAAAAGAACAATTAAAAATGGTTATTCCATTTCAATTGGTGGTGATGTTTCAGAAAGCGGGATGGACAGTAAAACAGGCATCGCTATGATCCCAACATATGACATCCCATCAGCATATATTGATGAATATTCGCGCCAGATGCGTTTTTCGAATGGTTCAACAACTGATGACCATGCAATGCATTTAGTAGGTTACGTGGAAAGAGCTGATGGCACCTGGTTCTTAATTAAAGATTCGGGCAGTGGTGGACAGAATAATCAATCTTCTCCGGGATATTGGTATATGCACGAAGATTTTGTTAAATTAAAAATGACAACTTTTACTATTCATAAAGATGCCGTTAAAGAAATTTTAGCTAAATTTCAAGAAAAAAATTAATCAGTAATTTTTATTAAAACCATATTATGCCAACAATTCAAAAAACATACGAAATGAATGCAACACCTGAAGAGGTTTTTAATGCATTGATAAATCCTGATCTTATCCAAATATGGTCTCGTGACGAGGCTAAAATGAGCGATAAAGTGGGTGGATCATTCTCTTTATGGGGTGGACAAATGTTCGGTATAAATTTAGAAGTGGTACCTAACCAAAAACTGGTTCAGGAATGGTCGTACGATCAGTGGAAAGAACCTTCTAAAGTTACCTTCACTATTAAAACAAAAGGTAAAAAAACTATTATTGATCTATTGCACGAAGATGTGCCTGAGAAATCTCTGAATAGTATTTCGGATGGTTGGGATGCTTATTATTTAGGAGCAATGCAGGAAATGTTTGAAGAGGTAAAATAATAAAATAAGGCTTTGAAAAAAATATTAATAACTTTTGTAGGCATTACCCTATTTGCCGCATGCGGGAAACCGGATTCGGATATAAAAAAATTCAAATGGCTTGAAGGCAGATGGGAAGGCGTTGAAGGCGACATGAAAACATTTGAAGAATGGGAGCCTATTAAAGACAATGTGATTGAGGGTATTGGAGGTGTTACTGCTGACAATGACACGATGTTCTCCGAAAAAATCAAGATCGAAATAATAGACGATGAATTTTACTATGTGGCTGCTGTGCCGGGGAATCCAAAGGCTGTTGCTTTCAAATTAAAAAAATCCGAAAATAATAGCACCACTTTCGAAAACCTGGAGAATGATTATCCGCAGCGGGTCATTTACACTCTAAATGCTGATGGATCGCTTTACGCACGAATAGAAGGCAGAAAAACAGGGGGAGATTCTAAACAAGAATTTAATTTCAAAAAGGTAAAATAAAAAATAGAACTCGGATAACACTGATGCGAAAATTTTCGCTGATCTTTCTTTGTGAGTTTCCGTTTTTAACCCCTTGTCACCTGTGTTCTATTACGGATTAAATCTTTCTACTAAATTCTATTTTCATGAAAAAATACATATCCATTATCATCGTTGTGGCAGTTTTCATACGCACTGCACACGCTCAAACCTGCCAACAAAATAAATACCATCCTGATCAACACAAATCAATATCGCAGGACATACAAGTACAAAACGCAAATTCAAAAAGCGACACCTTCGATATTTTAAATTATACCATCAACCTAAACATTACCGACTTTACTACAAAAAAAATTCGCGGAAACACCCAGGTAAAATTTACACCTAAAATTAATGGAGTAAATAAACTGAGTTTAGATTTTCTGAAGCTGACCATTGATTCCATTGAAATTGCCGGAACCAACCTTACGTATGCATACAATGACACTTTGCTGCAAGTGAACCTTCCGATAGTATATAATGTAAACGACACTATTTCTTTAATCGTTTTTTATCAAGGCACTCCGCAAGGCGATCCAACAGGATGGGGGGGATTTTATTTCGAAAGTGGTTATGCCTATAATTTAGGTGTTGGCTTTGGTGCAAATCCGCATACCTACGGACGTGTGTGGTTTCCCTGTTTCGATAATTTTGTTGAACGCTCCACGTATGAATTTAATATCACTACCAGCAATGGGAAATTAGCATACTGTAATGGATATCTTGCAAATGATACAACAGATGGCAATGGAAATCGCACACGCAAATGGATCATGAATGAGCCAATACCAAGCTATTTGGCCTCTGTGGCTGTAGCCAATTATACGCAGGTAAATCAAATTTACAATGGCATCAATGGGCCTGTACCTATTATTTTAACTGCCCTTGCAAGTGACACGACCAATGTTAAAAATTCATTCGTTAACTTAAACACGGCACTCTCTACTTTCGAAAACCGCTTTGGACCTTATATGTGGAATCGTGTGGGATATTGTATGGTACCCTTTGATGCAGGAGCAATGGAGCATGCAACAAATATCGCTTACCCAAAAGCTACAGCTGATGGATCAATAACTTATCAAACATTATACGCCCATGAGTTATCACATCATTGGTTTGGTGATCTGGCAACATGCAGAACGCAGGAGGACATGTGGCTAAACGAAGGATGGGCACGCTATTGCGAATTTTTATTTACAGAAACATTAAGCGGGCATACCGCGTATTTAAATGATGTAAGAACAAATCACGAAGATAATTTACATTTTAATCACGTGAAAGAAGGCGGATATTTAACACTTTCCAACATTCCTTTTGAATACACTTACGGTGATCACGTTTATAATAAAGGTGCTGATATTGCTCATACCATGAGGGGTTATATGGGCGACAGTTTATTTTTTCATTCCGTAAAAACTTATTTGTCGCAAAATAATTACAACGATGTTTCAAGTGCCGATTTCAGAGATGCGCTCAGTGCAGCAAGCGGAATGGATATGACTGATTTTTTTAATGATTGGGTATTTAATCCGGGATGGACTCATTTTTCTATAGATTCCTTTACTGTTGTGCCAAACGGATTAAATTATAGTGTATCTGTTTATGTGAAACAAAAATTAACCGGAGCGCCAAACTATTATTCAAATATTCCTCTTGAACTTACTTTTAAAGGCGCTGACTGGACAGAGCAAACACAAAATTTTATTATGACCGGTGCAAATGCTTCCTTTAACTTTACTGTTCCTTTTAACCCGGTATTTGTGGCCGTAAATATGGGCGAAAAAATTAGTCATGCCGTTGCTCCTGAATACAAAAAAATAAAAACAACAGGTGTTGCTAATTTTTTAAATGCAAAAATGAATGTTAATGTTCAAAGCATTTCCGATTCAGCTTTTGTACGTGTAGAACATAATTACACTGCTCCTGATGGATTTAAAGGTTTTGGTCATCCTTATCGTTTGTCACCAAATCATTATTGGAAAGTGGATGGTATTTTGCCGGCTACTTTTAAAGCAAAAGCCACCCTCAATTATGATGGCAGAATATTATCCTTTTCAGGTAATAATTGGTTAGATAATAATTTAATAAATACCTCAGAAGATAGTCTTGTATTGATGTACAGGAAAAATGCATCTGATGAATGGATGGTATTCCCCTATTATACGAAGAACATGATCAGCAATGCTAATGATAAACGTGGATTGATTACAATTGATACATTAAAGCTGGGAGAATATACCTTTGCTATGAAAGACTATACAATGGGCATTCAAAACAAACCACTGGCTGATAAATTTCCTGAAATTAAAGTGTTTCCTAACCCAACAAAAGATCTGTTGACCATTGACTTAGGAGCCTCCTCTATAAAAATACCGAATAATTCTATTTTAACAATTACTGATACTTTCGGAAAAATCACTTACTCCGAAAAACTTGATCCGATGCAAAATACAGTAAACCTTAAAACTTCAGCCTACAGCAGTGGCGTTTATTTTATCACTATAAAACTGAACGATGCAGTTATTGCAAAATCTAAATTTGTTGTAGCGCATTGATTAAAATTACTTAGGCACAAGTGTAAAACAACCGCCTACTTAGATCTAACATGATTCTTATTTATGGGATATAAAAGCACACAGGAATGTATTGATGATCTGGAAAAACATGGACACCTCATCCGTATAAAAGAAGAGGTAAGTTCCGAATTAGAAATGGCCGCCATTCATTTGCGAGTGTACGAAAACAACGGTCCTGCACTATTATTTGAAAACATCAAAGGGTGTAAATTTAAAGCTGCATCCAATCTATATGGTAGTTTAGAACGTAGTAAATTTATTTTCAGAGACACGATCGAAAAAATAAAAACACTTATTGATCTAAAAAATGACCCTTTAGAAGCACTTAAACATCCTTTAAAATATGCCAATGTAGGTCTTACTGCATTTTCGGCCCTACCCAGAAGATCACGATTTGATAATCCTGTTTTACAAAATCAAATTACCGTTTCTCAATTGCCACAAATTAAATGCTGGCCAAATGATGGTGGAGCTTTTGTCACACTACCTCTTGTATATACTGAGGATATTGACAAACCGGGCGTGATGAATTCCAATTTAGGAATGTACAGGATACAATTAAGTGGCAACGATTATATTCCTGATAAAGAAATTGGATTACATTATCAGCTGCATCGTGGTATTGGTGTACACCAAACAAAATCAAATAAAAAAAACGAAGCACTGAAAGTAAGCATCTTTGTTGGTGGTCCGCCATCTCTTACTTTGGGTGCTGTAATGCCTCTCCCAGAGGGAATGAGCGAATTGACCTTTGCCGGAGCATTGGGCAACAGAAGGATCCGTTATACCTACGATGATGGTTTTTGTATTGCATCGGATGCTGATTTTGTTATTACAGGCGAAGTATTTCCGAATGAAAATAAACCCGAAGGCCCTTTCGGTGACCATTTAGGATACTATAGCTTAAAGCATAATTTCCCTATGATGCGGGTTCACAAAGTGTTTCACCGCAACAATGCAATATGGCCATTTACAGTGGTTGGAAGGCCACCACAGGAAGACACCAGTTTTGGTGCTTTGATCCATGAAATAACAGGAGCCGCTATTCCAAAGGAAATTCCGGGATTAAAAGATGTACATGCTGTGGATGCTTCGGGAGTACATCCTCTCCTATTGGCTATTGGTAGTGAGCGTTACACCCCCTACAGTAATGAGCGTAAACCGCAGGAAATATTAACCATTGCCAATCACATACTTGGTTCAGGACAACTAAGTTTAGCAAAATATTTATTTATTATAGCAGGAGAAGATAATCCAAAACTGACCACACATGATGTAGCAGATTATTTTACTCATGTGCTTGAACGTGTTGACTGGACAAGGGATCTACACTTTCATACACGCACCACAATTGATACACTTGATTACAGTGGAACCGATCTAAACAGCGGCAGCAAAGTGGTGATCGCTGCTGCAGGAAATAAATTAAGAGAACTTGGAACATCACTATCAGAAATAAATTTACCGGATAATTTCAGCAACCCAAGAGTTGTAATGCCGGGTGTAATTGCCATTGAAGGGAATAAATATGTTGATGAAGCTACAACAGAAAGAGAAATTCAACAGCTCAACGAGCAACTAATATCTAACAGCCAACAACTATCAGCAACTTTCCCTTTAATTATTATTTGTGACGATAGTGCATTTGTTTCTCAGAATTTAAATAACTTTTTATGGGTTACTTTCACGCGGAGCAACCCTGCCCATGATATTCATGGTATAAATAGTTTTGTTGAAAACAAACATTGGGGCTGCAAAGGTTCATTGATCATTGATGCGCGAATCAAGCCTCATCATGCACCTCCATTGATCAAAGATCCCGCAATTGAAAAACGTGTGGATGCACTGGGAGTAAAAGGAAGATCATTGCATGGGATTATATGATATTTTTCATCATTGCTAAAAAGGAAAGGCACGAGGAACACTAAGAAACACAAAGGAAAATGACAGTTAGCTCAAATTTCGGGTGAACCTTTTGCGTTAGGGATTGCAGCGTAAATCCTTTTCTGTTTAGAAAAGATTGAAGCGTAAAGCCCGCCAATTCTTTTTCAAGAATTGGAACGCCCAAATGAAAATAATAATCTTCTTCAAAAAATGTGCTTGAAAAACAATCAAAGTGTACCTTTATTGCCTTAATGATGATAAAAAAGATCATCAGGCATATTATTTGAGTATATATTGACATAAAAATAAAATTATGCAAACTATTGACAGAAAAAAATCACCGGCATTTAACACGGTAGAAAAAATAGAAATCATAAAAGCGAGTGAACAACGCTTACGAAATAATATCCCTGTTTATTCAATTAATGCGGGCACTCAAGAGCTTATTAAAATTGAATTTTTATTTTCTGCAGGCATGTACCAACAGGCGATTCCTTTACAGGCTGCAACAGTAAATACCATGTTGGAAGAGGGCACATCAAAATTAAATGCCGCCCAAATTGCCGACAGAGTTGATTATTATGGAGCCTTTCTTGAAACCGGTGTTTCACAGGACAGTGCATCCGTAGTTTTATATACCCTCAACAAACATTTAAAATCCACTTTGCCGGTAGTAGAACAGATCATCAAAGATTCCGTTTTTCCTCAGCATGAGCTGGATACGCATATCAGAAATAAAAAGCAAACCTTTTTGGTGAACAATCAAAAGGTAGCCAATGTTGCCCGTAAACGCTTTACAGAACTGCTCTTTGGAGAAAAACATCCCTATGGAATAAATGTTAAAGAAACCGATTTTGATGTCATCAGTCGTTCACATTTAAATGATTTTTATTCAACCTTTTATCGTTCAAATAATTGTAAAATTATTATGGCAGGTAAAGTGGATGATGGTGTGTTGAGCTTATTAGATAACCACTTTGGAGGCAACGACTGGAATTCAATTAATAATCTGAGCACAAAGAGCCTGCCAATTGTTACATCGGCAGAACATGAACATTTGATCCTAAAGGAAGATGCCATGCAATCGGCCATTCGGATAGGTAAAGTTTTGTTCAATAAAACACATCCTGATTTTCAATCGCTACAGGTACTCAATACTCTTTTTGGAGGTTATTTCGGCTCCCGTTTAATGTCGAATATCCGTGAGGATAAAGGTTATACCTATGGTATTGGTTCCGGAATAGCGTCATTGCAAAACTCCGGTTATTTCTTTATCTCTACTGAAGTTGGAGTGGATGTATGTAAAGACGCTATTAAGGAAATATATTTTGAAATGAATCGTTTACGTGAAGAGTTGGTCCCTGAAGATGAGCTGCAATTGGTAAAAAATTACCTTTTAGGTATGTTTTTAAGGAGTGTAGATGGTCCTTTTGCAATGGCAGAGCGATTTAAAGGCATTATGGAATACAATTTAGGCTATGATTATTTTGATAAGTATATTGCAACCATTAAGGCGATTTCTGCATCTCAACTAAGAGATCTGGCAAATACCTATTTCGATAAAAATAGTATGATCGAATTAGTTGTAGGTAAAAAATAGAAAAATACCTCTCCCTTAATCCCTCTCCACAGAGAGCGGCAAAACTTTAAAAAGGGAAAAGATAAAATGGGAAAGAAAAAAAATAAAGATAACAACTACCGCTCCCCTCTCCTATTGAGAGGGATGGGGAGAGTTATCTTAATTGCATTTCTCTTTTTCTCCTCTTTTTTTATTCCGTCCCCTTCAGGGACACCAGCTGGCGCTCTTTTCGCATCCCATTTAATGGGAGGAGAAATTACCTGGGAATGTCAGGGTAACGGACAATACATTTTCAAACTAAAATTTTACCGCGATTGCAATGGAATCAATACTCCTACTGTAGTTTCTTTGTCGGTGTTCAATCATCCTACCGTATCATCCATCACGTTAACATTACTTTCACAAACTGATATTTCACCGGTATGTAATGGTGCCGGACCTTCTATATCATGTACCAATGCCGAAGGACAACCCGGTTGGCCTACAAGCAGCAGCCCAGTTGCCGGGGCAGTGCAGGAATCGGTGTTCCAGTCGGCACCAATAACCTTGAATGGTGTGCCATCTCCACAAGGCTGGATCTTTGCATACTCGGATTGCTGCCGTAATGGCTCTCTTACCAATTTGCAAAACGCTAGTTCTTATGGGTTTACGTTACGTGCAGTGATGTATCCCTTTAACGGACAAAATGCAAACCTTTGTTTTGATTCATCACCCTCATTTCTGGAAAGCCCAAGCACTGTAATATGCCTGGGATCACCTTTTAAATATAACCATAACGCATATGACCCTGATCTGGATTCACTTTCTTTTAAATGGGCAGAACCGTTAGATGATTTCACTGGTGTTTATACTCTTGGAACTAATCCTGCTCCCATTCCATTTACGACAGGTTATACTTACGACAGCCCTTTACCTGGAACAGCCCAAAATTCGGCAAATGTTCCTGCTATGATCAACCCTTCGAACGGTGAGATCTCATTTACATCAAACACACAAGGGTATTTTGTTACCAATGTGAAAGTAGAAGCTTGGAAATGCGGCACTTTAGTAGCTGAAATATACCGTGAAATTCAAGTTGTTTTGTTGCCATGTGCTGTTAACAGTACACCAGTGGTAACCTACACCTCTTATCAAACCACTGTACCTGCCGGAACCCTGGTTAATTTCACCTTAAATGGAAGCGATCCGGGGGTACTAGCGGATGGGATAACACCTCAAACAGTAACGATCAATGCATCAGGAACTCAATTTGGAACCAATTTCACAAATGCCTCCTCAGGCTGTTTAAATCCGCCATGCGCCACGTTATCGGCCTCGCTGCCTGTTTCAGCTCCTAACACGATGTCAACCGTCTTCAACTGGCAAACCACTTGTAACCATATTTCCTATAATGCTTCCTGTAATACCGTATCCAACACCTATACGTTCGTATTCAGAGTTAGAGATGATTTTTGTCCGGCACCTGCCGAAAACATCTCAACCGTAGCTATTACCGTCCTGGCAACCCCTATAGCTGCTTCACCTCAGCCAAATTGTGTATCCGTTTTATCGAATGGTGATGTTACCCTCAACTGGACAATTCCTGCTGATCCGGATGGTACATTTAACGGGTATCTTATTTACAGCTCAAATGCGGTGGGGGGCCCATATACATTGCTCGACAGTGTATTAGCATACAGCCAGACTTCTTATACACATACAGGCGCAAATGCCACTACTGCTCCTGTTTATTATTATATTCAAACCCGCTCGGGATGTTTTGGCCTGGTACAAACTGCCGCTATAGATACGGTAAGTTCGATGTATCTGAATGTAACAAATCCCGGTAACGGAACTGCATCCTTGTTCTGGAATGGAGTTGCTTCACCCAATGTACCTACATCCGGTGGTATTTATTCCATTTATCAGGAATATCCGGCCGGAACATGGACATTAACGGGTTCAACAGCTAATGTCAATTTTATTGATTCTATTTTTGTTTGTAATTCAACCATTAATTACCGGGTTGAAATGGCTGACAACTCCGGCTGTACCTCAGTATCATCCATTGATGGAGGTACCTTTCAAAACATCATTGTCCCCGATGTGCCGCTTATTGATACCTTGAGTGTTGATGATAATAACAATGCACTGATGAACTGGAATGTAAGCCCATCAGCTGATGCAGCAGCGTATGTAATATATATATTTAATGGAACAGCCTGGATCCCAATTGATACGGTGCTTGGAATTAACAATACCAGTTATAATTATTTATTATCGGATGCAGGTTTAGGTTCTGAACAGTATCGCCTTGCAGCCTATGATAGTTGCGGGAATATCAGTCCTTTGGGCATAGTTTACAGTACAATATATTTAACATCACTGCCTGAAATTTGTAACCGCAGCGTTGTGTTAAACTGGACGGCCTATTCAACGTTAGGCACCGGACTTGCTACTTATCGCATTTATCAGTCGATGGCGGGCTTAACAGGCCCATATACGGAAATTGCAACAGTACCTTTTGGAACACTCACCTATACGGTTCCTGGACTTGCACCACTCACAACCTATTACTATAAAATAGAAGCCGTGGATAGTTCAGGCACAAAAACAGTTTCTTCCAACAGGATAGCTTTTTATTCAGCTACACCTCTTCCCCCTCAATTTTCTTATCTCCGTAAAGTAAGTGTGCTGGATCCCAATCAGGTAGATGTAACCTGTCATATTGATATTGCAGCTGCTACTTTAAATTATAAAGTAATGCGCTCCTACGATACAGTTGCGGCTAATTATGTATTGATTGGATCGGTCCCTGCCAGTACTGTAAGTCCGATCGTTTATAACGATACCAAGGTACTTACTGATAATTACAGCTATTATTACAAAATAATAAATGTTGATAGCTGTGGTTATGATGGACTGCAAACTAATATCGGCAGAACCATATTGCTTTCAGCTTTAAGCAATAGCTTAACAATGGAAAACACCTTAAGCTGGAACGATTACGAAGGCTGGTCGGGCAATGTTGTATCTTACAATGTTTACAGAGGCATTGATGGAATAATGGATCCAACACCAATTATGAATTTACCATTTTCCGGTTCTGGAGCAAATACCTATACCGATGATGTTTCGGCATTATTAAGTGGTGAAGGCGTATTTAATTATTATGTAGAAGCAGTGGAAGGCATGGGAAATATATATAATTTCAATGAATTCAGCTTATCTAATATTGCTGAGGCTTACCAAGACCCAAGAGTATTTATACCCAATGCGTTCAGGCCGGAAGGAGCAATAAATACCGTTTTTATACCTGTTACAACGTATGTTGATTTTACAGAATATGAATTCTCGGTTTTTAACCGTTGGGGATTACAGGTGTTTTCTACCAAGGATGTGAACCTGGGTTGGGATGGAAACCATGGAACTAAAAAATGCGAATTAGGTGTTTACGTTTATTTACTACGTTTCAAATCCTCTAAAGGTGAGTATATTGATTTTAAGGGCTCTGTTACGCTTTTGAGGTAAAATTCTTCTCGATCTCTCTTCTCCCTTTCTAAATGTATCCGTTATACAAGACTCAATCCCAAAACCTGAAGCTTTTGGGAGATGTCCAAGAATTCCCCTAAATCTATTCAAACTGAGCTGTTCCTAATTTTTTTGTAAAACGATGTAAGTTTTTTGTGATTTTCGTCAATTATCTGTTTCTGCTTTTATTATCGCTTTTAACCGATAATGTAGCGTACCTTCGCTCACCTTAAACCAAAACCCCATAATTCCTTAATCTTAATCAAATATGAAATTTAAAAATCTACCTCTTGTATTATTTATCCTTGTGTTTAGCTTTCAATTTTTGACTTTCAAAAGCCAGGCGCAGGTATGTTTTGCCCCGGCTTCGAATTTTATGACATCTTCTTATTCAATTTCTGTAACCACTGCTGATTTTAATAACGATGGCAATGTGGATTTGGCGTTGGCTCAATATTCTGGTCTTGTGTGTGTATTACTTGGAGATGGAATAGGAGGCTTTGGGGATACTGCGACCTTTACAATAGGCTCTAATCCGCAATCTATAACTAGTGCTGACTTTAATGGAGATAACAATATGGATTTGGCAACAGCTAATTATGGTTCGGGCAATATATCGGTATTGTTGGGCACAGGTACTGGAACCTTTGGCTCTGCAACAAATTTTACTGTAGAAAGTGCTTTTTCAATTATCAGTGGAGATTTTAATGGGGATAACAACCCCGATTTGGCTATCGCTCAAAATGATTCAAGTAAAGTTGTCATTTTAATTGGCAATGGCGCAGGCAACTTTGGTGCAGCTACAAGCTTCGCGGTATCAGGACGCCCCCGTTCACTTACAAGTGCAGATTTTAATGCAGATAATAAAGTCGATTTAGTTACCGCTAATGGCAATTATAACAACGTATCTGTATTACTTGGTGACGGTACAGGGAACTTTACCGCTACCACAATTTATGATGCAGGTAGCAGTCCTTATTCTGTTGTTAGTGCCGATTTCAACACAGATGGCAAGGCTGATTTAGCCTTTGCTAATTATAGTGTAGACAGTGTATCTATATTGTTGGGCAATGGTTTAGGCATTTTTGGTGCTGCCTTTCAGTTTGAAATAGACTCCATGCCAAAGTCAATTGTTAGTGCCGATTTTAACGGGGATGGTAAAGCCGATTTGGCGACCGCGAATGAGGGTTCAAACAATGTATCAGTAATATTGGGCGATGGCTCAGGTAGTTTCGGCCCTTCTTCTAATTTTATGACAGCTTATGCACCTGTATCACTTATCAATGCAGACTTTAATGAAGATCTAAAAACCGATTTAGCCGCGGCTAATTCTTTTGGATCGAACGTATCTGTATTATTAAATGCCCCTCCACCAGCTTTAGTAATTACCAGCCCTATTGCTGTTTGTTATCCCAACACTATAAATATCACAGCAGGCGCTGTTACTGCCGGAAGTACCGGTGGTGGCATATTAAGTTATTGGGCAAATGCTGGAGCAACAAGTCCATTACTATCACCCACTGCTGTTCCTTTAGGTACATATTATATTAAAGTTACAAAAACAGGTGGATGTACTGATCTTAAGCCTGTAACTGCGACAGTAAATCCAAAACCTGTATCAAATGCCGGAATTAATTTAACAATATGTTCAGGAGATACGGACAGTATCGGTGTTGAAGGTGTAACAGGAAATACGTATTCATGGAATTCTGCAGTAGGAATATCAGATTCTACCGTTTCTGACCCTGATATCACAACTATTAATACCACCAGCACCCCAATTGTAACAACTTATACGTTAACTGCAACTACCACATTAACTGGTTGCCAGTCAACTGATAATATAATAGTAACCGTAAATCCTCAACCTGTATTATCAATTACAAGTCCGGCTGATGTTTGTTTTCCTGGCACTGTAGATATAACTGCAGCAGCTGTAACAGCAGGAAGTACAGGAGGCGGTACCTTAAGTTATTGGACAAATGCAGGTGCAACGGTTTCATTATCATCAGCAAATGCTGTTGGAACAAGTGGTACAAATTATATTATGGTTTCCGCCATTGGAGGTTGTACGGATACAAACGCTGTAACCATCACTGTTAACCCTCAGCCAACAGCCACTTTTACAACAGTTGATGAAAGCTCCAGCTTATATTGTGATGGTTCAATTGTGGCTGATCTTTCAGGTGGTACAGGAACTATTCAACCAGAATGGCTTGATAACACTCAAACTATTTTAGCTACTATTGACTCTATAGGTGCGCTTTGTTCAGGCTCTTATACCTTGAATTTAATTGATGCGAATCTTTGTACCAACACTTATACACAAGCTGTTCAGGCAGGACCACTGCCTCCAAGCCCTCCTATTTGCCTTATAACGGTAGATATCACAAACACACATAATATAGTTGTTTGGGAGAAAACGAATCTGGATATGATAGCCATTGATAGCTTTGTAGTTTACCGCGAAATAACTACCAACAACTACCAACCAATTGGTACAGTTTCGAAAGATTCTCTAAGCATCTTTGATGACTTTGCTGCTAACCCTGCAACAACAGGATACCGCTATAAATTAAAAAGTAAAAATACACATAGTGTGTTATCTCTTTTCTGTGATTACCACAATACCATATATCTGAATAATAACGGTGCCAATTTTAATTGGACCCCTTACCAGGTGCAGAATAACACGACTCCTGTATCCACCTATAATATATATAGAGATGACAATTCAACAGGCAATTTTATACTGATAGGCTACACAACCGGTAACCAATTTGGATATACAGATATACAATTTGCGTCTTTCCCTGATGCAAGTTATTATGTGGAAGCAGTAATGGTAGCTGGTGCTTGCCAACCAACACGTTCTGATTTTACGGCTTCACGTTCCAATGTAAAACACTTTGGAGCTGCGGGAGTTCAGGAATTAAATAATCATGCTGTGGTTAACATATACCCTAACCCAGCTGGAAACACCCTTAACATAACTGGTATTACAGACAAAACTACTCTATTGCTATATGATGTGATTGGAAAATTAGTTCTGGAAAAAGAAGTAGAGAATAACACGATACTAAATACAAGCTATTTGGTGGACGGAATCTATACCCTATTAACGGAGAGTAAAATGGGCAGATCGTTTAATAAAGTGGTGATAAGCCGGTAGTTTAAAAAAATGCTGTTCAGACTTTTGGCTTGTCTTATACAGCAATCTAAAAAGATAATTTAGAAAATCTGAAATTAAAACCATTTAAACTAAAATTTCTTAAACTGAATTTAAAATGAAATTTAAAAATTTACGCATTGTATTACTTGTCTTTACAATTTTTAATTTTCAATTTTTAACAATTAAGGTCCGAGCTCAGGTTTGCTTTTCTCCTGCTTCTAACTTTTCAGCTGGCCCTGGTCCTGTTTCAGTTACTACCGCTGATTTTAACGGTGATGGTAAAGCTGATTTAGCAACATCAGATGCTCAGGCTAATGTTGGAGATATTAGCGTATCGGTATTACTTGGCGATGGGACAGGTGGCTTTGGCGTAGCTACTGGCTTTGGAAGCACCGTCAGTTCTAATTTTGTTATTAGCGCGGATTTTAACGGAGATAGCAAACCTGATCTTGCTACAACAAATCCAGGAATAAATAAAGTATCGGTATTTATTGGTAACGGTAATGGAACTTTTAATACAGCTACCAGCTTTTCAGTAGGCAATAGTCCTATATCTGTGATAAGCGCAGACTTTAACGGAGATGGTAAAGCAGATCTGGCTACCGCCAATAGTAATGGAGCTAACAGTGTATCTGTATTGTTGGGGGATGGAACAGGTAATTTTAGCGCTGCCACTTCATTAATAGCTGGCTATGCTCCTTATTCAATAACCAGTGGAGATTTTAATGGGGATAGCAAAATTGATTTGGCAGTAGGTTGTCAGGATGTTAGCAACAATGTATCTATATTTTTAGGCAATGGTTTAGGAAGCTTTGGTTCGGTTTCAAACATTTCAGTAAGTGGTTATCCACATACGATCATCAGTGCTGATTTTAACGCGGACAATAAAGCTGATTTGGCAATCGGTACTCATATTAATAGTACTAATAAAGTTATGGTATTATTGGGCAATGGAACGGGAGGATTTACAGCTGCTGTTCCCTCATTAGTGAGTAGTGATCCATATACACTCACAAGTGCGGATTTTAACTTAGATGGCAAAACCGATTTGGCAGTAACTCTTCGATATGTCAACAGTGTGTCAGTATTGCCTGGTGACGGAACTGGCAACTTTGGGACTGCTTCTACCTTTTCTTTAGGCGAGGGTCCCTTTTCAGTTACCAACGCTGATTTCAATGCAGATGGCAAACCTGATCTGGCAGCAACTAATTTTGTTAATAATAATGTTTCAATATTATTAAACATTTTGCCAATTGTTACAGCCAATGCAACTTCAACAACTGTTTGTGCAGGAGCTTCTGTAACACTCACTGGAGGTGGTGCTACAACTTACACATGGACAGGAGGAGTTACTGATGGGACAGCATTTGCGGCTCCTACAATTACTACTACTTATACGGTAACAGGAACAATAGCAGGGTGCTCCGCCACTGCAACAAAAGTTATTACGGTAAATCCCCTACCGACTGTTACCATTGCTGCTACACAATCAATATGTACAGGCGGAGATCCAACCGTTTTTACTGAAAGTGTTGCTTCCACAGGCACTGCGCTAACATACCAATGGAAAGAAAGCACTGATGGGTATTCTATAACATTAGCAACAACTCCGACCTATGATGTTCCTGCGGGTTTAAATACTACCACCACATACAGACGTGTAACTACTAGTACACTAAACGCGTTGGCTTGTTCTGCTAACAGCAATAGTGTAATTGTAACAGTTAATCCCATACCATCAGTTACAAATGGATCAACTGCAAGTGTCTGTAGTGGAATAGATCCTAATATTTCATTAACAGCAAGTACGACAAGCACTTTTGTGTGGACAATAGGAACAATAACGGGCGGAATTACCGGAGCCAGTGCCGCTTCAGGATCAACTATTAATCAAACTTTAACCAATCCGAGCAATTCATTGGCTGGTACTGTACAATATATTGTTACTCCAACTTCAACCGGAGGATCATGTATAGGCGCTGCTTTTACAATAACTGTTACAGTAAATCCCTCACCTGCAATTACCACTGCAACTACTGCTGCTATTTGCAGTGGAACCAATCCTAATATTTCATTAACAACAAGTTCTCCAAGTACTTTTGCATGGACAATAGGAACAATAACAGGCAGTATTACAGGAGCAAGTGCCTCTTCAGGATCAACAATTAATCAAACGCTAACTAATCCAAGCAATAGTTTGGCTGGTACTATACAATATATTGTTATACCTACCTCAACAACTGGTTCATGCGCAGGTGCTGCTGTTACAATAACTGTTACAGTATATCCTACACCAGCAATTACAAATGCTGCTACTGCTGCCATCTGCAGTGACCTGAATCCGAATATTTCATTAACAGCAAGCTCTCCAAGTACTTTTACTTGGACAATAGGAACAATAACTGGAGGCATTACCGGAGCCAGTGCCGCTTCAGGATCAACTATTAATCAAACGTTAATCAATCCGAGCAATTCAGTGAGTGGTACTGTACAATTTATTATCACTCCAACTTCAACAGCAGGTTCATGTGCAGGTGCTGCTTTTACAATAACTGTTACAGTGAATCCCACGCCAGTAATTACTAATGAAACTACTGCTGCTACTTGTAGTGGAACAAATCCTAATATTTCATTAACAACAAGCTCTCCAAGTACTTTTGCATGGACAATAGGAACAATAACAGGCAGTATTACAGGAGCTAGTGCCGCTTCAGGATCTACAATTAATCAAACGCTTACCAACCCAAGCAATAGCCTGGCTGGCATTGTCGAATATATTGTTACACCCACCTCAACTACTGGTTCATGTATAGGTAGTACCGCTGTAGCAATAACTGTTACAGTAAATCCCACACCGGCAATTAGCAATGCAGCCACTGCTGCTATCTGTAGTGGCATGAGTCCTAATATTTCATTAACAGCAACTACAACAAGCGCTTTTGCATGGACAATAGGAACAATAACTGGCGCTGTTATCGGAACCAGCATCGGTTCAGGAACCAGCATCAACCAAACATTGATCATTTCAAGCAATTCGGTGGCTGGTACAGTGCAATATATTATTACACCTACTTCAACAACTGGTTCATGTTCAGGTGTTGCCTTTACAATCACTCTTACAGTAAACCCTGCACCAGCAATTACCACTAATGCTATTGCAAGTATCTGTAGTGGAACAGATCCTAATATTTCATTAACAGCAAGTGTTCCAAGTACTTTTATATGGACACCAGGAACAATAACGGGCAGCATTGCCGGAGCTACAAGCAGCTCTGGAGCTACCATTAATCAAACATTAACCAATCCGAGCAATTCAATAAGTGGAACTGTACAATATATTATTACTCCTACCTCAAATGCAGGTTCATGCGCAGGTACTGCTTCGGCAATCACTGTTTCAGTATATCCTACACCAGCAATTACGAATGCAGCAAATGCGATTATCTGTAGTGGAAATGGTCCGAATATTTCACTAAATGCGAGCCTACCAAGCACTTTTACCTGGACAATAGGATTAATAACAGGAAGTGTTACGGGAGCTAGTTCAGGTTCTGGGACTACCATTAGTCAAATACTAACCAATTCAAGCAATTCAGCAACAGGTACAGTGGAATACATTGTCACTCCTTCTTCAATAACAGACTTATGTGAAGGCTCTGTTTTTATAATTACTATAACCGTAAATCCTACACCAATTATGAGCAGTTCAAATAGCGTTACCATTTGTGGGGAAGCAATAGTGAATTTGTCCTTAACAAGCAGTGTTGGTTCCTTTTATTCATGGATAGCAAGCGACAACTCAAATACAACAGGAGAAAGCATAACAGCTCAAACATCGGCAATTCTTAATAATACCATAATTAACAATACATCTTCTCTTCAAATCCTAACTTATTCAGTAACTCCGACTTCTACAATTGGTAATTGTGTGGGTACTTCTCAAATTTTAAGTGTAACAGTAAATCCTTTACCAGTTTCCAATGCCGGAACTGATTTAATAGTATGTTCAGGAACGATAGACAGCATCGGTGTTGAAGGTGTAGCAGGAAATACGTATTCATGGAATTCTTCAATAGGAATAACTGATTCTACAGTTTCAGATCCTGATATCACAACTATTAATACCACCGGCACCCCTATTGTAACAACTTATACTTTAACCGCAACTACAACATTAACCGGTTGCCAATCAACAGATAATACAATAGTAACGGTATATCCTCAACCTGTATTAGTGATTACGGGTCCGGCTGATGTTTGTTTCCCAAGTACTGTAGATATAACAGCGGGGACTGTAACAGCAGGAAGTACAGGAGGCGGTACTTTAAGTTACTGGACAAATTCCGGAGCAACGAGTGCTTTAACATCACCGAATGCAGTGCCAGCAAGCGGAACAAATTATATAAAAGTGACAGCAACAGGTGGGTGTACAGATATTGAACCTGTAACAATAACTGTTAACCCTCAGCCAACTGCTACTTTTACAGCGCTTGATGAAAGTTCCAGTTTATATTGTGACGGTTCAATTGTTGCTGATCTAACAGGGGGTACAGGAACCATTCAACCAGAATGGCTTGATAACACTCAAACTGTTTTAGCCACTATTGATTCTATTGGAGGACTTTGTCAAGGAAGCTATACCTTGAATTTAATTGATGTAAACCTTTGTACCAATACATACACAGAAACTATTCAGGCAGGACCACTTCCACCAAGCCCTCCTATTTGCCTAATTACGGTAGATTCCAGCAATACTCATAATATCGTTGTTTGGGAAAAAACAAATCTGGATATGACAGCAATTGATAGCTTTATAGTGTATCGTGAAATATCAACTAACAGCTACCAACCTATAGGTGCAGTTTCGAAAGATTCTCTTAGCACATTTGATGACTTTGCTGCTAACCCTGCAACTACAGGATACCGGTATAAATTAAAAAGTAAAAACACACACGATGTAGCATCTTTTTTCAGTGACTATCACAATACAATTTACCTCACCAACACAGGCGCTAATTTTAGTTGGACTCCTTACCAGATAGAAAACAACACCACACCGGTATCAAATTATTATATTTATAGGGATGATAATTCAACAGGGAATTTTCAAACTATCGGAAATACTACCGGTAACCAATTTGGATATACGGATATACAATTTGCGTCTTTCCCGGATGCCAGTTATTATGTGGAAGCAGTAATGGTAGCTGGTGCTTGCCAACCAACACGAACTGATTTTACGGCTTCACGTTCCAATGTAAAACACTTTGGAGCTGCGGGAGTTCAGGAATTAAATAATCATACAATAGTTAACATTTACCCGAACCCAGCCGGAAACACACTTAACATAAATGGTATTACAGGTAAAACCACTCTTTTATTATATGATGTTGTTGGCAAATTAGTTCTGGAAAAAGAAGTGGAAAATAATACCATACTAAATACTAGCCATTTGGCAGAAGGCATTTACACGCTTTTAACAGTAAGCAAAATGGGCAGATCATTTAATAAAGTGGTGATAAGCAGATAATAAAAAAAGAAGATTGAAATGAATAAAAAAAGTTCGCTAAATGCGAACTTTTTTGTTAATTAAACAATTTATTAAACTCTTTATAAAGGTTATTCATGATTCATTCTTGATGCTGCGTTAGGGATTGCAACGTAAATCCTTCCTTTCCGCTAATTAGCGGAAGGGAAGATTGAAGTGGAAAGCCCGGCTCTTTCTTGTTTAAGAAAGGGAACGCCCAAATGAATTTACTTCAAATCGATAACCAAGCTATTCCAGAACAGTAACATGCCCTTTATACTCCACGCTGTTTAGGTCCAGCACATAAAAATAGGTCCCACACTCCACTTTTAAACCGGAGGTTGTTCTTCCGTCCCATTTATTATTGATACTTGAGGAAGCAAATACAAGGATTCCCCAGCGGTCATAGATGCTTACATTGAAGTTGGTCAAACTTTCTCCACTTAAATTTATTTTAAATACATCGTTAATACCATCCCCATTAGGAGTGAATACGTTCGGTATTTCTATGGCAGGACAGGCAATAACAATATTGGTTTGCTGCGCGGTTGGTGTTGCACAAGCTGCATTTGATGTTAAAATAACACTGATGGTTTCTCCATTCATAAATGCGCCTGAAGAAGTATAAACGGGAGAATTTGCCCCTACATTAATACTATTTCTTTGCCATTGATAAGTAGGTAACGTTCCGCCATTTAAAGAAGTAGCTGTAAAAGTTACTGCCGTATTTATACATAATGCAGTAGTTGCAGTTGTAGTAATGCTTACTGACGGGACAACCACTGGATTAACAATAATATTCAAACCATTATCAGTGCCTATAGCTGGAGGAGATGAACTAACTACTCTGAAAAGATAACCTGTTCCTGCCAAGGATCCGCAAGGTATTACACAAGAAATAGTACCTGAATTAGAGGTACTTACCAAAGTACCTATAGTTACAGGTGCAGCAAAACTGCCTGCTGAATCAGAAACCTCTCCGGTATAAGTATTGCCGGCAGTAATGGTTCCTGTACTTGAAAAAGGTATATCTATTGTGTCGCAAGCGCAGAAGGAGCTTGCCGTTAAAGCACCTGTTGTAATTATTACACAGTTAATAACAGTATCAATCTGAGCTATGGATGGTGAAGCGCAAGCAGCATTAGATGTTAATATAACACTAACAATATCTCCAATGTTCAATAAAGCGCTTGTGGTGTAAACAGCAGAATCTATCCCCACATTTACTCCATTTATTTGCCATTGATAGCTTGGTGTTGCTCCACCATTTGTTGGTGACGCTGTAAATATAACGGTAGTATCTGTGCATATTATTCCGGATACAGCTGCTGCAATACTTACGGAAGGAATAACAGAGGCATTAATAACAATATTAAGACCATTACTTGAACCCGTAACAGCCGGGGTAGAACTGGTAACTCGTATAAGATAAACTGCCGCAGTAGTTGATCCGCAAGGTAACATACATTTAATTGTTCCGCTATTAGCAGTATCTGTTAAGGTACCAATAATAACAGGAGAGCCAAAAGTGCCTGCTGCATCGGAAAGTTCAGCGGTATAAACATTACCTGCAATAAAAGGCCCAACGCTTGTAAAAGGAACATCAACAGAATCGCAAGCGCAGAAAGGACTTCCTACGATAGGTCCGGTGGTGATCTGAGATTGTGCATTAAATGAATAAAATGAGAGAACCAATGCACTAAGCGCAATGATATTAATTACCCTAATTTTAATAAAAGAATAACACATTCAATCTGATAATTTGAAATTTGTTAATGTGAAATTGCTCTGATCCGAAAATGAATTAATTGATCATCGCATTTCAAACGGCTCTGATCCATTGTTTTTAGCTCGCTAATATTACATATATGTAGCAAAGCAAACTTTTTAATTAGGCTTTTAAAAATCCTAATATCTTTTCAACACTATCTTTAGCATCACCATAAAGCATTTCTGCATTTGGTTTGTAGAATAAAGGATTTTCCACACCTGCATAACCAACAGACATAGAGCGTTTCATTATAATAACTTTCTCCGCTTTCCACGCTTCAATAACCGGCATTCCATAAATAGGGCTTGACGGATCATCCTGAGCTCCCGGATTAACAACATCGTTTGCACCGATCACCATTACCACATCTGTTTCAGGTAGGTCTTCGTTTATCTCGTCCATTTCTAATACAATATCGTATGGTACATTTGCTTCAGCTAACAGCACATTCATGTGGCCCGGTAAACGACCAGCAACAGGGTGGATAGCGAATCTTACTTTTTTACCTGCTTTTTGTAATGTTTTTACCATTTCATAAATTGGATACTGTGCTTTTGCAACAGCCATTCCGTAACCCGGAACAATAACAACAGATCTCGCTTCTTTTAACAGATCAGCAACTTCTTCATGATTTAATGCGGTTACTTCTCCTTCAATAGCAGCTGCTTCACCCGATGCTTTAACCGTGCCAAAGCCTCCGAGTATAACGGAGAAAAAAGATCTGTTCATTGCTTCACACATAATGATAGAAAGAATTGCCCCTGAACTACCAACCAATGCACCTGTTACAATTAACAGATCGTTACCTAACATAAAACCTGCAGCAGATGCAGCCCAACCCGAATAGGAATTTAACATAGAAACTACCACCGGCATATCTGCACCTCCAATTGCCATCACTAGCATTACACCAATAAAACCCGCAATAGCTGTCATAATGTATAAGTACATCATTCCATCAAGACCTTCAGCCCCTGCAAATAACACACCCAATACAATAGATGCAAGTAGCAATATAATATTAACTGCATGTCTTCCTGTGTACAATAAAGGCTTGCTCATGATCTTGCCTTCTAATTTACCCCAGGCAACAATAGAACCTGTAAACGTGATTGCACCAATGAATACACCAATAAATACTTCCACTAAATGTATGGTATGCTCTGTACCGCTTAATGTATGTGTTGCAGGATCAAGGTATGAACCAAAACCAACAAGTACCGCTGCTAGGCCAACAAAACTGTGTAAGATAGCAACCAGCTGCGGCATGGAAGTCATTTCAACTTTACGTGCCAGTAAAGTTCCAATAATTGCGGCTACTGAAATAGCACCAATAATATAAACATGGCCTTCAACACCTTTACCCAAAACGGTAGCAAGTACAGCGATAGCCATACCTACAATACCATAAAACACACCTCGTTTGGCCGATTCCTGTGAGGATAAACCTCCCAAACTTAAAATAAACAGAATACTTGCAAATAAATAGGCTGCTGTTTGAATTTCTTTTTCTATAAAGATCATATTTCCTGATTTAACTCCTTTATTATTTTTTATTATCTGATGTTGTTGAAGCTACAGCTTTCTTATTTTTTAAACATTTTCAACATACGGTGGGTAACCACAAATCCTCCAACAATATTGATGCTGGCAACCAAAATAGCAACAGATGCTAAAACAGTCATTACTAAAGAACTCGATAGATCACCTTTAGTTTGTAATAGACCACCAACGATGATGATACCACTGATTGCATTGGTAATAGCCATTAATGGAGTGTGAAGTGAATGTGATACATTCCAGATCACTTGCCAGCCAATGAATACTGCTAATACAAACACTGTAAAGTGTTGCATAAATTCGCCTGGCGCAAATTGTCCCATAGCCAATAAAAGCGCGCCAATTACACCCAATTTAATAACCATGGATCTGGCTTCTTTTTTATTTTTTCGTTCAGAAACAATTTTTGGATCCTCCACTACAACCTCCGCTGCCTTAGTCTTTGTAGGACTAACAGGAAGTGGTGCTGGTGGCCAATTGATCTTACCATTATACGTTACCATTGCTCTTGATACAACGGCATCTTCCATATCGATTTTCCATTTCTCCGCTTTACCCATGTCATCTAATAAATGACACAAGTTATTTCCATAAAGTTGAGACGCTTGAGCTGGAAGTTGATTTAACTTACCGATAATAGTAACACCATTATCCGTTGTATAAACTTCTCCGTTCCTTGTTAATTCACAATTCCCTCCTGATGATGCGGCTAAATCTACAATCACTGACCCCGGTTTCATAACCGCTACATGATCCGCTAAAATTAATTTTGGAGCTGGTCTGCCAGGTATTTGAGCAGTAGTAATAATAATATCTACTTCAGCAGCTTGAGCCTTAAACAAAGCCATTTCAGCTGCAATAAATGCCGGACTCATTTCTTTTGAATAACCAGATGCAGTTGCACCGTCTTCATTAATTTCAACGGTTAGGAATTGCGCACCCATCGATTCGATCTGTTCTGCAACTTCTTTTCGTGTATCAAAAGCTCTAACAATAGCGCCTAATGAATTAGCAGCACCAATGGAAGCAAGACCAGCTACACCTGCGCCAATCACTAATACTTTGGCAGGCTCTACTTTACCTGCAGCTGTGATTTGCCCATTTAAAAATCTTCCAAAATGGAAAGCGCCTTCTATAACTGCTCTATATCCTGCAATGTTTGCCATTGATGACAATACATCCATTTTTTGCGCTCTGGAAATACGAGGAATCGCATCCATAGCAATTGCATTTACTTTTTTATCCGCTAATTTTTGAAGTAAGGGCTGATTTTGTGCCGGCCATAGGTAACTAAGCATTACCAAGCCTTCTTTCATCATGTCAATTTCTTCCATTGCAGGTTCTTTTACCTTTAGTACAATGTCTGATTTACCATATATATCGGCAGCTGTAGCAACTATTTTAGCTCCGGCTTCTTCGAAATCTTTATCAGAAAAATTTGCTTTTAATCCGGCATTATGCTGAATATAAACTTCAAATCCTTGTTTCTGAAGTCGTTTAACGGTTTTGGGAGTTGCCGCAACCCTTAATTCATTTGGAAAAATTTCCGATGGAATTCCTACCTTCATAATTTAAAATCTTATTTTAATGTTTTTTAAGAACCCAATTTTGTATAGTAAATAAAAATTCTTAATTTTTCTTAACTCTAACTCTCTATTCTCTAATTTTCTAAGCCCCGAAAGTAGTAAAATAATAGTTTACCTACAAAAATATGAGAAATTTGCATTTTTAAAGAAGTAAAACATCCCATTAAGTGTTGTATTTTTGTGCAAATTTTTTAAAAATGAATAAATTTATTACCGGCATCCTGCTAATGATAATCATTGATTCCTGTCAGATAAAAACGATGGCACAACAAACTATCCGCTATGTTGCATTAGGCGATTCCTATACCATTTGCACCGGTGCAACAGAAGAAGAATCCTGGCCGGTTTTACTTACTAAACATTTAAAAGAAAAAAATGTTGACATCGAGTTGATCGCTAATCCTTCCGTAAACGGAATGACCACTCAGGCGGTTATCGAGTACGAATTACCGGTACTCAATAAATCAAAACCCACATTTGTAACCTTACTGATCGGAACAAACGATTGGGTGGTAGGTGCTGACTCGGTTTCATTTCAAAAAAGACTTGTTTACATTATAGAGCATGTACAAAAGCAATTACCTGATAAAAATAAATTGATCCTGATAACTCTTCCTGATTTTAGTGTAACACCTTCGGGCAAAAATTACGGTCGCGGACGGGATATTTCGAAAGGAATTGCTGAATTTAATAAAATAATTATTTCAGAAGCAAAAAAACGAAATTTAAAAACTGTTGATCTTTTTGAGGTTTCAAAGAAAATGGGAACGGAGCCTGATCTGGTTTCGACAGATGGCTTACATCCTTCGGCAAAAGGGTATGCAACATGGGAATCACTTATTTTCCCTGTGGCTTATGAGTTATTAAAATAAGTTAAAAATTTTTAAGTCAAAAGTCAAAAAGGTATAGTTGAAAGTCAAAAGAGTGAAATCAAAAATTAAAGAAGAAAAAGGTAAGTCAAAATTCAAAAGATGGAGAACAAATTACGGCTTTTGGCTTTATCATTTTAACTTTCCTTTTTGACTTTTGACTTTTTTCTCTTTTAACTTTTTTCTTCTTTTGACTTAAAAACTTTTGACTTAAATTGATATCTTTGCAGCCAAATTCCACATAAATGGCACGTAAAGTCAAAGAAACAGACGATCTACCTAAAGTAAAATTAACTAAATCATCCTTAAAAAAAGCATTACGTATTTTTCAATATGCGGGAGAGCATAACTGGAAACTATATATTGGCTTGTTTTTTCTACTATTGACAGGTGGAACAGCTTTGGTTTTCCCCTGGATGTTAGGTGATCTGATAAAAAGCGTAGAGTTAAAAAACTTCACAAATATCAATGATATTGGACTTTATCTTATCCTGGTCCTTATTCTCCAATCGGTTTTTTCGTATTTCAGAATTTATCTTTTTGTTAATTATACCGAAAATACATTAGCAACATTACGCCAGGCATTATATGCTCAAATGATACGATTACCAATGTCGTTTTACGCTGAACAAAGAGTAGGAGATCTCAACAGCCGCATTTCTTCTGACATTTCACAATTATCCGATACGTTAACTACTACAATAGCTGAATTTCTAAGACAATTCATGTTAATAATCGGAGGCATTATTTTATTGCTGTTCATCTCACCAAAATTAACGCTACTGATGTTGGCAATTGTGCCTGTAGTGGCTGTTGCAGCGGTTATTTTTGGCCGGTTTATCCGAAAAGTTTCGAGAGAGGTTCAGGATAAGATCGCAGAGTCAAATACAATTGTACAGGAAACATTGCAAGGGATCACCAATGTAAAAGCTTTCGCAAATGAGTATTTTGAGAATTTAAGATACACAAAAAGCACTGAATCGATTGTTGTAACAGCAATTCAGGGTGGGAAATACCGTGGAGCTTTTGCTTCTTTTATCATCTTTTGTTTATTTGGAGCGATTGTAGCCGTTATCTGGTACGGAGTTTATCTTGCTTCCATGGATCAATTATTTATTGGTGATCTGATCAAATTTATTCTTTATTCAGTTTACGTAGGTGCTTCATTTGGTGGTATTGCAGAGCTTTATTCCCAAATTCAAAAAGCGGTAGGCGCAACAGAACGCGTATTCGAAATACTGGATGAACATCCCGAAGACCTTGATATTACTACCGCTCAAACAAACGTTACCCGTATAGAAGGTAATGTAGAGTTTAAGGATGTTGCATTTACCTACCCTTCCCGCAAGGAGATCCAGGTATTAAAAAACATAAATCTTATTGCTAAAAAAGGTGAAACAATTGCAATTGTAGGACCAAGCGGCTCAGGAAAATCTACTTTAATAGGGCTGTTGCTGCGTTTTTATGATCCGGAGAAAGGCACTCTTTTGATCGATGGGAAAGATGCAAAAAGTTATTCATTAACAGAATTGAGAAACAATATGGCAATGGTGCCACAGGATGTAATATTATTTGGGGGCAGCATAAGAGAAAACATCGCCTATGGCAAGCCCACTGCAACTATTGCTGAAATTGCCGAAGCTGCCCGTAAAGCTAACGCATTGGAATTTATTGATACATTTCCTGAAAAATTTGAAACCCTTGTTGGGGAGCGTGGAATTAAACTTTCGGGAGGACAGCGCCAGCGTATTGCTATTGCCCGTGCTGTATTAAAAGATCCAAGTATTTTAATATTAGATGAAGCCACAAGCTCATTGGATTCGGAATCGGAACGGGTGGTACAGGAAGCACTTGATAAACTTATGGTTGGCCGTACTTCATTTGTAATTGCTCACCGATTATCCACCATCCGTAAAGCGGATAAAATCATTGTAATTGATAAAGGAAATGTTCGGGAAACCGGAACACACGAGGAGCTGATCCTTCAGGAAAATGGCCTTTATCGTAGCTTAAGTAAATTACAAATGGAATTAGCGTAATAATGAATTTTGCAATTAACCAATTTGCCAGTAGGCAATTTTTAAATTAATTGAAGAAATAAATTGCCTACTGTTAAATTGTTAAATTGGTTTATTGCCTGCAAAATTGAGTAATTGTTAAATTGATATTCTTAACTTTACATACTATTTATTTACTTATTATATGGAAGAGCAAGTTGTAATTGATTTAGAAGCTGAAAAAAAAGAAATATTAAAACGCTACCGCGGATTATTACGTGCCTGTCGCAGAACAATTGAAAAAGGTGATAAACTTCTCATCCGCAAAGCTTTTGATATTGCGCTGGAAGCTCATAAGCACATGCGCAGAAAATCGGGTGAGCCTTATATTTATCACCCAATAGCCGTTGCCCATATTTGTGCCGAAGAAATTGGCTTAGGAACCACATCCGTGGTATGTGCCTTGTTGCATGATGTAGTAGAAGATACCGACCTTACATTGGATGATATCCGTGTATCGTTTGGCGAAAAAGAAGCCAAAATTATTGATGGGCTCACCAAAATATCAGGAGTTTTTGATCAGGGCTCCTCCTTGCAGGCTGAGAATTTCAGAAAAATGTTGCTCACCTTATCTGATGATGTACGTGTAATACTTATAAAGCTTGCCGACCGCCTTCATAACATGCGTACGTTGGATAGCATGAAGCGCGATAAACAATTAAAAATTGCTTCGGAAACGCTTTATTTATATGCTCCTTTAGCGCATCGTTTGGGATTAAATACCATTAAAAGTGAATTAGAAGATCTAGGGTTAAAATATACCGAGCCTGATAGTTATAATGAAATTCAGCAGCATTTAAAAGAGGCTGAGCCTGAGCGCAAAAAATTCATTTCCAAATTTATTGTTCCAATAAAAGAAATATTGGAAGAACAAGGAATGAAATTTACTATAATCGGAAGACCTAAGTCCATCTATTCGATCAATAATAAGATAAAAACAAAAGGTGTTACGTTTGAAAATATATTCGACTTATTTGCGATCCGGATAATTATTGATACGCCTACTGAAAACGAAAAAGCTGACTGCTGGCGCGTTTACTCAATTGTAACTGATTTTTATCATCCAAGCCCTGAGCGTTTGCGCGATTGGATATCTACTCCTAAAGCAAATGGTTACGAAAGCTTACATGCTACAGTAATGGGGCCTGAAGGGAAATGGGTGGAAGTACAAATTCGTACTGTCCGGATGGACGAATTAGCTGAAAAAGGCTATGCTGCACATTGGAAATATAAAGACAGTGGTAATGAAAGCCAACTGGATGATTGGATCAGAAAGATCCGAGAGATCCTTGAAAGTCCTGAAGAAAACGCAATGGAGTTTTTGGATGATTTTAAACTCAACCTCTTTGCTGAAGAAATTTTTGCGTTCACTCCTAAAGGAGAAATAAAAACACTCCCTATAAATTCGACTGCCCTTGATTTTGCATTTGATATTCATACCAAAATAGGTGAAAAATGTATTGGTGCAAAAGTGAATCACAAACTGGTTCCGCTTAGCTATAAATTAAAAAGTGGCGACCAGGTGGAGGTACTTACCTCCAGCAAACAAACACCTAAGGAAGATTGGTTGGGTTATGTGGTAACAGCACGTGCCAAATCAAAAATAAAAAATGCACTAAAAGAAGAAAGACGAAAAGTAGCGGAAGATGGCAAGGAAATGCTGGAACGTAAATTCAATCATTTAAAAATTGATTTTAATCCCTCAAACATAAATGATCTTGCCAATTACTTTAAACTACCAAGCAGTCAGGAGTTGTTTTATCGAATAGCCGTTGGTAATATTGAACTGAAACATTTAAAAGATTTCAGCCAGGAGCATGGTAAGATCACTCATAAATCGGGAAGCATAAAAAAGGAGGAAACTACCAAATCATTGGAACAGATGGTTACTACAGCTCGTGGTAAATCTGATATGCTTGTGATCGGTGAAAATCTTCAAAAATTTGATTATAAACTTTCACCTTGCTGCAACCCTATTCCGGGGGATGATGTATTTGGCTTTATTACAATTAGTGAAGGAATAAAGATCCACAGGGTAAACTGCCCTAATGCAATACAATTGCTATCAAACTACGCGTACCGGGTAGTTAAAGCTAAATGGACAACTCCTGAATTAATTTCATTCCTTGCCGGAATGAAAATTACAGGTATAGACGAAGTGGGCTTGGTAAATAACATCACCAAAATCATTTCAAATGAGCACAATGTAAATATGCGTTCCATCAGCTTTGATAGTAACGATGGCACTTTTGAAGGAACAGTAATGGTATATGTGCATGATACAACACATCTCACCGAATTAATGAAAAAACTCAAAACTGTAAATGGTGTACTCACTGTTACAAGGATGGATGGGCAATAAAAATTGGAGAGATTGTGAATTTGAGACTTGGAGAAGTGGAGTATTGGAAAATATGCGGAATCAACAAATCTCTAATTCTCTAAATTCCTTTGTTCCATTATTTTTTTGTATTTTTATACCTTAAATATATTGCAATACTATGTCGATTGTTGATACAAGGGAAACCGTAAAACAAATTTTTGAGGAATACCTTGCTAAACACGGTCATCGTAAAACACCAGAACGTTTTGCGATTTTAAGTGAGATCTACTCGCAAGGTGGGCACTTTGATATTGAATCGCTTTATATTCAAATGAAAAACAAGAAGTATCGCGTAAGCCGTGCTACACTTTATAACACAATAGAATTACTTCTTAATTGCAGTTTAGTGACCAAACATCAGTTTGGAAAAAATTTAGCTCAATTTGAAAAATCTTATGAGTTCAAACAACACGATCATTTAATTTGTCAGGATTGTGAAAAAGTGTTTGAATTTTGTGATCCACGATTACAGCAAATACAGGAAACGGCAGGTGATATATTAGGTTTTAAGATCGATCATCACTCTCTTAATTTATTTGGAAAATGTGGTAAGCTTGCGAAAAATGGAACATGTGAGAATAAAAAAACAAACGATAAAAAACTTTCGTCTCAACCCTTAACCTCAGGAGAGGAATAGATTTGAGAAAAATAAATTCAATTTTGAAAAATGCAGATTTGAAAATATTTTTTTAAATTTTCAAATTAACAAATTAACTTATGGTATTCGAATACAAATCAAACAAGCTAAAAAACGTCAACCAGTATATCCTTTTTGGTGAACTCATCGATAGAAATCAAGCAAAGGAATTGCTGACAGAAATTGAGGCTACTATTGCTAAAGGCGAAAACAAAATTCTGCTTAATCTTCAGGAATTAAAATATATCAATAGCAGTGGATTAAATGTATTCATTAATATTCTTACCAAAGCCCGCAAAGACTCTGGAGAAGTGGCTATTTGCTGCGTAAATAAAAAAATCACCGAACTATTGGTAATTACCAAGCTTGATAGCATTTTTAATGTTAGTGAAAATGAAGAAAAAGCAATTGAAGTTTTGAATAAATAAAACAATTTAACAATTAAGCAGTAGGCAATTTAACAATTTAACAATACCGGTGGAATCGTTTTATAATCGGTGTAATCATTTTAAGATGAAAGTAGATGTATTATTAGGTCTTCAGTGGGGAGACGAGGGGAAAGGAAAAATTGTAGATGTATTAACACCGAAATATGATATTATCGGGCGTTTTCAGGGCGGACCAAATGCAGGACATACCTTGGAGTTCAATGGCATTAAACACGTGCTGCATACTATACCTTCCGGTATTTTTCATGACAATAAAATAAACGTTGTTGGCAACGGTGTGGTGATCGATCCTGTGATCTTCAAAAAAGAAATAGATGCCTTGATAAAACTGAATGTTGATGTGAAATCAAAATTAGTGATCTCTAAACGTGCTCATTTAATTTTACCAACACACCGCCTTCTGGATGCTGCCTCCGAAGCAAGTAAAGGCAAAGAGAAGATCGGATCTACGCTTAAAGGTATTGGACCAACATACATGGATAAAACAGGCCGTAACGGTTTGCGTGTTGGAGATATCGATAGTCCTGATTTCAAAAATAAATACAATGCCTTGGTTGAAAAACACAAGCAATTATTAAATTTCTATAATTACCAATACAACCTTGCAGAGTTGGAGCCAGCGTTTTTTGAAGGTATTGAAGTTTTAAAAAGTTTAAAACGAGTGGAAAGTGAACATTATATTGATGAAGCATTAAGAAATAACAAAGCGATATTAGCTGAAGGTGCGCAAGGCTCTTTATTAGATATTGATTTTGGTTCATACCCTTTTGTAACATCATCAAACACTATATGTGCAGGTGCTTGTACAGGTTTAGGAATTGCTCCTAATAAAATTGGAAATGTAATTGGTATTTTTAAAGCATACTGCACACGTGTTGGTAGCGGGCCATTCCCTACCGAACTAAATGATGAAGTAGGTGAGCAAATTAGAAAAACAGGTAATGAATTCGGTTCTACTACTGGTCGCCCAAGACGCACAGGCTGGTTGGATCTGCCCGCACTTAAATATGCTATTATGATCAATGGCGTTACTGAATTGATGATGATGAAAGCGGATATATTAAGTGGTTTTGAAACTATTAAAGTATGTACCCACTATAATTATCAAGGTGAAAAAATTAATTACCTGCCGTATGATTATTCTCCTGAATTGCTTTCACCTGTTTACAAAGAATTAAAAGGATGGAACCAGGATCTGACAGGACTTAACAGCCCTGACCAAATGCCTGAAGAATTAAATGAATACATTTCATTTATTGAGCGCGAAGCTGGTGTTCCAATTTCAATTGTTTCTGTAGGCCCAGACCGCACTCAAACATTGATGCGTAAAAAAAACAGCCCCACTCCTGCCCTACCTTAATACCTCTCTTATTAACCTCCTCTCGAAAAGAGAGGAGGCGAGATGTAAAAAAAATAAATGAAAAAGATAAAGGCTAAAGAATGCAAAAATGAGTCCCTTCCCCTTTGGCGGAGGTTAGGGATATGTATCTTGTTTTTTTTATTTTTCATTCCTCTCTGCTCCTATTCTCAAAGTTCAGCCAATATAAACGGAAAACAAGTAGAAATTCTTAATGCCGGTTCCTTAAAATTTGCAAGTAATATAGCAGCCGGTGCAAAACGCTTGATCGGTGATGTGCAATTTAAACACGAAAATACACTCATGTATTGCGACAGCGCGTATTTCTATTCGGATAATTCATTGGATGCTTTTGGACATGTACGTATCCAAGAAAACGATGGTATTAACTTGTATGGCGATCTATTGAAATACAGTGGTAATACAAAAATAGCGGTATTAACAAGAAATGTAATTATTAGTAAGGGGGATATGCAACTCACAACTGATATATTGAATTATGATATTGCAACAGGAATTGGGTATTACACAACCCCTGCCCGCATCGTTAATAAAGACAATATCCTTACAAGTGACCGTGGTTCTTTCCATTCAAAAACCAATGATTTTAATTTCAAAAAAAATGTAGTGCTTACCAATCCGCAATTTGTAATTAATTGTGATACAATGCGCTATAATACATTATCAAAAGTGACTTATTTCCTTGGCCCCACTACCATCAAGGGGAAAGAGAACCTGATCTATTGTGAAGACGGATGGTATGATACCAATAACGATCTATCCCGTTTTAATAAAAATGCTTACATCATCAGTAAAGAACAAAAAATGATGGGTGATAGTATTTACTATGACCGCAAGCAAGGCATTGGCAGGGCATTTAGTAATATTCAGATCATTGATACTACACAAAACCTTACTATTAAAGGCGATTATGCCATCCACTATGAACTGAATGATTTTTCATTTGTTACCGGCAAAGCATTGTTAACACAGATGTATGAAAAAGACACTTTGTATTTACATGCTGATACGTTGAAAGTGACTAGCACTAATTCTAACAAATCGCGCATTCAACCAAAGACAACAATTAAAGAAACAAAAGGCAAAGGCAAGGACTCAAAAAATAAAAAACAAAAAACAAAAGAAATTGAACAGCGCGAAATTAAAGAAACTGCGGGTTCCAATGATTCAATTTCAAATGGTAAACAATTATTTGCTTACCACAAAGTGAAATTTTTTAAAAATGATCTGCAAGGAAAATGTGATTCATTATCCTATACAACAATGGATTCTACAATGAAATTATATGGGAGACCTATAATTTGGTCTGAAGAAAATCAATTGACTGCAGACAGCATGAAAATACAAACAGGGAATAAATCCATACAATCAATTGAATTAAAAAGCAGCGGGTTTATTGTATCGATGGAGGATAGCATACATTACAATCAAATACGAGGCAAATACATGAAAGGGTATTTCAAGAAAAATGATCTATACCTTATTAAAGTGGAGGGCAACGGACAAACAATCTATTATGCAAAAGAAAAAGAAAGGATAAAAGCCGTGAATCGTGCGGATTGCACTAACTTAAATATTTATATGAAGGATAAAAAAATGCATCACATTACCTTTATTACAAAGCCGGAAGCGACTCTTTACCCTCTTGAACAAATAGATGTAAAAGAATTGAAGCTAAAAGATTTTAATTGGAGAGGTTCCGAAAAGCCACTTAAAGTTGAGGATATCTTTACCTGGTAGATTTAAAGTTATGTTGAATGCAGGTATAATGTTGGATGTTGAATTATTCCTTTCACTTCCAATTGAGCATTTAGCATTTAAAACAAATTTACGATAATACATTATCCCAATCCTTCCAAACAACTTCATAACCACTATTTGTAATTAATGCAGCGATCTCTTCTGCACTTCTTTCATCAGATATTTCAAATTGCTCTAATGATCCTGTATCTACAGAATATCCACCGGGATTGGTTTTTGAACCGGCACTCATACTTGTAACACCTAAGGGAATAATATTATTTCTGAATTTTTCCGACTCTCTTGTTGAAATAGAAAGTTCAACTTCTTCATTTAATAAACGATATGCGCAAATTAGTTGCAACAATTCTTTATCTGTTACAATAACATTTGGTTCAATGATCCCTTCAGCAGGGCGCATACGAGGAAATGAAATGGAATATTTTGTTTGCCAATATCTTTTTTGCAAATAATCTAAATGCAATGCGCAATAAAATGAATCTACACGCCAATCTTCCAAACCTAACAATATCCCTAAACCAATTTTATGAATTCCTGCCTCTCCAATCCTATCAGGTGTTTCCAGGCGATAATCAAAATTTGATTTTTTCCCTTTAGGATGATAAGTTTTATAAACATCCTTATGGTATGTTTCCTGGTAAACTAAAACAGAATATACACCTGCTTCATGCAATCGCTTGTACTCATCCGTTTCCAAAGGTTGAACTTCAATAGAAATATTGGCAAATTGTGATCTAATGATTTCAATGGCTTTAAGAAAAAAATCAACATGTACAATTTGATTAGCTTCCCCAGTTACCAATAGAATATGGTTAAAGCCATGTTTTTTAATTTCTTCAACTTCCTGAATAATTTCCTTTTCAGAAAGTGTTTTACGTTTTACTTTATTATCAAAACTAAAACCGCAGTAAGTACAAATATTATTACACTCATTACTCAGATACATTGGAGCATACATTTGTATCGTTTTCCCAAAACGCTTTTTAGTCAATTGATTGCTTAACTGTGCCATTTGTTCCAAATAAGGAACAGCAGCAGGTGAAATCAGAGCTTTAAAATCTTCAAGTGTTCTTCGATCAGATGCAAGCGCTTTTTCTACATCCTGCGAAGTTTTATCGTGGATCGTTTTTTTTACTTCTTCCCAATTTTGTGAATTATATAACTCTTTAAAACTCATTTTTTTGTTGCTTTCTGTATTATTTAATGGGATCCGGAATGCAACCGGAATATCCTTTGTCTAATACCACAATAAACTACTTTTCTATTTGTCAACTAACAAGATTCCTCCGCTTCGGTCGGAATGACGTAATAATGTCATCCCGAGCGGAGTCGAGGGATCTTTTTATTTAATACTACAATGAACTTAATTCTGCATGATAACTATGATTCCTCCGCTTCGGTCGGAATGACACGAGATTAATCCAAAAATGCAGTAAGCGGGCTGCTTGCTTCCGCCCTGTTTCTAATTGTTCCCAATTTTGATTCATAGGCCAATCTACCTGCTTCTACAGCCATTTTAAATGCTCTTGCCATTTCAACAGGGTTTCCTGCTACTGCTATTGCTGTATTTACCAATACTGCATCAGCACCCAATTCCATTGCTTTTGCAGCATCAGATGGAGCACCAATTCCTGCATCGATAATAACCGGAACTCTGCTTTGCTCAATAATAATTTCTAAAAAATCAATTGTTTTTAAACCTTTGTTACTTCCTATTGGAGAACCAAGTGGCATTACAGCGGCTGTTCCTACATCTTCTAATCGTTTGCACAATACAGGATCGGCATGGATATAGGGTAATACGATAAAACCAAGTTTAGCAAGCTCTTCGGTAGCTTTTAATGTTTCAATTGCATCAGGCATTAAATATCTTGGGTCAGGGTGAATTTCTAATTTCAACCAATTAGTTTCTAAAGCTTCACGTGATAGTTGTGCTGCAAATACAGCTTCTTTGGCATTACGAGCACCCGAAGTATTGGGTAATAAGTTTATGTGTGCATGTTGTAGATGCGTTAACAAAAGGTCTGTATCAGTTTCAAAATCTACACGTTTTAATGCAACAGTTACCAATTCGGAACAAGAAGCAAGAACTGCTTCTTCCATTTGTTTTGCAGATCCGAATTTCCCGGTCCCTAAAAAAAGACGTGATTGAAATTCTTTATTAGCAATTATTAATTTTTTCATGTAACTAATTTTATATTATATCTTCTGTCATCCCGAGCTTTTGCGAGGGATCTTGTTCTTATTAATGACATGGCCTTTGATTAGCAAGATCCCTCTTGGCAAAAGGCCAATCGGGATGACATTGCAATTTATTCATCATTATAAATCAATATTTTAATCCAATTGTATAAAATCGAAATTTGGATTTGTTATTTTTATCAAATTTTCTTTCTTCTTTCGTGACCATCCCTTTAATTCTTTCTCCCTTTTGATAGCTTCATCAATACTTATGAAATGTTCAAAATACACCAAATGATAACAATGATACTTCCCTGCAAAAGTTTCCATTTTACCTTTTTTTTCATAATGTTCAAACAGCCTTCTTTTTAAATCATTTGTTACACCAATATAAAGAACGGTTTTGCTTGGATTTGTAATTATATAAATAAAATAGTTATAATTCCACATATCTCTTCATCTTAACAAGATCCCTCTTCCGCAAAAGGCGGAATCGGGATGACACCTGAGTATAATAATGAATTAAATGTCTGTAATAATTCTTTTTTATTTGAATGCTCCGTAATCGCACCCGAAACAGCAATTCCGTAAACTCCGGTATTTAAAATTGGTGCAACATCATCAATTGATATTCCTCCAATTGCATAGATCGGAATGTGAATTTTATTTTTTAAAACCTCATTCATTATATTTTTATACCCATCCAAACCGAGCACTGGGCTTAAATTTGTTTTTGTTGACGTAAATCGAAAAGGACCTAAACCAATATAATCGCACCTTTCATCAATACGGGTTAATACATCAATTAATGTATTAGCGGTGCCTCCGATTATTTTATTTTCACTTAAAATAGCTCGTGCTTGTAGCATAGACATATCCAGTAATCCAAGATGAACACCATCAGCGTCAATATTTTTAGCTAATTCAACATTGTCATTTATAATAAACGTTGCCTTGTAATTTTCACAAATATTTTTCACTTGTCCAGCAACAGAAGAAAATTCTTTTTCATCCGCATTTTTAAATCGCAATTGAATCCATTCGCATCCGGCATCAAGAGTGCTTTGAATATTTTCCAATTGCTCTTTTGCTGTCAAACCTTGCGATATGTATTGTAGTTTACTATACATGGTGAACTCCTAATAATGACGGACTGCTTGATAAAAATTGCTCCACATATTTTTTTGCCTTTCTGCAAGAAGTGATCAAATCGTTTCCTAATGCAAGATTAGCAGCAATAGCAGAAGACAATACACAACCAGAACCGTGTTTAGGAAAAATATTTTTTTCAGTTGGCTCTATTTTTTCAATTTTGTTTTTCATAAATAAATAATCAACTCCCGGCTCTTCCATATTGTGACCGCCTTTTAGCAGCACATTACAATACTTAGATAATTCTTCTGCCGCTTTCATTGGATTGTCAATACCTGTGAGGAATTTTATTTCGTCTGTATTGGGTGTGATCAGGAAACAACACTTCAATAAAGAAAACAATTTTTCTTTTTCAAAATTTTCATGAAACTCAAAACCTGCACTTGCTTTTATAATCGGATCCCAAATCAATTGGAGATTGGAGATCGGAGATTGGAGATTGGAGATCAGAACCTCCAATGTTGCCAAGTCTTTGATCAATCCTATTTTGATAACCCTAAAATCAAATTTTCTTTCTAATACTAAAACTTGTTTTAAAATCTCCTCTTCTTCAATCCACTTTAGGCTTTCAAATTCAGTATCGTTCTGGAATGTAAGTGCCGTAACTGCACCCATCCCACAAACCTTATTCGCCTCAAATGTTTTTATGTCGGCAAGAATACCGGCTCCACCACTTGGATCAAAGCCGGCAATGCTCAATACATAAGTTCTTTCTTCAGCCATTGTTCTTTTATTCTTTTAAACTTTTCTACAGGATTTTCACTTTTCCAAATTGCACCCAGCAATGCTATTCCCGAAAAACCTAATTCTTTTACTTTCTCAATTTTATCTTCATCTATTCCGCCAAGTGCAATAAGAAGGCCATTTCCGGTTCTATTGTTCAAGACTTTTCTATTCAGAAAATACATTTTCAATTCAGAAAAATCAAATTTTCTTTTATATCCTTCTTTGGAAATACTATCAAAAACAGGACTTAAAAAACCGTAATCAAATTTATTTTCAAACTTTTCAACTTCATCTAACGAATGGAAAGACACACTCAATGTTCCCTTTGAAGCCTCATTCTTAAAATCAACAGGAACATGAATCCCTTTTAAATCATATTCTTTTACAAGAGAATAATGAGAGTGAAGAACAATTTTACTGAAATATTTTTCAGAAATTCGTTCAATAAATGTTCTCATTTCATTTTCAGAAAATTCTTTTTTCCTGACATGAAAAATTTCTAATCCTTCATCAAACAATTGTTCGATGATTGCATGTTCATCAGCAATAGCAGTTGGATTAGAAATAACAATTACCATTTTAAATATTACGTTTAGAACACAAAAAAATTCACCTCAATTACTTTGTTAAAATAGACCTGACAGGTTTTAAAAACCTGTCAGGTCTGAATTACCCAGAGAATCCGGCTCTCTTCAGTAGAAAGGGAAACGCCCAAATTAAAACTATAAATATACTTCGCTCCCTTTTTCTTTAAACTCTTGTGATTTCTCCTGCATTCCCTTTTGCAAAGCATCTTCTTCAGATGTTTCCAATGTTGCAGCATAATCTCTAACATCCTGGGTAATTTTCATAGAACAGAAATGAGGTCCGCACATGGAACAAAAATGGGCAACTTTCGCACCATCAGCAGGCAGTGTTTCATCATGGAATTCACGGGCAGTATCAGGGTCAAGTGAAAGATTAAATTGATCTTCCCAACGGAATTCAAAACGTGCTTTGCTTAATGCATTGTCCCTGTATTGAGCCCCCGGATGTCCTTTTGCAAGGTCGGCAGCGTGAGCAGCAATTTTGTATGTGATCACTCCATCCTTTACATCTTTTTTATTCGGTAATCCTAAATGTTCTTTTGGGGTTACATAACAAAGCATTGCTGTACCAAACCAACCGATCATTGCAGCACCAATAGCAGAAGTGATGTGATCATATCCCGGAGCAATATCAGTAGTCAGAGGGCCAAGCGTATAGAAAGGGGCTTCATGGCATTCCTTTAATTGTTTGTCCATATTTTCTTTGATCAGATGCATTGGCACATGTCCAGGACCTTCGATCATCGTTTGGATATCATGCTTCCATGCAATTTTTGTAAGTTCACCTAAGGTTTCTAATTCTGCAAATTGCGCTGCATCATTTGCATCGGCAATAGAGCCCGGACGTAATCCATCTCCCAATGAAAACGAAACATCATACGCTTTCATGATCTCACAAATTTCTTCGAAGTGAGTATAAAGGAAACTTTCTTTATGATGCGACAAGCACCATTTTGCCATAATAGAACCACCTCTTGAAACTATACCTGTTACACGCTTTGCGGTAAGCGGAATGTAACGCAAAAGTACACCAGCATGAATAGTAAAATAATCAACACCTTGTTCGGCTTGTTCAATTAAAGTATCTCTGAAAATTTCCCACGTCAGATCTTCTGCTTTACCATTTACTTTTTCCAAGGCCTGGTAAATAGGCACAGTACCAACCGGTACCGGGCAATTACGAATGATCCACTCTCTTGTTTCGTGAATATTTTTACCTGTTGATAGATCCATTAATGTGTCACCACCCCAACGGCAGCTCCACACGGCCTTTTCAACCTCTTCTTCAATACTTGAAGAAACTGCTGAGTTACCAATATTGGTATTGATCTTCACCAAAAAGTTTCTTCCAATAATCATTGGCTCACTTTCAGGATGATTGATATTTGAAGGGATTATTGCCCTTCCTGCCGCTACTTCATCACGAACAAATTCTGGAGTAATATACCCTTTTGGAGTATTTGCACCAAAACTATGTCCTTCGTGTTGCTGCGTAAGAACCTGGTGTTGTCCTTTAAGCTGCTCTTTCAAAATATCGATCCGTTGATTTTCACGAATGGCAATGTATTCCATTTCAGGTGTGATGATCCCTTTTTTTGCATAGTGCATTTGAGAAACATTGCAACCGGCTTTTGCTTTCAACGGCTTTTTTAAATGTTCGAAACGCAGGTGATCAAGATTTTTATCTGCCAGACGTTTTGCACAATATTCAGAAGTAAAACCATCAAGTTCCTCTACATCTCCGCGTTTCAAGATCCATTCTTCACGTAATCTTGTCAATCCTTTTTTCAGATCGATCTTTACATCGGGATCAGTATAAGGTCCGCTTGTATCATAGACAGTAACCGGATGGTTATCTTCTATTTTTCCATTCACAAGTTTTGTGGGAGATAAAGAGATCTCACGCATCGCCACTTGAATATCATGAAGTTTGCCTTGCACATAAATTTTCTTTGAGCCTGTTAATGGCACAAGCGAAAGCGCCTGGTCTGTTGGTTTTTTGTCTTTATTTTTCATATTTATTATTTTTGAAATGTTGTGTTATCCACCTTGAGTAGCTTTAATGATGAGTACTTCATCATTTTGTTTTAAAAATTGAATTTGCCAATTAATTTTCGGAATTACGGAATTATTCAATGCGACTGCAATACCCTTTTGTTTTTCAGGAATAACCTCGTCAAGCAATTGCTGAACACTGCATTGTTCCGGAAAAATTTTAATTTGATTGTTGAGTTTAATTTCCATTCCTATACTATTTTGAAACTTCAGGAATGCTCTATGGACAGAGTATCTTCTTTTTCCTACGGCAGCATTAACTGCATCAGGTATGAGGGTATTATCTCAGCCGGTATTGTGGCACCCCTAAAGTTTTATGTAAATTTAGACTATTTTTTGCAATTAACCTATAACATGGCAGGATGCCTGTTAAATATAGCGGAACGAGATGTACTGCTTAATAAATTATATTTTTGACTTTTGAAACCTTCCGTACAAAATGGATAAAATTATCTTAATCTGATTTTAGAATCATTACATTTAATTTCTAAATTTAATTCTACCAATATTTTTTTTATATTTTCTTTCTTCCATGATTCCATTTTGGGGTGAAAAATAATTTCAAAGTCATTAATAATTTCTTTAATATTTATAGAAAATACTTTCAGATTTTCATCATCGAAACCATTATGCCTATGCGCTACAAATCTAAATTCATTTTCGTGTTTGTAACAGCTATCTTTCTTATATGAATTAAAAGTATCATTCGCTTTATGTTGACGATAATCAAAAGGAGTTAATTTACGGTACTCACAAAAACCATAAGAGAATACTTGCCAAGCATCATCTACTAAATCGCTTAAATTAAGCTTAATGAGATTAAATAACTTAGAACCTTTTATTTTTATTAAAATTCCATCAGTAGAAGAGTATATATCCCACATTGCCTTTGATTCCCAATCATCGGTAAACCAACAGCTAACATATTGGGATTTTTGAGAATTTATTGTTTCTCTCTCAATTTTTTCACGCACTCTTTTATGACTTTCATTCGATGCTTCTAAATTAGGGAAATTGGGATTTGTTATAGGGCCGTAAATCTCATATTCCGCTATATTTTTCATTGTCATACCCTCTATTATATCTTCAAATATGTCAAGACGGGTAAATAGCATATTTTTTTCAAATAAAAAGCTCAATAGCTTTTGCGTACTTAAATATCTTGAAAACATTACATTTTCCGTTACTATGTCTGTTTCTCTATTTTGTTTAAATTGCATAGATTATTGCTTTTTTTATTGCCACTCGTTTTAGTTTCTCTTTCATTACACTATCTCAACCTCTTATGCTCCGCACTTTCAGCTATTACCTTACCAAGCCGTGTTAACTGAGTTGTTTCTTGTTTTGCTGCCATTATCCAATGAATAATGACCTTTTGATAGGATGGTGCCTGCGTTGTGAAAAATCCCCAGGCTTTTTTATTTGCTTTGAATTTCCTCTCAAGGTCAGCTGGAAGTTTTTGTGCTTCCCTTTCGTGAGAATATATTTTTGATCTATGTTCTTTTCGCAATTTAAAGCTTGCAAGTCCTGCCGGCTGCATTAATCCTAGCTTTGTAAGCTCTTCAATTTTTTTGATATTTATCGCACTCCAAATACTTGTGGCTTTTCTTGGTGTAAAACGAATGGAATAACTGTCTTTATCAATCGATCTTCGAATCCCGTCTATCCAGCCAAAGCAAAGAGCTTGATCAACGGATTGCGACCAGGTCATGCTTGGTCTACCGCTGTCTACCTTATAAAACCCAACTAACAATTCTTTTTCTTTTTTATGGTTTTTCTCTAACCACTTCCTAAAGTCAGATTGCTTTGCAAAAAATGTTGGCTCCATTTAATTTCCTTCTACTAGTTTTTTAATTTCAACCAAAATAGGATTCCAACCTTCTCCATTGTTTGATGCTCCTTTGTATCGCCTTTCTCCATCAGCCACTTTAGAGTAATCACCTTGTGTAACTGTTAAAATTGTTTGCCCATTTTCAGCTATAAGGGAATATGTTACCATTAAATAATTTTCCACTTTTTCTTCTATTGTGGAGTGGGGATCAAAGGTTGTATAAACTAATTTTACTGAGGGCTCAATGCTTATTATATACCCTTTAACAAAGATCATTTCTTTTCCTTCGTAATTGCCTTTCCAAAGCAGTTCGCTACCAACTTTCCAGTCAGAAACTGTTTCGCAGCCATACATATAGATCCTTGTCTTTTCAGGGTTTGTTAAAGCATCCCAGACTTTTGAAGTTGAGGCATTGATTGTAATTGTGTTTGTGATTGTCTGTTCCATAAATATTGTATAAAAGATCAGTTAAAATTACATTATATTTTTGTCCCACAATTTCTTAGCAAAGTCACTAAATACTACAGGTCCATCAGTAAATAATTTGTCGAACGTATATTCACCACCCTCAAATTGAGTGTCCGAAATTTTCACTTTGTTTCTCCCTCGCATAGCAAACTTCTGGGTTCCCTGGTACATAATTATTTTCATGTCGGATGAACTAACATCACTGTGACATGCGGTTTTATACATAATCCAAACTTCAGCAATTCCATCATTATTTAAGTCTGTCACCTGGAAAGTATTTTTCACAAAATTAGCTTCAATGTCAAACGGACATGCTTTGATAAAATCATACACTTTCCAGGTTTGTTTTATTGTGTCAGCTTCCGAAAGGAAATGATATGCAAAAAGTTCAGCATCCTTATCATCTTCCTCATTTTCTTTCTTGCTTGGGAATTGCCCCGTCTCGGTTGTGATAACAATGTTGTCGCCTAATTTATCTGTATATCTAATTGCGTTTCCTATTTCACCTTGAACATGTATTCCTTTTGGTAGTTTTGAACGCTCAAGCTTAATTACATTAATTTGTCCTTGAACAATTAAAGTCAAAGAGATGAAAAAAGTTATAAGGAAAAAGGTAATTCTATATTTCATGTACGTTTTGTATTAGCCAAAGTATAAGAGCCTGTTTAAATTTTATATAATAGAATAACATATTGCTTATGGAAGCCAACGCACCTTCTCGACTTCGCTCGAAATGGCAGCGCACGTGGTCATTTCGAGCGAAGTCGAGAAATGGTGAGACTGTTAAAAACTATTTTGCATCAATTTTAAACAGTCTCAAAGCTATTTTGCATTCCACCATTTCCTTACAAATTTAGAATTTTCTATTGTTCTGATCTCAAAACAAAAATGCCCGTCCTACAACAAGCAGGACAGGCATTTCAATTTTTGAAATTAAAAAAATTATTTCAGTTTAAAAGCTGCTTTTACTTTTGCAACATAATCTAATTTTTCCCAAGTAAATAGTTCTACTTTCATTTTCTTTTCTTTACCATCCGGTGTTCTAAAAGTTTTAGTCACAACCTCATTTTTACGGCCCATGTGACCGTAAGCAGCTGTTTCGCTATAAATAGGGTTACGTAATTTTAAACGTTGCTCGATAAAGTATGGACGCATGTCAAAAATACTTTCTACCAATTTCGATATTTGACCATCATTCAATTTAACTTTTGCAGTGCCGTATGTATTTACATAAATACCCATTGGTTTTGCAACACCAATTGCATACGATACCTGTACCAAAACTTCAGAACAAACACCTGCAGCAACTAAATTTTTAGCAATATGACGTGTAGCATAAGCAGCAGAACGATCTACTTTTGAAGGATCTTTACCAGAGAATGCACCACCACCATGAGCACCTTTTCCACCATAGGTATCTACAATGATTTTACGACCTGTAAGACCAGAATCCCCATGAGGACCACCAATCACAAATTTACCGGTAGGGTTAATATGGTATTTGATCTTGTCATTAAACAAATGAGCGAATTTTTTGTATTTGGCTTTTACACGAGGAATTAAAATAGAAATAATATCACTTTTGATCTTAGCCAGCATTTTCGCTTCTGAATCAAAATCATCATGTTGTGTTGAAACTACAATAGCATCAATACGTACAGGAACATTATTATCATCGTACTCTAATGTTACCTGCGATTTTGCATCAGGACGTAAATATTTAATTTGTTTGTCTTCTCTGCGCAATGCAGCTAATTCAATTAATACTTTATGTGCAAGATCCAATGCTAATGGCATATAATCTTCAGTTTCGTTGGTTGCATAACCAAACATCATCCCCTGGTCACCTGCACCTTGTTCTTCTTTTTTCTTTTTATCAACTCCCTGATTAATATCAGCAGATTGTTCGTGGATAGCGGAAAGTACACCACATGAATTTGCTTCGAACATATATTCACTTTTTGTGTAACCAATTTTTTTGATCACATCACGAGCAATGGTTTGTACATCCAAATATGCTTTTGATTTTACTTCACCTGCAAGTATTACTTGTCCGGTGGTTACTAATGTTTCGCAAGCAACTTTTGATTCTGGATCAAAAGCTAAAAAGTTATCAATTAAAGCGTCAGAGATCTGATCAGCTATTTTGTCTGGATGTCCTTCTGACACCGATTCGGATGTAAATAAGTATGGCATTGTATGTTTAGTTTTTAAATTTTATGGGCGCTAAAATACAATTAATTAATCAATCTGAAATTTTTTGTTTCTAATAGAAACAAACATTTATAAAACATCGATAAAATCTATTGTTATTAACAATTAAATTTGATTATATTTCCAACAAAATTCAACCAATGCTCTACTCCTTTCTGAAAATAGTAATGCAAATTACGGTACGTGTATTTTTTCGTTCCATCACCATCCGTAACAAAGAATTGATCCCTGATAAAGGCCCTCTAATGGTATTGGTAAACCATCCAAGCACTTTTATGGATCCTATTGTAGTAGCAACCATGCTCAATAGAAAAGTGTTTTTTTTAGGGAAAGGGGTATTATTTAAAAATAAGATCGCTGCATGGCTTTTACCAAAATTCAATGTGATCCCCATCTATCGCCAAAAAGATGACCCTGCATTGATGAATAAAAACAAAGATGTATTTATTAAGTGTTTCGAACATTTAGAAAATGGTGGTGCCCTATTAATGTTTCCGGAAGGTACAAGTATCACTGAACGTAAATTACGACAAATAAAAACAGGGGCTGCACGAATTGCTTTAGGAGCCGAAGCACAAAATAATTTTGAGCTTGGAGTACATATTATTACCATTGGATTGAACTATGCCAACCCTCATAAATTCAATCGCGATCTATTCATCAACATTGATAAACCTATTAAAGTAGCTGATTTTAAAGACGATTACATCAGAGATGAATTTCAAGGGGCAGAAAATTTAACAGAGGAAATCCGTAAAAGACTCGAAAAATTAATAATTGCTATAGAAGATGATAAAACAGATGAATTAGTAAAAAATATCGAAACCCTTTACAAATATAAGCTTTCGAAAGAGCTTGGGATCAGTAAAAAAGATAAGGATGCAGATTTTATTTTGACCAAAAATATTATTGAAACTGTAAATTATTACCTTCAAAATCATCCTGAACGCGTTGAAAAGATAAGGGTAAGAGTTCAGGAATATTTAAATAATATAAATAAGTTAGGATTAACAGATACTGATATTGTACGAAACCAAAAGAGCAAATCCTTTGTTCGCAATAATTTGAAAGCTTTGTTAATACTTGTTTTAGGATTCCCCATTTATATTTATGGATTAATAAATAATTTTTTACCTTTTCAAATCCCTGCCTTGATCGCAAAAAAAGTAAGCAGCTCTATTGAATTCAGAGGAGCGATCGGTATGGTGGGTGGGATGTTTACGTTTCTGATCTTTTATTCCACACAAATTATTTTAATATGGAAGTTTACACACATTCGATGGCTCACCATTGCCTATGGATTAAGCCTTCCCTTGAGCGGTTTATTTGCCTATTGGTACTTTCATACCGTAAATAAAATGCGGACCAAATGGGTGCTCATGTTGCTGTTTTACAAAAAAAGTGTATTCATTTCCAATCTTATTACTGAACGGGAACAGATCATTGCGGAGTTTGATAAAATCAAAGATGAATACAGGCAAATGCTTACAAGTAAATAAAGCGTTATTGTTCTGCTGTCATCTCGGACTTTTGGTGATCCCACAGTAATGCGGGATTACTTTTTATTAGTGATCTTGCAATGATTAAGAAGATCCCTCGTGGCAAAAGCCAATCGGGATGACATTGACGATAAAAAAATCTCTTCCTAAACAATCGTTTACTCCTCGTTTACATTAGACTTTACGATTGAATTATTTTGCAATTAAAACATCACAATATCTATTATCGAAGCTTGCGCGCCTTTCTCGACTCAGCTCGAAATAACAGCGCGCGTGGCTATTCCGAGCATAGTCGAGAAATTCTGAAAAGGCTATAAACTATTATTGAATAATTTAAACTACTTTTTTTTCGATTGTCTTTTAATAAATTTGACAAGTAAATAAGCGGTTAAACCTAGGATCAACCACAAAGGCCAAACATATACAACTCCAACAAGAAAACTTAAAAAGCCACTCCATCCATTACCAAAAGCACTTCCCATTCTACCAAAGAAGCCTGGTCTGTCGGTTGGAGTGTATTCGAATTCCTGGTGAAAATTGAAATTGATGGTACTATAATTTACCTGATCCGAAAGGAATTTCAATTCTCCTTCTTTGGCTTCAATTTCTTCACGTATCTGACCCAATTTTTGTTCTATTTCTAATATGTCAGACACTTTAGATGCCTTTTGTAATATATCAAGATAGCGTTTTTCAATTTCTTTCTTTGATTTCAAACGAGATTGAATATCAACAAACTGGGCTGTTACATCTTCGGCAGTAACATTTTTGGAATTTACATTCCTTGCAACAGTTAACAATTTATTTACCATGGAGTCGAAATCCTTATTCAAGACACGAATCACCATATAATTGGTGATGCTATAGGTTGTATTTTGCTCATTTTCACTTCCTATATATGCATTTCCCGATTTTACAATTTTTTCAATTTCAGTTCTTGCTTTTTTGTAATCCTCCACTGTGATATTCAGATCGGCTGTCTTTTTAATTTTTTCAGGGATCTTAACTCGCTCAACCGTTGAAATGCCAGTATTAATAGAACTACCACCCGTGCCTTCCTTTTTTGACTCCTCTTGAACAATACTGGCTTCATCATTCATTGCTGCATCAGTTGGAGGCGAAGGTGGTGGAGGAGGGCTCATCTCACTACCAACACTTTGCTCAGGTGAAGACAGTAAACCACTGTAGTCAGCAGACTTGTTACTGCTACATGAGCTTAACATTACAATTGCGAGAAGGAGAGAATACATAGTTTTCATTTTTAGAGGTTTTTAATGAATTATTGTAAAATAAAGTATTTTATTTCATAGATGCAATAATTTAAAAATTCCATAAGCGAATTCTTCTTAATTTCGTTTTAAATAAAAACATTATGAGCATTTGGTTTAAACCTTATACAGCTGCCGACATTCAGGGGATGCTAAAAAACAATATGTGTGAAACCATTGGTATTGAAATTACCGAACTTACACCCGATTCTGTTAAAGGCAAAATGCCCGTGGATCACCGCACTGTGCAGCCAATGAATATATTGCACGGTGGTGCATCCGTTGCTTTAGCCGAAACACTTGGCAGTATCGGTTCCCATTTAATTGTAGATCCCACTATTTATGCCTGTGTAGGATTGGATATAAATGCCAATCATTTACGTCCTGCAGTTGGTGGATTTGTTTATGCGGAAGCCAAACCAATACATATTGGTAAAAAAACGCATGTGTGGAGTATTGAAATAAAAAATGAACAAGGTAAATTGGTTTGCATAAGCAGGCTTACAATGGCTGTTATTGAATTGTAGAATTAGTGAGTTGGAGAGTTGGAGAGTTGTTGAGTTGGAGAGTCACTAAATTAACTAATTTCTAAGTCATTAAATTTTAAAAATAAATCAATCAAAATTCACTAAATCACTAAATTTCCAAATCTCTAAATCAAAAATTATGTGGAAAGAAGAAAATGATCAATTGAAACGCAGTTTTCAATTTACTAATTTTATTGAAGCATTTGGCTTTATGACCAAAGTAGCACTGGTAGCAGAAAAGATGAACCATCACCCAAATTGGAGCAATGTGTATAACAAAGTAGATATCACCCTTTTCACTCATGATGAAGGCAATACCATTACTGAAAAAGACCGCAAACTTGCGAATGAAATTGATAAAGCCTTTGCAGGAAAAAGTTCTATTTTCCAACGATAAGTAATTCATTGGGATTTATTCTAAATTAACCTGGCAGAGTTAAAAACTCTATGAGGCGGGTCAAAACGAGCGTAAAAATTTATTAAAAAGAATGATCAAAAGATCTTTAATCATATTTCTTTTTTTGTCGCAAATTATTTTTTCATATTCGCAAAGTATCTCAAAACTGAGTATTGAAATTGAAAAATTAAAAACCGATGAAGCTCTAAAACATGCTGTTTGGAGCATTTGTGTGATGCCTGTTAAAAAAGACACTATCCTTGCCGAATACAACAGTACTATCAGCCTGGTCCCTGCAAGCACCTTAAAAATTGTAACAACAGGAGCCGCATTATCAATGCTTGGTGGCGATTTTAAATTCGAAACAAAACTTCAGTATGATGGTGTTTTTGACACCATAACAGGAATAATTAAAGGTAATTTATATATTATCGGAGGAGGCGATCCCACTCTTGAATCGGAATATTTTAAAGACCAAAAAGACAGCTTGAGCACAACAGATAAATGGGCTGAATTACTTAAAAAAAAAGGAATAAAAAAGGTTGAAGGCGCTATTATCGGTGATGCAGGTGTTTTTGATGACAATATGATTCCAGCCCAATGGATATGGGCCGATATTGGAAATTATTTTGGTGCTGGCGCCAGTGGATTATCCTACCATGATAATAAATACACCTTGTACTTGAAATCAGGAGCCATAGGGAGTAAAACGGTGGTCACAAAAACAATACCCGATATTGATGGTTTGCAAATGGTAAATAATGTATCATCAGGTGGGAATGATGACAATGCTTTTATTTATGGAGCCCCATACTCCTATTACCGGGAGATCCAAGGCACTATTCCTGCAAACAAAAACAATTATGAAGTGGAAGGCTCTATACCCGACCCTGCTTTATTTTGCGCACAATCATTAGAAAGATCATTAAAAAAAATCGGCATAAAAATCACAAAAAAATCAACCACTACGAGAGTTTTGAGAGAAGCTGATGAATATCTTTTTTCTAATAAATATACTTTATACAAACACTATTCGCCAACGCTAAATGAAATTATATACTGGACCAATTTTAAAAGTAATAATTTATATGCCGAGCACTTGCTTAAATACATTGCTTACAAAAAAGATGGAATAGGCAGGGAAAATGAGGGTACAGAAATCATTACTGCATTTTGGAAAAATAAAGGAGTAGATGTTAACGGGTTCTTTATGAATGACGGTTGCGGGCTTTCCCGTTCCAATGTAATTACAACCAAAACTGAAGCTCAAATTTTACGCCTGATGGCAAAAGACAAAAGCTTTAAAGCATATTATAGGTCCTTTCCTATTGCCGGAAAAATTGGTCCTTTGGACAATTTCTGTGAAGGTACTAGTGCGAAAGATAATTTGTGTGCAAAAAGCGGCTATATTACCAGAGCACGTGGTTATGCCGGTTATGTAAAAAATAAAAAGGGCGAAATGCTTTGTTTCTCTTTATTAGCAAACAATTATGAATGTACACCTCCTGAAATGAAAAAAAAATTAGAGAAGTTAATGATCGCAATAGCGGAAATGGAGTGAGTGTTGAGTTGAAAAAATTTAACACAGAGATCACAGAGTTTAGAGAGTTGCACAGAGAAGTTTTTTAAGAAATTTAAAACTCTGTGAACCTCTGTTCCCAGTGTGTACTCTGTGTTAAAAAATATTTAAAATTCGAATTTGTAACCAATACCCTTAATTGTTTTAATAAAATCTTCCCCAATCTTTTCACGTAGTTTACGGATATGAACATCAATGGTTCTGTCACCTACCACTACATCTCCCCCCCAAACCAGATCCAAAATAACCTCGCGGGTAAATACTTTTCCGGGTTTTGAAGCAAGCAATGCAAGTAATTCAAATTCTTTTTTCGGGAGGTTTATTTCTACACCATTTTTTTCGATAACATAACGCTCACGATCGATCTTGATCCCACCTGTGTCTACTTTATCTGTTTTATTTGACTCCGTACCTGTCCCTCTTCTTAATAAAGCTTTAATACGGCTGATCAATACCCGAGGTTTAATGGGCTTATTAATGTAATCATCGGCACCAACATCAAACCCGGCAATTTGGGAATAGTCTTCATTACGTGCCGTTAAAAATGCGATCATTACATTTTTTAACTCCGGAATTTCACGTAAGCCTCTACAAGTTTCAATACCATCCATATCCGGCATCATCACATCTAATATGATCAGATCCGGAGTTACTTTTTTGGCAATAGTTATTGCTTCTTTCCCATTATTAGCGGTAAATACATTGTATCCCTCTTTTTTTAGATTGTAACTAAGAAATTCTAAAATATCTTGCTCATCATCTACCAGTAATATTTTTTGTTCGGTACTCATACTTTTTCAATTAATTTAATGTAAAGTTCCCATTTAGATTTAACTTTAGTGTTAAATCTAAATTAACTTAACATTAACAAAATAAGATAATAGATATAAGTATTGAGACAAGATGCCCATACAAGTACTTTAATTTACAAAAGTTCCACCACTTTCTCCAGTTTTATTCCACGCGAACCTTTTATTAAAATAGTGGAATCTTTTACAGGATGTTGTTTGAAATAATCTACCACTTCATCGCTATTAGAAAAAGTTTTTGCACTACTTGATTTCCCAGCCTCCATAAAAAAAGGACCGACCAATATTAAATTGGTTATATTTTTACTATTTAGAAGATTTACAATACTATCATGTTCTTTTGCACTATCATCACCTAGTTCAAGCATATCGCCCAATATTGCCATTTTATTGGGCTGATCCATTTGCGCAAAATTTTCGATAGCAGCATTCATGCTGGAAGGGTTTGCATTATATGCATCTAACAACAACAAATTACTTTTAGTTTGCATCACCTGAGAACGATTATTTGCAGGAACATAATTTTCTAATCCAGCTTTAATTTGTTGATCAGAAACATCAAAATAATGGCCGATACAAGCTGCTGCCAAAATGTTCTCGAAATTGTAATTTCCAATTAACTGAGTTGTAATAACAGGTTTTTCTTCAATTGGTTGAATATCATTTTTTGCTTTGCATTTCAACTTTACAAAAGGATTACTTTCAACAAATTGTCCTTCAAAATCAACACTTTCCGATGTTCCAAAAGTTACTTTATCGATTCCAGCTGAAAGTTGCTCAAGCAATTTGTTATCTGCATTCACAAAAAGTTTTCCGCCTTTTTGCTGAATGAATTGGTACAATTCACTTTTCGCTTTTATTACGCCTTCGTATCCACCAAAACCTTCCAAATGGGCTTTCCCAATATTTGTTATCATTCCAAAATCAGGTTCCGCAATTGCACAAAGCATTGCAATTTCTCCAACATGATTCGCACCCATTTCAACAATAGCAATTTCGTGCTGCTTAGTAATATTCAATAAAGTAAGTGGCACACCAATATGATTGTTCAAATTTCCTTTTGTTGCAAGCACATTATATTTTTGACTCAATACGGCATTTAGCAGTTCTTTCGAAGTTGTTTTCCCGTTTGTGCCGGTAATACTAATGATTGGAATTGATAGTTGTTTACGATGATGATTCGCCAAGGCTTGCAAGGTAGATAACACATCTTCCACCAAAAAATACCGTTCATCTTTTTTGTAAATTTCTTCATCTATCACCACTAATGAACAACCGGAATCCAAAGCTTGTTCTGCAAATTTATTTGCATTAAAATTATCTCCTTTCAAGGCAAAAAAAATGGAATCCTTTTTAATGTCACGTGTATCGGTGCAAACAACAGGGTGTTTGAGAAAATGATTATAAAGTTCCTGAATCATATTAAATAACGAATTTGCTAATGGATATCTATTTTAATTCCGAAGGTATTACACAAACCGGAATAGGATTCATTTTGTGTTGATTTGCTTTATTCATCCTTGTATATATGTCCAAAACTATTTGTTGACGTTCGGTTAATTTTGTAAAATTTTCAGGTTTATCTAAAAACGCCATAGCCCACTCCAACTCATCATAAGTAGCTCCTATCTGGTCCTCATCGCTTCTGCTATCTGCAAATAAACCATCAGTGGGTTTTGCGGCAATTATAGATCCAACCACACCTAATTCTTTTGACAAAGTAAACACTTCTGATTTCATTAAATCCGCAATAGGGCTTAGATCAACTCCCCCATCACCATATTTTGTAAAAAAGCCTATCCCAAAATCTTCTACTTTGTTTCCTGTTCCAACCACAAGCATTTTTTTATTGCATGCAAATGCATACAAAGTTGTCATTCGTAATCGTGCACGGGTATTTGCCATAGTTAACCAATCCTGTATATCAACGGGTAATGTAGCGCTAATACCTTTAAAAGTTTCGGTTAATTCTACCTCATAGGAAGTTACATTATTGAAATTTTTCTTCAGCCAATTGATATGTTCGTGTCCTCTGTCGTATTCTGTTTTATGCTGATGTATTGGCATATTCAAACAAATAACTGGTTTCCCGGTTTTTGCACATAAGGTGGATGTTAATGCAGAATCAATGCCTCCGGAAATGCCAATAACAAAACCGCTGGTTTTACTTTGCTCACTGTAATTGTGAAGCCAATGAACTATATGATCTATTACTGCTTTGTTTTTCATGGATAATGCCGCGTTAGGGATTGAAACGTAAATCCCCGCCCGAACGAATGAATTCGTTCATTCGGGCAGGCTTTCCTTTTTAGGAAAGATTGAAGTGTAAAGCCCGACCCTTTCTTTTTTAAGAAAGGGTAAGGCCCCAATAATTTATTTCTACACCTTAACTCCTACTATTACTAAAAAATAAAAATCAATTTTAATATATTGGATCAGTATTCCCAGCCTATTCAGAAAATAAAAATCCCGATTTCTAAAACAGAAATCGGGATTAAATATACAAAATATTATTTTTTAAAACAGCACACCAACATTTATAAGTACCGCATTTGATTTGATACTTTGAGGCATTTTAGATGAAAGGTATCCGGATGGGTTAGTAGTAGGATTGTAATCGGCATTATTTGCACGTCTTCCTAAATAATCAGAATCACTTTTAACAACATTTGTGAAGCCTAAACTGTAACTTAAACCAAAAGTTAATGAAGTACTTCCTGAAAAATTAAGCTCTGCACCTAAACCAAAATTCAAAGACGCTGCATATACGTTTATATCCTGTGTGATATCAATTTTAGATTTATTATCCTTTGTACCTAAAGTATTGGAAACATCATTGATCACTTGTAATTCGTCATTTGCACTCGCTTTCCATCTAAAAGAATTGTTCATTCCAATTTGGCCATAATAGGTTAAAGCTCCAATTTCTTTAGTTTTCATTTTTAAAGATAAAGGAATAGTGATGTAAGTAACTTTGTAAGTACGTTCGTTCAACTGGTAATGAGTGTGTGAAGCTGAATTGGCAAGTACTGGATCATAAATTACAATTTCATCATCAAGTCCCAAATAGTAGTAACTAACTGTATTAGCATTTGCATTGTTTGGACCGCCATTATTATATTTGATCTTTCCACCATCCACATCAACCTGAACTCCGGTTTGAATAGATACAACCTTCGCCAATCTGAATTCTGTGACTAATCCACCTCCATATCTCACAACCGGGCCATTTGCCGACATAATTTTACCGTCAGGCTTATACCAGTTTATAGAAGGTGAAAATTTCAAGCCAAAACGGAAATTTTTAAGCTCATTTTCAACAGCTTGTCCAAATAGGAAGTTTGTTGATAAAGCAATTGCAGTAATTATAAAAATCTTCTTCATATTTTTTCTAATTTTGATTTTTTATTATTCAGGTTGTCCTTATTAATTTCACATTACAATATTAGGCATATTTTCTATCATTTGAATTTTAATATGAAAAATTCCATTGTTTATTTATTAACGGTTTTCACCTTGTTTTTATGCTCCTGCGATGGCAATCGTCTGAATATAGATGTTTCTGATATCACTATCCCTGAGGTTAAGATCGATCGGCTGGAACAGGATATCTTTAATATAGATACTGCCAATATAAAAACTTCTGACAAAAAATTACAAGCCAAATATGGGAATTTTTATTCCAGTTACGTATCACGCATCATTAATACCGGTGGCAGGCACGACTCCTCCTATTTGTCGAGGATGAAACAATTTATTGCCGATCCGGATATGCTTGAAGCCTATAATGATTGTCAAAAAGTTTATCCCAATACTGATTTCTTAGCCGAACAATTAACTGACATATTTAAACATTTCAACTATTACTTTCCAGAAAAAAAGGTGCCAAAAACAATTACAATGATGTCGGGATTTAATTACTCGGTAGTATTGCTTGACAGCACGCTTGCCATTGGACTGGAAATGTATTTGGGAGGCAACAATAAGTTTTATCAAATGCTTGCCCTGCCGCATTATAAAACCACGTTTATGAGTAAGGAAAACATTGCACCTGATGCAACAAGGGCATGGATGATATCTGAATTCCCTTATCACATGAATATGAGTGATTTTTTAAGCGAAATAACATATATGGGGAAAATATTATACCTCACTGATGCGTTGCTTCCCAATGTTCATGACTCGTTGAAGATACAATACTCCGAGCAACAACTTGATTATTGTTCACAAAATGAATTTAACGTGTGGAGCTATTTTGCAGCACAAAAATTATTGTATACTACTAACCAGGCCGAAATTATGAAATTTACGAGCGAAGGCCCTTTTACCAGTGCATTCAGTAAAGAAGCACCATCACGAATCGGTTATTGGATAGGGTGGCAGATCGTAAGACAATATATGAAAAACAATCCCGAAATATCTTTACAACAATTGATGCAAGAAGTGGATGCACAAAAAATATTAAACAAGGCAAAATACAAACCGAGGAAATAATTTATCAGTAGGCAATTTTGCAGTAAGCAATAAAAAACAATGAGGCAATTTTACAGTTGGCAATAAAAACAATTTAACAATTTTAGCTTAGGCAATAGCCTACTCTGCCTTAACTTACAAGGCAGTTAAGGGCAATTAAATAACAAACCATATCAATAAAAAAATGAAAAAATCTGAAATTAAATTTACGGTAACGCTTGACGAAAATAATTTACCCGAAAAAATTGATTGGTCCGCATCTGATGCAGGTGAAGAGAGCACCAGCAAAGCAGTAATGATCGCATTATGGGATGCTAAAGAAAACAATACTTTACGTATCGATCTATGGACCAAAGACATGGTAATTGATGAAATGAAACAGTTTTATCACCAAAGTCTTCTATCTATGGCAGACACTTTTGAACGTGCAACAGGAGAAGTGGAAGCATCTAAAGAAATGCGCAGTTTTGCTCAACATTTTGGTCAAAAAATGAATCTTATCGCTAAAAACAATTAAAAAAAAACCGTAAAACAAATTTGTTTTACGGTTTTTTTAAACTTGAATAATGACCACTCTGAAAGGGTTTCAAACCCTGTTAAGATTTATTGAAACAAGTCTCAAAATAATTTAATGATTGATACTTAAAAGGAAACAATTGAATCCCATTAAGCATTCTTTTTAAATAGTTTATTGGCATCTCCAATAAAATTTAACAATTCTTTTTTCCCTTCCTTTTTTTCAGCTGAGGTATAAAAGCACTGAGGCAATTCGTCCCAATGTTTACCCATTTCTTCTTTATAACCTTTTAAATTATCGCTGATCTTCTTTTTGGAAAGCTTATCGGTTTTTGTAAAAACCATCACAAAAGGAATTCCATGCTCACCCAGCCAATCCATAAAATCGAGATCCACTTTTTGCTGAGGGATACGGGAATCCAGTAATACCATCACACACATTAAATTTGGACGGGTAAGAATATATTGCTCAATAAATTTATTCCATTTAGTTTTTAAATCCTGAGATACCTTAGCATAGCCATAACCAGGCAAATCCACTAAATACCAATTTGCATTAATTATAAAATGATTGATAAGCTGCGTTTTACCTGGCTTGGAGGATGTTTTTGCCATATCCTTCCTATCACATAACATATTGATAAGTGATGATTTACCAACATTTGACCGGCCAATAAAAGCATATTCCGGCATGGTTGGTGCAGGGCATTTCGATACATCCGTGTTACTTATAACAAACTGTGCTGTTTTAATTTCCATTTATACTACGAATTACGAATTTTTACGAATTACGAAATTACCACAAATTACTAAACTAAACGAAATAAAGAACAAAAAAATTACATATACGTTACTATTAGTAATAGTTTCCAAAGAATTTTCAATTTAGAAGTAGCAATAAATTATCTAATATTTAATATTCTTTTATATAATAAACCACGGGCTGAAAATTAGCCAATATTCCCAATTGTAATTTTGTCATTTTAAGATAGCTGTTCAATTGATCAATATTTGTTTTTAAAAATGTATCGCCTTGCTTTATCTCTAAAATAATTTTATTTTCAATGATAAAATCAGCATTTCCGGATGTTATGACCTCACCGGCAATAATTAACTCAACTTTTACTTGTTCTTCAAAATTAATATTATTTTTTTTTAATTCCGCAGCAATTGCTTTTTGATAATAACGTTCTAAGAATCCATATCCCATCTCTTTATGCACATTATATAAAACTCCAACTACTTTATAGCTTAGCTCTGGATGAATTATATCATTTCTTTTCAAATCATTCATAGTTTTTCTAAACAACTAATATTCGTAATTCGATAAAATTCGTATTTCGTAGTAGGCTTATTTAATATAGGTTGCAACGTGTCGTTCTTTTTTAGAATCATAAATGTCAGCAATCTTCACCATGATAGCAGTTTCTTCTACTTCTCCAAAATGCGTATTCATAGCCGTTCCGAAAGTTTTCATTGTAGCTGACAAATTCATATACGCATTTACAAGAGGAGGAATGTGTTCACCAAGGTCACGTACATTTTGATTTAAAATACGGTGACCATCTTTATAATTTAAACCATCAATGGATCTTAAAAATTCGGAAACGTCTGTTGTTATACCCAATGGCTCAATGGGAACAACTAACTTTTCCTTATCAGGAAAATAATAATTCATAAACGCCAGGATCATATCGCGCGCACGAACATTAAAATGAGTGTACATAGTAACTTTGCCGTAGAAATAATGAATATCAGGATTGTCTACAACTATTGCTCCTAAACCATCCCATAAATTATCCAACGAAAATAAACCTTTGCGGTTATCAATGGATGGCTGATATTTAGGTTGAACAAATGAGCGTCCCAATTCAATCACATAAGGCAAATATTCAGTTACAAATTTATCAGAAAATTTAAATAGCTCAGTTGTAGCAAGCTGAACGATTCCATCAATACCTACCGGAGCATCTTTACACTTAATAAAACGATAACCACTAACAATTTCCTTTTCTTCGGGACTCCAAACGATCAATTGTTTGTATGGGGCATCAGCTGTATCATATTCATCAATATCAATACTTTTGCCTGTACCACCGCCCGAAGCGCGAAAAGTAAGTTCACGCAAACGACCAATCTCAACCATTATATTGGGTGAATCATGATGTGTGATAATGTAAATTTCATTATCCCCGTTATTTGTAACACGTATAAATTTATCAGGGGTAAGTTCTGCTTCTAATATATCTTTGGAAATCGGTTCTATTACTGCTTGCATCATAAAATTATATATTAATTGAATCTTTATTTTCAAGAATTTAAACGCAAAATTCAATGAGAATAAAAACTTAAAATTGATTATTTAACAGGCAACATTTTTGATCTATCTCCTGATTTTAAAGCATAAACATGCCGTTTTACTTTTTCTGCCCAATATTCATCACGATGATCGGGAGTAAATGTTTGCCATGATATGGGCTCACCAAATATAAAGGTAAGTGTTTTGTTATTTTGTTTATACATTTCATCCACCAGATAAAACATTTCTACATTCGCTTTAATGCCGATCTTTTTTCGCCAGTACGCCAAGTTATAAAAAAAGCTGGAATTACGGCCTTCTATATACACAGGAACTATATTTTTTTTGTTCTGAACGGCTTTTGAAATAAAACTTTTTTTCCAGACCAGGTCTTCAATTACCTTTCCTGTTTGTCTTCGGGAAACCAAACCTGCCGGAAATATTAACAAACAATTAGATGAAGAATATACTTTATCTATCGTTTCTATATAATCACCTGAATTACGGCCGTGTTTATTGACAGGAATAAATAATTCACCGAAATTTTTAATGGCCATTAACAGATCATTCACTAAAAAACGAATGTCTTTGCGATGTGCACCAACCGCTTTCATAAAAGCAATTCCATCCAAAGCACCAAGCGGATGATTGGCTGCTAAAATTACACCACCTTCTTTAGGAATATTTTCTACACCTTTCACTTTTACATTTACACCAAATTCCTTTATGGCACAATCCACAAAATCAAGTTCATAATATTGGCTAAAACGATTATTAGCGTCATTTAATTCATCTTCATGAAGCACACGTTTTATGTATCTCAGAATAAAAGCAGGTAAAAATTTCAATAACTTGGGATTTTTACTCGCTATTGCCTTTTCAACGTCAATAAGCTTTACAGGGGTATCGGGCAATACTGATTCGGATAGTTGATGACTCATAAAGCAATACTGCGAATAAAATAACTTATTTTTTTAAATTGATAATTTCAAATAATAACCCTTCTTTCAAAGAATAAGTAGACAAACGCATTTTTGGAATTGAAAATGATTTAAGAATGAAGTGAACCAAAATACTTGAGATCACGATCATATCCACTCTCATAGCAACAAGTCCCTTCATTTGCAAACGTTCTGCAAGGGTTGATTTTACAATTGTTTTATGCACTGCTGCGCAATCATCTAAATTAAAGCTGAATTCTGTTTTACCATCAAAAATATGAGGTGAATAAAACCGGTGCGCCACCATTTCTGCAATTGAATCGAATGAACCGGATGAACCAATTAATTCAGTTATCGGAAATTTTTTAACAGCATCAAAAAGTGGCTGTAACTCCTGGTTCAAATAATCAACCAAAACCTGCTTCTCTTTATCGGTGATCGGATCGGAAGGGTTAAACATTTCGAGTAAACGGGCAACACCCAATAAAAAACTTTGCTTCCAAAATATTTGATGTTTATTCGCAATGATAAATTCGGTACTGCCACCGCCAATGTCAATAATTAAAGAAGTTTCATCAGTCATCTTCACTGCATCACGTACACCATAATAAATTGTTTCCGCCTCTTTATCACCTGAAATAACCTGTACATCAATGTTGCATTCTTCATTTGCTTTGGCTACAAACTCAGGTCCGTTTGAAGCGCCCCTGATAGCCGATGTAGCAATAGCATACACTTTTCCTACATTATATTTTTCAATAGTTTGTTTGTGAGTTTTAAGCGCATCAATACCACGATTAAAAGGAAGTGGTGCAATGAAACCTTTGTTAATTCCACCTTCACCAAGCTTTACAGAAATTTTAGTTTGAAATACAAGTTCGTAGGTCTTATCAGAACTTACTTCAACAATGAGAAGATTAAATGTATTGGTTCCTAAATCAATGACGGCAATGCGATCCATAAAAAATTAGAGATTTGTTGATTTAGAGATATGCTAATTTACTGATTTATTTAATTCTACAACTCTCCAATTCTCTATTTCGCGAATTTCTTAATTCTCCAGCTCAAAAATCTCAATTTCTCCAATTGATTATCCTTTATAAAAAAGCCATTTTCCCAACTCTTTCCAGGTAACCTTTTTGCCATACATTAAAATGCCGGTACGGTAGATACGTGCGGCAAGCCAGGTAGTAAAAACAAAACCAAGTACCAGCAAGCCCATTGAAAGCGCCAACTCCCAGGCAGGAACTCCAAAAGGCATTCTCACCATCATTATCACAGGTGAGGTTAAAGGTATAATTGAAAACCAAAAGGCCATAGGGCTTTCCGGGTCCTGAATTACATTTTGAGCGATAATAAAAGAAAAAATAAGAGGTATCGTTATCGGCAACATAAATTGCTGGGTATCAGCTTCATTATCCACGGCAGAGCCAACTGCTGCAAACATTGCACTGTACAAAAGATAACCAGCCAAAAAATAAAATAAGAAACACAAAAAGATTGTTACCATATCAACTGACTTAAAATCATTCCAAACTTCAGTAACAACATTGGGTCTGTCCATTTTTTTCATTTCAGAATACTTTAGATCTGCGCCAACTTTTATTATTTGCTCCTTTTGCTGAACCTGTTTAATGTCAATATTTTTCAAAATGGTTACACTAGCAACACTGTATAATGATATTGTTAAGATCACCCATAATAAAAACTGCGTCAAACCAACCAAAGCCACTCCTATTATCTTCCCCATCATCAGCTGAAATGGTTTTACGGAAGAAAGTATCACTTCCACAATACGGCTTGTTTTTTCCTCCATTACACCTCGCATTACCTGTACTCCATAAAGGAAAATGAACATATAGATCAATACGCCCCCTCCTATCCCGATTGCCATGAACAAACCGGTATTTGTTTTTTTGCTCTTGCCTGTTTCTTCTAATTTTTCAGTGATGACAGTGAATCTTGAATTTACCTCCGCATCTTTTATTATATTCAGATCTACCTTGTTTTTTGCCAAAATAACATTGTACATCATTTTACTGATCGTAGAACCGATATATTCTTCAGTAGCAATACCCAATTGCTTTTTATAAAATAATTTTATTGCTTTTCCGCCTTCTAAAATATTATCGGGTATAAATAATATTGCATCATAGCTAGACTCATAAAAGCCTTCCTGCGCCTTTTCAAAGCTTATATCAGGATAATCAAAATCAATAAATTCTTTTTGTGGAATCAGATCTTTAAATAAATAACTCTCATCGATCACTTGAATCTCCTGCTTTTCTGTTTTTTGTGTTGCCATCCAGATAGGCACGATCATCAGTCCGGCCATCAAAACAGGGCCAAGAATAGTCATAATGATGAATGATTTTTTCTTAACCCTTGTTAAGTATTCACGTTTTATTATGAGAGATATTTTATTCATTAACTGAAGTTTCGGGATTATTTTCTGATATAATTGATCTATTACTTTCTTCGGAGAAGAAGTATTATTTTATTCATTTGGGCGTTCCCTTTCTTAAATAAGAAAGGGCCGGGCTTTTCACTTCAATCTTTTCTAAACAGAAAAGGATTTACGTTTCAATCCCTAACGCAGCTTTAACCATTAAAACATCAACTTTGGTCACATAAACTTTAACCCGGCACTACCTCTTCGTTTACCTTAGCAATAAAAATATCGTTCATGCTAGGAATAATTTCTTTAAAGGAATAAATTTCAGCAACCGGCATCACAGCATGTAATAATTCATTTGATTTTGTTCCTGCAGCCAATTGAACATGAGCTTTACAATATTCCCCTTCAGTAACATGGTCTACCAGTTTACCGTGCGTCCATAACGAATTGGTAAAACCCATCATATTTCCTGAAAATTCGATCTCATAAATATTGGTTCTAAATTGTTTACGAATTTCCTTTACAGAACCATCCAGAATTTTTTTCGATTTATTTATAAGGGCAATATTATCACAAAGTTCCTCCACTGATCCCATGTTATGTGTTGAAAATAAAATGGTAGAACCTTGCTTTTTTAAATGTAAAATTTCGTTTTTTATCAGGTTGGCGTTAATAGGATCAAAACCGCTAAAAGGCTCATCTAATATCAACAATTTGGGTTCGTGCATAACAGTTACAATGAACTGAACTTTTTGCTGCATCCCTTTCGAAAGTTCTTCTATTTTTTTATGCCACCAGGCATCTATCTCAAATTTCTCAAACCAATATTTTAATTTTATTTTGGCGTCACTTTTCGTCATTCCCTTTAATTGAGCCAAGTACAGTGCTTGTTCGCCTACCTCCATTTTTTTATAGAGTCCGCGTTCTTCGGGCAAATAACCGATCTGTTCAATATGTTTTGGAGATAATTTTTCGCCTTCAAAAAAAAGCTCTCCACTATCTGGACCCGTAATTTGATTAATGATACGAATAAGAGAAGTTTTGCCGGCACCGTTAGGTCCTAATAAACCGAAAATACTTTGTTGAGGAATTTCTAATGTTACATCATTCAGGGCAGTATGGCTTGAATAACGTTTTACAATATTTTGTGCGGAAAGAATATTCATTGGCTATTAGTCATTTGTCATTGGGGAGTGGTCATTGGTCATTAGTGATCAGTTATTAATATTAGTGTAAACTACACCCACAGCCTAATAACAAATGACTAATGACCAGTGACTATGATTTTATTCAAAATATTGTTTCATCCTTTCAAAAAAACCACGGTCTTTTTTAGTTGGATTGGGTTTAAAGTTTTCCGCATCCCGCAATCCCTCTAAGATCACTTTTTCATCCTTGCTTAAATGTTGTGGGGTCCATACGTTAATATTTACCAAAATATCGCCACGGGAATAACTATTAATATCAGGTAAGCCTTTAGCCTTAAGGCGGAGTACTTTACCGCTTTGAGTGCCCGCATCTACCTTTATTTTTGCTTTTCCATCAATAGTTGGCACTTCAATATGTGTACCCATCGCTGCATCAACAAAACTAATAAAATGATCGTAAAATAAATTCAAACCATCGCGTTTCAATAGCTCATGCTCCACCTCTTCTATCACAATAATTAAATCCCCTGCAACACCGCCACGCGCACCCATATTACCTTTTCCACTTACCGAAAGCTGCATTCCATCAGCAACACCTGCAGGAATATTAATATTGATCACATCTTCGTCACGCACAATTCCATCACCATGACAAACAACACATTTATCAGTAATGCTTTGGCCTTCGCCACCACAAGTAGGACATGTACTTGTAGTTTGCATTGCCCCAAGTATGGTATTGGTAATACGTGAGACTTGTCCTGTTCCTCTACACGTAGAGCAGGTATTAAATGCCGAACCATCTTTTGCACCACTTCCGCTGCATGGTTTACAAGCAACGTATTTATTTACTTTAATTTTTTTCTCTACTCCGTTCGCAATTTCTTCAAGTGTCATTTTCACTTTCACCCTCAAATTGGATCCGCGATTTACACGCTTTCCACCGCGGCCACCGCCACCACCATTAAAATGACCACCAAAAACATCGCCAAACTGACTGAATATGTCATCCATATTCATTCCGCCAAAACCTCCGGAACCTCCCCTTCCACCACCAAACCCGCCATTACCACCCACTCCTGCATGGCCGAATTGATCGTAACGTTGTTTTTTTTCAGCATTGCTTAATATCTCATAAGCTTCTGCGGCTTCTTTAAACCTTTCCTCTGCAGCTTTATCACCCGGGTTTTTATCGGGATGGAATTTAATCGCCATTTTGCGATATGCTTTTTTTATCTCATCCCCACTTGAATTCTTTTGAACTTCTAATATTTCGTAATAATCTCTTTTTGACATTTATTAAATTGTTGAATTTTAATTCCTTGAATTCTTGTTTTGTGAATTTGTGAATTGATCGTTGATATTGTTTATTCTAGGTGTTTTTTATTCTTGTCTACGTAAAAATAAAATTTTGTTCAGTCCTAACAAAGTTAAACTATCACTTGCAATTAAAAACTTTTCAGTTTGGCCCAATCCATTGAGAAAATGTTCACTGAGTTCATTGTCACAACAGATCAGAGTATGCGCACCTATTACAATTTTTACTTTATCTTGGTTTACATAGAAGTTACCCATAAAACTATTTATAGTTAAAAATCCATTTAATGTAGTGTCTGAGTTAAAGCTAACTATAAGTCCATTTTCGTGCCGATATGCGGTGTCAGTATGGCTTGATGCAATATCTTTAATCGCAATTAGTTTATAGCTCCCCTCCAGTTTAGTTTGTCCATATGCAAAGGAATTAAAAACAATTAAGATTAGGAGCGATATGTTTTTCATTAAGTTATTTCAATTGTCTATAACTAACTCCCAATAACCACTTTAGCAAAACGAATCACTTTCCCGTTCAACATATAGCCTTTCTCTAATTCTTCAATAACCTTACCTTTTAGATCTTCTGAAGGAGCGGGCACATTGGTGATCGCTTCATGCAAATCGGTATTAAAAGGCTCACCAATGGATTTCATTTCCTCAAGACCTTTTTGTGAAAGTGTACTTTTAAATTTATTGTAAATCAAATTTACACCATCGGAAATTACTTTTACATCTGTAATATCTGAATTTGATTTTATAGCGCGATCAAAATCATCCACTATGGGTAACATAATTTTAAAAGCGTTTTCGCTTGCTGATTGGATCAACTCGATCTTTTCCTTTGCAGTACGTTTCCTGAAGTTATCAAACTCAGAATACAAACGAAGGTATTTATCATTCAATTCATCTATTTTGGATTGCAATTCAGTGATTTTATCCTCATTTATCAGCTGAATGGCCGCCTCTGTATGTTGCTCTTCTTGTGGTTGATTCTGATCATCCACTTTTTCGGTCTCCTGTTTATTCATTTTTTTAAATATATTTTTTATTTTTTTTATATTACTTTCTCCCATTGTAAGAGTTGTGATTTCATTCGTTTAAAGACCAAATTCTTTTACATTAAAGAGAATAATTTTAATTGCTCTATGGGCATAGTCAAATTATTTGCCATCTAAGGAAAACAAGACAAATTGACATAAATACGAATAAATAAAATATAAAAAGACAGAACTCTTGTGAATCCTGTCTTTTATATAAAAAATTAGAATCTTAATTAGTTTTTATCTTTGATCAGTTTCTTTAGCTCATTCCCTAAGCCTTCTCCACGTAAAGTCCCTCCTTTTGCAATTATAATTCCATTTTCATCAATTAAAAAACCGGCAGGAATGCTGTTAACAGCATATAAAGCAGATGCTTTTGAATGCCATCCGGCTAGATCACTTACGTGGGTTTCCCAAATCAAACCATCTTTTGCTATTGCGTTTATCCATGCATCTTTATTGCTATCCAAAGACACTCCAAATACAGTAAATCCATTTGCTTTTTTACTGAATTTTGTATCCTTATAAGTATTATACATAGCCACTACATTAGGGTTCTCATAACGACAAGGACCACACCAGGATGCCCAAAAATCGATCAACACTATTTTACCTTTTAATGAAGAAAGCGAGATTTCTTTTCCCTGTGGATTGTTAAATTTCAATTCCGGTGCCTTATTACCAATTTCAATTCCAACTACCGGACCTGTTTTAGCAGCTTCCTGAATAACATTGGTGTTAGTGCCGGTTTTGATAAATCCGAATCCGGTAACCGATACAGCTGCCAGAATTAGTAAAATGTTTATTTTTTTCATGAGTACAATATTACAATTATTTTAATTATTCTAAACTTGTTTTTTGAGATTATCCGATCCTAAATTTCAATAAAACCATCAAAGATCCAAGAATTGAATTATTTCCTTACAATATCTGCGCCAAGTTTTTGTAAACGGATGTCAATGTTCTGATAACCACGATCTATCTGCTCTATATTATGAATGGTGCTTTTCCCTTTTGCTGAAAGAGCAGCTATTAAAAGTGATACCCCGGCACGGATATCCGGTGATGTCATAGAAATGCCTTTTAGCTGATGTTCCCTGTTCAAACCAATTACTGTGGCGCGGTGCGGGTCACACAGGATGATCTGTGCACCCATATCTATCAATTTATCCACAAAGAACAAACGGCTTTCAAACATTTTTTGATGGATAAGCGCTGTTCCTTTGGCCTGTGTTGCCACAACCAATATAATACTCAACAGATCGGGCGTAAAGCCCGGCCAAATGGCATCAGAAATGGTTAAAATAGAACCATCGATAAAAGTATCAATTTCATAACTTTCTTGTGACGGAATAAAAATATCATCCCCTCTGCGTTCTAATTTAATCCCCAAACGTTGAAACACACTTGGTATCACCCCTAATTCGTCATACGACACGTTTTTAATGGTGATCTCCGATTGTGTCATAGCAGCCAGTCCAATAAAACTTCCTACTTCGATCATATCCGGTAACATACGATGTGTTGTTCCACCAAGGTACTCAACGCCTTCTATGTATAATAAATTAGAGCCAATACCAGTTATTTTTGCGCCCATTCTATTCAGCATTTTGCATAATTGCTGCACATATGGCTCACAAGCGGCATTGTAAATGGTTGTTAGCCCTTTTGCAAGAACGGCTGCCATCACAATATTGGCAGTACCTGTTACTGATGCTTCATCCAAAAGCATATAGCAGCCCTTCAAATTAGTGGCTTCTACCTTATAAAATTCATTTTCTTCGTCATAAATAAATTTTGCTCCCAGGTTTTGAAAGCCGATAAAGTGCGTATCCAACCTTCTGCGGCCAATTTTATCACCACCCGGTTTTGGAATGTACCCTTTGCCAAAACGTGATAGTAAAGGCCCTACGATCATAATCGAACCACGTAAACTGCCTCCCTTTTTCTTGAATTCAGGGGAATTAATATAATCTACATTTACATTATTTGCCTGGAACGTATATTCTTCATGACCTGTTTTTTCTATAGTTACACCCAGATCCCTTAACAGATCTATTAATTTGTTTACATCTACAATATCCGGAATATTACTAATTATCACTTTTTCGGGAGTAAGCAAAACCGCACACAATATTTGCAATGCCTCATTTTTAGCCCCTTGAGGAGTAATTTCTCCTTTTAATCTTTTCCCGCCAACGATTTCGAATACACTCATTTTAATATCTTTTTAATTGAAATATGAAAAAAATTTAACTAATACGAATTACGAATTAAAAGGCGGCAATGCTGATGACTGAAAATATATTTTACGAACAGTTTAATTAACAAAAAATGAATTTTAAGGTGCGAGCCTCTGTCAACTAATTTAGTTGAATAAAATGTCTATTTTTACAAACCAGTTATAAAAAAAATAATTCCATTTATAAAGTTTAAGAACCTTTGTTTTTAAACAAAAACATAAAAATTTATGCAAGAAAGACATACAGATAAAGACATGTATTTTAAAGAACAAGAATACACTACCCAAAAATATGTTATTCCTTTTATCAGTGAATTTGTTACTTTAAATAAAGACTTTCATGTTCTTGAAATCGGGTGTGGCGAAGCAGGAAATCTTAAACCATTTCTTGATATGGGATGTAAATCCATGGGAGTAGATCTTAACGCAGACAAGGTAGAATACGCAAGGGAATATTTTTCGGCCCATCCAAATAATCATTTACTTAAATTAGTAGTTGAAGACATTTACAACATGGTAGATGAGTTAAAGGATGGATTTGATCTGATCATCCTGAGAGACGTTATTGAACATATTCACAATCAGGAAAAATTTTTAGTTTGCTTAAAAAAACTCCTGAAACCAAATGGTAAAATATTTTTTGGTTTTCCGCCATGGCAAAACCCTTTTGGTGGACATCAGCAAGTTTGTAGCAGTAAGGTTTTATCAAGAATGCCTTACTTCCACCTATTGCCAAAAGCACTATACAGCGGAGTTTTAAAATTGTTTGGTGAAAAAGAAAGTACGATCGTTGACCTTTTGGAAATAAGAGATACCGGAATTAGTATTGAACGATTTGAACGGATCTTAAAAGCTGAGGATTGGAAAATTGATAGAAAAACATTCTTCTTTATTAATCCAAATTACGAAGTGAAATTTAAACTAAAACCAAGAGAATCCTATGGTTTTATTACAAAAACCCCAATACTTCGGAATTTTTTCACAACCGCTTGCTATTATTTAATTTCCAAAAAATAAGAAGAAAAAAAATTTCGTCAATTAAGAAAATTAGAAAGGCTTACGTTTAAACTTAGGATTAGTACCAGGGTTTGCGTTATCCTTTCGGAAGCCACCATTGTTTTGTTTTCCATTGGAAGGCTTCTTTTTATCACGATCGCGGCTTGGGTTTGGCGGACGTGGTACAAAAGTTTGAGTGCTGCGCAAAGAAGATGAATCGGCTAATTTAAGTTCACCTTTTGATAATTCATTTAATTGTTTTAAAATCACTTCATCATTCACCGAATCACGGTTCCATGATAAATAAGAACGTTTCATCAAGTTAGCAATTTGCTCCACTAAAGCGTTTTTCTCTTCGCCTTCTGCATATTCACGTGCTTTTGAAATGATCCGTTCCACAGTTTTACCATAATGTTTGTAGCGGATATCATTACTTGGATATGCTACTCTATCGGGCTTTGTTTGAAAGGTTTCGCGGGTTGGTTTTGGATATGGTGAATCTACATCCAATTTAAAATCAGAAATAATAAATATATGATCCCATAATTTATGTTTGAAATCGGTAACATCACGTAAATGCGGATTCAACTGCCCCATTACAATGATGATCGCTTGTGCAACTCTATTACGCTCATCGCGGTTTTCAACAGAAATAGCAAAATCAATCATTTTCTGAATATTTCTTCCATATTCAGGAATAATCATGTGGGGTAAACTAGTATTGTAATCCATTTGGTCTTTGTATTGGGTTGGTACTCGTAATAGGTTGGTATTTAAAAACGTGTAATCGAGACAACAAAGATAAGTGATTTTATTACATTATGCAAAAAAACACGATATTCGCATACTAAAATGGAGAAATAGAGAATTGGAGAATTGGAGTTTGTAAAATTGAAGAAACAGAGATTTTACAAATTATGAAAATGACTAAATAACTAATTCTCTAAATCTTTAAATCACTAATTCTCTAAATCACCAATTCTCTAATTTTTTTAAAATTGAAACCAAGCATTCCTAAAGGCACCCGTGATTTTTCACCAACAGAAATGGTGAAACGTAATTATATTTTTGATACTATTAAACAAGTGTTTCAGCGTTATGGGTATTTGCCTATTGAAACGCCTGCCATGGAGAATCTTTCCACATTGATGGGGAAGTATGGGGAGGAAGGGGATAAATTGATTTTTAAGATTTTGAATAGTGGTAACCCTTTTAGTGAGCTTGGGGAAGAAGACACCGCTGCAATTACTAATATTGTGATGGCCAAACTTAAATCACAATATACAGAAGAACAAGTTATTAAAATAAAGAAGGATGCTCTTAAAGAGGAAATTAATAGTACAATTAACTCGGTTGCAAAAAAACTAACAGAAAAAGCTCTCAAATATGACCTAACAGTTCCATTCGCACGTTATGTAGTACAACACCAACACGAAATTACATTCCCATTCAAACGTTATCAGATTCAGCCAGTTTGGCGTGCCGATAGACCTCAAAAAGGTCGTTACCGTGAATTTTACCAATGTGATGCTGATGTGATTGGAAGTAATTCATTGGTAAATGAAGTGGAATTGGTACAACTTATTGATGATGTGTTTACCAAATTGAATGTTCCTGTTCTAATCAAAATTAACAACCGAAAAATATTAAGCGGAATAGCAGAAATAATTGGAGAAAAGGATAAAATTATTACAATTACTGTTGCCATAGATAAATTAGATAAAATCGGGGTTGATGGCGTAATTAAAGAATTACAAGAGAATGGAGTAAGTGATAGCGCGATAGAAAAACTTCAACCTCTAATTTCTTTTCAGGGTAGTACATTGGAAAAATTAAATTTCCTCAAACAACTTTTAGGAAATTCTGAAATTGGTTTAAAAGGTATTGAAGAAGTAGAATATATTTTCAAAACGGTGGATAGTTTAGGATTGAATACTGCTAAAACCGAATTAGATATTACACTTGCCCGTGGTTTAAACTATTACACCGGTGCCATTTTCGAGGTTAAATCAAATGCAGGAACATTTACAAGTAGTATTTGTGGTGGAGGAAGGTATGATGACTTAACGGGTATTTTCGGCTTACCGAACATGTCAGGGGTTGGCATCTCTTTTGGTGCTGACAGGATCTATGATGTATTGAATGAATTAAATTTATTTCCTGAATCGGTTGCTGCTTCTACAAAATTGCTATTTGTAACATTTGGTGAAGCCGAACAAAATTATTGTCTGCCTTTATTAGCAAAGGCTCGCAAGGCAGGTATTAATTCGGAAATATATCCGGATGCAGGTGCAAAAATGAAAAAACAAATGGGATATGCTGATGATAAAAAAATCCCTTACGTGGTAATAGTTGGAAGTGATGAAATGCTAAATGGCCTGTTAACTTTAAAGAATATGACAACTGGAGAGCAAGCGAAAATCACAATTGATTCAATAATAGAAGAGCTAAAATAAAAACTCACCACTAAGGCACTAAGACCACTAAGGTTCACAAAGACTTAGTGTTTCTTAATGGTCTTAGTGCCTTAGTGGTAAAACAAAACACATGCATCACATTACAACATCAAAATTAGATCTCGATATCATTTCAGAGATCATTTCATCAAATAAAAAGCTTGTTTTATCTGATGAAGTAAAAACAAATATTGTGCGTTGCCGCGAATATCTTGATAAAAAAATGGCTTCACAAAAAGAGCCCATTTATGGTATCAATACGGGCTTTGGTTCCTTATGCGATATCGTTATTCCAAATCAGGATCTGGAAAAACTTCAGCAAAACCTGGTAATGTCGCATGCTTGCGGCACCGGAGATGAAGTACCCAAGGAAGTAGTGAAGTTAATGTTGTTATTGAAAATTCAGGCGTTCTCTTATGGCAAATCGGGCGTTCAATTACAAACTGTTGAACGTTTAGTCGATTTTTTCAATAATGATATTTTACCGGTAGTTTATCAGTTGGGCTCATTGGGCGCATCGGGCGATCTAGCCCCGCTTGCGCACATGAGCTTACCATTATTGGGATTAGGTGAAGTTGTTTATCAGGGTAAAAAACAAGATGCAGCAGCTGTTCTAAAACAATTGAATTTACAGCCGATTCAACTAAAATCAAAAGAAGGGCTGGCACTATTGAATGGCACTCAATTTATGAGTGCATACGGTGTGTGGTGTTTATTAAACACAAAAAAAATAAGCGTTGCCGCTGATGCGATCGGTGCTATTTCATTGGATGCTTTTGATGGCCGCATTGACCCGTTTAAATTACATATCCATACGATACGCCCTCATAAAGGACAATTGCAAACTGCTACTAATATGCTCAAATTATTAGAAGGCAGCGAAATTATCAAACGTAAAAAAGAACACGTTCAGGATCCCTACTCATTTCGTTGTATCCCACAGGTACATGGGGCTTCAAAGGATGCAATTGCGTACGCTGAGAATGTTTTTTTAATTGAAATAAATTCCGTTACTGATAATCCAACTGTTTTTCCGGATGAAGATGAAATAATTTCAGGTGGTAATTTTCACGGACAACCACTTGCATTAGCATTGGATTTTTTAGCAATTGCATTAGCGGAATTAGGAAGTATCTCTGAAAGACGTACGTATCAATTAATTTCAGGCACACGTGGTTTACCTTCTTTCCTCGTTGCAAAACCTGGATTGAATTCAGGATTTATGATCCCGCAATATACTGCAGCAAGTATTGTAAGTCAGAACAAACAATTGTGTTCTCCCGCTTCCATTGATTCTATTGTTAGTTCAAACGGACAGGAGGATCATGTTTCCATGGGTGCTAATGCAGCAACAAAATGTTATAAAGTAGTTGAAAATTTACAACGAATACTAGCTATAGAATTGCTGAATGCATCACAAGCATTGGAATTCAGAAGACCATTAAAATCATCAGCAATTATTGAAAAATTAATTTCTGATTATAGAAAAACTGTTTCCTTTGTGGAGATCGATAAAATTATGTACACAGAGATTGAAAAAAGCGTTCAATTTTTGAAACAGACAAAATTTGATTTTTAGTTCATTGCAAAGGTAATATCGCAACCCAAAGGCTATTTCGTATAAAAGCTGCCCAAGGTCTTCGACAAGCTCAGACTGACCGCGCGCTGGTCATATTGAGCCTGTCGAAATATGTGCAAAGGCAATAAATAATCCTTTTATGGAAAAATACATTCTATTTTTATTCTTCTTACTTTCCAAAATCACGTTTGCATGCGAATGTCTGCCAATTAAGCCTATTTCAAAGGATCTATTCAAAAATTATGATGCAATTTTTACAGGGAGAGTCGATTCTGTTTCTGCTTGTTTAGAAGATGGAAAAAGCAAGGCATATTTTTTTATCAATGAGCTATACAAAGGAAATGTTACGCAGCACCTGGAAGTTGTTTTCGACTGTTCGTCAGCATGTTTGATGAGCTTTTCAAAAGAAGATGAATGGCTGATGTATACAACCTATTCACGATTTGACATGTTGGTTGTAAACTTGTGTGGACACAGTCGCAAATTTTTCAAGGATGCATCACAGGACTACTACCAAATGGCAGCAGAACGCAGCTTTGAAGATGAAAAACAATTTTTAAAATCTTCGCTTGGCGTACATTCATTTGTTAAAAACAATGAATTGTCTCAACAACAAAACGATTCACGCAATGAGCAACCCAGTGGGATCAATAAATTATGGCTTCTGTTAATTTCATGTGCTGCAATGGCCATTGTTTATTTAGTAACAAGAAATAAAAATAAAAAAAATGACAAATAAATTCAAAGCTCATCCCTGGCATGGCATTACCATTGGAGCTAATGCGCCAGCAATGGTAACTGCTTTTATTGAAATTGTTCCAACTGATACTGTTAAATACGAAATTGATAAAGAAAGTGGACATCTAAAGATCGACAGGCCGCAAAAATTTTCTAATGTTGTGCCAACTTTGTATGGTTTTATCCCGCAAACATATTGTGATATAAAAATAGCAGAATACGCATCATTGAAAACAGGTAGGGTAATAATAAAAGGGGATGGAGATCCCCTGGACATTTGCGTTTTGAGCGAACGCTCCATTATACATGGTGATATCATGTTGCAAGCTATTCCAATTGGAGGCTTACGCCTTATTGATAAAGGTGAAGCGGATGATAAAATTATTGCGATAATGAAAGACGATGAAGTTTATGAAAGCTGGAAAGACATTAGTGATTGTACCGAAGCGGTTATAAACCGATTGAAACATTATTTTTTAACATATAAAAATATACCGGGCTTAGAAAAGCCTACCTGTGAGATCACCCATGTTTATGGACGTGAAGAGGCTTATGAAGTAATAAACAGAAGCAGGGAAGATTATAGAAATAAATTTTTATAATTCAGAGCTGCCTGAGTCAATTGGTGATTTTGAATGCCTTAGAGTTTGTATAAATTTTATTGCAAACTATGTCTAGCAAATCTCATCCCGATCCCGTTTTTTTAGGGAGAAAGGACCTTGTTAATCATTATAGAAATATCGTCAATAACAACAAGATCCCTCGCTAAAAGCTCGGGATGACAGCAAAGAGGATTGAAATATAAATAATAAAAAATGCTAAATATATATTGCATATCCGGAATGGGAGTTGATGAGCGAATGTTCAGGAACCTGGAATTGAAAAATTGTACTATTCATCATATTAAATGGCAAACACCATTCAAAAATGAAACACTTCCTGAATATGCTTTGCGTTTGGCAGAATTAATTGATACAACACAACCATTTGCTTTGATCGGTGTTTCGTTTGGAGGGATGTGCTGTATTGAAATTGCAAAAAAATTAAATCCGGTAAAAACATTTTTAGTTTCAAGTAGTAAAACCAGAGCTGAGGTCCCGCAAAAAATAAAAATCTGGTCGCGCGTTCCTTTGTATAAAAAGTTGAACGACAATGTGTATAGAAAAGCCGCACTACTGGTAAAAAACCTATTCGGAGTAACGAGCAAAGAGCAAGGTGAACGATTTGAACAAATGTTGAACACAGCTCCCGAAAATTATTTTAAAGGTGCTGTACACTGTATCTTAACATGGAAAAACAATGAAATCCCTGAAAATGTTATTCATATTCATGGTACAAAAGATCAGGTTTTACCTCATAAAAAAATTGTGAATTGTAATTATTCAATCAGGGATGGATCACATTTTATGATCGTAAACAGAGCTGAAGAGATAAATCTTATAATTAACAATGAGTTGAAAACGGTGTAATTACTTTTTCGCAACATTTTCACCACCCATCAATACATATTGTATGATGTTAGCTCCCATCTTCAGGGCCTTTTGATGTGTTTCAGGAGAGTCCTTATGCACTTCAAAACTTTCCCAGCCATCACCAAGATCGCATTCGTAATCGTAGAAACAAATTAATCGTCCCTGGTAAATTAATCCGAATCCTTGTGGTGATTTGCTTTCATGTTCATGTATTTTTGGCAGCCCATTGGGAAAATCAAATTTTTGATGGTAAATAGGATGAGAGAATGGAAGTTCAACAAAATCCAATTCAGGAAAAACTTTTTTCATTTGAATGCGGATGAATTTATCCATTCCATAATTATCCGATAAATGAACAAAACCACCACCAATTAAGTAATTGCGCAGATTTTCTGTTTCTTGTGCATTAAAAACCACATTTCCATGTCCCGTAAGGTGAACAAAAGGATAATTAAATATATCAGGATTGCCAACTTCAACAATTGCTTGTTCCGGATTAATATTGGTTCTCAAATTGCTGTTACAAAACTCGATCAAATTGGGTAATGATGTTTCCAGGTTAGAGTACCAATCTCCACCACCACTATATTTAAGCAATGCTATTTGATAGGTAGGAGCCGGCCTGAAAGCAGTACAGCTTAACAGGATCAAAAAAAATAATATCGTTTTTTTTATCATAATAAATTTTTCTAAAACACCGGGACAAACATTTATCCAGAAAATAAATTGCAAATTAAAACTTTAAATCTTAAGCTATATAGCGCTCTTTAGCTCCTTTGAAAGATAAATACATTTCATTAAAACGATCCATTATTTTTTGCATAAATTCCTCATCCACTAATTTTTGTATTCCTTCTATGCCATTCACTTCAGTATGCGAGAGTTTGAATATTTGTTCCATCGGCCCGGCTTCAAATTTCACCTGATACTTATCATTCATAGAAAAAATAGAAATAGTAATTTTTGGATGTGGTATAGTACCGATGATACGCATTAATTTCCTTTTTGAATTGTTAAATTATTTTTAAAGATAGATATCAAAAATTATTTCTCAGCCTTAAAAGGTCCGCTGTTAAAGAAACCCGTTCGTTCATCGCCTTCTTTACGGATCTTTGCTTGTATTTTATGCGCCAGATCTGCATAATGCTTCAAATTGTTTTTGATCAGAAAAACACGGGCATTTTCGTCCCCGTTGATATAATTTGACATTGCTGCCCAAAAAAATTCTTTTTTATCCATTAATAATTTCAATGCTTTTTTGTCGTCCCAGATAGAATTAACAAAAGCAGCAAGAACAAAGTGTTTATTGATCAATAAATATTCGAATGCTTTTGGATAGCGGCTTACAGCATCTTTTAGCTGAACAAGTTCTTCATAGTTACTTTCCAGCAACCATGCTTTTGCGCGTCCATCTCCTTCCATCCAGGCACCGGCTTTTTCTATTGCTTCTTTTGGGTATAACATTTATTGGTATAAAAAATCTTTAAACAAAGTTACTAAAACTACTACGAATTACGAATTTTAACGAATTACGAATCTGTGTTTGTTAATTGCCTACTGTTAAATTGCTAAATTGTTAAATTGACCTAAAGTATTACCTTTTTCTTTTTCGGTTTAGGAATTTTACCGATACGTTTGTCGCCTTTTAAAATAAGGTCACAAACCTGATTCACGCTCGATTCAAAATCATCATCATCCATTGGCAATACCTGCCATCCACTTTCACCCGGACCAAATACTTTTATGGAACGCATTGATGGGAAATCTTTTTTTAAACTTGTATGATGTTCAGCTGTTGTTGCTATCCAAACCCCACTATCTTCATCTTTCTTATCACGAAGTATCAATACAATTTTGTTGCCAACATAAATTGCATACGCACCAAACATAGACTTTATGATAGGATCGAGGGCATATAAATTTTCAATCACAAAATTAAACGGGACAGTCTTTTGGACTTTTTTCATTTGTTTTGTTAATTTACAAACATTTAAAATAATCAAAAGGTTCCCTGCAATCAATACAGCGATATAATGCTTTACAAGCAGTGGAACCAAATTGGGATATCATTTCGGTGTTTTTTGAACCGCATTGCGGACATTTTAATTCGCGCGCTTTTCCCATCAATACCGCTTTATCAATAGTACTATGGTCGGGAGGTGCTATTCCATAAGCACGTAATTTTTCTTTAGCAATATCACTGATCCAATCAGTTGTCCAGGCAGGAGAATAAACCAAATCTAGTTTCACATTACTTATTCCAATTTCCTTGAGTTTGAGCCTTATATCATCCTCAATTACTTTCATTGCCGGACAGCCGCTATACGTGGGTGTAATTATTACGGTACATAAAATGCCATTCCATTGTACATCACGTAATATCCCTAATTCAATAATATTTATGACTGGAATTTCCGGATCTGGAATTTCGGAAAGAAGGGAGAATAGTTGTTCTTTTGTATATGTTGAAGTATTCATATTATCTTAGTTTCAACACAGAGTTCACAGAGCTTTTTATGAGTTTCACAGAGAAAAAAAACTCTGTGTTGCTCCTTCTTCCTCAATGTACTCTGTGTTAAAAATTACCATTTAGATCCCGGGTAAGATCTTGGGATATATTGCATTTCTGCTAACAAAAAGCCTAAATGCTCACTATGTTTGCCTTCACGGCTGCCTTTTTGTTTAATATTGGTTACAGGGATCTGTAATGTAGCTTCTGTGATCACTTCATTCACTCGTTTTTCCCAAGCCGCTTTAACTTTATCCAAATCAGCTGCAATTCCTTCATTGATCAATAATCCATCTACTTCATCCATATCAAACAGTTCAGAAGTAAACATCCACAACTCATTTAATGCAGTTTGTAATCGTTGATGGCTTTCTTCTGTGCCATCCCCCAAACGTAGCATCCACTGAGTGGTATGCCGCAAATGATAGGTAATTTCTTTATGCGATTTAACTGCAATTGCAGCAATGGTCTCATCTTTGCTGTTTTTCAGCTCTTCATACAAAAAGAAAGTATAGGTATCATATAAAAACTGACGCGCAATGGTAGCAGCATAATCGCCATTAGGCTGTTCTGTTAATAATAGATTCCGGTATTCACGTTCACCACGCAAATAAGCTAGATCATCCTCTGTACGGCCCTTCCCTTCAACTTGAGCTGCATAACCTAAAAGCGATGTTGCATTACCAACAAAATCCAATGCGATATTTATTAATGCAATATCTTCTTCTAAGATCGGACCATGGCCGCACCATTCGGAAAGACGATGACCTATTATCAGACTGCTATCACCGAGGCGAAGCAGGTATTCGAATTTTGCTTGTTGTGTATTCATGTATACGGTATTGAGATATGAGATTTGAGATATGAGATGAGGCCTATTGCTCAAATCTTATATCTCAATACTCATATCTAATTTAAAGATATTTCACTCCTTCCGGAATTTTATAAAATGTTGGATGACGGTATGGCTTGTCATTTGAAGGTTCAAAAAATGAACCCTGATCTTCGGGGCTTGATGCCGATATTTCAATTGCAGGAACTACCCAAATGCTGATACCTTCACTTCTGCGTGTATAAACATCACGTGCATTTTGAATTGCCATTTCGGCATCAGGAGCATGAACGCTACCCACGTGTTTGTGGGGTATTCCGGGATTACCTTGTACAAATACTTCCCATAAAGGCCATTGTGAATCACTCATAATTTTTTAATTTTTTTATTGATTTAGAGAATTAGTGATTTAGAGATTCGTATAATTCTCCAACTCACTAATTCTCCAATTCTTTATTTTTAAGCTACTAATTTTTCTTTTGCTTGTTTTACTGCATAGGCAGTTGCTGCTTCCCGCACCCAAGCGCCATTTTTATCCGCTTCTACACGATCTTTTATTCGTTTTGCATTACAAGGGCCATTTCCTTTAATAACGTCAAAAAACTCTTCCCAGTTGATTGGCCCATGCTCATAATGACCGGTTACATCATTAAATTTCAAATCTTTATCAGGAACCTTTAAACCAATGAATTCAGCTTGTGGAACAGTGCGGTCAATAAAACGCTGACGGATCGCATCATTACTTTCCATCTTCACTTTCCAACGCATTAATTGATCAGAATTTGGCGATTTATCATCACTAGGTCCCAACATCATAATAGATGGCCACCACCAGCGGTTAAACGCATCTTGTGCCATCTCTTTTTGTTCGGGTGTTCCCTGTGCCAGGTGCATCATTATTTCATAACCCTGACGATTGTGAAAACTTTCTTCTTTACAGATACGGATCATCGCACGGCAGTATGGGCCATACGAACCACGTGCTAATGCTGTTTGATTCATAATTGCAGCGCCATCCACTAACCAGCCAATTGCGCCAATATCAGCCCATGTGAGGGTTGGGTAATTGAATATACTTGAATATTTTGCTTTTCCGGAATGTAATTGTTCTAATAATTCCGAACGGTCAATACCTAATGTTTCGGTGGCGCTGTATAGATATAAACCATGTCCGGCTTCATCCTGAACCTTTGCTAATAAAATTGCTTTCCTACGTAAGCTGGGAGCACGGGTGATCCAATTTCCTTCAGGCAACATCCCAATAATTTCGGAATGCGCATGCTGACTCATCATTCTGATCAATTGTTTACGGTACGCTTCCGGCATCCAATCTTTAGGTTCTATTTTCAGACCAGCTGCGATCTTAGCCTCAAATTGCTCTAATTGTTTTGTATCGTCCATTGTTATAATTTTCTAATGCAATATTACTAATACCTAGCTATAAAATTATGATTTTTATCAGTAATAACCAAGTATATTATGTTTTCTCTTATAAACACTTTTTAAATGAAAAGGACGCAAAAAATAAATTTCGTTGCGTCCTATTCGGTTCATATTCTTTTTGGAGGGCTCCCTCTTACAGAAAAAATTAATTTTACAACCCCTTATCGTAATTCACAACCACATTAGGTGTTGTAGGACGGCTTTGACAAGTAAGGATATATCCTTGTTTTACTTCAGAGGCAGATAGTGCGTAATTAACAGCCATCTCCACTTTACCACCTTCCAATAAAGCACGGCAAGTACAACAAGAACCACCCTGACAAGCGTAAGGCGCATCTATTCCAATTCGTAATGCAGCTTCCAGGATTGTTTCATTATCCTCCAGAGTAACAGTATGTTGATCGCCATCCATAATAATTGTTGCTGTGGTGCCAACAATTGATGGAGTAATTTTTTTAGATTCGTCAGGAACTACGGGAGCAGAAAAATATTCGATATGAACTCTTGTTTCATCGGTTTTCAATTCCTTCAAAGCAGCTACTACATTGTCCATCATTGGGCCGGGACCACAAATAAAATATTCATTATCCGCAGTAGGAGACACAAAATTTTTAACGAGTTCTATATTTTTTTCTTTTGTCATTAATCCTTGCAGCGCTTGAGAATGGTCGGCAGGAGCATTACATAGGACATGAAACACTTTTAATCTTTCGGGATTATTAGCAGCAATTGTATCAATTTGTTTTTTGAAAATGGTAGAAGCCTCATCGTTGTTACCATAAAACAAGGTTACCGTACTGTTGGGTTCCAGTTTTAATGCAGTTTTTAAAATAGATAGCATAGGTGTGATCCCGCTACCTCCTGCAAAAAGAACATAATTTTTTTTGTGAGCAGGATTCAGTTCTGTATAGAAATTACCCATTGGAATCATCACTTCCATGGAATCACCTACTTTAATTTTATCATTAATATAGGTTGACATTCTGCCATCTTTTACTTTTTTTATAGCAACTCTCAACTCATTTTCTTCAACAGGGCTGCTACAAATGGAGTACGAACGTCTTAACTCTTCGCCATTAACAAAAAACTTTAAAGTAAGGTATTGGCCCTGCTTGTATGTATATTCCTGTTTTAAATTATTGGGTACTTCAAATGCAACAGAAACGGCATCAGCTGTTTCGCGCACAATATCACTTATTTTTAAAGTATGAAATTTCGACATGTTCTGGTTTTAAATTTAATGCGCGAATTTACGATTAATATTCAAAAAAAATTGATGCCAATTCACAGATTAGAGTAAAATACCTGATTTCGATTGTTAATTTTGACTAAAGTCCGTAAACGCAGAAGATATAAATCAAAAGCCTAAAGACCTTCACTTAATTGCAGGATGCTCTTTCATTGGTTAATGCTGCGTTAGGGATTGCAGTGGAAATCCTTTTTGTTCTTTACAAAAAGATTGAAGCGGAAAGCCCGCCAATTCTCCTTCAAGAATTGGAACGCCCAAATAAACAATTGAAATCGGTTAATAATTCCCCCAGATATTTCGATGCTTCGACAAGAGCTCAGCACAGGCTAAGCTCAATATGACCGCGCACAAACTCCTTAACCCTAGCTAAGATTCTGTATTATTATCGGGTAACGACTATTTTCTGAATTTCTTTATACTTATCCGTTTGAAGGGTTATGAAATAGATCCCGGAATTTAAATGCAAATCAGCTATACTTATTGATCTTTGGTGAGTTCCGCTAATTTGAGTTTGATCAATAACATTAGCAACTGTTTTACCAATTACATTAGTAATACTAATTTTAACATGAGTAGTTGTCGGCAACTTATAGTTTACTTTTATTTCGCTCACACAAGGATTTGGGAAAACTGCAAGTTCCATACCAGGTGCTGTATTTTCAACAATGCCCACTTGTGGAACTCCTGTTCTAGCGCTATCGGTATAACGAACATTAGAAACGGTGATATTACCGGCAATATCAGTAGCTTCGATTTTCAGAACCGGGATTTTTTTACCTGTTGCCAACCATTTAAATTCATATTTTAAAGGACGAGGTATATTGGTTCCAAGAGTTAAAGATGTATTGTAAACCGTATCAATGGCATCAATGGTTGATATTACGCGTAATGTTTGAAATGTTCCAAAAGGGGTAATTAATGTTCCCCAACCATCAACAAGGTTAACACGGTGTCCGGATTGGCCATAATAGCCCATTCCGGGGATATCTAAACCATATTTATAATTACAATCATCGGTATTTAAATAATTCATAGGAAATTCATAAATAATATCTTCCTGAGAGTATAAAAATGGGATTGGCACGTTATTTACAGTAAATCCAGCACCGATCTGTTTATATAGTGAAGAGGATTCTTTATAAAAATCATAGGCATCGGTGATCTCTGTTCCACCAGGCAATGAAATGGTAGAAAATTCGTAATTATCTCTACCATACGATGTATTAAAGGGATTGAACAGAAAATTATACGGTGAAGTAAAAGAAAGAGGAGAATCAAACTTCTCAAACTGCTGAACATTGGGTGTTAATGATGAAAAATCCCAACTATAATTGGGTCCTGTTGGAGAAGGATCTAAGGCTCCAATGTTAGTATTAACGCTAACTAATACTTCATCATTCTCATTTGGCATGTCACTTGAAGTAATAGTAATAGGAGTTTGAGCTATTAATGCAGTAGAAATAAATATACCAGATATAAAAAAAGTAATTTTTTTCATGTTCAATTAGTTTTGTTCAGGCGAATTTAAGGAATTAAAAGGCAATAATTTCACATTTATTAAGTTATTAGGCGTCATGCAGCAAACAAGGTAATAAATACGTATTTTTGGCGTCCATTAAAACAACAAATTATGTTTAAAAAAATACATTTATTACTGCTATTAATATGCCTGATTGATGCAGCTGCAATTGCACAGGAAAAAAAACCTAAAGTTTCAGAAAAAAAGGGACTTAGTTTGACCCAGTTTTCGGGAGTAGTTGTGGAAGGGAATGACCTACGTCCGGTACCCTACACCAGTATCATCGTTAAAAACACTCACCGTGGTACTATTAGTGATTTCTATGGCTACTTTTCCTTCGTTGCAAAAGCGAACGATACTATTGAATTTTCGGCAATTGGTTTCAGTCCGGCACAATATATCATCCCGGATACATTAACTTCCAACACTTATTCTCTTATACAAGTATTATTGAAAGATACTGTTTACTTAAGACTTACAGAAGTATTTCCATGGCCTTCGAAAGAACAATTTAAACAAGCTTTTTTAAATCTTGATCTTCCGGAAGATGACCTGGCAAGAGCTTCTAAAAACATGGATCGCTCGGATCTTAAAGATCAAATGGTAGGTATGGCAATGGATGCAAGTCTGAATTACAAATACAGCTCACAACAATATCAAAGCAAACTTTATTATGCAGGACAATATCCACCCAATAATTTGTTAAATCCAATAGCATGGGCAAAATTTATCAAAGCATGGAAAAACGGGGATTTTAAAAAGAAAGATTAGTAGCCAATTTTAGGCAGTAGGCAATTGAGCAGTAGGCAAATAAATTAACGGACAATTTATCAATTAAATAATGTGCTAATGTGTTAAAGACCAATTGCTAATTAACTAATGACTAATTAACTAATGACTAATTAACTAATGGCTATTGACTAATTTGACTGATGATTTAAAACAGTGGACGTGAAAAGAAAAAAACGGAATCAACTTAAATTCTTATTTCTAAGTTTTATATTTTTCAGTTCGTTTGCAATACTTGCACAGGATACTGCCACCATTTATGGTAGGGTAACTAACTCTGAAAATGAACCTCTTCCGGACATCAGTGTTTCTATTTTAGGCTTATCTCTGCCTCCTGTTTATACCGATCAAAAAGGAGAATATGCCTATTCTATCCCAGCCAATCAGGAATTAACGATTGTTTTTTATAGCCTCAGTCATAAGCAGGAGCAGCGAAAAGTAAGGCTGGCGCCAGGAGAACGACTTGAGTTGAGCAGAGCTTTAACATTTAAAAATATAATTAAAGAAGTTGTAGTAAGCGATGGCAACCGTTTTTTGGCAGTTACACGCATCGATCCTCTTCATATTTCTCATATTCCTACTGCCAGTCAGGATTTTAATGCTATTTTATTTACTCTTCCCGGGGTATCCAGCCGTAATGAGCTGAGTTCTTCTTACTCAGTACGTGGGGGGAATTTTGATGAAAACCTTGTTTATGTTAATGGTATTGAGGTGTATCGTCCTTTCCTTGTTCGCTCCGGCCAGCAGGAAGGACTAAGCTTTGTTAACCCCGATCTGGTTTCATCAGTATTGTTTTCGGCAGGTGGGTTTGAAGCAAAGTATGGTGATAAAATGTCATCGGTACTGGATGTCCAATATCGCAGACCACGCAAATTTGCCGGAACTGTTTCAGGAAGTTTGCTTGGCACTAACCTTCATTTAGAAGGAAGCACAAAAAATTACAGACTTTCCTGGATCATTGGTGCACGTTATAAAACCAATCAATACTTATTAAGGGGTTTGGATACCAAAGGGCAGTATAAACCTTTTTTTGGTGATGTTCAATCCTATATCACCTACGATCTGAACCCACAATGGGAACTTGATTTCTTAGGTAATTATGCAAGTAATAAATACCAGATCGTTCCGGAAAATCGGGAAACAGATTTTGGCACCTTGAATCAGGCCTTGCGTTTGAAAATTTATTTTGATGGCAGAGAAGTAGATCAATTTACTACCATGTTGGGTGCTTTATCAGCCAATTATCATGATAAGGGCGACAAATTGAATCTTAGATTTATTGGATCTGCATTTCAAAGTAAAGAAAGCGAAGCCTTTGATATACAAGGTCAATATTTTATTGATGAGCTCGAAACTGATTTTGGCAAACCCACTTTTGGTGATATTGTTGCAAACAGGGGTATTGGTACATTTTTAAATCATGCAAGAACCAACCTTTCGGCCAATGTACTAAGTGCTGAACACAAGGGAACCTATACCGTTTCAGGCAAGCAACTATTGTGGGGAGCAAAGTATTCAAATGAAATGATCACGGATAAATTAAGTGAATGGAAATACATTGATAGTGCCGGCTTTTCACTGCCAATAACTGATCCGCAGGAAATTATTTTACAGGATGTGATCAAACAAAAAATAAATATTTCATCAAATCGAGTTTCAGGCTTTGTACAAGGTGTATGGAGAAAAGAAATGAAGGATTCATCACTTGTTTCACTAGTAGGTGGCATTCGTGCAAATTACTGGGACCTGAATGATCAGGCTTTGGTTGGTCCCCGCGCTACAATTGGTTTAAAGCCTCACTGGAAAAAAGATTTTCTGTTTAAATTTTCCTCCGGATATTATTACCAATCTCCATTTTACAGGGAGCTGCGTGATGCCAAAGGTGTTATTAATTATAATATCAAAGCCCAAACATCCATTCACTTTGTGTTAAGCAGCGATTATAATTTCAAATCGTGGAAGCGTCCTTTTAAATTTATTGGGGAAGCGTATTATAAATATTTAGATAATCTGATCCCTTATGAAGTTGACAATGTTCGTATACGCTACTCGGCAAAAAACAATGCCCGTGGATACGCCACAGGAATTGATCTAAAAGTGAACGGGGAATTCGTAAAAGGCCTGGAATCATGGGCATCTATATCAATAATGGAAACGCGTGAAGATATAAAGGATGATTTTTACTATGATTATTTTAACAGCGATGGCAAAAAAATTGAACCCGGAATTACTTTTAATAATATAGCAACAGACAGTATACGTCATGAACCAGGCTATATTCCTCGCCCTACCGACCAGCGTGTGAATTTTGGTTTGTTTTTTCAGGATAATATGCCGGGACTTCCTGATCTAAAAATGCATCTCAATTTATTATTCGGAAGTGGTGTACCTTTTGGCCCACCAAATTCGCAACGATACAAACAAACATTGAAAATGCCACCCTATCGCAGAGTTGACATTGGTTTCTCCTACCAGGCATTACGAGAAGATAGAAAGGTTAAACCTCAAAATCCAGGACGTTACTTGAAATCAGTTTGGATAAGTCTGGAAGTTTTTAATCTCTTGGGTACAAGTAATACTGTCTCCTATATTTGGGTGGAAGACGTTACCAATCGCCAGTACGCTGTTCCTAATTTCTTAACTCAACGGCAGTTGAACTTAAGGATGATCGTGAAGTTTTAGATATCTTCTATTTATTGATTTTCGCGCTTTATTACTGTAAAATTAAGGTAGCGTGATTTCATCCCCCGGTCCTCTCTTAAGAATAAATTTCAATTGATTGGGGCGTTCCCCTTTCTTAAAAAAGAAAGGGGCGGGCTTGGAGTTTATCCTGAGCGAAGTCGAAGGGGTTCAATCTTTTCTAAAAAGAAAAGGATTTCCACTGCAATCCCTAACGCACCATAAGAGTTTTGATTATATTTGAATTCTCAAAAACATAAATCAATAAAAAATATGTCATCATTTATTAAATCCGAATTAGATGGAAATGTGTTGAAAATAACACTTAACCGTCCTGATAAATTTAATAGCTTTAATCGTGAGATGGCTTTGGCACTGCAAGCTGCATTGGATAAAGCTGCAACAGATAGTGCGATTCGTGCTGTTTATTTAACCGGTGAAGGAAAAGCGTTTTGTGCAGGACAAGATCTTGCAGAAGTAGTTGACCCGAATGGGGTTGGACTGGAAAAAATAGTTACAGAACATTACAACCCTATTATTGAAAAAATCAGGAATATTGAAAAACCTGTTATTTGTGCTGTCAACGGTGTTGCTGCAGGGGCAGGGGCAAACATTGCTTTAGCGTGTGATATTGTAATTGCAGCAAATTCTGTTGCATTTATTCAAGCATTTAGTAAAATCGGCTTGATCCCGGATAGCGGAGGAACCTTTTTTCTTCCACGTTTAATTGGATTTGGAAAAGCATCTGCATTGATGATGTTAGGTGATAAAATTTCAGCTTCAGATGCAGAAAAAATGGGCATGATCTATAAAGTAATTGAAGATGATAAATTACAAGAAGATGCATTAACGATCGCGAAAACCCTTGCTAACCTTCCAACCAGGGCAATAGGCTTAACGAAACGATTATTGAATCAATCAATAAATAATACACTCGAACAACAATTAATTGCTGAAGGCATAGAACAAATAAGTGCATCTAAAACCTATGATTATAATGAAGGGGTGAAGGCTTTTTTAGAAAAACGCAAACCTGTGTTTAAAGGGGAATAATAATAATTCAATTCTGCAGTAGGCAATTCTACAGTAGGCAATTTAAAAATTTAACAATTCAACTTGCGGTTTTAATTTTTTACATCATACGATATGTTTTCAAAAGATTCAACAATAGGGATAATTGGTTCGGGTGCAATGGGAGCTGGAATTGCACAAGTGGCAGCTACTGCGGGGCATAACGTGATCTTATTCGATACGAATCAAATTGCTTTGGATAAAGCAAAAAATAATTTAGAAAACACCCTAAAAAAATTAGTTGAGAAACAAAAACTAACAGCTCAAAGTTCAAAGGGAATTACAGAACGTATACAATTTGCATCTGAATTAAACGAATGCAAAAATTGCAAGTTGATCATTGAAGCCATTGTAGAAAATTTAGATGTAAAACAAAAATTGTTTTCTGATCTGGAAAACATCGTTTCTTCTGATTGTATATTGGCAAGTAATACCTCTTCACTATCAATCGCGTCAATCGCGTCTGCCTGTAAAAATGCAGATCGTGTAATTGGGATTCATTTTTTTAACCCCGCTCCTATTATGCCTTTGGTGGAAATCATTCCAGCCATTACCACTGATAGTAAAATTACAGAACATTCAAAAAAACTGATCGACAGCTGGGGCAAACAAACTGTTCTTACAAAAGATACTCCGGGCTTTATTGTTAATCGTGTAGCTCGCTCATTTTATAGTGAATCTATACGTATCTATGAAGAAGGCATTGCTGATTTTGTAACTATTGATTGGGCAATGAAAACCGTTGGCGGCTTTAAAATGGGACCTTTCGAATTGATGGATTTTATTGGCAATGACATAAATTATAAAGTTACCGAAAGTGTATGGACGCAATTCTTTTATGAGCCTCGCTTCAAGCCGTCCTTAACACAAAAACGTTTGTATGAGGCAAAATGGTTTGGTCGTAAATCCGGAAAGGGTTATTACAATTATGCCGAAGGAGCTGTAATACCGGCACCCAGAGAAGATGACGAATTGGGTAAAACTATTTTTTACCGTGTTATTGCAATGCTGATCAATGAAGCGATCGATTCCTTGTATTTGCAATTAGCGAGCAAAGAAGATTTGGATCTGGCTATGACGAAAGGAGTAAATTATCCAAAAGGATTATTGAAATGGGCGGATGAATTAGGTTTGCAAATCATATTAGACATATTGGAAAATTTGTATACCAATTATGCCGAAGACCGTTACAGACCCTGCATTCTATTAAAAACAATGGCAGCAAAAGGAGAAACATTCTATTAAATTTATTTGTTATTTTTCAATTCCAGCGAAGCATTGAATTGAAAAATAAATTATTGTAACAAAAATTATTTTCATCACCCAATTAAAATGCGGCCAACAAAGCAAATATATAACAACTATACTGAACTTGATTTTTTGGTTTGGCAAACACTATTCGAAAGACAAATAAAAATTTTAAAACCAATTGTTTCATCAGCATATCTGGAAGCATTGGAAACAGTACAATTTTCTTCCGATAAAATCCCTCATTTTGATGAAGTAGCTGAACTCCTAAAACCACTGACAGGTTGGAGTATGGAAGTGGTGCCGAACATTAGTCCACAAAAAACATTTTTCGAATTTCTTTCTCAGAAAAAATTTACTGCAACATGCTGGTTAAGAACAATGGAGCAATTAGATTACCTGGAAGAGCCTGACATGTTTCACGATGTGTTTGCACATGTTCCGTTATTGAGCAATCAAACCTATGTTGATTTTTTTAAGGGCATTAGTAAGATAGCCCTGAAGCATATTGATGATCCAAAAGCAATTGAATTACTTGGGCGTATTTACTGGTTTACAATCGAATTTGGGTTAATAAAAGAAAATGATGAACTGAAAATTTATGGAGCCGGAATTATTTCATCCATGGGGGAAACAAAACATTGCTTGAGTACACAGGCTGTACATCTTAATTTTGATGTTCAGACTATTTTCAATACTGATTTCAGGACGGATATACTTCAGGTAAAATATTTTGTAATTGAATCGTTTCAACAACTATTTGATTCTTTAGGGGAGATAGAAAAATTGATCGAGGATTCTATAAAAAATGAACAGTTGAAAGTTCATTAGACTCTATTTATCAATACCGCAATATCATTTATCCTTTTTTTTCTTCTTTACTTTCTTAATAAGGATATTGCTTTCGTGAGTGGCTTTTGCATTATGTGGGTCATTGTAAAACTTGTCCGAGCTGTCTTTCTCATTGGTCACGTTCAGATCGGTACCGTAATTCCATTTCCCCTTTTTGAATCCAAAACCATCGTAACTCATATCCGGGCAATAATATTGATATTGACCTTCTAATTGAGCTTGTGAGGGAGTTAAATGGTCAAACACGATAGAATCTTTTTTATTGCTGTACTTAAGCGACATGGAGCATGTAGAGGCGTATTCAAAAACCACTCTTTTAGGATATTTTTTTGACATGATAAAAATATCAGCGCCAAAACGAGGAGTTCCATTATTATCAAAGGTTAATACATCAATAATTTTTTTTACACTTAATTTATCGTTGCCATCCCACCCAAGCAAAGTATAATATGTTTTGTTCTTTGTTTTCTTTGTAATGACCTTATAATAAAGCATTCCAAACCATTTTTTATTATCGCTGATGGAATTTTCCGGATTTTTAATTTCAGAGGATTTGTCAATTAAGGGGTATAGCTGGAAGGTTTCTGTTCTTTCTTTTTTGAACAATCCTTTCTTTTTTATTTGAATATGCTTGTATTGAATAAATCCAAAATATTCCTGCGTTCCATCACTGTATGGCACGTTCCAATTTATGATCCTGAATGCTTTATCTGGGGGCACTAACCGTGCTACATCGTTTAATGAATCGAACGGATAATCAAATGAATTGGGTTTACTCAAAACCGTTTCGAAAGTCTTAAGCAATTTATCATTATATTTTTTTTTATCAGAATCAGATTTCGAATTGTATATTTTCTTGCAAATACTTTTCAGGGAATCATTATCCAAATCAAACGCGCGTTTCTCTAAACTCCCCTCCTGGGCAGATATTTTTAATGAAAATAAAAAAAAAATAAGAATGCCTATTTTTTTCATTTGCTCAAAGTAAAAGGTTTTGCTCCCTCTGAAACGCATAAGACGCGCACAAATTGTACTTTATAGGATTTGAGTGCTATAATAACCAGCTATTAGGCAGGTCGGCAGAGAATTCATGCTGTGGGAAGTCTGAGAAATTTATGAAATATGCATCGTACTTTTTTTCGCCAAAAGTTCTTCTTTGCTTTCTCTCCAGTTTTCATCATCTACACAACAGTCAACCGGGCAAACAGCTGCACATTGCGGCTCATCATGAAAACCAACACACTCAGTACATTTATCAGATACAATATAATAAATATCCATTGCTACAGGTGTTTCCGGTGTATCTGCATCAACAGTCATTCCACTTTTCGAGGTAAACATCCCTTTTATAGAGGTTCCATCAGAAAAACGCCACTCATTTCCACCTTCGTATATTGCGTTATTTGGACATTCTGGCTCGCAGGCTCCACAATTAATGCACTCCTCAGTAATTTTAATTGCCATAAGAGATTTTGTTTTTGTTAATTTTGTAAAAAAATCTTTTGCAAATATACGAATTAACAATTAGAGATTTGGAGAATTAGAATTTGAAGGACTATAACAAGATATAAACCAATAGTAAATCAGCAAATTTTCAAATCAATAAATCTCCAAATCAACAATATGACACTAGATAACCGAATAAAAGCCTTTGTTACATTAGGAAATTTCTTAAAACAATTTTCAGGACAAGGAGAAAAACAAGCCGACAACTCCCTAAACGATACCTTTTACAATGATTTTAATGAGTTGATACAATCCGTGCACTTTAACAACGGATGGTTTACGGAAGATAATGTCCGAAATGCGATCAGGGCAATTGCTTCAAGCTTAAATGAGGAACTGCTTGTAGACTGGCTTTCACACTATATAAAATCAATATCTGATGAAAAAACGGCAAAGAATGTTGCTGTTATTATGGCAGGAAACATACCAATGGTAGGCTTTCACGATATGTTATGTGTACTGTTATCCGGGAATAAGTTTACAGGTAAATTATCATCAGATGATAAACTGTTATTGCCTTATGTTGCGAAAATATTAATTGCAATTGAACCTAAATTTGCAAGTTATATCGAATTTACTGAGGGACAGCTTAAAAACATAGATGCTGTAATTGCAACCGGCAGCAATAACTCGGCACGGTATTTCGAATACTATTTCGGGAAATATCCTCACATTATACGTAAAAACAGAAATTCCGTAGCTGTCCTCTCTGGGAAGGAAAGCAAGGAAGATCTAAAACTTCTGGGAAAAGATATTTTTCAATATTTTGGATTAGGATGTCGAAATGTTTCCAAATTATTTGTCCCGAAGGGGTATAAATTCGACACATTTTACGAATCCATTTTTGAATATCAATACGTGGTAAACAATAATAAATACGGCAATAACTATGATTATAACCGAACAGTCTATTTGATGGGTAATAATGAATCACTATTAGATAATAATTTTTTATTGTTAAAAGAAGATATCAGCCATTCATCACCGATTGGTGTCTTATTTTACGAATTTTATGATGAGATCTCTGCTTTAAACAAACGACTTGATAATGAGAAAGATCAAATTCAGTGTATTGTTTCAACTATTTCTGAAATTAACAGCGTAATTCCATTTGGTGAGGGGCAATGTCCCAAATTAGATGATTATGCTGATGGAGTGGATACGATGGAGTTTTTGGGTGGGTTGTAAGTTTTTTTATTAGTTTTAAACTTTCCTATTTTAATTGTATATTGTGCCTTTCCTAAAATTCAGCTAAAAACTCTTGAACTGAACTAATATTGTTAAACAGATGAAAAATTTCAGTATGAGATATCTAGTTCCCTTAAATCTATTTGGGGAATTAATAATTATAAATATCCTCTTATTTTTTTTATTTTTTTCTACTCAAGAATCTATAGTTACAGACGTTATTATCTTTTCTAATATAGCTTGGTTCTTAAGCACTTTTTTTACGAAATATTATTATATAAATCGTTCCCCTGGAATTTTAACAAGCGTTTTAAATTTAAGCACGTTATTTGTTTTTTTTATTCTTGTATTCTACACATTTATTGGCTTCTTTCATAAGAACCAATTTTCTGACACTTTGTTTTTGAATTACTCTTTCTGGCTTTTTATATTTCTTGTTGCTTGGCGAATTATAGTTTTTTTTATTTTATCAAAATGGTTAGTAAAATCTCATAAAAATAAAAAAAATGTTATTATAGTTGGATTTAGTACGAATAGCATATTCTATAAAGAATTTATTGAAAAGCATCCAGAATATGGCTACAATGTTTTAGGCTTTTTTTCAAATAACATAATTAATACTACAAAAGAAAAAAACTTAGGAACTTACTCAAAAATTGAAAATTTTGTTTTAAACAACAATGTAAGTGAAATAATATGCTCATTAGAAAAAGTTGATAAAGACACACTAAATTCTATAATAAAATTTACAGAAAACAACTTAATAACAATAAAATTTATCCCTGATTCATCTAGCGAATTAGGATACAATTTTGTCCTAACTTATCTCGAACTAATCCCGTTGTTATTAATTCGTAAAAACCCCTTTGATGAATTGCAAAATCAATATTTAAAACGCGCTTTTGATTTTTGCTTTTCATTTTTGGTAATTGTTTTTATTTTATCATGGCTTATACCAATTATTGCCTGTTTTATATTAATAGATTCCAGGGGTTCAATATTTTTTATTCAGAAAAGGAGTGGTTTAAATAATCTGCCTTTTAATTGTTTGAAATTTAGAACTATGCGAGTGAACGATCAAGCTCATACTCTTCAAGCAACAAAAGATGATCCCAGAATAACCAATGTAGGTGCATTTTTACGAAAAACAAGTTTAGACGAACTACCACAATTCTTTAATACATTATGGGGCAATATGTCTGTGGTTGGACCGCGACCACATCCACTAAAATTAACAGAAGAATATTCTCAAAAAGTTGATAAGTATATGGTTCGTCATACCGTTAAACCTGGTATAACCGGACTTTCTCAAATTATGGGGTACCGCGGAGAAACAAAAGAATTGTACCAAATGAAGATGCGGGCAAGGGTGGATAGATTTTATATTGAAAACTGGTCGTTTTATTTAGATTTAAAAGTTATTTTATATACAATAATTTCTATTTTAAAGAAGGACGAAAATGTCTATTAATGCACTAATAAATGTACACATCCTTTTATGCCAAAATAAAAAAATGACACAATACTTGAAATTAAAACAATAGTTTCTAATTCCAATTTATTACTAACTTTGAGCCACATTAATTTGTTAGTTTATTAATAGATTAAGTTTAAACAATTGTCATTAAATCATTCCAAATTTAAAAATTAAATTTTGACCCGGTAACAATTTCAAAAAATGAAAGATAATAATTCCCCAGAAGAAATAGATTTGCTTTCTGTTCTCAATAGGATAAAAAATGGATTTGCGAATTTATTCCAATCAATTGGAAAATTAATTAAATTTTCTCTTCAAAATATCAAAACACTTATTGTTTTTGTATTTCTAGGTATTGCTTTAAGTATTGGAATATTTTCCTTAAAAAAAACAGTCTATATTTCAGATCTTACATTATCACATTCGAGGCTAAATAATGGCGAATGCTATTCTATGATTAATGATCTGACAAAAATGCATAATAATAATAATGATATAAAATTATCAGAAATATTAGGTATTGACGTTAAAATGGCAAAACAGATAAAAAGTATTTCATGCAAAGCATTAAATGAAGCACTTGAAAAAAATTATAAGGATTCAGCATTTGTTCTTTTACCTTTTAAGATAGAGGTAAAAGTAAATGATCCATCTATTTTAGACAGCCTCCAAAAAGGAATTTTAAATTATTTGGAGAGTAATGAATACGTAGCGAAGAGAAAAAAAATAAATCAGAATTATTTAGAAAAATATGAAGATAAAATAAAAACTGAAATAATTGCTATTGATAGCTTAAAACGACTTGTTAATAAAAGCATTGTTCCAAGAAGTATGGGAAGTGGAATAATCCTTGGAGAACCTATTGATCCAGTCAAAGTATATCAGACCGGAATGGATTTATACAAATCACAATTAAGTATAAATGAACAAAAAGAACTTAATAATAGTTTTGAAATAATGATTGGATTTTCTCCTCCCATCCCAACAGCTAGTTTATTATTTTATATACTAAATGGAATTATTTTCAGTTTCTTTTTAGGACTGTTTTGGATATTTAGAAAAAAAATAAAGGTAAATTAGAATTAATACGTACTGACTTAACGCTGAACTGAAAATTTTACAAGCCTTTATTCATTCCTCTTATTTTAACTACAAATTCAATTTCACTATAGTCTTGTTGGTTTGTCCAGTATCTTAAAAACTATTTTTCATGTTTATACCATTTGAAGATCCATTTAAATTTGTTGAAATATCAAGCATTATAAATAATACAAAAAAATTAGGTGTTGATAAGCGAGAAAGTTATTCTCCATTGATTTATGTAGGTCATTAATCAAAAACAGGGGGTACTAATTTTGTTCCTTATTTTCTTTATTATAAGAACCGAAAAAGAATAAAGAATTGAAAAAAGAATAAAAAACCACCCCTTTATGTGCACATAAAGCGGATTCGGTAAAACAAAATGTACAAAAAATAAAAATAAATAATATTTGTAATACGTTATTTGGATTATGTATAATAGGATAAGACAAAAGAAAAAAAAAGATAAACAACCCTGAGACTCCTAATGTAATTAAAAATTGAAAATATTGGTTGTGTGCATTATAATCAATAAATCCAATATGTCCAAGAGCACCATCTCCAGGATAAATATTTTTTTGCATGTATTTTTTTGTTAACAAATCTTGTGAGTCGCCTGTTCCAACACCGAAAATCCAAGCTTTTTCCTCATTAAGAATTTCAAAAACAGATTTCCAAATAGCAACTCGAATTGTTCCTCCCGTAAATTGAAACCCTCGGTAATCATCCAATTTTAAAACCTCGAAATAATTTTCTTTAGACAACTCATTGAATCTATTTTGAATATTCCCCGAAGATTTTACCATTATCACAGATAAAGTAGGAACTAAAACAAAAAACAAAATTCCAATTATAATTTTCTTTCTTTTATACATTATAACCAATAAATATAGAAGAGTAATAATCAAAACAGAAATAGATACTGTTTTAGAAGAGAGCAAAAGTAAAAAAAACAGAAACAAAGTTACCAAAAAAATAAGCATTGTTTTCAAAGTCCAAGATTGTGTTTCCCATTTGTCTTGCAGAAAATAAATTAGAATACAAATTGCGAAACCAAGATAAACAGAAAAATAAACTGCGTGAAAATGTATTGGAGATCCCAACTTGTGATAAAAAAAATAGCTATTATCCCCAATTGATGAAAAATAAATTGCATTTGAAAGACAAATAACCACTGCAGCAAAACAAGCGGTAACAAAACAATATAAAATAATAAATATTTTTTTTCTATTTAAAGTAACGGATGTTGCAAAAACTAAAGGGAAAATAATTAAAGCAAGTTTTTTTTCCAATTCAAAAAGACCTACAGAATTATTAGCAGAATAAAACAAACCAATTATATGATATAAATAAAAGATCACACAAAATATTGCATATTTGCTAGACAAAAACATTTCCCTCTTTTTTTTCCAATTACCTTCTATTAACCAATTAATTACAAGAAGTATTATAGCTATACTATTAATTGAAATGAAAAATGGAAGAGTAGTTACTATAAGGATTAATAAATAAAAGAAAATAGTTGAGTGCAAGACAATTTTATTTGTATTCATGACTGTTTTCTATAGATGCAGAATTATTAATTATTATTTTTTAGCCATCCGAATTTTTGAAAAATAATTAGTGGAATAAATAGAGGTGCTTCAATAATATATCTTCTAAATAACCTTTTAGGATCCCGAGTAAATCTGTAAAACCACTCTAAACCATTTCTTTGCATCCACTTCGGAGCCCTTTTTATTAAACCTGCGCTAACGTCAAATGCCCCTCCAACACCAATAGCAATATTAATTTTGAGTTTATCAAAATTATCATATATCCAATAATCCTGCTTTGGGGCTGTAAGTCCAACCCATAAAATATTAGGTTGTGTTCTATTTATCGCCTCAATTATTTTATTGTTTTCTTCATCAGAAAATTTATCAGAAAAAGTTGGGCAATAAGTGCCAACAACCAGTAATTGAGGGTATTTTTTCTTTAAAGTATCGGACAAAATTTCAGCAACACCTTCTCCACCACCTAAAAAAAAAAAAGTGTATTTTTTTTGACTTGCAATTTTTGCAAATTCCGGCAAAAGATCAAGACCAGTAACTCGACCTGATATAGGATTATTAAACAACTTTGATGCCCATATCAAAGGAACACCATCCGCAAGGTTCATATCAGATGTATTATAAATTTTTTTTAGCCTTGGAATCTTATGTGCCCACAAAATACAATTAACTGGAGTCACGCAAATTCTTTTTTTCTGCTTATTTTCAATCCACTTAATAAATAATTCGATTGTTTGATCCAAATTTAATTTCGATACATTTATAGAAAGTATTTTTACAGTATCTTTTACTAGATTTTCCATTATTGTGAATTACGAATTTTAACAAATTACGAATCGGTGCTTATCATTCAAATCCGCATTAAACCGTGTTCTGGTTTGTTTTTGTATACCAATTTCTTATTTTTTATTAACTACTTGAATAGAGTGTCTCCTTTGAATAAAATTTCGCGAATTCATAATGCTTGTCAAATTCCGAAATACGAAGGCATATGATTTTAACGAACTGAATTCAAAAAACAAAATATAAACGAAAATCATAATTTGACGAGGGACAATAAAAAAAATATTTCTAACAAAACCTGAAGCGGACTGATTTTTTATAAGAAGTAACAATTGATTTTTTACCGCATGGAATTTCACCTCTTTAGACATTGCCCCTCTTGTCTTTAAGCTTTTAGGTTTAAATGACCTGGGGTGGATAGCGATGCAAGATGGACTGAAATAGGCTTTCCAGCCAAAAAGAGAAGATCTCCAAGATACATCCCAATCTTCTTTATGTGCAAAGAACATTTCATCAAAAAACTGACCATTTACTGAAACGTCATCAATCATCGCTCTTCTGTATAAAGGTAAGGCACCATCTGCACCAAATACTTCTTCTTCTCCTTTAAGAACTACATTTTTTATGTTTTCACCATGAAAACGTAACTGCATAATTCTTGACCGTTTCATTTCCATCCCAGCACTATCAATAAACGATTCGCCATCAGCATCGTTTTGCAACAATAACCCGCAAACTGTTCCTATTTGCTTGTTTTTCATCATTACTTCTAAAGCATTCTTTATATACTCAGGTCTCATGATAATATCTGGATTAACAAGCAACGCAAACTCGCTTTCTGAGTTTTGGAGTGAATAATTATGACCTCCACAAAAACCTGTGTTTCTATTAAATTTAAAAAACTTTATCCTACTATCTGAAAATGACTCAATAATACTACGTGTTTCATCGGCAGAATTATTATCCACAATAAATAATTGAAAATCTGAAAAAGACTGATTTAAGACCGATAATAAACAATTATAAATTGTCGGGGCATTATTCCATGTTACTATTGAAATTATTAATTTTTCCATGTTTTTGTAAATGATATTTCAACAATAGTCTTTTTATTATGACGACAAGAAGTATAATATAACTTTCCTTTTTGTTCTTTATATAAACGAAAACCTTTCTTCAGACCACTAAAAAAGCCCGATTGCATTTTCAAATAACTATTTAAGGGCATTTTATACTTAAGCACTTGTTTTGCGGAAAGCAAAATACTATATATAAAAACAAAAGGCAAGTTTTTAAAACGGCCATATTTAATAAAAAAAATAAGTAGATTAAAATAATAATAATAAAACCATTCGGCTCGCTTGGTATTTATATATGCTAAATTACCATTAACTTGAGGAAAGTGCATGACTGTAATACTCGAATCAAAATATATTTTATATCCATTCATTAATACTCTATAAGCTATGTCAGGTTCTTCAACCATTGATGTACCTTCAAAATATTCTTCAAAAAAACCGCTTTTATCCAAAGCTGCTTTCCGAATAGACATATTGCCACCATTTAAAGAAGTGACGAAATTTGAATTGGTTGAATAAGGTTTATTAATTAACCTTCCGTAAAAAGTAGTTTTTAATGGAATTCTCACATAGACTTCTTTATCCCCTTCTTCCACTAACCTACATGAAACTGCACCAATCTTTTCATTTAAATAGTGTTTAACATGAGTAGATAAAAAATTATAAGGTGGGATAATATCATCGTCACAAAACAAGATTATGTCCCCTTTTGCCTGAAGAATTCCATAATTTTTTGCTAAGGATCTTCCTCTTTCGTCAATATGAAAATATTTAAACTTATTTTCATGTGCATTAATAAAAGACTTTTTTTCCTCACTCAATTGGTCACTTTGATCAATAATTATAATTTCATAGTTTTTATAATCCTGCTTAAATAAGGATTGTAATAATTCCAGAATACATTTTTCTCTATTATAGGTGGGAATAATAATAGAAATGCATAATTCAGTATTCATTTTCTTCTTTATTTATATTATTTTTTAATGCTTAAAGCAGTTTTATGTCCTTTGTAAATATACACTGTTTTAAATATTATAGCTAAAAAGGCAAAAAAATCTAATTCAAAATATATATCGCTAATGATCGACTTAATCAAATAATATATCAATATTAAAGTAAAAAAAAACATTTGCATTCTATATTTTTCTTTTAATTTGAGGCTTGTAGAATAGGCTGCAATAGTGAGTTTCAAAAAAAAATAAAAAAATAAAATAAAAGCAGGAATTCCCATAATAAAAGCAATTGAAACAAATGTATTATGCAAACCTCCAGTATTCATAAAATCACTGATTAGCGTTTTAGAAGATACTTCCCGAAATGCATCCATGCCTTTACGATCAAAAGAATATTCGGCTTTAGGAACCCCTAACCCTTTACCTATTAAAACATTATCGGGTATTTCAGAAATAGCCTTTGACCACATTTCATAACGAAAATTACTACTGGAGGCGGCACTTGTTTTTTTTAATTGCCTTAAAGATCCAGTATAAAACTCAGAGGGGAAAACTACAAATAAACGTTGAAATTTAACTGGAACATAAAATACTAAAGGGGACAATGAAAAAACAATAAATAAACAAATAGGAACCAAACTTAATAGTGTTGCTTGTCCGAGTATCCTATTTTTAATAGCCCAATAACAAAAAATAATAATGAAAAAAGAAAAGAAAGTAGATCTACCTCCGCAAAACAATACCCCTAAAAAGGATAGCAAAAATACTAAGGAAGTTTTTAAAGAATATTCCTTAAAACATAATATGTAAATTAGCACCATAACAGCTGAAATTCCAGCTATTATCATTCTATTAGAGGATGCATTTTCTTTGATTACCATCCAACTAAAAGTGTTAAAAATTGGTATTTTTTCAATATTTAAAAACAGTATTAACAACGAAAGCACTAAAATTGTTTTGTAAAATTTATAAAAATGTTCAAGAAGGATATCCAGTATTTCTATCTTAAAGGTCAACAAAATAGAGAAAAAAACAAATAATGTGTTTATGAGATTCCACCTTCCCAAAAAACCAGAATTAACAGAACCACCAGGCATCTGAATGTTATTAAAAAAAGTGATTATAATAAAAACAAAGAAAAAAAACAGAGCAAAGCTTATTTCATTAACATAATTTTTTTTTATTTTCAGATTCAATGGTAAAAAAAAGAATTTAGAAATTATAGCAACAAAAAAAACAAAAGGAAGAATCAAAGAGCACTCCCTTTCACCTAAAAAAGGAATTTTCAATCGAATTAAACAAGTAAAAAAAAGAAATAAAAAGTAATCTAAATTTGATCCAAATAGCAATAAATAAAACAAAAGAATAACTGAAATAAATAAAAATAAAATAGATACTACATTTAGTACATTAAAAAACAATTGAGAAGTCGCAATAGAAAAAACAAAACAAATAAAAACATTGAAACCATTTACCTTTAGAACCGAAGGATTTGACCCTCTCGACAAATTAAAACCAGGTATAGTTAACTCGGACATAAAAAATAATTGGAAGGAAATATATTAATAATAAAACAGACCATAATTACAAATGAAACCTTTTGCTCAACTTTTTTAGGCTCCAGCCTTTAGAAAAAAGTACTGAGATCAAAATAAATGATTTACTACAGAACGCTATTTTATTTTTAAGAATTTAATGACATTACGAACAAAAAATATTGAAAATTGTTTAATAAAACAATAATAACTCCAAATTTTACCAATATATAAACCTTTTATTTTCCTCTCTTCGATACAAGCCTCCAACCATTTCCTATCACTTAATCCTCCCAAACTCATATTTACAAGTATACTTTCAATATTATAAAAAGACACTTTATTAAAATAAAGTCTTAAAATAAATTCATAATCCATTGCAATTTTATATTCCAAATTGAAAAGTCCATATTTATTATATATTTCTTTTTTGACAAAGACGGCAGGATGTGCTATAGTCATTCCGTGATGTAATCTATTATGGTCTCCATAAGTCCTGTGTGTTTTTTTATTTTTTTCCCAAAACTGAACATCACCAAACACAACGGAATATGAATCAAAATAACCAACTACTTTCTCAATGGTATCATCTTCATACCAATCATCTGAATTGACAAAACCGATAATAGAGCCTTTGGCAACTGAGATCCCTTTATTAAAGGCATCTGCAATTCCCAGATCCGGCTCACTCTTCCAAAATGTAATTTTATCTTCGTATTTCTTTATTATATCTAATGTTTGGTCGGTTGATCCTCCATCAATTATTATGAATTCTATGTTATGATAAGTTTGATTGATAACACTATTTATCGTACGCTCTATATATTTAGCACCATTATACACAATTGTTATGATGCTTATTAGAGGAAGTACTCCTTTCAAATCTTTTTTATTTTCCACGAGCAAATTGAATTTTTCCATTCTATTTTTTCAATATGCTTTTATAAAGTTGATGATACATATTACCTACATTTTCCTCCCGACATTCTTCCATTGTTAAAAGAGAAGGTATATATTTAGAAGGCTCCCCAATAATTAGCTTTAACCCCTCTGCAATTGCACTTACTGAGTTAGGAGGAACGCACATAGCATTCAAATAATATTTTTGTTTTGCAAAAGCTCTGTTTGCAATAAGTAAAGGCTTTTGAACTGCAACGGCTTCTAATAAAGTAATAGGTTGTTGTTCAATATAACTGGGCAAAGCAACAACAGCGCTACACTTATAAGCAGATATTAATTCATCTGAATTTGCCAACAAGCCTTTAATCCAAATAATATTGAGATTACCATCAATAACTCTGTCTATTTGCTCTCCATAGGCTTCCTCTCCTTCTAACAGCCTTCCAATAATTACCAGTTTAATATTAGCCATTAAACAAGCATTTATCAAAGCTAACTGATTTTTTCTGGCACAAACACTTCCAACAACTAAAACATAATCAGAAATAGTATATTTATCCGAAAACGAATTATCTTTTTTATTATCAAAATATTTTGCATCAACAATATTAGGAATTACATGTATTTTATGGGACGGCACTTTGAAATATTTTAAACATGCCTCTGCCTGTAATTCATTAACAACAACAACTGCATCAGCCAAATTTGCAATTTTTATATAATATTGTGCTTTTTTAATATACGTTGAAAATAAATGACGGAGCTTTTCATTGAAATTTTCATAATAAGACAATAGGGCAGTTAATACAACCTTTTTTTTAGCATGTTTTGCCCATCTAATGTTTTCATAATGATGAAAACCTAATCCCCAGCAATGAAGGATATCAAAATCATTATCCCGACTCCAAATATCTATTTTTTCGGCATCAACACCACTTTTGATTGTAGCTTCCAGAGTACTTAACATTTGAATCTCGAATCCACCATAGGCAAAGCAGTGTGGCTGGAAAGGGACATATTTTACCTTCATACGATTTTTTTAAATACCCTATTATGGCCTACGGCTAAAATCTCTTCAAAGTTAGACAAATCGATTTCCTGGGCAAGTTTAGAAGGACCTGGATGGCCAGCAGTTGCATAAGATTTAGGTTTAAATCCAGTGTATAATGAAGAGTCGTCCAAAACTATAAGACCATTTTTATTTAGAGAATTACTACAAATTTCGAAATCTTTCTTTACTATTTCATAGTCATGATTACCATCAATATATATTAAATCCCATTTTTCAGATTCAATCTTGGCGATCATTTCTTTGTCAGTAGAATAACCACGGTAAAGCTGCGGCAATTTTTTATTAAATTGAGAGCAATTCTTAATTACATCTTCATAATAATCTATATTTTTCAAATAAACGGATACCTGATCTCCAGCTGGAGAAAAGGGACTGATACCACTTATATTACTATTAAGATTGAGTTTCTCAGAGATTAATCCCCAGAGTGAAATTACCTGTCCTCTGTAAATTCCAATTTCTAAGGCTTTTTTTGGCGAATATTCCTTAAAAATAAAATACCACATGGCATGAAAAGCATCTTCACCAAATCCTCTAAAATCAGTTTTAAAATATTCTCTATGTTCTATTAACCAATGAGGGGATTTATTCCAAAAATAGTGATGAAAATAGTTATACTTCTCATTTAAACTATCATATTCTTTATTAATTTCAGTTAAAACAAATTCTTTACTGTATAAATAATTATTTTTTTTACTTCTCGAATAATCATACTGCATAAACATGCCTTTCAATTTTCGGTAAATTTTTTGTGATACCATATCTAAATATTATTTTTTTTTAGGTGTTGCGATCCAATTACCCCAATCTATATTCTCAATTTCGTAACCATAATCAGAAACCAGTTTTAATATGTCAAACACTTTATGTTCAAACGCATAACATAAATTTTCCGCTGACTCAAATATAATTACAGGTTTATTTTCTGAAAACAATAGTTCTTTTGCACCAGCAAGCACCTCATATTCAGCACCCTCAACGTCAATTTTAATAAAATCCACTTTCTGAATTCCTGCATTTTTTAAAACATCATCCAATCTTTCAGCTCTAACTTCTCTAGTATCATCAAAATCGAAAGTATTATTTTGCTTTAATGAACCATGAGCCTCCTTTCCTTTACTTGGATTATAAAAAGTTAAACTTCCGGAAATGTTAGAAAGTGCTATTTCGTGAATTTGTACATTTTTTAAATTATTAAGTTCAATATTATTTTTTAATTCTTTAACCATTAAAGGATTAGGTTCAAATGCCAATACTTTACCTTCATCTCCAACGATACTGGCCATTTTGACCGTATAGTAACCAATATTTGCTCCAATATCTAACACGACCATTCCCTTTTTTACGGTATTCATAATTAAATCCTTCGTATTTTCCTCAAATGATTCTCCATTTATCAACTCTAAACCAAGAAGATCGATGTTTCTTATTCTAAATTTTTCGCCCGACTTTAAATTAAAAGTGCTAGTTTTTATACCAACAAATTGTTTGAAATTTAAAATTAATTTCAATACATTTCTCCTAAAAAACAATATTATTTTTTTCATTTATTTCTGTATTCTAAATTATTCCAAAAAGCCTTTTTCACAATAAAAAAACCTGGTATTACATAAAATGTACCATACCCAATAATAGTTGCCCAAATAACTCCCAAAACGCCAAAATGCGAACCTAAAACAAACTTTAATCCAAAAGAAACCAAGGACGCTACAATAAAATATAGCATTTGCTTTTTAAACAAAAAACTAGCGTTAAAAATTACTGCAAAGCTACTAATAAAACCATTTATAAATACATAAAATGCAAATCCAACTAATAATTCTGTACTTGGCTCCAGTAGACCTTTTGTCAACATTGAGATTAATATTTTCCCGAATAATATTATTATAATTCCAATTAAAATTCCTGAGAAAAAGCTTAAAATTAAACTTCTTTTAATTGTTTTACGAACCCAGCCAAAATCTTTTCTTGCAATTGCTTCTGAATAAGCCGGCCACAAAGAGGTTGTAAACGACCAAAATATTAGAGCTATCAAGGATAATTTTTGTAATATACTATAAAGGCCTACAGAAGATGCCCCTATTGTACTTGATATTATAAAATTATCACTATGTACACCAATTACATTAAAAATATTTAAAATAAAAAACACAAATCCAACATTGAATAAATTATGAATAGTTGGCTTATTTATCATGCAATATCTAGGTTTAGCCCAAATGCTCTTAAAATAAAATTGATAACAAAAATTAACAATTCTAATTAAAGTGGGAATTCCAAAAGACGCTAATATCAGATAAGGTAAGCCCAATTTTAACCAAATAACTATTAGCACTCCTAATAAAGCGACAATATTTCCAAGACTTTGCCAAAAATTATTTAAATATCCAGCTTGGTTACCTTCTTGAAATCTTTCAACAATAGTAAAAGGTAAATTAATAGAAAAAATAATGGCCAATAAACTCATTGCAATGTTAACTTCCTCGATACCAATGATGTCTTGAAGTTTAAAAATTGTTGGCCAATCAATAAATACAGCAATACTATTATAAACAACAATAATAAATAAACCAACAACCGATAACAAAAAAAAGGTATTGGAAATGTAGCCCTGAATTAAATCTTTTCTGTTAGCCCCTTTAAATTCAGATGTTTTATTCATGAGCGCTATTCCTAAGCCTAAATCAGAAAAAATATTAAACATCAGTATTATTGAACTCATCGTCATCCATAAACCAAATCTTTCTTTTCCAAGATAAGTAATTGTTAATGGAATAGAAACAGCAAAAATAGAGAAATTTACAAATTTAGAAATTACAGTTGTTACAGTTGTAATAAAAGATCGCCTATACCTTTCTTTAGATCTTCCTTCTTCGGTAGTAGTATCAAATGATTTAAACGACAATAAAAATTTAAGATCTTTAATTTTAATTAATTTCTGAATAAAATACTGAATTGCCTTAGCTAACATAATATAATTAGAAATTAGAAAACTGGACGGAAAAATCCTTTTCCAATATAAATAAGCCTTTAATAAAAATTGATAGACTCGTCAAATTATTTAATAGCTTGAATTCTTAGGTCTCATTTTGGATAGAAGAATATTACATTAAAAGATTGTAAATATAGCTATTAAACTGGTTTAGTATTATTTTACTATTCTAAATCTGCTGTTAAAAATTTCAAGTGCTTCTTGATTATAAAGTTCATCAGCAATATAAAATTCATACTATCGAATAACAATATCTTCCTCGCAATATCTCTAATGGATCATTTAAAATAGTTTCAAAAAAATCAGTTTCTTGTCAGAGAATTACTGCCACAAAAATTACCATTATTTTAATCAATCATTGATAAAAAAAATAGTCCTGCATTACTGCAGGACTTAGTACAATTTCAAATCAAATATCTTACTCCTCAACTATAATTAAATAAAACAATCATAGATCAAAATTATTTTTTCGACTTAATTTCAACTCTTCTGTTCTTAGCTCTACCCTCTTCTGTCATATTCGTAGCTATAGGATTTGCTTCACCATAACCTATAGCTGAAATTCGAGAGGCAGGAACACCTTTGGAAATGAAGTATCTCTTTACAGATCCAGCTCTTCTGTTAGACAAGCTAAGATTATATACTGATGAACCAACACTGTCGCAATACCCTTCTACTACAAAGTTAAAATCAATTTGGCTTTTCATTAATTTTACAACCTCTTCTAAAGGTTTATAAGATTCCGTTTTAATTGTAGAACTGTCGAAATTGAAAAATATCAATTTTGCGATCTCATCTATTTTTTTCTCTTCTTCTGTTTTAGTTGGCACCACCATAGCTAATGCTACCGAATCACTATAAACCTTAGCTATTGCAATAGTATTAAGAGAATCTAGTTTTTCTAATCCTTTGATATAATTAGCCAACATAATTATTTCGCTATCATTGTATTCGTCAGAAGAAGGACGGCTTAGAAGTTCTCTAATTTTTTGTTTTTCTTCCGGATCAGATTTTAATTCACTATTTCCAGCAATTCTTTTTTCTAGATCTCCAATATATTTAGCAAATTTAGCTATTTCAGGATTTGTATAATAAGTTAAGGTATCGGTTGGTGTGTTACCAACAAATGAAGTTGGATTTTCTAAATGCTTAATATATGCAGCCAATTTAATTATTTCATTATTAGAATACGAATGTGGGGTTCTACTAAAAAAACCAGCAATTTGCTCTCTATTCTCTTTGTCAGATACAGAAAGATTGGCTGATGGGACTTTTGACTCTAATTCTTTTACGTAACTAGATAATTTATTTATTTCTTCATCAGTATACTGATGCAAAGTATCCGACTGAGAAAAACAAAACAATGAAAATTGCAATGTAAACAGAACCAAAAAAATTATTTTTTTCATATAAAAATTATATTTATCAGTATTTGACGTAAATATTTTGCTAATCTTTCCATTCCCCAAGGTTTTCTTTATAAAAAAGCCATTGGAAAATAGCAATTAAAAAACACTATTTTTTTAATCTAATTTCAACCCTTCTGTTTTTAGCTTTGCCTGCTTCCGTTTCATTTGTATCAATTGGTTTGGCTTCACCATATCCTATAGAAGAAATTCTCGAGGAAGGAATACCTTTCGAAACAAAATAATCCATAACACTCTTGGCTCTTTCATTAGATAAATTCAAATTGTATGCAACAGGCCCTATGCTATCAGTATGTCCTTCTATTACAAAGGATAAATTAACAAAACTTTTTAAAACTTTGACTGCTTCATCCAAGGGAGCATAAGACTCTTCTTTTAAAACAGAACTGTCAAAATTGAAAAATATTAATTTTTCATATTTATCAATTTCTTTTTGCCCCGCTACAACAAGTACCTGAGTTTTTGCTATTGAATCATTGTATCTCTTTTTAGCTTCTAAAGCTAACGTGTTCAATGAATCTAGCTTTTCTAAATATTTAATATAATTAGCAATTTTAATAACCTGTTTATCGTTGTAACTATGTAATGAATCTCTGATAAGGTCAGAAAGTACGGCTTTTTCTTCTTTGCTTCTTGCATTATTTACAACAAAAACGTCATCAGGATGCGTTGCAACATAAAAAGCAGTTCGCTTTTCCAAATCCTTTATATACCTAGCCAATTTAATTACCTCAGGATCAGTGTAATGATGAAGGGAGTCTTGTGAAAAACAAGCCAATGAATATTGAATTGTGAACACAATTAAAAAAAATATTTTTTTCATTTTAAAATTTTATTTGGTCTTCTTTGTTTAATGTGTTAATTTGAAAATTAAGAATCTATCTCCAAATTAACACATTAGTATATTTAAAATTAAAAAACTGATCCTATTTGTTAAGGATATCGCGTAAATATTTTGCAGCATCTTCAGCTTCCTTGCTTCTCTTGTAAGTACTCGGCACTACTTTAACTTCTTCAACAACTTTCGCAACTTTATCTCCTCCTATTTTAAATACTACGCCAGCAGAAAATTGTAAGTAATTAGAACCATCAAACTTTTTTTCTAGTAAAACAAATTTAGCTACAGTTTGAAGATAAATTCCAGCATTTTTGAAAGCCCAAATGTTAACGCCACCACCAACATTCAAATTTCCAGAATTATCATGCCCCCCCTCTCTGTGCTGACCATGAGGGAAATCTCTATATGTATGACCACCACCAAGCAAAGCATATGGATCGAAGCACCTAGTTTCTTCAATACTTTTTGATAAAAGGCTATATTTGGCATTTATATCTGTCGACCAAAAATTATGCGGATTCAAATTTTCACTAGAAAGTGCAACTTGAAGGCTGAATCCCTTTTTTATACGCTTTTCAGCGCTGCAGTGTATAGGATAATAGTTTCTATTATCAAAAATCTTAAATTCCTTAAGACGTGAATCATTGTCATCAACAATATCCGGTCCAAATTGAATAATCCAAGGAGTTTGTGTTAATTTTGACCACATGGTTGTTTTTTTTGTAACAACAGTATCTTGTCCAGGTTTCCCACCAAATTGTAAAAATGGCGTGTCTTGTGCTTGAATATTAGTAAATCCAGCAAAAAATAAAAAAGCGGATAAGGTAATTGTGATGTACTTTTTTTTCATCAGATTGTTTATTATATGAATAGATGTTAAAATTTAATAATTATTATATTTTAGAAAGCGCAATATTAAAAATAATTTTCAAGAATTGCAAAATAATTGTTTTGATTTGTTGAATCTTATCGTATCAATTTTGTTTTTCGGCTATTTCAATCATCAATTCAGCATACTTTTTTCTTACAAAAACATAGAGACTAGCTAATAGAAAACCAATAATGAATCCAAAAGTGATACCGTGAAAAGGAGAGATCATTCCTGTAGAATTTAAAGGTAGTGTTGGTTGATCAATAATTTGCAGAAATGGAGTTTGTTGTAATGAAGTAAACTTAGATATCTCCAACTGTTTAACCCCCTCCAAATAGATGGAACTACAAACTTCTACATTTCTTCTTAATTGCATTTCTGCAATCATTCCTTGTGCTTTTACCAATTGAAAATTAGCGTCTTTCCATCTTGCAAGAGAAAATTCTGCATCTCTAAGGGCAAGGGCTATGGAATCTACTCTTTTCTGAATAATCCCTATATTTGTTCTACTTTTTTCGGTTATGCGATTAACGTAAAAACTGGTTACTGCCTCCACTAAATATTGGTTGAAATATTTTGAAAACAATTCAGATTTCGAATTTATTGTTAAAGTAATAATTCCACTTTTAGATTTTTCGGTTGTTAAAAAATCTTTCTTGATTTGACCATAAAACATTTTCAAAACACGATTTTCCTGAACATTAAGATTTTCTTTCGGATTTGTAAATCTGAAATCTTTAAGAGAATCATCTTTCTCCCATATTTCTTTATAACCAAATAAATCTATAAAGTGATTAGCAAGTATATCAGAAGTAGAATCAATTGTAGCGTTTTTAAACAAAGCCGTTTTTATAATTGTTTCTGCTTTGACGATTTCAATTAATTTATCTTCATTGATAACCGAGGAAGAGCCGCCTCCCATTAGTCCAAATTGGCTGGCTAATGCCATAGCCCCCGACATGCCATCTCCTTTCGAACTCTCGAGCATCATTGTGCTAGAAGCAATATATTTAGGCTTTGAATTAAGAGAATAAAATAAACCAATAAGTGAGGTGGTGCAGATGATAATACTTACTACAAGCCATTTCCTTTTTAATTCTGCGAAAAAATCTTTTATACCTTTAATCATATCTATTAAACTTATCCCTTCTGCTTCAGCCTTTCCCCTTAATTCCATCTCCACCATGGAAATGGAATTAGGTGAGTTGTTAATTTTATCATTTACAGTTTCCATATATTTTTTTTAGTCTAGTATCTACCCCAAGAAAGGGAGATTAAAGGAGATGTGTTTGGGGAATCTCTTCCCTTCTCCAATAGAGATTGAAGAAGGGGGTATCAATTTTTTTACTTTACCAATTGAGAAAATATAAGCCATAGCGTTGCGAGCCCTGTTAATTTCACAGTAAAGCCTTCTATTTGTTTATTCCAGTTTATAGGTTCGCTTTCCTTTTTCTTCCTTTCTTCGTTTATTATTTTCTCAGGAACAACCACTACAGAACCTTTTGCGACTTTAGGATAAAACTTAATAAAGAGAAAGGTTTTTGTTTTTTTTACATAGCCGCCTGCCTCTAAAACATACGTTTTTTTCTTATCCGCTTTTTTGTCAAAGCCTAAACCATAATTTTTCACATAATAACGAATTGATTTCCTCTTGGTATACGGTGCACTAATTTGCTTCAAGGTAGCAATATCAGGATAATTAATTAAGCCGGAAATTTGAATTAACTGATCTACTTTAGGTACGATGATCGCATCTCCTCCTCTTAAGATATAATTGTATTTTGAACCGGAATCCTTCATAACTTCCTGCAATTTAAAAAACAAAAAGCCCGTATCGAATTCCTTTCTTGATAATGTTGCTCCTTCCGGAAAAGCATATTGTGTTAAGCCTCCGGCTCTTTGAATTACATCTGTTATTTTTTCATGTTTATTTAATAGTGGATAAACACCTGGATACATAACTTCTCCCTGCAAAACAATATTTTGTTGCAATTCAAAGTTAGGTTCAGTTCTAACTAATACTTGATCATAAGGTTGAATTATAAATCCTTCGGACGTTTTATCAATTTTAAAATCATCAGCCACCTGAATTGTATTAATTATTGTTCTGATTGGGGTTAAAACGCCAGAGCTTGCAACAAAATCAACTGCTCTGGATATTTCGATACGGTTTTTGGCTGCTTCCTTTTTCAGACCTCCTGCAAGATATAATGCATCTTTCAAAGTGATACCATCCCCATAAACATAATCACCTGGGCTCCTTACCGCACCGATTACAGAAAATACAAATTCATCTTTGAAGTAAGACTTAGAAAATATCTTAATGATATCTAACTTTTGAAGTTTAATATTACCTGAAGAATTAGGATTTTCTATCACTTCTTTCAGATTAAATGGAATGAATTTTTTTGACAAATCGGGATTGAGACGAATAATATAAGCTCTACTATCAAATACATCATACGACACACCTTCCGCTCTTGAAATAATATCAGAAATCCGATCCCCTGGTTTCATCTCATAATTTCCAGGTAATTTAACAGGACCAATAAGTTCAACAAAATTGTTAAATCCTTCGGGGATTTTCCTTACCAGCACTTCATCTCCATCCAACAATTCAAAATCTTTTTTAGCTATTACTAAGCTGTCGTAGTTAATATCTATAACGGTTTCTTCATTGTTTGAGAACCTCTTAATTTGAATTCTTTTTCTGTAGGCTCCTGCATCAAATCCACCTGCATAATTGATTACTGCTTCCAGGTTTTCTTTTTCAATCAATTCATAACCATGAGGTCTTTTTACCTGGCCGTTAATCTTAACTACTCTGCCAGAAGAAGGGACAAAAATGTAATCATTATTTTCCAGAAAAAAATCCTGCTTACTATCCGGGTTCATTAAATATTCATATACATCAAGTGTTTTTATGGTTTGCCCCCCCCTTTTTACATATATTTTTCGCACAGAACCAATGGGGCGTATGCCTCCAACGGTAACTAATGCATTAAAGGCTGTATTAATAGCAGGAATAGTAAAGGCACCTGGATTATTTACTTCACCAACAATATTAACAGTGATTACCCTTGAATATGTTAGAGTTATATCAATTTGAGAATTCTTCAAATCATACACATTTTTAAATTTACCTGCAACCAATCCTTTGGCATCTTTGAAAGTTAGCCCTTTCAAATAAATCCTTCCAACCAGTTTAGGATTGATCGCTCCATCTTCGTCTATCATAAATGCACCATTAAAATCAGAATATCCCCAAATGGCAATACTTATTTCATCCCCAATACCAAGTACATAATTATCGGGAGCTTTGAGTTGGTTAGCTTTATCGTAAAATTTGATATTGTTATTTTTGAAGAAAGAATGCCCAAAAACAGTTTCTGGATTTACATCTTTCACCGCAGAGGTATCAATGCTATTAACGTCCGAGTCGGTAATTTTTTCTGATTTTTGGGGTTGTCCCGAGGATGTATTTTGATTTTGTTCTGTCAACTTTCTCTCAGCTAACTTTCTCGCCTTAAATTCTGCGATTTGCTTTACTTCTTCCTCAGAAGCACCCATCATTTTCAATTTTTCAGGGCTTGGAATTTCTTCAGGATTAACTGTATTTGTATCAATTGCCGGGGGCAATTGTCTTATCTGGGCATGGGTATTATAAGAGAAAAGTATCCCAAATAAAAAAACTATCAAAGAATGTTTCATAATAAAAATTTATTTTCGCAAAAGTAGGTTTTTAAATCGAATGTTTTATTAAATGAAATTTTGGAATGCGTATTTATTATCGTAGCTCTAATAAGAATATGCACCTCATTAAAACCAGGTAAACTTGGGTTTTGATTTGAACAAGGCAATCAGATAGAAAATCAAAAAATGAGACCAAAGGAAGTTGTTGAGATATTATTATATAAGACAATGAACTAAAAGCAGTTCAGAAGAAAAGAAAGCTAAATCCATCCTTCAAATAAAGTTCACTACAAAAATTTGATAATTTCCTGTGAGGAATCTATCAGGTAGTTACACCAACATATTAAAATTTATATTTTAAATTTTCTGGTTTTTAATGCAAAAAACAGATAAGTAAATAGTAAAAACAGAAGCCCCATTACTAAAGTCAAAATAAAACTTGAGTAATATCTTCCTAACAATAAAAACACCATCACAATAAAAACATTCAAAAACCCCAGCAAAACACTTGCTTTTACGTGAGATAATCCCAAATCAATCAATATATGGTGCGCATGATTTCTATCTGCAGCAAAAGGGTTTTGTTTTTTTAATAACCGGGAAAAAACAATTCGGGTTGTATCAAATATTGGAATAAATAAAATGGAAACAATAAATATGATTCTGTTTTCAGTTTTGAATTGATAGTCTAATATGGTAAATGAATCTATAGTAAGAAACCGAAGAGTCAAAAATCCAATAAGGAAACCAATTATTAAAGAACCAGAATCCCCCATAAAAATTTTATTGGTGCCGGAGGATAAATTATACCGCAAAAAGGCCGCTAATATTGCAATGACAGAAATGCAAATCAGAAAAGAAAAATCCCGGTTGGTAAAAAAAAATATGACTGCATAAATGCTACAAATAATAATACCTATAATTCCTGCTAAGCCATCAATACCATCAATAAGATTATATGCGTTTATAATAGAGAGCATTAAAATTAAAGCCATAGGAAAGGAAAAGTACAATGGTATTTCATAAATATTTAAAAAACCATGTAAAGAAATTATTTGCAATTGGGGTAAAAAAAGTATAAAGGCGATGGCTATCAATTGGCCAACTATCTTAACTCTTGCGGTTGAAATAATCAAATCATCTTTCAGCCCAACCATAAAAAGTACAGTTAATCCTGCTATTAAATTATTTCCACCAAAGTGCGAAAGAATGGCCTGAATGAGAGATATAGTTAAAATCAAAGTTGTAAAGAAAGCAACTCCACCAAAAGAAGGAGTTGGAATCAGATGAGCGCTCCGGGAATTAACAGGAGTTGTCAATTTCTTAAGTTCGGTTACCAATATAATTTTAGGTATAATTATATAAGTTATTAAAAATGCCCCAAGAAAAAGAAAAAATGAAAACAACAAATAATTTGAGAAGAACATCTCATGAATTACTGTCGTATTAAATATATTCATCTCAAAAAATATAAATTATGATTTACAAATATAAATACTTTTTTTAGTTTGACAAAAAAAAACGATTATCAAAGAGAAAAAGGGAAAAAGAGAAGGGGCACTATAAATAGTCTATATATTGTTAACAAAATCTATCAGAAAAATGCACATAAAAAAGATACCATTCGAATTAATTTATTTTAAATAGACCGATTTAGAGGAGCCAATTAGGGTATTTTAGAGTTAAAATGTAACTTTTCTTAGTTTCATTATTTAAAAAATTCATTTTGTAATGTTTTATGCAAACCTTCATTTATGGTAAAAGGAGCAATAAATCCAGATGCCTGAACTTTAGAAGAGTCGAATTGAGTAGTTGCACAAAACTTTTTTACCCTGATTGAATTTATAGAAAATTTCTTTCCCGTCACAAATGATAAGAAATCAAATCCGAAACCACCTAACATCCCAAGCCAATAGGGGAAATGAATTGAGGGTATATGTTTATTCAAACTTTTCTCAACTTGAGTTACCAGTTCATTCATCGAAAAATCAGGTTTATCTGAATAGTTAAAAACCTGATACCCTACTTTGATATTTTCCAATTGGTATTTAATAAATGTCGTTGCGTTACCAACATAAGCCATGGATTTCTTATTCTCTCCTTTTCCAACCATCAAGAACTTACCTGAAGAAATCTGTTTCAATAGATTGTAGACATTCCCTTTGTTGTTTTCTCCAAAAATAACAGTAGGGCGAATAATGGTTAAAGATTTATTTTCGGAATCTTTATTGTACCATTCTCTTAAAATTTCCTCCGCCTGCCATTTGCTTTTACCATAATGGTTAAAAGGGTCGGCTGGGTGATTTTCATTTGGATTAATTTTATCCAAACCATAAATGGCAACTGAAGATGTGAAAATAATGACTTTAATTTCATTTTCATCCATTGCATCCAATACATTTTGAGTTCCTTGCACATTTACATCGTAATATAATGAAATTGGAAAAACATCATCGCGATGCTCCGCGGCAAGCAATACAACGGCATCCCACCCCTTAAGTTCCTTTTTTAAATTGGATTGGTTGCGAACATCGCATATAGAAGTGATTTCCGGATATTTTTCACTTTGCTCCTTGTCAATGTTTTTCAAAACAAAATGCTTTTGGGTTATTTCGATCAAGCGGGTACCAACAAAGCCGGAGCCTCCTAAAAAAGCTATTTTTTTCATTTTCGAACAAATTTATATACTATTTTTAACCCCCAAATAGGAAATAAACGAGGAATAGCACGCAAAAATATATTTGCAAAATACTCAATCTTATTTATAAATTTCAGGTTAAGAAATTCTTGTTGTAATTTTAATTCTTGTTTAAAAAAATGGATTCCCTGTCTTTTTGCGAGCATGTTATTTCCAATTCTTACAAATACTAAGTTTTCTGAAATGTTAAAGAATTTTGAACCAGTTAAGAGCATCCGAATCCATAAATAGTAATCTTCATATCCATTAAAAGGAAGATAACTTCCTGCTTTTAAGACTGCAGTTTTCCTAAAAATAACTGTCACATGATTTAAGGGGTTCCTCCTTTTTGCAAAAAGAACTATGTCATTAAATTGTGAAGGAAGTTTGCGATAAGACACTATTTTATCAATAGAAAAATCGAACTCAGCAATGTCAGTTCCTAATACATCAACTTCTGGATGAGCAGCCATAAATTTGATTTGTTTTTCAAATCTATTTGAAAAACAAATATCATCACTATCCATTCTAGCAACTAAATCATGTGAACAGTGCTCCAAACCAAATTTTAAAGCATATCCTAAGCCCATGTTTTTAGATAAGGATAATACTTTTATAAACTTATACATTGAAGCATAATTATTAATTATATCCTCTAATTCGTTTTCTAAAGGACCGTCTTTTACAAGAATAATTTCATCTGGACACAAGGTTTGATTTAAAATACTTTCTAAAGAAGAAATAAAAAAAAAATTATTTTCTTTAATATATACCGACATTAACACTGAAAACTTCATACTAAATCAAATAAATAAATTAAAATTAGTAGAATATGGCAGCAGGTGACCTTCAAATCCATTAATCATTGTATTTCGATAAAAGTAAGCTAATAAAACTGTAATATACAAAGTATAAAATACCATCTTTGTATCTACTTCTTTGAATTGAAGAACTAAAGAAGGAATTAAAACAATATAACTTACCATAAAATAATTATTTGTTCGCAAAAAAATATCAGCTGTTAAACCAGAATTTAATAACATAACAATCATACATAATAAAGAGAAAAAATTCATATTATAGAATATAGTCAATTTTGAATCTGTATTTTTCTTTTCAAAGAACAGTATAATTATTGATATTATAATAAAAACATAAACCGTAAAATTAATTGTATAACCTTTACTTTCGACCTCTAAAAATCTGCTATATATTGTCATTGAAATAATAGCAGAAAGCAGCCAACTACCCACTAATGTAATCGCTATAAACACACATTTTTTCTTAAAACTTATCTCTTCAGACAATAAAAAATAAAATGGAATTAATAAAAGAATACTAAAGTGGGAAAAGAAAGCAGCAAAAAATATTACTAACAAATATTTAATAATTTTTTTTTCAATGATAAATTTAAGAGAATAGAGAAAAATCGAGATTGCTAAATATTGCCTAATACCACTTAAAGAAGCTAAAAAAAATGGACCAATGCAAATATAAGTTAAAGTAGAAATTAATGGAAAACGACTATATGTTTTTATAAATTTTATGAACAAAAATTGAGTGCAAATTGCAAAAATTAAAAAAACTAGTTGTTGAGTGCCTCCAATATATTTTACAAAATATAATAAATACGTAAAACCTAATTCAATAAAAGGATTATATGATTCAAGGTAATCAAAAGTCTTTGAATAACTCATATAATCAGTTCCAACATCATATCTAAATCCGGAAAATAAAGATAAAACAAGGAAGATTAAAAACAAAATACGGTTTTTATTACTTACTACTCCTATTAAAAGAAGTACTATAATAAAAAGTAAAAGAATTATATAGCTCAAAATTTATATTTTCTGTAAAATATTATGCCTACAAATATGCAATATATTTTTTTTAAAGCTGGAAAAAATCCCGATAAAAGAAAACCACCTATTTTTAATATATCTGTAATTTTTATAAACTTATTTAAATATATCTTATTTTTAAATATATATAATGCTTGATTAAATTCCCTTTCTTTTAAAAAGAGTAATGCAGTCTCAAACCACTGAAAACGCATTATGTTTTCTTGACAAACGATTGACAAACTGTGAATATCACATTCAAATTTTTCCAATAAATATAATTTTACTTTTTTAACATTTTCTGCATTAGGATAATTCCGGATGCCATCAGAATGAATTTGTGTTAATACTTCATCAACAAAACCCAATTTACCTATCCTAAAAAAACGAATCAGGAACTCCCAGTCCTGATGTCTTTTAAAAGACTCATCAAATAATCCAATTTTTTGAAAAACAGACTTTCTTACTAAAATCGTTGACCCGGCAGCAAAATCTAATTTCCCTGAAAGTAGTTCACAAGTGTAAACTCCTTCACCCTTTAATTCAATTTTGCTGACTTTATAAATATATTTTTTATATATTTTAACATAATTACAACATACCGCATCAAAGTTAATTGACCCCTCTAGCATATCTACCTGATATTCAACCTTCCTAGGCAAAAAACAATCATCATCATCTAAGAGGGCAATATAGTCTCCCTTAGAATATAAAATACCTGTATTCCTTGCAGCAGACCCATTTTTATTAAATTTGTGCTTCAGATAATGTACTTTCGGATTATCCGAATACTCTTTCATTAACTCAATCGTTTCTTTTCGAAAAACATCATCCTCATTATTATCATCTATCACTATCACTTCAATCTCCTTATAAGTTTGGTTCAAAGCACTATCGATAGACCTTTTTAAAGAAACTGGCCTTTTATAGGAAGGAATAATAATACTTACCAATGGATTCATAATCAGTTTAAGTTAATACTAAGAGGATGTAGTTAATATATTGGGAGCCATTTATTTGACAGGAACAAACCTAAACTTCAAATTGTACATCTTATTTATTAACCAACGCCTTAAAATGATTACAACATTTAATACTAAAGTTATGGGAACAATGACCGGATGGGCATACATGGCAACTAAACGTGAATTTTTTCTGAGATGCAAAATAGAATACTCGTTAAACATTCCTTTAATAACTTCCCCTATGCTTGGATTAAGCCTCAGGTCTCCATATCCTGTTTCTTTCCAATGAGAATATAAAAGAGCATCTAAACAAATATAGGAAGTGTACCCTTTCTTCCTTGCTCTTAATACAATTTCATCGTCAGATCCATATTGTGGAAATCGTTCATCAAATAAACCGATATCATCCAATAACGTTTTCGGAAGCAGTAACCCTCTTGCAGGCAAAACTACTGATTTCCGAACTTTAACAGGTTCTTGTATAATAATATCTTCGGTTAGGTTATTGTAAGAAACGTTCTTCAATAACAACCAAATTTTTTTTTTAATTCCCGAAAATAATATTTTCCTTCTATTTTCGATATCAGCACTTACTGAGCCTATAAAACTTTGGGGGAAATGAGTTGATGAAAGTACCAGATTTTTCAGATAATCTTCGGCCACTTCAAGGTCATCGTTGATGGTTAAAAAACAATCAGGACCAAAACGATACCCGTACTTAATTCCTTCATTAACAGACTTTGTAAACCACCAATTACCGTTACCTATTACCGTATGAATAAAAGAGTATTTTGATTTTAATTTCAGAGAATTCTCCTCTTCTCTTTCATCAAAAACTACAATGTAATACAATTCTAAATCGTTAACTTTAGATGCTGACAATTGTAGACTTTCTATTAACTTTAATAAAAGATTTAGGCGATAATGGGTAGGTATGACAATAGCAATCTTCATTTATTTCATCTTTACAATACTTTGGATTCTATATAGACCTATAAGCTTAGTTGCTTGAACAAGCATGTTTTTACAGTTACCGTAATTAATTATCAATAAAATTTCTTTTCTTTTTTGAGTTTTTCAAATAGCTCAATATCTCTCATCTTTATCACTTTTGCAGGATTTCCACCTACAATGGCACCTTTCGGTACATCTTTAGTAACAACTGCACCACTTGCAATGACGGCACCTTCATTTATTGTTACTCCTGGAACAATGGTTACATTTGAGCCACACCATACAAAATCCTTGATATTAACAGGCCTTACAATAACAATTTCATCATAAGGAATAAATTTGGAACTTTGATAATTATGATTATGAGAAAAAATGGTTAGTCCTTTTCCAATATGACAATATTGACCTATGCTTACACCACCGTATGCATTAATATAACAATATCCATTGATGACAGTTCCTTTTCCGATGGTTAATCGTTCCGGTGAATTTATATTGAAATTACTGTTACAATCAGGGCCAATTACAATAGAATTAATGTCACAATTTACCAGTTTGAAAATACTGATGTTATAATATTTGTTGAATATGGATACTGTTTTTCTTAATAATTTGAACATAGGTACGAGTGTTAAGAAAATTTTCCTTCATTTTTTAATTGAGTAAATAACTCTATATCCCTATATTTGAGTATTTTGTGTGGGTTCCCTCCAATGATAGCATAGTCCGGTACATCTTTGGTAACTACGGTACCCCCTGCAATAATTACCCCTTCTCCAATTGTAACGCCAGGAACAATGATTACATTGGCACCACACCATACAAAATCATTTATAGTCACTTTTTGCTTTATAACGATATCGTCATATGGTATAGCAGTTGCATTTTTATAGTTATGATTTACCGAAAAAATAGTTAAACCTCTTCCAGGATGAAAATATCTCCCAATAGAAACTCCCCCGGAACATTCAATGAATGAGTCAGATTTTAAATGGCTAGTAGGATGGATTTTAAATTGTGAATAATCATTGCTTGAACTAACAATCCTCAATCCATTAAACCCCTGATTTACATAATTAATTTTACAACCGCATTTTTTTTCTACCCTTTTTAACTCCGCTAAATGGATTAAATTTTTAAAATAAGAAAAGAAAATATCCAATTTGATTAGAAGAATAATATTTAGGACAATTTTTTGCATATTAAGATATATTATTTTGTATGAATAATCTCCTTGAAATAATAAACGATAATATTGATAAAATAAAAAATGAAATTAATAATGCAACTGCCGGACCCAAAAGGCCAATAATACGAATTAATAAAAATGAAAAGAAAATTACTGAAATAGCACTGATAGCTACCAAAATAGTTTTAATTTTCGTTTTTTTGAAATAATCAATTACTATCCCTATTGTCATATAAATTCCAAAAAAAGCTTGCGAAAAACACATAATATAAATAATGGGCAAGGCGGATAAGTATTTTGAACCTAGAAAATATTTACCAAAAAAGTAAATGCCCACACAAAACATTAAGGCAACCGTAAGAATAAATACAGAATATAAGGCCGTTAATTTTAGCGTAAAACCCTTTCCTTCCCTGACACTCAACCTCTTATAAATTAAAGGGTAAATTACTTTAACCATATTTGCATTTATCATTGTGATAAGTGATGAAATGCTAGCAGCTGCTGCATACAGTCCGACTTCTTTTAGACTATAGTTACGTAATAGGAAATATCTGTCAGATTGATTTAAAATCCATCCAATTAACACCGTAAGCATTAATGGTGCCCCATAGTAAAATATTTCTTTGAATTGTTCTTTATTTATGTGAAATTTAAAACGAGAGCCGATCGAACTAAATATATAAAACCGAAAAATTAATATAATAAATTCAGATATTAATAGTGCGAAAATCCTGTATTTCCAATCCAGATCGAGATATGATATAAAAACAATTGTTAATACAAAAGCTAACAAAGCAGTTGCACTAGAAATTAAACCAAATTGTGTTGGTTGGGAATATTGAATCAGCTCCGTATTGTGAATGGAAGAAAAGGTTAGTATAAACCCCATTAGCAATGCCATCATTATAACAAAGCTAAATTCAGCACTGAATAAAGAAAAAATACCACCGCCCAATAAACATATTATACCGGATAAGAGCGCAAAGGAGATATAGCTATTTCTAAAAATTAAATAATCGTCCTTGTTCAGATTAACAATTTCTATACCCTGCAATCCAATGGCTGAAAAAGACATCATTGGTAGGGCGAAAGATTGAATACTTATAAAGATTCCAATCATCCCATAATCTTCAGGCAAGAGATGCTTTGTTAAATAGGAGATTGTATATAATCCAATGGCCGCATTGATTATTGTAAAGACATAATAATTTATAAAGTTGAAAAATTCTTTATGAAATATTATTTTTTTAATTTTTGCAGTTGGCATATATATCAAAATTTGCCGAATTTAATACAACAAAAGAGAAGTAAATAATTGTTGTTTTTAATCAAAATAAGAAATTATAGGAGCGATGATCATTTTGTGAAATATGAAATAAAAATATTATCCCTTGAAAAAAAGTAAAAACCTGTTCCTTTTGTAATTAGACAAATATTATTTTTAGTCTTTATTATTTATAATTTTTAAAACCGTATCGTTTAATTGTTTTGAATATTTGTCAGCAGCCTTTACGTTTAGATGAACCATATCGGTATAGTCTTCCGCATTCCATCCCGGTTGAGTAGAATAATTTAAATAGTAGATTCTGCTATTCACATTTGCAGCAATGTAATTATTAAATTCCTTAATGTCCTTTTCCGTATAATTCAACATCACCTTTTTTCTAACTGGAACCATGCAGATAAAGATTTCAATACTATCTTTTGAACAAATATCTAAAATTAATTTAAAATATTTTTCTTGTATCGGCAAACGTTTAATCGAAGTGTAAAATTTCCTTTCTTTTGCAAACTTGTCCGGTCTGATATATTGTCCATTCTCCTTTTGAAATATAGCCTCTTTTTTGTCCGTAAAAATATTTTTTAAATATTTCAACCTTTTCATATCCTTAATATTTGTTCGATCAAAAAATAATTGCATGAAATTTTTAATTGGATAGTCTTTTGAATATGCAACATCAAATAATGGTGAATAAAGATAATTTCTTGTATCTGAAATATAGCTAAATTGAAAATAATCAATCCCCAGAATTAAATATTTGAATTTCTTGTTTTTACGTTTTAACCATACTAATTTATAATATATCTGATTATAGGTGTCGTTGTCGTGAGAAAAATTGTAAGAAGGAATACTTAATATATCAGGATTTATCCCCCGATAGGTTCCCGAATTACCAAGTATTAATAAATCGTAATTTTTACTTGAGGCGTTTTTAAACGATTGATGAATTAATTTTTCTACACTAGGTCCTTCTTCCTTTTCAATTAGGTTCGGTAAAAAAAACAGAGTAATTATACTATAAATGGCACCGACAATAAAGCAGGGGATCATGAAAATTAGTAGTCGGTTTAAGAAAAGTTTCATGATTAAAATTGAAAATATATAAACTGTTGTTCTTTACCAGTAAAATAAAACAAAGCTAAAATAATACTATAGTACATTCCCCACCTGTATTTCCTAGGCCATTTTTCACCTAAATTCGCAATTGCGTATTGTTCATCTCTTCCATTCCATTCTATTAATATAAATATTGCTGTGAGAATAATTATGGGAATACTGTGTTTCCCATCCTGAAAATATGGAATTGAAAAAAGAGAAGCCGAAAATATTTCAGAAATTATACTAAAAGCATGTGCAATGTTATTGGCACGAAAAAAAATCCAGGCAAATGCCGTCAATCCGAATGTTAAACAAATAGATGAAAATTCTTTGAATGAAGGGAAAAGCTTTCCTTCAGCTACAATATCAAGATTGTTTCTATTTGTTTTAAATAATATGGAAGGCATAATATAAATAGCGTTAAGCGCCCCCCAAACAATAAATGTCCAATTTGCACCATGCCAAAAGCCGCTAACAATAAATATAATGAAAGTGTTTCGAACTTTCATCCAAGTGCCTCCTTTACTTCCTCCTAATGGGATATAAAGATAATCTCTAAACCAGGATGATAAGGAAATATGCCAACGTCTCCAAAATTCAGCAATGTCTCTGGAGAAATATGGAAAAGCAAAATTTCGTAATAATTCTATTCCGAAAAGCCTGGCTGTACCTAATGCGATATCAGAATAGCCTGAAAAATCACAATAAATTTGAAAAGTAAAAAACAATGCTCCGAGCACTAGTGTACTTCCAGAATGTTGGTCGGAGTTATTAAAAATTGAATTTGCAAATTCTGCACAATTATCTGCAATGACAACCTTTTTAAAAAGTCCCCATAAAATTTGACGTAAACCATCTGCCGCTTTTGAATAATTGAATTCTCTTTTTCTTTGAATTTGCGGTAAAAGATGGGTTGCTCTTTCGATTGGACCTGCAACAAGTAAAGGGAAAAAACTAACAAAAACCGAATAATCAATAAAATTCCTTTCTGGCTTTATTCGGTTTTTATAAATATCGATAACATAAGATAGACCATGAAAAGTATAGAAAGAAATACCTACCGGCAGTATTACTTGCAAAGTCCAAAAATTAGCTTTAAAGCCTAAAAGTGAAAGTCCATCAGCAAAAGAAGAAGCAAAAAAATTGTAATATTTAAAAACACCGAGAAATCCTAAGTTGATCCCAATACTTAACCAAAACCAAAACTTTTTTAAATTTTGATTTTTAGCTTCATGGATTTTAATAGCAGTAAAGTAATCCAGTAAGGTTGAAAATACAAGTAAAAACAAAAAACGATAATCCCAGCATGCATAGAAAAAATAACTTGAAACAAGGAGAACAATATTTTGAAGTTTTAAATTCCCTTTTGTTGTAAACCAATAGAGCATAAAAACTATGGGTAAGAATATTGCGAAATTTATTGAGTTGAAAAGCATACAGAATTATGTATTATGGCTAATTGTAATTTTGGGGGTTCTAATTATTAAATTCGTTTCTTAAGTATTTAATAATTTAGGCTTTCATGCTTCTGAAGAAAAATAAGTAATGAAATAATTCAAATAACAGATGAAGACATTATCGAAAAGTTAGGTGTTATTTGTGTGTTATTTTCCTTGACTCATTATTTTTTCAATTCCTTGTTCAGTACAATGCATTCCATCAAAAAAATAAGAATTATCCAAATTCAATATGTTAGGGTTAAATGACCCAATAATTTTTATTTTATATTTTTCTCCTAATTTAATAAAATATTTTTCGCTTTCGATTACTTGTCTATATTTTTCAGATTTGGCAAGAAATGAATAAACTTTTATATGATAAGGTGCTAAAAAAAAGACCACCTCAATATTTTTACTTTTCAAATGCTTAACAAATTTATCCAAAAGCAGTGTGGTTTCAGGCGAAAGCGTATCGAATTTTTCTACACCATATATACTATTGTTTAAATAATCTAATACTGCCATTTCAACTTGAACAGTCGTAGGATTCCGATTCCGTTCATCATAATTTATTGAACCGTCAACAAGTTTTGTTAAAGTTTTATTATTGCGCCTATCTGTAATTATAGGATCGGATTTTAAAAACAATTTTTTTATACTACTTTTAAAATAAGAAGGCGATATAAGTTGATAGTATTTGGAATTAATATAATCTTCTTTTGATATTTTATGGCTATTGGTTAAATGATTGGACAAATCATAAAATTCACGATTCAAGGTTAACCATCTGGTTTGACCATTGTTAATATTTAATGTCCATGGATCCAAACCCAAAATAATTTTTTTGGGGATACAATTATTTTGTTCATATAAATGGAAAACTGCAACTAAATCTTCTATTGATGAACCGCTAACACTATTATTAGAAAATGATTGATTTTTAAAATAATTTGAATTAATAAGCATTGTCCGACTTGAACCTAAGACGACTACTTCTGGGCAAGTTGATTTATTATTAATCAAATATTTTTCCAAAAGTCTTTCATCATAATTAGATATATTAGTTACATTTTTCCCAACTAACAGGTTTTCTGAAATTTGTTCAACGTATTTATTAGAAAATAAATGTGCAGCATCGCCAAAATAGTTTACAAGAACTACAAATAAAAAAAACGGCATTAATACGAAAAAAAAATTTTTTATAAATTTCCCCATGTTTAGAACTGAAAATAAATAAATTGGTTTCCATTAAAATTACCAAACATCAAAATGGAGAAGATAATTGCATAATACCAGCTTAATCTTAAATATTTTTTGTCAATATTTGAGGATAATTGGAGCGCATAGTGTTGTTCTCTTCCAAACCATTCAATAATAATAAAAATACAAATTAGAAATATAATTGAAAGAGCCTTAACAATTCCTGGGAAATAAGGAATTGTTAAAAGTGAATTAGAAAATATTCCAGAAATGTAGATCAAAGCATGTCCAACATTTTCTGCTCTAAAAAAAATCCAGGCAAATGCTGTTAAACCGAAAGTCATTACAATAGACAAAAACTCCTTCATTGTTGGCAAATATTTCCCTTTTGCTACAATATCAAGGTTATCTCTATTTGTATTAAACAATATAGAAGGCATTATGTAAATAGCATTAAGTAAGCCCCAAATAATAAATGTCCAATTTGCCCCATGCCAAAATCCACTCACTATAAATATGATGAAAGTGTTTCGCACTTTCATCCAAGTGCCACCTTTACTCCCCCCCAATGGGATATACAGATAATCCCTAAACCAAGATGACAAGGAAATATGCCAACGCCTCCAAAATTCCGCGATGTCTCTAGAAAAATAGGGAAAAGCGAAGTTTCGTAATAATTCTATCCCAAAAAGTCGAGCTGTCCCCAGTGCAATATCAGAATAACCTGAAAAATCACAATAAATTTGAAAAGTAAAAAACAATGCACCTAAAACAAGAGTACTTCCAGAATAGTCAGCAGAGTTATTAAAAATCGTATTGGCATATTCCGCACAATTATCTGCAATTACAACCTTTTTAAAAAGTCCCCATAAAATTTGGCGCAATCCATCAACAGCTTTTGAATAATCGAATTCTCTTTTTCTTTGAATTTGAGGTAAAAGATGAGTCGCTCTTTCGATCGGACCTGCAACCAACAAAGGAAAAAAACTTACAAAAACAGAATAATCAATAAAATTTTTTTCCGGCTTTATTCTGTTTTTATAAATATCGATAACATAAGATAAACCATGGAAAGTATAAAAAGAAATACCTACGGGCAATATTATTTGTAAAGTCCAAAAATCAGCATTAATCCCTAAAAGTGAAAGTCCATCAGCAAAAGAAGAAGCAAAAAAATTGTAGTATTTAAAAACTCCTAGAAATCCTAAGTTGATTCCAACACTTAACCAAAACCAAAACCTTTTAAAATTTTGGCTTTTAGCTTCATGAATTTTAATCGCAGTAAAGTAATCCAGTAAAGTTGAAAATACAAGTAAAAATAAAAAACGATAATCCCAACAGGCATAGAAAAAATAGCTTGAAATAAGGAGAACGATATTTTGAAGTTTTAAATTTCCTTTTGTTGCAAACCAATAGAATATAAAAACTATGGGTAAGAATAGAGCAAAATTTATTGAATTAAAAAGCATAATGTCTATCTATTTGGATTATTTGTGCTTTGATACCTGGTGGAAATCACAACCTTAACAGGCTATTTTAGACATTTTACAGCAAAACATAAATTATTTTTTATTTTTTGCAACAATATTTTTTTCAAATTCATAAAAACTGTATTAATTCTTCTATTGTTTGGACAAAAATTATTCTATTATCTGATTCTTTTTTTAAGTATTCTTTCAATTCTTTTTTATATGATTCATCTTTCCATTCAAAAAGTTCTAAAATAGATATCGAACTCAACCGATCTATTTTTGACGCTGAAATTAGAGTGTTTGAACATAAGGATATTACATTTTTACTGATATTACCAAACAATAGTTCAGCGGGAATAAAAACGGGAAATTTGTCATATTCAACAAATAAATTTGTGTTTTGAAAACGGGGGTGCTCTTTAATAACAATTCTGTGGTTACTTTTAGAAAAAACATTGAGAATATCATCTAAACGGTTTCGTTTTAGAAAATTATTGCCAGTTCCCTGATCAATAAACATTGTTTCATATTTAGCTAAATTAATAGTCTTTTCTTTTATAATATCAAATCTTATTTCATTAAAAAATTTTTTCTCAGGTGAAATAGCAATATTGTTTTTTTTAAAGAACTTGTTTTTATCTATCCCAATATCAGGAGTCCTGTTGGGTTCTATTAACACTAAATCTAAACCTAAGAAGAGCTTGTAAAATAAATTATTAGCATTAGCATAGAAACATCTCAAAGATATTTTATTTTTATACAATTCTTGATATTCATTTGTTTCATAATAATAGGTAGCATTATTGTTTCGGAGTAACTTTGTAAAATAAAAGCCTTCTAGTATCACACAGTTGTCTAATATATAAAATCTGTCCTTTGCATTTATTTTAAAGTCGGCAATTATTTTTTTAATATTGTTTTTAAAAATAAATAATTTGTAAAAAGTCAATATATTAAGACCAACTCTTTCCATATAAGTACAGTAAATCCCTGTCAAGTCACAATATTTTTTTACATTTTTGTTAATTGTTATTATTACTACATCTTCACCTGTACTTCTTTTATATTCAGCAAAAAAAATTGGAGCAAAACTTTCGCAATAAATATAATTCATTTCGGCTTTTAAAAATATGGTTATTTGTGACTTTGTAATATTTCTATTGCAATGTAAAATTCGAAGCTTTTTCTATTTTTTTGACAGTAGGATTTTGGGCAAAGTTTAAAATATTATTATCGTTGATTACATTACCGGTTTGGGAACGCCTTTTCCAATAATGATGTAATTATTTCTGCTATCTGTGCTCTCTTTTACAGAACTCAATTTAAAATCAATCCATTTCTCAATTAATTTCAATCTAGATTTTTCAATCAAGTTTTTATCGTTTTTATCAGGTATGATATTTTGAGTTACCCCCCATTCCCAATCTAGGTTTCGCTTCCAAATATCTTTGTTTCGGTGTTGGTCGATAATATAATGAAAACTGTTTTCTGTCATGCCTATCCATTTTAAAAATAAATTCAGATTTCGAGGATCTTTTTTAGCAAATTGATGAATAAAATCAATTCCTTGTTCCCTAGTCATTCTTCTTAATCTAATTTCCCGGCTTGCATGGTCCGTAACTTTGCTATATCCATGTTTAATGAACTTTATGTAATCATGAATATCAGAGTAATTGAAACAGTCCACATCATTACAAGTATCAAAAGTGCGTGTTTGTGATAAAGTTTCATAATCAAACTGCTTTATCATCTGTTCATGTTGTTCTTTACTATCCCAACGTATATAGTTATTTAAATAAATGCCCCTTATCCCAACACGCTCAATATCTATATCATTAGGATAGGTATATTGAACAATATCTTTCTCTGTTATTCCATCAAACTCGTCAACTAAATCCTCCGCTTCATATCCCATCAAATCATGCTCTTTCCTATATTTACGAGTCATTTCCACCTCATCCAGATGAGAAAACATACCAACCTGATCAATTCCTTGATGTGCTCCCCAAATAATTAAAGGAATTTTAAATTTTACAGCTACTTGTACAGGATAAACAGTTTGACCAGCTATACAATGCCAGTAGATGCTTCCCATTTTTCGCATAGTTGCCTTTGTAATTTTTTTTACAGTTTCAGGGCTCACAGTTAGCGTCATAATATCGCAATTAAACTGAATGCGGAGATTTGCTAAATTTCGAATGCCAACATCTGTGTTATATTGTTTATTGTACGTAACCAATAGAGGATTCATACCAAACACATTTTTGATGGTATGGACAATAAAATAAGAATCTCTTGCTCCAGAAACCGGAATTATACAATCATAATTATTACCAGATCTGTTTTTATAATCGATTAAAATATTTTTTAATTTTTCAGTCCTGCAATTCCAGTCAAGTTGATCTTTTTCTTCGTGTACAAGGCAACCGCTGCAGATTCCATCTTTATTAAAAGTTATATTTAAAGGATGATTTGCAGGATATAAACAACGTTTACAAAACTTTATATCACTCATATTATTTCTGCTTCTATTTTTATAAATAACATTTTTTCCAATATGTCATCTGATTTTTTATTTAACCTGAAATCTAAATCGAATTCATTGTTGCTATAGTCCGCAAATGTCTCCAACCGAACATTTATTTTTTTTAAAATATTCGCTTTTGTAATATTTACACTATGTTCTGTAAAATGAAAAAAATTTGATGCACTAGCTGCAGATGCGTTTGTTTTTTTTAGCACCTCTATAAAATCATTCGCATTTTTTGCCCCACCACAACAAATAACAGGTATTGTTACTGCGTCACAAATACTGTTAATAAGTTCAATGTCGAATCCTAAATAACTTCCATCTCTATCTACTGAATTAATCAAAATTTCACCCGCGCCAAGATCCTGAACCTCTTTGGCAAACTTAGCAGGAGAAATATTTAATGCTTTTTTATTTATATAATCAAAAACCTTAAAGTGGTTATTTTCAATAATTGCATCAATAGAAATAACGATACATTGATCGCCAAAAACTTTTGCCGCTTCAGTAATTAGTTTGGGATTATTGATTGCGGATTGATTCAATGAAATTTTATCCGCACCAGAATTCATCAACTTTTTTATATGATTAACGTGATTTATTCCTCCCCCAACAGTTAATGGCACAAAACATTTTTTTGCCACTTTTTTAAGCATTTCAAAATCTGGCAAAGTTGAATTAAAACTTGCACTAATATCGGTTAAAATGATTTCATCAATTCCCCACTGATTTAAAAATTCTACTGCTATTTCTGGTTTGCCAATCGGCAAATAATTTTTAAAATTTTTACTCTGTACTACAATGCCATCTTTCACTACCAGATTGGCTACAATTCTTTTCTTCAGCATTTATGATATTGAATTAAAAAAACCTTTAAATAATTTAAGACCATTGATTTGACTTTTTTCAGGGTGAAACTGAACTCCAAAAATATTTCCGTTTTGCACCGCAGCTGTAACTTTTTTACCGTAATCACAAAAACCTGCAATATAATTGGCTTCACAATCAAAATAGTAACTGTGGTCAAAATAAAAATGACTATTTTCCTTATTTCTTTCAAATAAAGGTTCAGTTTTAACTATGTTTACATTGTTCCATCCAACATGAGGTATAGCAAATTCTTTAGGTAATACTAATTTTTTAACCCGTCCTTTTATCCAGTCCAAGCCTTCGTGAATACCATTTTCCTCGGAATAAGTAGCAAGCATTTGCATTCCCACACATATACCCAATATTGGTTTTTTCTTAACTAGTACTACTTCATTAAGGATATGGTGTAAATTTTTGTCTCGTAAATTTTTAATTGATTCATCGAAGGCTCCTACTCCTGGTAGAATCAATACATCAGCATCATTAATAACGGACTCTTCATCAGATACCTTTATTTTTTTGTAGCCCAAATAATTAATAGCATTTATTACAGAATGGACATTTCCAACACCATAATCAATTATCGCAATTTTTTGATTCGTCATATTATCCTCCTACTTTATAGAGTCTTTCGTATTTGCCTTGTGAAATTTTTCTAAATAGTTCTTTATTTGTTCCTTTATCGACTACTTCCCAAAATTCATCTACAGTGATTTCAATAAAATCACAAAAACTTTTAATGAACTTGGGGGAACAATTGCCATCATATTTTTCAACTAAAATGATAGCCTCTTCTCGTGTCAGGCGACCAAGTCGGATATCTTCATTTACATAATCAGTGATTCGCCCAAAACCATATTTTAGATATTTTATCATTTGGTTCATTGGGGTCCAATCTTCATCTAAAGCTGTAACACCAAGATAATCACCAATCATTGAAGGTGATTCACTTCTAACATCAAGGCCACGAAGAGCGGCAAAGTTGCCATTATCCATTAGCGACCAATCTTTCCAAAAGTACCCTAAAAAGGTAATGCGTAAATTTGCGTTTTCCATTTCAAGATCTGTTGGATAACAATATTGCAGAATATCATTCTTTTTTATTTCATCTTTAATTAGCCATGTGATATCCCCCCCTCCCAGAGTATTCATATGTTTAAGATTATTTCCATCACTACCATTTTTCCCCATTACTGAAAGTTCTCCTAATTGCAAGGCCGAATTTTCTCCCCACCATATTAAGGGAATTTGATATGCTATGGCTAATCTTGGAACACTACTAAATAATGCAAGTTCGGTAGATTTAAATCCATTTACATATTCGAAGAAGGATCTCCGCATTAATTTTTTCCAATTAACGGGTGCCGGATTTATACAAATACAATCAAAGCCAAGGTCTATTAAGTTGGAAATATTATCTGCACCTCTTTGTGTTATTTGATTTGGCGGAGGCGATAAACAAACCAGCAAAGGGTTCATCCCTAAAACATTCTTCACATACCACGCCTGACGGGTTGAGTCCTTCCCGCCACTCACTCCAATAATACAATCGTATCCCGAGTGATTATTATTTTTACCGAATGCTACAATTTCCTTAATTTCTTCATGCCTAGCAGTCCAATCCACATCTTTTAGAGTGTAAAAATATTGACAAGCAGGGCAAATACCGTCAGTTGAAAATTTTGTATTTGGTCTTGTGTCAGTTTGTAAACATTTTTTACAATACTTCATATCATTTATATTCTATTCTTATTTTCAATTTATATTTGATTTTTTATATTTCACAACGATTTTTCTTATTTAGTGATCATATCCAAAGATAAGGGCATTCCTTTTTCTAAATCTTTTATCGCTTTTTTACCAAGTACTTCGGAAAAATATTTTGGATGTAGACCATATCCCGGACGGATGGATCGACAATTATCTTCAGTAAAAATTTCCCCTTTTTTAATATTTTCAACAACAAAAAGAGAGCGTGAAAACTCCCTGCTTTTTTTCTTTTTTTCGGTCATTTCATAATCGACCTTTCCGAGCATTTTTTCCGCCAATCTAACAGAATCAACCATTTGTTTAAATTCTTTTTCATCTAATGAAAAATGAGCGTCAGGCCCTCCAATTGATTTGTCAAGAATAAAATGTTTCTCAATAACTTTAGCACCCAATACAACAGCAACTATTGCACCTTCTATACCCATAGTATGATCAGACAGACCTGCAACAACATTAAATCTCCTTGATAAATCAGGTATAGTTAATAAATTAGCATCTTCAGGAGCTGCCGGGTAGGCTGAGGTACATTTTAACAAAATTATATTATCGTTACCTACCTGTTTACATGTTTCTATTGCTAATTCAATATCTTCTATACTTGCAATTCCCGTAGAAATAATGATAGGTTTTCCTTTAGATGCAATGTATTTAATCAGTGGAACATCTGTAATTTCAAATGAAGCAACTTTATATGCAGGTACATTTAATTTCTCTAAAAAATCTACAGCTGTTGAATCGAATGGAGAAGAAAAACAAATTAATCCTTCCTCTTTTGCAACTTGAAATAGTTCTTTATGCCACTCCCAAGGTAAAGAAGCCTCTTTATATAAGTCATATAAATACTGACCATCCCAATGTGTACCCTGCTTTATCCTAAAACAATCACTTTTTACGTCAATAGTTATCGTATCAGCAGTATAAGTTTGTAGTTTAATTGCATCTGCTCCGGCCCTTTTAGCTGCCCGAATTGTATCTTTGGCAATGCCAATATCTCCACCATGGTTAGCAGACAATTCTGCTATTATGAAACAAGAATTTAGATTGCTTAAAGTACTTAACATTTTTTGTATATTATTTTTTAGATTATTCTAGATTTATTAATATAATTCTACTTCTGATCCTTCTTTCTAATTTTGTGAAAATCTCTTAATAATTTGAATAATACAAAATCCCATTACTTTTCTTATTAAAACTCATTTTACAAAATTCAGCAATTTTTATTGAGGAAGTATTCCCTTCTTTAATTTCAGCCCTGAATCGACCTTTTAACCTATCAGTTAAACATTTTACCATAGCCTTACCGTATCCTAGTCCACGGTAATTTGCTGCAATCGTCCAAGATATTTCCCATGAATCTAAATTACTATTATAATCTGCCCTCACTGTTCCTATTTGGTTATTATTGAATAAAGCAATAAACAATTGTATGTTTTCATTTGCTAGAGTAGATTCCAACCACTTTTTATGATTAACCTCATCAATGGTATCTGTATTGTGAGAATTTTTTCTAGTTTCAAAATCATTACGCCACTCAAGCAATATTTCCAAATCGGATAATTGAGCCGTTCTAATTTTTACAAATTCTATAATTCGAGACACGAGTGTTATTGGGGTTGAAACTTAATCAATTTTATTTTTATTTTTCAATAATGAAAATTAACTATAAAAAAGGAAGTAAATTTTATGTAAATAGTTTAAATTGCTTTAAAAATTTCTAAAAACCTATCTTTTTGAAGTCCATCAAAAAAAACAATTTGATTTTTCAATAATTTATCGCGATTATAATTAATTGTTTTTAAAATTTCCATTTTAAAATTATCAATTGAAATATTTTTTAAATCACCAATACCAAAAACAAGCTCTTTTGCAACAAAACCTTCAAATCCTTTTTTTTGATTCTTCACGTAATAGCCTGACAGTATAACCATTTTAACTGAACACAATTCAAGCAAAATCGTGCTAGCTGGTGCTATTGCAAAATGACTCTCTTTCATTACTTGAATCAAATTTTTTTCTGAAAGATTTTGATAAATTTTTAATCGTGGATTTTCTTTTGCCAGTTGAAAAACTTCATTATGCTCATATGCCCCACCCACCACTATATTTATTTTAATAAACTGTTCAATTTGCAGCAATGAATTTACCGCTTTTAATGTCAGATTATAACTATCAGAACCTCCAAAACATACGAAAGCGGTGTCCATTATTAATGGAATGCTTCTTTTATTTTTTGCCTCTTCAATAAAAAGAGGACGTAAAATAGCATATTTTAAACCTAAGGCAAATTTAGTATAAGGTTCAGAAGTATAATCTTCTTTGACAATATTCGGTGAATGATTAATTACAAAATCCGCATACATATATTCGGTTGATAAATCATCGATATATATAAGCTTAAAACCCTTATTCTTAATTTGCTTTTGATAATTCGAATCAAACTCATATCCATCAGCAACAACTATGGTTCCTTCCGAAAAAAAAAAATCATATATCCATCCAGGCTCCTCAATTAATGAGATTGTTGTCGGTATTAATTTAATATTATATTCTTTGGGAATAACACTTATTGCAGAATTTTCTCTTGTCAGAAAAACAAATTCAAAGTTACTTTTCGACATTTCAACCAAAGCAAAAATGCGATATAGATGTCCTAAACCAATATTGGCATTACCATCCGCTCTAAATATTATTTTTTTCATTTTCAAGCATTTTATATTTATGCTCCGCCAATTTCCAATCTGCCAAAGTATCAATATCTTGTACCTCCATCTCTGGTAATATTATTGAACCTGTATTGTCAGTAAATAGCACCTTATTGATTTTCAATGCATTAAACCAATACCATTGGCCTGCATCATGATATATTATTTTCAAATCTTGAGAACGCGAATTTTGGTATTCAGGCCAAACCATTCTAACCCTACCATCTTGACCTATTTCTACTCCTCTAAAAACCGGGTAACTAAAAGCCACGATGGGGAAAACTGAACTAAAATTATTTTCAATTAATTTAGATAAACCTTCCTTCAAATGTTGAATTTGGATAAATGGAGCTGTTGGATAAATACAACAAGCTATTTCGAAAGTTTTATCAAATATATTCTTATAATTATCTAAAACCTCGTCAATTACTTCTATTGTAGTAGCGTGATCGTCAGCATTTTTATTACTCCTCAAAAAGGGAACTTTTGCACCATATTTTTTTGCAATTTCAGCAATTTCACTATCGTCAGTTGAAACCATTACCTCATCAAATAAATTTGACTTAATTGCTGCCTCAATTGAATATGCGATTATTGGCTTTCCGAAGAATTTTTTTATGTTTTTTTTAGGAATTCGCTTGCTACCACCTCTGGCAGGAATAATTGCTAATTTGGTCATTTACTTTTAAATTAATAAAAAAGGCTGAAATATAAATAGGCTATTTGGTAAGAACGCTATTTGATTTAACAACAAAGCTCATTTGTTATTAAGCATATAAATTTCCCAAACGCCCCGTTATAATTAAATCATTCCGAATATCTTTAAAATTAACTTTTTCGCCATTTTTTAATGCTGATTCAACAATTCCGCTTAGAATTCTTGACCCACACAAAATTTCTTCAGGGGAAACACTTTCTACATTTGCTGAATTGAGAACAGCCGCTGCCAAATCAGCAAACATTATTTGTGTCCCACTTTTATTGGATTTTGGATATCTTCTCTCTAATTTATGAAAGCATCCTTTGTTTTCGCCTTCTGTATTAATGTCAATACTATATCCATCACCATTAATGGTAATAATGGCATTGGTTAATTGTATTCGTATATTGCTTCCTTCGTTTTGGGTAATGTTTGCTGAAACGCCATTTTTAAATTTTATAAATGCACATTCAACCAATGGATCCTCATCAATAATCAAAGAATCTTTAGAATAATTATCATCAAATGCACATATTGCCGAAATATAATCTACATCAGTTGAATTTGAGAAAAAAACTATTAAATCAGTGGAATGAGGATGAGTCCAAAATAACCTGCTCTTACCAAATTCGATTATTATATGCTTAACTATTCCATATTCTCCTGAATTGCAAATGTTTTTCACCTCTTGGTAAATGGGCATCGCTCTCCGCTGTGCCCCATATGCAATTTTTGCATTGGCATTATTGATTTTATTTAAAATTTGCTCGCATTCTGTAATACTTCTGCCCAAAGGTTTTTCCACATAAACCCCTTTCACACCATTATCAATTGCATAATTAATAATTTCGGATTTAACATTAGTTCTTGTGGCTATTGATATAATATCGGGTTTGACTTCATTAATCAAGACTTTGTAATCAGTATAAATTTTCGGAACATTATACATTGCGGAAAACCTTTCAGTTTTTTTTAAATCTACATCACATAAAGCTGTTAATTCCAGATCATTTATAGATTTAATAGATTCGGCATGAGAAATAGGATCCCATCCTATAGGTAATAATCCCGCTAATCTACTTGTTGGTTCTGCACCCATTCTTCCTAAACCAATAATAGCTGTTTTGAGCGTCATAAATTTAGCACCATTTTAATATTGTTGAAAATAGATTTTGTTTCTTTGATTCGTATAACAAATATTGTTTTTCTAAATCTAAATATGATATTTCAGACGAAATAATTTCAGATGAATTTATCGCATTACTTTCCATTAGGTCTAAAATATATTTTAGATTCCGCTCAATATTGAACCTTTGTTCATATATTTCTGCTCCCGTTTGATTTAATTCTGAAAGATATTTAATTGTTACATTTTTCATATAAAGAAACTTCGGATCTAATGGATTAAAATGAGGAGGGGATTGTCCTCTTCCCGGAAAACCCAGGTTAACAATTGTTCCGCCTTTATTGACAATATTTAACGCCAATAACCAATCCTCCCAAGAATTGGATGTATTAATAACAATATCAATCCCGATCTGATGTGTTTTCTTATTAATACTATCTAATGAACTTAGATCTTTTGGGAGTATATTTATTTTTTTTGAATCTAATAAGTTTTTATAAAATAATTGGTTTGTTAAAACGAAAGTATTAGCCCCTGCAACTTTACTCATTATGCTTGTGGTAAATCCTAAAACACCCAATCCAATTACACCAATATTGTGGCCAGCCTGTATATTGGCCGTAAGTAAACTATGATATCCCAAGTGAAATAAATAAGATACGCACTTATCTTTAATATTATTTTCGGATACTTTAATTAAAAAGTCATTTTCGTTGCATCTAAAATGGCTTCTATGAGACTGGAAATTTAGAAAATAATCTCCAATTTCTAATTTTGAAACAGAATCGCCTTTAAATATAACTTGTGCAATATTACAATATCCTAATAACCGAGGATATGTGATCCTATCCCCCCTTAAAGATTCAACACCACAAAATGCTGCTACTTCAGTTCCAGGTGAAATTGCGGAATAGCATGTTTTTGCTATTATCTCATTGGGTAAAATTAAATTAAAATTTAATATTTCTTTTTTTAAACAAAGTGTCCTTGGTCCGGACATTTCATAAAATAGAGATTCTATTTTTTCCATTTTTCACTAAATGATCGCTTGCTCCAAAGTGCTTTTCCATTTGTCTCAGCTTTCTATAATATTTATTTTTCGGTAGGATAGATAATAAATTACTTTACTATTTCGAAATTAGGGTCAACATATTCTTTAATCAATTTCCTTAAACTATCAATAGTTTCCCATTCTTCATTATTACCGGAATTATAGCTAAACTCCAAAGGAACATTTTTCGCATTAAAATGTTTTTTATATTCCTTGATATCAAAAATTGGGTTCTGTGGTAAAATTGCGTAATATTTGCCCAAATCCAACGTATAAAAAGAATCTGAAATCGTAATCATTTCTTCATGCAATTTCTCGCCTGGCCTTATACCTACTTCCATTTGTTTGCATTCAGGAGCGATAGCCGTGGCAACATCCACAATTTTATATGATGGTATCTTGGGCACAAAAATTTCCCCCCCCCAGGCATTTTCAATTGCATTAAAAACCATTTCGCAACCATCTTCTAAAGAAATATTAAAACGAGTCATTCGTTTATCGGTAATTGGCAATACCCCTTCTTTTCTTTTCCTCAAGAAAAAAGGCATCACTGAACCATTTGAACCCATAACATTTCCGTATCGAACCACTGAAAAAGTAAGATCTCTTTTGCCCTTAATATTATTTGCTGCAATAAACAATTTATCAGAAGTTAATTTAGTTGCCCCATATAAATTTATTGGCGCTGCTGCTTTATCGGTAGATAAAGCCACTACCTTTTTAATGTTACATTTCAAAGCTGCGTTAATAACATTTTCAGCTCCCAAAACATTTGTTTTAACACATTCCATTGGATTAAATTCAGCCAAATGAACATGCTTCATGGCAGCAGCATGTATTACAATATCTATCCCCTCAAAGGCACTTATTAAGCGGTTTTCATCCCTGACATCACCAATAAAATAACGAATAGCAGGGAACTGACTTTCAGGATACTCCATTGCCATTTGATAATGCTTTTGCTCATCTCTAGATAAAATGACCAATCTTTTAACATTCGGAAATCTTTCGAAAATTAATTTAGTAAACATTTTACCAAATGACCCGGTTCCTCCGGTAATTAATATGGATTTATTATTTAAATCTAACATGTCTTTTACAAGAATTATAATTCAAAATTTGTTTTAATAATGCCATTTTGATTGTTTTTCGCTGAAATTATGAGCATTACAGAGCTTCGCTAACGTCAGCCCCATTTTTGGATCTGCTTAAAAATTTACCGAAGGTTACGAATATAGCAATTTGCTCACTATTTCACCTGTTTTTTATGTAAAAACAGTGATTTACTGGCCCACAACCAGATATCTTCAAATACTTACGTATTAACGACAATATAGACCTGCTACTAACACTTTATCCGTTTAAATTTCAGGATTACCTTAGGTTCAATGTTTCAAACGAAAAAGCCAAGAGTAATACAAAAACTTATAAAATTATCGATCAATAATTAGAATACCTTTAAAATAGAACCTTCAATCTTCTTTTTTACAAACGTTAATGGCACATTCACAGCCATCCTACTGCCCATTGCTTCAATTTCTACTATGATCCTATGCTTTCCTTGAATACTAATAGATTGTCCAATTAACCCAGTGAAAGGGCCCTTTATCACTTCTACTTCCTCCCCCTTTTCAAACGTATTATTTTCCAGGATTTCAAATTGTTCGGAGTCATTCATTAAAATTTTCAGGTTTTCAATTTCATGATCTCTTATTATGGCAGGTTTCCCTAAGTACCTAAGTATTCCCGAAGTCCCTTGAATTCTCAATGCATTAAACAATTCATCATAATTAGTATTTACAAACACATAGGATGAAATTAATGGAGTAACAATTTTCTTTTTACGATCGCTCCACTCCCTTACACTTGTAACTAATGGCAAATAAGCATTAAAGCCTTGTAAAGCAAGCCGCTCAAAAACTTTTTTTTCAGCTCTAGGCTTGGTATAAATCGCATACCAATTTGTGGGAAATTGATTATTATTAGGGGGATTCAATTTGATAAAATTAATCTGTATTGATAATATAAACTGTAAGTTTGATATGAATTAAGAGTGAAATTTCTTAATTAAAAACATTGAATGCTTTTTAAGAAATAAAACAATCAGAAGGCGGACCGCGCTTTCCATTAGCGGAAAACGGTTGAAAACAATAAGGTACTTGAGTTAACAGGATAAGCTTATTATCAAGTTTGTTTATCCTGCAATAAGATTCATTAGCAATACAAAAAAGCGTAGACTTTACACCTTTTCTATTTCTTTTCTTTTGTTTATAGGGCATTCCATCTGAAGAATCCTTGTTAACAGTTCGAATATTATTTTCGGATACTGCATCTAAAGGGCTTTCAAGTGTCTTAACTATAGAATGTTGTTTTTCGGAATATATATGCTTTTTCGCAACAAAATTATGAGCATTCGATATGAAAAGCAATAAAACAAACAGGTTCAAAAAAAATTTCATTCCAACAATTTTAACAAATTTTCAGTATTGAGGTGTAAAGATGCAAAAAAAACAACAAAAATAAAAATCAGAACTAAAAAAATCGTAAAAAAATTTTTGTTTGTTCTTCTTTTATCCCCCAGGAGGTTTCCTTCTTCCAAATAAATGATATCTATTATTACCCAACTGTCTTTTATAAGCCCTATTTCCTTTTTTAATAGCTTTTTTATCCGCATCCATTTGCATTTTGTTTGGTTTTGTTTTCATTTTCAAATAAGGATTGTAAGGGCCCTTACTTCTGCAGGAATCCAAAATACTTACTAAAAAAATAAACGTAAAAGCAATAAATACTACTCTAAAAAATCGATACATAAAACAAAGATAAATACTACATACATTTGGCTTCCTTTTGTTTTGTAAATTTGTTAACGCATTTTTCAACAAGTCAAAGCCGTTTAGATGAATAAACAAATTAGGTGGAAAATTTACAAATTTATTCATTGGCTTTTTTAAGTTCATAGTCGCGTTAGGGATTGCAGCGTAAATCCTTCCCTATCGCCAATTAGGCGATAGGGAAGATTGAAGCGGAAAGCCCGCCTTTTCTTTTTCAGAAAGGGAACGCCCAAATAAATTAAAAACAAATTGACATCATTGAATAATAAGTCTCCTGCATTATTAACCCGGCAAAATTTACTTTATTTAAACGTATTATTTGCCCTTTTTATTGTTTCCTGCAATAGCAGCAAACCTTCGGAAGAAATTACCTATTCGGAGCATATTGCACCAATCATTTATAAAAACTGTACTTCCTGCCATCGTCCCGGTGAGGCGGGACCGTTTAATTTATTAACTTTTCAGGATGCTGTGTCACGAGCAAATCTGATCAAATTTGTTACACAAACACGCTATATGCCGCCTTGGCCGGCTGATGCAACTTATTCACACTTTATTGACGAAAAGGTTTTAAATGACAATGAAATTGCAATGATCGGAACATGGGTTGACAATGGTTGTCCGGTTGGAGATTCAACAAAAGCATCTAAACTACCTGATTTCCCTATTGGTTCACAATTAGGAAAACCGGATTTAATAATTAAGTTGCGTGATGCTTATAAAATAAAAGGGAATGGGAAGGACCTGTTTTTATTGATGCGGGTGCCTTATCAAATACCAAATGATACATTTATAAATGCTATAGAAATTGTTCCTGATAACCGCAAACTGGTTCATCATATTAATGCCCAACTCTTGAGTTATGAGTTTGATAAAAAGAAAGATGTGTTTAAAGGCAATACAGTTGTTGATCTGAAAACTATTCCGGATAAATTAAAAGCTTATGCAGCAATTGATTTACCTAACGATGATGGATTAACCTATCCAACACTTACTCAATCGGTAGCTAATTATTTACCAGGTGTTACGCCTCCCATTTATCCTAATGGAATTGGTGGTTTTAAAATGGTGCGGAAAGGAGCGATTTTTTTGAAAGACATACATTATGGTCCTTCAAGAGTGGATACGAGTGATCAAACCACGTTTAATGTGTTTTACGCAAAACAAGCTCCAAGTCGCCCTACACAAGAGTTTCAGATGGGGACATTTGGTGTTTCACCAACAGTGCCCACTTTAGTGATTCCTCCGGACACAGTAATGACATTTCATTCGGATTACACACTGCCTTTTGATATTTCTATCTTGACTATAAATCCGCACATGCATTTGTTGGGAAAACAATTTATAGCCTTTGCTGTATCTCAGCAAGGCGACACGATTCCACTGATACGAATTAAAAAATGGGATTTTCGATGGCAATATTTTTATACGTTTAAAAAAATGTTAAAAATCCCACGTGGGGCAACTATACATATAGAAGGGGTATATGATAATACCCGTCAAAACCCAAACAATCCATTCAGCCCACCACGCTTGGTTGCCGAGCGGGAAGGAAGTATGCGGACGAGTGATGAAATGTTTCAATTTATTATTACCTACTTACCCTATCAGCAGGGGGATGAAAACATAAGCCTTGAAAATTCTGTTAATAGAAAATAATAAATATTGAGCCTCCTCTGAAAATTTTTATTGACACGAATTGCACTAATTATTTTTTAAAAAATATAATTTAGAATCAACCTATTAAATTAGTGAAATTAGTGTCAAATAGAGTTTCATGGGGCGGGGCAGAGTGTACTCAATTTTGGAAAACTCTCACAAAAAACACAAAATTTTCTTTTGCTCGCCATTCCTGTATGGGTATAAGAATTATTTTTTATATTATTTAACATTTTTAAACACTTTCCAAGGAGCGGAAACTTTGAATTCAAAAATAGTTTCCGTAGTTTTGTCATCAATTAAAAAATCTAAATAAATGCCATTAAGTATCCGTGTTTTCATTATAGGCTTGTTATTACTGCTTGTTGATTGGTATTTTTATCAAGCAATTATCACCGTATTAAAAGAAAGTTCAGCATTTAGAAAATCTGCTTGGGCCTATATTTACTGGGGATTTACAATCTTTACGTTTTTGCTCTTTTTAACTCCGTCTTTTATTTCCCTTGCCGATTGGCCTAAATATATACGTGTGTATTTATTTGCCTTAGTAATAATGGTGGCTGTTTCAAAAATAATTGGTTCTCTGTTTTTAGCAACGGACGATATAATTCGTTTATTTCGTTGGATTGGGAGCTATTTTACTACAAAAACAGAAATTGTAGTGGAAAATGCACACCGTATTTCCCGTTTGAAATTTTTAAGTCAAATCGCTTTAGGAATGACAGCTTTGCCGCTTGCCGGTTTCATTTATGGGATGGTGAGAGGGGCTTTCGATTATAAGGTACACCCAATTAAAGTGACTTTGCCCAATCTTCCGGCTTCCTTTAATGGCTTGAAAATAATACAAATTTCAGATATTCATTCGGGAAGTTTTGTTTCTACTGCTCATTTAGAAGAAGCTGTAAAAATTATCGAGAGAGAAAAACCTGATCTTATATTTTTTACGGGAGATCTGGTGAATGACCGGGCATCTGAAACCGATCTGTATATTGAAGTATTGAGTAAAATTAAAGCCCCTCTGGGTGTTTTCAGTACCCTTGGTAACCATGATTATGGTGATTATGTTACCTGGGACAGCGCAGAAGCAAAGGCCGAAAATTTAAATAATCTAAAAAATGTTCATGCGCAGGTTGGCTGGAAATTATTAATGAATGAGCATATTCCTATCAAAATTGGTGAAGATGAAATAGCAATAATTGGTATTGAAAATTGGGGTGGAAGTTTCCATTTTCCAAAATATGGTGATTTGAAAAAGGCCCATTCAGGAACCGAGAAATATCCTGTTAAATTGCTACTTTCCCATGATCCTTCTCATTGGGATATACAAGTTAAAGAAGATTATAAAGACATTGATATCACCTTTAGCGGCCATACGCATGGTGGGCAATTTGGAATTGAAATACCTGGGTTTAGGTGGAGTCCTTCACAGTATGCATATAAACAATGGGCAGGTTTATATACTCAAGAGAATCAACATTTATACGTCAACCGGGGCTTAGGCTTTTTGGGGTATCCGGGAAGAGTGGGTATATCGCCTGAAATAACTGTTATGGAGCTTTATAATTCTTAATTTTTGCATTTTAGAATTTTGTTTAAGTAAGTATTTGGGCTGTGTGGTAATTTGGGCGTGCCCCTTCGGGTCGGGCCTTCCGCTTCAATCTTTTCCGATAAAAATCGGAAAAGGATTTCCGCTGCAATCCATCACGCATAACAGTGCTAAACACAAGATCGGCATTCTTTAAAATAATTTTTCAGTGCAATTTTCTAAAAATAACAAATCAAAAAATGGCTGATGCACTAAAAGAAATGTTTAATAAAAAATTCTACGAGCAATTTGCACAAGAATTTAACAAGGTCGATAAAAATTTTCATCCTGAAAAATTTGTAAAAGATGTTACAAAAAACATAGAGCAGTACTCCCTGAATGAGCGAATGCGTAATACTTCCATCGTATTAAAAAACTATTTACCCTCCGATTATAAAAAATCTCTTGAACTACTTTTTAAAGTAATACCGAATATTAAAAGAGATTACACTTCTCTGGTGTTTCCTGATTTTGTGGGCTTATATGGACATAACGACTTTAATATTTCCATGGAAGCATTGAAATATTTTACCCAATTTGGTTCATCAGAGTTTGCTATCCGTGAATTTTTAAAACGAGATTTCAATAAAACTATTAAGGTGATGAATGTTTGGGCCCAAGATAAAAACCATCATGTAAGGCGCTTGGCTTCGGAAGGCAGCAGACCTCGCTTACCATGGTCGTTTAAGCTCGATGAAGTAATTAAAAATCCAACGATCACTCTATCAATCCTTGAAAAATTAAATGCTGATGGAGAGCTGTATGTAAAAAAATCAGTAGCCAATCATTTGAATGATATTTCAAAAGACAATACTGATTGGATGCTTCAAATTTTAAATGGCTGGGATAAAAACAATTCAAATACCTATTGGATAATCAAACATGCAAGCAGAACTCTTATAAAAAAAGGAAATATTCAATCTCTTTCACTTTTTGATTTCGAAAAAAATGCAAAAGTAAGTGTTGCTAATTTTAAGCTGAATAAATCAAAATTAAAATTGGGAGAAGCCTTACAATTTGACTTTGATGTTATTTCTGAAAAATCAAAATCGCAAAAATTAGTCATTGATTTTGCCGTCCATTATGTTAAAAAATCAGGCGACCTATCTCCTAAAGTGTTTAAATTAAAAGAGGTTGATTTGAAACCAAAACAAATCGTTCACATTTCTAAGAAGCACCGATTTCAGGACTTTTCAACACGCAAACATTATTCCGGGAAACATATAATTGAGATCTTTATTAATGGAATATCTGTTCATAAAAAACAATTTGAACTTGGCGTATAACAAGTATTCTCCTATTTTTACGTCTTCAAATACAATTGAACGTGAAATCAAATTTTTTCCAAATACTTCAATACTTTATTTTATTAACCATTGGTTTAGGCCTATCCTGGCTCTTTTTTAAAGGTCTGAATTTTGATGATCTTAAACAAGTGATCAGTACCGGAAATTTTTATTGGTGCTATCTGGTTCTACTTGTATCTGTAATGGTTTATGTTTTCAGGGTATTGCGGTGGCAAATGCTAATAAAATCGATAGGCTACGAAACAAAATTCCGAAATGCCTTTGCAGCTTTATCCATTGGATACTTTGTAAATTTTGCAGTACCTCGTTTGGGTGAAATTACACGGTGCTTATCAGTAAAAAAACAGGATAAGGTTCCTTTCATGCAATTATTAGGGACAGTGATTATTGAGCGGGTAGTTGATATTATCTGCTTATTAATTGTACTATTGCTCACGCTGTTACTACAGTTCAACCAAATCATTGACTTCTTTACTATAAATGTTTTTAAACCTATATACAACGGTGTTATTAGCAAAATAATAGCTGGAAACAGTATAATTTTAATTGCAGTTGTAACTTCACTATTGATTTCATCCATTCTGTTCTATTACTTCCGCAAAGCAATTCTCAAAAAAACCCCGCGATTTATTTTACAATTCATTCATGGTTTAAAGGAAGGAGTAACAAGCGTTTCCAAACTTAAACAAAAAAGACTTTTTATTTTTTATACTTTTTTAATTTGGGTATGTTATTATCTAATGACTTATTTCTGGTTTTTTGTTTTCGAAGAAACATCAATTTTAACCTTAGGCGCCTGCCTTACTATTTTAAGTATTGGAACAATTGGCCGCTCTGTCCCTATTCAGGGTGGAGGAATGGGAGCGTATCATTTTTTAGTGGGACAAGTAGTACTTCTTTATGGGGTTACAGGGGTAGTTGGAAAAACATTAGCGACACTTATTCATGCAGGACAAACAGTTTTCACTTTCGCAATGGGCCTGGTAGGCTTGATTATTTTCTTTGTGGGATATTGGAGAAGGAAGTAAAAAATAAGATCTCTTATTAAAAAAGATAAAAAAATCCCCTGTGAAAACCGGGGATTTTTTTATTGTTTTATTCTGCAGTTTTTACAGAATCTAATGCATCTTTCATTTGGTTAGACAATGAATCTAAACCTTGTTCCATTCCTTTTTGGAATGTTTCCATAAATTGACCTCCTAAACCTGATTTTTCAAATTCAGTTTGAGCCTTTTTAACACCAATTACTGTACTAACAGCTAAACTGGAAGCTATCAAACCAATTACCAAACCGGCAATGGCCATACCTTTTTTTCCACCACCTTTATTTGCCTTCATAAGGCCAAGGATACTGAATACTAAACCAAGTAAACTTACAATCAGCCAAAAACCAGACAATCCCATTCCACCACCAAATGCTGCAGAGAAAACCGCAGCAGCAGAAATTGGCATCCATAAAACTAATGCTACAAGAGATATTACGAATCCGGCAACTCCTAAACCTTTTCCAGCCTTAGTTGGTGTGTTTGAATTTTGTGTGTTTGTTTCTTCCATGTTTTTAATTTTTTTAGATGTTAGGTTTGATTATTTTTATGAAAGACAAATAAACACAAAAATCTGTGTCACTAAAATTTATTTTTTTATATTTTATCAACAGTTTGCTGATACTGAATCATTTAAAAAAAATTATGGATTTTATTTCATGAATTTTAAATTGACAGCATATAAAAGAATAAAACTAGCCGTAAGAAATATTCCAGCCCAACTGATTGCCATATCAAACATTAACATGGGGGCAAACAATAATCCTAAATTAGATAAAGCATAAAAATGGAATCCTATTTTTTTCAATTTCCACATAAAAAAAACACCCACCAATGAACACATGGCAAATACGAATGTTATTAAGTAATAACCCCAGCCTGCTTGAAGTAACATTATTGTTTCATCCATAAGAGTTTCATCATAATTAGGAGAGTTTTTCAAAAACTCTATCATTAAATCCGAAAACATTGGTGTGATCAGTGCCGACAGACTTCCTAACCCTCCGGAAATAAAGCTTAATATACATAATACCGTTAAAAATTGAGAACGTTTTGGAATCTCATTTCCATTTATTATTTCTTCTGTTTCCATTTTTATTTGTGTAAGCTATTTTTATGAAAGTAATTTATTATTACTCCATTTATTAAAATTATTTGATTGATTTTCGTTTACTGATGGCATTTTCCTGATGCCCGCTATTTTGTAATAGCTATTTGGCTCAGGAATTATTTCCATTTGATTAATGATCCCATTGCTGGAAATAGTTAATGATACAGGTTTATTACCAAAATAATTACACCACTCAGAAAAATTAGTTCCGGATGAATCGGTTTTTATTTGAATATTATTTATGGCAATAATCTCATCGTTTATAGAAATACCTGAAATGTCTGCAACCGAATTTGGAAAAACAGCAGTTATTTTACAAGCACCGTTTACTTCCGCAACTTTAATTCCAATGCTATGTTCATGAAATTTTGTTGAAGAAGCAAGTATTAATTCACAACCGATGAATTCCATTGCATCACGCAATATAGGCTCATAATCAGATGCAGCGTTAATATAATTATTGTAAATTACATCATAGGAACTATTTGCAAAATGTTCCACTATTCCTTTGTAATCTGAACCAGAGTAGCCTTTTCCTTTTAGGGCAAACTCCTTATATAAATAACGCATCACATCATCTAATGAACGTTCATTGTTTGAATTTTTCCGGATGAAAATATCAGTAACAAAAGCTAATAAACAGCCTTCATCATAAATAGATGTTTTACGATTAGGAACCCCGGGAGAATAGCCATCCAACCAGGTATCGAATGAGGCATCGGCAACAGAAAGATTAAACCGACCGAAATTATCAAAATGTTTTTGCAAGCGTTCGGCAAAGGTTTGAAAGTATTGTTGCTCATTAAACACACCCGAACGCAATAAAATATAATCGCCATAATACGTAGTAATACCCTCACAAACATATCCCAACTTTGAATAATTTTCTTTCGAGTAATCATAAGGTTGCATTTCAACCGGACGAATAGTTTTAATATTCCAGGCATGAAATAATTCATGTGAGCTTACTCCTAATAAATCATCGTATAAATTACCCTTCATTAAACTACACCCGGGTCCAAGAGCAATAACAGTAGAGGTTGTATGTTCTACACCATGATAGGTTCTGAAAGGAAGGATCTGAAATAAAAAATGATATTTTTTGCTTGGAAAATCATTCATAATAAGCAGCTGCTCATTTATAAATTTCATAAAATCGCTTGTAAGCTTTGCCCAGTCAGGTTTGCATTCTCCCTGAAACCAAAAATTAAATTCTACACCAAAACAAATAAACTTATTATGTTGAAGGGAATTACTTGCAATAAAAGGCGAATCGGCAAGTTCATGAAAGTCCTGAAAAACAAAAAGATTTTTTCCTGTTTTATTTTCTCCTTTTTCATCGGGTTGAATAAGAGATTGTGCCTGTCCGCATGCAACCTTATAGTCAATTGGTAATTGCAAAATTAACTCACACGTTTCATCAATCCGGTTTGGAATGTAAACACAACAATTTACAGGATTCATGTATAGTTGTGCACAATCTAAAAAAGTAGATCCTGCATTAAGTTCGGCTGCGTAATAATTATATTTGATGTGAATTGATGAAACACCTGCTGTTTTCAATTTCCAGCTATCCTTTGTGATTTTTTCGAATTTCAGAGCATTTCCTCCTTCATCAAAAGCGTTCCATTTCTGAATATTTTTTGCGAAATTCCCAAGCTCATACCGTCCCGGACGCCATGCCGGCAATTGAACCACTATTTCATCCTGATTTATTTTATCCGCAATAAATTCAATATCAATGTAATGATTGTTAGGTTTAGAATAGGAAATAATATATTTCATAATATACGGATAAGGAATTTCTGCGAATTTACGGAATTCATCGTTTAGAAAGTACAGTTTCACAAAATCGCAAAATTCCTAGATTAGCGCCAAAATATTTTGTTACTTTCGCATATCACATATAAAGGTTGATCATAAAACCAGATTCAATATTAAAATAAGATATTGAAAAGATAAAACTGAACATAAAAAACAAAAACATGAATTACGATTTAATAGTTATAGGAAGTGGTCCCGGTGGGTATGTTGCTGCAATCAGAGCTGCGCAATTAGGTTTAAAAACAGCCATTATTGAACGTGAAAATTTGGGTGGCATCTGTTTAAATTGGGGCTGTATTCCTACCAAAGCATTATTAAAAAGCGCTCAGGTATTTGAATATCTGAATCACGCTGCGGATTACGGCATTAAAGTAAACGGTGGCGAAGCTGATTTTGGTGCTGTGGTAAAACGTAGTCGCGATGTGGCAGATGGAATGAGCAAAGGTATTTCATTTTTAATGAAGAAAAATAAAATTGATGTTATCACTGGGACAGGAAAAATAAAAGCAGGAAAAAAAGTAGAAGTTACTGCTGATGGTAAAACTGCAATTTACGAAGCAAAACATATTATACTTGCTGTTGGTGCTCGTTCACGCGCATTACCAAACTTGCAACAAGATGGAAAAAAAATAATCGGTTACCGTGAAGCGATGACATTGCCTAAAATGCCAAAATCAATGGTAGTTGTTGGTTCTGGAGCGATTGGAAGTGAGTTTGCCTACTTCTATGCAACCATGGGAACAAAAGTAACGTTAGTTGAATTCCTTCCAAGTGTTGTCCCTGTTGAAGATGCAGAAGTATCAAAACAGTTGGAACGTTCCTTCAAAAAAGCAGGAATTAATGTGATGACGGAAGCAAGTGTTGAAAGTGTTGATACAAAAGGGGATAATTGCAAAGTAAAAATTAAAACAAAAAAGGGAGAAGAAATTATTGAATGTGATATCGTTCTTTCTGCTGTTGGCATTCAAGCGAACTTAGAGAATTTAGGATTGGAAGATGTTGGAATTGCTACCGATAAAGGAAAAATTTTAACAAATCCTTTCTACCAAACCAATATGCCCGGTTATTATGCCATTGGCGATTGTGTTGGCGGACAAGCCTTAGCACACGTTGCATCGGCAGAAGGGATTATATGTGTTGAAAAAATTGCAGGTCATTCTCCTGAAGCATTAGATTACAATAATATTCCGGGCTGTACATATTGCCAGCCAGAAATTGCATCAGTTGGATATACCGAAGCAAAAGCAAAAGAAGCAGGTTACGAAATAAAAGTGGGTAAATTTCCATTCTCGGCAAGTGGTAAAGCAAGTGCTGCAGGTGCAAAAGATGGTTTTGTGAAATTAATTTTTGATGCAAAATATGGTGAATTATTAGGCGCTCACATGATTGGTGCAAACGTTACCGAAATGATCGCTGAAATAGTTGTTGCTCGTAAATTAGAAATTACAGGACATGAACTTATTAAAACAGTTCATCCTCATCCAACAATGAGTGAAGCCATTATGGAAGCTGCCGCTGCTGCTTATGGCGAGGTGATACATATGTAAGGCAGGAAATAACGAACTTTTACATTTTATATAAAAAAAGTCCAACAGAAATGTTGGACTTTTTTTATATAAATTCATTACCATTTAACTATTGGAAAAATATTAATAGAAAAAATATAAACAAGCAGCTAGACTATGGTTTGGCTGTTTAAAACACCATATCTAAATTTCTCTTTAAAATTTAATTCCGATGATACAAACATCATCAACCTGCTCTAAATTTCCTTGCCAGCTATTGAAAACATCATTTAATCTTTCTTTCTGAACTTTCATATCTTCATCAACATTAGAAAGAAGCAAATTAGCCAACTGTTTATATTTATATTTTTTTCCGTCAGGACCACCAAATTGATCTGCGAAGCCATCTGTAAAAAAATATAAAGTATCTCCCTCTTTTAAATCAATATCATAAAGGCCGAAGCTTTCAGATTTATAACCCTTACCAACCGGCATTTTATCAGCATTAAGCAGGATCAACTCTTTATCACGGATAAGCAATGGTGAATTATTTGAAGATGCATAACTTATTTTATTTTTGTTGATCTTTAATAAAGTTGCATCCATCCCATCCTGTCCACCGTCAAGATTTTGAATCAAACGATCACGAACATGATTTAATACCTGATCGGGACTTAGTATATTTTTTTCATTAATTGCTTCATTTAAAAAAGAAATATTTAATAAACTCATAAAAGCCCCCGGTACGCCATGACCAGTGGAATCACAGCAAGCAAGAAAAAAGTCGTCACCTTTTTTTGTTGCCCAATAAAAATCACCACTAACAATATCCTTAGGTTTAAATAAAATAAAATAATTTTCCAGATTTTCATTCAGCAATCCCTCATGCGCCAAAAGCGCGTATTGGATACGCTTTGCATAATTTATGGAATCGAGAATTTCTTTATTTTTTATTTCAATCAAATCGTATGCTGATTTAAGCTCAACATTTTTTAATCTTTCTATTTCTGCTTCTTTTTCACGTACGATCTCTGAATGCAGAGCATTGATCTTGTTTTCAATTTCCTTTTCTTGTGTTTCAATAGTTATCTGAACATACTTTTCATTATAAATGAGCGCTTCCTGATAGTTCGAAATTGATTTATAAACATCAGCAAGATCATGATATATTTTAGGAAGCCTTGAAGAATAGTTGGTTTCAATCGCAATATGTTCTGCCTTTTTTAGGTGGATAATTGCCTTTTCACTTTCACCAATTTCAAAAAACAATTCCGCAATATCAGTATGGCTTGATAAAGCAAATTGTTTTAAAGGAAGAGATTCCCGTATTTCTAAACCCTGAAAAAAAAAGTTGAGCGCTTCATCGTAGTTTTTTTGTTTTTTATAAATAGAACCAATATCATTTAAAGCACGGCTTTCCCCAACAGTATTATTTTCCGTTTTCAGAATACCAAGGGCCTTAAAAGCCATATTTATAGCTTCACTATATTTTTCCTGACCAGTATAAATATTGGATAACGAAGAATATATCCGACCTGCGTAAACACTGTCACCGGTGTCATAATCAGAAACACCAATTTTATAATAATTTTCAGCTTCAGTATATTTTTTTAAATCTTTGTAAACAGTGCCTAACGTATAAAAAGCCAACATTCTGTCCTGTTTATCATTTATATTTTTTTCGTAGTAAACAATACCTCTCAACGCATTTGATAATGCAGATTCAGATCTACCTGAACTGGTAAATATTATTCCAAGGGTCAGGTGAGCGTTTGCAAGCCATTTTTCATTTTTTAAGTCCTTAAATAATTCAATAGCTTCATCTATTTGAGACTGGGATAAATTAAGATCATGCTTTAATATAAAAGATCCCATCCCCAAAATTAAAAGAGATTGGGCTTTCCCAAATTGATAATTAATAGATCTGGCTTTCTCCAATGTTTCTGAGCATACCAAGTATGGATCAAAACCCTTTGGAGGAACTCCACGTGTATTCCAAAGCAGTTTATTTGTTTCGTCTATGCTTTTAATTAATTCTGTTTGGTTATTATCCTGAAGACCCATTTAATTGGAATAAAAAAGTTTAAATTATTAGACTTTATACAAATTCAAATGTTTTGGAATTTTATTTTTTATAGAAAAGTTTCATTCATAGCGTCATTGCGAGGCACCCTTCGTTAGGCTCAGGATAAACTCCGCAATCTCACATCCACCATTAGGTTGAGATTGCTTCGACTGAAAAGTCTCGCAATGACGCACCAAATAGGCGTATATTAAAAAACTTAACTTTTCTTAATTGCAGCCATATAAAATCCATCAAAGCCCTCACTTGGTAATACTTTTCTATCATTTATCAACTCAAATTCACCTTTCTTTGATATTAAAAATTGTTCCACCTGATCTTGATTTTCACTTGGCAAAATACTGCAAGTGGCATATACCATAATACCTCCAGGCTTGAGCATCTGGGAATAATCACAGATAATATCCTGTTGTGTTTTTTTTATTTGATCAATAAAATCTAAATTCAACTTCCATTTAGCATCTGGATTTCTTCGGATAACGCCTAATCCGGAGCAAGGCACATCCAGTAATAATCTATCAGCGGTGTTTTTAAATTTTGAAATGGTAGCAGCATTGATCAACTGCGTTTTAATTATGCTCACTCCTGCCCTATCAGCACGTCTTTTTAGCTCAATTAATTTACGTTCTTCGATATCCATCGAAATAATTTCACCTTTATTCTTCATCATAGCAGCAATATGCAAAGATTTCCCTCCGGCACCTGCACATGCATCTATTACTTTCATACCTTCCTTCAATTGTAAAAATGGAGCTATCAATTGAGATGAAGCATCTTGTATTTCAAATAGCCCTTGTTTATACTCATTAAGTTGATGAAGGTTTTGTCGTTTTAAAAGTACAAAGGCCCCTCTTTTTATCGTTTCAAATAAAGGAGAGGTTTTATCCAATGTTTCAACCCCAATCCCTTGAGTAAGTAATTTGTTTTGTAATTCTTCTGATGAGGTTTTAAGAGTATTTACACGTAATACTACCTGCGCCTCTGTATTCAATGCATGCAGCTCATTTCCCCAGAGAGTTTCTCCTAACTCCTCCCCAGCCAGTTCATCTAACCAATCAGGAATTGATTCACGATACTTGCGGATCAATTTTGCTTGTTCTGCATTCTTTACTATTTGATTTTTGTCAATATCGGCAAACTCTTCCCATTCAGGCAAATCAAGACCTTTCAGAATTTGCCAGGTGGCAAACAGTTTATAATAATCAGCAGTTCCAATACCCCCTTCAACTTTCCCTTTTCCGGATTTGGACGGTGAAAATGATTCGGAAATATAACGCCACCATCGTACCATCTCATAAGTAGTTTCTGCAATAAAGCGCCTGTCGCGTGAGCCCCATCGAGGATTTTGTTTCAAAACTTGCTCCACTGCTTTATCCGCGTATACTCCCCCAACAAAAATTTGTTGCAGCGTTCCTATTATGGCTTGTACAAGTGTTCGGTGAAGTTTCATAAAAACACATTTTAATATGTAAAAATACATATTACTTGTTTTATAAACCTTATTTAAATTTCAATAAAAAATCGTATTTTTGAAATATGAATTTTTCATCAAAATTAATTGAAGAAGCTGTTAACGAATTCAGTAAGCTGCCTGGTGTGGGCAAACGTACTGCATTGCGCTTTGTATTGCATTTGATGAAGCAGAACAAAAATGAGGTGGAACAATTTGGTAACGCCTTTATAAAATTACGTACCGAACTCCGTTATTGCGAAAAATGTCATAATGTTTCCGACAAAATTTTATGTGAAGTATGTGCTAATCCTCACCGCGATCACACTACAGTTTGTATTGTAGAGGACATCCGCGATTTTATGGCGATTGAAAACACCCAACAATACAGGGGGGCATACCACATTTTAGGAGGGATCATCTCTCCTATGGATGGCATTGGGCCGAGCGATCTGAATATTGAAACACTTGTAAAAAAAGCTGCTGATGGCGAGATCAAAGAAGTGATAATGGCATTGAGCACTACAATGGAAGGTGATACAACAAATTTTTATATCTATAAACGATTGAAAGAATTTAATCTGACTATCAGTACTATTGCACGCGGTATTTCAATTGGTGATGAATTAGAATACGCTGATGAGATCACTCTTGGCCGTTCAATCATTAATCGTATTCTTTATGAAAATTCATTGTCAACTAAATAATTTGAAAATTTACTAATAACCCCTAATTAATTTTCAAATTGGCAAATCCTCAAACTTTCAAACTATCAGTAATCATTGTCAATTACAACGTTCAACATTTTTTGGAGCAATGCTTGCATTCTGTTTTAAAAGCTGCAAAGAATGTTAGTACTGAAATTTTTGTTGTTGATAATAATTCAGTAGATGGGTCTATTGCAATGCTGAAATCCCGCTTTGGTGGGAATGAAATACAATTAATAGAAAACAAAAAAAACACCGGGTTTTCATACGCAAATAATCAAGCGATCAAAATTGCAAAAGGCGAATATGTATTGCTCTTGAATCCTGATACTGTAGTAGAAGAGGATACTTTCGAAAAAGTTATTGCGTTCATGGATTCCCACCCCGATGCAGGAGGATTGGGTGTAAAAATGATTGATGGAAGAGCGAAATTTTTACCTGAATCAAAACGTGGATTACCAACTCCTTCAGTTGCCTTTTATAAAATGATCGGCCTCTCTAAAATTTTCCCTAAATCAAAAACATTTGGAAAATATCACCTTGGTTTTTTAGATGATGATAAGATCCACGAAATAGAAATTCTTGCCGGAGCTTTTATGTTATTGCGCAAAACCACATTGGATAAAGTGGGTATGCTGGACGAAACATTTTTTATGTATGGCGAAGATATTGACCTTTCCTACCGGATTATTTTAGGTGGCTATAAAAATTATTATTTCCCTGAAACGCGAATTATCCATTATAAAGGGGAAAGCACGAAGAAAAGCAGTGTAAATTATGTGTTTGTTTTTTACAGGGCAATGGTGATTTTTGCGCAGAAACATTTTTCACAAAACAATGCAAAATTATTTTCTCTACTGATCAACTTTGCAATATACCTGCGTGCAGGAGTCGCCATAACAATTCGATTTTTAAAATCCATTGCTTTACCTGCTTTTGATTTTGTATTAATAATGCTTGGATTGTTGTTCATTAAAAATCAATACGGAAAAAATATTCAATTTATTGAAGGAGGTTCCTACTCCGATTCGCTTGTTAACATTGCCTTTACGGCTTATATTCTTATCTGGATGTTCGCTGTTTATCTCAGTGGAGGGTATGACAAACCGGTAAGGTTATTCCAGATCTTACGGGGAGTTATAATAGGAACAGGAATAATTTTGATTGGTTACTCGTTATTACCGGAAGCGTATCGCTTTTCACGTGCCTTGATCCTATTTGGAATGGGATGGGTAGTATTATCCTATTTAATTTCAAGACTAACACTTCATTTTATAGGCCTCAAGGCGTTCAACCTAAATCCTGATAAAAGTAAACGTATCATAATAATTGGTAAACAAGAGGAATTTGAACGCGTAAACGGACTATTAAAACAAACAAGTATCAACTCTAGTTTTCTTGGTTTTGTGAGCGCTGACGATACCGGAAACAATCACCCTGATTATGTTGGAAACATTAACCAGATAGAAGAGGTAATTGAGATCTATAAGATCAATGAAGTAATATTTTGCTCCCGTGATATTTCATCACAAGGCATCATTGATTATATGTACACACTCGTTTCGGCTGATGTCGATTTTAAAATAGCACCTCCTGAGAGCCTGTCCATCATAGGCAGTAACTCCATTGATACTGCCGGGGATCTATATATTATTGATGTAAACTCTATCAGTAAACCAAAAAATAAACGCAACAAACGTTTGTTTGATATACTTGCAAGTCTTTTGTTTATAGTAATTTCACCAATTTTAATTTTATTTCAATATTCTAAAATCGGTTTTATAAAAAATATTTTTTCCGTTCTTTTCAATTTCAAATCCTGGGTAGGGTATGGTAAGGATAACCATGAACATTTACCTAAATTAAAACCATCGGTGCTATCTCCTACTGATGCCATAAAAAAAATAAACATTTCATCCGACTGGCGAAACCGCCTGCATTTGGCATACTCCAAAGATTATAAAATTGAAAACGATTTAAATATTGTTTGGAAGTGCTTGAGGATGTTGGGGAATTGACAGTTCATTTATTCAAATGGAGCCTAACGATAAGTTATGTGAATTTTTTATTTCTTATCAATGATATCTTTAACGATTTATAATGATAGATTTCATATCTTTATATAAAATAATAAAAAGGGTATAATGCTTCCTTAGTGAGTTAAAATAGGGTTATTGAGCTCAACCATAAATGGTTAATAAATATTCCCGCTACTTCCCAAAAAAGCGATTTACCTTATTATTTCTTGATTCCTCCGCTTTAGCAAGGGGAAATTTAATTCATTTTTTAAACTTTATTTTATCTAGTAATGCAAAAAAAGTTTTTTCTTATAACATTAATAATTATAGGAATTTTAAATAGTATCGTTTCTCAGGAAATTTGTGATTGTCCCGGACAAAATAATTTAGGAAAAGGAAGTTTTTATTTTTCATGGGGCTACAACAAAGGCTGGTATTCAAAAAGTGATCTTCATTTTAAAAATACTTCAGGTGAATATAATCCGGTTACCAGAAATTATGATTCCTACGATTTTACAGTTTATGGCGCCAAGGCAAAAGACCGTCCCGGATTTAAAGACATTTTAAGAACCGATCTAACAATACCACAATATGTTTACCGTTTGGGATATTACTTTAACGATAAACGTGATTTGGGAATTGAAATCAATTTTGATCATACCAAATATGTGATGATAGATTATCAAAATCTTCATGTAAAAGGGACCATTCGTGGACAGGAAATTGATACGGATACGTTATTAAGTCCAACAGATTTTTTAAAATTTGAACATACCAATGGTGCCAATTTCATGATGTTCAATGGAATAAAACGCCAACGTTTTTTAGTTTCGGCAAACAAAAAATATTGGTTAAGCGGAATCATTAAACTGGGAGCTGGTATTGTGATCCCAAAAACCGATGTAACCCTTTTTGGTCAGCGATTAGATAATCGTTTCCATATTGCCGGATTCATTACAGGTGTTGAAACGGGTTTGCGTTTCGATGCATTCAAACATGTTTTTATAGAATACACCGCCAAAGGCACCTATGCAAATTATTTAAATGTATTGGTAATGGGCTCAGGTAAGGCTAACCATCATTTCTGGACATTTGAAAACATCTTAACTTTAGGGATACAAATTCCACTTTAAAGTATCGATTTAAAATATTTTTACATTTTAAAATTCACCAAAAGCATATATCTCAAGATGGCTCAAAACGCAAACAGCCCTTCCAATTTGGAAGGGCTGTTTGTTTTTTATTTTTGATATAATTTTTTAGTCTATAAAGGCGGAGTATCTGTAATTACTTACTCAACAACTCCTTTACAACAATTGAAATAATTTTACCATCAGCTTTACCTGCTAATTGTTTAGATGCAACTCCCATTACCTTACCCATATCAGCGGGAGATGATGCTCCCACGGATGAAATGATCTTAGCTATTTCAGCTTTTATTTCTTCTTCAGTCATTTGTTTTGGTAAATAAGCCTCAATAACTCCGGCTTGAAACAATTCCACATCGGCAAGATCTTTGCGACTTTGTGTAACATATATTTCAGCTGTTTCCTTACGTTGCTTTACCATTTTTTGCAAAGCCTTTATCTCAGTATCATCAGTATATCCTTCCGGAGAAGTTTTTAATAATAATATAGCAGATTTCACAGCACGCAGTGCATCTAACCTTGCTGCATCCTTTGCTAACATAGCTGTTTTAATATCCGAGTTTATTTTTTCTTCTAATGCCATAATAAATAATGTTAGATGTTATTTGTTGGATGTTTGAATGTTTTGATATTGGATTTTAGATGTTGGTATGTCTTTGTTCTCCAATATCCCAATATCTAAAATCCATTTTAAAATAACCCGTTTATCTCTGCGTCAATTTTGTTTATGATAAGCCCCAGATCTTCCTGCTTTTCAAGGAAATTATTATTGTCAACATCAATTATCAAAAGCTTAGCACCTGGATGCTCCACCTCGTAAGAACTGATGAACGCCTCGTAACGCTCATTCAAACGTTTCAAATAATCTAAACGAATAGCATTTTCATAATCGCGTCCACGCTTTTGAATTTGATTTACCAAAGTAGGAACTGAGGCACGCAAATAAATTAATAGATCAGGCGGAGTAATAAATGACTCCATCAATTTGAACAACGCAAAATAATTTTCAAAATCGCGTGTGGTCATTAAGCCCATAGCATGCAGGTTGGGAGCAAAAATATAAGCATCTTCATAAATGGTTCTATCCTGAATTACCGTTTTCCCATTACTACGAATTTGTTGAACTTGCCCGAAACGACTATTTAAAAAGTACACCTGCAAATTAAATGACCATCGTTGCATGTCTTCATAAAAATCATTTAAATATGGATTATCATCTGCATCTTCAAAATGAGACTGCCATTTATAATGTTTTGATAAAAGAGTAGTAAGTGTAGTTTTACCCGATCCGATGTTACCTGCTATTGCTATATGCATAATTAAAAAGAATAATTTTTTAAAGAAGTTTAATTGTATGGGTTTTTAAGTGGTCATGAGTAAAAGAATCAACCTCTCTGAAAAAACGTAAACGAAAATACAAAAACTAGTATGTTAGTTAGGCAAAAAAATGAAAATTGTGGATAAGTTTTTTTGAGAAGTTTAAGCTTTTTTTACAAGGCTGATTTCTTCCTCTCTGAAAGAGAGCATGAACTACAAAAACCAGTACTTTCCCACAATAATTGGGTTAAATAAGATTATTGAGCCGTATATACCGAAATTGCTTTAGGAGCCTGAAGGAATAAAACACCCATTTCTAATCTGAAATTTTGAAATTCGGCTGAAGGCGTTTCAAACTCCAGTTCTTCTGTAGTTTTTGTATTGTATGCTTTTACTTTATTATCAGAAATAAAATATACCAGCTCGCCTATTGGCTGAAAACTCTTTACCTTTTTTATAGGTATGGTCTTGTAATAAGTACCATAAATATCAAAAATTAAAATTCCGGTCGAAGGATTATTGAGATAGACTTTATTATCATACTCGATTAAATAATTGGGCTGCATATTTATATTCAATAATACACTCAAATTCCCGGTTTGTTGAATTTTTTCAAGTGTTTGATCCAAGCGCACCAGTTCCAGGTTCTGTTGATCATATAACCACAAACCACTATTGTGAGAGGAGCATACCAATTGAGTTTGTTGAAACCCAATTTTATCAAGGCTCACCGACTCGCCATTTAAACTCAATGTATTATCTAAAAAAACGATCTGAGAAAAATTTTTATAAAACACCAACAGCCGAAGCATGTTGGAAGCATCAACAAAATCTATATTGCCAAAATTTTTATTACTGTATTTATAAAGTAATTTACCTTTTTTATCATATTTGGTAAGTTCATTCGCCTTTACCACATATAAATTCCCTTGATTATCGCTGGTGAAAAAATCAACCTGAACATCAATAGTAGCAACGATGTTAAATTTGAGTTGCGCAAAAGACGTAAAAGGTAAAATGTACAATGTAATATGTATGATCACAGTTGGAACCAAAAATTTCAATTTCATAATCCGATTTTCAAATATTACTTATTACTTATTAATTGTAATATCTCCTCCACATGCTTTCTTTCATTGGATAAGCGAGGTACTTTATGCTGGCCGCCCAATTTATTTTTTGATTCAAACCACTTGTAAAACGTATCTCTGGGAAGAGATCTAACAATGGGCTGCTTCAATATCAAATTTCGATAACGTTTCGCTTCATAATCCGAATTGATCGATTTCAATGCATTATCAAGCATTTCTGTAAAATATTCGATGGTGCTTGGTGCTGTTTCAAATTCAATAAGCCACTCATGTGCACCGTTTTCATTGTCCTGCATATAAACAGGAGCAGCAGTATATTCCTTTATTTGCGCACCTGATTTTTCACAAGCAATACTCAAAGCCTTATCAGCATTATCAACAATTATTTCTTCTCCAAAAGCATTCATAAAATGTTTTGTGCGCCCGGTAATTTTAAAACGAAAAGGATCAAGCGATGTAAATTGAATTGTATCGCCTAGCATATAACGCCACAAACCTGCATTGGTGGAAATCACAATTGCGTAGGTCTTACCTATTTCGACCTCATCCAACGACAACGTTTTTGAATCCGAAACACCCAATTCATTAACTGGCATAAATTCATAGTAAATTCCATAATCAAGCATCAGCAACAGTTCACTTGAATTCCGTTGATCCTGAATTCCTAAAAAACCCTCCGAAGCATTATACAACTCAAGGTAATTCATATCCGGTTTATTGAAAATCGTTTTAAATTGGTCTTTATATGGGTTAAAGTTTACTCCTCCATGAAAATACACTTCCAGATTCGGCCAAACTTCTCCTATCGACTTTTTACCAGTAATTTCCAACACACGTTTCATAATTAACAACATCCAGGAAGGCACACCCGCAAGACTTATAATATTTTCATCAATAATTGCATTGGACAATTTTTCCACTTTTTCATCCCATTTATCCATTAACGCAATTGATAGATCAGGGGATCTAAAAAATTCAGCCCACATAGGTAAATTATTCATTACAATAGCTGATAGATCGCCATTCTGCGATTCATAACTTCCAAAACTATCGGTTTCTAAACTTCCTCCTAACCCTAAATTTTTTCCTGTAAATAATTGTGTTTCGGGATAAAGCGAACAATAAATTGATAACATGTCGCGCCCTCCATTGTAATGGCACTCATCCAGTGATTCTTTGCTTACAGGAATAAATTTGCTTTTATCATTAGTGGTCCCCGATGATTTTGCAAACCATTTTATTTCAGTATTCCACAAAACATTTTGCTCGCCTCTGCGAACCCTTTCAATAAAAGGTTTCAGCGTATCATAATCTTGTATCGGAACAGCGGATTTAAATTGTTCGTGATTTTGTATGTTTTTATAATCATGGAATTTGCCCCAATCAGTATCTTTTGCAGATGTGATCAATTTACGCAAACACTCATTCTGCACATCATTCGGGTACTTCATAAAAAGCTCGATCTGATGCATTCGCTTTTTCATCCACCAACTGGCTATAGAATTTAGTATGGTCATGGTTCCAATTTCGGATTTGGGATTTTTGCTTTTCGGATTTGCTGATTATATAGTGGTTGGTAATATTTGCTGATAAAGGTAAATAAAAATAATTTGTCTAAAACCTTCATTGGGGCGTTCCCCTTCTTAAAAAAGAAGGGGCGGGCTTTACGCTTCAATCTTTTCTAAACAGAAAAGGATTTACGCTGCAATCCCTAACGCGCATTCTCAATGAACGAGAATTTACCAGCGTTTATTGGGCTTTAGTCAAAATTACTAATTCAACTAATTTAATACCATTTTACAATAAAAATATCATACCAGTTGAAATGAAATTATTTTCAAATAAATTAATTAGATAATGTACTTTTGCATTTTAAAATAAAAAACATAAAACAATTATGAGCAAAGGACCTATTTCTAATTTTATTGAAAAGCATTACAAACACTTTAATTCTGCTGCTTTAGTGGATGCTGCAAAAGGATATGAAGCACACCTTACCGAAGGCGGTAAAATGATGATCACACTTGCTGGTGCCATGAGCACTGCCGAATTAGGGAAATCGTTAGCAGAAATGATCCGTCAGGGCAAAGTTGATATTATCTCATGTACAGGAGCAAATCTGGAAGAAGATATAATGAATCTGGTAGCACATTCACATTATAAACGTGTTCCAAATTATCGTGACCTTTCTCCTCAGGATGAATGGGATCTGTTAGAGAACCATTACAATCGTGTTACTGATACCTGTATTCCCGAAGAAGAAGCTTTTCGCAGGTTACAAAAACATATTCATAAAATATGGAAAGACGCTGATGATAAAGGCGAACGCTTTTTCCCGCATGAATATATGTACAAAATATTGTTGAGCGGAGAATTGAAACAATATTATGAAATAGATCCAAAAGATTCGTGGATGCTGGCAGCAGCTGAAATGAATTTACCAATGGTAGTGCCGGGTTGGGAAGATTCCACGATGGGAAATATTTTTTCATCCTATGTGATCAAAAATGAAATAAAAGCTTCCACAATGAAATCAGGTATTGAATACATGGTTTGGTTGGCTGACTGGTACCCAAAAAACTCAAGCGGTAAAGGCATTGGATTCTTTCAGATAGGCGGTGGTATTGCAGGAGATTTCCCAATATGTGTTGTTCCAATGCTTTACCAGGATATGGAGATGACAAACATTCCTTTCTGGAGCTATTTTTGCCAAATATCTGATTCAACTACCAGTTATGGCTCTTATTCCGGAGCTGTTCCAAATGAAAAAATTACATGGGGCAAATTAGATATTCATACACCTAAATTTATTGTGGAATCGGATGCTACTATTGTTGTGCCATTGATGTTCGCCTGGATCCTTGGATGGTAAGATATTAATGCTGAATTAATGAAATTTAGGATAAACGAAGATCTTTTTAATTGAAGATCTTCGTTTATTTTTTTGAACTAATTATATTTAGTGATTTTGAACTCGAAAAAACACCATTTATTTGATTTTTGATTAGATTAATTAAAATTAACCTGAAAATTATTAGGTTTTTTTAGAAAAATTATATAATTTAGCATAAAGATTCAATTTATTTATAGCCTAACGCAACATTTAATTTTTTTTATCGTTAAGCTAAAATATTTCAAATTAATATTCATCCGGTTTTGATTAAATCCTTTTAACAAAACCATTAATATAAGGAGACCCCGATATAGCGTACACTCTACTTTTTTATAATTAATCTACAATTAAAAAAGGAGGTACCTATGATTATTAAGCAGGTTATTGACGACCAAGAATTAATTAATCGATATATCGCTGGTGATGAAACCGCACTTTCCACTTTAATCCTACGCCATAAACGCAGAATATTCAGTTATATAATGCATACGTTGAAAGACAAAGCATTATCTGAAGATATTTTTCAGGATACTTTCATAAAAGTGATCAAAACCTTAAAAAAAGGGCAGTATAATGAAGAAGGCAAATTTTTGCCTTGGGTTCTTCGGATCGCTCATAATTTGATCATAGATACCTTCCGCCACGATAAGCGTATGCCAACCATTAGTGGTGGCACCAATGGTGATGGAGAAAATTTTGACATTTTCAGTGTTTTAGGAGAGCATGACCGCACCATTGAGCAGGAGATCATTCAAGGTCAGATCAGGAAGGATATCAGGAAACTTGTGGAATGTTTACCTCCTGAACAGAGAGAAGTATTGATGATGCGTCATTATTATGACATGAGTTTCAAAGAAATTTCTGAACAAACCAACGTAAGTATCAATACTGCACTGGGACGGATGAGATACGCGCTGATAAACCTTCGTAAGATGATCGAAGAAAAGGAAATAGTAGTTTCTTATTAGATTTTACCATTTTTTTGTTAAATTTAAATATCCCAACAATAAATTTGTTGGGATATTTTTTTTTCAACGCAATAAACTAAAAACACTGCCGTTAAACATACATTATAAACCAAATAAACCCTGAATGGCTAAAATCTCTACTAAAAAAAACATTGCATCACTTAACACAAAAATGAATAAAGAGGTTGATAACAGTAAAGAATTTCCTTATGAACCAGGAAATAATGTTATCAATAATATTCTAAATTATTCAAAAGCTTTAAGTATCCGTAAATCTAAAAGTATTGAGTATTTTGAATTGGTGTTAAATTAAGGTAAGCAAGCACGCAAAAGCATAAAAAACGTTCTGTGAGAAGCTCACAGAACGTTTTTTTATTTGAGGAGTTCCACAATGCGTTTTATAGCATCTTGATTTTCGGGAAGAAAAACAGAAGCGAATACCTTCTTTTTCTCTTTGTTAGTAAGGTGCCAACTCAAGGAGATATGATCATTTTTTTCGTTCCTTAATTGCAAATCGATAAATTCAATTTTTGCTTTGCACCAAATATCCGCCATTTGGATCAGCGCATTCTGATTGTAATCCTGCACATCGAAAAGATTGCCATAAAAGCTACCCATTGGTCGGGTTAAGGCCTGCATCAAGGTTTGAGAAGGATTTTCTTCAATGGGGCTGTTTTTATGCTTATCCCGGATTTGAATTATAACAATACCGCTTGTATTTTCAGCGATCCAATCATTAAAAATTTTAACAAAACGCAAAGTAGTTTCCAAACCAAAATTATCGCGCAAACCGGCATCCATTATTTCAATACGGGGCTCACTTGGTAATGATACCACAGGAGAAATATATGGGAAAGTGGCACTCATTCGCAAAATACTGCTGAATACTATTTTGGATGCATCCTGTTCTTCAAAAAAACGGGAATACTCAATTGCATCAAAAAGTTTATTATAACTGGTCTTGTTTGTACGCGTGTTTTGAGTAAGGAATGAAATGGGTTGTGATGATATCATTAGTTTCCTTCCATCATTTACTATTGAAGGAGAAAATATCATCATAGGAATGGATGCATTCGCCTCATCCAGTTGATAATCGGATAATCGCTTATTAAATGCTTTGTCAGTATTTTCTTCTAATCTATGTTCAAAAGCATAAGCACGGTCTTTCGGATATCTATTTCCATCAAGAGTAAAACTTTGCATAGGGAATAGCCATTCGCTGGTTGCTATTTTAAATGCGATAGGGTTTAAAACATCATTTGAGATATTCGTTAAATACTTTTTGTCGTAATAACTTTTAATTTTATTGTGTTGTTTTTGAAGATATAGTTCACGCAGGTAAGCTGCTCCTATCATACCTCCGGAAGAACCGGTAATTAATTGTGTTTGCTGTAAAAGTCGGCCATTTAATATACTATCGGCATATTGCAAAGTATAGAACGTCCATAATGATGACCGAAGCCCTCCCCCACTGGTATTGATAAAAACCAGTTTCGGTTTTTTGAGCGGGTCATTTGATGATGTATTTTTTTGTTTCCATTTATTTAAAATGCCTAACATGTTTACAATGTCCTTATCAAACAACTCATAATCTTTGTCAATTTTTTTGAAATTATCGTAACTATAATCTGCTTTTGTTGTATTATAATTCAGGCCATAAGCATGATCCACGGTCAACAGATCAATTTTATGTACAAAATTAAATAAAAATAAAAACAAGATAAAAACAGGTATCGACCAGCCGCCCCACCACCTATAAAAGGAACTGACCAACATACTAAATGCAGTGAAAAGCAAAAAAACACTTGCACCAGCGGGAATTTCAAATGTATTTGTTTCACCAAAAAAACCTAATACAAGCAAGCTAAGTATCGAGATCATTTGAAAAATAAAAGCAACATGGTGATTTCGTCTTATTACATCTTTCAACATTTCTTTTTTATAATGCTGAACTGATCGTACCAAACGTATAGAGGTAGGCGTACTAAAATATGTTTCTACATACCAGTCTCTTGATTCTTTAACTAATTTTGGATTCCGTTCTCCGGTAATTGGCTTTTTATCGGCCTTGTAAGGAATCTCTATTTTGTGTTGTATACCGTATAGTTTAAAAATATCTCTATTGCCTTTAAAGAAATAAGTGAACGCTAAAAAAAGAAAAAAGCCGAGCCCCGATAAAAAAGCGGCAATCATCAGAAGTATTTTAGCTGTTGACATAATACCTTCTCCGTGAAGGAAAAAATATATTTCAAAACAATAAAGAGTAATAAAAACAAGAGGAATAACAAAATTATTCAAACAATACTTCATGAAGGGAAACCGAAGGGACGCTAAGAAAGGAAAACGGTAAGCATTTTGAATAAAACTGGCAATATTGTATGCCATTATAAAGCCTCCACAAGAGAAACCAACAATAAAATAAGATAGAAAACTTATTTTATTAAAATATTCAGGACCCAAAAAAAGATAAGCAATTCCATAATTCGGAGCAATATTATTGGTGATCATCCCAAATAACAAGGACCAAAAAACAAGTAGTAATAAGTTTTTTTTAAAATCAAGCATTAAGAGTCTGAAAAAAAACGAATAATACAACCTTCGAAAAGTTGGATGCTTCCGAATGGTAATGCTTACTACTTGAATAAAGCTCATAAATTATATTTTACTATTAACAAGTTTCAAAATTTCGGTTTCGAGTTGTTGTGTTTGATCTACTAGTACGTTTCCTTTCGAAATAAGTTGCGCAGCAAAATCTTTATCTGCAAGGTCTCTCGCATTTATTTTTACATTTAAAAATGCACCAATTACAGCCGAACGTGCACACAAAGCGCCAACACCGGCATCTGTAATAGAATTGGGGTTACCTGTTTCTGCCATTGCCTTTATTACCTCCATCGAATCGTAACATAGCTGCATCACCTTAAAAGGCACTTCTGTTGCATATCTGGTGGCACTCTGTATAGCTTCAGTACGTGCATTTTTTTCATCAACTGTTGATTTGGGCAAACCAAATGCTGTCAAAATTTTATTAAACGAATTGGTATCTTCATCCACCAATTTTAATAATTCATTTTTAAAATATTGCCCTTTTTCTGCCCAGTCAGAAAACTCTTTCCATCTATCGTCCCAACCCGGTTTGTGTGAAGATAAATTGGCAACCATTGTACCAAGAGAAATCCCCAGTGAACCAATATATGCAGAAATAGAGCCACCGCCCGGTGCAGGACTTTCACTTGCAGTTTCATCTGCAAATTCAGTAAGATCCATTTTTATCAAACGTGCTGACGATCCATTGTTCAATAAATATTCGATGATCCGTTCTTCCGGCTTAAAAGGTGATAATTCATCCAATCCTAAGGATTTTACCGCAATTTTAATTAATTCTTTTTCGGAAACTCCTGTTGAACGATTTTGTTTTTCAAGAAAATATTTTCCGGCATCCAGCATGGCTTTCAAAGGGATCAAACCTACCAGTTCAGAACCCGTTACCCTGATCCCACGCTCATTTGCCTTTTTACAAACTTCATCAAATGCAATATGAACAGGGGTAATATTGATATTGGTTAAGTTCATCGAAATCTGGGCAATGCCATATTCTTCAATATACCAACCAATTGCTTTTACTGATTTTAAGGTACCCGGAATATTAACGGGGTTTCCGTTTTCATCGGTAACAATTTTTCCTGTTACCGGATTTCCTTCACGTTTTACGCGGCCAGCTTCGCGCACATCAAATGCAATGGAATTGGCCCTTCTGGTAGATGTTGTGTTTAGATTAATGTTGTATGCAACCAAAAAATCACGGGCTCCAATTACGGTAGATCCTGATTTTATGGAGTGTTCGGCAGGACCGAAATCCGGTTCCCATTCCGGTAATTTTATTTTTTTGAAAAAGCCTTCGTATTCTCCTCCACGAATAACAGACAGATTATTACGATCTTTATTTGCCTGTGCTGCTTCGTATAAGTATATCGCTAAGTTTAATTCTTTTCCAACTCTTGCGCCTAATTTTTTAGCGTATTCGGCAGTTTCTTCCATTGAAATCCCAGCAATGGGAATAAGCGGACAAACATCTGTAGCCCCCATACGCGGATGTTCCCCTGTATGTTTGCTCATATCAATTAATTCACTTGCTTTTTTTATAGCCTGAAAAGCAGCTTCAATAACAGCTTCCGGAGGCCCTACGAAAGTTACAACGGTTCTATTGGTTGCTTTCCCCGGATCTACGTTCAATAGTTTCACCCCTTCTACCAATTCAATTTCATTGGTAATTTGTTTGATAATATTCATATCATTCCCTTCACTGAAATTAGGAACGCATTCTACTAATTGGTTCATAGTTTTAATTTTTAGAAATCTGTTGACAAATATGATAATTTTTATTTTGCCTGAATGGCCACGAATTTCACTAATTTAAATCAAAAACATCTTTAATTCGTGTAATTTGTGGCAAGTATTTTATTTATTCGACTCTACGAAGAGACACTATTTAGTTTATTACTTTCCCATTGATTATAACCGTTTCAATCAAATTACTACCAAAGGAATAAGGAATAAATGAATAATTCGGAATTTCTTTTGTAATAAAAACATTTGCTTGTTTCCCAATAGCAATGCTCCCATGTGTTTTACTCAATTCCATTGCATAAGCTGAATTGATCGTTGCCGCATTGATGGCCTCCTCCGGAGTCATTTTGTATTGAATACAACAAATGGAAATCATTAAATTCATATTTCCACTTGGGCTGCTTCCGGGATTATAATCACTGGCAACAGCCACAGGCAAGCCAGCATCAATCATTTTACGTGCAGGAGGAAATGGCAAACTCAAAAAGAAAGCGGCACCGGGCAAAATTGTTGGCATTGTTTTGGAATTTAACAATGCTTCTATCTCTTTATCACCAACAAATTCCAAATGATCAACGCTGATGGCGCCAACTTCAATACCTGCCAATGTTCCACCGAAATTGCTCAATTGCTCGGCATGTACTTTTGGTGTCATCCCGTGTTTTTTACCGGCTGTAAGTATTTCAATAGTTTCCTCTTTGGTGAAATAATTTTGTTCACAAAAAACATCGCAATAGTCGGCCAGCTGTTCTTCTGCAATTACCGGCATTATTTCATTGATAAGCAACTTGATATAATCTCCTTTTCGTTCTTTATATTCAAGAGGAACCGCATGCGCACCAAGGAATGTAGCTTTAATAGTGAGGGGAGAAAGTGTTCTTAATTTTTTGATCACACGCAGCATTTTCAATTCCGATTCCGCACTTAAACCGTAACCACTTTTTATTTCAACAGCACCTGTCCCCTGCAACATAATTTCATTCAGGCGTAACAAGGCGCTTTCAACCAATTCCTCTTCTGTTGCATCTTTCAATTTTTTTGCAGAATTTAAAATTCCACCACCTCTTTGAAAAATTTCCTCATAGGTTAATCCATTGATACGGTCAACAAATTCACCTTCCCTGCTTCCGGCATAAACTATGTGCGTATGACTATCGCACCAGCAAGGCAATACCAACTTATCTGATGCATCAATGATGGTTAGATTTGTCCAATCGGAAATACCTTCCCAATCCTCCATTTTACCGAATCCTACAATTTTATCATTTTCAAGGGCAAGCCAGGCTTCATTAATGCAAGAAAGGTTTTTCATATCCTTTCCAACCACTTTCGATTGGGGACTTTCTTCAACCTGAACTAACTGTTTTATATTTTTTATAAGAATTTTCATAATGAACAATATTCGCTAAAAGTAGGAGTTATTGCATAATTTAAAAATTAATACTGTTTAAAAATTAAAATTTATATCTTTCAATCTGCTAATTGAATTTTTTAATACAAAAAACTTGCCCTGAGGCTCATTTAACTTAGATTTACGTATAAAAAATGAAAAAATACAATACTCCATTTTACCTCATTTGTCTTTTTATTTTTATTTCTTTCACAATAAAAGCACAAACAAGCCAAAAATATACTGTTTCCGGTTTTATAGGTGAACAAGGTAGTAAAGAGAGCCTACCCGGAGTAAATGTTTATGCCCCTAAACTTAAAGTTGGTGCTGTTACCAATAATTATGGTTTTTTTACCTTGACATTGCCTGCGGATTCCATTGAATTATTGGTTACATACGTTGGTTATAAAACTCAATCATTTAAGCTTAACCTAAATAAAAATATACAACTGGATATTCCTTTACAACATAGTGTTGATCTAAAGGAAGTTGAAGTATCGGCAGATAAACTCGAAAAAATAAGTGATGAGGTTCAAATGAGTAAGATTGACCTCCCGGTGGAACAAATTAAAAACTTACCTGCATTACTGGGGGAAAAAGACGTATTAAAAGCCATTCAATTATTACCCGGTGTACAAAAAGGAAGCGAAGGAAGCAGTGGTATTTATGTTCGTGGTGGTGGGCCTGATCAAAATTTGATTATTTTGGATGATGCCACAGTTTATAATGCTACCCACTTGTTTGGCTTTTTCTCTTTGTTTAATGGCGATGCATTAAAAAGCGTAGAGCTTACAAAGGGAGGATTTCCTGCACGTTATGGAGGTCGCTTGTCTTCCGTTATAGAAATGCAGATGAAAGATGGTAATAAAGAAAAAATTCATTCGGAGGTTGGTATTGGACTTATCTCATCCCGCTTTACAGTAGAAGGGCCTATCATTAAAGATAAAGCATCCTTTCTTATTTCAGCAAGAAGAACATATATTGATGTATTGACGCTTCCATTGCAAAGAAAAGAACTGAAATTTGGATATTATTTTTATGATTTCAATGCCAAACTCAATTATATATTGGATTATAAAAACAAATTGTATTTAAGTGGTTATTTTGGGAAAGACAAATTTTATATAAAAAGCGAAAACGGTGATTATAAGTCGGATGCTGCATTAAGATGGGGAAATGCAACAGGGACCCTCCGTTGGAACCATTTAGTGAATGAGAAAATCTTTTCAAATGTTTCCCTGATATTCACTGATTTTTTGTTTGATATTAAAGATGATGAAACCTATTCGGGAGGTTTTTATAGCTTGAAATATTATTCCGGCATTCGGGATTATTCTATTAAAACAGATGTTGATTATTCACCCAATCCAAAGCATTTTATTAAAGGGGGCATCCTGGCAACATATCACTATTTCAGACCAAGCGCCCTGGTAACTAAAAGTTCTTTTGAAACAGATAACTCCAGTAGAAAAACAAATATTGATGCTTATGAAACTGCAATTTATGTTGAAGATGATTTTAAAATATCTGAGAAATGGCGCACAAACACAGGGATACGTTTAAGTAATTTTAATGTTCGTGGGAAAAGCTATTTTAATCCGGAACCACGTATCGCTTTGCGTTATTTAATAAAACCTGATCTATCTTTAAAAGTAAGTTATGCATCAATGAATCAATATTTGCATTTATTATCGAATTCAGGAATTGGGCTACCAACCGATCTGTGGGTGCCTGCCACTAATCGTATTAAGCCGCAACAATCCCAACAGGTGGCTTTGGGTTTGGCAAAAGATCTTAAGATAAAAGAGGCTGCATTTATGGTATCGTTGGAAGGATATTATAAAAAATCACGAAATATCATCGGATACAAAGAAGGAGCCTCCTTTCTCGACACAGATCCAACTCAAAGCAATTCCAGCTTTTCGTATGAAGACATAGTGACTGCGGGTAATGCAGAAAGTTATGGAGCTGAATTCTTTTTCCAAAAAAAGTTTGGCAAATTAACAGGCTGGATTGGTTATACCCTTTCCTGGACATGGTTAAAATTTAATGAACTGAATTTCGGCAACAGGTTCCCAGCACGATACGACCGCAGGCACGATCTCTCGGTGGTTGGTATTTATAAGCTCAGTGATCATATTACTTTATCGGCAACCTGGGTTTATGGAACCGGCAATGCCATTTCTTTACCTTTATCTTCCTACCAGGCCGGTATACAGGACCCTCACCCAACAACCAATTTATTTGGAAATAATACAACCACAGTTAATGAATATGGAGACAAAAATAGTTTCAGAATGGCACCCTACCATCGGTTTGATATCGCTATTCAATTTCATAGAAATAAATCTACATGTTCCTGCGATGATGATGCATTAGAGATCATTAAAAAAATCCGGAAATTCGAACGAACCTTTGAGTTGGGGCTTTATAATGCTTATAACCGCCACAATCCATTTTATTATTATACCCAATTTGACTATAACTCAAAACAAACTAAATTAAAGCAAGTGTCATTATTTCCTATTATTCCTTCAATATCATGGACATGGAAATTTTAAAAATAAAAAAAATACGATGATCAAAAAAATCCAAATAATATCAATTGCCGCCATACTAATGCTTTTTAATGCCTGTACAAAAGATGCAGATGTTAAATTACCGGTTGTAGAACCTAAATTGGTTATAAATTCATTTATTTCGCCTCAGGATACAATGATCAAAGTGGAGGTTACTTTAAGTCAGCCATTATATAACAATACCAATTCGGGACAATATTTTTATGTTACAGATGCTACCGTTCAAATAAATGATGGTGTTACCACAAAAACATTGGTTTATAATTCTACTGAAAATTATTATTCGATAAGCAGCTCTCAATTCCCAATAATTGTTGGTACAACCTATTTTTTGACAGTTTCAACTCCCGATGGTAAAAATGTAAATGCCAGCACATCTATTCCGGCCGCTAATTCAACTTTAACGTTTACCTCCCATCTTGTAATTAACTCAAATCAGGATTCGACCTATTCCATGGAGGCAAAATGGGATGATGCAATAGGTACCTTAGATTATTACAGAATTACATATTATGCAAAACAGTATTACTCAGGAGATATTGATACGACTTACTACGCCCAATTTTCGGGTAATTTTTCTGATGAAGGAAATGATGGCCGAAGTTTTATTCAAAATTTTGAAGTATATAAAACAAATTCCACTGGAAATTCCGGTGAACTTTATTTGGTCCATGCATCTAATGAATATTATTTATTCCACACAAAATTAGCGGATGCTGCAAATTCGGGCGGGCCTTTTTCAGAGCCGATACAGATGTATTCAAACATAAACGGAGGGCATGGGATTTTTGGAGGTTTTAATCAGTATAAATTACAGGTTTTCCTTTAATTTTCATAAATTTGACTGTTTTTTGTAAAAAAATATGGCAGGCAATACTTTCGGACAACTATTTACACTTACAACCTTTGGTGAATCCCATGGAGAAGCCTTAGGAGGAATTATTGATGGCTGTCCTGCCGGATTAGAAATTGACCTTAATTTTGTTCAATCCGAATTGGATAGAAGACGTCCGGGCCAATCACACATTGTTTCGCAACGAAAAGAAGGTGATAAGGTAGAATTCCTTTCGGGAATATTCGAAGGTAAAACCATGGGAACTCCTATAGGCTTTATTGTTCGTAACGAAGATCAAAGATCAAAAGATTACGAGCACAATATAGATGTGTACCGGCCCTCACATGCGGATTATACGTATGATGCTAAATATGGAATGCGGGACCACAGAGGTGGCGGACGTTCATCAGCACGTGAAACGGTGAGCCGTGTAGTTGCCGGTGCGATCGCTAAACTAATTTTAAAACATTACGGAATCACTATCAATGCTTATACTTCACAAGTTGGAGATATCAAATTATTGAAATCTTATCATGATCTGGATCTGACAAAAACTGAATCAAACATTGTTCGATGTCCTGATGAATTGCTTGCTGATACCATGATCCAGAAAATAGAACAGGTGCGCAAAGCAGGTGATACAATTGGCGGGGTAATTTCATGCATAATTAAAGGAACACCAATAGGACTTGGTGAGCCCGTGTTTGACAAGCTTCATGCTGATCTGGGGAAAGCGATGCTAAGCATAAATGCTGTAAAAGGATTTGAATATGGAAGTGGGTTTGAAGGTGTAAAAATGAATGGTTCTCAACATAATGATGCTTTTTTTCCCCGTTCACAAGGAAATGGGATAGGGCTGAAGTCAAACTTTTCAGGGGGAATACAAGGTGGCATCAGTAATGGAGAGGATATTTATTTCAGGGTCGCATTTAAGCCTGTGGCAACAATTTTGCAAAAACAAAACACCGTAAATTCAAATGGAGAAGCTGTTGAAATGACAGGAAAAGGAAGGCACGATCCTTGCGTATTACCACGTGCTGTTCCTATCGTGGAAGCAATGGCAGCATTGGTCCTGGTTGATCATTTATTAAGAGCTAAAAGTGTAAAGATGTGATTTACTTCGCTGACTATATTTTATAAATTAAAAATAAATAAATTAAAAATCTATATGACAACAGAAACACCGAAAAAGAAAAAAAGTTTGATTCGCAGGATCCTTAAATGGACTGGTATTACCTTCCTTGTATTATTGGTTTTAATAATTTCTGCTCCTTTTCTTTTCAAAAAGCAAATTATTCAATTAGTTAAAGATAAAACGAATGAAAGTATCAATGCAAAAGTAAATTTCGGAGAATTTGACTTGACCTTGATTAGTTCTTTTCCTGATTTTTCGCTTTCTGTGAACGATCTAAGTATTGCTAATATTGGCGATTTTGAAGGTGACACCTTGTTGTATGCTAAAAATTTAACTGTTGGTTTAAATTTAATGAGTGTGATCAAAGGAGAACAGTATAAAATAAATACTATTTCAATTGACCAACCCCGTATTCATGCTATCGTATTGAAAGATGGCAAAGCAAACTGGGATGTGACCAAACCTGCTGATACAACTGCAGCCCCTGCAGCAACTCCCCCACCAGCCGATGCAGCTTCTGCTCCTTTTAAAATGACCTTAAAAAAGTTTGAAATAAAAAACGGATACATTGTATATGATGATGCTTCCCTGGATTTTAAAACAGAATTAGTTAATATGAATCATACCTTGAGTGGGGATTTTACTTCTGATAATTTTTTACTTGAAACACTTACCGAAATTGAAAAATTCTCAATGAGCTATGGTGGTATTAGTTATATGAACAAGGTGAAGACCCGCATCAAGATGGACATGGATGCAGACATGCCGAATTTCAAATTCACATTTAAAGACAATGAATTTGCATTTAATGAATTAACGCTTGGCCTTGATGGGTATTTCGCGATGCCAAAAGAGGATATGGATATGGATCTAAAATTCAAAGCCAACCAAACAGAATTTAAAAATATTTTATCTCTTATTCCGGGTGTTTATACTGCGGATTTTGCTACTGTAAAAACGTCAGGTTTATTAGCATTAGATGGTTTTGCGAAAGGTATTTATAATGATAAAAAAATGCCTGCGTTTGGCCTGAAATTAAGTATTAAAGATGCAATGTTCCAGTATCCTTCATTACCAAAAGCGGTAACAAATATTCAGGTTAATCTGGCTGTTAACAATAAAACAGGTGAGCCGGATGCTACTGTTATTGACTTAAATAAATTTCATATAGAAATGGCTGGTAACCCTGTGGATGCGAAGATGCACTTGTCAACTCCTATTTCTGATGCAAATATCAAAGCAGAAGTTTTAGCAAAAATAAATTTAGCGTCTGTAAAAGATGTTATGCCTCTTGAAAAAGGCGATGATCTGAATGGTTTGATCAATGCGGATGTAAAAATGAATGGCCGTATGTCGTCCATTGAAAAAGAACAATATGAAAAATTTGATGCGCATGGAACCATAGCCGTTTCAGACATGAATTATAAAACAGCAACATTAAATTACCCTACAAAAATCAACAAGTTAAATTTAAATTTCACACCTAAATTTGTTGAGCTTACTCAATTTGATGCAAAAATTGGAAAGAGTGATATTCAGCTGGATGGAAAGATCGAAAACTTTTTGCAATATGCTTTAAAAGATTCGATGTTGGAAGGTTCATTTAATTTAAAATCATCATTACTTGATATAAATGAATTAATGGCTGAAGACGAATCGGCAGCAAAACCTGCTGCCGTTGCCGTTGATACGGCTCCAATGACTGTGGTGGAGGTACCCTCTAATTTAAATGTGAGATTAAATGCAAGCATTGGAAAAATGCTATATGATAATTTAGCGATCAGTGCCATTTCGGGTAGTGTAAAAATAAAAGATAGCAAACTAAGCCTCGAAAACTTAAAAATGGATCTGAAAGAACTGGAAGGAACAATGGCATTAAGCGGTGTATATAACACTCAGAATGTTAAAAGACCTACTGTTGATTTTGATATTGACATTTCAAATTTCGATATCCCTAAAACTTTTAAAGCTTTTAATAGTGTTCAAAAGCTTGCTCCTATTGGTAAATACGCAAAAGGTAAATTCGGAACAACTTTAAAATTCGTTGCTACCCTGGATTCACACATGGAGCCTGATATGAAAACTTTAACTGGCGGAGGGAAACTAATGGCAACGAGCGTTTCGGTTGAAGGTTTCGAGCCGATCAACAAATTGGCTGATGCTTTGAAGCAGGAGAAATATAAAAAATTAACATTCGAAAATGTTAACGCGAGCTATAAATTTAAAGACGGAAGAGTGGAAGTAGAAGAGATGCCAATAAAAATGGGCAATATATCAGGAAATGTAAAAGGATCAACCGGTTTTGATCAAACAATTGATTATACCTGGGTGATTGAAATACCAAGAGCTGAATTTGGAGCTCAGGCCAATGCCGCTGTTGGCAGTATAGTTGATCAGCTAAACAAACAGGCTGGAACCAGTGTAAAATTGGGCGACAAAATAAAAGTAAAAGCGATATTTGGTGGAACAGTTACAAAACCAACTATAAAAACTGATCTATTAGGTATGGCCGACAAAGGTGAAATTAAAGAACAAGTAAAGGAGCAGGTAAAAGAGCTGGTAACCAAAGGTGTTGATATGGCGAAAGAAAAAGCGCGTGCTGAAGCAGACAAGATCTTGAAAGATGCACAAGCACAAGCTGATAAGATAAAAGCAGAGGCTCAGATATTGGCTGACAAAACTAAAACCGAAGGGTATGCTGCAATCGATAAAACTGTTTCTGATGCAAAAAATCCGATCGCAAAAGGTGCAGCCAAGGTAGCCGCTCCAACTGCTAAAAAGGAAGTAGATAAAAAAGTTGCGAAAATTTTAGAAGAAGCAAATAATAAAGCCAACAGCATTTTAACAAATGCTAAAACAGAATCGGATAAAAAATTGCAATAATACCTTTGCTAACACGTTTTCATATTTCTCCCCCTTCCATCCCTTTCTTGATTTAGAGAGGAGAATAGAAGGGGGAGAACAGCTTTTGTTTAACTGTTTTTCAAAATATGTAAATTCAGTTTTCCTTAAAAATAATTAATTGATTGGTTGCATTTAAAATGCAAATATAGTTTTATGAAAAAAATAAAAAATATATTTTTCCTTTATTTATTAATGGTTTCCTTTGTTTCTCTGTCTCAAGACGAAACAAAATGTCAGGAGCTTGATAATAAAAAAGCAGAAAAACTTTATAAGCAAGGCCTGGATAAAAAATTTAAAAAAGAGGAGCGGCTGGCATTTCTTAAACAAGCCATGGATATGGAACCCGATTATGTAGATGCTAATTTTGCTTATGCACAAGAGCGTATTAAAACATTAATATATGAAAACGCATCGTTCAAGCAAACGGAACCCTACTTTAAAAAGGTAATTGAAATTTGTCCAAAATATCATTCCGACCCTTATTATTATCTTGGCTTTATTTATTATGAAGAAGAAAACTGGGAAGAATCAGCTAAATACCTTAAACAGTTTTTGAATTTCAAAGACGATGATGAAAAAAAGTACAATAAAAACTACGATGCTTTTTTATATCAGTCAAAACAAATGATGCGATACGCAAAATTGTATAACGAAATATTCAAAAACCCTGTACCGTTCGATCCACACCCGGTAACAGGAATATGCACAGAAAGAGATGAGTACCTGCCTATTATTTCTGCGGATAACGAAATGATGCTTTTTACCCGTAAACAACCATTTGTGGATAAAAATGCACTTGTTCAATCGGATAAGGAACAAGAATTATTCAGCTATAGTATGCGTAATCCAGAGACAGGAGAATTTGAAAAGGGAAAACGCATGCCTCATCCATTTAATAAAAATGGCAGCGAAGGTGGAGCCACCATGTCGATTGATAATAAACATTTATTTTTTACAGTATGTAAAAATGAAGGAGGGGCGCAGATCAATTGCGATATTTATTATTCCGATAAAAAAAATGGTGAGTGGACGGAAGCAAAAAAAGTTGAAGGCATTAATGACCCTATGTATTGGGATTCACAGCCATCATTAGCCTCGGACGGGAAAACACTTTATTTTTGCAGCGATCGTAAAGGTGGACGTGGTGGCGTTGACTTATATAAAACTGTAAAAAATGTTGCAACAGGCATTTGGAGCGCTCCCGAAAATCTTGGTCCTATCATTAATACAAGTGGTAATGAAATGTCTCCCTTTGTACACTCGGATTTTCAAACTCTTTATTTTTCATCTGATGGCCATCCGGGCGTTGGTGGCAATGATATTTTTATCGCCCGAAAAGATACCACCGATAAATGGACCGAACCAAAAAACATGGGTGTACCAATTAATACTACAGCCGATGATTTGGGCTTTTTTGTGAGTACAGATGGACGTTTAGGCTACTTTGCTTCTAACCTTCCATCGCGTGCAAAAGGCAAAGCAATTGGAGGGTACGATATTTTTTCTTTTGAATTGTATAAAGAAGCACGACCGGATGCTGTCAGTTTTTTAAAGGGAAAGATTGAAGATAATGGGAATGGGAAAAATAAAGCCTTTAGTGTAGATGTAAAAGACGCATCCAATAAAAAAGTAACGGAAGCTATGGTAGATACTTCAACAGGGGAATATATGGTAGTGGTAAATACAAAAGTTAAGAATGATCTGATCATTACCGTAAAAAAAGAAAACTATGCATTTAGCTCTCAATTAATATCAAAAGATTCACTTGTAAATTCAAAACCCGCGAAAGTGAATAATATGGTAGTGGATACTATAAAAGTGGGTCAGACCTATACCCTTAATAATATTTATTACAAAACTAATTCTGCTGATCTGGATCCTCGATCGTTGATCGTTATCGATGAATTTGTGGAATTTTTAAAAGCAAATCCAACTATAACAATTGAGGTTTACGGGCACACGGACTCACAAGGTGACGACAAATCAAATCTTGCCCTTTCCACCGACAGAGCATTTAGTGTTCGTGATCTATTACTGGAAAAAGGAATTGCCGAAAAAAGATTAAAAAACTTTAAAGGTTTTGGAGCCTCTCAACCCATTGCGGATAACCTTACAGAAGCGGGTAGAGCAAAAAACAGAAGAACAGAATTTGTGATCGCTGAAAAATAAGAATACAGATAACAAATCTCTACGAATTTACAAATCTGCGTGTTAAAAAAACAAACCAGGTTGGCAATTCATTTTTTGATTCACTATCCTTTAACGGTCCGATTTTTATAATACTCCTTGTCAGCAATATATAGTGTTTTAGTTACTTCAGCATATTTTACTCCGTTCTCATCCTGAAAATCGGTTACCAGATCAATAGAATATCTTTTATCCGACTCTACTTTTGATCTTATTTCAGATAAGATCTCATCACTTATTAAAAACCTTGCGAACACCTTTTTCTTAATGGGTTTCAAAAATTTTATTGATGCCGCTTTATCCCAAACCACATACTCTTTTCCAAGTATATTTATAAGTTGGATCATATAAATAGGATCCAAAGCCCCGTAGATACTTCCTCCAAAAACAGAACCTACATAATTTTTTGTTTTCCAGGTCAAACCAAGAGAGATATGGATATCCCGCCAATCGGCAGATAAAAAGTAAATTCTTCCTCCGGTTCTTCTGTATGCCGGAAAAAAATTAAATCCAATACGATTTACAATGGACTTGAAATTTTCCTTTCTATCAGTAATAAACAGTGTATTTTTTATTTTCATATACAAATACTAAAAAAAATATATTAAAAAACAATTAAAAATGAATATGTATTTACGGATTAGTATAAAAAACATTGGAAATAAAAATAGTTAAACTCAAACAAAAGTAGTTAAAAGCTTAAACCGCAATGCATTTGTTAAAATCATTAAATATTTATCTCCCTATTTGTGGTACCTATTTATTTTTTTATTATATTTAATAATCAATAATTTACATTAACCAAAAGGATCAGATCTCCAACCGTTATTGTTCATAAAATATGATTAATATATTTTCTTTTTTGAGACCTAAAAAATATATTTGTTTAAAATCTTCTTAAATTGGTCTAAACCTCAAAGGGAATTCGTTAAATGAATTCTTTTTAAAAAAATTATCATTAATGTCCAAGACTATTAACCGCAACCACAATCGTTCTTCAAAAGAATCAGTTCAAAACAATAAAAGAAGGTTCAGAAAAAACACGCTGATTTTATTTCTGGCTTTTTTATCCACACTAAGTTTTGCCCAAAAAACAGAACCTCAAAAATCTGAATCCGAAAGTGATACAGATATCGATTATACAGCACAACTTGTACTTGACGGTTTAAATAAAATAAGAACTGAAAATTCTACAGATTCGCTTGAATTTAATGAAATGCTTTCTAAAGCCAGCATTATTCAGTCGGACGACATGTCTCAAAATGGCAAGGCTGTCTTAGAAAACAGCAAGGGAAAATACAAAACCACCGCCAAACGTGTTATTGCAATGGGGGGAACAAAAAATGCAGAAGAGATCGTTTTATCCTTATCGGCCCTAAAAGATAAAAAACAATTAACACCACAAGAAATTGCAGATGCTGTAATTTCAAAATGGAGGTCTGGAAAAAAAGAACTCGTCACCATTAAAAACGGAAATTACATTTATGCGAGTCCGAGTGTTAAAATAGATGCTACGGGTAAAAAAGTATTCATCTCAGTTGTTTTTGGAAGTTTCAATACATTCAATGCAGGAGTAAAAAAGAGAAAAGAGCTTACGGTTCGGTTCACAAAGAAAAACAAAAAAATAAAAGCCCCTGATGAAAAAGCTTGTAAAAATTGTGAAAAATTTAAGGATTACGAAGGACTGGTAAACGGGTTATATTTAGAAAACGGGAAGATTTTTCTGAAATATGAGAACATGAAAGCATTCTCAAAATTGATCTCCAAACCGAAGGATGGATTGGCCGTGGATATTATACAACGTACTCAATATGAAAAACCAGATTACAACATCCTGAATACCAACTTATTGAGTAAAGGTGTATTGACTAAAACCGTTACCACATCAAAACTCTTAAGTAAAAATCGGATTAAGCCTGAAAAAAAAGGGGGGAAAGTTGAAACACTTGATGTGCAGCTGGGAATATTACCTAAAAAACTTGCTCCGGGTAGTGCATATGAACTAAATTTATTAGTTATTCAAAATGGGCAATTATGCAAAACAATAATAAAATCATATGTAGAGCAAGGTGACCAGAGTTCTACCACTGCACTTAAAATGCTGTTAATGCCCGATAGTGCTGCATATTTAAAACCTCCATTCCAACCTAAAGCAGATAATGCAACATTGAATTTTTCGATACAATTTGAAAAAAATAAATATGATTATAAGGAAGAAGATATGTTGCCTTTCTTAAATGCTTTACAAGAACCGGATTTCATAATTCAAGGACTTTTTATTACGGCTTATTCATCCATTGAAGGAAACGCTGCGGAAAATATTAAACTTCAAAAAAGACGTTCCGAAAATATTATTAAAGCATTAGCAAAACTTCAAAAAGAGGGTGTTGTAACTACTATAAAAACAGATGATTCCTGGTCACTTTTTCAAATGAGCATGGAAGGCGGTACTTACGATACTTTATCTAAAATGACCAAAGAACAGGCCATAAATGAAATCAATTCAAAGCCAGGATTATCAGTAGAATTAGAACCTTTTTTGGCAAAACAGAGATTTGGCGAAATTGTGATGGATGTTACTTATGATATTGCAGGACAGAAAGAGCAAAAATTTTCATTAAGTAAATTTAATCAAGCTTCAAAAAAGGGCGACATCACTCAATCTTATAAAATTCAGTATTACATAGGCGACCAAATTCGTAAAAAGAAATATACTCCCGAAGCATTCACCAAAATGGAAATCCCTAACCAGGTAAAATTTTCAGGAGTATTGAATAATCAGGTGGTATTGCGCTATATGGCTAAAAATAATAAATTAGAAGAAGAGGATCAAAAAGAGATGAATAAACTTTATGCTCTTGATCCTTCAAATAATTACATCGATTTTAATTCTTTATTGTGCGGGGTAAAAATGGATACATCTATTGGTGATTCAAAAGAAAGAACCATTACTCAAAAACGTATTGATGCTCTTTACAAAACGGATGTGCCGAGAAAATACCTGGATGCTTTGAATATTGAATGGCAATTTAAAATTATTGATGCAATGGATACTGTAGAAGGTGCAGAATCTGTAATTCAAGCATGTACCGAAAAAGTGAAATCGTTTTACAATTTAAAAGAAGCAAGTTGGCAAAACAATTTAAAGCTATCATACATATTTGCCCGCTTTAAAGATTACAAATTTGCAGCTAATTTATTAGCCGATTTCATAAAAAAAGGTACTCCTAACGACCAAGTACTATTTGCTTACATTTCGTATTGCGCGCAAATGCCTGAACTGATCAAGTCCCGTTTATTTGTAACTGCATTGGAGAAGGCAAAAAAATCAGATCCGGAACGCTATTGTAAATTATTCGGAGAACCTTATTTAACTTTCCAGGTATTTGATAATCCCTTTGTAAAAGAGAATTATGCTAATTCGAAGTGCAATTAGAATCAACAAAAATTGATTTGAATTTTATACCCCATAGAAACCTGCTTTCTATGGGGTTAATTTTGCGCCAACGTTTTTAGCTTTTCAAAAGGAAAAGAATTAGTTAGCCTTGCTTCAAAACTAAAACTTCTCAAACACTCCCAATCCAAATAAAGCAAAATCGTACTTAACAGGATCCACAGGGTCAAACTTTTTTAAGTTGTTGGTTAATTCCTCAACGGCTTTCCAATCGTTCTGCGTACGGCTTAATAAGCCTAGTTTTCGGGCAACATTACCTGAGTGTACATCCAAAGGACACATTAAATAAGCGGAAAGCGGCAGGTCGTTCTGTAAGATCAGTTCTTTTCTTTTTCCAGTGTGAGTAGAGGTATTCGCCCACAAGCCAAAATCGATATTGCGTTTATCGTTACGTACCATCCATCGCAAATACATGCAAAGTCGTTTAGAAGATGAATTTTCGGAAGGGTTGGAAACATGTTTCCCTGTTCGGGCAGGATGAGTAATTGAAAAAAAGATATCACGAAACCCGGTTATCGAACTTAACAAGTTTATCTCATTTTTAGTTGTTGGCATTGAACTTAGACCAAACGCATTTTGCAGCCCGCTATGATGTTGATAAATGTTTCGCAATGATCTCAAAAAGAATACCGTATCAATACCATTAAAAGTGCGGTGTTTGAAATCTGAAAAGCGAGTGAAATCTTTTTCTTTTGCATTCATCACAAAATCAAATGGACTGCTATCCATCAATTTTATCAGTTTTTTTGCATTATTAATTATCGTGCCCCGCTGCCCCCAGGCAATTGTAGCAGCAAGAAACCCAGCAATTTCAATATCTTCTTTTTTTGTGAATTGATGTGGAATAGAAATGGGATCGGATTCAATAAAATCAAATCGATTGTACTTATCAACCTTTTCGTCAAGAAATTCTTTTAATTCAGCTGGATTTAACTTTACCATTCTTATCGAAATAGGATATAAAAACCGATAAACAAAATTTTATAATAAAGGGAAACGTACCTAATACCAGATATTGATATTGGTTATAATGCTTGTAAATAGCGGTTATGCACCCTATTTTTGATCAACATTTAAATTCGATTATTTAGTTTTTTTCCACATAAAAAAAACAACTAAACCAAGTACCAATACTATTGGTGATAATATTGTCCATAGTGAGATCACTGTAATTTCACGATTATAACTAAATCCTTCTGCAAAAATAGCTAAGACCTGATCCTTATCGAATTTCTTTTTGAAACTAACTTCTCCATTAATGAAGTTTAGCGGTTTCTCTTCACCATTAATGATAAATGTAATTTTGTTTTTGTTAAATAACAACCGGGTATGGTTCGGATTTTTAAAGCTTAGTTTTACATCAACATCGCTGAAGGGGAAAATTACCGAAGGAATGGAAACTTCAATATCATCGTTATCTATACGTTCAATGATAACAGAATTGTCGATGTTATCATTATTTTCAGATGCGCCAGTTTCATTTTTTGAAAAAGAACTGAATGATAATAAGCTAACTGATAAGAACAGAATTGAAAAACGTAATTTTTTCATGTTTTAAAATAGGTTGGATAACAAATATAACCGTTTTAAAACTGTTTCCCAAAACAATAAATAAGAAAAATAAGAAAATTAAATTATTGATTGAAATTAATTATTTTAACGAGAAATGAGAGGAACAAGGGGAAACCAAGATAATATTAGTATCATTCATAGCGTCATTGCGAGGTACCCTTCGGCAGGCTCTGGATAAACTCCGCAATCTCACATTCATCATTAGTTAAGAATGCTTCGACTGAAATTCTCGCAATGACGCTCCAAATAGGCATTAAATTATTTTAAAAATTAAATCCGCATAAATCTATTTCATAAAAGATATATCTCTTAATCAATAACTTTTGCATCCGGGTAACGCTCCTGCCAAGATTTTAAAGCAAAAGCACTTCGAACAGTGACGGTTGTTTTCTCGTCTATCTGTAATTTAAATTTTGGACGATTATCGATTACTATTTTTTTCTCTTTCATAATATTTTATTTATTTACTTATACAAACACAATATCCAGACCAATTATGGCACCTTAACATATATTAACAATTACTCAACAACAGGCTGTTCAGTGAAAACAAAGAATGCCATTAATCGAATCGTCATTGCGAGAGCTTTTTGCTAGAAGCAATCTCATTTATCTAGTGTGAGATTGCTTCGGTCGTAAAAACGCCCTCGCAATGACGGAGTTTTATTAAACAATTTAACAGAACAGTACCATATCTAAATGCCCCTCAACTGCATTTTATTTTACTTTTTCCTTTTTTGTTCTTTTATCCTCTTCAATGGGATTTCGGAATACGAATTCATTGTTGAATAGATCCAAAACAATATTTGCACTTTTCTGAACTTTACCGGCTAATATTTGTTTTGACAGCTCATTCAATACCCGTTTCTGAATAACACGTTTGATAGGTCTTGCACCAAATTGCGGGTCAAAACCAAGTTGTGCCAACCATTCAATGGCATCGGGAGTTGCAGTAAGGTGGATGTCATTTCCTTCCAACATTTTTGCAACACCATTGAATTGAAGTTCCACAATACGATGTACATCCTCACGATCCAGTGGAGTAAACATAATTGTTTCATCAATTCTATTTAAAAATTCGGGACGTAAGTTTTTCTTCAATAGTTCGAACACTTCAATTTTTGTTCTGGCCATTATTTCATCTCTATTTTTCTCATTCATCTTTTCAAAATTTTCCTGAATAAGATGTGAACCCATATTGGAGGTCATAATAATAATGGTGTTTTTGAAATTTACGATACGCCCCTTGTTATCCGTTAATCTTCCATCATCTAAAACTTGCAACAACACATTAAATACATCAGGATGCGCTTTTTCGATCTCATCCAATAATACCACACTATAAGGCCTTCTGCGAACAGCCTCTGTTAACTGCCCACCCTCCTCATAACCGATATATCCTGGAGGAGCACCAACCAAGCGACTTACAGAATGTCTTTCCTGATATTCGCTCATATCAATCCGGGTCATACTGTTTTCATTGTTGAATAAAAATTCGGCTAATGCTTTGGCTAACTCAGTTTTTCCAACACCCGTTGTTCCTAAAAAAATGAATGAACCGATAGGACGTTTTGAATCTTGTAATCCAGCCCTGCTCCTGCGCACCGCATCACTGATCGCTTCAATAGCTTCGAACTGGCCAACCACACGTTTATGTAATTCATCCTCCAAATGAAGCAGCTTTTCACGCTCACTTTGTAACATCCTGGAAACAGGGATACCGGTCCAGATAGCAATAACACCGGCAATATCTTCAGCATCAACTTCCTCCTTTATCATTTGAGAACCGCTTTTTTTCATTACGGCCAATTTACTTTCAAATGATTTTAATTCTGTTTCTGCAACTTGAATTTTTCCGTAACGGATCTCAGCTACTTTACCATAATCACCACTACGTTCGGCTTGTTCGGCTTCAAATTTTAAATTTTCAATTTGCTCTTTTACTTTTTGAATACCATCAACCACTTCTTTTTCACCTTGCCATTTTGCACGTAAATCTGCTCGTTGATCAGCTAATTCAGCAATTTCCTTATTTAAGTCCTCTAATTTTTTCTTATCATTTTCACGTTTGATCGCTTCACGTTCAATTTCTAACTGACGGATCTTACGCTCCAAAACATCCAGTTCAATTGGCATTGAATTAATTTGCATTCTTAATTTAGAAGCAGCTTCATCCATCAGATCAATTGCTTTGTCGGGCAAGAAACGATCATTTATATAACGTTGTGACAGTTCAACAGCTGCAATAATGGCTTCATCCTTAATACGTACTTTATGATGCGTCTCGTATTTTTCTTTGATACCACGTAAAATCGAAATTGCATCTTCCGCACTAGGCTCGTCAACCATCACCTTCTGGAAACGTCTTTCAAGCGCTTTATCTTTCTCGAAATATTTTTGAAATTCGCTAAGTGTTGTTGCACCGATTGCGCGTAACTCACCACGTGCCAAAGCAGGTTTTAGGATATTTGCAGCATCCATAGCCCCTTCACCACCTCCGGCACCAACAAGAGTATGAATTTCATCAATAAATAAAATAATTTCACCTTCCGCAGCAATAACCTCTTTAACAACAGATTTTAAACGCTCTTCAAATTCGCCTTTGTATTTTGCACCTGCGATGAGTGAACCCATATCCAACGAAAATATTTGTTTCGATTTTAAATTCTCAGGCACATCACCATTAATGATACGATGCGCTAAACCTTCGGCAATAGCCGTTTTACCAACACCCGGTTCACCAACTAAAATTGGATTGTTCTTGGTTCTGCGCGATAGGATTTGAAGCACTCTTCGTATCTCCTCGTCCCTACCGATAACAGGATCAAGCTTTCCTTTTTTTGCCTGTTCGTTTAAGTTAATGGCAAATTTATTTAGTGTATTGTAAGTATCTTCCGCTGTTTGACTGGTTACTTTAGCTCCTTTGCGAAGTTCAGCGATAGCAGTTTTTAAATCTTTTTCAGTAACACCATTATCTTTTAGCAATTGAGAAATGGTATCCTTTGTTGAAAGTATAGCAAGTAATAAATGTTCAATAGAAACGTATTCATCGCCAAATTCTTTCAGATACGTAGATGCCTTTGAAATCGCCTGATTTGCATGATTAGATAAGAATGGTTGTCCGCCTGAAACTTTTGGATAACCTTCTACAATTTTATCCAATGCCAAAGAAAACATTTGTGTATTAACATTAAGTTTCTTAAGTAGAAACGGAGTTACGTTTTCATCTACTTCCAAAATGCCTTTTAATATATGTCCGTTTTCAATGGCTTGTTGACCATTAGCGGTTGCGATCTGCATAGCTTGTTGAACTGCTTCCTGCGACTTGATTGTAAAATTGTTAAGGTTCATATTTTTATTTTTTTTACTAAAATTTGGGATTCTGTTTTTCTGTTAAATATAAAATGTTATCTAATTCAAAGAAGCAACATAAATTTTAAATTCTTTTGGGCGTTCCACTTTCTAAAAAAAGAAAGTGGCGGGCTTTGCGCTTCAATCTTCTCCGAAAAAAAATCGGAGAAGGATTTACGCTGCAATCCCTAACGCGGCATTATCATTGAAAGAGCGAATTGTAAATATTTTATAAATACTTGTTCCTTATTTTTTCAATTTTATTATTTCTCTCTACTGAAAATGTTTTTTCAGTTTGATTTACATAGTTAAAAATTACTAAAACCCGTTGATACAATTCATTTGATCTTTTCTTCTCGCCTTTCTGTTCAAACAATTCAGCGCTAGCGAACAATACATCTCCCAAATAATTTAAATGAACAGAACTATATTTTTTTTCTTTTATTAATGTTTCAACAAAATTATTTAAGGGAAGAGACAGTATATTTTCAATATTCAAATCAAATGTACTTTCAAGAGTTTCCTGTGCAATTACTATGCCTTCATCCACTTTTCCTTGTTCTTTTAATTTTAGTATATCAGAAATAATTTTTGCAACGGCTCGGCCTAATTCTTCTAATTGACGTTTAATAAAATCGCGTTGTATCATTAAGTTTCAGATTTCCATTTTGTAAAGAACAAAAATTATTCCTTTGTAAAAAATGAGTTTAATCAAGGTAGAAAATGATTTTAATCAGACGAAATGACGGAAAGAGTACGTTTTAGATGACGTTTTGGCTTTGGAATACCCAATTTGTATAGTAAAATCGAGAAAGACGGGAAATGCCGATTTTTGGGAAATAGGCCCTTATTAATTCAATAATTCAGTTAGAATATGAACCAAAGGGTAAAACAAAATAGAACACAGATAACACAGATTTAACGGATCTTCGCTGATTTTATCCTTTTTTTATGATCATCCGTTTTATCCGGGTTCTATTTTATACAGCTAATTTAATGCAGTGCATGCTTTATTAATTCATTGGAACATCTATCACAAGGATCTCCGCATCTTTAGTAATATCAATTTTAAATTTGTCGGCTTCCCATATTCCTAAAGCATCTCTTTTTTCAAGGTTATTACTTTCAATTTTGGCTTCACCTTCTATTATAAAAACATAGGCTCCATTTCCTTTGTGTTGGATATTATAATCAACTGAGCTTCCTGCTTTAAACTTCCCTAAAGAAAAATACGCATCCTGATTGATCCACATCACATCATCTGATTTTACAGGTGCTACAATGGTTTTAAACTTTCCGGTTTTCTCTTCATCGGTAAAAACACGCTGATCGTAACGAGGAGTAATGTTACGCTCCTTAGGAAATACCCAAATTTGCAATAAATTAATTTCTTCCGTTTTAGAATGATTGTATTCCGAATGTGAAATTCCTGATCCGGCACTCATCGCTTGTATTTCATGTGGATGAATTACACCAATGTTGCCCATGCTATCACGATGTTCCAATGCGCCTTTAAGTGGAATGGTAACAATTTCCATATTGTCGTGAGGATGTGTTCCAAAGCCCATTCCCGGGGCAACAATATCATCGTTCAATACACGTAATAATCCAAAATGAGTCTTGCTTGGGTCATGATAGCTTGCAAAACTGAATGAATGTCGGGCGTTTAACCAACCATGGTCAGCATGTCCTCTGTCTGTTGATTTATGAAAAACAGTTTTCATTTGTTTATCCTTTTTTAATTGTTGTTTAATTCATTATTATTTTTGGCAATTCCGTTGAGACGCTGCTTTGAAAAGCCAATTCGAAAAACTTTGGTTTCATGTAATCTATCAATGGAAACGAGGAAATTATCGTTTTGGCAATTGTTTCTGATTTTGCAGAAACTGTAACCCATAGTGTTGAACGGTCAATCGCCAATGCATATTGAAGTATTTTACCCTGATCCATCAATTCATCTATTTTTGCACGTTGCGCAGGAATTAAAGCAATAAATTCTACTGATAATTCTTTTGGCAACTGTATCATAACCATATAAGCATTCATGTTTTCTAAATTTAATTTAATAAATTACATCAAAATTAACCACATAGATTCATAGAAATAAAAAAATCGAAAAAAAATTATAGCTTCTCATAGCTTTCTTCGCTTTGGCGAAGAAAAAACTATCATTTTCTATTTCTTGTTTAGGTCTTTTTAGCCCATCTATGTGGTTAATCTGTCTTTTTTTTAAATGAACTTTATTTAGGTGTAACTATTTCAATCTCTGCCTGAAGTTTAACCACTTTACCCACCATTGCATTACCGGCTTCAAGTAAGGTATTCCAGTTCAAACCAAAATCGAAACGGTCGATGGAGCTTTCAAGGGTGAAACCTGCACGGATATTCCCCCAAGGATCAATAACCTGCCCACCGTAGTTTACTTTAAATTCAATAGGTCTTGTGATCCCTTTGATAGTGATATCACCGATAAGTTTGTAATCCTCCTCATTAATCTTAGACATTGATCTTGAAACGAATTTGATAGCAGGAAATTGGGTAGCATCAAAAAAATCGGCAGAGCGGAGATGGTTATCTCTATCTTTCATATTTGTATTAATACTATTCACATCAATTTCAAGCTCAATTTTTGCATCTAAAAAATCATGCCCGTTAGATTCTACTTTTAATTTGTAGTTCTCGAACGTACCTTTTGTTTGGCTTATTACCATATGTTTCACAGCAAAGTGAACACTTGAATGAGTTGGATCAAGGGACCATACTTTTACTTCATTTTTTACAATCGTTTCCATTTTTTTTGTTTTTTTAATTTAATTATTAATTACGAACCTATACAAATAATGTATATACATACATTTGATCAAAATTTTTTTAACTCCTTAATTTATCTAAAAGCATATTGATCTGTTCCGCTTCTTCTTCAGATAATTTTTTTAATTCCTTATTTATAAAACCTTCTTCATGTTCATCCAATTCGATAAGCAGATCTAATCCTTTTTTTGTGATCGCAACGTTTACAGCTCTTCTGTCATCAGGGCAAATAGCCCGTTCCACTAGCTTTTTCAATCTTAATTTTTCCACCAATCGGGACGCGTTAGAATTTTTGTCGAGCATGCGGTCAATTAATAAATTAACAGTTGCCGGTTTTGGGTGCTGACCGCGAAGGATCCGTAAAATATTATATTGCTGACTTGATATGCCATAAGGTTTTAACTGACTTGCGTGCTTTGAAGTAAGCCAGCCACTGGTAAATAAAATATTTATGAGCATTTTTTGATACTCGCTTTTAAATTTGGTTTGTTTTATTTCGTTACCGATTTTCATTTCGTTTTTTATTACAATACAAAGATACTAAAAAATTAAATACAAATACATTATATGTATATACATTTATTTGAAATTCTTTAAAAATTCTCTGAAAATCAGGTCCGTTTTGCTCCCCCAATAGATATTATAAGTTGAAAGGTATAAAATTTAAATCTAACACAGACATTAATTAGCGTTTGTCGAATAAAGTCGGCATTTTAAACTTAGTACGTCATTGTGAAGGAGTACGACTGAAGCAATCTCAAACACAGTATATGAGATTGCGGAGTTTATCCTGAGCCTGACGAAGGGGGCAAAAGCCCTCGCAATGACGCTCCGTATAAGCATTTTTCAAAACCAAACGATGCTGAATCATGATTTTAAAACCCATGAATCTGTGGCATATTTCAATTAAAAACAGACACTAATTAATCAAACTAAAACCAGTATAAGGTATCAATGCTTTCGGAATTTTGATCCCTTCAGGCGTTTGATTATTTTCCAATAAAGATGCAACTATCCGGGGCAAAGCCAAGGCACTACCATTAAGGGTATGGGCCAATTGTGTTTTTGCATCACCTTCTTTAAAACGTAATTTCATCCTGTTGCTCTGAAACGTTTCAAAATTAGAAACCGAACTTACTTCCAACCATTTTTCCTGCGCGGCAGAAAACGTTTCAAAATCGTATGTTAAGGCGGACGCAAAGCTCATATCTCCGCCACACAGCTTAAGAATGCGAAAAGGTAATTCCAGATCGCGTAGCAAACCTGCTACGTACTCACGCATATCTTCTAATGTTTGATACGATTTGTCAGGATGTGCAATTTGTACAATTTCCACTTTATCAAACTGGTGCAAACGGTTCAAGCCACGAACATCTTTTCCATAACTACCTGCCTCTCTACGGAAACAAGGTGTATAGCCACACATCTTAATAGGCAATTGGTCCGCTTTTACGATCACATCACGATAAATGTTAGTGATAGGAACTTCTGCAGTAGGGATCAAATATAAATTATCAATTGTTGAATGATACATCTGCCCTTCTTTGTCAGGCAGCTGGCCTGTTGCGTAGCCGGACGCTTCATTCACCATTATTGGTGGCTGAATTTCCAAATATCCGGCAGCAGTGGCTTTGTCGAGAAAAAAATTTATCAATGCACGTTGCAAACGGGCTACTTTCCCTTTATACACAGGGAATCCGGCACCGGTTAGTTTTACTCCCAATTCAAAATCGATCAGGTCGTACTGTTCAGCAAGCTCCCAATGCGGTTTTGCGCCAGCATGCAATTTAGGTATCTCTCCCTCTTGATGTATATTTTCATTATCGGCAGGAGTTTTACCTTTCGGTACTTTTAAACTTGGTGTATTGGGTATGGTCACCAATAAATTATATTGTTGCTCTTCAATAATCTTAAGCTGTTCAGCAAGTTTACCTGAACTTTCTTTTACAGCGATACTTTTATTTTTCAGCTCATCCGCCTCCGCTTTTTTGCCTTGTTTATACAGATCACCAACTTGTTTGGCAATTACGTTTGCTTCGTTTAATAATGTATCCAGCTCGTTTTGAGTACGTCTCCGGTCATTATCAAATTCAAGAACTTTTTCAAGAATAGGTTTAGCATCAAAATTTTTTATTGCCAAACGTTCTATGGCTTCGTCTTTTTTTTCGCGGATGTAATGAAGTTGTAGCATGTAATGAGTTATGAGTTTAAAGTTAAAAGTTAAAGTTCATCGTTTCCTTTTTCATATCCTTCGTAGTAATACGATTGTTCTATGCCCTTAAAAATAATTTCCCGGTTATTTATTTCATCGGTTAAATTAGTTGTAAGCAAGGTTCTTAATTCCAAATCGTTAATGGGGCTTCTTTCCATGGCTTGCAAGTAAAGTTGCTTGCTTGCAAACTGCCAGTTTACTACTTTTCTTATTTTCGACTTTAGGAGCATATCTAACCATATTCGCATCGTTCTGCCATTGCCTTCCATAAAAGGGTGGGCAATATTCATTTCTATATATTTGGTAATAATTTCTTCAAAAGTATTTTCCGGCATTTGGTCAATTTTCACCAAAATCTCTTTCAAATACAAAGCGTTTGCAAATCTAAAACCGCCTTTTGCAATGTTCATTGTGCGTATTTGTCCGGCAAAATCATATAACCCATTAAACAGGTAGCTGTGTATTTGTTGCAAACCTTTGGTTGTGCCAATTTCAATTTTGTTTATATCGCCAGTTTCAAACAAGTGATAAGCGTTTTCTAAACTTTTTTTATCTATGTTTTTCATCTCAGGTCTAAAAATTAAGCTGTCGGTCGTTTTTTTAGGATTGCACAACATATTCACAAGCACATATTTCGTGTTTACAAATACTTGTAAGCAACACAAATTTACAAAATCAACAGTTAAAAAATAAAAATCTCCTTAACTTCTATTGAAGCTGAGGAGATCTTTATCAAAACGTTTAAATAACCTTATGCTTGAGCAAATGGAATAATAGAAACATATGATTTATCATCACGTTTCTTTTTAAATTCCACAGTACCGTCAACTAAAGCAAATAAGGTATGGTCTTTACCAATACCCATGTTTGCTCCTGGTCTGTGTTTAGTACCTCTCTGACGTACAACAATATTACCTGAGATAGCTAATTGACCACCATAAATTTTAACGCCTAAACGTTTACTATGTGATTCGCGGCCGTTGTTAGTACTACCGGCTCCTTTTTTATGTGCCATTTTTTTATTAGATTAAAAAATTAAGAACTAAGAATTGAAACAAACAATTCAAATTATTTTGCCGCTTTTTTAGGAGCTGCTTTTTTTGCCGGTGCTTTTTTAGCTGGAGCTCCTTCTGCTGCTGCTGCTTTTTTTGCAGGCGCTTTTTTAGCTTTCACTTCTTCAACTACCTCAACAACTTTAGCTTTTGGAGCTTTTTTCTCATAAGCAACCTCATCTTTCAATGTTTCGCCTTTTGCTAAAACACCTTGAATAAGAATTTGAGATAATTGCTGACGGTGACCATTTGATTTTTGGTAACCTTTTCTGCGTTTTTTCTT
>JAZKBF010000003.1:195129-281009 GCA_040388745.1 Bacteroidota bacterium | reverse complement strand
CTCAACATACAGTAGAATTAGAAAAAGGTGACATCGTTTATGCTATAACTGATGGTATGCCCGACCAGTTTGGAGGTACTAAGGGTAAAAAATTTATGTCCAAACAATTAAAAGAATTGCTTATTAGTATTAGTCATTTGCCAATGAAGGAGCAAAAAGAAAGGCTTTCTTATGAATTTAATTTATGGAAAGGTAATTTAGAACAGGTGGATGATGTTACAATTATTGGTATTCGTGTTTAGCATTATCTAATAATTGAATCCGTTTTTTTATGAATAATTGATTAGAAAAAAAAGAAATGAAAACTGTATTAAAATATTTGGCAACATGCTCCTTGTTTTTGCTTATTATAAGCAGAGCTGAGCAATCCATTGCCCAACAAAATAAAATTGATTCACTCCTCTCGCTTGTAAAAAACGACAAACCTGATACTAACAAAGTAAACCATTTAAACATTTTAAGTAAGGAATACATAAATACCGGATCTTATGACTCTGCTCTGCATAATGCCAATGCTGCCTTGCGAATTTCGACTGCCCTTGCTGACCAGGACATAACATCTGATCTAAAACAAAGTATACAAAAAGGATTTGCCGTCACATATAGTAATATTGGACTTATCCGTTGGAGGCAAGGCGAATTTCCGCAAGCCCTTGATTTTTATTTGAAAGCATTAAAAATATATGAAGAACTCGGACATAAAAATAAAATTGCCGGAATACAAGGCAATATAGGCGGTATTTATTTGAGTCAAGGGAATCATACTAAGGCACTTGGTTATTATTTTAAAGTCTTAAAGGCTTTTGAAGAATTAGGAGATAAGAATAAAATGGCAACCGCCTATGGTGGAATCGGTAATATTTATGGTGAACAAACACAATATCTCAAAGCTCTTGACTACTATTTCAAAGCATTGAAAATATATGAGGATGCTGACGATGAAAATGGAATGGCCACCTGGTTTTTAAATATCGGAGTTGTTTATTATCATCTAAAAGATTACCCGAAAGCACTTGATTATTATTTTAAGGCATTAAAAATTGATGAGAAACTGGAGGACAAAAATGGAATCGCGTATATTTTTACCAATATCGGACTTGTTTATCATGACCAAGCCGTGTTTAACCAAAATTCGAACAAAAAAGAAAGTGATCTGCTTTTCTTAAAAGCGTTAGATTATTATTTCAAGTCATTGAAAATAAATGAGGAATTTGGAAATAAAAATCTAATTGCCGTAACACTCGGCAACATAGGTTCTTTGTATACTAACCAAAATAGATACGAGGAAGCAGAAAAATTTTTATTACGGTCGTTAAAAATTGATACCTCGATAGTTTTCCTTGCTCATACAGAAGAAACTCATGAGCTATTAAGCCAACTTTATACAAAAACGGGCAATTATCAAAAAGCGTTGGAACATTATCAAAATGCGATGTTTGCCAAAGATTCAATTTTTAATCAGGAGAAAAACAAAGATATTACCCGAAAAGAGATGAATTATGAGTTTGAAAAAAAAGAAACAGCATTAAAAGCAGAAAAAGAAAAACAAGATTTATTAACTGCTGCAGAGCACAAAAGGCAACAACTATTTCTATGGTTTATATTGGCAGTAGCCTTGGCTGTAGCAACAATTGCCATAATAATATTCCGTTCATTACAAATTACAAAAAAACAAAAACAAGTTATTGAAATTCAAAATAAAGAAATTACTAAACAAAAACAGTTAGTAGAAGAAAAAAATAAAGATAATGCCGATTCTGTTTCGTATGCAAGACGTATACAAACCTCTTTCCTTACTTCCGAAACTTACATAAAACGTTATTTGAAGGAATATTTTATTTTGTATAAACCACGTGATGTGGTATCAGGTGATTTTTACTGGATCCATCAGCAAGGTGATTATTTGTATTTCTGCGTTGCTGATTGTACTGGCCATGGTATTCCCGGTGCTTTCATGAGTCTGATTGGAATGGGTATTTTGAATGAAATAATTAATTCTAAACAAATTAAAGAGACCAATGCCATTTTAGACGAGTTAAGACGCATTGTTATTCTCGCACTTAATCCTGAAGGAGCAATTGAAGAAGGCAAAGATGGAATGGACTTAATTTTAGGAAGGCTGAATCTTCAAACAAAAGAATTGCAGTACTCCGCAGCCAATAATTCATTTTACGTATCCCGAAATGGAGAATTAATAAAACATAAATTAGATAAGATGCCGGTGGGAAAATATTGGGAATTCGAAGAGCCCTTTAGACAGCAAACAATTCAGTTGGAAACCGGAGATACTATTTATGCAAGTACTGATGGTTTCCAAGACCAGTTTGGTGGAGCCAAAGAGCAAAAAATAATGTCCAAAGGATTGGAAAAACTTATATCCACTGTTTCTCAACAACCACTGCATGAGCAAAAAGAAATTTTGGAAAAAAAATTTATGGAATGGAAAGGAAATTCGGAACAGGTAGATGATGTTACAATTATTGGAATTCGCATTTAGCTATTCCGGCTAAATTGGATTCACATTTTGCTGAATATTATTAGACTCGAATTTAATTTCTATATTAGTTGATCTTCTCGCAGAATTAAAATGAAAATAAAACACTTTTTATCCTTTGCCTTATTTATCTCACTCTCTTTGGTAGATTACCTGGGAGCTGCGTCCTTTGCTCAAAACCGATACATAGATTCTTTATTCACGCTGATTAAAGCAGACAAATCCGATACCAGCAAGGTAAATCATTTGATCGCCTTGTGTGAGGAATACAGAAATACTGGAGACTACAGCAACGGTTTGAAATACGGGAATGATGCATTACAATTGGCAAATCTCATTGCTGGGCAAAAATATAAAGCATCCGCTTACAATAATCTTGGGAATATTTATTACAGTAATGGAAATTACTCCCTCGCATTAAAAAATTATTACGCGTCATTAAAAATTAATGAAGTTTTGAAAAACAAAAAAGACATTGCAGGCTCCTATCTCAACATTGGTATTATTTATTATTATCAAAATAATTACTCTGAAGCCTTAAAAAATTATTACGCTTCCTTAAATTTAAGAGAACAGATCGGGGATAAAGAAGGCATTGCTAGTTCTTATTCCAACATCGGATTAGTTTATGACGATCCTGACAATTACCCGGAAGCATTAAAGAACTTCTTTACTGCGTTAAAAATATACCAGGAAATTAACGACAAAAAAAATATTGCTGACTCATATTACAATATCGGACGTATCTATTATGAGCAGGAAAATTACTCCGATGCATTGAAAACTTATTTTGTTTCATTAAAGATAAAAGAAGAAATTGGTGATAAAAGTGGAATTGCCTTTACTTATAATATCATCGGGAATATTTATTGGAACCAACTAAATTACATAAATGATACCCCTGCCGACAAATCTGATAATGGAATAAACCGTATTGAGTTTAATAATTTGCTTAATAAAGCATTGAAAAACTATTTTGCGGCATTAAAAATGAGGAAAGAGACGGGAGATAAACAAGGCATTGTCGAATCCCTTATCAGCATTGGCAATGTGCAAATCGAATTAAAAAAAATAAAAGAAGCTCAGGATTATTTTAACAAGGCATTAAAATTAAGCAATGAAATAGGCAGTAAAGAATGGATCAAAGAAAGTTATAGCCGTTTGGAGGAATTGGATAGTATTCAAGGCAACTGGAAGGCTGCTTACCGTCATCACAAATTTTTTGTTTTATACAAAGATAGTGTTGACAAAGAAGAGTTAGAAACAAAAACGATGCACAGTTTAATTAACTATAACTTTGAGAAAAAGGAAGCCGTCTTAAAAGCGGAAGACGAAAAAAAGAATATAATTGAAGAAGCAGGCAAAAAAAAGAAGCAGGTTGTGTTTTTTCTTGGATCCTGTGTTTTGATACTTATTGTTGTGTTAGCCGGATTTATTTATCATTCAAGGTCGAATACAAAAAAAACATTTTTTGAGAAAAAGAACGAACAAAAAAAATGATATTCTGTTTGAGTTGAGATTTTAACAGGCCTCCCACTTCCCTTTTGCGGAATGTAATTAAGTACTGACATTTCCAATAATTTCCTGCTAAAAAATCGACACACCACTGACAAACCGAACGCTGGTGATATTCCGCTATAAAAAAAATGAGCTATGGCTATTACAAAATGTCAGTACTTAATTTCATTGGTCTCAAAGAGGAAAGTGAAACACTTATTGTTGTTTTTTAAAATTCAATGGTATCAATAATTTAAAACTAATATTCCTTCCCATATTATAAATTCCATTTGTGCCACTTCCATTATTGGGATAATTTTCAAAATATTTTAATCTGCTCAAATGTGATTGATAAGTTACATCTGTAATATTGTTTCCTAAAACATGAATGCTAAAAAAGATATTACCTGATGTGTTTGTTACATCAACTCCAATACCGGCATTAAACAGAGTATAGCTTGGTGTAGCTGTTTCGGTATTAAAAGCTAAATATGCCTTATTTTGTTTTGCAAAATATTCCATTTCCACTTTTACATAAATAGAAGAAAAATGCTTGAACTTTTTCTTAATGTCTGCGCGCAATTCAGTATGCGTATGCATTGGAGGAATAAAAGGCAAATATTTAGCGCTATCTTTAATTGGAATACCTTTTACTCCTTTGTTAAGTGAAGATAATATTGAAATTGAATTTTCGAAATGCAGCCAATCCAAGGGGTGTGGATGAATATCAAAACTGGCTTCGGCTCCATACAATTGAGCCAGTGCCGCCTGAAATTGAAATGTTTGATTTCCAGGTACTACAATAGAATCCTGCCCTTTATTATTTAGTACCTTTTCATTATAAATGTAATTTGATATGGTATTATTAAAAAAATCAACTTCGCACGTTATATGTTGTGATGAAAAAAACAGGCCGATGTCTTCTTGTAAACTTAATTCGGATTTAAAATCCGCGTTCCCGATTTGATAGATATTTGTTCCGGGATGAACACCATTAGATGAAATTTCGGATATGTTGGGTGCTCTATACCCCCTGGCAATATTCGCTTTTATAAAAAAATTGTCCGATAAACTATAAGTGGCCCCAATGCTGCCTGAGTACCCCGAAAAAGTATGAATGTATTCCAAAAACGGATGGCTCGCACCCACAGTATCAGGTATAATGGCTTGCATGTCAAAACCTGTTTGCAAATTTTGTTTGGTAAACATTTCATCATTTTTAAAAGAACGATTATCATAACGCAGCCCTATACTTAGATCCAGTTTACTGAATGATTTTTTTATGAATGCAAAAGGGCCAATATCAAAAAGAGTATAATCAGGGATAATAAATTCTGTCCCTTCATTTGAATTATCCTGGTACATGCCATTAATTCCTATGGTTGCTTCCCAACCATTTTTTTCCGGCAAATGATATTTCACATCATAAGTATATGAATTCAGGATCAGATATAAACCCGCTATTTCAAGCTTTTCCGGATGGGTAAATTCTCTTCGGATATTTTGCTGGTATCCTAAATTCAAGCCTAATTTACCATTTTTGATAATAAAATTACTTGTCGAAATAATTTTATAATGCTGAACATGTTGATGAATTGTGGGTATCGTATACGAGTTCAATTCCTTATCAGATACAATTGGTCTAATTATATCTGATTCAGTTATTTGTTTTGTAAATTTTCGTGTAGTCGAATCCCGGCTACCATCAGGGATACTTTGCAGATCATCAAAAATAGAAAACTTAAGATGCGAATATCCCCAATGTTTGTTTAATCCAATGTACCCATTACCATCCGTTTCTTTGAAAGAGGTGCCAAATACACGACCGTCCTGTTTATTTCGATAATTGCCTGCCATTTTATTCGAAATTCGTCCTCCCCAAACAAATCCATCATTGTTTCCGGCCAATGCAACAGATGTACCGATCAATCCATTATTAGTTTGGTAATTACACAAAATACTTCCTTTAAGTATCCCATCAAGAACAGGTGGTGCAGGCATTAAATTAACAACTCCAGCTAAAGCGTCAGAACCATATATCAAACTTGCAGGACCTTTCACCACTTCTATCCGGTCAACAGAGAATTCATCTACTTCCACTCCATGCTCATCCCCCCATTGCTGGCCTTCTTGCCTCACTCCATCAAACAATGTAAGTACGCGGTTATATCCCAACCCCCTAATGAAAGGTTTTGACACATTAGGTCCTGTAGTAACGGTACTTACACCAGGTAGTTGGGCTATTACATCAATTACATTTGTATTTAAGCTTTGATCAATGTGATTTTTATCAATAGCTACTATTGGGATCGGACTTTTCCTTATTTCTGTTGCTTTCGATGTACCCGTAACCACAACTTCATTTATTTCTTTTATTGAAATTTCCATCCCAAAATCTTTTGCTGTTGTTGAGGATAGATCGATCATTTCAATAATAGTCTTGTATCCTAAAAAACTCACTTGGACAAGTATTTTTGTTGAAGGTAAATTTTCAATTTTATAAGTTCCATCAATAGTTGAAACTGCTCCTGTTTTTAAATCAGGTATATATATGGTAACTCCAGGTAGAGCCTCTCCTGTTTGTTTATCTGTGATTTTCCCTGCAAGGGATGTTTTTTGTTCCGGAATAGATGATGCGAAAACCATATTTGCAAACAATAAAAGAAATGCAAAAAATGAATACTGTTTTTTTTCCACGAGAGTGTGTTTTTTATTAAATAATTACAAATCGATCCAATAAGGCATAAGCCTTAGGATTTTTTTAAATAAAAGAAAAAAACTAAACTAACGGAGGAGCCCGGGAAGGAAGGTGTTGAAATAAAGTGTTTGAGTAAATGCTTTCGGTACAATTTTGAAATAAAAGGGGATAAACAGAAGTAATTAATTGATAGTCAATTGTAGATTTAGCATTTGAATCCAAAATAGTAAAATCACAAATAGCACAATCATGTTCCTGATCGTGAAAGTGAAAGTCGCTGGATGCACAATGTTCATCCATGCTATGTTCAAAAGCATGGATCTCTTTCTCCACCATGGGGAACAGGAAGAGAAAAAGTAAAACAAATGAAAGATATTTTTTAATTTCTTTGCGCATTTTATTTTACAAATGTATGACTGTTTTTGATAAATCATACAAATTATTTTTTGTCGATGAAACTAATCCATCCATTTTCATTTTGAATCAACCCAAAAATTATAACCTCTATCTTTTGAATTGACCTATTATTTTTTTAAAACCATAAATTCGGTTCTTCGATTTTCTTGATGAATTATTTCGGCACATTCCACTCCATTTTTGCATTTGTTAATTAATTGAGTTTCACCATAACCTTTCCAGGTTAGCCGGTTTGAGTTTATTCCTTTTGAAACTAAATAATCAACTACTGATTTAGCGCGTTTATCAGAAAGGATCATATTGTAGTTGTCACCAGCACGAGAATCTGTGTGGGAACCTATTTCAATTGAAAGATTCGGGTTGACCTTTAATAGTTTCACCAATTTATCTAATTCAACTGCTGCATCAGCACGAATTGCCCATTTTGCAAGATCATAAAATACATGCTCCAATACAATTGGTTTCAGGATCACAATTTTTTCCAATTCAAAATTCTTTTCAAATTCTTTCGAATATTTTAATCCTTTAGTTGTGAATTCTGCGCACTCAGTAAAATAATCATCTTTCGACCCATAAACTTCATAGTCTATTTCAGATTGAATTTTTAATTTATACTTACCGTTTTTATCCGTTTGAATAACAATTTTTTTAGCGTTATTTCCTTCAATTGTTATAATTGCATCTTGAAATGGGGTACCTTCTCCCTTTACTGTGACTACTCCAAATAAATTTAAATTAATCGCATTGTGATCTAATTCAAAATTCTTTTCTATGTCCTCAGAATATTTTTTCCCTTTTGTGGATATTTCCGAACTTGACGTACTGTTATTTTCTTTAGATCCAAATACTTCATATTCGGTATCCAAATCAAGTTTTATTTTATACATACCATTTTTATCTGTTTGAACGGTGCTTTTTTTAGAAGGATTTGCCTTATCTGTTATTGTCACAGTCGCATCCTCGAAAGGGGTATCCTTCCCTTTTACTGTAAACATTCCAAATAAATTAAAAGTAGGATCGTTTTTTTTAAATTCATAAATTTCGTCAGGGTTACCCCGGTTTGAAGAAATAAAACCTGTCTTATTATCTTTATTTAATATAAAAGCGAAATCATCTTTGGTAGAATTCAAGGGGTAATTAAGATTTTCGATTGGGAGCCATTTTTTATTTTTTTCATCATACGAAGTTGAAAAAACATCCAAACCTCCCATATTTTCATGTGAATCTGAGGAAAAATACAATGTTCCATCGTCACTTATAAATGGAAACATTTCGTTTCCGGATGTGTTAATTTCGTCACCTAAATTTTCAGGTTTTTTCCATTTTTTTCCTTCATAAACTGATTTGTAAATATCGGTCCCTCCTAGTCCACCGGGCATATCGGAAATAAAGTAAATTGTTTTTTCATCCTTGGATAAACAAGGATGCCCCACCGAATATTCATCACTATTAAAAGGCATCCCCTCTAATTGTTCCCATTTATTATTTACCAATTTAGCTTTAAATAATTTTAGATTATTTTCATCCTTGCTGCTTTTTCCAAGACCATTTTTATAATAATTACTTCTTGTAAAATAGGCTACATTACTTTTTTTATTAAATGTTGCGGGTCCTTCATGATAGCGCCCATTAATTTCACCCTTTATTATTTGAGGACTTAACCAATTTCCATTTTTGTCTTTTTCTGCAAAATATAGATCATAATATGTTTTTCCTGTCCATGGATCCTTTTTTGAATTAATAGAGGCCTTTTTATTTGCAGTAAATATTACACCTCCTTTATAAGGTACGGGGGCAAATGCAGATTCAAGACAAGGGAAATTTATTAAGTTCAACGAAAATAAGGTAGTATCCCTGATAAACGGATTCACTAAATTACAAGTTGCAAATGAGATCTGTGCAATTGCATCATCTGGTACGCGATCAAGATAACTTTTGTACCATATTTTTGCATTACTGTAATCACCTAAGCATTTTAAAACCTTTGCATAATGAAAAATATTTATTGGCTTACTTTCAGGATAGTTCACAATTTCAGCATACAAGGGTCTTGCTTTTTCCAACTCATTTATTAATCTATAACTGTTGGCCAGTTTAATTTTCGCATCGTGATTATCCTCTTTTGAAAGGACTTTATTATAATCTTTAATTGCCTCCGAATATTGTAAATTAACAAATTCGGTATTTGCTTTTTTGTAGAAATAGTTGGCACAGCCGGTAAAATAAATACAGCTAAAAATAATTAATGAGTTTATAAAATATTTTTTCATGTTTTGTATTTTTAAAATTAAAAGAATCGTGGCGTTTTTACTTTTATAATATCTTTTCCGAAATCGAATCCAATCATTATTTCATGGGAACCGGAACTATAGTTCCTGAGTTTTGAAGTTGTGATATCATACGCGTAGCCAATGCGAAACCTCATATTTGCCTGATATTCAACCATAACTGTAACAGCATCCCGTGTTCTTAGAGCAATTCCTAATGCCACTACATCCATATACATCGCGCTGAAATTAATATCTGCCTGCAACGGAGCTGAAGATTGATATTTGATAAGAAAAGATGGTTTGAGTTTTACCTTTTCATTAACTTTAAACACATACCCTGAATTTAAATAGTAATGTTTACGTATATAGGACGAACTCTCCATTGACAGGTTAAAATTGCGATTGGGATCATAAACAATAAGAGCAGGTATTGAGACTCCCATGTACCAGTTGTGATTAAAATAAAAAATCCCACCTCCGAATTTTGGAAGCCACGCACTTTTATTAGTTCCTAAAAAAGAATTATCGCTTTCATCCCAAACAGTTAGATCTTCCACTTTGGCTTGATAATTAGAAACACCGGCTTTTATTCCAAAACTTAGTTTTCCTTCTCCAAGTTTCAACATATAAGAATAATTAGCGTACATATCCGTCTGACTTGTTACACCTATTTTATCATGTGACAGCAGCAATCCAACTCCCATTTTTTGAAAAAACAATGGCCCATCCAAAGCAAACAAAGTTGTTTTTGGAGCACCCTCAAAACCCGCCCACTGCGATCGGTGTAGCAAGGTTGAACTAAAATATTTATGGCTCCCGGCATAGGCAGGATTTAAAAACAATCCATTAAACATGTATTGACTTACCATTACATCTTGCTGTGCATCCATCTTAATAATGCATGCAAGAATTCCGAAAACTATAATAATTTTTTTCATGATACTTTTTTAAAAAATCTTTCCTATTCTCTTCTTAAATCCACATACCCCTTTAATGTTATTTCTTTATTATTTATTTCAACTATTACAAAGTAAGTCCCCACCGGTACAGGATTCCCCTTGTTGTTAACCCCATCCCATTGATTGTGATAACCATCAATTTGATAGACAATATTCCCCCAGCGATTAAATATGGTTATGTGATTATTAGGATAAACTTCAATACCGCGTATAACAAATTTGTCGTTCTTCCCATCACCATTTGGTGAGAAACCCGTTGGCATCTCCAATGGCAATGGTGCTGCTAAAATGATGCTGCCTGACATTTTGCAACCTAAAGAATCGGTTACCATAACAAAGTAGTTGCCAGCTGTAAGATTTGATATATCTTCTGTTGTTGCATTATTCGACCAGCTGTAAGTGTAGATTGGATGCCCTCCCGTAACACTCAGGTCAATTGCTCCATCAGTACCTTGAAATGAACTAACATTAAAATCATCAAAGTAAATAGTACTTGTTAAATTCAATGCAATTGAAGGAGATTGTGTAATACTGATCGTATCAAGAATTGTACAACCTGCTGCATCATTTATTATTACAATATATTCTCCTGCTGAAACACCTGTTAGATCTTCTGTTGTGCTGCCATTCGACCATGAATACGTAAATGGTGCTGTGCCTTTCACATTAATATCTATTAAACCATCTGAGGTACCATAGCACAACACATTATTTACAATTGAACTTAAACTAAGGTTTGAGATCTCGTCTACTTGTACAGTATCAATAATTAAACAACCGTTTGCGTCAATCACATTAACTGTATAAACCCCTCCGGCAACTCCAATTAAATTTTGTTGCGTTATACCACAAGACCAAATGCAATTGTATGGCTGCGTTCCACCAATAACATCCAGATCTGCCGTACCATTCGACTTAATGCAATCGGCAGGCGTTGAACCTACAGTTGAAGCCATTATAGATGGTTCAATTAATGTAATTGTGGTTCTTGCTAAACATCCGTTTGCATCAATTACATTAACAGTATATAACCCAGCGCCAAGTCCACTTATGTTTTGATCTGTCGATACAAAGGTTCCGGGGCCGCCCCAGGAAAAACTATAAGGCATAGTGCCTCCACTTAACGTTAAATTAATTGAACCATCACTTCCGCCATTACATGAAATATTAGTTGAATTAAAAAATGGGCTTGCAGCTGTTACAGTTAGGATTGATGTCGGCTGTATAATTGTCACTTGAGCTGTCACCGGGATTGAACAGCCGTTATTATCATTCACTGTTACAGTATAGCTGCCTGCACCTAAATTAATTGCTGTTTCACCAATTTGTGCAGGAACGGTATTCCATAAATAGGAATAATTTCCACTTCCGCCAATAACTGTTGCTGTTGCTACACCCGTAATTTCCTCAAAACAAAGAACATTGCTTTGAGAAGTAATACTTACACTTAACGCTGATGTTGGTTCAGTAATGGTTACCACCTTGGTTACCGGAATTGTACAACCATTATTATCTGTAACAGTAACAGTATAACTGCCGGCAATTAAATTATTGGCTGTTGCTATTGTTTGCAAGGGTAAAGTATTCCAGGAATAAGAGTAGAATCCACTTCCTCCTGTGGCTGTTACTGTTGCGTTTCCAATGCTATCACCAAAACACAATACATTGGTTTGGGATGTTATACTGGCATTTATGTTGGATGCAGGTTCCGTAATTGTTGCAACAATTGTTACAGGTTGAATACATCCATTATTATCAGTTATTGTTACTGTATAGCTGCCTGAACTTAAATTAACGGCCGTTGCTGATGTTTGAACAGGTAGTGTATTCCATGAATAAGAATAGGCTCCACTCCCACCTGTTGCTGTTATAGTTGCGGTACCCGTATTTCCACCTGAACAAAACACGTCAGTTTTTGAGCTAAGGTTTGCCGATAACGCTAATACCGGTTGTGTAATAGTTACTACTTCGTTTGCAGGTACCACACACCCATTGTTATCCGTTACGCTCACAGTATAGCTACCGGCACTTAAATTAATTGCTGTCTCGCTAATTTGTGATGGGTTAGTATTCCATAAATAGGTATAACTACCACTTCCCCCTGACGCTGTTACTGCAGCATTTCCTGTATTACCACCATTACAATACACATTGGTTTGCGAACTGATATTGGCACTTAAAACTAAAGCAGGTTGGGTAATGGTTGCTACTTTTGTTATAGGAATTAAACATCCATTATTATCTGTAACTGTTACTGTATAAGATCCTGCTTGTAAACCAATTGCTGTTGCTGTTGTTTGGGCAGGACTCGTATTCCAGAAGTAAGCATAACTTCCACTTCCCCCGATTGCTGTTACCGCTGCCACTCCTGTATTTCCTCCATTGCAAAATACATTTGTTTGTGAACTGATACTTGCATTCAATGCTGAGTTAGGCTCCGTGATGGTTACTACTTTTGTTACAGGAATGGTACATCCATTAATATCTTTAACAGTTAACGTATAGGAGCCCACTGGTAAACCACTTGCTGTTGCTGTTGTTTGTGATGGTGTAGTATTCCATAAATAAGAATAACTTCCGCTTCCTCCCGTTGCTGTTACTGTTGCAGAACCTGTACTGCCACCATTACAGAATACATTAGTTTGGGAAGTGATACTTGCTCCCAATATTGATAAAGGCTGTGTAATGATCGCTATTTTTATTACAGGAATGGTGCATCCATTATTATCTGTAACTGTTATGGTATAGCTGCCAGCTGTTAAATTAGTTGCTGTTGCTGTTGTTTGGGCAGGTGTTGTATTCCAAGAATAAGAATAACTGCCGCTTCCTCCTGTTGCTGTTACTGTTGCATTTCCGCTATTACCACCATTACAAAATACATTTGTTTGTGAGGAGATGCTGGCGATAAATGCAGATGAGGGTTGGGTTATGGAAGCTACTTTTGAAACAGGAACGGTGCATCCGTTATTATCTGTTACTGTTACAGTATAGCTGCCGGAAGATAAATTAACTGCAGTTGAGCCGATCTGTGCAGGTGTAGTATTCCAAAGATAGCTGTAGCTACCACTCCCACCTGTTGGAGTCACAGTTGCACTACCTGTATTACCTCCATAGCAATACACATTGGTTTTTGAACTGATACTGGCGCCTAATACTGATGCAGGTTGTGTGATAAAGGCTATTTTATTTACAGGAATGGTGCACCCGTTATTATCTGTTACTGTTACAGTATAGCTGCCCGCTGATAAATTACTTGCAGTTGTTGTTGTTTGTATTGGTACGGTACTCCATGAATAAGAATAACTTCCGCTGCCCCCTGTTGCTGTTACTGTTGCACTTCCCGTTCTCCCTCCCTTACAAAACACATTGGTTTGTGAGCTGATGCTGGCACTCAGTACCGATGAAGGTTGTGTGATGGTCACTACTTTTGTTACAGGAACGTTACAGCCGTTATTATCTGTTACTGTTACAGTATATGATCCTGATAGTAATCCGGTTGCTGTTGCGCTTGTCTGAGCAGGGATAGTGTTCCAGGAATAAGAATAACTTCCGCTGCCTCCAATTGCTGTTACTGTGGCATTTCCCGTATTACCACCATTACAAAACACATCAGTTTGTGAGCTGATGCTTGCGCCCAATACAGATGAAGGCTGAGTAATGATAGCTACTTTCATTACCGGAACCACACATCCGTTATTATCGGTAACTGTTACATTATAAGATCCCGATGTTAAACCGGAAGCTGTTGCTGTTGTTTGCGCTGGTATCGTGTTCCAGGAATAAGAATAACTTCCACTGCCTCCGGTTGCTGTTACTGTTGCACTACCAGTACTACCGCCATTACAAAACACATTGGTTTGTGAGCTGATACTGGCACCCAGTACAGATGAAGGTTGAGTAATGGTTACTATTTTTGTCAAAGGAACAGTACATCCATTATTATCTGTTACGGTAACTGTATAAGTTCCCACTGTTAAACCAATTGCTGTTGCTGTTGTTTGGGCTGGTGTTGTATTCCAGGAATACGAATAACTTCCACTGCCACCAGTTACCAGTACTGTTGCGCTACCTGTATTACTACCCTTGCAAAACACATTGGTTTGTGAACTAATGCTGGCACCGAGTCCTGATGAAGGTTGTGTGATCGTTACTACTTTTGTTACAGGAACAGTACATCCATTATTATCTGTTACTGTAACTGTATAAGTTCCCATTGTTAAACCTACTGCTGTTGCTACTGTTTGGGCTGGGCTTGTATTCCATGAATACGAATAGCTTCCACTGCCACCTGTTGCCAGCACTGTTGCACTACCTGTATTTGCATCATTACAAAACACATTGGTTTGTGAGCTGATACTGGCACCCAGTACTGATGAAGGTTGTGTAATGCTTACTACATTTGTCACAGGAACAGTACATCCATTATTATCTGTGACGGTTACTGTATAAGTTCCCCTTGTTAAACCATTTGCTGTTGCTGTTGTTTGTGCCGGGATCGTATTCCAGGAATAAGAATAGTATCCACTGCCACCTGTTACGGTTATTGTTGCACTGCCGGTATTGCCGCCATTACAGAATACATTGGTTTGAGAGCTGATACTTGCACCCAATGTTGATAAGGGTTGTGTGATCGTTGCAATTTTTGTTACAGGAATGGTACAACCGTTATTATCTGTTACTGTTACAGTATAGCTGCCAGCTGATAAATTAGTTGCGGTTGCAGTTGTTTGAACCGGAGTAGTATTCCATGAATAAGAATAAGATCCGCTGCCACCTGTGGCCGTTACCGTTGCGACTCCTGTATTCCCTCCATTGCAAAACACATTGGTTTGCGAAGAGATGCTGGCACCAAGTAATAATGACGGCTCTGTAATGCTTACTACCTTTGTTACAGGAACAGTACATCCATTATTATCTGTTATGGTTACAGTATAGGAGCCCATTGGTAAACCTGTTGCATTTGCTGTTGTTTGAACCGGAGTCGTATTCCAGGAATAAGAATAAAACCCGCTTCCTCCGGTTGCTGTGATCAAGGCGCTGCCTGTACTTCCTCCATTACAAAAAACATTGGTTTGAGAGGTAATGCTTGCACCCAACACTGATGAAGGCTGGGTAATGGTTGCTACTTTAATTACAGGAACTGTGCATCCATTGTTATCTGTAACTGTTACAGTATAACTGCCAGCTGTTAAATTAGTTGCTGTCGCTATTGTTTGAACCGGTGTGGTGTTCCAGGAATAAGAATAGGCTCCACTACCACCTGTTGCTGTTACCATTGCATCTCCAGTACTGCCTCCATTACAAAACACATTGGTTTGCTGATCAATGCTTGCTGCTAATACTGATACCGGTTCAGTAATTGTTGCAACAGCTGTTACTGGAACTGTGCATCCATTATTATCTGTGATTGTTACAGTATAACTACCAGCCGATAAATTAACTGCTGTTGCGCCAATTTGTAAAGGGGTTGAATTCCACAAATAGTTATAGCTACCGCTTCCACCACTTGCTGTTAATGTTGCATTGCCTGTATTACCACCATTGCAGAATACATTTGTTTGAGAAGATATATTTGCAGTTAATCCCGACAATGGTTGAGTAATAGTTGCTATAGCCATCACGGTAATTGATGATCCATTATTATCCGTTACAGTTACTGTATAGCTGCCGGCTGTTAAATTAGTCGCTTTTGCTGTTGTTTGCACCGGTGTTGTATTCCATGAATAAGAATAGGATCCACTGCCTCCAATTGCTGTTACAGTTGCTTCTCCGGTATTGCCACCAAAACAAAATACATTGGTTTGTGAACTGATGAATGCACCTAAAACTGATCCGGGCTCTGAAATTGTTGCTATCACTGTTACAGGAATAGTACATCCATTATTATCTGTTACTGTTACCGTATAGCTGCCGGCTGCCAGATTGTTCGCTGTTGCTGTTGTTTGGACTGGATTTGTGTTCCATGAATAAGAATAAGATCCGCTGCCTCCTGAAGCTGCCACTGTCACTGATCCTGTATTACAACCAAAACAAAACACATCGGTGTGTTGACTGATACTTGCACTTAATACCGACACAGGTTGAGTAATTGTTGTAACACTTGTTACCGGAACTGTACAGCCATTATTGTCTGTTACTGTAACGGTATAGCTGGCTGCACTCAGATTAATTGCGGTTGCACCAATTTGCAAAGGTGTTGAATTCCACAAATAGCTATAGCTACCGCTCCCACCTGAGGCTGTTACTGTTGCACTACCTGTGCTACCTCCGTTACAAAACACATTAGTTTGCTGATCTATGCTTGATGCTAATACTGATACAGGTTGAGTAATTGTTGCAACGCTCGTTACAGGAATTGTACATCCATTATTATCTGTTACTGTTACAATATAACTGCCTTCGGTTAAATTAGTTGCTGTTGCTGTTGTTTGAACTGGTGATGTATTCCATGAATACGAATAGGATCCACTCCCGCCTGTTCCGGTTACTGTTGCTTCTCCGGTTCTACCTCCATTACAAAACACATTTGTTTGCTGAATGATACTTGATGCTAATACTGATACCGGTTGAGTAATTGTTGCAACGCTCGTTACAGGACTTGTACATCCATTATTATCTGTAACTGTTACAGTATAACTGCCTTCTGTTAAATTAATTGAGGTTGCGGTTGTTTGAACCGGTGTTGTATTCCATGAATAAGAATAGGACCCACTGCCTCCTGCCCCTGTCACTATTGCGCTTCCTGTATTACCTCCATTACAAAACACATTAGTTTGCTGACTAATACTTGCGGCTAATACTGATACAGGTTGCGTAATTGTTGCCACACTTGTTACTGGAACTGTACATCCATTATTATCTGTTACTGTTACAGTATAACTGCCAGCTATTAAATTTGTTGCTATTGCGGTCGTTTGAGCGGGTGTTGTATTCCATGAATAAGAATAGGCACCACTGCCACCTGTGGCGGTTACTGTTGCTACACCTGTATTACCACCGTTACAAAAAACATTGGTTTGTGAAAAAATATTTGCACCCAATACTGATGAAGGCTGCGTAATGGTTGCTACTTTTGTTACCGGAACAGTACATCCATTATTATCTGTTACTGTTACTGTATAGCTTCCTGCACTTAAATTAATTGCTGTTGCTGTTGTTTGAATGGGTGTTGTATTCCATGAATAAGAATAAGTTCCACTACCACCTGTGCTTGTTACTGTTGCTGTCCCTGTATTACCGCCATTACAAAACACATTAGTTTGGGAGGTAATGCTTGCTCCCAATACTGATGTAGGCTGCGTAATGGTTGCTACTTTCGTTACAGGAATTGTACATCCATTATTATCTGTTATTGTTACCGTATAGCTGCCGGATGTCAAATTATTTGCGGTTGCTGTTGTTTGAATGGGTGTTGTGTTCCACGAATAAGAATAAGCTCCGCTACCACCTGTTGCTGTTGCCGTTGCGCTGCCAGTATTACTGCCATTACAAAAAACATTTGTTTGTGAAGTAATGCTTGCTCCTAACACTGATGAAGGCTGCGTAATGGTTGCTACTTTCGTTACCGGAACTGTACATCCATTATTATCTGTTACTGTTACAGTATAACTGCCAGTTGCTAAACTATTCGCGGTTGCTGTTGTTTGTACAGGAGTTGTATTCCATGAATAAGAATATGCTCCACTACCACCTGTGGCTGTTACTGTTGCTGTCCCTGTATTACTGCCATTACAAAAAACATTGGTTTGAGAAGCAATGCTTGCTCCCAATACTGATGTAGGCTGTGCAATGGTTGCTACTTTTGTTACCGGAACAGTACATCCATTATTATCAGTTACCGTTACAGTATAGCTTCCTGCACTTAAATTAATTGCTGTTGCTGTTGTTTGTATCGGTGTTGTATTCCATGAATACGAATAGGCTCCGCTACCACCTGTTGCTGTTACCGTTGCGCTGCCAGTATTACTGCCATTACAAAACACATTGATTTGCGAAGAAATACTTGCCCCCAACACTGATGAAGGCTGCGTAATGGTTGCTACTTTCGTTACCGGAACTGAACATCCATTATTATCTGTTACTGTTACTGTATAGCTTCCTGCACTTAAATTAGTTGCGGTTGCTGTTGTTTGAATGGGTGTTGTGTTCCATGAATAAGAATAAGCTCCACTGCCACCTGTGGCTGTTACTATTGCTGTCCCTGTATTACCACCATTACAAAAAACATTGGTTTGAGAAGTAATACCTGCACCTAACACTGATGAAGGCTGCGTAATGGTTGCTACTTTCGTTACCGGAACTGTACATCCATTATTATCAGTTACTGCTACAGTATAGCTTCCTAAACTTAAATTAATTGCTGTTGCTGTTGTTTGAACCGGAGTCGTATTCCAAGAATATGAATAGGCACCACTGCCACCTGTAGCTGTTATTGTTGCTGTCCCTGTATTTCCACCATTACAAAAAACATTTGTTTGTGAAGTAATGCTTGCTCCTAACACTGATGAAGGCTGCGTAATGGTTGCTACTTTCGTTACCGGAACTGTACATCCATTATTATCTGTTACTGTTACAGTATAACTGCCAGTTGCTAAACTATTCGCGGTTGCTGTTGTTTGTACAGGAGTTGTATTCCATGAATAAGAATATGCTCCACTACCACCTGTGGCTGTTACTGTTGCTGTCCCTGTATTACCACCATTACAAAACACATTTGCTTGTGAAGCAATGCTTGCACCCAATACAGCTGAAGGCTGCGTAATGGTTGCTACTTTAGTTACTGGAACAGTACATCCATTATTATCTGTGACCGTTACAGTATAACTGCCGGCTGCTAAACCATTCGCGGTTGCTGTTGTTTGAACCGGAGTCGTATTCCATGAATAAGAATAAGCTCCACTGCCACCTGTGGCTGTTACTGTTGCTGTCCCCGTACTACCACCATTACAAAACACATTTGTTTGTGAAGTAATGCTTGAACCCAATACTGCTGAAGGCTGCGTAATGATTGCTACTTTAGTTACCGGAACTGTACATCCATTATTATCTGTTACCGTTACAATATAGCTTCCTACATTTAAATTAATTGCTGTTGCTGTTGTTTGAACCGGAGTCGTATTCCATGTATAAGAATAACTGCCACTTCCACCTATAGCTGTTACTGTTGCACTTCCTGTATTACCACCATTACAAAAAACATTCGTTTGAGAAGTAATGCTGGCACCCAACACTGATGAAGGCTGCGTAATGGTTCCTACTTTGGTTACAGGAACTGTACATCCATTATTATCTGTTACTGCCGCTGTATAACTGCCAGCTGCTAAATTATTTGCTGTTGCTGTTGTTTGAACCGGAGTTGTATTCCATGAATAAGAATAAGCTCCACTACCACCTGTGGCTGTTACTGTTGCTGTCCCCGTATTACCGCCATTACAAAAAACATTAGTTTGAGAGGTAATGCTTGCTCCCAATACCGATGAAGGCTGCGTAATGGTTGCTACTTTAGTCACCAGAACTGTACATCCATTATTATCTGTTACTGTTACGGTATAGCTTCCTGCACTTAAATTAATTGCTGTTGCTGTTGTTTGAACCGGAGTTGTATTCCATGAATAAGAATAAGCTCCACTACCACCTGTGGCTGTCACTGTTGCAGTCCCTGTATTACCACCATTACAAAACACATTAGTTTGTGAAGTAATATTTGCACCCAACACTGCTGAAGGCTGCGTAATGCTTGCTACTTTTGTTACCGGAACTGTACAACCATTATTATCAGTTACTGTTACAGTATAACTGCCGGCTGCTAAACTATTCGCTGCTGCTGTTGTTTTAACCGGTGTTGTATTCCATGAATAAGAATAAGCTCCGCTACCACCTGTCGCTGTTACTGTTGCTGTCCCAGTATTTCCACCATTACAAAACACATTAGTTTGTGAGGTAATACTTGCACCCAACACTGCTGAAGGCTGCGTAATGGTTGCTACTTTAGTCACAGGAACTGTACATCCATTATTATCTGATACTGTTACAGTATAACTGCCAGCTGCTAAACTATTCGCAGTTGCTGTTGTTTTAACCGGTGTTGTATTCCATGAATAAGAATAGGCACCACTCCCACCTGTGGCTGTTACTGTTGCTACACCTGTATTACCACCATTACAAAACACATTAGTTTGTGAAGTAATGCTGGCACCCAACACTGATGACGGCTGCGTTATGGTTGCCACTTTCGTTACTGGAATCGTACATCCATTATTATCTGTTACTGTTACGGTATAGCTTCCTGCATTTAAATTAATTGCTGTTGCGGTTGTTTGTACCGGTGTTGTATTCCATGAATAGGAATAGCTACCATTTCCTCCTGTTGGGGTTACGGTTGCGCTGCCTGTATTACCTCCATTACAAAACACATTGGTTTGGGAAGTGATGCTGGCTTTAAAATCAAAAACCGAAACAGTAAGTGGAACCCTATTAGGACTAATGCAAGCATTTGTTAGTCCTTCTGCAACATAATAGGTTGTAACTCCTATACTGGTGGTAGATGGTGTAATAGATAAAAATGCTGGTGTTGATGTACTGGTTAGAAAATAATATAAAGTATATGCAGGATCACTCACAATAGCCGTGAGTGGCAATGCAGCTTGGTTAAGGCAATATCTTACATTATTTGCTGTAGGAGTGCTTATAACAGTTTTTACTGTGATCGTAAAATCAAAATGACATGCACCACCACCGGGAGGAACAGCATAATACATAGTCGTACCGGAAGTATAAGGAAAAGGATTGCTGGCAGTGTACTCTATAGAAGCCCCTGTAATGGGAAAGGAATTATAAAAACGTGTACCAGTTGGAAAACTTCCCGAAACATTTGCAATAGGAATATTTGCACTTACGTTACAAAAAAGAAAATCCTTTTGAACCGGAGTACCCTGACAATTTTGAGTTATATAATCAGTTTTATCGATATCAATTTGCAAAGGGTCAATAATTGGTTCACCCTGACAATTTCCATTTTCACTATACCCCTGAATAAAAGACTGATCGCCAATTGTTATTCCGGAAGTTTGTCCTTGTCCGTTCATTATGGCTCCACTCAGTGAGACATTTGGAGGGCAACTTGAATTTTTTAATATGTTACAATCAGCTGTTACTTTCATATGAAAGGTCAGTGTAGCCAATAGCGTATTTACATCCGCTGGTTTGGGAAGTGTGCCAAAATCCCAAACCAGGGAACCAGTTGCACCAAGTAAAGGATCAAAATATAAATTATTGGGTGAAGGAAGAGGTGTAAAATAGACGTTTTTTACCGCGCTACCATTCACATAAGTTGCCGAATAAGGCATCGGAATAATAATTTTTGTATTTCCAATTGCCTCAGTTCCCTGGTTTCTGATTTCCAGTTTATATTCAATGTCCTGACCCGGTAATATTGTTAATGGTGGCGGACCAGCAGGTAGACCATTAATAGTTGCTGCCGAAATTAAAGGCTCTACACTTGGGTAGCAAGCATCCACCGCCATAGCAATCACGGAAATTATATACCTATCCTGAGTTGAACCATATTTGAACTTTGTTGAAGTTTGATTATTTGTAATAACAGAGTTGTTGACATTGGGTATATTAAACATGCTTAAGTCAACCCCCGTATTATTTTGAAGACTTGGATTTCGGCTATTTCCACCTGTGTTGATCGAGCTGTTGAAAAAATTTGTTGTACTATTCCCTGTATGATTTAAAGGCACCCAGGCATTACTCTGATCTATAATACTAAAGAAATCACCACTAAAATCTACATCTCCTTCCCCACCCATCAAACCGAGTTTGAAATTTACATTTCCCGCCTGAGCAGTGTTAAAACCTGAAACAGGTAGTTCAAAAGAATTAGTATTATCAACATAAGCATAACCATCAAAAATGGTAATATCACGCCAATTCATTTTCGAATTTTCAAATATCACAATCATACCCCAACCACCAAAATAGCCCGCACCGCCTCCATACCCTTCTTTCAAAGCAATATCAGCAACCGAGTATTCACTGGATTTATTTGCTTTAACATAATCAGTCACTTCAACACATGCAGAATATATAAAATCTTCTGTAGTGGTCGGATAATTAATATCATTGGCATTAGCGGTAAATTCAGTGTAAGGTTGTCCTGCGGCTTTTAATTTGATCTTGCGTTTATCTAACGATCTTGTATAGATAACCTGAGCAGTCCCGGAAACATTGCCACTTGCTGTAGCGTTTAGTTGATATGCAGGCATATTTAAATCACCTCTTGAATCCCTTCGCAATTTGTTTACCGTTAAAATTATACCACCACCTGGTGCGTAAACTGTTACAGGATTGAAACTAACATCTCTGAGATTTGAACCTGGTACAGTAGCAACCTGACTACCAGGGCTAGTCCATGTACTTCCATTATCAGTAGAATACCGGACATAAGGAAAAGTAAAAGCAGATTCAAAAAGTACTTGTGGACCGGAACCCGAAGATGTAAAGGTGTATCTAACACCATAAATAAAATTGGTTCCAATCCGCGTTACCGAAACAGTATAATCTGTGTTATTAATTGAATTCGCGTGACTCTCTGTATAGTTTTGATTTATTGATTGAGGTAAAGTTTGTGAAACATTAAAAGTGTTAGGGCTAGGAGCATAATCTAAGGCTCGTCCTGTCCAATATAAGCCTGCATATATAATTTTTGAACATTCCGGAAGCGAACCGTTCTCTGTTGAAAAATTTAAGGTTGCAGAAGATGAATTAACGGTACTATCAACTCCATCAATATCAACATATTTCATACTACCATCATTATTATTGGTGGTAATAGAATAAACTACAGGCGTAAGATTAGTATTCCCAACCATCGTATAATCACCCTTAATATGATACATTTTTTGAGTAGGGCTGTATACAGAGGTCCTTTGGGTAAACGGCTTGATTACCTGAGCGTCAACATCATTTAAAGCACCTAAAATAAAAATCAAGATTAGAGGCAATACTTGTACGAAACTGATCAACTTTAATTTTAAAACTTTGATTTTCATTACCTTAAAAATTTATCATTTAATTAATGAGGATTAGCTACCGATATTGGTTTTATACAAAATTTCTATTGAAGAATTTTCAGCTCTTTGAATCATAGCGGAAATTTTTTCATTCACGCAAGACATATTTTGTATCTGGTCGGGACAGATATTGAAATCACATAAAAAATAAATATATTTCAAATTATCAAAAGCTGTTAGATCGGAAATTCTCAGTGCTTTTTGGAGGTCTGCAGGCTTTTTTATTTTAATAGAAATAATTTCGATCTTATTATATAATGGATTGGACTCACTGAGGGATTGTAAAGAGGATATATCAGTAAATAAAACAATTGGATTTTCTTTATATGTCCCCACTAATTTACCTTGTTGAAAATAGATGGAAGGCAACAGATCATAGACCAAACCATTTAAATATATGCCTTCAATTTTTGTTGGTTCATCCTGAGCAGCCCTCATGGCAGAGAGTTTCGAATCCAACTCAAATATTTTTTGCTCGGCAATTTGATTTTGTGATTTAACTTTTATGATAGAAGTGAACCAAACAAAAAAGCAAATAAAAATAATTTTCAGCGTAAATGATCTATTCATGGGATGGCAATTAAATTGTCCAGCAAAATTATTGTTGAGCCGATTTAATTACAATGCCTTCTATCAATTTTAAATTTGATATTTGACATATCGCTAAGGAATTTTATTAATCGTGGAATATTTTTTTGGAAGTTTAAACGATGCTTTTAAATACTCCCTTATTTTAAACAACAAACTCAAAAAGATGTTTTCCCATCCATTTGTCCTGTCAGAAATTGTCTTTTAATTAATAGTGTGCAATAATTCATCACATATAACGTATAGAGCATGGATATTTTAATTTACTTTGTATTGATGAACACAAAAAAAATATTTTTCTTTTTTTTTACGACCCTTATCAGTACTTCTGCTTTTTCACAAGTTGGAGGTAACAATACATATGAATTCTTAAACCTGCCTATATCGGCCAGAGTTACAGCGTTAGGAGGTAATCTTATTTCAACAAGAGATAATGATTTGAATGTTTCTCTCACCAACCCCGCATTACTTACCGATTCGATGAACAACAATGTAGCATTGAGTTATATCAACTATTTTGGTGATATAAATTATGGTTATGCTGCCTACGCTAAAAAAATCAATAAAATTGGAATAGTTAGCGCTGGCATTCATTATTTGAATTATGGTAAATTTATCCGTGCTGATGAGACAGGTACAACAGATGGTACTTTTGGCGCAAATGAAATGAGTTTTAATGTTTCATACGCACGTTCCATCCTGGATTCCAACTTAACGGTAGGTGCCACAGTAAAAACAATTTATTCTCATTTAGAGTCCTACACTTCACTGGGATCAGCTCTTGATCTTGGCGCAGTATATATTATTCCTTCAAGAGGTTTTACCCTGGCTGCAGTTATTAAAAATGCAGGAAGGCAATGGAAGCCTTACGTACCGGGCAACAGAGAAAAGCTCCCCTTTGAAATGCAGATCGGATTTTCAAAAAAATTAAAACATGTACCATTCCGTTTATCATTGGTTTATGAAAATCTTGAAAAATGGGACCTGACTTACCAGGACCCTGCAAATCCAGTTTTGACGGTTGATCCACTTACCGGAGAAGCTATTAAACAAAACAAAAACAAAATATTCGGGGATAAATTAATGCGTCACCTTATAATAGGAGGAGAATTTTTAATTACTAAAAACTTTTTTTTACGTGCCGGTTATAATTATCAGCGAAGAAAAGAATTAAAAATACCCGAAAAACGTGGTATGACAGGTTTTTCGTTCGGATTTGGATTTCGCATTTATAAATTCCAGTTCAGTTATGGTCGCGCAGTTTACCATTTAGCCGGTCCTTCAAACAATTTTTCAATTGGTTTTGACATTAACAGTTTTTATTCAAAAAAATAAGGTTAAGGATAACCCTTACAAATAACGAATCATTACGAATTTACGGAGTCCGAATAAACGAATGTTACCAATTTTCAAACTGTGTTACCTGTTTTTTAACATACAGTTTCGTAAATTGGTTTTTTTTATTCGTTATTAGTAACCACTGTTTCGTAAATTCGTTTTTTTTTTCGTTATTTGTATTTAGGAAATTTGTTTTTTTGATTCGTTATTTTAACCTTAATTGTTAGATGTCTAAAATTACCATTGCCATTGACGGATATTCATCCTGCGGAAAAAGCACTTTAGCAAAAGCTTTAGCTTCCCATTTACATTATGCCTATGCTGATTCCGGTGCTATGTATCGTTGCGTAACGCTTTATGCTTTGAGAAAAGGTGTTATTAAGGACGGTAGTTTTATGCCGGAAGAAATAATCAAATTATTACCTAATATTAAACTTTCTTTTGAGTTTAATCAACAAACCAAGGCTTCTGATACTTTTTTGAATGGCGAAAATGTGGAGAAAGAGATCCGTCAGATGATCGTTTCCGAAAATGTGAGCCAGGTGAGTGCAATTCATGAAGTGAGAGTACAAATGATTGCAATACAGCGTGAATTAGGAAAAAACGGGGGGATTGTGATGGATGGCCGCGACATCGGTTCTAACGTATTTCCGGATGCTGAACTTAAAATTTTTATGACATCTGATAGCGATATACGTACGCAGCGTAGATTTGATGAGTATAAAACAAAGGGACAGCATGTTTCATTTAATGATGTAAAATCAAATTTACTGAACCGTGATTATGAAGATACTCACCGCAAAGAAGACCCATTAGTTCAGGCACAGGATGCTATCGTACTTGATAATTCTGATCTTACCCGCGAACAACAATTAGAATATGTAGTAAAACTGATTCATGATCTAACGCTTTCAGTAAGCTGATCTTATCAAACACGCAACTATTTTTTATTTTTTTGCATCTCCCTTTTATTAATTTAAACTTCTTTGGCCTATTTTTTTTATTAATTTGATAATTTGAAAATTACGTTTACACATTAACAAATTAGCAATTTATGAATATGTATCTTAAATACATTAGCACACCTGCCCGAATTGGCTTATTCATTCGGACCGCTGAGCAAATTCATAGATCCTTAAAAAAATCATTTTTAATTTCTCTTTTATACCTTTGTTCCAGCTTTTACACAGTTTCCTTATCTGCCCAGGAATGTAATATTATCTATGTGACCCCTACTGGAGTTTCAAGCGGAACTACAGGAACAAAAACTAACCCTGCCAGTTTAGCTTACGGATTAACACTCGTTAGTTCTGCAAATAATTTACTCTGGCTTTCTACAGGTACTTATTTGATATCCAATATTTTAAGCATACCATCTAACGTAACCATTGAAGGTGGATTTAACTCCACAACATGGATAAAAAGCACTGTTTCACAAAGTATTATTGACCGGGACGCAACAAATCCTTTACCTACTCCATTTAATGCATTGGTTGGATTGGCAGGTAACGCTGCTTCTAATTTCCGATTACAGGACCTTACTATTAATATAGCAAGCGCAACTGGAAATCAAATTTCAGTATATGGCATTTATTTATCAGGATGCTCCAATTATAATATTACCCGTTGCAAAGTTACAACTGGTGCCGGTTCAGCCGGATTAGCAGGAGTACCGGGTACAGTTGGAGCAATTGGTGCGAATGGTGCGAACGGGCTACCTGCCGCTGATGACACAGCCATACCTGCAGGTGGTGCAGGAGGTATTGGATCTACCGGAAATAACGGTGGAAATGGAGGAGCAGGGGCAAAACATAGTCCCAATGGCACAGAAATAGGTTCGCCCGGCTTAACAGCAGGTTGCGGAGGTACCGGTGGCGCAGGAGGTGATGGCCCTGGATGTGGATGTGGTTTTTTGGGTACAAGTCTTAATACAGGCTGCTCTGGATCTTCACCAACTATTGGTCAAGTGGGAGGATTAGGAACAATAGGAACACCCGGAACTCTTGGATCGGCTGGATCTATTATAGGCGGGTATTGGGTTCCAGGAGGATTAGGAACTACAGGAACAGATGGATCAAGTGGTTGTGGTGGTGGTGGGGGTGGTGGTGGTGCTGGGCGTCAACAACATTCTTCAAATGGAAATGATGAAGTAGGTGGAAGTGGTGGTGGCGGTGGTGCCGGTGGTGAAGGCGCTTCAGGTGGCACAGGAGGTAATGGCGGAGGTTCGTCTTATGCTATTTTTTTATTTACTAATGGAGCAAGTGGAATTATACAGGATTGTTTATTAAACCCGGGTACTGCTGGTCTTGGCGGTGCAGGCGGCTCAGGTGGTACCGGTGGATCTGGAGGACTTGGTGGTGCTGGCGGAACCGGCTTTGGTTGCGGAAATAGTGTTGGAGCAGCCGGAGGGGAAGGCGGTACCGGAGGTCAAGGTGGATCAGGTGGTGCGGGTGCTGATGGAATGAGCGTAGCTCTTAGCGAAAACGGTGGAACCCCCGTTTCCAGTTTAGGAATTATAGCAGTTCCGGGAAGCCCTCCCGATATAAGTGTTACTAATAAAGGTTGTACAAATTCAGAAGTTGTATTTAGTTCAACAACCAGTGGAACCTGGACTTTTGGAGCAGGCTCCTCCCCTGCTACTGCTACCGGTACCGGGCCTTTTTCTGTTTATTATTCATCAATGGGTAGAAAAAGCATTGCCTTTAGCGGCACAACATTTACTGATTATGTTACTATTTTTCAGGCAGGCCCTGCAACACCAAGCATCAGTCCTGTCAACGGAAGTGTTACCTTAGGTTGCCCTAATACTTATAATACTTCTTTAACCGGAACTTATTATCAATGGATCTTTGGAAATTCAGCAAGCCCCGATACTTTGGAAGGAGCAACCATGCAAACTGCCAGTAATATTTACTTTGGGGCAGTCGGCACCTATACAATATACGTATATGTAACAACAGCCTGCTGTGGCAAGGTTCGCGATTCCACAGTAGTAACTGTAAATTCAAGTTCATTTAACGTAACATTAACAGCTTCACCTTCCTCAAGTTGCGAAGGTGACCCAATAACTTTTACGGCATCACCTAGCACTTATTTAGGTTATGCTTTTTATATTAACGCTACTTCTGTTCAAAGCGGGGCCGGTAATACATATACAACTTCAACATTGTCTTTAGGGGATAGTGTGGTGGTGGTGGCACTTGCAGGAACCTGTTTTACCAATCCAAGCGCAGTACTATTACCTGTAATTACTCCTTTTCCTGTTGTATCAGTGATCAGCTCGGATCCTGACAGTACTATTTGTGAAGGTACCAGCGTGCTTTTTATTGCCATGCCTATTGGTTACACAAGTTACGAATTTTTTGATGCAGGTGTTTCTGTGCAAAACAGTGCCAGCATTACTTATACCACCACCACCTTGTTACCGGGCAATAGTATTACTGTAGTTGCAACAAATTTAGGATGTCCAAGCCTTCCAAGTGCGGCCAAGGTAACTACAGTAAATCTTGCACCGCAAATTGTATTAACAAGTTCCGATGCTGATAATATTTTATGCGGAACCGGCCAAAGTATAACATTTACTGCTTCTCCTGCCGGATTTACTAATTATGATTTTTCAAATAATGGATCTAATATCCAAACCGGAGCAACCAATACCTATACTACAACTACGCTCGCCAATGGCAGTAGTATTGAAGTGATAGCAACCAGCTCTTCAGGCTGCGTTGGCCAAACAAGTAATGCCATTGTAACCGCTGTAAATCCAATACCTAATGCATGGCTCGGAAGTTCCGATCCTGATAATACAATATGTCAGAACGAATTGATCACCTTTACTTCAATACCCGCAGGATATACCAGTTATGAATTTTTTAATGCAGGAATTTCTGCACAAAATGGAGCTGCTAATACCTACGTAACCACATTAAATCCGGGAAACAGCATCACTGTGGTTGCAACCAATCTGGGATGCCCAAGTCCGGTGAGTAATGCAATTAACGTTACCATTATTCCGGCAGATGCGGTGAATGGCGGAACTGATTTTTCGGCCTGTATCAATGCCGCTTCAATTGCTCTTATTGGTGCCACTCCAACAAATGGAACCTGGACCGGCCCGGGAATAACCAATCCAGCCGGTCTTTTCGATCCTCCAACAGCAGGAGTAGGAAATCATAAACTCATCTACGCTTTTACCAATATCAGCGGTTGTACAGGATATGATACCATCTTTGCAAGCGTAAATCCTTTACCTATTGTAACCTCCTCTCCCGCCACACCAACGGTTTGTGAAGGTTTTTCTACCAATTTAACAGCAACTGGCGCCAACTCTTATTTATGGTCTCCTTCAGCAGGATTAAGCAGTTCCACAGGAGCTACTGTTGCTGCAAGCCCAATTGTAACCACCACTTATACTATTGTAGGAACCAGCAATAATTGTTCTGATTCCACCACCACAACCGTAACTGTTTTTCTGGTTCCAACTGTAAGCATTTCAGGTATTACAACAATTGGAAGCTGTGAAAGCACTGTACTAACAGCTTTACCTTCCGTTAATGGAACATTCTCATGGGGGCCGCTTGTTAATTTAGTTTGTAATACATGTGCCTCCGCAACTGTTTCACCCACTGCAACGCAGGATTATTATGTAACACTCACCAGTCCTGATGGCTGCTTCGATACAGATACTATTACAGTAGATATTGTGAACGTTTATAATTATTTTATGCCTACCGGATTTACACCGAATAGCGATGGAATTAATGATTCACTGCATGTTCATGGTCGTGGAATTGAATCTATCAGTTTAAAAATATATGATAGAATTGGAGAAAAAGTATTTGAATCACTTGATATTTTAGTAGGTTGGGATGGTAAATTAAATGAAGTACCAATGAATGACGGTGTATTTGTTTACCTCTTAGAAGTAAAATACTGTAATGGTGAAACAGTAAAAGAACAAGGAACTTTAACGTTAGTGAGGTAATATTTAATATGTAATATTTGAAACCCGTACTTATGAAACCAAAAGTTCTATTTTCAGCAGTAACGCTAAATATTACATATTAAATATTTACATATTAAATATTAACTTATGAAACCGAAAATTCTTTTTTCAGCTATAATATTAAATATTACATTTTACATATTAAATATTACATCTTCCTTCGCTCAAGATCCACATTTCTCGCAATTCTTTTATTCTCCACTAACAATTAATCCAGCAAATACAGGCATTTTCAATGGAGATATAAGAGCATCTTCTTTATACCGTATGCAATGGTTCACGATAACAAATCCTTATAAAACAGCTTCAGTAGCAATAGATGCGCCCATCTTTAAAAAGAAGATGAGAGGCAATGATTTTTTTTCCGCAGGTTTTAATTTTATTAATGATGCTCAGGGTAGCATAAATTTAGAAACCAATTCTTATAATGGTTTATTATCATTTACTAAATTCCTGGGTGGTAAAAAATTGCATTATCTTACCTTTGGTTACGGGATCGGTTATAATATAAAAAGTGTATCACTCAGTTCAATAAAATACGATAGCCAGTACGACCCCAACACCGGAGGCTATAATGCAGCTTATGGTTTTGCTGAACAATATGGAGGCAGTGCGGCTTTTCTGGATATGTCAACAGGTTTGGTTTGGAATTTTAATTCGGATAGAAAATTTCGTAGTTCATTAGGTTTTTCTTTACATCACTTTACATCTCCTGATGTTTCAGTAATTGGCAGAACCGATAAATTACTGCGTAAATATTCATTTCAATGGAATGTAGCTTATAAATTAGGAACTAACAGTAATGCTGTTTTACAGCCTAATTTATTGGTTTCTAAGCAAGGAGCGTCCTATCTGATTATCGGAGGCACAAGTGTAAAATATTTGCTGCAGGAACGTTCACGTTACACCGGTTTTCATGGCGAACGTAGTATGGCAGTTGGCATCTTTTACCGTTACCGAGATGCTGCTTATGTAAATTTACGTTTAGACTATGAGGATTTTGCCTTTTCAGTGGCGTATGATATAAACATTTCGGGCTTAACCCCTGTATCAAAATCAATTGGCGGGTTTGAGATAATGCTGCAATACCGTGGTGTATTTGGATTTAATCAAAATTCGAAACGTTCAAGTGTGAGGTTTATGTAATTAGTTTGAAATTATTTTTGGGCGTTCCGTTTTTGAAAAAAAACGGTCGGGCTTTCCAATCAATCTTCTCTTCCGCTAATTGCGGAAGAGAAGGATTTCCGTTGCAATCCCTAACGCAAATTATCCTCACAATCAATACATTAATTCTTAGATCAGAAAATTTTCATTCGGGTAGTGCTCGACTTCGGTTGGAGTCAAACATTTTAAGAATTCTAAGAATCCGGAGGATTCAAATGTTTATAGAAACTTTTCATTCGAAATTTGTTCGACTCCGGCTGGAGTCGCAGAGGTTGATCAACATTTTGTTTTTATAAACATGTGATGCCCCTGGCATCATTTCCATAAAAAATCAAATACACAAGTCTGATATATTATCGTCATCTTTCCAAAATCACCCCATCAATTCCTTCATCAATTTTTCCAATGATTCTTTCATAACGGCCAACTCCTGTTCAACTATTGTTAATCTGGCTTCCATTTCATTTACCGATTTGCGTGCAGGCTCCTCCGGCAATTCCTCTTCGTCAAGATCAATAGTTTCGCCTAATAAATGGGTATAACGAACCTCTTTCTGACCGGCACGCTTCGGTAATTGTTGTACTAAAGGAGGCTCAGCATGAGCAAGTTTTTCCAATACCTCAAGTACTTCTTCCAATGATTCGAATTCATGCAACCTTGCCGAATTGGTATTTATTTCGCCCGCTGTTTGCGGACCACGTAAAAACAATAAACACATTACCGCCAATTCAGCAGTTGTAAGCGGAAAAACAAGCGTGAAATTATGTTTGTATTTCACTGAACGACTGGTACCACCCGTAGCCGTGGATGTTAATCCCATTTTCCTTAAGGAGTTTAAGGCAATAACTACTGTCTCTTCATCATACTGAACTACAGGTTTGCGCGATGTTTTTTGGTTACATGCTGCAGTAAGCGAATTCAATGTCATTGGATAATAATCCGGTGTGGTTTTACTCTTTTCAATTAAAGATCCTAAAACACGAATTTCGATCGAATTTAATATGGGTAAGCTTTCAGATACCATTTTTAAAAGATATAATTTGTATATTTAGAAATAGAACGCTGATAACACAGATTACTTATGATTAATATGATTTTTTACTCGTGTTAATTTTATGATTTAACACAGATTTTTTTTATCTGTGTTAATCTTAATTATCAGCATTGATCTGCGTTCTGTTTATTTATTAATAATACTCATAAGCACCTAAATCAGGAATTGAAGTGGTTGGATTTGGGCGAAAATTCGCATTTAAGTCAAAAATAATAGAAGTTGGATTTCCCTGATCAATTGCTGGTGACGTTGCTTTTAACTGATAATTATTCACACTGGCATCAACAAATTGAGGGTCAAGATTCTGATAAGGTGAAACAGTATTGTAATGCACACCATTGGCAGTATTTAAGGCCGTTTTCACAAGGCAATGATCAAATTTAAAATTAAAATTCCCACCAAAAGTGGATGAATCTAAACCTATTTCTTCATCAATATTACCATACATGATACAGTTGCCAAAATAAGCGCTGTCCAGATCCCGTATCTGAGTTGTTCCGTTAATATCAATGTAATAATTGCTTAGGGCTATTGAAGGTGTAGTGCGCTGACTTCCACTCCAGAAATTTGCGAATGTACAATGTTCAAAGCTGTATCTTCCACCAATAGTAAGTGCTGCAACATATTGTCCGCAATTAGCAAACACACAGTTATTACTCCTGATAAAACTACCTTGTCCGTAAATAGCAGCTGCCGACATATTTTTAACGATAGTATTCGTAATAAGTAAAGTAGGACTTGCTGATGCACCCAATGTATCGGCTTGAACACCAATACTGCCATTTTTAATAATAGCCCAATCGATCACATTGTTTAAACTGCCTGGCGAAAGCCATATCTTCCCCCATTGTCCGGGTAACTCCTTATAATCAGGTTCTAAACGGGCACCCTGAAATGTAACTTCATTTCCTTTACTCCCCAATATTTTCAATGTACCACCATCATAGATCCATAAAACAGCCTGGTTATTTAAGTGAACACGAGTACGTTCCAGCATTGTTAGGGTACAACCCTCATCCACAACTGCATAACCAAATATTAAATGAGGTTTATCATCCGTCCAGATTGCATTACAATCAATGATGGAATAAGGGGGAAATCCGGTAGTAGAAAAATGATCAGGTTTATGTAAATACACATCTTGTCCAACAGCGGTGAGGTTAATATCCTGAATATTCCCATTTGTAACAAATATGAGTGAATCCTTTATCAACATTGGAGAGTTGGTACCGTTTGGATCCACTGTAACCTGAACAAAAGCAAACAAACTATCTCCGGCCATAATTTCAATGTCAGTAAATGATGTTCCGGAAAGGCCATCTATATTTATTCTGAACTGAGAATTAGCTCCTGTTGCTAAAAAAGCTTTTGAAATAGTCAGGGATTGGCTGTTTGAATTGTATATCTTAAAAATTTTGGTTGTGGAACCCACGGTAGTAAAAACGGTGTCGAATAAAACTTCATCAGTGGAAAAATTAAGTTTTGCACTGGAATCAGTTACTTGTTCGTCTTTTTTACAAGATGAAAAAATAAAAAAGACAAAAAGACATAACCAAAAAAACTGCTTATTTAACTTCATATCACAAATATATAACAGGATGTCTCGGATAACGACTTTTTATGCAAAATATTTTATTAATTAAATTAAAAAAAGATTTGTGAAATTTGGACAAGTATTGCATCTTATCAATAAAAAAAGGTAAATTTGTCTGTTAGGCTGGTGCCGAAAAAGCACCTTATAAATTAAGAATAAAGACGAATTACCAAAGACAATAAATTATTCGTTATTTGATAGAATTCGTAATTAGTATTTTGAAACAGGTAAAAAATTGTCCGAGTAGTTCGGAATTATAATATATGAATAAGCATTTAAGGTTAATTTACTTATTGCTGCTGCTATTTGGCCTGAATATTGAAACAATTAAGGCTCAAAATGATTTTGCTTCTGAAGAGGAATTTAAAAAGCAAGCCGCTAAGTTATTTGATGAAGAAGAGTTTGAAAAAGCCTATCCTTTATATTCACAATTAGTAAGTCTTTACAGAAAAGATCCCAACTATAATTATCGTTTAGGGGTATGTATGCTCTATGCCAGCGATGAAAAAGAAAGGGCCATTACCTTCCTTGAATTTGCCACCAAAAATAAAGATGTAGAGAAAGAAGCATTTTTTTTCCTCGCCAAAGCATATCATTTGAATTATCGTTTTGATGATGCGATCGGACAATATCTGGCATACAAAAAAATGGCTTCCGGTGCTAAGGCTGAACGATTTCAGGTTGACAGACAAATTGAAATGTGTAATAATGGTAAAAAATTATTGCGGAATATCAGCGATCTGCCAGTTATAGAAAAAACAGAAATGGGTCGTGAAGACTTTTTCCGTTCTTATGATATTTCCGAAATTGGAGGTAAAATGCTTGTTAAGCCTGATGAAAAGGAATTCAGAACTGCTCTTGATAAAAAGAAAAAAGAAAAATCAATTTTATATCTTGCCACAAATAGCGGGCAGATCTACTTTTCGAGCTATGGCGACAATGAACAGACCGGGAAGAATATCTATCTGATGAAAAAAACACCAAGTGGAGAATGGGGCAAACCTCTAACCATTGGTAATACCGTAAATACTAAGTATGATGAAGATTTTCCATTTCTCCATCCTAATGGAAAAGTGCTGTACTTCTGTTCAAAAGGGCATAATTCAATGGGAGGCTATGATATTTTCAAAACCACCCTTAATGAAGAGACCAATTTATGGAATGAGCCTGTGAATATGGATTTCCCCATCAATACACCTGATGATGATATTTTATATGTGACAAATGCTGACGAGAAAAAGGCTTTTTTCGCTTCCGCACGTTCAAGTGTAGCGGGCAAAATAGCAGTATATCATATCAATGTTGAACGCAGACCCATTGATTTTGCAATTATAAAAGGTATTGTTGTTAAAAACCACAATGTTCAGGCGCTTAATATAAAAATCACAGTAAAAAATGTGAACGATAATTCTATTCTTGGCATTTTCAATACCACAGCAACAGGTTCTTACGACATTAAATTGCCGAATGGAGGCAGCTTTTTATTTACTGTTGAAAGTCCTGATTTTGCTACACAATCCGAAGTAGTTACGGTTCCTGTTCAGACTGAATTCAGACCCTTGAAACAGGAGATCATCTTCCAATTACCAACAGATAAGCTGGTAATAAAAAATCTATTTGATGAGGCTATTAGCGATTCCAATTATCTGTTAGCCATCAATGTTATCAAGGAAAAAGCGAAAATGGATGTGGTAGCTTCTACAGAATCTGTTATCAGCACAACAAAAGAGGATAGTGTTTCTGCGAGCGAAACAGCCATTGTACAACAAACTAACACTCCTAAAACCACCAAAACCTTAAGCAACGATGATATTATTAAGATCGCCTATAATGATGCAAGCATTGTTGATACTGAAGCCACCACCGCACGGGAACAGGCTGATATTGCAATGACTTTTGCAAATCAAAAAAATGAACAGGCACAAATTAAATCAAAGGAAGCCGATGCTTTAACGGCTTCAGCAGCAGCTACCGATGATAATATAAAAAAACAAGCACTTACTGATGAAGCAAATGCTGCAAGAACAGAAGCAGAACGATTAAACAAAGAAACTGTGGTGGCATTTAATCTTGCAAAAAGAATAGATGCAACTGCAATCGCAAAAAAGGAAGAAGCTGATCTATCCATGCAATATGCAAAAGAACTGGAAGTTGCAGTAAAATCGAAGAACTCAAAAGAATCAATAAGTAAATTAGATGAATTAGAAAAAAGGTTAGACGCATTGAGCCTGATCAATGCTGATCGTTTCCCTGTTTTAAACAGCTATAAAAAAGAAGAGGAAAACAAAAAACGTGAATTAGATCAAACAGCTCAAGCATCCAGCGACCTCAAAAAAGATATAGCTGATAATGAAACCATCATTAGTGATCTGAAAATTGATGCTGCTAATACTAAAAACAGCCAGGTGAAACAAGGCTTAGACAACCAGATTGCCCAATTGGTGATTGAAAATGGCAACAAACAAAAAGAATTGGAACAAAACCAAATAAAGCTTGTTAAGGTTGAAAAAGAATATAGTGGCATTAAAAATGAAGCCGATCTGGTTAACTCAGTAGTTGATCAATCAAAAACAAGTACCAGCGAAACAGCTGCTGCCAATGTAGCTGCAATTGATAAAAATAAGCTGGAGCAACAGGTAAATACTATTAAAACTTCTGATCAGTCGTCAGGTAATACCACTGCTTCAAACACAACAGGTATCTCCTCTTCAAACACTACCGGTAATAATACCACAAATACAGTTTCGTCAGGTAATACCAATACTTCAACAACGCTTACAAATACAACAGCAAAAGCATTCTCAGATATTAACAAACAATATTCTGCTGATCTGGCCAGTGCCGAAAAAATTAAGAATAAGGATGAGCGTGAAAAAGAAAAAGCAACTGTTTTAAAAAAATGGTCGGAAGCTATTGATGCCGATGTTGCAAAACAAAAGGCAGATTATATTTCTGAAACAGACCCTGAAATGAAAGCATTGCTTGCTAAAAAAATAAGCGATGCTGAAAACAGTTCAAAAGAAAAAAACATACAGGCAGAGAAAAGTTTAGCAAAAGTGAAACCATCAACCATGGCTGCTAATTCTACTACTGAAAATACAAGCACTAAAGATAATGCAGGCACAAACACTAAAGATAATGCCAGCACAATTACTAAAAATGTTGACACAACTAACAATAGTAGCTCTGCCGCAAATAAAACAGCAGTAGCTGCAGGAACCGAAAAACAGTTTGTATATAATAATGTTTCAGCAACGGAAGAAATTACAAAAGCCAATTTGGTAGATAAACAAGCCGATACTTTAGCCTCTTATGCCGTTGATCTAAAATCAAAAGCAGCTAAAGAAAAGAATGCAGAAACAAAAAAAATATTGTTAGAGCAGTCGAACGATATTTTGGAACAATCGAAAGAAAAGAAAATTCAGGCGGCTGAACTAAATTCTAAAGCAAACAAAACAGAGTATAGTTCTAATAAAGTTCAGTTAGATAACCTGGCAAGATCATATTCAACAAATACATCAGATGATATTACTATGGCGGATATGAACAATGATGAAGCTTTGATCTATTTTGAGAAGTCAACGAAATTACATACTCAGGCTGATACTACTAAATCCTTAGATGAAAAAGAACTTCTCTTAAAAGATGCTAATAAAAATGAAATGCTTGCCTTAGAAAAGCAAAAAAGATCAACCGATATTTATAAAAATCATAATACTTTTGTTGCTGCTTCATCTGTAAATGCAAATACCAATAGTAGCAGCAATCCTGCCAATTCTAACACTTCAACTTTGGACAATCCAACCTCTGAAGAAAACAGTACTTTACCTGTAAACACTAACACAGCCGGAACTTCAAAAACAACCGCAATCGCGCTTATCGATATCAACAAAAAATACAAAGCTGATCTGGCAACGGCAGAGAAAAATCCGAATGAAGGCGATCGTGAAAAAGAAAAATCTGATGTATTAAAAAAATGGGCCGATGCTATAGATGCTGATATTGAAAAGCAGGAACAGGATTATGCTTCAACAACAGATCCTGAAATGAAAGCCTTGCTTTTGAAAAAAATAAGTGATGCGGAGATCAGCTCGAAAGAGAAAAAAACTCAGGCGAGCCAAAGTTTAGCAAAAGCTGAAACCTTGAAACAACAAAATATTGTTTCTAACACAAGTTCTGATAATACTGCTGTTAAGGATAATGCAACAAACGCAACCGGAGATCAAAAGAGTGATCCTAATAATACCGGTTCGGTTGGAAATACGACTTTACCGGTAAAAGATAATGTTTTTTTACCGATGACTGATAATACCACTTTACCACTAACGGATAATAAAACCCTACCAGTAAATGATAATACTGCTTCAACAGCTAAAACAAATGAAACAATAAACGCCAGCACAAATACTGCATCTTCTGAAAATCAAAGTACATACAAAGAGCCTGCGGCAAAGGAACAAATTTTGAAAGCAGAATCGCTTAATAAGGAAGCTGATGTAGTAATGGGACAATCGGTTGAATTAAAATCACAGGCTGCGAAATCAAAAAACACCAATACTAAAAATACAATTTATGCTCAGTCCGAAGAATTAATGAAAGAAGGACAAGATAAAAAATTGCAAGCTTCTCAGTTAACTGCCACAGCTAATACAACACAATTCGATTCTAATCAAAATGAATTAGATCAACTGGCATCAGCATCTTCCACTAATTCTTCAGCTGAGATCTTAAAAGCAGAAATAACGAATGATGAAGCAAAAACCTTTTTTGATAATGCAAAAAAACAACGAATAAAAGCCAGCACTACTGACTCATATTCCACAAAAGAAACTGAATTAGAAGCTGCGCGAAAAAATGAAATGAATGCCCTGGAAAAGCAAAAAGAGGCAATGGATATTTATAAAAAATACAATCCAAATTTTGTTGCTTCTGCTTCAAACACTACTAATAATCAGAGTGTTACAAATAATTCTTTAAATTCAGGAACATCAACCAACCCTGTTACGAACGCTGTTGTGAATAATTCGGGTTCAAATACGTCTACCGGACTTAGTGCAAACTCAGGCACGAATTCAACCCTGCCCCCTAATTCTGCTATAGGTGAAAACGCAGATAATACCAGCAGTAAAACATCTTCTTCAGAAGTTGCATTAAGCGCTAATGAAGTGTTTGATCAGAAATCAGTATTTGTTTATTCATTTAAAAATCCAATTCCTATAAATAAAAAATTACCTGAAGGTTTAATATTTAAGGTTCAGATCGGTGCATTCCGCAAACCAATACCACAAGATCTATTCCAAGGCATGAGTCCAATAACGGGAGAAACAACAGCCAAAGGATTTATACGATACACAGTTGGAGTTTTTGAAAAATTTACAACTGCTGATAAAGTAAAAAATAAAATAATAGGTATGGGATATAAAGATGCCTTTATAGTTGCTTTCTTAAATGGTAAACGTATCCCGATAAATGAAGCGTATGCCATGGCTGGAGGAGTTCCTGCCACTGTTTTACAAATAAATAATCCAATTGTAAACACAGAAAACAATACAGCGATAACAACCAATGACCAAAAAACGATTGATCAGGCAGCTATTACCAAAACAACAAATGAACTATCTGCTATTGCTAAAACAGAAAGTGTAACAACTGTTCAAGGCTTGTTCTATACGGTGCAGGTGGGCGTATTTTCTCAACCCGTTGTAGCCGGTAAGTTATATAATATGAAACCATTATACACCGAAACAGCTGCTAATGGGAACTTACGCTATTATACCGGAATTTATAAAAGTGTTTCCCGTGCTGCGGAAGCAACAGAAATGATAAATGATGTAGGTATTAAAGATGCTTTTGTTACTGCTTATTATAATGGTAAACGTATTTCATTGGCGGAAGCAAAACAATACGAAAAACAAGGAGATGGTGTATTTACAACTGGTGCCAGCGTTAATAAATTGCCTGTTTTTACTGCTCTGCCAAAACAAAGCCTGGTTGAAGAAAGAACGATCACGGATATAACGGACATTGTAAAACCGGCTGCTAATAATTCAGTGTCAAATCAAACAAACAAGGACGTTCCCCCAAGCAGCACTGAGGCAAATAATTCCGGAATTATATATAAAATACAAATTGGTGCTTTTAATGATGAAGTACCTTTAGAAATAGCCAATAAATTTATTAAAATTGCTTCGAAAGGCATTAAAACATACAAAGACAATAATGGCTTGACTGTTTATACGGTGGGTAACTTAAAAACCTATGATGAAGCAAATCAACTAAAATCTGAAGTGGTGGCAGAAAGCCTTACGGATGCATTTATAGTGGCTTTCCGCAATGGCGAAAAAATACCTGTTGAGGAAGCAAGACAATCCAAATAAAAAGAAAATGAAAAACTATAATGAAAAACTGCACGATTTTGATACTGAATCGGATGTGCTGGTTGAAACCGAAGAAGTTGAAGTAGCTGATAAACAAATCATACTTTATAATGATGAGTTCAATACGTTTCAATTTGTAATTGAATCGTTGATAAAAGTTTGCAAACAGGATGCCATACAAGCGGAACAATGTACTTTTTTAGTACACTACAAAGGTAAATGTTCGGTTAAAAAAGGATCATACGAAGAATTAGAACCATTTTGCACCGCCTTGTTAGAAAGAGGATTGACAGCGGAGATCGAATAAATTAACAATTTGGCAATTATAAAGTAGATAATTTAAATTAGATTTTCTCAAATTCATTATCCGGAGCAATAAAACCTTCCAAAGTATCAATCAGATCATTTAATAAAACAACTTTTTCAGTAGTAATAGCTCCTTTTGCGGCTTTTACTTTTTTAATTGCTTCTCTCACATCATCATTGTTAAAAGGGCCCTCCATTGTTGAAATAACTGTTATCGCTTCCAGGGAAACCAAATAATCATTATCCAGGGCAAGAAGTATAAAGAAAGAAAAATAGTGACTAAAGTTAATTTCAGATTCCCAGCAAGCTGCAACCAGTTTATGCCTCACATTTTCTGCTTTAGGACTTGCAATTGATAATAAGAGTAGATTTCCGCCTTTTTCCTTTTTTAAAGTTAAAAGAGTTCCCTCTTTAAATTCTTTATTTGCAGGATCCGTCAAAAGAGAAATAAGGTTCGATATTTTGCTTTCATCAATAGTTACAGGCTCCTCCTCCCCTTCTTTCCCAATAATGGTGGTGATATATTCTTTGGAGTCAAAGTACTTTTGTAGATCTTCAGTATTTTCCATTGTTTTATTTAATTTGGAATAAATTGATAATAGGTTGCAGAAATTTGTGGCTAAAGAGTGGAAATTATTTTAACTCAAAAGAACCCTTTAGATCCAACACTCCATCATTGTATATCTCCGCTTTATAAAGTCCCTTCTGAAGTTTTTCTTCCGGCTTAAAATCAAAACAAAGCATCAATTCTTCTTTTTTGTATTCAACTTCTTGCTTCAACGAAAAAGGTATTTTATTGCCCTTATAATCGAAAAGGCTTTCTTTACTTTTTATTAAAACGTTGTTATTAGGGTCAATAAGTCGGATGAACACTTCCTTTTTACCAATAGTAGCATATTGATTGCTATTGATGGAAAAACAAACCCTAAGCGCTTCTGCTTCAGTGGCATTCTCTAATAAAGTAATCTTGTTTTTAGGATCGATTGTTCCTGCCCCTACAATTATATCATCAAATTGAAGTTTGTCTCTTCTGAGCTTCATTACACTGTCCGTTAAAGTTTCATTATTGACCTTTAACGCAGAAATTTCATTTTTTAAGGTATTCTGCTGATTATAGAGAAACCCGATAGTGGCAGCTGATGCAATCAATATACCACTGCTCAGCGCTATCCATAAAACCGGTTTTTTAGCCTTAGTTAATGAAGTGTCAGCACTTTGTTTCGCGTTTGTTTGAAGTACAGCAGCTTCTTTCTTAACCGGTGGTACAGAAGAAGAAGTTTCAGTAGCTGAAACCCCATCGTTCTCTGCTAATGTTTTATTCTCCTCTTTAACAAAAAAATACGTTTTATGCTGTGGATAATTAGATGAAGCTGATTCTGTTCTTTTTAAAATTGTTGAGCCTTCAGTACCGGTATTTGCAGATACAATGGCCTGATCCGGCAATTCCTTTTTATCGCTTACAGCAGTGGAAGTGCTTCTTTCCGTGTTTATTAGTATTGTTTTATGTGAAGGGTAAGATGTATTTTTATCAACCTTTAAACCAAATCCTTCCGCTGTGTCAATTACCTGATTAACTGCCTCATTGGTAACTATATTTACTTTTGAAACAAGTTCAGTTTTTTGTTCAGAAAGCTTATCAGTGAGTATTGAACCGGTTATATTGGTTTCAATAGTATTAACAATAGTTTGTTCCTCTTTAGTAATTGTAGTTTTTAGCTCGGCTATTTTCGAGTCTAAAACATTTTCAACTTTTGTTATTGTATTATCAGTTAAACTTATTGATTTATGAGCAGGATAATCGTCTTTAGAGTCGATGTTTAAAGGAGATAGAGAAGGTATATTTATCTTACTTAAAACATCTTCCTTTAATTTTTCAGCGATCTTTTCAACAGTTACTTCAGGAGTTAAAACCAACGTTTTGTGAGAAGGGTAATTGCCCTTAACAGCAGCATTTAAAGTATTTCCAACATTAGTAATACCCGACTGAACCTCTTTAGTTATAATTTCTACTTTTTCAGTTGTGATTGTATTAACCGTATTTATTGCTTTTTGAGATGTTTCATCAATTTTAGATTCAATACTTGAAGGGAAAGAAGGTGGCTTAATGGTAGTGTTCAAAAGCTCTTCCTTTAATTTCTCTACTTTATTTTCTGTAGCAGCTTCCGGATTTAAAACCAATGTTTTGTGGGAAGGGTAATTGCCTTTAACAGCAGCATTTAAAGCGTTTGCAACATTTGCAATACCTGACTGAACCTCTTTAGTTATAATTTCTACTTTTTCAGTTGTTATTGTATTAACCGTATTTATTGCTTTTTGAGATGTTTCATCTATTTTTAATTCAATAGTTGAAGTAAAAGAAGATGGTTTAATAACAGAGCCCAAAAGTTCTTCCTTTGGTTTCTCTTCTTTTTTTATTTCATTTAAGGCAGCATTAAGAATTATTGTTTTATGCGAAAGGTAGCTGTCTTTAACTGAAACGTTACTTTTAGGTGCGGTGGATTCGGCAGATGCTGCAATTAAATTATCATCCTTTAATGTTACTGTTTTACTTGGCAAATAGGTTTGATCAACCATAGAAAGTAATAATATAATTATGCAACATTTTTTATTTGCTAAATAAAATAAAGATCAAAAAAAGTCTTAATTCTTTACAAAAACACATTCAAAATGTAAATTTGAAAATTACAATGGGTTTCTAAACTTTTTCCGGTAATTTATTGTATGGATCTACGCCAATCTTATCAGGTTTTTGATTAAGAGTAAGGTTCAAAAGGGTACTTGTTTTTGTAAATTTATAGCTTTTTAAGTAGATCTCTTTTCCGTCTTTCACCATTCCAATTTGAATTTCGTCATTGATCATTTCTTCTTTTTCTTTTCCTGTTTTGTCAACGACAAACTTTTTAGCAGTAACTGTCATCCCTACCTTATAGGTTGCTCCTACAGGAACACAAGTAACGTTACCCACTCTGATCTCATAAACAGTACCGTTTTTTACAACTGCTGCCGGATTTTGTTTTTGCCCCGGAATTGACACCGGCAGTGAAGAAAGATCTGTTTTACCGCCACTCATGTGTTTTAAGTTCAATGCGTATAATACCACAAAAACGATGGCAAAGATCAAACTTAATATAGCGCTCAAACCACCAACTAAACCAAGCCCAAATATAATAGGCATTATAGGTTGAATTATTTCGAAAGGGGTATAAATATAAAAACCAACTTTCTTTTGCTTCCACATCATCAACACACCCACTAAAATAGGAATGTTAAGTATTGCCTGAATTAAAGCAACCAATGCCCATTTACCATAATCCATTCCCATAGCACTTGCCAATGCGTTCATTGACTCGCCTATTTTTTCACCATCTTTAACGCCTGCTCCAATACTATTAAGTAATCCACCTGCATTGGCTAATGCTGAATAAGAGAAATAACTGATTATGCCGCTTACCAAACTAATTCCAATACCAACAAAAGATAAGATACATAAAACGGTCAAAAATTTGGGTCTTTTTGCTGGCAAAACAGCTTCTGTTGTTGTTGGTTCCATGGTTATTTATTTACTAATTATTTATTTTTGACGGTTTCTTTCTTCAGCGACTGCAAATATATTAAATTTTAAATACAGAGCTCATATTCAAAAACTTAGCCGATTTGCACCGATTAAGATGTTTTTCTTCTTTGTTTTTCTTTAATGATCAGGCTTAATTCACGACCTGTTTGTCCTTTTACAGAAGTATTTTCCTGAGCCCTTCTGATCAAATAAGGCAGCACTTCATTCACCGGCCCGTAAGGAACATATTTTGCTACATTGTATCCTTCGTTAGCGAGATTGAAACTGATATGGTCACTCATACCCAGCAATTGCGAAAAAAAGATGTGTTTATTGCTTTCAGGTATACTTTTATCTTTCATTAGTTGCACCAGGTTCATCGAACTGTTTTCATTGTGTGTCCCGGCACAAATTGCTATTCTGTTAATATTTTCAACACAAAATAAAAGTGCAGCATCATAATCACTATCTGTATTTTCCTTTTTATCTTGTATAGGAGATGGATAATTTTTTTGAGCAGCACGAGCGCGTTCTTTTTCCATATACGCACCACGCACTAATTTGGCCCCTAAATAATAATTGCTTTTTTGAGCAATGTCCAAGGAATGCTTTAAATATGCTAATTTATCTTTGCAATACATTTGAAACGTATTGTAAACAATAGGTTTTTGAATATTATATGTTGCCATCATTTTATTGGCGAGGTCATCAATTGCTTTCTGGATCCAGCTTTCCTCCGCATCAATAAAAACGGGAGTACCAGCGTCATGCGCGGCTTTACAGATCCTGTCAACACGATTTTCTATGCGCTCAAATTCTTTTTTTTCATCTGAAGTCAGGACTTGACATGCGGTAACTTTCTCCAATAAACCCAAGCGTGCAAGGCCGGTTACTTTAAAAACACAAAATGGAATAAGAGGATCATTTTTTGCCTTAGCAATAGTAGCAATAGTTTCAGTGGCACATGCCTCAAAATCGTGTTCGGTCTCTTTACCCTCCACCGAATAATCTAAAATAGTTCCGATCTTAAACCGGCCTAATTCTTTAACTGTTTTATCACACTCTTCAATCGTTTCTCCTCCACAAAATTGTTTGAAAATAGTAGCTTTTATTAATCCTTTAATCGGCAAATGGATCTTAATAGAAAAATTGGTAAGCACTTGTCCAATGTTTACAAACGTTGGATTCGAAACCATTTTAAATAACCAGTAGGAGCGATTTAAATCGTTATTTGTTTTGCCTGAAAAAGCAATTTCTGTATTATTGAATGATAGCATTGTTTTATATTTAAAGCATGCAAATATAGTGTTTAGTTAATTCTAATGGAGTTGATTAAGTAAAAGCTTATTAACCAATTATCCAATCAGCCGGAACTCATTATCTTATATCAAACGGACCTGTAATTTTTGCGAAGTAACCTGCTATAACACCTATGCAATAGCTGTTTAGAGGAATGATATTGAAACTTAGGGAGAAATCACAGATATACTTTCGGTATTATACTATATTTGCTCTATAAAACAGCAGTTTATGACAGAAATTAAGGCATCCGATTATTCGATTTTTATATCTAAAGACATTGCAAAAGAGATCAACCGATTTTTAAAAGCAAACAAAAGCAGGTATTCAAAACTATTTATATTGGTGGATGAAAAAACCTTAGAATATTGTTATCCCCAGCTGGCTGCTCATATCCCTGCTTTTAAAGATGCAGAGATCATTGAAATTGAGAGTGGTGAAAACAGCAAAAACATTGAAGTATGTTCCCATATCTGGGCAACACTAAGTGATTACGGTGCTGATAGGCAGTCGCTGATCATAAATCTTGGTGGCGGGGTGATTGGTGATATGGGAGGTTTTATTGCATCGGTTTTTAAACGCGGAATTGGTTTTATAAATATCCCCACCACCTTACTTTCCCAAGTTGACGCTTCTATTGGAGGCAAAGTTGCAGTGGATCTAAATCATATAAAAAATGAAATAGGTTTGTTCAGCAATCCTTCAGCAGTGTTCATAGATACAACTTTCCTGCAAACATTGGATGAAAGGCAATTATTATCCGGCTTTGCCGAAATGATCAAACATGCATTGATTTCAGATGACATTTATTGGAAAAAAATAAAAGAAGCAGACATCTTTGATTTTGAAAAAATTGATTCTTTGATTGAAACATCAATTCACATAAAAAACAAAATTGTACAAGAAGATCCCTTTGAAAAAAACAACAGGAAAGCCCTGAATTTTGGGCATACCATTGGTCATGCCATTGAATCTTATTTTTTGTCGAAACCAAATAACAGCAAACAATTGTTACATGGCGAAGCAATAGCTATTGGAATGATATGTGAAGCTTATTTGTCGAATAGAATAGTAAAACTCCCGAATGAGGCATTAGATGAGATTACCGCCTTCATTTTATCATTGTATGAACCTGTTCTATTGAAAAAAACAGATTTTGGCCGAATGATAGAACTAATGTTTCACGATAAAAAAAATGAAAATGCATTGATAAATTTTTCATTAATTCCGTCCATCGGAAAATGTGAAATAAATAAAACAGCCAGTCCTGATCTTATAAAAGAAGCTTTAAAATATTATTCAGAACAAGTAAAACTTTTGAAATAATATTAGAATCAAAAAGCTCTACAACCTAATGTATAAAGCACTAAGAACAAGTATTTCACCCCGCTGGGGTTTAAATAATTTTCGGTGTTCAATTTTCTACAAAGATTATGCCCCGCTGGGGCAAACGAAGCATTATTTATAAAAGAGCCCAAGTCTCTTTCGTTTGACAATGCTGCGTTAGGGATTGCAGCGTAAATCCCCGCCCGAACGACTGATGTCTTTCAGTCGGGCAGGCTTTTCTATTTAGAAAAGATTGAAGCGTAAAGCCCGGCCCTTTCTTTTTAAAAAGGGAACGCCCAAATGGATATAACCAATTGCTTTTATTTAATAAGGAGAGGCGTTACAGGCAATCAAAAACTACTCAATACTCATAAATTTCCTATTCAGATTCAAGCTTAACTTACGCTTATAATCCTCCTGAAGCCAGAACACATAATTATCGGTACTCTTGCAAATACAATAGGAATAGCGCTTTACACGATATTTAATATCTTCATCCAAAAGTTTAGCGAGTTCCATGGCTTCAAAATAATCGGTACTATTTTCAGCGCATATCTTTGCGTGCTGTTCAATGGAGTGTTCAATAGCCATCTTTGGCCGCAGACCTTGTTTAGTTAAAAGTGCATATTCTTCTTTTATATTAAACTCAACCGATTCCGACTTACTGAATTTTTCACGAAGCTCAGCCGGCATAACATATTTAAACTGACGTTCAATTTCAACGTCAGTAGACAGGTTTTGAAGATAATAATCAGGTGCACGGAATATCGCCTGCCAATCTATATATGAATCCCAGAGTCCGAAACGCAACGCATTATTGCCAAGATCAATAACGGTAAATTCTGATTTGTTTGGAAGTATCCGTGATCCCCTTCCAATCATCTGGTAAAACAATGTAAGGGATTTAGTGGCACGGTTTAAAATAATTGTTTCTACGGTAGGTTCATCAAAACCGGTAGTAAGAATGCCCACCGAAGTAAGGATCGCATCGGGCTTGGTTTTAAACCAATGAAGAATATCTTTACGTTCCTGATCGCTGTTGGTATTATCCAGGTGCCGGATATCGTAACCTGCATTTACAAATAATGAATATACCGCCCTGGAAGTATTGATACCATTATTAAATATCAGTGTTTTTTTTCCTAAGGATTTTTCCTGATACGCAAGCAGCAACTTCTCCTGCATAATGTAATTACCATAAAGCAGATCGGATGAGCTAACAGTATAGTCTCCATCAATTCCAATTTTTAAAGAACCTAGATTTACATCGAAGCTATAGGTATTTGCTTTGGAAAGAAAACCTTTTTCGATCAAGGAAGAAATAGAGTGACCAACAATCAGTTCACTGTAGTTCTCATGCATCGGAAGTTTTATATTGGAACTTAGCGGTGTTGCTGTAACACCAAGAATATCGGCCTTTTCAAAAAATTGAAATAATTTACGGAAAGAGTTGTAATGCGCTTCGTCAATAATAACCAAACCAACATGTTCCATTTCCAGTTTTTCATCCTGAAGCCGGTTGTTCAATGTTTCAACCATCGCCACAAAACACATATAGTCATCCTGGTCGGGTAAGGTCTTAACTTTACTGTTGATGATCTTATTTTTTACACCGAATTCGCTAAGCATGTCAGACGTTTGACCACATAGTTCGATACGATGAGTGAGTATCAACACCTTTTTGCCTAACTCCTGGATATATCGCTTCGCGATCTCCGAAAAGATCACTGTTTTCCCACCACCGGTAGGTAGTTGGTATAATAGATTATGACCTTCAGGGAAATTTTTAAGACGCTCAAATATCCTATCTATAGCATCTTGCTGATAGTCATATAATTCTTTCCCAACTTTTTTTTCCTCTATTTCCAAGTGACCCAGTGTCATCGTCTTTTATAAATTTGCAATCTTACAAAAGTAATCAATAATAAGGGTTTATCGTAGAAAATGGAGGGATATAAATAAATTAATTTGTTAAAATAAGTTATATTTGATAAAGCAAAATAATAGTTAGGATCACATTCTATTTTACCAACCGAAATTACCTTTAATGATTTTAATAAAATAAAACATGTCAGCCATGAAAAACTATTTTAAAATCACAACCTTTATTTTAATTATTGCTTCATTGAGCACTCCTTTTTATGGTCAGAATTGCAATAACATGAATATCCAGTGGAAATCAGATATTGCTTCCACTTGTAATTTTATGATAATGACAATGATGCACGATGATCTGGATCGCCCATATTTATACGTTGCAAACAAAGAAGCTGGGTTAAAAATATATGATATCTCGGTTATTACCGCACCAACTTTAGTAGCAACTGTTTCCACAAATTTGTTTGGAAGCCTTGATGTAACAAATGTTTCACAAAGTGGAAATTATCTTTTTCTTTCCATTGGAAATACGTTCACTAATCCGCAGCAAGGCGGAATGGCTATTATAGATATAACAAATCCACTGCTGCCTACTGTTACTGATCATTATCTGGTTCCATCATCCACAAGTGGTGGAGGGATTGTAAAAGTAGAAGGTGACTATGCTTATTTAGGGGCGATGAAGAACGGATTGGTGATTTTGGATGTGAGCAACAAAAGCAATATCCAGTTTGTTTCCCAATTTGTTCCAAATATAAATTATCCTCCAATTGCAAATCCTAATCCTGATTATTACAATGCCCGAGGAATGGAAGTGAAGAATAGTATTGTATATCTGTGTTACGATGGCGGAGGATTCAGGATCATAAATTGTACAAACAAACTTTCTCCTCTGGAAACAGGCCGTTGGTGTAATCCTGCCGTGTACACTCCTATGGATCATCCAAAAGCATATAACAATATTATACTGGACGGCAACTTAGTATATATAGCAGTGGACTATTGTGGAATGGAAATTTTAAACATTTCAGATACAAGCAATATTACACTCACCGGATGGTGGAACCCTTATAACTGCCCAAACAATAATTGGTTCAACACTCCTGTGCATGCTAATGAAATTCAATATAATAAAGATTGTAAGCAAATTTTTCTATCTACCGGGAAAAGCGATATGATGGTGGTTGATGTTTCAAATCCTGCCCTTCCGGATTCTTGTAATTTTTATGGAGGAGTATCCAATAGCCTCGGCACCTGGGGAGTGGGACTTTATCAAAATGAAATATACCTATCCTATATCTGCGCCATAGTTCCCTTCCCTTCTAATTGGACCGGTGTGAAAATTTTAACGTATACTTCTTGTCCTCTTGGTATAGACGAATCGAATGATATTGAATTTTCAATTTATCCAAATCCGGCACAAAATGATATAAAGATCGAAACATCTATTTATTTAAATAATGTGGAATTGACTATTTATAACTCATTCGGACAAGTTGTAAAAAAGATCTCAAAATTGAATGGGAATAGCTTTACAATTGAAAACAAGGAATTATCAAATGGACTTTATTTTATAGTACTTGCCAATGAAAACAAACATATAACAAGTAAACTGATCATTGACAAATAAACATTCGGATTTGCTAAAATGCAACACACTCTCCTTCAAACATTTATCAACCACGAAAAAGAAATAACTGACCTTCCATTTTTTTAACAAACAGGTAAATTTATCAAAATCGGAACTTACGGTTTAATACAATTTTATCGGCTTTTTAACGTTAAAAAATATCGAAGCACTGACTAGAAATCAGTTCATTGCTTCCTTTTTAATTTTATGATTTATCTTTTATTTTCAGTAACTTAGTAACATTAATTTTCATCCATCTAAAAATGAGTCCTGAATTATCATATTGGTTTTTTAATAAATTGGAAAATGATCATTTCAGCCTTATTTATATGGGTGAATTTGATGATGAAATAACTGAAACTTTAATACGCACAAACATTGCCAGTATTGATGAACCGGAAATTTTAAAAAAAAAATTATCATTCCTAATGGTGGAATGCTTTCAAAATATTATCAGACATGCTGATAAGCCGGAAATAATCAATGCTACAAACAATAAACCTAAAATGTTTTTGGTTCGAAACATTGAAAATGTATTTTATATCACTACAACAAACTTAGTCGAAAATTCAAAAAGTACAAACTTAACGTCAAAAATCAAATCCATAAATAAATTTACCAAAGAAGAATTAAAGGCAGATTATCTCGATGTATTAGCCAATACAGGCTTTTCCGAAAAAGGTGGTGGTGGTCTTGGCCTTATTGAAATGGCAAGAAAATCGGATTCAAAACTAGAATTTGATTTTGAATATATTAATTATTTCTTTTCCAATTTTTTCATGCAGCTTCGCTTAGGTGCTTTTAAAGAACGGAAAAATGAGACCATTGATGCTGTTACGTTAAAAAGCTCTAAAGATCTTTATAATGCTATGGTTCAGGAAAATATTTTGATGATTAGAAAAGGAGATTTTTCACAACAAACTATTCTACCGCTTATCGACCTCATTAAAAGCAATATTGATTCAAATAAAAAATTGCCTATTTTCAAAAAAAAGACCTTATACATTCTTATTGAAATCCTTCAAAACATAAGCAAACACGCAAAAGAAGACAATGGTAAACGCGAAGGTTTGTTTATGATCTCTTTAAAAAATAACCGATATACTATTAACACCGGCAATTTTATTGATCTCGAAAACGTGGAGCCTTTGAAAGAAAAATTAGAAAACCTTGTTGGCTTAGATGATAGGGGCTTAGCCGAAATTTATAAAAAAAAGTTACTAAATGAAGAAAATGATAAGTCAGGCAACGTTGGGATTGGATTGATTGAGATGGGCAAATACAGCAGCGAGAAATTAAAATATAATTTCATGAGGTATTCCGACACTTTATCCTTTTTTTCATTAAGCATTACAGTGTAATATTATGCAAAAGCCATTAAAATTAAAACAAACTGAAGATACACCACAGGTAGTATTTGATATTTTAAAAAATGAATTTAAAATAAGTGGAAAGTCTTTACCCGAGGACCCTTCCGAATTCTACGAACCAATTATTAAATGGGTGAAGTCCTATATTAAGGAACCAAGTCCTTATACCGAACTCAAAATAAACATCGAGTATTTTAATTCAGGTTCTGTAAAACAAATTATGGTTCTACTTACTACCCTTGAAGAAATAATATCCACTGGCAACAAAATAAAAATAATGTGGTATTATGATAAAAATGATGATCTAATGGAACTAAAAGGACACGAATTCAAAAATATGTTGACCATTCCTTTTGAGTTGACAGTTTGCTAAAAATCAGGATCCATTTAGATTTGCGCAGGGTATGGAGTAACCTAAATATATAGTGCTTTGAATTTTTAAAATTTCATACCGATCACAAGCATATCATCAGTTTGTTTAAGATCACCTTTCCATTTTTTTATTGATACTTCAATTGCCAGTTTTTGCATCCCCATATCCATTGATTGAATATCCAAAAGCAAATTTTTAAACTGAGGTGTATTGAATTTTTTATTTTCCAAACCACCAAATTGATCAGCAAACCCATCCGTAAACATGTAAACTGACATGTTTTTTTCAATTGGAATGATCTGTTTTGTAAATTCAACTTCAGTATTTTTACGAGCCCCTAAACTCTTTCCACCAATAGCATGTGCGTCAGGTTTAATAATAGTTACATTATTATCTTTCACCACATAAATTGGATTCATGGCTCCGGCAAATTCAATATATTTTTTTTCAAGATCAATTAAACATATCGACATTTCCATTCCATCCTGGCTGAGTGCATCATCTTCATTCTGATGCAAGGCTTTTAAAACTCCGTTATGCAGTAATTTTAATATGGAAGCAGGTTGGATGATATGTTTTTCATTTATTATTTCATTTAATAAACTATTACCAACTAATGACATAAAAGCGCCAGACACTCCATGACCGGTACAATCAACAGCCGCAATAATTATTACTTTGGATTCAGAACTCTGATGTAGTTCAGGGTTTTTCTCAATTGGCTCATTTGATATACGCCCCTCCTCTACTTCAGCAAACCAATAAAAATCACCACTTACGATATCTCTTGGCTCATAATAAATAAATGATTGAGGTAATAATTTTTTAATTTCATTTTCAGGAAGGAGAATAGATCTTTGAATACGACTTGCATAATTAATACTATCCGTAATTTTTTTATTCTTCTCATTCAGCAGTATATTCATTTTTCGTTTTTCTCTATAGTGCTTATAAATTAGCAGTAAAAAACCAATCAAAAGCAACATAAAGCAAATTGCAAAAAATAATAATTTCCGTTGAATTGAAATATCCTTTTTTTGCAATTCAATTACCATCTTTGCCAGAGATAGTTCTTGTATAGCGGAACTTAATAAAGCTTCCCTTTCATTTATTAATAGGCTATCCTGTAAAGTGCTTGAATTTAATTTATCCTGATCGAGTGCTTCTCTTGCGCTATTAATTTCAGATTCACGAATTGCCAGGTTTATGGGTGATAAGTATTCAATTCCTGCGCTGGGCGTTAATTTGAATTTTGAATTAAAAGTATTGATAGCAGTATTAATTTGGGGGATCACTGAATCAACTAAAGAACCTTTTTCTTTTCTGTTTTTTGGAATTAATGCTTTTGGAGGAGAAATGATGTTTTTGTTTTTGTAAACAGCTCGTTTCATTAGTGAAACATGGGTATTGGTCTCATCCTGTCTTCCCAAAAGCCCTTTTTTCTTTATTTGAGTATTAGCCTCAAAATCCATGAATTTAGTTCTAGGATTAAAAAACAATTTACCGAATGGAATGTTTATTTGAGAAGTATCTTTCGAATGGAAACTATTTAAGATCAATTCAGCACCACTGAAACGGATCCCATTGGCACCTATATTAGCCGGGACTGATTTTACATCAATTATTAATATATTTTTTGCATAACCGGGTTTTGCAAGTTCAACCTTATAAACTTTACCAAGATCAATTTTCCACAGAAATTCTCCTTTTCTATTGGTCCTGGTGGTATAAATTGATTTTCCATTCTCCGTAATAGTTATTGAAACACCTTCTAATATTCCTTCCAGGATAATTTGTTTTTCCTTTTGAAGAAATTTCTTGGAAGGATCATGATTATACCCATAAACAAGACCATCAATCACTAGTTTACCGGCAACATTTTCCTGAGAAAAACAAAATGGAAGAGAGCAAAAAAACACGAATGAAATAACAAAAAAACATTTTATATTTTTCATGCCAATGGAATAATTATTTTATAAAACAAAGGAAAATAAACCGGTCACGAATAAATAAATCACTCACAAATAAACGTTCCGGATATATTGGCTTGCAATTCTTTTCTTAACATATTCAAAGCGGCATTTGCTGTTTTTTGAATATTACGTTCACGGTTAGTTCCAAATAAAAACTTTTGAGAAATTACAGTTTCGGGAGTTGCAATTGCTATCCAAACAGTTCCTACAGGCTTTTCATCTGTTCCTCCACCTGGACCTGCAATGCCTGATGCAGCAATGGAATAATCGGTCCTATATTTTTTGCGGATGGCCTTGGCCATTTGTTCCACTACCGGCTGGCTAACTGCTCCTTGCGTTTCCAGCAATTCTTTTGAAACACCTAATTCAATTTCTTTTATTTCGTATGAATAGGAGATCACAGAACCAATATAATAATCTGAACTGCCGGGAACTTTAGTAATTAAATGTGAAATATAACCACCTGTACAACTTTCGGCAGTAGAAACTGTTTTCTTTATTTGATTCAATAATTTACCTACAATTTGCTCCAGCGTTTCGGTTTCTTCACCAAAATTTTCATAGCCATAAATGTATTCCGAAATAATTGTTTTTAATTCCTCAATTTTTTTATTTACTAAGCTATCCAGTTCTTTTGCATCATCACCTTTTGTACTCAGCCGCAAACGAACCATTCCGGGTGAAGGTAAATATGCCAACTTAATATTATCATGAACTAAACTATCTTCCCAATCCGAAATCAGATCTGCTAAATAGGATTCTCCAATACCTTGTGTCAAAACTGTTTTGTGAACGATAGCAGGTAATTTAAAATGCTCTTTAATTTTAGGAATAACCTGATTTTGCATCATCGCCTTCATTTCATAAGGCACACCGGGCATCGAAATAAAAATTTTACCATCAACATCAAACCACATTCCGGGAGCGGTACCATGTTGGTTTCTTATAACAGTGCATAAAGCAGGCACTTCCGCTTGTAAGCGATTGATTGGCGTTACTTCCTTTCCATAAGCCGTAAATATATTCACTACATCCTGATACACTTCTTCATCAAAGCGCATGGTAGTTTTAAAATAGTCACACAATGTTTTTTTTGTGATATCATCTTTGGTAGGACCTAAACCACCGGTAATTAAAATAATATCCGCGCGCTCCTTAGCTTCATCAAGTGCCTTTAAAATATGAGCCCGATCATCAGAAACAGATGATATTTGTTTTACACTGATACCATTCAAATTGAGCAAAGTGGCTATGAAAGCGGAATTGGTATCCACGATCTGCCCGATCAATATTTCATCTCCGATGGTTATTATTTCTGCAAGCATATACTTTAATCTTTATAATAATAAAACTTACACTCTTTTATGGTAGGGTATTATGGTACGCAGATTTATTAAGATTTTTATGAAAAAAAATGGATTTAAGAGTTTTTTTATTTTTTAATGTAAATACGATATTCCGCAAACGGAATTGAGCAGTTTGAACCATCTTAATTAAATCATAAGCGCCTAAACAATAATCAATAATTTAAGTTTTAGGATCATTTTTCATCATAAAAATCTTAATAAATCTGCGTACCATAATATACAGCGCATCAAGACCAAATTCGTAACTTATTTCACAATCGTCATTTCATTTAGTAAATACCCCGCCCCTGCATATTTATCAATTACAAACAAGGTATAATGGATGTCCAAAACAATGTTCCGCACCTGATCAGGGTTGTACATAATGTCACTCATGGTTCCTTCCCAATTACGGTCGAAATTGGTTCCAATTAATTGTCCTTCGCCATTCAAAACCGGACTTCCTGAATTACCACCTGTTGTATGATTGCTTGCACAAAAGGCAATACGGAGTTCTTTATTTTTATCAGCATACTGACCATAATCCTTCTTTTGATATAGCTCTTTAAGTTTCGGTGATACAACAAATTCATCAACCAATGGATTTTCCTTGGCCATTAAGCCATCTAGGGTTGTATAGTAATCATAAAAAACGGCATCGCGCGGGAAGTATCCACCAACTTTCCCATAGGCAACACGCAACGTGCTGTTTGCATCGGGATAATATTTTTTGTTTGGAATTAATTCACGCATTCCTTTCATATAGGTACGGTCCAACTTAGCAATTTCAGCCTCCAATTTAGTATATTGAGGACGAACATCGTTCGAAAATTTGTTTAAACAACTCAACATTAGTTTATAGATCGGATCTTTCTGAATCTTTTTATAATCTTTCCCAATAGTTGAAATTGCTTTGTTCATAGTGCTTTCAGAAACAAACATTGATTTCCCATAAATATCCGCAGCATATTTTTCAAAATCACCCTTGTATTTTTTTTCTATTTCCTTAAAAATGTCTGCTTGCTGAGTTTTGCTGATATCAGCAGCATACAGTTTCAATAATGCGGCACATATTTTTTTATCTGTATCCGCATTATAATCCTTAAAAAATTTCTTTGTACCTGATTTTAACTTTTCAATATCTTTTTGGATATCAGCTTCCTTCTTGCCGATGCTTAAGGAATCCACAATATTTTTAAATGTAGATGCATAACTTATGGCTTCTATTCCTAAAATAGCTTCAACAAAATAATCACGCTGTTTACTTAAGGGACTAAACTGTGCGTATGATTTTTCAAGATCACCAAACAGCTTTCCGTATTTCCCATTGGCCTTATCATCTGTATTTACTTTTAATAAAAAATCCTGTTCAGTTAATTTTTTCTTGTTCAAAGCATCCAGTTTTTTCAAACCATTTATTTCACCCACCCATTTTTTATAATAATTTGCCAAACCGGCATATTTTGAAGCGTATTGGATTCGGACAGCATCACTCGATTTCATATCGGCATCCATAATTGACAAACGGGTTTCACGGATCTTAACTTTTGCAGGATCCGATTCATTCATGATCATATTAACCGCATAGGAAGATAAATATTCACTTGTACGGCCCGGGAAACCATAAACCATGGTAAAATCACCCTTTTCAACATCTTTCATCGATATGGTCAAATGATTCTTTGGTTTGTAAGGAACATTATCAACAGAATAATCTGCCGGTTTATTATCCTTATTTGCATAGATGCGAAAGATGGAAAAATCTCCGGTGTGTCTTGGCCACATCCAATTATCAGTATCACCGCCAAATTTACCTATAGAGGATGGTGGAGCCCCAACCAAACGAATATCCCTGAATGTTTCAGTTATAAACATGTAATACTCATTCCCATAATAAAAAGGACGAATATAAGCTCCATAATGAGTGCCTTTAACAGCTTCGTTTTGTATTTCAACAATAGCTTCGTTTATTTTTTTCTCACGTGCAACATCGCTCAATGTATCTGAAACATTCGCAAATACTTTAGCGGTAACATCTTCCATACGAATAATAAAAGTTGCAGTAAGCCCAGGATTTTTCAATTCCTGGGATTGATCCATTGCCCAAAAACCGTTTGTCAATAGATCATTTTGTACGGTACTGTGTGCCTGTATTTGCCCGTAACCACAATGATGATTGGTTAACATCAAGCCTTTATCCGAAATAATTTCAGCAGTACAACCACCGTTAAAATGAACAATCGCATCTTTTAAACTTGATTTATTGATACTGTATATATCTTCGGCAGATAATTTTAATCCGTTCTTTTGCATGTCGGATTCGTTCAGCTGCTTTAGAAGCAAGGGAAGCCACATTCCTTCATCAGCCTTTAAAGAAATTGCGAACAAAAAATTAAGCACTAAAGAGATGGAGATGATTTTTTTTATCATGATAAATTAATTAGATATTAAATGAGTTTGGTATATGAGATCTTTAATTATTTTTTTATGACTTTTTTAAAATATTTTTTATCAGGAGTGCTCAATCGCAATAGATACAAACCATTCGACAATGCAATTGCCTCATTAATATTAAAGGCATTGTAACTATTGGCGCTCACTCTTTCTGGTTTCCTGAAAATTTCACGTCCCGAAATATCATAAAGTTCGATAAAAAGTGTTTGTTTTTTATTGGAATAAAAAGTGATATCGAAATTGTCAGTAAAAGGATTGGGATGAACATTTAATCTATCATCATCTAAGTCCAATTTATCGATCCCTGTTAGAATAGTATTGGCAACACAAAAATTTGGAATTCCATATCCTTTGATAGAATCAGGGTTAGAAAACTGACTTGAACTTTCTTGAATTGCATAAAGTAATTGCATATTAGTGACCGAAGGATTAGCTTGCCATAAACACGCTACCGCACCAGCAGTTATTGGTGAAGAAAAAGAGGTTCCACTTGAAGTGGTAATATCTCCACCATTTGCCGCTATCACAGCGTTCAATCCTCTTGCAACAGTGTTTGGTTTTATACGGCCATCAAAAGTGGGTCCGCGAGAACTCAAGGATGCAATAGATCCCGCAGAATCCACTGCTCCAACCGTTAAAATACTATCCGCATCAGCAGGGGCCGAAATTTTATACCAGGGAGGTCCACCAAAATTACCAGCACTAGAAACTACCATAATACCTTTACTCGCAGCCAGATCAGCAGCCTTGGTAATAATAGTTGTATTTCCATCCAGATCGGAATACGTATGATTGTCAATGGAATTATCAAAATAGTTATAACCTAAGGAGGAATTAATAATATCTACACCAACACTATCAGCAAACTCCGCTCCTACCAGCCAGGTTATTTCTTCGGATATACTTTCTGAATTTGCATCCTCTGTACGTAACAACCAATATTTTGCTTTTGGTGCAGTTCCAATAATTTTTCCGGGAAGGTTACCTACCATACAGGAAAGTACATTCATTCCATGTGGAAAATCTTCATAAACCATTGTGTCCCCGCTAATAAAATCACGCGTTCCAAGCAATTGGTTATTTACCCTAAGACTATCAAACGCAGGCAATATGTTAACATCGAAAAAACCTGCATCCAATACAGCTATTGTCATTCCTTGTCCCTGGTATCCTAAATTATGCATACAATCAACACCAATTTGGTTTGCTTGTTTAAAGGATGAGCCATAATTCAATACACTAGCAACTGATGGATTATCTATTTTTTCAGCAGTAACAGCACTTGTGCTATTTTCCGATTCGAATTTAGAGATGCTCTTTACTGTTTGTGAAGTTTCAATTTTTTTTATGTTTTTAACATAAGCAAATTGTTTTATCGTATTAATTTTATTGGTATCAGAAGAAGAGACTAAAATTGCATTAAACCATTTGGAGCGATTTAAAACAGTTATACCCCCTATTGCCTTTATTTCAGCAACATAAAGAGGATTTACCGGTAGATCGTTAATACCGATAAGTATGTTTTGTCTGCTTCTGCGATCAATTGCTTTTTGTGATAAATAAGCTGATGGATCTTTTAAAGAAAATGGACTGCTATTTTTATCTTTAAACTGAACCCAATATTTAGTTGATGTAGGTTGGGCAATTGCAAAATGAAAAAAAAAGGATAGAAATAGAAGAGGAATTATATTTATTATTTTTGTTTTCATTTAGTATTCTTAAATTACAACCATTACCCTGACAGGGTTTTAAACCGTGTTAAAGGTATTTTATGCAGATATTAAAGTCAGGATTTTTTATTATTGTTTGATCTTTAATCCTAACAGGCTTTGAAACCTGTTAGGGTCAAGGATTAAAAAATAATTCGTTGACGTTCAATGATACCACCACCAACTAAATCGTCTCCTTCATAAAATACAGCCGATTGCCCGGGAGCAACAGCCGATACAGGACTGTGAAACAATACATTTAATTTATCATCCATGTGAGAGACAGAAGCCATTACTCCCGGATCTTTGTAGCGTATTTTTGTAAGTGCTTCATAGCTGTCAGGCAAATGAGCATATTTAATTAAATTGATTTTCCCAACCACCATTTGTTGTTGTTCCAAATCTTCTTTCGTACCAAGTACAACAGTATTTGTTTCCGGAACAATTTCCAACACGTGCAATGGTTCACCAACAGCTATTTCCAATCCTTTACGTTGTCCGATCGTATAAAAAGGAAAACCTTTATGTTTACCTAATACACGACCTGTTCTATCAACAAAATTTCCTCCATCAACACGTTCGTCCAAACCTTTTACCTTACGTTTTAAGAACCCGCGATAATCATTATCGGGTACAAAACAAATTTCATAACTCTCGCTTTTAGTCGCCAGATCAACATAACCATGATCAATGGCCATTTGTTTAATTTCTGATTTACGATAATTTTGCAATGGGAAAATAGTACGTTTCAAACTTTCTTGTGTTAAGCCCCACAAAACGTAAGACTGATCCTTTGTTTGATCTAAACCTTTTGAAATTACATAACGATCATTTTCCTCACGGATACGTGCATAATGTCCGGTAGCAATAAATTCGCAATCCAACATATCCGCACGTTTCAACAGGGCAGCCCATTTAATGTGCGTATTACATAATACGCAAGGGTTTGGTGTACGACCCGCCAAATATTCTTCTACAAAATTATCGATAACATAGTCACCAAATTCATTTCTGATATCAAGTATAAAATGTGGGAAACCTAAGTTTACCGCCAATAAACGCGCGTCATTAATTGAATCCAGACTGCAGCAACCCGTTTCTTTACTTGAACCACCTGACGAGGCGTAGTCCCATGTTTTCATTGTGATTCCTACAACCTCATATCCTTGCTCATGAAGCAATAATGCTGCTATAGAACTGTCAATTCCACCACTCATTGCTAATAATACTTTTCCTTTTTTGCTCATTTTTTTTTACAGATAACAGCTGTAATACTGTGGTATATGAATCTGAATTTGTTATTTTTTTTAATGAATAAAGATCTGCCAAATGGCTATTGAGGTTGAATTTACTCCTGATTTGGCTCTTTTATTTCCTTTTGTTCGTATTGTTTTTTAGCCTTTTCCTCTTCTTCTTTCGTCATAATATTTCCTTCATCTTTAGACTTACCGTTTGTGTAAAGAACTTTTTTCTTAAGCGTACCGTCCATATTATAAAAATTCCATTTTCCATCTTTCAGATCATTTTTATAAAAACCTTCCACACTCATTGTTCCGGAAGGATAATAAAAAAGGGTTTTACCTTCTGCTTTATCTTTTATGTATTGCCCTTTGTATTTTATTTTTCCATCCGAAAAATATTTTGTACAAGGACCATCAAGAAGATCATTTACATATATTTTATCTTCTGAAAGTTGACCATTGGAGTAATAAATTTTACAACTACCATGTTTCAGGTCGTTTAAGTAATTTTCAACTGACACTAATTTTCCTTCATCATTATAAAATTTCCAAATGCTATCTTTTTTCTGATTAATATATTTTCCTTCACCTACTAACTTTCCTGCAGCACTAAAATGCTGATTATACCCAACTGTACCTTTTTGAGAAAAAATTGTTATAGCCCAGGGAATACCTGCTTCAGAGTAATAAATAAACTTCCCATTAGGAATATCGTTTACAAAATTACCATCGTATAACTTCTTTTTAGTGGCACTGTATTTAATCCAATGGCCTTGTTTTCTGCCAGCGGTATCAATTGCATTGGGTGCAGCCTGAGCAACTAAAAAAGATGAAAAAATTATGTTTAAGGCTATAAAAAGCGAACTACGTTTCATTTTTAAATACTTTAAGTCTCGATAAATAAATCTAAAACACAAATAAGCTACAATCTTATGCGCGTAATCCTAAAAACCAATATGTTATACAAAAGTAAGGAAATTTGTGGCTATTTAATTCAAAAATAAGACCAAATTTTGATTGAAGAGTTGGGAATCAGAGAAAGGGAGCGATTTATGGAACATATCCATTTAATGCAATTTGTAGTATTCCAATATGTCTTTTAAACTTTGTTGAATGGAAATGGTATTGCTCCAACCGGTTTCTATTTTTATTTTTTCATTTGATCCAATAATTTTTTTAATATCGCTTGGACGAACTAACTGTCTATCAACTGTCTGAACAACAGACATCTCTAAAATAGAAGCCATAATTTGAATGACCTCATTCAGTGAAATTCCTTTGCCACTGCAAATATTGTAAACCTCACCTTGTTTGCCCTTTTTAAATAAAAGATAATATGCTTTTACAACATCTCTTACATCAACAAAGTCACGAATAACAGACGTATCTCCAGTAGATATTTCTTTTATTTCAGAACCATTATTTTTTAAATTAGTTAACTGTTTTGCAAATGAGGATACAACAAAAATATCTTTCTGATAAGTACCGATATGATTAAATGAGCGTGTCATTATAATATCCAATCCATAGCTATCTGCATATACTTTCGACAACATCTCCTGTGAAACTCTTGCAACAGCATAAGGGCTATTTGGTTTTAATACATGGTTTTCTTTCAAAGGTAATTCAATCTCATTTACATTTCCATATTCTTCAGATGAGCCAACTGAAAGAATTCTGCATTTTAAGTTTAACGAACGGATGGTCTCAATTAAATTAAGAAAAATATTGGTGTTATTTGTGAAACTTTCAACGGGTTTTTTCCAGCTAAGTGCAACACTGCTAAATGATGCCAAATGCAATACATAATTAGGTTTAAACTCAGCAATAACTTTTTCAAGTTCCGCTTTATTAAGTAAATCTACCTTCAAAAAATCGCATTTTACATAATTAAAATTTTTAATATTAAAGGAGGGTGGATGAAGATCAATACCGACAATATGTACCTCTTTTTTTTCACTTTCAAGGAAATCTAAAAAATGTTTACTTACGAAACCGGAAAATCCGGTGATTAAAAATCTATCAGTAATAACCATAATTTTATTTATTTATTTTCTTAAAAAGTTCCTGTACTCCAACAACAAAAGTACTCCAGAGAAAACGCTGCTTCTCAATAATAGTATTTTGAATGAAAATTTGTTCCCTATTATTAATGTAAAAATCTACAATTGCATCTGCTATTGATTTTGGATCGATTTCGGTAACATACCCTACCTTACCATGAGGAACAGTTTCAGGCAATCCCCCTACCTTAGTTACCAACATAGGTTTTTCGAAATGATATGCAATTTGTGTAACTGCACTTTGCGTGGCTGTGCGGTATGTAAGTGCCACCATATCAGAGGCACAAAAATAATAACGTACTTCATCGGAAGGAATATATTCTGTTTTTAAAATAACACTGTTTTCCAGTCCGTTCTTTTCAATAATATCTAAATAAGGTGCAGAATCTTCATAATACTCACCGGCAATGATAAGTTTAACCCCTAATTGTTTAATACGTACATCTGCCATTGCTTCAAGTAACAAATCCAAACCTTTGTATTTTCGGATAAATCCAAAAAATAAGACATGTTTATCATTTGTATTTAAATGTAAATGCGCTAATGCTTCTAATTTATTCACTTTTTCTCCAAAAAGACCATTCATTGGAAGAGGTAAAAATGATTTTTTATCGTTATTCGTAAATGTATTCAAGTCATTCAATACAGATTCCGACATCGCTATAAAACCATCACATTGGTTTACAAAATAATTGGTAAACATTTTATCTCCAGGCCTTTTTTCATGTGGAATTACATTATCAGTAATAGCAATGGTTTTTATATTGGTTCCGCTTTTAACCAATCGGGCAATGGTTCCCATGCAGGGCCCCATAAATGGTAACCAAAAACGAAAAATTACATAATCAGGCTTTTCTCGTTTTATTTGTTTTGCAACTTTTAGCCAATTAAAAGGATTTACAGAATTTATTTTTGTTTCTATGATAATATCCTTGGGGCCTATGCCATTATCATATTGAGTTTTACCGGGAAATAAAAAATTTGGGTACTGCAAAGAAAAGGAAAAAATTTTTGCATCAATACCTGCAGCATTCATTGCACGACATAATTCTTCATTCGAATTGGCAATGCCTCCACGTAATGGGAATGCAGGGCCAACAATTATTACTTTTTGTTTTGAGAAAGACATGTGGACAAAGATAACAAAAAACACTTTCGGAGAATTTCCTACTTCAATTGTCAAATCATTAGCGACAAATTAAAGCTTGAATTGAAAAGATCGTAAAAATTTATTCTAAAAAAATTACTACTCAAAATCTTTATACAACAAATATTTTTTACGAATAGTTTTAAATTTTTCTAATCCCGGTTGCCAGCTTTTACGGATCGCTTCTTCATCTACGTTTTCTTTAATTTGCTTTTGAAGTGTGGCATTACCGGCATGATAATTAAAATTTTCATCAAAAAAGTTGGTGTTATCAGGAGTATTTTTATACGTATTAATTAACCAATATAAATAGATCTTCTTAGTGTTTTTCATGTACTCGGTTCCAAAATTAAATAGATTGTAACCATTGCAAATTTGCCCGTTGTATTTAGGTTCCATAGCACCACCTTTGGGTTTCGGAGTGAATGTATAATTTGTTTTTTGTAAAGTTGGATGACCAATAATTTGAAAAGGCAGATCTGTACCCCTGCCTACCGAAACGATTGTACCTTCAAATAATCCTAAACTTGGGTATAAATATACCGATGCCATATTGGGTAAATTAGGGGATGGACGAACTGGTAATTCATAAAAATCGGAATGCGTATAATTGTTCAATAAGATCACCTTTAAATTACATTTCAAACCGCCAGCTAACCATGATTCGCCATTGATCATTTGCGCGTATTCCCCAATTGTCAAGCCATATACAATGGGTACAGGATGTAAACCTAAAAATGATTTGTAAGTATCTTCCATCACAGGCCCGTCAATATAATATCCATTCGGATTAGGCCTGTCGAGCACAATTAATTCTTTATTATTTTCAGCACAGGCTTCCATTACATAATGCAACGTTGAGAGATAGGTATAGAATCGAACCCCAACATCCTGTATATCAAAAATAAGCACATCAACATCCTTCAGATCTAAAGCTGCAGGTTTTTTATTTTTTCCATAAAGCGAAATAATAGGCAGGCCTGTTTTAATATCTTTATATGTTTTCACTTTTTTCCCGGCATCAACTAAGCCACGGAAGCCATGTTCAGGACAAAACACCTTTTTTACATTTACGCCTAATGCAACCAAACTATCTACTAAGTGAGTGTTTTTAATATTGGAGGATTGATTGGCAACTATTGCCACTGATCTGTTTTTTAATAAAGGGAGGTATTCCGGGGTGCGGTCAGCGCCTACTTGAATATCATTAATAGTTTTGATAGTATTATTAATTTGTGTAATTCCCTGTGCAACTGCATTTAAAGAAAGAATAGCAACTAAAAATAATACGTAAATTTTATAAATCCTCATCTTAATTGTAAAATAGTAATTTTGTAAATAAATATAATAGAACATCAAAGCTAATAAATTTTGAACATTGAACGCTTTATAGCCAAACGAATCATTTTTGGTTCGGGTGGAACCAGTCAGTTATCACGGCCAATTGTGCGTATTTCAGTATTGGGTATTGCTCTTGGCTTAGCCGTGATGATCCTAACAATTGCAATAGTTACCGGCTTTCAAAACGAAATCAGGAATAAACTTATTGGCTTTGGTTCACACATAAAAATTACAAATTATGATAGTAACGAAAGTGATGAACCCCAACCAATTGATAAAAAACAACTCTTCATTGATGAATTAAAAAACGATGCTGATGTCGATCACATCCAAATCTATGCCACAAAAAGTGGTATCATAAAAACGAAGACTGCTAATGAAGGTGCATTATTAAAAGGTATTGGGCCGGATTACGATTGGAAATTCATTAATGACAATCTTAAAAGTGGCAAATCTTTCCCTGTAAGCGATACGAGCTTATCCAGAAATATTATAATTTCAAAATATTTAGCTGATAAACTTGAGTTGAAGCTGAATGATAAAATGATCATCTATTTTTTGATCAAAAAAGTAGATAGCGCTTTTTTTCAATACGAACAGAGAGTGAAAGCATTTTATATTTCCGGGATCTACGAAACAGGTTTAGAGGAAATTGACAAAAGTCTTGTGCTGGTTGATATTAAACAAATACAAAAATTAAATTATTGGAACTCCGATCAGATCGGAGGATTTGAAATTGCGATCAAAGATTATAAAAAAATTGATGATGTTGGTGATAAAGTTAATGATCTTGTTGGACAAGGTTTGATCGCAAAAACAGTAAAAGAAATAAATCCAACTATATTTTCCTGGCTGGAGTTGCAGGATGTAAATGCCATAATGGTAATTACTCTGATGATTTTAGTGGCAGGGATCAATATGATATCCGCCTTGCTGGTATTGATCTTAGAACGCACTAGTATGATCGGGATTTTGAAAGCATTAGGAGCAAGAAATAAAAATATTCAAAAAATATTTTTATACAATGCAGCATACCTGATCGGTAAAGGATTAGTATGGGGAAATATTATCGGTATTGCCATTGCACTTTTTCAACAATATTTTGGTGTGCTTAAATTGGACCAGACCACCTATTATGTTTCTGTGATTCCTATTAATATTAATTTGATCCATATTTTATTATTAAATATCGGAACACTTCTATCCTGCCTGATAATGTTGATTGTTCCAAGCTTTATCATTTCAAAGATCACCCCTATTAAAGCAATAAGATTTAGTTAAAATCTTTCTTTTTTTTTTCAATTTTCAAGATCAGATTCTAATTTTAATTATTTATCCTTCCTAAATAATTTTATTAAATACTACCAGGTTTTAAAAATATTTTTTTTCAATCCTGATCAATTGTGCTGTAATTGTTGGTTCTTTAAGATACATTTTTTTTCCGGATAAAAAATAAAAATTAAAATTTATTTTAATTTTTAAAATAAAACTTTCTTATTCACGTTAAAATAAAAATTATGATTGACGGCAACCTGTTTGTTCATAACACTTTCATAAATAAAAAATAAAAAACCGAAACTTTATTCAATCAATGCCGTAAACAATTCGAAATATGATTGCAAATTAAATAAGAGTTCAAAAAAAAAAAGTCATGCGTTGCCGGTTCTTTATAATATTATCAATAATAGTTTCCTCTAACCTATACTCTCAGTGTGGGCCGGGTGTTCCGGCATTTAATGTAGACCTAACAGGAGTTCCCGACAGTGTATGGACCAGCGCTAGTGTTCTCAGAAATGATAATTGTTGCGGAACCAGTGCACCTGACAAGTGTGTAAAATTTGTTATTACACTTGACCCTGATGCCGAAGCTATAAATTTCAATATTATTGCAGGAGCTGTTCCGGGTGGAGCCCTTTTTTATCAGATCAACTGTGGTCCTCAAACATCCCTTGGACAACCGATTTGTTTAAATGGTGCAGGTCCGCACGTATTAACATTTTGCAAACCAGGGAATAACGATAATGTTTATCAGATCACTTCTATTCAGAAACCTGTTGGAGGGGCTGATGTTACAATAAATGACGGATGTATCGGACAGTTGAATGCTGCGGGATTTAATGCAGCTTCTGCTAATTGGACCTCGGTTTATCCCGGTGCTGCCGGTGCATACAATAGCTATTTATCCTGTACTTCGGGATGTTTGAGCCCCACCGTTACAGGTCAGGGTGGAGCACCTCCTTATATTGATTATGCTGTTTGCGGATTACCTGATGCTTTGTGTAATCTAATAACTGTTTGTGATACAATAAGAGTTGTTTTTAATACAACACTTATCGCAACAATCATCCCTCAAAATCCAACTATTTGTTTTGGTCAAACTTCTACATCAATTACTGTTAATGGCAGTGGAGGAACTCCCCCTTATACTTATTTATGGAATACCGGAAGCACTTCTCAAAGTTTAAATGTAGGAGTTGGAACCTATTCGGTTTTACTAAAAGATGCTTCAGACTGCCCTCCAACTTCTACTTTAGTAACTGTAACTTCTTTTTCAGTAGCTATTGCAGCAAATGCCGGTGCGGATATTACTGTTTGCAGTCAAAGTCCTATTGCTACCCTGAACGGTAGTGTTGCAGGAGCAAGCGGTGGAGTATGGTCCGGTGGTGCCGGAGTTTTCAGTCCCAATAATACAACTCTTTCCGGAGCGACTTACACACCAACTTCAGGGGAGATTTTAAGCGGTTTTGTAAATTTATATTTAACTACCACTGGCAATGGAACATGCCTTCCTAATACAGATTCAGTGGTAATCAATTTTTCAAATTTTAGTGCTTCTGTTTCAACAGTAATTGCAAATGTGAGTTGTTTTGGAGGAAATGATGGATCTGCAGCTATTTCTATCACTGGTGGACCAAATCCATTTACTTATTTTTGGAACACAGTACCTTCTCAATCATCACCAACAGCAATTAATTTAACTCAAGGCACCTATTCTGTTAGCATTCAGGATGGTTTAGGGTGTAGCTATCAAACTTCTGTTACTATCACTCAACCAGTACCACTAACCAATAACTCTTTAATTACAAATGTTTCATGTGCAGGAGGCAGCAATGGTTCTATTGCTATAACAGCAGTGGGTGGTACAAGTCCGTATACCTATTTATGGCAGCCTGGAAATCAAACAACATCATCGATCATTGGTCAACCTGCCGGAACATACACTGTTACTATAACGGATACCGAAGGATGTCAGATCTCATCAACCAATACTATTACACAACCTTTAGCTTTAGCCATTTCATTTACATCTACAAATGTTTCTTGTTTTAATGGAAACAATGGTTCGGTTATCAGCACCATTTCAGGAGGCACTGCTCCTTATTCTTACAGTTGGAATCCTGTAGGAGCCACAACTCCCAATATCATTAGTTTACAAGCCGGCTCATATACATTAACGGTTACCGATAATAAAGGTTGTATTGCCTTCTCAACTACATCAATTACTCAGCCAACTCTACTTTCTTCAACCATATCAAGTATTGATGAAACATGTGATTATCTCAATAACGGGTCGGCTACTGCATTTGCTGTCGGTGGAACACCCGGTTATACTTATTTATGGCTGCCTGGGGGGCAAACAACGAGTACAGCATCTAATTTATCAAGTGGCACTTACACATTAACAACAACTGATTTTAAGGCTTGCTTAGCCACCTCAATTATAACGATAAGCCAACCTACACCTTTAACTGTTAGTTTTATAAACCAGGTAAATGTAACTTGCTTTTCCGCAAACACTGGCAGTATAACTGCAAGTGCTACGGGAGGCAATCCTCCTTATAGTTATTCATGGATGCCCGGATCACTTAATTCTGCGAGCATTAGCAATTTAGTTGCAGGAACCTACACGGTTACAGTAACAGATAACTATGGTTGCCAGGTTCAAAATAACGTAACAATAACGCAACCCTTTTTCCCTCTTGCTGTTTCAGTATCCTCCACTCCTGCGAGTTGCAACGGTGGAACCAACGGCTCAATTTCTTCATCTGCTTCGGGTGGTTCCGGACCTTATAGCTATAACTGGATGCCTGGAAATTACAACGGACAAAATGTTTTAAATGTTCCGGGAGGAAATTATACAATTACAATAACCGACTCTAAAGGATGTATCGTTACAAATTCAGTAACTGTAGGTCAGCCCTCTCAAATGGTTTTAACAACATCATCCGTAAATTCCAGTTGCAGTTTACCAAACGGGCAAGCTTCTGTATCTGTTACTGGAGGAATAGGTACGTTCACCTATTTATGGTCACCAAGTGGTGGAACAAATAGTACGGCTACAGGTTTGATGTCAGGGTCGTATATGGTATTTGTAAGCGATGCAAATAACTGCAATTCCTCGAAATATGTAAATGTAAATGATAATACAGGTCCTTCTGTAAGTATTTTTTCGACTTCAAATGTAAGTTGTAATGGTGGATCTAACGGTTCTGCTACGGTTGGTGTTTCAAGCGGGTCCGGGCCTTTTACATACAGCTGGTCGCCTTCGGGTGGCACGAATGCAACCGCGAACGGCTTAACTGCCGGCACTTATACAGTAACTGTTGTTGATGCAATAGGCTGTCAGTCATTAGCAACTACAAGTCCTGCAATTTCAGAGCCATCAGCAATATCCATAAGTTTATCAACTACAAATGTTGGTTGTTTTGGTGGAAGTAACGGAACTGCGACAGCAAGCGCAACAGGGGGCACCGGTGCTTTTTCGTATCAATGGTTACCAATGGGAACAATGGGTTCAACCATAAGCACCCTTTCAGCAACCACCTATACCCTACAGGTAACAGATGCCAATAGTTGTGTACAAAGCCAGACTTTTACGATCGGTCAGCCAACTACACTTTTGGCTTCAATTTCATCCTCTACCAATGTTAGTTGTTTTAATGGAAATAACGGAACAGCCACTGTAAGTGTTAGCGGAGGCGTGCCGTTTTATAATTACAATTGGTTGCCAAGCGGTGGAAATGGATCAACCGGTACAGGCTTGTCGGTAGGAACTTACACGGTAAATATAACTGATTCAAAAGGTTGCACTACTTCAACTTCCGTAACTATTTCACAACCATCACAAGCGTTAACTGCTACTTCTACTCCTGTTGCGCCTAATTGTTTTGGTGGTAATAATGGAAGCGCAACTATAAATCCAATTGGCGGTACTTCACCATATTCATATCAATGGTCTCCTTCAGGTGGAACCGGGCAAATCGCTTCCGGGCTTACGGCAGGAAATTATTTTGTTTTGGTCACTGATTTAATTGGTTGCCAAACGAATGTATCTCTTACCATTTCGCAACCGGCACAAATTACAGGAACACTTGTATCTACTAATCCTTCCTGCGGTTTATCAAACGGTGCTATTTTTTCTCAAACCTCCGGAGGAGTTGGGCCTTATACCTATTCGTGGCTTCCGGGTTCATCAACGAGTTCAGTACTAAGTGGTGTAGGGCCTGGTACCTATACATTACAGATCACTGATTCAAAAAGTTGCACCAATTCACTTATGATAAATTTAACGAATATAGCAGGACCGTCTGTTGCCATTTTATCCAAAACTGATGTTTCTTGTTATGCAGGTAATAATGGTACAGCTACTATCAGTATTAGTCAAGGCACATCACCATTTTATATATCCTGGTCACCGTATGGGGGGAATAATTTATCCGCATCATCATTAACAGCAGGAACATACTCTGTTAACATCACAGATGCTTTAGGATGTACTACTTCAACAACCACTACAATAAACCAACCTAATGCATTAATTATTTCCGCTTCTGCTCAAGGTAATGTTTCATGTTATGGTGGAAATAATGGATCAATTGCGGTTACTACAACGGGAGGTACACCAACATACAATTACTCCTGGCTTCCAATTACATCAACTTCAACATCAGTGAACAATCTTACAGCAGGGACATATACTGTAACTACAACAGATCAACAGAATTGCCCTGCATCCATTTCAATAAATATTACTCAACCCGCATTACTTTCTGCCTCCGTTGGTTCGGCAGTTAATACAACTTGTTTTAATGGTTCTGACGGAAGCGCCACAGCTACCGCAACCGGAGGAACATTGCCATATAGTTATTTCTGGTCAACTACTCCTGATCAGATCACGAGCACAGCTATAAATTTAAATTCAGGAACAGGCTCCGGTATTACATATACTGTAACCATCACGGATGGCCAGGGTTGTATCAAAAGCAATACTGTTGTAATAACACATCCCACACAAGTTGTAACTCTTGCCAGTTCTAATGATTCAATTTGTCTTGGACAATCGGGAACAGTCACAGCAAGCGCATCAGGAGGAGCCGGAAATTATTATTATTCATGGTTGCCGGTAAATACTGTAAATTCAGGTTCTTTAACCACTACTCCAAGTATCAGTACATCATATACGGTTATTGCAACTGACCAGAACGGATGCGCAGGAGCCCCTGATACAGTTTCTGTGGTACCTTATATTCTAAGTCCTGCAAACGTTCAGGCAATTGGATTTTCTCCTATATGTCCTGGTCAAAGCTCTCTCGTTTATGTTGAAACTACAGGCGCAACAGGTCAGTTAACATATTTATGGAACAATAATTTAGGTGCAGGCCCGGGAGGTTATCTCGTTACTCCTTCTCAACCTACAACATATATTGTAACAGTATCCAATAATTGCGGTGCATCCGTTACCGATTCGGTTTCTATACTTTTCAATCCACCACCAACACTGTCATTAACTTCTGATACCGATTCAACATGTATCCCTAAAACAATTCAATTTTTCGACAATTCAATTACAGGGAATATTAATGATCCGATCTCTGCATGGTACTGGAATTTTGGTGATGGAACAAGCTCTTCGTTACCCGACCCAACACATAATTATACATTGCCGGGCACATTCACTGTTACATTAACTGTAACAACCACCAATGGTTGTACGAGTGATAACACATCTGCACCATTTATTATTAATGCGTATCCATATCCTATTGCAGCATTTTCAGTTAATTCAAATCTTCTCGATATCCCTTACGATTTATTAGTTTGCACCAACCAATCCACCAATGCAACACTTTATAACTGGAATTTTGGTGATGGAGGTACATCTTTTGCAGAGAATCCTCAGCATCTTTATAGTTCAGTTGGAATTTTTCAGGTTCAATTTATTGCTACTTCTCCATATGGATGTGCTGATACGGCCTATTCAACAATTACAACAAATGCCGATGTTATTTTCCCAAATGTATTTACGCCTAATCCGGTTGGTGGTCCGGGAGGAACTTACGATATGAATACCCTTGATAATGATATTTTTTTCCCTTACACCACAGGTGTGGATGAATTTAAATTAGAAATTTTTAATCGCTGGGGTGAACAAATTTTCGAATCCCTCGATATTAAAAAGGGCTGGGATGGTTATTACAGAGGGATTTTATGCCAAATGGATGTTTATGTTTGGAAAGCACAAATTAAATTAAATAATGGAAAAATATTTAATAAGAGTGGTGATGTTACCCTGCTTAGATAATACTATACTTATCTTTTCCATATCTCCGGATAGAGATAGTTTGGATCAGTTGGCTAAGTGAAAAAGATGAAAAATTAAAGACAAATGAAAAGGATAGAAAATAAAACTTACAACTGCTGTTTCCCCTTCCAATTGAGAAGAGTAGGGAAAAGTTTTGTATGTTTATTATTCTTTTGCTCCCCCTCTCTTTGGAGAGGTACAGACGGAGCGGCTTTTGCACAGGATATTCATTTTACCCAATTTTATTCTTCTCCATTGTACCTTAATCCGGCTTTTACAGGTGCTAGCCATTGTTCAAGGCTTTCAGCAACCTATAGGAATCAATGGCCGGGAGTATCTAAAACCTATAGTACTTTTTTAGCGTCAGCCGACCATTATATACATAATCAAAATCTTGGAGTAGGAATATTATTTGGAAGTGATATTGCAGGAACAGGTCAATTAAAAACCACGCTTATAAACCCGTCAATTTCATACGAAGCCAGGTTGAGCAGGAAATTCACATTAAGATTTGGTGCTCAGCCCGGATTTACTTTTAAAAGCATAAATTTTAACAATTTATTATTTGGCGATCAGCTTGCAAGAGGTGGAAATGTAGGAACAATTGAAACTCCTACACAAACCAAACTATTTATGGATATTGGTGCCGGGATATTAGCTTATACGGCTAAATATTGGGCAGGAATTTCTGCCTTCCATTTGAACCGCCCTAATGAATCATTGATGGGTGCCGAAAGTGTTAAATTACCTATAAAATACTCAGTGCATGGAGGTGCAAAATTTATGATCGATAAAAAGGAAGAAAGAGAAGATTTTCAAAAAAAAGCAGCAACAATGGCATTTAACTATCGTGGACAAAAAGAATTTGACCAACTTGATATGGGGCTCTATTATTCACAAAACGGATTCAATTTTGGTTTTTGGTACCGAGGGATCCCCGTATTAAAAATGTATAAAACAGGATATCAAAATAATGATGCAGTTGCTGTTATTGTTGGAGTACAAACAAAAAAAATGAATATTGGCTATAGCTATGACATCACCATTTCAAAACTGTACAGAATATCAAATGGAGCTCATGAATTAACTATTTACTACCAGATATGCAACCCTCCTAAAAAGAAAAAATATGGCTTAATACTGCCTTGCCCTAAATTTTAATAAATAAAATTCACAGAAAATTTTCAATTCCTCTCCCCTCTAAAAACATCACAAAAATAATTTTGACTTGTTATTCCATTGAATGACTTAAAGTCATTTTGTTGTTTGCTTTTCACTTTATAATTTTAAAGCCCCCTTGGAAGCAAGCCTGAGCGAAGTTGGTTGGAATAACTAATTATAGCTTAATCTATTTTAACATAACAATAAGATTTAAAAAGAAAAAAATCTGTATCTTTTCAAGTATCTTGCATTACGATATCAAACAATCTTAATACCATGAAGGTGCGCACTACATTATCAGTCCTAATTATTTTATTATTTTCTTTTCAATCCATTGCTCAAAAAAAGGGAATCGAAAAAACTGTACTAAAACCTTTGCCTTTAGTAAAAGCCAATACGGCATGCGATTGCAAGGATGCAATCAAAATTAATGTTACCAAAATAGCACAGTACGGCTTAACCAAACCATCTCTCGGTTTTGGTTCTATTCAGGAAATAGCATCAAAAAACAAAACAGATAAATTGGCTTTTGAGGCTGAACATAATACGGCATGGTACCTGTTGAATATTAATTTTGATGGTGAATTTATTTTTGAAATTACCCCAGAAGATTCAACCAATGATTATGATTTTTTATTATATAAATACACTGATACCAGCTTCTGCAAAGGAATACAAAAAAATAAACTCAAACCGATCCGTTCAAATTTATCGCGCTTGGATCCTCAAAAAAATGGAATTACCGGATTAGCATCTGAGGCTAAAAGTGAATTTGTTGGAAAAGGGATTGGCGCTGCATATTCAAAATCAGTTAACGTATTAAAAGGAGAAAAATATATACTTGTTTTGGATAATGTATATCCGGATGGAAAAGGGCATACTCTAAATTTTAATTACGTAAAACAAGTTGTGATCTCCGGTATTGTTGTTGATGCAGATAGTGTTCCGATAATGGCAGAAATTTCACTTTCAGATAATATAGGAAACATTGTCCATCAGCAAAATACCTCAAAAGATGGTAAATACACTATTAATTCAAGTATGAAAGAGAGTTTAAATTATACCCTTTCTTTTTCTTCTGATAACAGTTTTAATGTAGTAAAAACGCTGAATACAAATGATCTAAAAAAATCAAATTCCTTTACGGACATACGCACCATTTTAGTTAGATTAAAAAAAGGAATGAAGTACAACATGAGTAGTATAAACTTTTATGCAGGTCTTGCAATATTATTACCATCAAGTTTCCCATCCTTATTATCACTATATAAATTGCTGAAAAAAAATAAAAAAATGATAATACGAATCGAAGGCCATATAAATGGATATGGGGATCATCCATTATCTGTTTCACGGGCAAAAACAGTGTACGATTATTTGCTGGAGCAAGGTATTGAAAAAGAACGCATGAGTTTTATTGGATTTGGTGGAGAAAAGCAGCTTTATCCAAATACCCGGGATGAAACTGAAGCGTCCGCTAACAGGCGTGTTGAAATAAATGTGATTTCAATAGAATAAAGTATCTGCTTAAAATTGTACTTTTGCATTTTAAAAATTCAAACCGCAATTATTTAAAATACGTTATTTATAAAACTAAATGAGAAAAGCCTGTAATAATATCCTTGAAACCATTGGTAATACACCCTTGGTTCGTATTAACAACATCACTAAAGATGTTAAAGCAACAGTTTATGCAAAAGTAGAAACCTTTAATCCGGGTAACTCTATAAAAGACCGTATGGCATTGAAGATGATTGAAATTGCTGAAAAAGACGGACGTTTAAAACCGGGTGGTACTATCATTGAAGGTACAAGTGGTAATACAGGCATGGGTTTAGCGATCGCTTCCATTATAAAAGGGTATAAATGTATTTTTACTACCACTGATAAACAATCAAAGGAAAAAGTGGATGCTTTACGTGCTTTTGGTGCTGATGTAATTGTTTGTCCAACCAATGTTGAACCGGAAGATCCCCGCTCCTATTATTCTGTTTCATCCCGTTTGGAAAAAGAGATCCCAAACTCCTGGAAACCAAACCAATACGACAATTTAAGTAATTCATTGGCGCATTACGAACAAACTGGTCCCGAAATTTGGGAACAAACAGAAGGTAAGATCACTCATCTTGTGGTAGGTGTTGGTACCGGTGGTACAATTTCAGGTACAGGACGTTATTTAAAAGAAAAAAATCCGAATGTAAAAATCTGGGGAATAGACACTTATGGTTCTGTTTTTAAGAAATACAAAGAAACCGGTATTTTCGATAAAAATGAAATTTACCCATACATTACTGAAGGTATTGGCGAGGATTTTTTACCTGCCAATGTTGATTTTAATGTGATTGACCGCTTTGAAAAAGTGACGGATAAAGATGCCGCCATTATGACTCGCGAGATCACTAAAAGAGAAGGTATTTTTGCAGGTAACTCTGCAGGTTCTGCTATGGCAGGCCTTATTCAGTTAAAAGATGAATTGAAAGAAGGCGATGTAGTTGTTGTAATTTTTCATGATCATGGAACACGTTATTTAGGTAAAATGTTCAATGACGAATGGATGCTTGAAAAAGGGTTTTTCGATAAAAAAGGATTAGTTGCGAAGGATTTTGTAAACACCAACACCAACGGGCAATTGATCACTATTGAAATGTCCGACACCATCGGGAATGCAGTAAAACTGATGAGTAAAATGGATATTTCACAGATCCCTGTAACGCATGATAAACGCGTTGTTGGTTCATTAAATGAAAGTTTGCTGTACGCCAAAATAATCAGTAACCCGGAAATTAAGAATCAAAAAGTTGAAACTATTATGCAACCAGCATTCCCTTTTGTTGATATTTCGGCACCAATAGATTCACTTTCTGCGATGATCACGGATAAAAATCCGGCAGTTTTGGTAAAAGATTTCAAATTAGACAAAACATATATTATTACCCGTTACGATATTATCAATGCACTAACAAAGTAATGTAATACAAATAATTTAACACAGAGATCACCGAGCTAAAAGAGTTACACAGAGAAAAAAACAGGGTAAATTCAATATTAGAAATAAATTTAACCCTGTGTAACTCTGTTTCCTTTGTGTTCTCTGTGTTGAAAAAACAAAGTAAATGCCTTTCTTCACCGATCAGCTTAATAGAAAAATTGAGCTCCCTTTCCCTCCGAAAAGGATTATCTCCCTGGTGCCTTCTCAAACAGAATTGTTATATGATCTTGGCTTGCGCGATGAAGTGGTTGGGATAACCAAATTTTGTATTCATCCCGATGAGTGGTTCCGCACCAAAACACGTATTGGAGGAACAAAAAAATTCGATTTCGAAAAAATAAAACAACTTAACCCTGATCTGATCATTGGCAACAAAGAAGAAAATGAAAAAGGGCAGATCGAACAATTAATGAAAGATCATAACGTATGGATGAGTGACATTTATACGCTGAAAGATGCTTTAAATATGATTGTTCAGGTGGGAACATTAGTTGGTAAACCGCAGGAAGCGGTTAATTTAAAACTACAACTGGAATCGCAATTCAACGATCTCAACTTTAAACTTCCCGCCCAATCGAATGGTTTCGGTCATTCGGGTGGGTCAACAGTAAATTCTAAACTAAATGTTGCTTATTTCATTTGGCGAAAACCATTTATGGTAGCCGGTGGTAATACATTTATTAATGATATGCTTAGCCGTTGTGGTTTTAACAATGTATTTGCCACTTCCAATTCAATGCGTTATCCGGAAGTTGACGAACAGCAAATTGCGGAAATAAAACCTGATGTAATCTTACTTTCATCGGAACCCTACCCTTTTAAAGAAAAGCACATGGAGGAACTTCAATCAATTTGTCCTGAAGCGAAAATAATTATTGTGGATGGTGAGTTATTTTCTTGGTATGGATCACGTCTGTTGCAGGCTCCCGCCTATTTTGAAAAAATTAGAGAAATGGTGAAATAGTGAATTGGAGATTTATTGTATGAAATTGACTTATTATAAAACTCTCCAATTCTCTAATTTACTAATTCTCGAAATCTCCATTTCTCCTAATCCCTAATTAATTTTAAATAATGTATTTTTTCTGCATTATTTTTTGGTAGTTTTGTATGCTATTATTTCATATCATTTACCAATGAGCCGGAGACAACAAAAAAACTTCTTAATTTTATTCATTCTGCTCATTTTCTCTCAGAAATTTTCAACTGCTCAAAAAATTGGTCTTGTGTTCAGTGGTGGCGGTGCCGCTGGTTATGCGCATATTGGAGTTTTAAAAGCACTTGAAGAAAACAACATTCCAATAGATTACATTACCGGAACATCTCAAGGCGCATTAATTGGCTCCATGTATGCTTTGGGTTATTCACCAACTCAAATCGAGGCTTTTGTAAAAACCGAGTCGTATATAGATATGACGGTAGGAACTATTGACGAAAAGTATGCCTATTATTTTAAAAATGACGACAATGATCCATCATGGATAAGTTTCAAATTATCACTTGATTCCGCTCTTAAAGTGAGGCTACCAACTAATGTATTGAATCCTCTTTCTTTGGATTTTGGTTTGTTGGAATTTACTACAGGGCCTTCTGCTGCTGCAAAATATGATTTTGATAGTTTATTCATCCCTTTTCGCTGTGTAGCTGCCGATGTTCATAAAAAAGAAACTGTTGTTATGAAATCGGGGGATCTGGGTCAGGCTGTACGCTCTTCAATAGCTTACCCGTTTTTCATCCCTCCTGTTTCGGTAGATGGAAGATTATTGTATGACGGTGGATTTTATAATAATTTCCCCTCCAACATTATGTATGAAGATTTTTATCCTGATTTTATTATCGGAAGTACTGTAGCTGCTAATATTCCCGCTGCAGATGAGGATAACATTGTATCTCAGATCAAATGTATGTTACTTGGTAAAACAAATTTTGACGTACCCTGCGAAGCCGGACTAATTATTAAACCTAAAACAAATGTCAGTCTTTTTGACTTCAGCAACCCGCAGCCAACTATTGATAGTGGCTACGTTGCTACAATGCGTCAAATGGATTTTATTAAAGCTCATATCGCAAGAAGAATAACTCCTGCAGAAGTTAAAGCTAATCGCGCTAAGTTTAGGGCAAAAATTCCGGAAATTATTTTTGATAATATTTTTATCGAAGGATTAAACAGCAAGCAGGCAGAATATGCAAGAAGAATTTTGCGTCAGAATAGTAAACAAGATTCAAAACAATCAGAATATTCACCCAAGTTGCTAAGGAATAATATTAAACAGGTAAGTATGGAAGAAATTAAAGAAGGATATTTCCGACTTGCTTCCGACAAAAAAATAAAATATATATACCCACAAGCTAAATTTAATGCGCAATCAGGATTTTACGATCTATATTTAAAGGTAAAAAAAGAGCGGGACATTATTACTTATTTTGGCGGAAATTTTTCTAATCGTCCGATAAGTCAGGGGTATTTAGGGGTTCAATATAATTACCTGGATCAGTTTGCCGCTGCGATAACGGCTAACGCCTATTTTGGTAAACTATATAATTCAGCACAAATTAAAACACGATTCGATTTCCCTTTCAGAACACCAATTTATGTTGAACCTAATATTACCTGGAATAAATGGGATTATTTCTCAAGCAGCAGTTCTTTTTTAAAAGATGTTAAACCTGCCTACCTGAAACAAAATGAACAATATGCCAATGTGAATATTGGTTTTCCAACAGGTAAAAAAGGACGAATGGTTCTTGGAGCAGGCAGCGGCCGAATCACTGACAAATATTATCAAACAACACAGTTTACTGAAGATGACACTACTGATCGCACCGATTTTGATATGTTCAACTACCAGGGATATTATGAGATCAATTCATTGAACCGCAAACAGTATGCGAATCAAGGTTCTTTTGTAAATATTAAATTAACGTATGTGAATGGATTAGAAACCAACACTCCGGGCTCTACCTCCATAGATGGAGAAACCAGATTTAAAAAATATCACGAATGGGTTACTTTAAAAGCAAAAGCCGAAAAGTATTTTAATAGAAAAGGAACATTAAAAATTGGTTTATTGGGCGAGGGCGTATATTCAACCAAAACGCTTTTTAATAATTATACATCCAGTGTTTTATCAGCTCCTGCTTTTCAACCAACGCCCGACAGTAAAACAATTTTCTTAGAAAATTACCGGGCACATCAATATTTAGCCGGAGGTTTAAAATTTGTTGTTAACTTCCGTGAAAACATTGAGTTTCGTGCTGAGGGCTATGTCTTTCAACCTGTTGAGGCATTCGTTAAAACAGCCCAACTAAAAACTGATTACAGTAATCCATTTGCTTTACAGCACTATATCGCTACAGGAGCAATTGTTTGGAGCACTCCTATTGGCCCACTGAGCTTAAGTGTAAACTATTACGATCAGGAAAAAAAGCCCTTCTCAGTACTCTTCCATTTTGGTTATATAATGTTCAACAAACGGGCTCTTGAGTAAGCAAACTCGTCTTCTTTTCTAGAAAAAGCAATAGGGATTGATTTCCAAACCATTACGTAATATCCAACCTTTATTTTTGTCCATTTGTCTTGTTTTTTTGATATTCCGTAAGATTTTACATAAGTTTGCACCGAATTTTAAAATTAACATTGGCAATTGCTTAATAATGAGCTAATTAGCAAAAAGGATTGTTTTATTTAAGCAAAATTCCAAACTCGTAAGAAAATCAATAAACAATAATTAAAAATTAAGACAAAGTATGAATGAAATGGTAATTTATTTGGTTCCCGCATTAGGAATCCTTGGATTGATTGTAATGGCTGTAAAATCTGCCTGGGTAAGTAAACAAGATGCGGGTGATGCTAAAATGCAGGAACTTGCAGGATACATTGCAGATGGAGCAATGGCATTTTTAAAAGCTGAATGGAAAGTACTTAGTATTTTCGTAGTATTTGCAGCAGCATTATTAGCGTATTCAGGAACAATTCATGAAATTAACGGTAAAGAAATTCACTCCAGCTGGATCATTTCCATCGCTTTTATTATTGGAGCTGTTTTCTCTGCTACAGCAGGATATATAGGAATGAAGGTTGCTACAAAAGCAAACGTTCGTACTACACAAGCTGCTAAAACCAGTTTAAAACAAGCTTTGAAAGTTTCTTTTACAGGTGGAACCGTAATGGGTTTAGGTGTTGCGGGTTTAGCAATACTTGGTTTAGGAAGTTTGTTCATTGTTTTCTTAAAGATATTTAATGTAATTGGTGTAGATGGTGTTGATGTTATCAACATGAAAACAGCAATCGAAGTATTAACAGGTTTCTCTTTAGGTGCTGAATCTATTGCCTTATTTGCAAGAGTAGGTGGTGGTATTTATACAAAAGCGGCTGACGTTGGAGCTGATCTAGTTGGTAAAGTTGAAGCAGGAATCCCTGAGGATGATGTACGTAACCCGGCTACAATTGCTGATAACGTGGGTGATAACGTAGGTGACGTTGCAGGTATGGGTGCCGATCTTTTTGGTTCTTATGTAGCTACAATTTTGGCTACTATGATTTTAGGACAAGAAATTACAGTGGTGGATAATTTTAATGGAATGTCTCCAATATTATTACCAATGGTAATATGTGGGTTAGGAATTGTTTTCTCTATTGTTGGAACCTGGTTTGTTCGTATCAAAGATGACAAATCAAATGTACAAAGCGCATTGAACTTAGGTAACTGGTCATCCATGATCATTACAGTTGTTGCATCTTATTTTGTAGTAATGTGGATGTTACCGGAAGAATTAAGCCTTCGCGGTTATGCATTTTCAAGATTAAACGTGTTTTTAGCAATTGTTGTTGGAACTGTGGTTGGCGCTATCATGAGTATTGTAACTGAGTATTACACAGCAATGGGTAAGCCTCCTGTAATGTCGATCATTCAGCAATCATCTACCGGACACGCAACTAACATTATTGGCGGTTTAGCTGTAGGGATGAAATCTACTGTAATTCCAATTTTAACCTTGGCAGCAGGTATCATGGCATCTTATTATTTTGCTGGACTTTATGGTGTTGCAATTGCTGCTGCAGGTATGATGGCAACAACTGCTATGCAATTAGCGATCGATGCTTTTGGACCTATCGCTGATAATGCAGGTGGTATTGCTGAAATGAGCATGTTACCTCCTGAAGTTCGTGAACGTACTGATAATTTAGATGCAGTAGGTAATACTACAGCTGCTACCGGAAAAGGATTTGCAATTGCTTCAGCGGCATTAACCTCTTTAGCACTATTTGCAGCATTTGTTGGGGTAGCAGGAATAGATGCGATCGATATTTACAAAGCACCTGTTTTGGCAGCCCTTTTTGTTGGTGGAATGATCCCTTTCATTTTTTCTGCATTGTGTATTCAAGCAGTTGGTAAAGCAGCTATGGATATGGTTCAGGAAGTTAGACGTCAGTTTCGTGAAATCCCGGGAATTATGGAATATAAAGCAAAACCGGAATACGAAAAATGTGTTGCTATTTCTACAAAAGCATCTATCCGTGAAATGATGATGCCGGGAGCCATTGCTTTAATAACACCGTTGATAGTTGGATTTGGTTTTAAAGGTATGTTTGATAACGCCAGTTCAGCAGAGATGTTGGGAGGTTTATTAGCGGGTGTAACTGTATCAGGTGTATTGATGGGTATTTTCCAAAGTAATGCAGGTGGTGCCTGGGATAATGCAAAAAAATCATTCGAAAAAGGAGTATTGATTAATGGCGAAATGTTCTACAAAAAATCAGAACCACACAAAGCATCAGTTACAGGTGATACTGTGGGTGATCCATTCAAAGATACTTCAGGTCCATCAATGAATATCCTTATCAAATTAATGTCTATTGTTTCTTTGGTAATTGCACCTTACATCGCTGTTGTTTCTTCCGAAGGTGGAGATGATGCTTGCGGAATGAAAAAAGAATGTATGATGGGTGGCGAAGAAGCACATGGTTCTTGCACCAGCATGCACAGCAAATGTGATATGAGCAAATGTGCTACAATGACAAAAGATGAGTGTGCAAAAATGTGTGATGAAAAAGGATGTTCTGCAACTGAAAAAGCATATTGCATGAGTATGTATGATGCTGAAGGCAAATTTGTTGGCGCAAAATGTGACATGGAAAAATGCATGAACATGAGCAAAGAAGAATGTGCAGCTTATTGTGATTCTATGAAATGTTCATCTGATGAAAAAGCATTATGTATGGAACATGCAGGTACAGCTCCCGTTAAAAGCTGCTGTAAAGGCCATGAAGCTGAAACTAAAACTTGTGGCGAAGGACACCACTAGTAAAAATATTTTTTAATAAAAAAGCTCATTGAAAACAATTTCAATGAGCTTTTTTTTGTTGTTAAAATCAAAATTAAGGTTCTGAATCCAATATATTTGAAATCTGAGTTTTTATAACCAACCACTAACATTTGAACAAAACGTCTCCGATTTTTTGTCGAAACCTCATGCTATCAGATAGCATGACCTGTCAGGTTTTAAAAACCTGACAGGTCTATAAAATTGATAAATTTGTTGTAAGCGATTTAGTATTATTTGGAATCCGGCATTTTTTAATTAGATTTGAAAAGCATTAAAAAAAATATGATATGACAAACGAGGAAAAAATTAACCTCATCGGACAAAAGATCCTGATCCTTTCTTCGAATTTAGATACATATCAAGCCGAACTGCAAACGCTAAAAGTTCAGCTGCTTCAGCTTCAGCAACAAAATCCAGCATTTCAAAAACAGAGTACTACTCCTCCCCCAATAATTCAAAAGCCAGTACCTGCAATTGAGATTGTACCTGAAATAAAAACAATACCTGTTGAGTTGAAACAGGATCCAATACCTGTTATTCCTGTTCCTGTTCATAAAATTGAACCTTTGGAAAAGCCGGTAACACAGATCCCTTTAAATACGATCAATCAAAGCAATCCAACTCCTCAATTTCAATTCAAGGCTCCTGTTTTTACGCCACCGCCACCACCACGTAAGAAAAACGAAATGTGGGAAAAAATCGAAAAGCAGTTTGCAGAAAACTGGACAGGGATTTTGGGTTCGATCATTTTGGTTATTGGTGTTGGCTTTTTAGGGATCTATGCAGCACTTAAAGTGTCCGCAATGGGTAGGTTTATGCTTATATCCGGTTTTGCAGCGCTTCTCGGAGGAGTATTTTTTTACCTTCATAAAAAGGAAGACTGGCTCAAGCTGGCATTATGGTTACGAAGCAGTGCAGGAGCTATTTTTCTTTTTGCATGTGTTGGCGCTAATGGCATACCAGGACTTAAGTTCACCGATAATGAAACGACAGGGTTACTCTTATTATTTTTAGGGATCGCTGTTAACTTATTTCTTGGGTATATTGGCGGCAAACAAAGCTTTGCTTCCTTACATGTTTTGTTGAGCCTTGTGAGCGTGGTAATAATGCCGCTGTCGCCACTTTCCTTGATTGTTGGAGGTGTTGTTACTTTATTTGGCGTAGCGCTTACCTACCGCGAAAAATGGGACTATCACCTGTTATTTACCATCTCCAGCTTTTTTGTTTTCCATTTGTTCTATTGGAATTCGCTGCATCATGTTATTTCACAACAGGAGCGGATCACAGGTATCATTACCATCCTGGTTATTGGTTTGGCGGTAGCATTGGTTCATTACCGGAAAGTATATACTACCAAAGAATTTGAGGCCGCTCCATTTACTGTTCATCTTGTTAATTGGTTCTACTTTGGTTTGGGATTGTATTTATATTCCAATGGCAGCAGGTATTCGACATTTTTTTTAGCCGCTGGTTCAATAGCAGCCTTTCTTTTAGCACGTATAGCGAAGAAATTAGAAATAAGATGGCTTTATCTTACCGATACCTTAATTGCTCAGCTTACAGCAATAATAGCCCTTGCAACGCTTAACCGCTGGCAAGTTGATGGATTAGTGATCCTGGCGGCCATTTTTGCGGAAGGATTGTTGTTTTTAATCATATCCAAAAAAGAAAAGGACGAATTGCTCTATAAGATAGGGACAGTTACCTTAAATTTAATTGGTCTCTCTTTATTGATCTATAGCTTAGCAACCATCAATTATTCCAACGAATCATTGATCATCAATCATGCGATCACCGTTTTAAGCACGGCAGTTTTAGGACTGACCTACCTGATCTATTTCAACAAAAACAATATGAATGTAAGTGCTTTATTCAGGCCGTTTAATATTTATATCAATGAAAAAACAAAACATCCTGTTTTAGCAATTATACTTGCAGGATTATTTATAAGCTATTACCTCCAAGTATACCATTTTAACTGGAGTATCTACTCGGTTGCAGCCCTCCTTATCGGCTTGCTTTTCTTACGAAACAAGATCCAATCTATTGAATTGGCCTTTGTTTCAGCTATACTATTGCTTGGAACACATATTATTAACTGGTGCCAGCTGTATGACCATCAATCTGAGGGGCCTGTACTACTCATTTCTCTTGGACTTCCAATTATCGCTGCTTCGTTTTTAAGTGTCCGTTGGTCATTCTCAGATCAGTTCTCCAAACATTTCAATTGGGCAGGTATATACCTGATCACCATCCAATTGATCATATTAAGCTATTATTT
>JAZKBF010000003.1:177434-195119 GCA_040388745.1 Bacteroidota bacterium | reverse complement strand
TGGGAGTATACCTGCTTGCCATTCAGCTTACATTACTGAGCTATTATTTACTTTATCCGGTCTCCATTTTAGCTCCGGGTGGCTTATGGTTAATTTTATCAGCAATAGCCATTACAACAGCCAAATTCATGTCGAAAAGCTTAATAGATTTCCATAAAGCAGAACGATATATTTTACATTCCGGTTACGTATTGATCGGCTTGTTCCTGATCAGGAATATGGCTTTTCACTTTACCACAGAAGAATTCTGGGGCCCTTTAAAAGGACGAATATGGATAGATCTGCTTGCAGTCTCCATTTTTATGTTTTGGGGGATTACAAAAAAAGAGGAACCCAGCAATTATAAAAGCTGGAAATATCTGCATCCACTGTTTCTTGAGCTTATCCTGCTGTTTTCGGTTATAAATATTGCTATTGAGTTAAACTACAGCTATTTACCTTTGGTTTGGATCTCCATCGCTATTGTTTCCTTTATCCTTGCAGGTTGGAAGCATGAAGGTATTGGCAGACTGCATGTTTACTCTTTCGGACTTTTTATCTTATCCATATTCCATCAGGTTATTCTATATAATTCAACAATGAATTACGTAGGCAGGGCATTAACCTTTTTGGACCAGCCCTTCCAACTGGCATGCATTTTCATTGTTTTAGCCTTTAGCTATTTGGTGTTTTTCTATAAACGCGCAGTGTTACTAGCCATTAACTGGCCACATGTATTGCAGTTCATGAAACCATTATCAGATGTACTTTATAAACGTGCTGCTTTTATTGGCGTGTATTTATTTTGTGCCTTTCTTTTATCGATCTCTTATTTTATGTTTGCCCCGGTATCTTCAATAATTCCAGGAGTTATATGGCTTTTATTATCAATAGTTGCCGTAACGCTATCTTTTCAAAACCAATCCACAAATTTTATGGGTGTTGACAGGTATTTGCTGCATATCGGCTATATATTTATCGGCTCTTTTCTAATCAGGCATCTTTTGGTCCACATTCAAGTGGAAGCCTATGTCGGTCCATTTAAAATTCGCTTCCTCATCGAACTTTTAGCACTTGCCGTATTTGTTTATTGGGCCACTTTAAAACCTAAAACCATTCGTTACAAAAGCTGGGATCTGCTGCATCCATTATTTATAGAGTTGATCTTTGTGTTCAGTGTTTTTATAATTGCACTTGAGGTAAATGCTATCTGGCAGCCATTAATATGGATGATCGTGGCTTTTGCATTGGCCTTTGTTGGCAATAATAAGCAATGGAACCTATCGAGGCTTGTATTTTATTCACTCATCATGTATTGGATCGCGGCATTTCAAACCACCTTTGTTACCAGCACTTATATTGTTCCTTCAACTGAAATGCTTAATCAACCATGGGTGTATGGAACAGCCTCCGTTTTATTTCAGTTTATTTTTCTTGCTTATTTTTATATGAAATGTTCGTTGGAAAATATCGAAGTCCCAAGATCACTTCTGTTTCTGAATCGCTACATCAGCTTAATTAATAACAAAAGGAATGTTTACATATTCTATCCGCTGATCATTTGTACTGCAGTGTTTTTATACTGGAGCTACGATAGCTCTATCCTCACCTTACTGTGGGTTTTGGAGTGTGCAATCGTTTTTATAATCAGTATTTTATTAAAGGAACAACATTTCAGGTACATTGCTTTAGGCTCCCTTGCCATTTGTATTATACGACTGGTATTTTACGATATGGTACAGGCAAGTACACTTAACCGTGCACTCGTGTTTTTGGGTGTTGGGTTAATTATGTTAGGAATGAACTCCTTGTACAACAAGTTTAAAACCCGCTTTTAATGACCAGAGGCCACATCGTTTTTTTGCTGTTGATTTTGTTTGGAGGAACATTCATTGTTTTTACTTTGTATAAACAAAAGTCCCGGGCTCCTTTAGGCATGAGCTTCTCTCCTGTTTTCCAGTTAATAGGTAAATCAACACGATCAACAGATATAGCGCTTACACGCATGTTGCCAATTGACCAAATGGACGAGAAGGAATATGGTGAGGCCATTGCAAAAGAATATCTGTTGCAAGCTGATAAAAAAGATAAAAATTATATTTATTTAAATGCGCTGATCAAGGAGGTTTCGAAGTTCTCTAAAAAAAAATTTAAGTATCAGGTATTCATTGTTTCAAGTCCTGTTGCTAATGCTTATGCGCTGCCAGGTGGTGTTATTTGCGTTACTGAAGGATTATTGAGTACCATGACATCTGAGGCGCAGATCGTATCCATATTATCCCATGAAATGGGACATATTGAGCGTGGACATTGTTTCGATGCAATTAAATTTGAACTTGCATTTAAAAAAATAAAATCCGGTACAACAGGTCAGTTGGCGGATATCGCAATAAATTGCTTTTTGCATCATTCCTTCAACAAAACACAAGAGAATGACGCAGATGAATATGGGTATGACCTGTTGGTTTTAACGCAATATGATCCTATGGCGTGCTGTGAAGCATTTAAGAATTTGCAGAAACAAGAGTTTAAAAGCCGACAATCAACTATTGTTAGCGACTACCTGGATACCCACCCTCCATTACCTTTACGTATCGAGAAATCCGGACAAAATGCTTTGCAATGGTGGGAAGAACACCAGGATGAAAAGCGATATGTGGGGCACAAAAATTTGATAGATCGCGTTTCAATGACTGAGCAGGCTTATGAATTTGAGTGGATAAAAGAAGGAAGTATTTTGTAAGGCTAAATGGGTTTCAATTAAATAAAATAATCTCTTTAAAACTTTCATTTGGGCGTTCCCGTTTTTGAAAAAAAACGGGCGGGCTTTCCGCTCCAATCTTCCCTTCCACTAATTAGCGGAGGGAAGGATTTACGCTGCAATCCCTAACGCAGCATTTAGTAAATAAAATAATTTAGCAGAAATCAGCATTTGTGTGTTCCTACTTCTTGAAAAAGAAACGGACGGCTTGAGTTTATCATGAGTGAGGTCGAAGGGGACTTCAATCTTTTTTAAAAGAAAGAGATTTACGCGAAATTTATTCTGAGCAATTGTCGAAGGAATCCCTTGCAGATTTAGCGTATAAAATACGATTGATGATGCCAGCGGCATCATATGTTTATAAAAACAAAACGTTCATTACCCTATACGACTCCAGCCGGAGTCGAACACTATAAAAGCCGGATACCTTCTATAAACATGTGAATCCTCTGGATTCTTTTTTATAGCCCCAGGCCTAATATTTCTTGGGGTTTAGACAGTTTCTAGTAAAACAATTGTCTGAAACTTTCATTTATGCGTTTCCGTGATAGTAAAACAATATTATTTTCTAATAATATATTCCACTTTTTCGGGATTCATCTTAGCAGACCTGATCTCAGAAGGATATTTCAGTAATTGAACTTTAAGTTTATTACTTCCGGGTTCCATTTTTAAATAATCAACTACCACACGGAACTGCAAAGCATTAATTTTCTCATAATTCTGAAAAGCAACATTGTATTTTATTGATACTTTATCCGGAAAGAGCTTAAGTACGTAGCCGGAAGGTAAATTTTCCACTTCAATAGGTAATTCGATAGTTGCTTCCGTGAATTTAGTAACATTCACAGTTGCCTGAACTGATGATTGAGAAAGGTCCATCATTTTCAAGTCAGGTGTTTTTAAAATGTTGAGTTTTAAGGAAAGCGAATCGGTAATATTTTTTAAATACAAAGGTTCTGTTTCAACAAATTTGATTTTATCGATGAGGTCGGCTGCACCGGAAATTTTAATATGGTCAGGGTTCAGCTTAATTGAATCGGTCTGTTGATAGAGCTTATCAAAGTCCAGTTTTAGGTTTGCTTTTACGGGTACAGTTTTACTTATCTTTTTACTGAAATTCAGAAATAAAGTATCAGGGTAGATCTTAACAATTTTTATATCATCAAACTGGGAAGTAACTTTATCGATCCTTGAATTGGTAAGGAGGTAATGATGGTTTTTTATTCTTAAGGGTTTCGAACCTTTTATATCGATCAGTACAGGTTCTTTTTTTCGCTTAAATTTATAAATAAGTAAGTTAAAACCGCTTGATCTTACATCAATGTCGATGGTTTCGGGTAAGTTGTTAGAAATTACTTTATCTGAAGGCAGGTTTACATAGCTCACTGGGAAGCTTAGCTCGATGGTATAATCTTTTGAAAGCGACATTGTCACCCAAAAAAATGCGGATACTAATAAACAAAATAAAAAAGTCACCACCCTCCTGTTTAAGCGGATGCCTCCTTTTTCAGAAGCGTTAGGAATAGTATTAAAAAAAGGTATTTTCATTAGTCCCTCCCAACCTTGTTAAAAATTTCAAGTTTCAGGTTGCCGTACTATGTTTTTCAAGTTTCAAGTTCGGTACCGTAGAGGTACCGAAAACTTGAAACATAAAAAACTGGATTTTTTTAATTATTTTTGTTCTGCACCGATCATAGTGGATGAATCCATAGAAACGGCACTTTTTTCGATTTTAAGTTTGTGTCCACCTTCTACTTCAATCAAAAAAGTAGTGTCTTGTACATCTACAATTTTTCCGTGAATCCCACCAATGGTAACTATTTTATCACCTTTCGCGATATTAGCACGGAACTTTTTTTGATCTTTTGATTTTTTTAGTTGAGGACGGATCATAAAAAAATAAAATACTACGATAATTAAAATTAAAGGAATAAATTGTCCTAATCCTCCGGCTTGACCGCCTGTCATTAATAAGATACTTGTTGGATTCATCGTTTTTTGTTTAGTTGTTGGTTATTAGTTATTAGTTGTTGGTTATCATTTCAAATTGGCACATCAGCAAATTTTCAAATTAATGTTGTTCAGGAACAATAATGGAAGCACTGATGGTTAATGTTTTAGTGCTCGGATTACAATTGGTCACCAAAGTTATTGTTTTTTCTACCAATCCGGATTTACTCTCACTGTCAAATACTACATCAATTTTACCCTCCTGGCCTGCTTTTACCGGTTGTTTTGAATAAGTGGGAACTGTGCACCCGCAGCTACCTTGTGCTGATGAAATAACGATATCGGAGCCTCCTGTATTTTTAAAGATAAAAGAGTAGGATACTTTTTCACCCTGGGTAACAGTACCAAAATCATGCTTTTCTTCCGAAAATGTAATAACGGGTGCCGAACCAGATTCAACAGGTACACCAGACGCTGTAGATGGTACATTGATCACATCGGTTGAAATATCAGTTTCACTTTCTTTTTTTGCTTCCTGATTGCAAGCTACTGTAAGGATAAACATAAAGGCACCAACCATTATATTTACTATTGAACGTGTTTTCATTTTTAATACTACGAATTACGAATTTTAACGAATTTACTTGGTTACGGATAACGAATCGTTACGAATTTACGAAACTGTGTTTGCTCTTGCCTATTGCTAGGTTGCTAAATTGTTTTTATTGCCTAAGTAAAAATTGCTAAATTGTTTAATTGTTATTCTACTCCATTAATCCTCTACCAATTTTATTCAATTTGCTTTCAGCTTTAAAATCGATAAGGAGTTTATCCAAAATACCATTAATAAAAAGTTTACTTTTAGGTGTACTGTATATTTTTGATATTTCAATAAACTCATTCAATGAAACTTTAACCGGGATATTTGAAAAATACAATATTTCAGTAATTGCCATCTGCATAAGCAAAACATCCATCATTGCAATACGTTCTACTTCCCAGTTTTTTGTTTTATCTCCAATAAGTTTTTTTGTTTCATCATACTGTATCACGGTTTGACGAAACAGGTCCTTTATAAACTGCTCATCTTCTTCTCTATCTTTATACAAAGGTAATAAAGCAAAATCGGGAGTTGAGTTTTCTTTAAACGACTCTATTGTTTTTACAACCATTGGATTTACAAGATAAATATCATCTCCCCAATGCAAGTTTTTTTCCTCGTAAAAATGGTTCAGCAATTCAAAATCAGCCATGTGCTCTTTAAAAACTTCAATGGCAAAATCAAGATGGGTCTTATATGAATCGTCAGAAACATTCATATAAGTATCATACTCTTCGCTTACTTTAATATTGTTGAATATTTTTTTAACCAGTTCAAACTCGTTAGACCAGCTAATTCTCCGGTTATTCATTTCGCGCTTCAAATGAATATTTTCTACAAGCTGCAAAATAAATTTATTCTCAATAAATTTCAGATTCGGATTTAGATCATTGCTGGTTGGAAGTCTTTTGTTTTTAGCTTCTTCACTTAATACAGTGGCTACATGATGCAATTCTACAAGAAATGCCAGCTGGTATATATACAGATCGTAAATTTTATCTATCCCGGTAAAAAGATCACGTTCGCCCTTTGGCAGATCCTTATTATCGGATTGAAAAAATGCGTACAACGCCTGCATTACTTTTATTCTTAAATACCTTCTGTTTAACATTCCCTACTTTGAATTACAAATCTTTACTAATTTACGAATTTTAAGCATCCTATCATCACTATCTAACTGTCAACACCCTTCGGCAAATGCTCAGAAAAAAATTCCAGGGGAACTTGTTGCTTCGAACTAACAACTAAAAACCTAATTTCACTTTACCAATATCAGCAATACGTTTTTCAGCAAGGCGATTAGCAGCCATATATGTAGGAATGTTTTGTTCCTTGGCTATTTTAAATATATTCAATGTTGTCTGATATATTTTTTCGGCATGAGCCAATGCACGCTCACGGTTATAACCTTCCAACTCATAATAAACATTAATGATACCACCTGCATTTACTACAAAATCGGGAGCATATAAAATGTCTTTTTCAATAACCATTTTACCATGTATGTTTTCATCGGCCAATTGATTGTTTGCCGATCCGCAAATAATTGAACATTTTAAACGATTCAATGTATCTGTATTTACGGTTGCACCAAGGGCGCATGGAGCATAAATGTCCATTTCCATATCGTACACCATGTCAGCAGAAATAACTTCGGCACCTGTTTCTTTTGCAACTGCCTTTAAACGTGTTTCGTTGATATCGTTAATAAAAACTTTAGCGCCATCTTTTACCAGGTAGTGAACAAGGCTTTCTCCAACATGTCCAATTCCCTGTACTACTATTTTTTTACCTGATAAACTTTCGTTCCCCCATTTTTCATGGGCGGATGCTTTCATGGCTATGTAAACACCATAAGCTGTAACCGGTGAAGGATCACCACTTCCACCCATATTTTCGGGCAAACCAGTAACAAAATCAGTTTCCATTTTAATGTACTCCATGTCTTTTGTAGAAATACCAACATCTTCAGCGGTAATGTATTTACCTGCAAGACTATTGATAAATTTACCAAACCTGCGCATCAATGCTTCGCTTTTTTGTGTTTTGGAATCACCTATGATTACTGCTTTTCCACCACCAAGGTTTAAACCGGCAACAGATGATTTATAGGTCATACCACGTGAAAGGCGCAATGCATCCGTAAGTGCTTCCATTTCATTTTTATAGGTCCACATGCGGGTACCGCCAAGACTTGGTCCAAGAACAGTATTGTGAATCGCGACAATTGCTTTTAACCCGGTTTCGTTATCATTACAAAACAAAACCTGCTCATGATTATTCAAAGTCATTTGCCCAATCACAGGATTTTCAGCCAATGACGAATTTTTAATATCTAAAACTTCTATCATTTTTTTTGTTTTTAAGTGTTTATTTTATTTAGTATTTTTGTGACTACTAAATCCTATCACCTGCATTTTATTTCCGGCACAAAATTATATTAATTTTCCGAGTTGAAGCAAGGTTGTTTAAGTTAATTAATCTTTAGATACGGTTTCCCTCTTTAATTTACATTAACTGGCTGAATATAAGCGGTACAACCAATAATAATGAAATCACTCATCTATTTAAACAAATACTTTTTAAAATACAAATGGCGCTTGTTATTGGGTATTTTATTCGTTGGTATTTCAAATTATTTCGCGGTTGATGGTTTTATCTATGCAGGACAAGCGGTTGACTTTATAAGGAACAATATAAACAATCCCGATAAGGATTTTTTAATCAGTGAATTAGTGCAATATGCCGCGATAATACTTGGATTGGCCGTTTTAAGCGGAGTGTTTTTATTTTTTACCCGACAAACAATTATTGTAATGTCGCGCCTGGTTGAATTCGACCTCAAAAATGAAATTTATGCTAAATACCAACAACTGGATGTTGCCTTTTATAAACGCAACAACACCGGTGATATGATGAACCGTATCAGCGAAGATGTAGGGCGAGTGCGGATGTATATTGGCCCTGCGGTGATGTATATTTTAAATACTCTTTTTCGGTTTATATTAACCATAACGGCAATGCTTCATGTAAACGCCCAACTTACCTTGTATGTGCTTATTCCATTACCCTTACTGGCATTTGCAATTTATATTGTTAGTTATACGATCAATAAAAAAGGAACATTAATTCAAGAAACGTTATCAGATATCACGACACATGCCCAGGAAGCATTTTCGGGTATTCGTGTTTTGAAAACATTCGGGCGTGAGGATTTTTCAGTACAAAAATTTGAAGAACAGAGTGCCGAATACCGGCAACGTACCATGGGCCTGGTAAAAACAGAATCATTGTTTCAACCCATTATGATATTACTGATCGGTTTGAGTAATATTTTTATCGTGTACATTGGCGGCAAACTTGCCATTGAAGGAAAAATAAGCTTAGGAAATATTGTTGAATTTATTTTATACGTAAATGCTTTAACATGGCCTATCGCATCCCTGGGCTGGGTAACATCACTTATACAGCGTGCAGCGGTGTCGCAAACACGCATCAATGAGTTTTTACGATCACAACCTGATATTTATAATTCAAATGGTATTTCAAGTATAATTGAAGGGGACATCGAATTTAAAAATGTAAGCTTTACCTATCCCGATTCAGGTATTCAGGCATTGGATAATATATCATTCAGCATTAAAAAAGGAAGCTCAGTAGCTATTATTGGTCGCACAGGATCAGGCAAATCTACTATTGCTAATCTTATTTGCAGGTTGTATGATGTAAGTTCAGGTGAAATAGTGATCGATAATAAAAATATTAAAAGCATTAATTTATTTGAAATGCGCTCACAAACTGGTTATGTGCCCCAGGAAGTGTTCTTATTTTCTGACACTATCTCCAACAACATTGGCTTTTCTATGGATGAAAAAGATGGTAAAGCAATTGAAGAAGCAGCAAAAAACGCGGCTATTTATGATAATATCATTGATTTCCCTTTAAAATTTGAAACCATTGTTGGTGAACGAGGAATCACATTATCGGGTGGTCAAAAACAACGTATTTCCATTGCCCGCGCAATTATTAAACAACCACAATTATTGATCTTTGATGATTGCCTATCTGCAATTGATACTGAAACGGAAGAAAAAATACTCCACAATTTAAAAAAGATAATGGCAGGTAAAACCTCTGTTATCATTAGTCACCGTGTATCCTCGGTTAAAAATTCAGATACAATCATTGTTCTTGATCAGGGGCAAATTATTGAACAGGGAAATCATCGTGAATTGATAAACAAAAAAGGAAGCTATTACGAGCTTTTTAAAATGCAACAATTGGAAGAAGAGTTGATGGCATAGAGCAAAAGAATAAAACCAGGACTGCGTTAATTAACTATAATGTTTATTAAAAGCCCTTAAAAACTGCTAGAATGATCAGACGCAGAATGAAAACACAATATTGGATCCTTCTGAAATAAATTCCCAAAAATCGCAACAATTCGACTATTCATAAGCCTATTTCAGTTATTCATAGTCAAAAACTCCTTGCTACTATTAATGAAAAGTTATTAACAAGCCTTGTTTTTTGTTTTTATATTGTAAATATTTGCCAAAGAATTTATATAAAAACAAACAATTTCAGTTATTAGGATGGAAGAAGGATTTGAAAAAAACGGAGTAGAAAGAGAAGAAATATTCTCTAAAGCTGTAAGAGCGGGGAAAAGAACCTATTTCTTTGATGTAAAAAGCACAAGAGGTAATGACTATTACCTAACAATTACTGAAAGCAAAAAGCGTTTTGGCGATGATGGTAAGTTCTTTTATGAAAAACATAAGTTATTTTTGTACAAAGAAGATTTTGAAAAATTTACAGAAGGTTTTGCTGAAGTAATCGAGCACATTAAATCAATTTCTCCAATTGAAGTGGCTTCTTCTGAAACATCAACATCAGAAGAAATACCAGCAACTGAACCACAAAAAACTGAGAACAGTTTTTCGGATGTGAATTTTGAAGATCTGGATAAATAGTATTTCTACTTTTATTTATCTTCAATCAGTCTTTTCTTAAGGACTACATTCTTTATATATTCATACACTATATTTTTTTATTCTATTCTTAATTCAAATTAGTCAGACGGCTTTTTTGAATTATAGAATGGTTAATGCCTTAAACAGGGCCATTCGTTGCAATCTTTTAATTTAAATGGACTACAAGGAGCAACTTCTCAAGGAACATTCCCGTTCTAATACCGATACTATTGCAAAAGCAATTGGAAATAATGGTGCTGAGCTGAAAAAGATAATTGATATTATTTACAACGAAAAAGCACCTTTACCACAGCGTGCTTCCTGGTTATTATCAACTATAAATAATACGCATCCTGAGTTGCTGGCGCCTTATATTCCTTTGTTCATATCCAGCATAAAAAAAATAAAAATTGATGGGATCAAGAGAAATATGGCTTCTGTGCTGGCATCGAGTACTATCCCTAAAAACCAACAGGGAAAATTAGTAAATCTTTGTTTTGATCTATTACTTTCGTCAGAGGAAACAGTGGTTGTAAAGGTTCATGCCATGCAAGCCATTGCAAATATTGCCAAACACCATCCTGAATTAAAAAACGAATTAAAAATGGCTATTGAAGACCAATTGCCAAAGACCTCTGCCGCCTTTCATGCACGTGCAAAGTTTATTTTGAAAAAGTTTTAGTTTTTTTATTCCTCCTATAAACTTCTATTTTTTAAACGCACTTTCGTATACATTAATCCATTCCTTAGGTGTCATTTTTGCTGCTAAATCACCTATAAGCTTATAGGGTATTTGATCCATCTTTTTGAAACGCAAGCAACTTTTACCCATATCCAATTTTGCTTTTGAATGCTTGGGATATTCTTTTGTGAACCAATCCAATAATTTTTTATCGGCATAAACACCCATGTGATAAACGGCAATGAAATTTTTTTGCGAGGCAATACTCAAAAAAGGCAAGGGTAATTTTGGATCACAATGATAACCATTGGGGTATAAGGAGTGGGGCACCACATAACCGATCATACCATAACTCATTTCTTCAGAAAAGCCTTTTGGTAGATTTTTTAGGATAACTTTTCTTAATTCTTCTATTGCTTCCTTCCTATCATCAGGAAGGCTTTCAATATACTCCTTTGGTGAACTTGCTACTGATTTCATGTTATATTTGTGCTTTATTTGATAAAGAATTATTTGCCAAAAACGTCATTCCAAACTTGTTTCGGAATCTCATAGATGCTGAAACAAGTTCAGCATGACAATGCTTTTAAATAATCATCTTGTTAGCGGTTTGGAATTGTTTGTCAAATGTATTTATTTTTTAGCACTGAAGCTTTTTTATACAAAAAAAAGCTCCCGAAAATTTCGGGAGCTTTAAATATATATCTGAATTACTATTTATTTCACTTCCATTAATTCTACATCAAATGTCAGATCAGCTTTTGCAGGAATCATAGGCAATCTGCCTTGTTCGCCATAGGCTAAATAGTAAGGGATCAGCAAACGTAATTTATCACCAACATTCATCAGTGCGATACCTTCATCCCAACCCGGGATAACCTGTGCTTGTCCTAATACAAACTCAAAAGGGTCGCCACGTTCAACTGATGAGTCGAACATCTTCCCATCCGCTAAATAACCCGAATAGTGTACCCTAACCGTTTTGCCGGGTGCTGCTTTTACAGGGCTATTACTTTTTACTATTTCATAGTATTTTAAACCCGAAGCTGTTGTTTTTACTTCTTTACCGGTAATATCAAAAAGAGTAGGAACTAAAACCGGTACAACATCCAAAATTTCAATGTCAAATATCAAATCTGCTTTTGGCGGAATTGCCGGGGCGTGTCCTTGTTCACCATAGGCTAATTGATAAGGAATATAAAATTTTACTTTATCCCCTTTATGCATTAAAGCAATACCATCTTCTAAAGCCTTGATAAGTTGACCTGAGCCCATTTTCACTGTAAATGGTTGCTCTCTTTCCACAGATGAGTCGAAGCCTTTACCGTCCTTGAAAAAACCACTATAATGAAGTGTTACGTTATTTCCAAATGAAGCTTTTGCGGCAGCCTTATTTTCTTTTATCACCATATACTTTAAACCATTTGCCATGGTAATAGTATCTTTCCCTTTCACATCCCAGGCTTGCGGACTTTCAACTATGCTCAATAATTCAACATCAAAGATCAGTATTGAATTGGCAGGTATTGCACCAGATGCTCTATCACCATACCCTAATTCAGGACCAAATTTAATTGTTGCTTTATCGCCAACTTCTAAAAGAAGAAATGCTTCATCCCAACCTTTAATTACCTGACCTGCGCCCAGTTTAAATGAAAATGGCGTACCACGATTTACTGAACTATCAAAAACGGTATCATTTGTAAACTTTCCGGTATAATGAACAAATACTTTATCCCCAACCTTTGGTTTCTTACCTTTTCCTTTTTCTTTGATCGTATACTCCAAACCTGAGGCAGTTTTCATAGTTTTTGGATTTGTAATTTTCTGACTTTTTCCTTTTTCCTGAGCATTAGCAGTAACTACAGATAATGCTAAAATAATGATGGCTACTTTTTTCATAATTCAGTGTTGAAATTTGAATTTATTGAGCTGGAGTAAAACTTACTAATTCTACATCAAAAACCAATGGAGAAAAAGGAGGAATTGGTCCTGCACCCTGCTCGCCATATCCTATTGAAGATGGAATAAGTAATTGTCCTTTTGCCCCTGCACTCATTAAAGAAATACCTTCATCCCAGCCCGGAATAACTTGTCCCTGACCTAAAGGAAATTCAATTGGTTCATACGTTCTTCTTTCATCATAAACGCCTGCCTGTTTTGCAACCGCTTCATCACTTGTATCAAAAACACTGCCATCAAGTAAACGTCCTGTATAATTAACTTTCACTTTGCTTCCTTTTGCTGGCTTAGGCCCATTTCCTTTTGTTTTTTCAATATAATATAAACCACTTGCTAAAGGTTTAGCAGTAATTTTATTAGTTTCTAAATAGTTAGCAAATGCTTTTGGTTCTTCATTTCTGCGAAGTTCGGTCATTGCTTTTTGCTCTTCCATTTTTTGATTACGTTCTTTATCTGCATCTGCTTTTGCAGTGATCTTTTCAAGTTTTACTTCAAAATTCAACATACTTCCTTTTTGGATATATGGAGGAAGTTCTTTTGCTCTGAAGGTTTTAGTGTAAACAGAATCTGCGCTGATCATAAAGCTTGCGCTATCACCTACCGACATCATTGACAATGCCTCTTCAAAACTACCTTTAAATGTTGATTTCCCTAAAGGAAATTCGATAAAATTAGTACCATTCGGGTTCTTATTTTTTGAATCAAATAAAACTGAATCTTTGCTATTTTTATATGCCAAAACCAATTTAACAATATCGCCTTCTTTAGGTTTTACACCATCTTCACCCTGTTTGTAAAATTTAGCATACACACCATTTTCTGCCATGTCATATCCGGGATAAGGTGATTTATTACAAGCTGTAATTACAAGAACAGCACCAAGAGTGGCAAAAGCGATTTTTTTAGAAAATTGATTTTTCATTTTATTTTTTTGTGAATTTTATTTATATAATTTTATTATTTATTCAATTTAATTCAGTTGCAAATATAAAAATATCCTTCAAAAGAAGAAGGACACTAATTGTTATGTTTTGTTAAATTCAACAGTTCAATTTCGTAAATAACTGTTGAGTATGCAGGCACAATATTGGTTGATGAGCCCGTTTCCCCAAAAGCAAGGTGCGAAGGTATAATAAATTTTGTTTTGGCACCTTCATTCATTAAACTTATTGCAGTTTTAAACCCATTTATTACCTGCCCTTCCTGCCCAAAATTAAATTCAAATGGCTGTCCGCGTTCATAAGTAGATTCAAATTGTTTACCATTTAAAAAATAACCGATATAGTGTATTTTTACCATATCACCATATTTTACATAATCCCCCACCCCTTGTTTTATGGGCAGGTAATACATGCCATTATTGATCTGATAAAATTGAGTTTGATTGGTATCCAGAAAGATCTTAAGCTTACGCGATTCTTCAATATCACGGTCCTCAACAATACCTTTATACTTTTCGAGTTCGGCCAAATACTCATCTCTTGTTAAGATACTATGCAATTTTACATCCATTTTTACCAGGCTTCCCGGCTCCAAGAACATGGGTAATTCTGATCTGAAAAATTTTCCGAAAAGAGAATCTGCGCTAACGATAAAGGAATTACTATCGCCTGCATTCATTGTGGTTAAACCTTCTTCGAAACTCCCTACAAATGAAGAACGGTTAAATGGCAGAATAACCATCCCTGTTTCATTACAATAATAGGAATCCAAAAAAACAGAATCTTTTATGGTTTTATAAGTGATCTTTAACTGCAAAAAATCACCCGGGGAAGGTTTGCTTTTTCCATCGCCTATTGTTTGCAATTTATAATAAAGTCCTGAACCTGATTGGGTATAGCCTTTATAAGGCGAATTATTCCAACATGAGCTAAATAGTGAAGTAATAAATAGCGCGACTAAAACATTAATTTTCATTATAATTTTAATAATAATTTCACAATTGGGCAATTTTGCAGTAGGCAAAATAAAAACCAATTATTCAATTGAGCAATTCCAAAATTAATCATTCAATTGAGCAATTAATCAATAGGCAAAATAAAAACTAAAAATTCAAATTAAGCCATTAATCACTAAGCAATGGCGAAATTAAATTGTAAAATTGCTTACTGATTAATTGTATAATTGCCCACTGAATTAACGAATAGATAATAATTCAATATCATAAATAACTGAAGATTTTGGAGGTATTTTGCTATCGTCCCCCATTAATCCATGTGCTAAATGTGATGGTAAAATAAAAGTTGCTTTATCGCCAACATGCAAAAGTTGTATCCCTTCATGCAAGCCGGTTTCTACATTATCCTGACCGATCAAAAACACTTTGGCTCCTGTAGAATCAGATGAGTAACAAAGTGTACCATCAAGCAGGCTGATTTTATAATTTACTTTTGCATATTTTCCAACTTCCGCTGCAGCGCCATTGCCTTTATTTGTGATCATATAACGCAAACCGGTGCCTGTTGTGGTCATTTTCCAGCCATGACGTTTCACATAATTATTAATTTCATCACTTTCCTGCTTCACATACATTTTATTAGCAACGATCAATTTATCCTGAAAATCTTTGCTTTGCAGATTTGTATTTTTGGTTGTTTTTTTATGCCCATCACCACAGGATATAAATACAGAAACAGAAAGTAAAAAAAACAAACTAAAGCCAAAGTACAAAATCTTTGCACTCTTCTTTCCTTCAGCTGCCCTAAGGTTACCGGATGCCTTCTTTACAGGAATAAGTTTCAAACCAGAATTAAAAGAGGGGAATAAATAGTTTAACAACATTGTAATGTACCTGGTCATCAGAATTAATATTTTTTCTTTTAATTTTTTGCGCTATCAAAAGGATGCCCCTCAACTCTAAACCTTCTTTTTAGGTGCTTTCGCACTGGTCTTCTTTTTAGAAGCAGGAGGCGCTGAAGGATGAAGCTCTTTTTTATATCCTGCTAATAAGGAAACGAATTTAATTATTGTTTCATCCAGCGACATTTCGCTCATTCCGCCAGCTGCATTGGCATGGCCGCCACCACTAAAATGTTTGCGTGAAAATAAGTTTACATTAAAATCACCTTTCGATCGAAAAGATGTTTTTATAATTCCATCGCGTTCAACAAAAAAAGCTGCAAAACGAATCCCTTCAATAGAAAGTGCATAATTGACAACTCCTTCTGTATCACCTTTTCTATAATTAAAATGTTTTAGTTCATCAGCTCGTAAACTAAAAAAAGCAGTTCCATATTCTTTTAAAACTGTTAATTTCTCAGCCAGGCAAAAGCCTAACAGTCTTAATTTATCTTCCGTATTATCATCATAAATGCGATTGTGAATTTCGGAATTTTCAGCACCTGCTTCGATCAATTCAGCAATTATGCGGTGGGTTTTAGAGGTAGTGGATGGAAAACGGAATGATCCGGTATCCGTCATTATACCTGTGTATAAACAATTGGAAATGTTTTTATTTATTAATTTTTTATCCCCCATTAATTCAATAAAATCATGGATCAATTCGCAGGTGGAACAGGCTTTTATATCGTGAAGCATAAAATCCGCAAAATCTTCAGGCTGTAAGTGATGATCGATGATGCATTTTTTAGCTTTCGATTTTCCCACTTCATCACCCAAAGCATCAATACGTTTGAGAGAATTAAAATCCAGGCAAAAAATAATATTCGCTTTCGCAACCGCAACTTTGGCTTCCTTGGCTTTAGTGGAAAAATTTATTACATTTTTATTACCGGGCAACCAATATAAAAAAGAAGGATAATCATTAGGAGTGATCACCGTTACTTTATGTTTTTTCTGAGTCAAATAATTATATAAACCTAAAGATGAGCCCATTGCATCTCCATCAGGCGACCAATGTGTAACAATAACTACATTTTTAGGCTTACTTAAAAGCTCTTTTATTTCTTTTACCTGATTTGCGTTCAATTGCGGTATAGTTTGATTAAGCTACAAATTTACAATTTTTAACGGGCTTTTTGCATCATTTTTAAATCCTTTGGGCGTTCCCTTTCTTAAAAAAGAAAGGGGCGGGCTTTCCGCTTCAATCTTTTTGTGAAGTACAAAAAGGATTTACGCTCCAATCCCTAACGCAGCAAACCATGAAATAACTAAATAATCCTCTAAACTTGAGATACTGATTATATTTTTCTAATTTCGCAGCCTCAAAATAAAAATTAATACTAAAAAAAACAATGGCAACAAACAGAACTTTTACAATGCTTAAGCCTGATGCTGTGTCGAATGGATACATTGGCGGAATTTTAAAAATGATCAATGATGCAGGTTTCCGTATCGTTGCTATGAAATATACAAAACTTGCAGCAGAAACAGCCGGAGCTTTTTATGAAGTGCACAAAGAGCGCCCTTTTTATGGTGAATTGGTATCTTATATGTCATCAGGCCCTATCGTTGCAGTTATTCTTGAAAAAGAAAATGCAATTGCTGATTTCAGAACATTAATTGGTGCTACTGATCCAACAAAAGCTGATGCAGGAACAATTCGTAAAATTTATGCTAAATCTATTGCTGCTAATGCCGTTCATGGTTCCGACAGCGATGAAAATGCTCAAATTGAAGGTGATTTCTTTTTCTCGAAATTAGAAAGATTCTAAGGTTTACAGATAACGAATATTTACGAATTTTCGAATCTGTATGTTAAACAGTAACAAACACAGATTCGCAAATTCGTTTTTTATTCGTTATCCGTAACCTTACCTTATCTCCGCTCCTACTTTCTCCTGATACGTTTTTATCAACTTCTCCATTATTTTCT
>JAZKBF010000003.1:56033-177424 GCA_040388745.1 Bacteroidota bacterium | reverse complement strand
GAAAATGCTCAAATTGAAGGTGATTTCTTTTTCTCGAAATTAGAAAGATTCTAAAAACTACTACTAATTACGAATTTTAGCGAATTACGAATAGCAACCTGTTCGTAATTCGCTTTTTTTGTTTTTCGTAAATGATTTACCTGATCTCCGCTCCTACTTTCTCCTGGTACGTTTTTATCAACTTCTCCATTATTTTCTCTATCTGTTTATCAGTAAGTGTAGCACTTTCATCCTGAAGTGTAAAGCTTAAGGCATAGGATTTTTTTTCTGCCGGAAGTTTATCTCCCTGGTATACATCAAAAAGATTTACACTTTTCAACATGTTTTTTTCGGTTTGATAAGCCAGTTGCTCCAGTTGTTCAAACTGAACCGCTTTATCGATCAATAATGCCAGATCGCGTCTTACTTCAGGGAATTTAGGAACCTCCGTGTACATTATATTAGTTTTCTTCAATCTTTCAATGATAAGATCCCAATTAAAATCAGCATAAAAAACATCTTGCTTGATATCCATTGATTTTAGAATTGATCTGTTCACTGTTCCAAATTCAACTATTGTTTTTTTATTGGAGCTAAAACTTAAACCTTGCGAGAACACATCTGAATTTGATTCAGACAATTTTACATCGTTTATCCCTAATCGATCAAGAATAGCCTTAACATAGCCTTTCAATGTATAAAAACTAACCACATCATTTTTTACATTCCAGCTCTCCTCTTGTTTACGACCGGAAATAAAGAGCGATAAATGTTTTGTTTCAATGTATTTAGTAGCTTCTCCAGCCTTAATGGCCATATAGGTTTTACCAAATTCATAGATCTTCAGATCAGCATTTCTGCGATTCTGGTTATAGGCAATCGTTTCTAATCCGCTAAATAAAAGGGTTTGACGCAATGCATTCAAATCGCTGCTCAGGGGATTCATCATTAAAACACTATGTGCCGGATCCAATGATTTTATTTTAGAAGCGTACTCACTTTTGGTCAACGACAAACCCATCATTTCCGCAAAACCATTATTAGAAAGTATTTCAGAAACTACATTTTGTGTTTTTTCTTTATCCGGTTTTTCAGCGAATTGAATTGATGAATTTAGCGTAGTTGGAATTTCAATATTATTGTAACCATAGATCCGTAATATTTCCTCAACCACATCCTGTTCGCGTTGCACATCCACTTTGAATGTTGGTATGGAAAGCAGCAAAGCATCATTTCCTTCGTGCTCAATCTCAATACCTAACGAGATCAAAATATTTTTAACAATTTCCAGATCTATATGTTTACCAATTAAACGGTCGCAATTTTCATACGAAAATGGAATTTTAACATTTTCAATTTTCTTAGGATAGATATCAATAAGTTCAGATGAGATCTTTCCTCCAGCAATTTCTTTAATTAACAGGGCTGCTCGTTTCAAGGCAAATACAGTAATGTTTGGATCAGTCCCACGCTCAAAACGAAAAGATGCATCAGTTTTTAAATTATGGCGTTTTGAGGATTTACGAACCGAGGTTGGACTAAAATAAGCGCTTTCTAAAAAAATGGTGGTAGTAGCTGATGTTACGCCCGACTCAATCCCACCAAACACTCCAGCAATACACATTGGACCATCAGCATTACAGATCATCAGATCTTCAGAAGACAATTCGTGTTCAACTAAATCCAATGTTTTGAATTTAATTTTATCTGCTGATTTTTTAACGATAACTCTATTTCCCTTTATCTTATCTGCATCAAATGCATGCATAGGTTGTCCTAATTCATGCAATACATAATTGGTAATATCCACAATATTGTTGATAGGTCTTACACCAATAGCTTTTAAACGGTTTTTTAGCCATTCAGGAGAATCTGCAACAGTAATTTCAGAGATCACAAGTCCGGAATAACGTGGACAAGCACTCGTATCTTCTATAGTAACTTCAATTTTAGAATCCGTATTGTCCACTTCAAATTGACTTACAGACGGTAATTCTAATTTAGAATTTATAATTTCTTCATTAAAATTTAGAGTATTTAATACAGCAACAAGGTCACGTGCAACACCAACGTGCGATGCAGCATCAGCACGGTTAGGTGTTAAACCTATTTCCAATACATGATCTTCTTCAATTTTAAAATAATCTTTTGCGGGTGTTCCAATTTTTGCAGCAGGATCAAGAACCATAATACCTTCATGCGATGTTCCCAAGCCAATTTCATCTTCCGCACAGATCATTCCTTCAGAAAGCTGTCCGCGAATTTTAGATTTTTTTATTTCAAATGGCTCACCAACATTTGGGTATAACATGGCTCCTATAGTTGCTATCACTACTTTTTGTCCGACAGCTACATTGCTTGCACCACAAACAATAGTTAATAAGGTCCCGGTTCCGATATCCACCGTTGTAATATTCAAACGATCGGCATCAGGATGTTTTTCTTTAGTTATTACTTCGCCAATAACTATTCCGGCTAAACCGCCTTTTAGAGTTTCAAATTTCTCAATTCCTTCCACCTCTAATCCACAATCAGTTAATAACTTACCTGCGTCTTCTGCTGATAGATCAGTTTTAATATATTCCTTAAGCCAATTATATGATATTTTCATTTTATATTTTTTTTACCGTTAGGGGATCATCTTTTCGACCACAAAGACATTAAGACACAAGTTTGCTACTTTTTCTTCGCGGCTTTGCGCCTTTGTGGCAATTTAAATTTTTCATTAATACGAATACAAAACTAAGAAATTAAACGATAATAAAAATGTATTAAATAAGGGATGATATCCATCATTTAATCCTTTGAACTTGTATAATTTTCTTAATTTCGTAGCCCCTTCGCAGATTGATGCTTACGCTAAAAAAATGAATTTAATTATGAATGATTTAATTGAAATATATCAGAACAAAATTGTTGAATTTAATAAACAGATCAGCATTCAAAAAAGTAAGGCTAACCTGGTATTTTATAGTCGATTGATCCTATTTATTGCTGCAGCAGTTACTTTTTTTTACCTTATTGAACACCATTCTACTCTTGCATTTATCATAGTTCTGGCAACTGTTTTCATTTTCCTGATCCTTCTGAATATTCAACTAAAAATTGCTCGAGAAATTACATTTTTGCAGAACCTGATCAAGGTAAACAAAATAGAAATTGATCTGCTAAACAACAATTATGAAAAATTAAATGAAGGTGCTGAATTCATTGATAAGCAGCATAATTTTATTGCTGATCTTGATATTTTCGGAAAAAGATCCATATTTCAAATTCTAAACAGAACATCCACATACACTGGTAAAATAAAGCTTGCAGGCTGGCTTACGAATCCATTTTTAAATAAAAATGAAATTATCGAACGGCAGGCCGCTGTAAAAGAACTTTCTAAAAAACAGGATTGGAGCCAGCATTTTGTTGCCCTTGGGTTTGGAAATACGGAAGGAAAGCCTGATAAAGACGTTATTAAAGAGTGGTTAGAAGAACCCGCACTTTTTTCTTCGGTAATTTTTAAAATAATAGGATTTGTTTTACCTGCATTAACTATTGTTACAGGGCTATTATATTTCATAGGTCTGTTACCTGCCGGTTATTTTTTGATCCCATTTTTACTTCAGCTAATAATCATTGGTTTCTATACAAAAAAGATCAGCGAAACTCATGATCGTTTAAGCCGCAGGTTTAACTCTATAAATAAATATGTTTCACTTATTGCACATGTGGAGTCAGAAAAATTTGAAACTAAAAATTTAATAGGATTAAGTTCAGGTTTTGCTAATGGTCCCGAACAAGCAAGTGCAAGTATCGGTAAACTGAAAAAATCAGTGGATATGCTGGATGCACGTATGAACATTGTTGTTGCAATGCTGCTTAATGGAATTTTTCTTTGGGATATTAATGTGATGAAAAGCATTGAAGGCTGGAAGAAGGACCACAAAGAAAAATTTCTTAAATGGATAAATAATATCGGTGAATTTGATGCTTATATAAGTCTTGGTTTATATGCTGCAACCAATCCAAATTTTTCGTTTCCGGAAGTGGTTACTGAACCATTTGTTATAGATACAGAAAATGTTGGACATCCTTTATTAAACAAAAACAAACTTGTAAAAAATAATTATCACATTGAAGGAAGTCCTAAAATTGACCTGTTAACAGGTGCTAATATGGCCGGGAAAAGTACTTTTTTACGGACCATAGGAGTTAATCTTACCCTTGCCATGATTGGAGCCCCTGTATGTGCAACAAAATTCAGATTTACTCCTGTACTATTATTTACAAGTTTAAGAACCAATGATTCCCTTCAGGAAAATGAATCGTTTTTTTATGCTGAGCTTAAACGTTTACAACTGTTGATCAATCATTACGAAAATGGGAAAAAAGTATTTTTCTTACTGGATGAGATCTTAAAAGGTACCAATTCTAAAGACCAGCATACCGGTTCAGAAGAGTTGATCAAAAAAATTATTAAACTAAATGGCGTTGGAATTGTTGCTACCCATGATGTAGAGCTTTCAGTATTAGCAAATCAGTTTCCAGAGAATGTGAGGAATTTATGTTTTGAAATCACTATCAGTGATGACAAATTAAATTTTGATTATAAAATAAAAGATGGTGTTTGTATGACCATGAATGCTTCATTTTTGATGAAAAAGATGGGGATAATAGATCCTTCTCCTTCCTCCAATATATAGGACAAACAGGTCTAAGAAAAGTTTGTCCCGTGAATAATAAGACTCCTTTGTTTTCATAAATTATCATTGATATTCCTACTTTCCTCAAGCTATTTCACAAATAATACTCCAATTCCGTCCTTTAATTGCCAAGGACTTTAGTACTGCTCATCTTTTATGTTTAACATTTCAACCATAAAATCAACCCGTTTAACGAAAAACATTAAAAAACATCCGAGTTGTTCGTTCAAAAAACTGTAAACAAAAATCTTTATTATCATGAAAACTAAAGAGCATATTTCAATCCCTTTGGATGCTGGCAGTAAAGAAATGACAAACAACAGCTCTAAATACGGCTCATTTGATTGCATAACCAAAAGCAAATCAGCATTAGAAAATAAGGAATTTAACAATACTGGGGTGAAACCTTACCAAATAATAATTCTAACAATTATCAATTAATATATTAAGTTTTTTAGTGAAATATTAAAATATGAAATCATGAAAATCCTGATCGTTGACGATGATAAATTAATGCTTGAATCAATTTCTCATTATCTAAAAATAGAAGGCTATGAAACTTCAATTGCAGAAGATAGCTTTAAAGCACTGGATATAATCGAAAAGGAAAAAATTGAGTTGATCATTTCCGACCTTATGATGCCTAATATATCAGGCTTGGGATTATTGAATTTATTAAAGCAATTTTATTTTAATACCATACCGGTAATTCTTATCTCTTCTTTAGATAAAGGTGATCTTATTTCACGTTCACTTGGTTTGGGGGCCTCCGAATTTTTAACAAAGCCAATTGATTTTTCAAAATTGCTTTTACTGGTACAAAAATATGTTAAAAGAGAATGATCTTTTTTTATTATTTAGATATTTTACACTAAAATTTAAAACATATAATCATGAAAACAAATGCTATAAACCGGATATTAATCCCAATGGATTTTTCCAACACTGGACTATTGGCTTTGGAACATGGTGCTTTTATGGCCCACCTTTTCAAAGCCGATCTATATTTACTTCATGTAATTGAGATGTTAGAGTTTTCTATCAGTGCTGAAGGACCTGATGTACATAACAGGAAAGAAATTGAAGATGAGGAAGAAAAAAACGCCAAGGAAAAACTTTATGCACTGGCAAAAAAGATCGATAAAAAAAATGGTATTCATGTAATACCTTTAATTATTAAAGGTAGAGTAATAAGCGCAGTAGAGAAAACTTCGAAAGAGCATAAAATAGATATCATTGTGATGGGGACGCATGGTTCAAAAGGATTTGAGGAGTATTTTATTGGAAGCAATGCACATAAAACAGTTACAGTTTCTCCTTGTCCGGTAATTACAGTTCAAACGCATACTCAACATCTTGGATTCAGCAACATTGTCATGCCAATTGACAATTCCTTCCATTCCCGCCAAAAAGCAAATATGGTAATTGAATTAGCTTCGCACTATAAAGCCAAAATTCACATACTTGGTTTAATAAATACAAATGAAGATATAGATGAAAATAAATTTAATATAAAAATTGATTCTGTGGAAAAAGCAGTAAGAAACGCGAAATTATCGTATGTAAAAAAAATTGTGAAAGGAAAAAACATTGCAGTTGAGGCAATGAATTATTCTAATGAAATAAAAGCAGATTTAATTGTTATCATGACTGATCATGAATCAAACCTTACAGGAATGTTTTTGGGCGGCTTTGCAAAGCAGATCGTTAATCATTCACAAATTCCGGTAATGAGCATAAAGCCATTGGAAGGCAATTTTGAAGCTTTTGATCTTAGTTCATCCGGAAATCCTTTTGGTTAGTTTAAGGAAAAAAGATATTTCGAATATAATAAACAATAGAAATTTATTACTTCTAAAATCGCTATTAAAATGGAACCATCCTCAAAATATAAAAAGGGAAAAAACAGCGATCCATCTTCAATCGTACCAATTTTTATTGTAGATGACGATTTGTGTTTTCTTGGTGCATTAGGTTTTCGTTTAAAACAAAATCTAATGTATAAAGTATACTGTTATACGAATGCTGAAGAATGTATGAAAAATATGCAATTGAATCCTTCAATTATTATTTTAGATTATCTTCTAAATACTGAAAAATCTGATGCAATAAATGGATTAGATATTCTTAAAAAAATAAAAAACAGAAAAACCAAAACCAAAGTAATAATGCTATCGGGTCAGAAAACGCTTGAGGTAGCAATAAGTGCATTAAAGTCAGGGGCGTATACTTATTTAATAAAGGATATAAATGCAATTGCATCAGTATTACGTATTGTAAATACTTTATGCTTAGATAAACTTAAAGCCTAATTTGCCACATAACCTGTACATCACAAGCGTTATACTTTTCTTCCTTTAGGAGGACATAAAGTACTCAGCCGTACTAATTAAACTTATCCTTCAATGCAGCCAACTGCGAAGCAAAATCATTTGCAGCTGGTACAACTTTCCCTTTTTTATTTATGATCACTTTGGCCGGAGCACTAACTGGCGCATTCACCCCTGTATTATCTTTCATTGATAAGGCAATACGTTTGCGTTGTACATCTATTTCGGTAACAGTTACCATCACCTGTTGTTGCACCTTTACTATTTTATTAGGATCGTCAATAAAGGTATTTGAAAGCTGGCTGATATGCACTAAGCCATCCTGGTGAACTCCAATATCTACAAAGGCTCCGAAGTTGGTTACGTTAGTTACAATTCCGGGTAAACGCATTCCTATACGCAGGTCTTTCATCTCATGAACACTATTATCGAATGCAAATACTTCAAATGATTTCCGGGGATCACGTCCCGGTTTATCCAACTCATTTAAAATATCAGTTAAAGTGGGCAAACCAATTTTATCCGTTACATATTTTTGAAGTACAATTTGCTTACGCATTTCTTTTTCAGCCATCAGTTGCTGAATGGTACAATTCAAATCATCGGCCATTTTCTCAACAATAACGTAACTTTCAGGATGCACCGCACTTTTATCCAAAGGATGCTTGCTATTCACAACACGTAAAAATCCGGCAGCTTGCTCGTATGCTTTTTCACCCATACGAGGGACTTTCAATAACTCTTTTCGGGATTTGAAAGGACCGTTTTCATTACGATATTCAACAATATTTCTCGCTAATTGTGGTCCTAACCCCGATACATAAGCCAACAATTGTTTACTCGCAGTATTAACCTCCACTCCTACCTTATTCACACAGCTTTCCACCACTTCATCCAGTTTCTTCTTTATCTCGTATTGATCTACATCATGCTGATATTGCCCTACACCTATTGATTTTGCATCAATTTTAACCAACTCTGCCAAAGGGTCCGCTAACCTGCGCCCAATAGAAACAGCACCACGAACAGTGATATCTTTATCAGCAAATTCTTCACGGGCAGCTTCTGATGCCGAATAAATGGATGCCCCGCTTTCGTTCACCATTATAATATTGATCTCTTTCGGTAAACCATCGATGGTGCGAACAAAAGATTCCGTTTCTCTACCAGCAGTACCATTTCCAATAGCGATGGCTTCTAAATTATATTTTGCACACAAGGCAAGTACCTTTTGTTTTGATTCAAATATTTTATTGGTTTCATGCGGGTAAATTACTGTATCCTCCAATAACTTTCCTTGTTTATCCAAAGCCACCACCTTGCATCCTGTACGGAATCCGGGGTCGATAGCCAACATCGCTTTTTGTCCCAATGGAGAGGCTAACAATAACTCTCTCAAATTTTCAGCGAATACCTGGATAGCTTTTTCATCCGCTAATTCTTTGGTAAACATTCGCATTTCCGATTCAATGGAAACCTGCATCATACGATTGTATGAATCTTCAACCGCTAAACGAACCTGCTCAGCAGTCGTATTAGTTGAGGTTATGAACTGATTGTATAAAATATCCAGGGCTGCATCATCAGGTGGGGCAATACTGATAGTAAGAATATCTTCATTCTCTCCCCTGCGCATGGCAAGCATACGGTGGGAAGGACAAGACATCAGGCGTTCTTCCCAATCAAAATAATCTTTAAATTTTTCACCCTCAACTTCCTTACTTTTAAAAACCCTGCTTTTAATGGTCGCCTGCTCTTTAAACAGCTGACGGATTTTTTCCCGTGCTTCCACATTCTCATTCACCCACTCAGCAATAATATCACGTGCACCGGAAAGTGCATCATCTATTGTTTTTACATCTTTCTCTTCCGATACATATAATTGCGCTTCGGTTTCAACATTCATTTTCTTTTGTTCAAAAAGCAGCAATGCCAATGGCTCCAAACCTTTTTCACGGCCAATTGCAGCACGTGTTCTGCGCTTTGGTTTGTAGGGCAAATAAATATCTTCCAATTTTGATATTGTTTCCGCACCTCTCAGCAATATAATTAACTCAGGCGTTAATTTGCCTTGGCTTTCGATGGATTCAATAATAGCTTCACGTCTTTTTTCGAGAACACGCAAGCGCTCCATTTCATCACGCACATTCGCTACCTGAACTTCATCGAGGCTACCTGTCATTTCTTTCCGGTAACGGGAAATAAAAGGAATGGTGGCACCTTCATCTAAAAGCTTAACAGTGGCATCTACTTGTCGCTCGGCAATACCCAGGAGGATCGCTATTTTTTTGTGGAAATGTATTTCTGACATAAAATTATTTTATTATAATTACAAATATAATTATCTATACTGTTTGGAATTAATAATGTTTTCAACAGTTTTAGAGTTATTGTTGAAAAATAAAAAAAACAATCAAAAAAATGATTAACGTGATTTGACTTTATAAAAATGTTATATTCGTAACCCTAAATAAAAAACAAAACACGGCTTTGAAAAAAAAAATTATCACTTTTTCTCTTTTCATTTTTACACTTTGTTTTTGTAAACTGAATTTATCTGCTCAGCAAGCAGAAATAGATTCTTTACAAATTGTTTTAAAATCCACGAAAGCCGACACCAATAGGGTTAAAGTCTACTGCCAGTTATTTTTATATACCGATTCACTATTTTACCTTCAGGAAGGATTAAAACTTTCCACTAAAATAAATTACACATTTGGAACTGCCTTGTCCTTTAATTATATTGGGTATCATTACTATTCTAAAGGAAAATATGATATTTCGCTAAGCTATTTAATTAAGGCTATGAAATTGGCCGAAACTTTTGGCTATAAAAAAATGCTTGCTAATGTTTATAAATTTATTGGATTTATTTACAGACCAACGGATCCAAACGTAGCAATTGAATATTATTCAAAAAGCTTAAGAATATTTAATGAAATGCACAATGAAATTGCTGAATCTTATCTGTTAAGCGCTCTTGGTAATGTGTATGAAGGCACTTATGGCGTTCTTCAGGACAACAATCACGAACATTCTGCAATTGATTATTACCTTAAAAGCCTGGAGATAAGAGAACGTAAAGGCGCCCCCGGTGAAATCGCATCTTCCTTAAACGAAACTTCAAGAATGTATGAAAGGCTTGGAAATCATAAAAAAGCATCGCAATTAAGAGAAAAAGGATTACGCCTGGCTGAAATAGCAGGGAGTAATGAAAATATCATTTATCTCTGTAACCTGATAGGACAGGATTTTTTTAAACAACAGAATTATGATAAGGCTCTTTTTTATCAGTTAAGGGCTTATAAAATAGTTGGTGAAGATAAAAATATCAATTACCAGATATTAAGCGAAGTTGTTCAGGGCCTGGCTACCACGTATTCAGGACTTGGGGACTTTAAAAACTCCAGCGAATATTATCGTCTTTATATTATGTGTAACGATACGATGAGAGCAAGGGTTAGTAATGTGAACCTTATCAATTTAAAAAACACCCTTGCAAATGAGCGGGAGAAACAAAATTTATTTTTAAAGGATTCTGAAATCGAAAAACAAAAAGCAATTGTAGATAAACAAATTATTCTACGAAATGCCTTTATTGTTGGATTTGCACTTGTGATCGCCCTTGTTATTTTTATCTTTTGGGGATACAGACAAAAACAAAAGATCAATAGAGAACTTGATAACAATAATAAAAAAATAGAATTTGCTTACAAAATAATTAAAGAAAAAACCAATGAAATTACAGATAGCATTCACTATGCATTGCGAATTCAAAAAGCCACATTGCCCCATCGTAGGGATATATGGGCTGAACTAAAAAATAGTTTTGTTTTATTTAAACCCAAAGATATTGTTAGCGGTGATTTTTACTGGTTTGCAAAAAAAAGAGATACTGTTTTTCTTGCTGCTATGGATTGTACAGGGCATGGAGTTCCAGGGGCATTTATGAGCATCATTGGTTCGGAACGATTAAATGATGCGGTGCAGAACGAAGACAATCCAAGTAAAATACTAACGCTATTGAACATAGGGATTAAAACATCTCTTCGTCAATCCGAAAATGTTGAATCCACAAGAGATGGGATGGATATAGCCCTTTGTTCCATTGACCTGAAAACCAATATTATAAATTATGCAGGTGCAAACAGGCCTCTTTGGATAATCAGGAAAGATGCTGAAGTTATTGAAGAAATAAAAGCCACAAAAACTGCTATTGGAGGATTAACAGATAGTCTCCATTACTTTGAAACACATACAATACAATTAGAAAAGGGCGATTCCTTTTATCTTTTCACGGATGGTTATGCTGATCAGGATGGTGGAGAGAAAGGAAAAAAATTGATGACAAAGAAGTTCAAACAAATTTTGCTAGACGTAAAGGATTCCACCATGCAGGAACAGGAGGCTCATTTAGATGCCCATTTCGAGAACTGGCGTGGAAAAAAGGAACAGCTTGATGATATATTAATAATTGGAATAAGAATATAGATCAACAAAATCAGGCTGCATCTCATTATTCCAAACTACGGACAAGACGATTATTTAAGAGCGCAGTCATGCTGAACTTGTTTCAGCATCTATGAGATTCCGAAACAAGTTCGGAATGACTTTTTTTCATGGCCTTTAGCGGTTGGTATTAATCCTCACGATTGATCACCATTTTTTTAGTGGATATTATCTTATCATCTACAATAAATGAATAGAAATAAATTCCGGCATCCAGATCAAGTACATTAATTTTTGTTACACCTTGTTTATCATTTAGAACAACTTCTTTTACTGATTTCCCCAACATATTATAAAATTTGATCTCCCCTTTTTCTGAAAATTCTTTTAGATCATATTTAAAAGATACCAATGAATTAGCCGGATTAGGATATGCACTGGAAATATTTCCTCCAACCTTCATTAAGTCATTTACACCTGTTGAACACAAATAACGCAAAGTAACCCCCGTGGAATCAGAGAAATTGTGAGTATTATAAAATTTATAATGTACTAACCTTGTAACACAATTAGTACCTGAATTAAAAATTGCATGGAATCCATCTTCCGCAAAATCAACAGTATCTCCGGAAGCAATTGTTAATGATAAACTGGAAATGTTTGTAGAATATAAATAACATAATCCTCCCCAGCAAAATTGCGTTTGATCATCTCCGTCAACAGAATATATGGTACGAACAACTTTTATGGTGTCGGCAATGGAGCCGGCATTTTTTACAAGTATCTCTTTTGTGGTATTTGTACTCGAATCAACACTTATATCAATAGTAGTATTTGATATTACATTATGATCATCATCTAACAATACAATATTTTGACTGTACCCAAAAATTACCGATGATACTAAAAACAAAGTCGTAGCTATTTTTTTCATACATTTTATTTTTTGGAGAACCGTTACTACCTATTGTTATCAAATACGAACTTAAAATTTCAATCAAAATTTATTAAATCATTCAAGGGATTTAATCATCATACTACGAATTATCGTAAATTTAGTTACAAAATTATATAAACATTATTTGCGTTCCAAAAAACAATATGGTAAATTCGTGTTATTCAATCAATAATATAAATCAATAACTCAAAATAAATGAAAAAACTTTTACAAATTACAACAGCGTTGGCACTAACGTTTTTAGTATCACAAAGCAAGGCACAAGTGGTAACCGGCAGCCTTTCTGCTGATTGGACGCTTACCGATCTTAACGGAGTGAGCCATAACTTATATACCTATCTAAATGCCGGAAAAACTGTTTTTATTGACATCTCTGCAACCTGGTGTGCTCCTTGCTGGGGATATCATAACACGCATGCTTTTGATGATATGTGGACAAATCATGGACCTGCAGGTGCTCCGGGAGTAAGCGGAACAACAACTGATGATTGTATTGTTATTTTTGTTGAAGGTGATGGCTCTACCAGTGAAAGTTGCTTACATGGCAGTACCGGTTGTATCGATCCAAACAATAGCAATACTTCTCAAGGTGACTGGGTTACCGGTGTAGATCATCCTATTATCAATCCTACCAGCACAACTACACCAACTGTGAACGCATTTAATGATATTTATAATCTTAGTTATTTCCCTACCAGTGTTATGATCTGCCCAAACCGTTCAATGACGGAAGTTGATCAATTTACAGCTGCTGAACTTTATGCAGCAAAATCGGCTTGTTCTGCTGCATCGGTTGCTGTGGATGGAGAAATGATAACATCATTGGCATATAATACTACATTAGCTTCATGTGATAGCGTTACTCCTACTTTCCGTCTTGGAAATATCGGAACAGATACATTAACTTCAGCTACTATCACACTTCAGGTAGATGGTGTTGCGCAAAAAACTATTTACTGGACAGGTAATCTTGGTACTTACGAAAGTGCAACAATTACGGGCGTAAAAGTTGGTTCATCAGTTGCCGGTACAAGAACCATCACTGCAATTATTTCTAATCCAAATGGAGTTGTTGATCCTACAGCTACAAACAATTCAACTGAAGCAACATTTGTTATTTATCCTACTGTGGGCGGTTCTTATATTACTGAATCTTTTGAAAGCGCTGGTATTCCAACTGCATGGACTATTACAGCCGGTGGAAATAAAACATGGGAGGATGCTCCAACCGTTGGTTTTAACTCTTCCTCAAGTGCTGCGTTGGAATTTTATAGCATTGCTGCGGATCAGGTTGATATTATGACCTTGCCTCCAATGTCATTTACAGGTACCTCGGCTTATTTAACTTTTGATGTAGCATACGCTCAATATTCTTCATCTAATACTGATAAATTACAAGTTGAAGTATCCACTAATTGTGGTAGCACATGGACCTCTAAGTTCAGTAAAGCAGGAGCAACATTAAAAACTTCTCCTCCGGTTGGCAGCTCGGTGCAATTTGTTCCTACAGCGAGCCAATGGAGACATGAAACTGTAAATTTAAGTACTTACGCTGGTCAAACAAATGTTTTAGTTCGTTTGAAAGGAACATCCGATTATGGAAACAATCTTTATGTTGATAATATTAACTTTGTTACTTCAGTTGTAGGTATCGAAGAAAATGAAATGTTAAATAATGTACGTGTGTATCCAAATCCAATAACAAACACTGCAGTTGTGGATTTCAGTATAACTGAATCAAATAATGTTTCCATTACACTTGTAAATGCGCTTGGCCAACTTGAATTTAGTAAAGACCTTGGTAAGATGAATGCCGGTGTTCAGAACTATTCTTTGGATGCAACATCAATAAGCAATGGATTGTATTTCTTAAATATTAAAATTGGTGACAATACCATTACCAAAAAAGTGGCTATTAACAAATAATTTTGAAATGATAAATTACTTCCCCCCTTTGGTGAAAATTTGCCAAAGGGGGAAGAAGTAAAACAAGGTTGAATCGTAAGTATGTGAAGTGTTGAAGTTTTTTTATTCATTAATTTAATCCAATTAAAATGAAAAAAATCTTACAATTATTAACTATTTCTATTTTCACTTTTTCCACAGGTAAAATCAAGTCCCAAGTTACCACCGGCAGTCTTTCTCCTGACTGGACATTAACCGATATTAACGGTGTAAGTCATAACCTTTACTCTTATCTTAATGCAGGCAAAACAGTATTTATTGACATCTCCGCAACATGGTGTGGCCCTTGCTGGAGTTATCATAATGATCATGAATTTGAAAATGTATGGATCAATCATGGCCCTGCAGGCGGATTAGGTGTTAGCGGTTCCACAACTAACGATTGTATGCTTTTTTATGTTGAAGGTGATGCTTCCACCACTAATGCCGATCTACATGGCACTGGTACAAACACTCAGGGAGATTGGGTAACGGGAACAAAATATCCGATCATTGATCCTACTTCTTCTACTAATCCTTCCGTAAATACTTTTAACAATATGTACAATCTTACCGGCTTCCCTGCTTGTATCATGATCTGTCCGGACCATTCAATGAAAGAGGTTGATCAATATACAGCCTCACAATTATACTCAGCAAAAACCTCATTCTGTCCCTCAATAAGTAGTGGCAGTGATGCAAAAATGATATTATCCAACACCTTAAATTTGAATCTGGCATCTTGCGATAGTGTTACACCTTCATTCCTTTTAGGAAATAATGGAAGCACCACTTTAACATCTGCAACGATGACTTATAAAGTAGATGGTGTTGTTCAAAAAATTAAATTCTGGACTGGAAGCATTACATCTAATAATAATACAACAATTACCGGAGTGAAGCTTGGTGCTTCAGCTACAGGGAGTCATGCAATTTCTGTAACTGTATCAAGCCCAAACGGAGCTTCTGATCCAACATCCGCAAACAATACAACAACAGCATCTTTTGTTAAAAATCCAACCATTGGAGGAGTTGCAATTGCTGAATCATTTGAAAGTTCGGGCATCCCTAACGCCTGGTCTATCACAAATGGCGGAAGTGGTTTAACCTTTACTGATACTGCCGTGGGATACAGTTCTTCAAAAAGTGTAAAATTAAACTGGTTTAAAATTCCTTCCGGAGATATTGATATTATGGGTTTACCTTCCATGTCATTTGCTGGCGCTGTTTCACCAGTCTTAACTTTTGATGTTGCCTATTGCGGCTACACTACCTCTACACCAGAAAATGATAAACTTGAGGTTGAGGTTTCATCCAATTGTGGTGTAACGTGGACCAGCGTTTATAACAAAGCCGGTAATTCCCTAAAAACAAAAGCTCCACAAACTGCTACATTTGCACCATCCGGTACTTCACAATGGAGAAATGAATCAGTAAGCTTAAACAGTTACGTAGGCCAGTCGGGTGTATTAGTAAGATTTGTAGCAACATCCGATTATGGTAATAACCTTTATCTTGATAATGTTAACATCACGGGTTTGAACACAACTACAGGCATTAGCGCAAACGAAATGCTTAATTCTATTAAGGTTTATCCAAACCCTTTTATGAACAATGCTGATGTTGAATTTAACTTAGCCACAACAGCGAATGTAACTATAACAATGTATAACATGCTGGGCGAAACTGTGTTTTCAAATGCTTTGGGCGAAATGAATACCGGAAGGCATACTATTAAATTAGATGCTCAAAATTTAAATGCAGGTATTTATTTTATATCTTTAAATGCTGGTAATAATAAAATAACCAGGAAAGTGGTAATTAATAAATAATACGAATTAGGAATTGAAAAGGTATTGCCTTGAATGGGCTTTATTTATGGCTTATATACATTTTTTACAAAGATAAATATTCAGCAGTATGATTAATTTTCTTATAATCGTACTGCTGAATATTTTTTATTACACTCAATTATAATTTTATGAAAAAAATAATTATTGGACTATTTGCTCTTAGCATTATCACAAACACTGCTAAGGCCCAAAACACAGAAGGAAGAGCATTACCTGCTGCTGATCTAAAAACTGTGGAAGGGAAAACGGTAAACTCTTCAAAATTCACAAACGATGGAAAGCCCATTATAATAAGCTTTTGGGCTACCTGGTGCAAACCATGCAAAAAGGAATTGGATGCGATCTCCGAAAATTTTGAAGAATGGCAAAAGGAAACAGGTGTAAAACTTATTGCCATTTCTATTGACGATTCTCGAAGTTCGGGCAAAGTAGGTACTGATGCAAAAAGCCATGGCTGGGATTACGAAATATATATTGATCAAAATCAGGATTTTAAACGCGCAATGAATGTAAACAATGTTCCTCATACATTCATTATTAATGGGAAAGGTGAAATTGTATGGCAGCACAATTCGTACGCAGAAGGTGATGAAGACCATCTGTACGAAGCACTAAAAAAAATCGCCAAAGGAGAATAAAACAATGTGCTGATGTGCAAAATGTGTTAATTTGAAAATGAGCTACGTAATTTTCAAATTGTCAAACTATCTAATTAATTTATTGTGAGAAAAATATACTTCAGAACCATTAAAGTAACTGCATTTCTATTAGCTGTTAATTATAGCAATAATTCTTTTGCTCAACTAAATCTAAATAATCTTAGCAATTTAAACGTAGGGGAAGTGCATGGCAATTTTCAAGCGGATGCACAATATTATATTCCGGACTCTACAATAGGTGCAGATCCTGCGCCCGAAAAAATGCTGATGAATGGTTTTGCAAACATCATTTATACAAAGGGGAAATTTTCTGCCGGTGTTCGTTACGAAAGTTATTTGAATGCCCGCCAGGGATTCGACTCCAGGTACCAGGGAAACGGTATCCCCTATCGTTATGCAACCTATAAAGCGGACGAGTTAGAAGTTACTGTTGGTAATTTTTATCAGCAATTTGGCAACGGTTTTATTCTGCGCAGTTATGAAGATCGCGGACTTGGTTTTGATAATGCATTGGACGGGATCCGCTTGAAATATGAACCTGTTAAAGGTATATACTTAACCGGACTTACCGGCAAGCAGCGCTCTTTCATGACCCAAGGACCTGGTATTGTGAGAGGCTTTGATGGTGAAATTCAAATGAATGAAACCTTTAAAAAACTTGCTGATAAAAAATTAATATTAACATTGGGTGGAAGTTTTGTAAGTCGCTATCAAAAGGATGAAGACCAAACCTTGGTATTACCTGAAAATGTGGGTGCATCAGCAGGTCGTTTTAAAATAAGCAGGAATGATTTTTCAATTAATGGTGAATATGCCACTAAAATTAACGACCCGAATGCGGCAAACAATTACGTATACAAAAACGGAGAAGCTATTTTCCTGGCAGCCAACTATGCAAAAAAAGGATTTGCAGTATCTCTTAGTGCAAGCCGAACCGACAATATGAATTTCCGTTCCGACAGAACTGCATCGGTAAATAATTTACTGATAAATTACACACCTGCATTAAACAAACAACATACCTATAACTTATTAAGCTTTTATCCATACGCCTCACAGCCAAACGGTGAGTTCCAGTTTTCGAGCGAAGTGAATTGGAAGATCATAAAAAAAAGCGAGCATAAATTAGATATTACTTTTAACTATTCAGGATCAAATGATCTGGATACCACTAGATTGAATCCTTCTACCGACAGCACTTTGCAAGGCTATAAAGCAAAGTCGTACTTTATGGGGGAAAAAGTTCTTTTGCGTGATTGTTATTTTGAAGTGAACCAAAAATTCGGAAAAAAATTCAAAATGTCCGTGATCTATGCCTATCAGGAATATAACAATAAGTTTTTGAAAGGTGCATCCGATGCGGGTAGTGTAACCATTTATTCACACATTGCCGTAGTGGATATGACCTACAAAATAAAACCAAGCAGAGCAATTAGAATGGAATTACAGCACCTTGCAACAAAACAAGATAAACAAAACTGGGCATACGCTTTAGTTGAATATACCATTAACTCAAATTGGTTTGTTGCTGTCTTGGATCAATATAATTACGGGAATACTCACAAGGATGGAAATGGCAGCTACGACAAACGTACCCATTACTATAATGTTTCGGCAGGTTACAATAAAAATGCAAACCGCATTACTTTGAGTTATGGGAAACAACGCGCTGGTATTTTTTGTGTTGGTGGTATCTGCAGGCAGGTTCCTGCGTCAAACGGGATAACATTAAGTATTACAAGTAGTTTTTAAGAAGGTTGTGTGTTTTTTCATTTGGGCGTTCCCTTTCTTAAAAAAGAAAGGGCGGGCTTTACACTTCAATCTTTTCTAAACAGAAAAGGATTTACGTGGAATTTATCCTGAGCGCTTGTCGAAGGAATCCCTAACGCGCATCTGCAATGAAAAGAAATCCCCTTCATTTACTGGCCTTTATTTAGCTCAAAATTAACAATCAAACTCAGGTTTATTGACTCTCAAAACTACTATTCGTTCAATATATTAATCGTTGTATTTGCATATAAAGCGGCAGTTTCAGTGCGTAATCGACTACTTCCTAAACTGATCTCTTTAAAGCCATTGGCAAGAGCCAATTTAACTTCATCAACAGAAAAATCACCTTCTGGTCCGATAAGTATCAAAACATCATTCCCTGGTTGGTAAAGACTTTTTAAATGTGGTTTAGTTTCTCCCTCGTAACAATGGGCGATGAATTTTTGGCCGGTATAATCTTTTGTGGAAGCAATGAATTTTTTATAATCGATCACTTCATTTATTTTTGGCAAATAAGCTTTTAGGCTTTGTTTGATAGCAGCAATGGCAACTTTATTCAATCGCTCTGCTTTTACAACAGTACGTTCGCTATTTTGACAGTTAATAATTGAAATTTCAGCAATCCCAACCTCTATCGCTTTTTCAGTGAACCATTCCAAACGATCCATATTTTTGGTTGGTGCAATAGCAATGTGCAGATTGAATTTACTTTTGCCAAATTCTGATGTAGTTCGAGTAATTTTAACTGTACAACGCTTTGGATTATCATCGCTGATCTCAGCTTGGTACCAGCCTCCATTACCATCAATTAATATTATTTTGGCGCCAATCGTCAATCGCAAAACGCGGATGCAGTGTTTACTTTCTTCTTCGTTTAAAGTATAGTAAAACCCCTTTACCTCACCCCCTGCCCCCTCTCCAACTGGAGAGGGGATTAAGGGGTGAGGTGGTAGTAAATCGGGGGTGTAGAATAAGTGCATACTAATTATCTCTTTTAATCCCTTTTTTCAAGGACGCTCAACCTATCGGCAGGGTAAAAAGATCATTTAATTTTAGAATAAAACCCTCTCCCGAAAGGGAGAGGGTGAGTAGAAGATATTATATTACTTAACGCCAATGGCCTTTTCGCCTTCAGGTTTAGCATTAAGCTGAGCAGTTACTTTGGGAGCAGCCGACATGATCTCATCGTTTGCAGCACTTGCATATTGTTCAAAGTTTTTGATAAAAGATGCAGCCAATTTGTTTGCAGTGGTATCAAAAGCTTCTTTATTTTTCCAGGTATTGCGAGGATTTAAAATTTCAGCAGGTACATTCGGACATTCTGTTGGTACATTTAACCCAAAAATAGGCAATGTTTCGTATTTAATGTTTTCCAATTCCCCTGTAAGTGCTGCAGTGATCATTGCCCTGGTATATGATAATTTCATACGGCTTCCTACCCCGAAAGCACCACCTGACCAGCCGGTATTAACTAACCAAACAGTTACTTTATTTTCTTTTAATTTTTTACCTAACAACTCAGCATATTTTGTTGGGTGCAAAGGTAAAAACACTTTTCCAAAACAAGCAGAGAAGGTTAATTGAGGCTCAGTAATACCCATTTCTGTTCCTGCAACCTTTGCAGTGTAACCTGAAATAAAATGATACATTGCCTGTTCAGTTGTTAATTTTGAAATAGGAGGCAATACACCGTAAGCATCACATGTTAAAAAGAAAATGTTTTTAGGAATGTTTCCAACAGATGGCTCCACAGCATTCTCGATAAAGTGAATCGGGTATCCTACTCTTGTATTTTCTGTTTTAGAAATATTGCTAAAATCAACTGTTGAGGTATTTTCATAGAACTCAACGTTTTCCAATAAAGCACCGAATTTAACAGCATTAAAAATTTGTGGTTCTTTTTCCTTCGTTAAATCAACACATTTAGCATAGCAACCGCCTTCAAAGTTAAATACGCCTTTATCACTCCAACCATGCTCATCGTCTCCGATCAATCCACGGTTTGGATCAGCAGAAAGTGTAGTTTTGCCTGTACCTGATAAGCCGAAGAAAATGGCTGTATCACCATCTTTACCAATATTTGCAGAGCAGTGCATTGATAAAACGCCTTTTTCGTGAGGCAAAAGATAATTTAACAAGGAGAAAATTCCTTTTTTGATCTCACCTGTATACCCTGATCCACCAATTAAAATAATCTTTTTGGTCATATCCAAAATGGTGAAATTATGCTGACGAGTACCATCAATTGCCGGTGTAGCCATAAAACCAGGAGCACAAATAATAGTCCATTCCGGTTTAAAATCCAGAATTTCTTCATGAGTTGGGCGCAAAAATAAATTGTTTGCGAATAAATTTGACCATGGGTTTTCAGTTACTACCCTTATGTTTAAACGATATTTAGGATCAGCACAAGCATAAGAATCACGAACGTAAACTTCTTTTCCTGCAAGGTATGCGCACATGCGGTTGTAAAGGATATCAAATTTACCGGCATCAAACTTAACATTCACATCACCCCACCAAATTGAATCTTTTGTTTTTTCATCAAGTACAATAAATTTATCTTTAGGTGAACGTCCTGTAAATTCTCCTGTATCAACAGCAATAGCACCTGTATCAGTTAATACTCCTTCACCCCGTACGAGAGTTTCTTCAACAAGTTCTGCTGCATTTAAATTCCAATAAGCTGCTGATACGTACCCTAAGCCTAAATCTGCTATAGTTGCATTTTTAGCTTTAATTCCAAATTCATTCATTTATAGTTCTGTTTTTGGTTAAAAATTTGTGATAAAGTGTAAAATTACTAAATTTTGATGCAAAAAGACCTTAAAATTTCAATAAATAAGTAACAATTTGAACAAAAATGTTGATATCTTTTAGGGTGTTTTTTAACAAATAATTTTATATTTTTGTAGAGTGATCATTTTAGATTAGTTTAAAATCATTAAAAACAGCATTATGAAAAAAATAGCTACTATTTTATTTCTAAGTTCTTCTCTCCTATCCTTCGGGCAGGCTCCTATAATAGAAGCAACTTATTTGCCAGTGCGGGGAACTTCTATAAATGAGGTTTGGGACGTAACATCTACTAATATTACGGTTCCTGATAGCGGGATAAGTAAAACATGGGATTATTCCAATCAATTCCTTAATAGTAGTAACACTTATAACATTAAAACCTTTCATCCTGACACTGTTGTGAATGGTCATTGTTTTAGTCAGTATTTCCCTACGGCCACACATGCTTCTTACTTAAGATCCCCATTAAGTAATCTAACGGATTCGCTCTACTCCTATTATATTATTGATGCTGAGGGGCTTCATATGCTGGGTGGATTTAATATAAAGGCACAAACACCTAACAATGTTGGACATGATACAACTGCAATAATAACCCCAGGTGAATTGATGACCCCAGCCTTAATAACCTATGGTATGGAGAGAAACGACACTTCGAAATACGTTACTTATGGAAAATACAATAATATCCCTATTAAGATAAAAGGAATAAAAACTAAAAAAATGAGAGGCATTGGGTACGGTATATTAAAAATGCCTAATGGTACTGTCTTCAACGATGTTTTACTTGCAAAACAAACTGTGCATACTGTAGATAGTGTTTTTGCAGCAGGTTCTAACACTTTTATGACTGTATTGCCCTCTGATTATACTGATTTTTCTTTTCTTAGGAATAATACTTTTGGATCATCTTACCTTATGTATCTGAATGCTAATGGTGTTAGTACCCTCGTTAATTATGGCTGGTATACGCTACCTGTTGATTTCGGTTCTATTTCCGGAACAGTTTACGATTCAATTAACGGAGCGCCAACTACAAATGGTGAAGTACTTCTTTACAGAGAAAATTCAAATTTTTCAAAAAATGACATTTTAGATCGATCTATATTAGATGGCTCCGGTAATTATCAGTTTGATAGTATTCCTTATGGTGAATACAGAGTTGCCATACGTGCTGATTCATTGACCTATCTAAATGCATTTACCACTTATTATGGTGATACTACCAACTGGCTTGATGCTACTTCGATCATAACAACCACTAATTCAACAGGAAATGATATATACTTACAATATCATCCTTCACCAGATCCTAACGGAGGAGAAATCCAAGGACATTTAAACCTTGACCTTTCCATTAGAACTAATAAACCAATTCCGGGGATAGATATTGTAGTAAAAAAGAATCCGGGTGGCATAGCCATTCAAGAAGTAATAACTGATATTAACGGTGATTTCACTTTACAAAAATTACCGCCTCCAGGTACAGGGGAAAGTTATGACTTGTTTGTAGATATTCCGGGCTTACATATGTCAGGCACCTATGACATTATTGTGATCAGTGGTACTGTTATAAATGGGCTTGACTTTACTGTTGGTACTGATTCTATTCACCCTAATTCTGAATTTGTTGGGATCAAAGAGCATTATAGGAATGATAATTTAATGGGAGCTTATCCTAATCCGTATTCTTCTAATACGATCATAAAAATTAATCTATCAGAAAGATGCGATGTTCTTTTGGAAGTTTACAATTTGCTTGGCGAGAAAATAAAAACTCTGGATAATTCTCAAAAAATATCGGGAACTTACAATTATACTTTTAATGCAAAAAGTTTAAATTTCCCAGCCGGTATATATATTGTAAAACTAAATGCAGGTGATAAAACAAGTGTGTTAAAAATAATTGAACAATAATAGGTTTAATTTTACTTATAAAAAAGGGGCTTTAAGCCCCTTTTTTATTGTTTTGAATTAATATGTTGCATAGATAATTTTATTACTTTAGCTGTTCTCCAATCCAAATTTTTATGAGGAATTGGAACTTGTTGATCCATCAATAAAACAAGTTACTAAACAAAACAAGATTCCTTCTTTAAAGAAAACGGATGGAGTATTGACATCAACTATTTTTCATTATCTACTAATTTTATGTCAAATTTTTTTCACCGTATACTTTTAACGATCCTGTTTTTTTCGCTTTTAACCAAAGTGGAAGGACAGGTATACAACTTCTCCAATTATACCGTTGAATCAGGTTTATCTCAACCACAAATACTTGCTGTTTTTCAAGATGATAATGGTGTTATGTGGTTCGGGACAAACGGTGGTGGAATTAACAAATACGATGGCAATTCTTATGAATCTATTACCGATAAAGATGGTTTAGCCGACAACGTTGTCTATTGTATTACAAAGGATAAGAAAGGCCGAATATTAATTGGAACCAACAATGGCTTGTCAGTTTTTGATGGTATCCGTTTCAAAAACTATACCACCAAAAATGGTTTGAGTCACGATAGAATTTATACTATTTTTTGTGGTACTGATGGAAAGATCTTATTAGGCACCGGAAAAGGAATTTCTTTTTTTACGGATACTGTATGTTCCACTTTTAATATTGATGAATCTTTAAATAATGCTACCGTATTTAATATTTTTGAAGATAGCAAACAAAATTTATGGATCAGTACATTAGGAAATGGAGCCTTTAGATTTGATGGTAAAGCACTAAAAAACTTTACTACCCGAGATGGTTTTCACAATAATTTTGTGTACTCAATTTTAGAATATGGTGACAATATCTACTGGTTTCTTACAAATGAAGGTTTATATGAATTAAAAGGTAAAGAGATTAAACGAATTAACCCTCTCGGTTTGGCAAAGGATGTAACCTATTGCAGCTATTTTAGAGATAGAGGAAACAATATATGGATCGCCAGCAATAGCGGACTCTTGAAATACGATGGTAAGAATTTTCAACTATTTACTCAGAAAAATGGCTTGATCAGCAACAATATTTGGAAAATTTTTCAAGACAGGGAAGGGAATTTATGGTTTGCTTCTAATGAAAATGGGATATCAAAATTAGCCAGTGAACGGTTTTTTATGTACACTGTTAATGATGGGTTAGCATATAATGCAATTGATAGAATATATCAAAGCAAAGATAATAGATATTGGATAGGATCCCGTAAAGGACTTTGTATATATGATGGAAAAACTTTTAGAAATTTTAATTCCAAGGATTGGGATGGGAACAACGAAGTAACCGCGATCACAGAAGGTAAAGCAGGAAATTATTTGATAGGCACCAGTTTTGGAGTTCTCATATATAATGGAAAAAAATTTACAAGAATAGAGAGCAGCGACAAAACAAGTATGCTAAATTATATCCTTGATATTTTTATCGACAAAAAAGGTGAAATATGGCTGGGGACGAAAGGTGGGCTTGCCAAAATTAAGGATGGTAGGATAAAAGAATTCGATATTGCCGGTATTTCAAAAAAATTTATTTACAAAGTTCATGAGGATGCTAGTGGAGATTATTGGTTTGCGACCGAAGACGGTATATATAAGTTTGATGGGGCAACTGTAAAGCATTTTACTGAACATGATGGTTTTAATGGAAAAGCAGTTTCGAATATTCTTGATGGTGAGAAAGGAAATTTATGGTTTGCAACAAGTTCAGGGATAATAAAATACAGTAAAGAGAAATTCTCTGCCATTACTAAAAAAGAAGGTTTGTCGTCTGATGATATCCAGTCGATGGCAATTGATAAAAAAGGTTGTATTTGGGTAGGTTTGCCTAACGGAGTAGATAAATTAGAGATAAAAAATGATGGAAAATATGAAATAAGGCATTTCCAAACGGAAGATGGTTTTATAGGGCAAGAATCCAGATATAACTCTATTTTGATTGATGATCAAGATAAGGTTTGGTTTGGAGCAGAAAAAGGATTGATGGTTTTTCAACCACAATTTGATAGAAAAAACACTTCTGAACCTATTACCCGCATAAAAAGCATTAACTTGTTTTCTCAAAAAACAGATTGGAAATTATTTGTTGATTCTCTTGATCAAAATAACCTTCCTGTGAATCTGGAATTGCCTAATGACAAAAATCATTTAACTTTTAATTTTATTGGAGTAAGCTTAACCACTCCCGGAAAAGTTAAATACCGCTTTATGCTGAAGGGGGTCGACAAAGGTTGGCTGCCTGAAACCTCAAAAACTGAAGCACCTTATTCAAATATTCCTCCAGGAGAGTATGAATTTTTAGTAATTGCAAATAATGGCGAGGGAGTATGGAATAAATTACCGGTCTCTTATAAATTCATCATTCATCCACCATTTTGGCAAACCTGGTGGTTTTATTCAATTATTGGTGGTATCGTATTGATCTTCATTTATTCGTATGTGAAAATAAAATCAGCTAACAATAAAATATTAAAACAAAATAAAATAATAGAAGATAAAAATGTTGATTTAAAAATGGCTTACGGGGTAATTGCTGACAAAAACAAAAGCATTACCGATAGTATTAATTACGCAAAACGAATCCAGCAAAGTTTTTTAAGTTCAGAAGATACACTTAACAAAACGTTGAAAAATTATTTCATCCTATACAAACCAAGAGATATAGTTAGTGGCGATTTTTATTGGGCATTTGATCTACCCGACAGGGTAATAATTGCATGTGCAGATAGTACTGGTCATGGGATTCCGGGAGCATTTATGAGTTTAATAGGAATAAGCTTGCTAAACGAAATTTCACATTCTAAAAATATTGTTGAACCTGCTAAAATATTAGATGAATTAAGACGGATCATTATTTGTGCACTCAATCCTCAGCAACTGGATTCGGGCGGTAAAGATGGTATGGATATCAGTTTAATTTCAATATTTAAAAATCCAGATTCTGATGATGTGAAAATTCATTTTTCAGGAGCTAATAATGCAATGTATATTATTTCAAGTGAGAATAACATGACTAATTTCATGGAATTTAAAAGTGATAAGCAACCTGTAGGATTTTATTCCAATATGAAACCTTTTACGCATCAGGAAATAATTGCAAAAAAAGGTGATATCATTTATATGGGCACTGATGGTTTTGCTGACCAGTTTGGTGGTATAAAAGGGAAAAAATATATGAGCAAGCAGCTTAAGAAAAAATTATCTTCCATCCACAGCCTTCCATTGAAAGAACAAGAAAACATATTAGAAAGGGCATTCCAGGACTGGAAAGGTGAGTTGGAACAAGTGGATGATGTTACAGTTATGGGAATAAGGATATAGCAAAAATGCAATGACATATTGCAGGGCTTGCTTTATTTCATGAGGTAAATATACCTTTCTGATAATTCTAAAAATCGTATAATTTTTTTTCAGTGAAAAAAAACATCAAATATTTTTTCATTTGTATTCTTTTTTTTTGCATTCGCCTGCTAAATGCTCAGGAGAGTGATCCAAGTATAGACTCTTTATTGAATGTTTTAAAAATTCTTTCTTCCACTTCCCCTGAGATCAAACTTGTAAAAGGATCTGATACTGCCTTGGTAAATACCTTAAATCTATTAAGCAAACAATATAGAAATACAAATAATTTCAGAGAAGCCTTGCATTTCGCAGAAGAAGCCCAGCAACAAGGTGAAAAATTAAACTATCGAAAAGGAATTGCAGTTTCTTACAACACGATTGGAACTATCAATTCTCTTCAGGGGAATTATCAGCTTGCGATGGAGAATTACCAAAACAGCTTAAAAATCCATATTCAAATCAAAGACAAAAAAGGAATATCGGTTTCTTTTGATAATATCGGAATTATCTATGAAATACAAGGCAATTACCAAATGGCTTTGGAAAATCAATTAAAAGCATTAAAAATTAGAGAGGAAATTAAAGATAAAAAAGGAATAGCCTTAGCATATAACAATATTGGGAATATTTATGAAAAACAAATTAATTATATAAAGGCTATGGATAGCCATTTAAAATCCTTAAAAATTAGCACCGAAATTGAAGATAAAAACGGAATAGCAACATCATTCAATAACATCGGAAATATTTATTTCTACCAAAAGAATTATGAACAGGCCTTGAACAATTATTTAAAATCCTTAAAACTTCAAGAAGAAATTGAGAATAAAAAAGGAATCGCAGATGCTTACAATAATATGGGAAGTGTTTATTTCTCTCAAAAAAATTATGAAAAAGCACTGAACAATCATTTAAAATCCTTAAAAATTAGCGAAGAAATCGGATCAAAAAGGGGAATAGGAAATTCCTATGGCAATATCGGATGTGTTTTAATGAAACAGAGCAAATTTGAAGAATCTTATCAATATCTTAATAAGTCAATAATCTTATTTAAAAAAATAGGATATAAAGACGGAATAAAAGAAATGTATGTCACTATATCTGAATTATATGACAAAAAAGGTGATTATAAAAATGCTTATAATTATCATAAGATGTATTCTGATATAAAAGATACGCTACTAAATGAACAATCCAGCAAACAAATAGCGGAGATGAATACCAAATATGAAAGTGAGAAAAAAGAAAAAGACATTCTACTTTTGACCAAAGACAAAAACCTGCAACAAGCTGAAATTGGTAAACAAAAATTTATTCGAAATGGTACTATTGGGGGATTGGTGCTAGCTTTATCACTTGCTTTTATTCTTTTTAATCGTTTTCGTGTTACCAATAAACAGAAAAAAATTATCGAATCCCAGAATTTTCAAATTGTAGAAAGTATCAATTACTCAAAAAAGATACAGGATTCACTTCTCCCTTCAATTGATAGTATGCGAAAAGTTATCCCTGATCTATTTCTTTTTTATGAACCTAAAGCTATTGTAAGTGGTGATTTTTATTATTTCAAACAATTTGAAAAATATACCATACTGGCATGTGTTGATTGCACAGGACATGGTGTTCCAGGCGGATTTATGAGCACACTGGGAAGTTTATTACTGGATAAAATAGTGGACGATGAAACACTAAGTCCTTCAGAAATCCTTAACAAATTAAGTGATGAAATTGTCAGGGTATTACATCAGCAAGATGGAGGAGAAATACAGGATGGTATGGATCTATCTGTTTGTTTAATTGATAAAAATAACGGTAAAATTGAATTCAGCGGTGCACGTAATGGAATTATTATAATAACGAATGACCAGGCAAAAAGATACAAAGCGGATCCTTTACCAGTGGGTGGAAATTATATAAAAAAAGGAATTGCTGTTGAGCGAAATTTTAAAACACAACATATTCCAATTAATGCAAACGATTGGATCTATATGTATACAGATGGATTTATGGAGCAAGTGGGTGGCGAAGCCGGGATACCAATGAATTACACGCAATTCGAAAATCAATTAATAAACGTATCAAAAAAGAAAAATTCAGAAGAAAAAAATAAATTATTGAAAACAGAACTTGATAATTGGAGAGGGACAAATGAACGTGATGATGATGTGCTTATTATTGGATTTCAGGTTACTTAGCAAAGAATTTACAAATATGTTTATTAAAAATTATACAATACTTAACCAACCTATTCTCTTGAAGAAAAGTATAAAATATATATTATTTTGTTTCTTGTTTCTTGCTTGTGATTTTACGAATGCTCAGGAACAAAAAAAAACAGAAGGCAATAGAACGATTGATTCTTTACTAAATGTTTTAAAGGTACTATCTTCTCCTTCTCCAGAGATAAGGCTTGTGAAGGGTGCCGACACCGTCCAAATAAATACTCTAAATCTGTTAAGTAGGCAATATAGAAATATGGACAGTATTGAACAAGCATTTCAATATTCACAACAAGCTAAAGACCTGGCTGAAAAATCAGGTTTTCTAAAAGGCGAAGCAATTGCTTGTGCTAATATTGGAATTATTTATGAGCGAAAAGGAGATTATGAAAATGCGTTGATCAATCATTTTAAGGCACTAAAAATCAGGAAGGAAATTGGCGCAAAAAGAGGAATAGCAGGTTCCTATAATAGTATCGGAGTTACTTATGTTAAGCAAGGTAATTATCAGAAGGCAATGGAAAATTATCTTAATTGTTTGAAAATTATTGAAGAGCTTGGAGATAAAAAAGCTGCAGGGACTATTTACAGTAATGTTGGGAATATTTATTTTAATCAGAATAATTACGAAAAAGCATTGGAAAATTATTTGACATCTTTAAAGATAGAAACAGAAATTGGAGATAAGGAAGGAGAAGCGCTTACTTATGGCAATATAGGAGCGGCTTATCAAAAGCAAGGTAAATATAATGAGGCCTTAAATAGTCACCTGAAGTGTTTGCAAATTTGTGAAGAAATAGAAGATAAGCAGGGAATAGCAGTCTGTTATAACAATATAGGAAATCTATTTGAAGAGCAGGGGGATTACAAAAAGGCGCTAAATAACCAACTAAAGTCTTTAGAAATAAGTGAAGCTATTAGTGATATACAATTAATAGCAGTAATTTATGGTAACATTGGGAACATATACCTGAAACAAGAGAATTTTGAAAAAGCATTGCATTATAACCATCTTGCCCTTAATATACTAAAAAAAATTGGTTTTAAAGCAGGAATCAAGGACGCCTATTCTTCTTTAGCTAATTTATATGAAAAAAAAGGCGATTACAAACAAGCTTATTCCTATCGTAAATTATACTCCGATATTAAAGACACGCTTTTAAATGAGCAATCGAGTAAGCAAATAACGGAAATGAACACAAAATATGATAGTGAAAAAAAAGATAAAGAATTAATAAAAAAAGATGCTGAAATAAATAAACAGCAAGCAGAAACTGAAAAACAAAACCTACAGCGTAATGCTTTTATAATTGGTTTTGTGTTAGTGCTGGTGCTTGCATTTTTTATTTTCAGAGGCTACCGCCAAAAACAAAGCGCCAATAAATTATTGGAAGGAAAAAATATACTAATTGAAAATCAAAAACAATTAGTAGTCGAAAAAAATAACAAGATCACTGAAAGTATCAATTATGCAAAACGCATACAGCAAGCAATTCTTCCTTCAAATGAATTAATAAAATCTTTTCTGCCTGAATCATTTATCTTTTTCAGACCAAAAGATATTGTCAGTGGTGATTTTTATTGGTTTGCCGAAAGAGGGAATAAACTGATCATTGCAGTTGCTGATTGTACCGGACATGGTGTACCTGGGGCGTTTATGAGTATGATCGGAAATACCTTATTAAATGAAATTGTAAATGTAAAAAACATCTCTAAACCTGATGAAATTCTTAATCAATTGAACATAGGAATTGTTAGCTTGCTTCACCAAAACGAGACTGCATCAAGTACACAAGATGATGGAATGGATATTACTATACTTGCTATAGATAAGGAAAATAGAGAAATAGAATTTGCAGGTGCTAATCATTTTTCATATCTATTTAATGATAGCAAATGTGAAACGCTAAAAGGAGATGTATTTTCTATTGGTGGTATGTTTGGAAGTATGAATGTAAACTTTACCAGTCAAAAAATAAAGTTAGTAAAGGATAGCACGCTATATCTATTTACGGATGGCTTTGCGGATCAGTTTGGTGGAATAAAAAATACTAAATTATTATCAAGCGGATTTGCGAAATTATTAGAGGGTATTCAGCGAGTTGAGATGGATCAGCAGTTGGAAAAACTAACCTGCGGATTTGAGAACTGGAAAGGAAATAATAAACAATTGGATGATCTGTTAGTAGTTGGGATACGTTTGTAATTGATAATGTTAGCTCTGATTAAGATGATATTGAGTATTGCGTAAAATATTTTTAAAAGAATTCCTTTGAAAAAAAATGTAAAATATTTACTCACCTACACACTTGCTTTTAGCAGTTGTTTGTTAATTGCACAGAATACTAATCCAACCATTGATTCTTTACTAAACGTTTTAAAAACTCTTTCTTCACCTTCTCCTGAGGTCCAATTTGTAAAGGGTACTGACACTATAAAAGTAAATACTTTAAATTCGTTAAGCTGGCAATATATAAATATAGGGGAATTGAAGCAAGCAATGCAACATGCCCAAGAAGCTAAACAATTGGGAGAAAATGTGAGTTTCAAGAAGGGAATAGCCTCGTCCTACAATAATTTAGGCCTTATTTATTCGGATCAGGGGGATTTCACAAAAGCACTATCCAATTTTCGGGAATCTTTAAAACTTAGAATTGAAATAAAAGATAAAAGAGGAATAGCAAATATTTACAGTAACATTGGAACTGTTTATAAAAACAAGGGGAATTATGGACTCGCATTGGAAAATCAATTGAAAGCCTTAAAGATAAGGGAAGAAATCAAAGACAAAAAAGGAATAGCAACTTCGTACAACAACATTGGAAATATTTACCATGGGCAAGGTGATTACAAAAAAGCATTGGATAATCAATTAAAATCACTGGCTATAAAAGAAGAAATTGGTGAAAAACTTGGTATAGCGATGTCGTATAATAACATCGGAAATATTTATAAAACAATTGGAGACTATGAGAATGCGCTAAATTACCATTTGAAGTCTTTGAAAATGAAATTAGAAATTGGCGATAAAAGAGGAATAGCAATGTCGTATAATAACATTGGCAATATTTATAAACGCCAAGGTTATTATGAAAAGGCATTAGAAAATGGTTTGAGAGCTTTAAAAATAGAATTGGAATTAGAAGATGAATTAGGAATAGCAATATCTAACCAAACTATTGGAGCGATCTATTCAAAGCAAGGTAAGCTTGAGGAATCTATGCGTTATTTCAGTAGATCATTGGAAGTGTCAAAAAGAATAGGGTACAAACTTGGTATGAAAGAAACGTATTCTGAGTTTTCAGAACTATATGAAAAGAAGGGCGACTATAAACAAGCCTATCAGTATCATAAGTTATATTCCGATATAAAAGATACGCTCCTCAATGAAGAGTCTAGCAAACAAATAGCTGAAATGAATACCAAATATGAAAGCGAAAAAAAAGAAAAAGATATTGAACTATTAACAAAAGACAAAGCCCTGCAGCAAGCAGAAATTGGTAAACAAAAATTTATTCGCAATGGTACTATTGGTGGATTAATACTTGCATTATCACTTGCTTTTATTTTGTTTAATCGCTTTCGTGTTACCAGCAAACAGAAAAAAATCATTGAATCCCAAAATTTTCAAATTGTAGAAAGTATCAATTACTCAAAAAAAATACAGGATTCATTACTTCCTTCTATTGAAAGTATGCAAAAAAACATCCCTAGTATCTTTGTATTTTATGAACCTAAAGCAATTGTAAGCGGTGATTTTTATTACTTTAAAGAATTTGAAAAATACACATTACTGGCATGTGTCGACTGCACCGGACATGGTGTCCCGGGTGGTTTTATGAGCACCCTGGGAAGTTTATTACTGGATAAAATAGCAGATAGTGAAGCATTAAGCCCATCAGAAATACTTAGTAAGTTAAGTGATGAAATTATCAGAGTATTGCATCAGCAAAATGGAGGCGAAATACAGGATGGTATGGATCTATCTATTTGTTTAATTGATCGCAACAATAAAAAGATTGAATATAGCGGAGCGCGCAATGGAATTATTATAGTTACAAATGAACAAGCCAAAAGATACAAAGCAGATCCTTTACCTGTGGGTGGAAATTATATGAAAAAAGGAATTGCTATTGAACGTAATTTCAAAACACAACATATTCCAATTAATACGAACGATTGGATCTATATGTATACGGATGGATTTATGGAGCAAGTTGGAGGTTCAGAGGGAATTCCTATGAATTACTCACAATTTGAAAATCAATTATTAAATGTTTCAAAAATAGAAAGTCCGGAAGAAAAAAATAAATTATTACAATTGGAACTTGACAATTGGCGTGGAACACATGAAAGGGATGATGATGTGCTGATTATGGGTTTTAAGGTTGTTTAGTACCTTTACTTGAAATTTTATTACAAAAAAACTGTACAGCATCAAGACAGCAATGGTTTTATTTTAAACCTTATTTTGATTGGTATTCAAAAGGCAGATCCAACATTATTTTAAGTTCCTGCCCTCTTTCTAAAAGAGTATCATTATCTGCAGGATAAATCCAGATCACTTTTCCACCCGAACTGCCTTCATCAATACTCATAAGTAATTTCAAAAGTTGCTTTGCAGAAGAAGAATTAAAGTAACTCAACTCCATAACCACAGTTATTGAAGTGTTGACATCCTGTAAATAATTTCCTAACCAATCGTGCATTTCCTTATAATATAAGGAAGCATCTTCCATTCTCGATTTGCCCGATATCTTGATATTACCTGTTGTTTCTAAAATAATTTCAGGGCCTAGTTCCGTTGCTTTAATTATTTTGTTGTCCATTATGAAAAAGGTATTTCTATGCCAATTGTTAAATAGGTTCCGATCTTATCTTCTACTAATTTAACTTCCAAAGGAGTCATGAAACTTCTTCTTAAATCAATTAGTCCAACACCGGCATTATTATTCGGAAGTTTTACGCTGGCTTTTAATTGCTGCCTGTAAAGCGCATCCAACTCCTCTTTATTCATTGAATTTATTTTTTTTACATGTTCTTCAAGACCTTTTCCCTGCCCTGCAATATAATTTCCAGTACAAAGATAACAGCCATTTTTAGCTTCATTAATAGCGAATATTCCTTCCTTGGTTTCAGCATTAGAACTGTGCCTAATCACATTTTGCATCAATTCAACTGCAGCATGATAAATTTTATAGCCATTTTTTGACTTACTTTTATCTCCTGTATTACCTTCAAGAATATTTAACATGGGACTGATCGTTTCATCAGTAAAATCCCCTTTATATAAAAATATCATGTTATTATCGACCATCAGATCATACATTGAAGTATTCTCTTCAATAGACATGGGGTTACTAAGAAGTTCAGCACTTGCATGTTCATCAACAATCAAATCAATTTGCATATTGAAGGCAAAAACATCGTTCTCCAATTTTCTAAATTCAACTTGTATCGGCTTTTGAGATTTTTTAGCCATTTCAATTAAGCCTAAGCCTGCTCCCCCCTTTTTACTAAGGGAACCCTCTTCCAATACTTTATTATAATATGCCTTAAGCTGATCTTTGTCTAACTTATTGATCACATCTAATTTTTCCTCTAAAAACGCTTTATCTTTATTGTTGACCAAATTGGAAGAAAAAATATCTAAAAAAGGTGCTACCGCTCTGATTCCAAACAAATTGTTGTTCTGAGTACTAAGCTCATCATTGCCGTGTCGAATAATGTTTTGAAAACTTTCCGACATCAAAAACGAAATTCTTTTCTTCGCCTTTTTTTCGACATCATAATCTGCAAGAGAAATAAGTTTATCGGTAAATGTATCATCAAAATTTCCACGATAAAACATACAAATTTTGTCTTCAAAAAAACACTTGCGCAATAATCCAATTAAATTTAAACCCTTTACCATGATAAAATTTATCTCTAAATATTCATAACGAAGATAGTATATTTTGCTGATTTACCTAACCTGACAAAAAACAGACTTAACAGCATTGATACAAAATACAAGGCGGAAAGCCAATGAAATTATACAGGCTAAACTAAGCCACAAAAAAATATTCCATTTATAGCTAACCGTTGAAGCAGAGGATGTTGAAATATCTTTTCAAATGTCAGTCTATATAAAGAAAAGGTTACGGGGGTGACATGTGGAAAATTTGCAATCGACTTTATTTACTTTTCAGGAAATTTTAAATTCAGATTTTTTAACGTTGCAACTATTGTGGAGGCAACTATATGGTTCCTATACCATTTGTTATCGGCAGGGACGATCACCCATGGCAATTTAGGGCTACAACGGTTTAAAATTTGTTCATACACCTGCTCATACTCCTTCCACTTTTCAGAAGATTCCAGGTCTTCATCCGAATATTTCCATTTTTTAAAAGGATCCTTCAACCGTTCCTGTATCCTCTTTTTTTGTTCCTCCTCACTTATATGCAAAAAGAATTTGAGGATAATAGTATTATTGCTGAGCAAATGATTTTCAAATGCGTTTATAAAATCGTATCGCTCTTCAATGATATTGTTTGGTAGTGTTTTTTGAATTGTGGGAACCAATATGTCCTCGTAATACGAACGATTAAAAATCTGAATCATTCCTTTCTCCGGAAGTTTTTGAAAAATACGCCACATATAATCATGTTCCAGCTCCACTCCCACCGGTACTTTAAAGGATGTTGCCTGAACTCCAAGCGGATTGACACTTGAAAAAACCTGGCGGATGGTACTATCCTTACCGGAAGTATCAATGCCCTGAAATACTATTAAAAGACTGTATGTGTGAGATGCATACAATAAATGTTGTAGAGCGGTTAACTCCTCAAGAATTTTATCCAATTTACGTTTATAGGCCTCCTTATTTATTTTTTGAGGAGCCTTTGTATTTATTTTTTTTAGTTTTATTTTATTCATACGTTTATTTTTAAATAAATCCCTGCAATGCATAAAAGAGCAATAACAATAGAAGGTGTAAGTCCTATCAATACCTGTTTGCGCAGGCTATTCGAACCTTTAAAATAAGCTTGTCCCATTTTGAAAATTGTGTTACTAACTATAGCTAATAAAATTACTATTGCAGCCATTGCCGGATTAATCTGTGTTAAACTTAGTTTAGACATACTTATATTGATCGCGTCCACATCGGCAAGCCCGGAAATAAAACCTGTAATTAGTAATCCTTTTGTTCCCAAATAAATGTTGGCAAAATAGACAAAAAGAGTAATGGCTACATATTGAATTCCAAACAATAGCGCATTACTTATATCAAGCGGATTTCCCAATTGAATGGGCTCAGATGTTGCCGGTAATTTGCATTTTCTTTTTAAAAAGTATGCAAAAGCCGAACTGCTTAAAATTATTAAACCACAAGGAATCAGGAGCCATTTAAATACTTCCATATTAAACAAAGCAGCAACAATTAATACCCGAGTGAACATTACGGTACAGGCAATAATAATTCCAACAGCGTACTGAATTGAAAAACTTTCGTTTTCTTTACTTCGGCCACTGAATACCCAGGTTACTGCAGTACTTGAAAATGTACCTCCAAAAAAAGCTGTAAACAGAATGCCTTTTTCGGTACCAAAAAATTTAATGATAAAGTACCCGATAAAACTCAATGATGATACAATAACCACAATAAAACCAATACTTTGTGGGTTAATGATCGCTCCTGGTCCATAATTTTTGTCGGGCAAAATAGGCAGAATTAAAAACGAAAGAATTATGAATTTTATAAACGCGAACAATTCGTCCTGTGTTATCCGGCTGAGTGTTTCGCGAAATTTATTTTTCAGCGTTAATAGTGCTGACGCTATAACCGCAACTGCCACCGCCTCTCTGATATAATGAAGACAAGAAAGCACACCAAGAAAAAACACCAGGGCTAATGATAATTCTGTTACAACCCCAAAATTTTCTTTCTGAATTTTTGAATAATGAAATACACATATAAATAAAAATATTGCGGGTGATACCACTAAAATAATGTTAATGTTCAATTCCACTGCTAAAAAAGTGATCACGCATCCTAACATTGACATAATTGCAAATCCCCGCATCCCGGCAAAATGTTCCTTTCCGCTTATACTTTCAAACTCCCTTTGCATACCCACAATTAATCCTATACCTAAGGACACAATAAGGCTTAGTAAAAAAGGTGTAAGAATGTTACTTAATAGATCGAGCATTTTATTTTTATTTTGTTAAACGATCATTTTATTTAAATAAAGTTTAAATGATCACATTTTATCCTTTGCAGAGGTAGCATCCTGCATTTAATATGTGAAAAATTTAATTTCCGATTTTGTCATTCTTAAATAGAAGTCAAGATCTTTTTTTTTTTCTTTTGAAGAGAATACTAAAAGATCAAGCCCGGTCCATAATAAGAACCAACCTGCCGGTTCAAACAATACAAGTAAAAAATGGATAGGGTATTTTTCCGGCTTCATAAAAGAGATATAACTTGCTGCAATCATTATGGCTATTCCAATCCCGGTTAAAATCAAGCCCTTTCTATTTGCATTTCTGACTTCCAATTCCAAACTCTGATGAACATTTTTAAAATAGGAATGGAGTCTTTTAACAATTGCCTTTTCGTCCGTTTCATTCCTCATATTTTCCGGTAAAAGAAGCTTTAATGACAGTTTGTTTCTGCTTTTATTTCCTGAAATTTTTTTAACCTGAATAATAAAATCATCTGATAAGGTTCTTTCAGAATATGCACTCGGATCAAAATCAGAAAAAATATCATCGTAAGAGTCGATCAGAATGCTCACTTCAGCAAGCTCAAGTAATGATTGCATTGCAATGGAGTTTATTTCTTCTGATCTTTTATTTAACATACCCATCCTGATTAACTATATTTTTCTTTGTGCAGCTCCATTGCTTCTTCAATTGAATGAGAAACTGATAGATCAGTTTCCTTTTTTGCCAGGTTAGCAAGCTCTTGATAATATCTATAAAGGGTTTCGAGTTCCACTTCTGTTAAATCTTCAACGCCAATTAGACGATTGCTTGGTCCTTTTAGAGAAGCGATCAATTCATTCAGTTTCAAATGAATGGCACGCGAATCTTTGTTTTGCTCACGTTGAATTAAAAAAACCATAAGAAAAGTGACAATAGTGGTACTTGTATTTATAACAAGCTGCCATGTATCAGAAAAATTAAACAGTGGACCCGTTAAAACCCAGGCAATAACAACGCTCAAAGCAATAGTAAAAGCCATTGTAGTTCCTGTAAAAGCAGTAGCCTTTTGTGCGATTTTTTCAAAAAAACCTGTATTTTTATTTTGGGACTGTATCATTTTTTTTGTTTTGAAATTGAATATTGTATTATCATAAAAAAAGGGTTAACAAGTGTTTTTAATGTTTTTAAAAAATTGATAACCAATCAAATACATTAAAAATGTGGAATTATAATTTCACCAATGTCAATTGCATTACTTTCATGAACGATCGTGTTACAGGTGATCACCTGACTTACACCTGATCTTATTAAATCGTTATAAGCACTACCTGCAAAAACTGCATGTACCCCAATACAAACGGGGGGCTTCATTCCAGCTTTTTTCAGAAGACCTACCGTTTCAATCATTGTTCTGGCAGTTGAAATAATATCATCTACTAAAACTGGTGTATAATTTTTATACCCTTCTACTTGTGGGACAGAAATTTCCACATCCCGATCCCCATGTCGGATCTTTTGTAAGACCATAAAAGGTACTCCGGCATTTTTTGCAACTTCCGATACCCATTGTTCACTTTCACTATCCGGGCCTATTAATAATGCATCCGGAATGTTTTTTTTAACCCATTGAGAAATTAACCCATCTGCATGTAAAACTTCACACGGGATCGAATAAATTTCTTTCATAGATACTCTGCGATGCAAATGCGGATCAATAGTTATAAGACGATCGATATGTGATGAGAGAAGTTTGGCAAAATATTCAGATGTGATGGCCTCTCCAGGATTAAATTGTTTGTCTTGCCTCATATAAGCAAGATACGGTGCTACCAAACAAATTGATCTCACCTTTAAATCTCTTAATAAACTGCAAAGAAATAAAAGAGGTAAAAGTTTAGCATCTGGTTGGTGAAGTGTACATACTACAATTACTTCCTTTCCTTCCACGTTACTTAGTATTCTAACATAGGTTTCACCATCAGGAAAATTCCGGATCTCTGTATCTCCCAAATCCGCCTGAATGGCTCCAACAATATAATTTGCCAAAGCCTCATTACCCGGTAATGCGAACACAATTTTTTTCATTATTCCATTACAATTAGATTGTTAAGACTACTTAAATATTCTTTCGCATATTCCAATTCACCTTTTGCATCGGCATAGATCGAAAACAAAATATCTCCTTTTGAAATTATTGAACCTATCGGGCAATTAAATACTACTCCAGCTCCAACTGATTTAGGTGCACCGGAAAGTTTTGCTATCCTTGCAAGCTTGCGGTTATCAATTTCTTTTACGATCCCGTTATTTTCAGATAACACATCAAAACGGTATTGACCCACTTTAGGCTCGGTGAAACCTCCTTGTGCTTTACAAATTGCCATGAATTTTTCTAATGCTTTTCCGCTTTCAAGGATTTCTTTTGCAATTTTTTGTTCTTCCCCAACCGGGAATTTCCCGGACATTAATAGTAATTTGCTCGCTAATTCAAGCGAGCGCTCTTTTAGGTCTTTAGGGCAATCAATTTCATTTCTTAAAACAGAAAGAACACTTATTGCTTCTAATGCAGGGCCAATACCTCTTCCAACAGGCTGACTTCCATCAGTAAATACCACAGCAGTTTTTAACCCAATAGCTTCAGCAACTTTTTCGAAATAACTTTTAAGAAGTTCGGCTTCCTTAATTGAACGAACCTTTGCAGTTTTCCCAACCGGAATATCAATCAATACATGAGTAGAACCTGCAGCTGCTTTTTTTGAAAGTACCGAAGCGATCATTTGTCCTTCACTGTCTATATCAAGCGCCTTTTCCACCGTAATAAGAAGATCATCAGCCGGACTCAGTTGCATAGAACCGCCCCAAACAAAACATCCATTTTCTTTTTCTACCACTTCCCTCATTTCGTCAATTGAAAGATCAACTCTCGTCATTACTTCCATACAATTGGCTGTTCCGGCAGGGGAAGTAATTGCTTTTGAAGAAGTTTTAGGGATCGTTAATCCTGCAGCGGCAACAATACTAACCACAATAGGAGAAGTCCGGTTGCCCGGAAGACCACCGGCACAATGCTTATCAAGCACTATGTCCTTATCCCATTTTAGTTTTTGTCCTGTATTGATCATCGCTTTTGTAAGTGATATAATCTCATTTATTGAAAGATTATCATCAGCACATACCGAAACGAAAGCCGATAATTCAATATTGGAATAATTCCCTGCCACGATATCAGAAAGAATTTCATAGAAAGAGTTTTCATCCAAAGGATTTCCATAAATTTTAGCTCTGACCTTACTCAGTGATTCAATATGATGAAGGTGACTGATGTTAACTTCATCTCCATCCTTCACGTTCAATCGTTTCATAGCTTCTTTGGAAAGCCCGGCTTCGTCATGATGTATCAATTCGGAATAAACAGCGTTAAGCGTTGCAACAATACTTCTTCCATTAGAATTTACTACCACTCTTGTGAGCGCTGTATAACCTTCGGAACGGCAGATATGACAATCCTCCCGCATATAAATAATATTTTCGTGATAGGTATCTATTCCTATTGATTTTACTTTGAGATTATTATAATTTTGTAAATTATCCATTAATTATTTTATTTATTTTAAGATGTTCAACATGTTTTTTTTTCATCTTAATCAATTTTAATAGTTTCATTTAAAGAAGGTATTTCGCAATTCCATCCATAGGTATCTTTTATTTTCACTCTCAATGCGTCAGCGGCTTGTGGTTCGCCATGCACAATAAAAATATGCTCCGGTTTTTGTTTTAACTCACTCATCCAGCTAATTAATCCTTTCTGATCCGTATGTGCAGAAAGCCCTTCTATGTTTTCAATCATTGCATTAACAGGGAAATATTTTCCAAAAAGTTTGACTTCTTTAGCACCTTCCAGTAATGCTCTTCCTCTTGTCCCTTCAGCCTGAAACCCAACCAGCAAGATAGTTGTGGATGGTTTACCAAGATATTGAACAAAATAAGTAAGTACCCTGCCACCAGAAGCCATTCCACTTGCAGCAATAATAATTTTAGGTTGCTCTGACGCAGCCAGTTTATAAGTTTCCTGTATAGTTCGGATCTGCCTGATATCTTTTACCATTTCTTTGCTTTCCTCTAAAGGAAGTTTATGCCAAGAGGGATACTTCTCAAAAATATCCAAAACTGTTGAGCCCATCGGACTGTCCATATAAACAGGAATGTTTGGAATAGCTCCTTTTCCTCTTAGCTTCCATAATAAATACATTAATGTTTGTGCGCGTTCTACAGCGAAACTTGGAATAATAATTGTTCCTTTATTAATTGCAGCATTATTAATTATTTCCGCAAGTTTTTCCTCTGCATTATCCGGATGAAGACGATTTCCATAAGTAGATTCAATTAAAAGAACATCTGCTTTTTCCGGTTTTTGTGGTGGATGCAGTAACACATCCTTATCCCTGCCTATATCTCCCGAAAAAACAATAATCCTGGTGCCTATTCTCAACTCAATAAAAGTGGCCCCGATAATATGACCATTATACCTAAACCGACAAAATATTTCTTTATCGATCTCTATCCATTTATCAAGTTCCTGAGGGCGGAAAAGAGGCAACGTTTTTTCAACATCTTTGGTATCATACAAAGGTTTAGCAGGTTTATGCTTAGAAAATCCTTCTGCGTTGGCTCTTTCGGCATCCTCTTCTTGTATACGGGCACTGTCTTCCAATATAATTTTTGTGATATCAAGAGTTGGTATTGTCCCCCATATAGGACCTTTAAATCCTTGGTTAACCAACCTGGGCAGGTATCCCACATGATCGAGGTGCCCATGTGTAAGCAATACCATATCAATATTTGAGGCGCTTAATGGCAGATTGTCCCAATTCAATAAACGAAGTTTTTTCAGTCCCTGAAATAAACCGCAATCTACCAGGATATTTTTATCATTGGTTTTAATAAGATATTTAGAACCGGTTACTGTTCCTGCGGCCCCTAAAAATTGAATTTCTAATTTATTTTTATTGTTCATTTTTCTAAAATTTGTTTATTAAATTTTCAAGAACAGTACCGGCCATAAAAGAAACAAAAGCTGCAATGCCTCCTAAAAATAATGTTTCGGCAATCCCCTTTATCACGCTCAAACGGTTGAGATAGGCTTTCAAATAGCCAATAAAAATAAATGCACAAAATGTTAGTACAGAAGAAATTAAAAATAAAGGCAATTTTATTTCCGGTAAAAACAAATCAATTACATACACCAGTAATGGTATCAGCCCAACAGCAATAAAAGAGAAGTAAGTAGCAAGCCCCTTATTAACTGGTGTTTTAGGAGACTCCAACATTTCCAATTCGCTTTTCATCATTTCCTCCACCCATAAATGTTTGCTTGAAGTAATTACTTTTACAATTTCTTCAAGCATTTCACCTTTAAATCCTTTCTGTTGGTATATTTTTCGGATCTCATCTGTTTCTTCTTCCGGTTTGTTTTCTATTGACCAATACTCATGTTTTTTTTGCTTTTGATAATTATTCATTTCAGATTTAGAAGATAAATAACTACCGATAGACATTGAAAGACCATCGGCCAAAAGATTTGCCAAGCCAAGAATAATAATTATGTTAGGATGAAAACCGGCACCTGTAGCTCCAGCCACAACTGCGAATGTTGTAACTGAACCATCCATTCCACCATAAATAAATTCAGGCAAATACTTACTAATAAAAGGCACCGGTTTACTCATTGTTCAACAATTTTAATGATCTCGTTGTTTGAATCAGTTTCATTCAACATCCCATCTTACTTTACATAATGATAATTATTATGGTTCGCATTATTTTTCACTTTCCATCAAATGTTGGGTTAACTGATTCGCTTCTTCCATAACAACTTTTATTCTTGCTGGGGGCACATCAGCCTGAACCAGGTACTTTTCATTATCAACTATTTCTTTACAAAGCACAATCTTTTTATCCAGCAAGCGCTGTTTTTCTATTTTAGTAAGTGTTGTGAGGCAAGTAATAGGATACAGGCCAAGTTTATCAATAAGATCCTTCAAACTGTCCTTTATCGGATAATCCCAACCTAATAATTTCAAACCTGCACAATTTCCATATTGTATAGCATCGGTCGAAAACCTTGTATTAGTCACCACCCATCCCTGATGAAATTTTGTTCCATGGCCAGGCAGTTTCAGCCATTGCGCTTCCACATCTTTAAACCTTGCTTGTATGTATAATGGGATTTTTACATCAGAAAATGTTCCCTGCAGATTGTGATATTTACATTCGATCATAAAATAATGTTGGTCTTTTTCAGCGATCACATCAATTTCATGACTAACACATTTACCCAGAACAAATTCTCCTACTTTAATAGTATATCCCTGGTAACGTAATATTTCACCGATAAATTTCTCAAAAGGGTAACCTGATGGTCCCAACTCCATAATGGCTTGCTTCAAATGATATTTTGCTGCCAGGTACCGGGAACTTTCCTTGAGCAAGTTAAAAGCTATTCTATATATTTTCCTGGTGGACATCCCTTCATACAGCTTGCCGTTTATTTCATTCACGATCCGTTCTATTTTTTCATCATTTGCCCCTGCCCGTTTTAATGAATGTTTAAGTTTATCCACTAAAAAAGGCTCTGATTCCCCGGATGCTTTTGTTATTAATATTTTATTCTCTTTTTTCATTTTCTCTGCCATTTGTATTTCTGTAACATTCCATTCAAAAATTCGTCATTGCTCATCTTTCAATTTATTCATACAGTTTGCAATACATCGAATAAAGGAGTGCTCGTCATTAATAAAATAAAATGAATTAGCACCTTTCTTTTCGGAATTTAGAACTGAACCATTTTTTAAAACAATTAAATGTCTTGACGTTTCGGGCTGGGTTAAACCCAGACTTTCGTGAATATCCGTAACGGACATTTTCCCTTTTTTTCTGCTCAATAAAAGAAGTATCTCTAAACGCGCAGGGTGAGCCAATGCTTTAATAATTTCAGATTTTTTTTTAATGGAATCATCGACCTTTTTCATTCTCGAATATTTAGATATACAAATATTTACATATTTAGATATTATGGCTATGATTTTTATCAGTGTTAAAAATGATAGTTATCAGGTTAAACACTGTGAGTATTACTAATTCAACAACCCTAATTTGCAAAGGATGTACAAAGATGTTCAGCATTTTACTGATGAGTCTTACAGAATTATAAAAAAGAGTTACAATATTCTCACATCCGTGACTTTCAGACTGACGCTTTAACCGGACAGCTCAAGGAGGCCAGCAAAGAAAAGACGAAAGGGCATAGAATTATTTCTTATTGAAAGAATTTGTTAAAAAGCCCAACAAGTGCATTATAAACCAAAGCAAAGGGTTACTTTTGTTACGACATAAAAAATTATGTTCAAGCTTTTTGATATGACAAATGAACAGACTGCAATAAAAACTATTTATTTCAGTATTGTAGGAAATACCGCTTTGGCAGCAATCAAATGGCTAACCGGTTACTATGGTAATTCCTATGCTTTAATAGCGGATGCTATAGAATCAACTACTGATATTTTTTCATCACTTTTGGTTTTATTCGGAATAAAATATTCAAACAAACCTGCCGACAAAAATCATCCTTATGGTCATGGACGCGCAGAGCCATTGATCACCTTTCTTGTTGTTGCTTTTTTGGTAACCTCGGCCACAATAATTGCTTATGAAAGCATCCAAAATATAGGAACACCTCATGAGCTTCCACAACCCTATACCCTGATTGTTCTTGGAGTTATTATCATTTGGAAAGAAATATCTTACAGGCTTGTTATTAAAAGAAGCAAAGAAATTAACAGCTCTTCATTAAAGGCAGATGCATGGCATCATAGAAGTGATGCATTAACTTCAGTAGCTGCTTTTATTGGAATTTCAATTGCATTAGTCTTCGGTTTTGAATCGGCCGATGATTGGGCTGCGCTTTTTGCGTCCGTATTTATTTTGTACAACAGTTATTTAATTTTTCGCCCTGCACTTGGTGAAATTATGGACGAACATTTATATGATGATGTTGAAAATTCGATCAGAGAAGTTGCAAAAAAAGTAAGTGGTATTATTGACACTGAAAAATGCCTTATCAGAAAAACAGGAATGAAATACCATGTTGATCTTCACGCAACTGTTGATGCAAACTTAAGTGTAAAGGAAGGACATAATATTGCTCATAACCTGAAAGACCGCTTAAAAAAGGAAATGCCGGAAATTGCCGATATTTTAATTCATATTGAGCCTAACGAGTAAGCAATTTACCACGATACTCAATTCTCTATTTAAAATTTATAATACAATGCTGCTTCTCCTGTGACGTTCAGTTGACTAAAATTATCATAAAAAGCATAACCCGCCATTAAATTCAATCCTACTCTTTTTGCCATTATGATTTCGATACCAAAACCAAGCCCATTATTAAAATAGCTCTCTGTGTTTCTTTCCATTGCCTGACTATCGGGTTGGTTCGGATCATAGATATAGACCATTTGCGAATTGTAATAATAATGATTCGCCTGATATAAAAAAAGATTGGTGATCTTACTTTCAATTAATGTATAAATAAATGTAAGCCCTACGCTGTATCTTTCAGTTTCCTTGTTTTTAAAAGGTGCGAAATTTACCTGTCCGCCAAACTTTTTAGGTATATACCTAAATGACAAACCATAACCTGTTGCAAAACCTGCCCCTCCCCCAATACCATATTTATAGTGAATTTCCGGTGTGTTTTTGATAGAATCCTGCGCAATAACCATCGATTTGCTTAAGAGCAAAATTATTGCAATCGTTAAAAAGGAAAATCTTTTCATTTGTTGTGGTATTAATAAAATCAATAAGAGAATTAGTAATAGACAAAGGTGTATGCTCTTAAATAAATTGAACTACACAATTATGGAAAAAAATTACATTATTCACACGTTTCAAAAACCAATCAAAAAAACATACCTTAATATTCCCCATTTATTTTTACAACAAGGTTAGTTGAAAATTCAAACAGTCAAAATTAATTTGATCAACTTTTTATAAATATGACAAAATTCATACCTGATTCTGATCACCGTCATGCCCTATAAAACAATCCTGAACGATTTTTGTACCATAATACCATTTGAAAAACTAATCCCAAAAATTAATTTACTACTAAATCAAATGAAAACATTTCAAATAAAAAGGATCCTTATCCCAACTGATTTTTCCAAAACCAGTCTTTTGGCTGTTGAACATGCAGCTTTTATGGCTCGTTTATACAAGGCTGATATTTATTTACTTCATGCCATTGAAATATCAGAGAGCACCTACCATATTTATAATCCGGCAGTATTGTTTATAGATATCAAGGCGATAGAAAAAATTGCGATCAAGCAATTAAAAGATCTTGCAAAAAAATTAAAAGAGGAATATTCGATCACTGTTAAGACACTCTGTAGCTTAGGAAAAACGCATACTGAAGTAAGTACTGCTGTGAAAAAAAATAATATTGATCTGGTAGTAATGGGGACACATGGCGCAAGTGGTTTTGACGAGTTTTTTATTGGCAGCAATGCTCATAAAATAGTAACAAAATGTCCTTGTCCGGTAATTACTGTACAAGCGAATTCCAAAAGGTTAGGATTTACTAAGATCATTTTACCTGTTGATGATTCTTTTAATTCACGTCAAAAAGTGGATTACACCATTGCGTTGGCGGAAAAATACGCTGCAAAAATATTTGTACTTGGGCTCCTTAATAAAAATGGAGAAACCGATTCAAAAAAATTTAAAATAAAAATGGATTCCATTGAAAAAGCAATTAAAAAAGCCGGACTCCCTTATGAATTTAATATCGTTAAAGAGGATAATCTGGCAGTTGCAGCCATGAAGTATTCCAAAAAAGTTAAAGCGGATTTAATAGCGGTTTTGAACGATCATGAATCTGACCTAACCGGCATGTTTTTAGGTGCATTTGCAAAACAGATCGTGAATCATTCCAGGATACCGGTTATGAGCATCCGTCCAACGGAAGGAATATATGATTCAGTTTCGTTAGCCGCTGCAAATCCGTTTTAAAGGCAGCGCAACAAGTGAAACCTATATTTACAACAAATATTCTTGCAACTTAATTAACGCTGATCTTGACAACCTTTTGTACTTTATCCCTTTTTAACTTTACAAAATACATGCCTCGTGCAAGCTTCAGATCAGTTGCATTTATAGTTAGTTCATAAGTGCCAGGTGACTGATCCCTCTTAAATAGAAGAAGCTCTTTTCCTAATGGTTACCTGGTCAATAGTACACGCGTATTTTCAGTTTTTTTTCCAATGGTAAGCTGAAGTATATAAATACCGGCTGGAAGAGTGGAACTCAATTCTATGGTTTCTTTAATATTCCCACTTATATGTTCAGCAGGCTTTGTATATACTGCTTGTCCAAGAGAATTTACAACTTTAATATCAAGAGATCCTTTTGGAATATCTTCAATACTTAATTCAAAAGAAAACAAGCCGGTGGACGGATTAGGATAAACATTTACATGAAATACATCACTGGCAACGTCTGAAGTAGTATTAGAAGCATCATACTGTAATATAATATCATCCGCGCCTCTTGTACATGAATTAACAGTTATTTTTGTTAATGCTGACCATGCTACCGCAGCACCTTGAATAATTTTAACCTGGTATTCGCCTGAACTATTTGCAGTATAAGTAGCATTAGTAGCTCCTGTTATATTTAATCCGTCTTTTTTCCATTGATAAATATAGCCACTACAAGTATTGGCATATAAAATCACATTAGCGCCTGCACAAAATGTGGTAGCACCACCAGGGGTTATTTTTGCTGTAAGAGATGTATTAACAATAACTTTTGTTGGAGATGACCATGAAGTACATCCTGCAAACGACATTCTTACCTGGTATTCTCCAGCTGCAGAAGCAATAAAACCTGATGCTGTTGCACCACTAATATTTACTCCATTTTTTATCCATTGATAAGAAAATCCTAATCCTATATTCGCATTTAAAGTTACATTACCTCCTGCACAAAAAGTTGTAGAGCCGCCTGCGGTAATTTTTGCTTCACATACAGCAGGAGGTGGTGGAGTAGTTGATTTAACTATGGGATAACTTTCGATCAGGTTATTGGAAACGTTGTAAAATTTAAACCAAAGCGTATCAGGTTTAACTGTGACCTGCATTGCCCCATAGTTTGCATTATATCTTATTTTGCTGCCTGCAGTTGGTGAAGGGCTGAAAGAGTATTTGCTTTCTCCTCCAAGCCCATTAACAAAATAAGGGAAATTATCAATTATGATCCGTTCATAAACGTGGGAATGACCCGAAACCACAACATCCGCACCCCATGATTTATATGGCCAGTGCATCTCTACTGTGTTTCCATGAACAATATCTGAAACATAGGGGGACTGATGAAAATAAACTATTTTCCATTTTGCTGTTGATGCAGCCAACTTATTCTTAAGCCAAAGTGCCTGAACAGAAGTGCTTGTGATCCCATCTACTTCTTCAGGATTGCCATTTAAAACAAAAAAATGTACACTACCTTTTACAAAATCATAATATCTTTCATTTCCGAATAAATTAAAATACTGAAGGTAAGCTGCTCCCGAGGAAGTTATCATATCATGATTTCCAATAGAAGGAAAAAATCTATTTATATCAGCCCCGGCTCCGTAAACACCAGTATACGGTTTAATATAATCATGATAATATTGACCAATATTAGCATCGATAGTTGAATCGGCTCCATCCCGATAATTATTATCACCTGTTGTAATAATATATTCAGGGTTCCAAGATTTTACCAGATTGGCAACAGCCGCTTCATTTGGTCCGGTCCAGCCATAATCACCAATAATAGCAAATACATTTGGGGTGTAGTTTATTCCCGTTACAGAGGTTATTTTTTTTAATTTTAAATTGAAACTGATATCTGAACTTGTTACATTCTGTTGATGAATTTCTACTCCTATACTATTTTCTCCAACCACTAATGAACTTGAACTAATAGTTGCAATACTATAAGTCGATTCAGCTGTTCCATCAATAGCTACTGTTGCAAATGTGCTATAAGTAATACTACCCGAAGGCATATTGCTTCTGTAAACTTCCGATCCATTAATATAAACAACCGCTCCGTCATCTCTGATCAAACTTAACTCTAAACCGGTAATTCCTGAAAGGTCTGCTACATTAATTTTTTTTCTGAAATAAGTTGTGATGTATTTATTTGTTGACGATGGTCCATAGCCAACTATGGTTGTTTCTCCTCCGTCACCATAGCCTAATTCCGCGTTACCTGTTAACCAGCTGCTATCATTAAAAGAATTGTTTCTCCATGAAGTATTCTGATCAGTTCCATTATCCAGAAATTTCCAACTAGCGCCTGCCGAAATTAATTCGTTGGATGATGGTGGTACTACTGTATCAAATGGCGAAAGCCTGTTTCCCTGGATTGGTCTTTCCAAAGTACCATTTGGAAGTTGCCATCCTACAGCGCAATTATCTCCCTGGCTTCCTTCCTTATGTAATGCTTCTATATAATATTTCAGACCGGCAGTTAGGCTAATTGGAAGAGATTGTTGACTGGCATATTTTGTCCACTGCCTGGATGAAGTGTATCCTGATACAGAAGCTATTTTTATTTTATTGGCAGGATTGTCATTGGTGCTTAACCACAATTCACTATTATCATCACTTGCTATCCAGAAAATATAATTTCCCGTTAATGGAGCACAGATATATCCTTTTATCCGGCTACCATAGTTATCTCCAAAACTTAAAGGTTCTTCAAAAGAAGTAAGTTGACTCGAACTTGTTGGTGTAGAATTAACCGGAATATTAGCAACGGAATAACCGGTAACATTTGCCCAAAGTTCTCTTGTGATCGTACCTAAAGACGTGCAGGTTGCAACAGCCTCAGAGGGTGTGAATGAAACACCACTAGTTGACTTATCTGCAACCAATGCAGTTAATAAATCTTTTTTCGGTTGATTATTTTGAGCCCGGAGACTAATAAATAATATGCCGAATACTATCATTAAGTACATTTTTTTCATGTTGTTGCTTTTTTTTAGTAGAAAATATTTGAAATGAGATTGAAATGCAACTCAATAGACTACCTTGTTAATAGCATTTTTGAAGTTTGAATTTTATCATCAATGGTTACCTTCAAAATATAAAGTCCGCTGGAAAGTGTTGACTCCATTTGTATTTCTTCTTTAACACAACCTTTTATGTTCTGAGGTTGTTTTTTATATACCACAATTCCAAATGAGTTTGTTACTTCTATAATTACAATTTTTTCTTGTAAGTCATCAATACAAAGTTCCAGGTTAAACTGTCCCGTATTTGGATTAGGGTAAACAATCATTTTATAAGTAGTGTCTGATATTATATTTTGTTGTGTGGTATCATTTGTTATTTCGCTATCCATAATTCTGGATCCACTTAGGGTTTTTAATTTTAAGTTAAAACTCATATCTGGGGTCGTTACAGCGTTCTGGTGTATTTCTACAGCAATTCTATTTGTTCCATTTATCAAAGAGGAAGAACTTATGTTTGCAATTACATAAATTGATTCCTTTGAAGCATCAATGATAGTTGGTGCAAGCGTATTGTAAAAAATGGTGCCAGATGGCATGTTATTTCTGTAAACTTCAACACCATTAATATATACCACGGCTCCATCATCACGGATCAAACTTAACTCTAGGCCGGAAATGGTTGATATATCACTTACATTAAAGGACTTTCTAAAATAAGTGGTGATGTATTTATTTGTTGATGATGGGCCGTAAGAAACGATCGTAGCTTCGCCTCCATCACCATAACCAAATTCTGCATTTCCTGTTTTCCATGTTGCATCATTAAAGGAAGTGGTTCTCCAGGCGGTTCCCTGGTTAGTTCCATTATCAAGGTACTTCCAGCTGCTACCTGCTGAAATTAATTCTACTGATGGAATTAGTTGAAATGCGGAAAGCCTGTTGCCCGGTATTGGTCTTTCCAGAACACCTGATGGCAATTGCCATCCTACAGCGCAATTATCACCCTGATCAGATTCTTTATGCAATGCTTCGATATAATATTTCTGACCGGCAATAAGACTTTTTGAAACCGATTTTTGTGTGGAATATTTTGTCCACTGTCGCGAAGATGTATAACCCGAAACAGAAGCGATCTTTTGTTTATTAGCCGGAGTGTCATTTGTGCTTAACCATAATTCACTGCTATTATCACTTGCTATCCAAAAAATATAATTACCGGTTACCGGTGGGCAAACATAACCACTGATGCGCTGGCCATAATTATTCGCAAAATTTTGAGGTGCTTCGAAAATAGAAAGCTGCCCAGTTAAACTTGGATTTACGCCAAGAGGAATTGCACTAACTGATGAACCACTAACATTACTCCATACTTCCCTTGCAATAGAGCCTGTAGCGCTACATGTTACAATTGGGATTACAGAAATAGTTACCTTTACCGAAACAGCACTATTGTTCCCACTATCTGTTGATTTTACTGTTAGGTCGTAATTCCCCTCAATTACATTATTCCATGTTAAACTAAACGGACTTGTTCCATCCTCACCAATTTTTGTTGAATCTGCAAAAAATTCCACTTTTTGTATTGTTCCTGTTCCACCTGTTGCCACAGCCTGAATTGTAATATTTGAACCGGCATTAAATGAACTGTTATTTACCGGTGAACTTATATTAGTTAACAGCGGAATATTAAATGGAGAAAGCCGTGTACCGGGTATTGGTCTTTCTAAAGTTCCATTTGGCAATTGCCACCCAACAGCACAATTATCCCCTTGAGTAGCTTCTTTATGTAAAACTTCAATATAATACTTCTGACCCGCTATAAGATTTTTTGAAACCGATTGTTGTGTGGAATACTTTGTCCATTGCAGTGGAGCTGTATATCCGGTAACAGAAGCGATTTTTTGTTTATTAGTTGGATTGTCATCTGTGCTTAACCATAATTCACTGTTATCATCACTTGCTATCCAGAAAATATAATTACCTGTTACAGGGGGACAAACATAACCTCTTATTCGTTGCCCATAATTATCTCCAGCATTCTCTGGTGCCTGAAAGATCGTTAACTGCCCTGTTGAATTAGGTTGTGTGCTGACAGGAATAGATGAAACACCTGAACCACTTATACTATTCCAGACCTCTCGGGAAATACTACCGGTTGCGCTGCATGTTACCGGAGCAATCACAGAAATAATTATTATTGGAGAAAGAGCAGTATCATTTTCGCTATCAGTTACTTTGGCAGTAAGTTCATAATTACCTTGAGTAACATTATTCCATATAAAACTATAAGGACTTGTTGCATCTTCACCAAGCTTCGTTGAATCCGCAAAAAATTCTACTTTTTGTATTGTTCCTGTACCTCCGGATACATCTGCCTGAATTGTAAAACTTGAACCTGAAATAAAAGAACTATTATTTGTCGGGGAACTGATAGTTGCGGTTAATGGAAAAACAATTGGAGAAAGCCGCGCAGCAGGGATCGGTCTTTCCAAAGCACCATTGGGCAATTGCCAACCAACCGCTAAATTATCTCCTTGTGTACCTTCTTTATGTATGGCCTCGATATAATATTGCGTACCTGCAATAAGAGGTATCGGAGCTGATTGCTGGTCTGCATATTTTGTCCATTGCCTGGAGGAGGTAAATCCTGAAACTAATGCAATTTTTACTTTATTAAAAATTTGATCGTTTGAGCTTAGCCACAATTCACTATTGTCGTCACTTGCAATCCAAAAAGTATAATTGCCCGATATTGGAGGGCAAATATACCCACGGATACGACTTCCATAATTATCAGCAACGTTAGAAGGTCCTTCAAAAACACTAAGTTGCGTGATACTTGTAGGAGCAGTATTTACAGGAACACTGGCTATAGAGGTACCAGAAACATTTGCCCAAAAATCCCTGGTAATTTTGCCTGTGGATGTGCATGACATCACAACAGTGATATTTGAGGGCAAGGATGAAACACTATCATTTGAATTATCGGTAACGGAGGCAGTTAATGAATGACTGCCCAGCGGTGCATTCGTCCAGGTAAAAGAAAATGGATAAGTAGAATCAGTTCCTAACTTTGTAGTATCTGAATAAAAATCAACTTTATTAATTCCACCTAAACCTCCTGTTACTGTTGCATTAATTACAACAGGAGTTCCAAAAGAAAATGTGGCATTATTTGGTGGGGAGGAAATTACAACATCTAAAGGACCCAGGTTTCTGGTTAGTAAATAAGAATCAATGAGAGTTCCTGCTTTATTATAAAATCTAAAAGTCAAGGTATCAGAATATTCATTACAAAGTATTGCACCGAAATTTGAATTATAGCGAAAAACACTTTCCGGTAATGGTGTTGATTTAAACGCATAAAGACTTTTACCACCAACCCCTCCAACAAAATAAGGAAAACCATCTACGATCAATCTTTCATATACATGCGAATGTCCACTTAATACAACATGAGCTCCCCACTTTTTAAATGGCCACTGCATATAAGCCTGGCTACCTTGCGTGGCATCAGAGCAATAAGGAGAATGGTGAAAATAAACCACCTTCCATTTAGAGGTTGAATTTTGAAGTTTATCTTTAAGCCACAATGCCTGAATAGAGCTGCTATCATTCCCGTCAGCTTCTCGTGGATCACTGTTTAAAACAAAAAAATGAATATTGTCTTTAATAAAATCATAATACCTTTCGTTACCTGGAAGAGTAAAATATTGTAAATAAGGAGCCCCATTATTTGTATTTAAATCATGGTTACCTAAGGAAGGAAAAAACCTGTTAGAATCCGCACCTGCTCCATAACTGCCTGAATATGGATAAATAAAATCATGATAATACTGTCCAATATTAGCATCTATAGTACTGCTTTCTCCGAGTTCATAATTGTTATCACCTAAAGTAATTATATAACCGGGATTCCATGATTTAACCAAATTAGCAACCGCAGCTTCGTTAGAACCTGATAATCCATAATCTCCTATTACTGCAAATGTTTTGGATGTTGAAGGAACAGCAAGCTTTGCCGCTTCTATAGTACAGGTGGGCGAAAGGTCATTATCAGCATTTCCGCGAAGTTTATAAACGCATTTTTTGATAAGTGTTCCATTGGATTTTAATGTTAATAAAACTGATGACTCTCTGAAAAGTGTATCATTATATTCAATACCAATATCTGCATCAATATTTATTTTTAAAGGATCTGTCCCTGAGATCAAATCAGTATCCAATCTTAGTGTATAAATAAAATCATTTGATTGATCCTGGTTCATAATGATCACTGAAATCTGATCATCCTGTTTACTTCCATAGCATTTGACATTTGTTTCATTGTCAGTTCCATTACAAAATTTACCTTTAAAATTATCAGCCAACATTTGGAAATGGTAATAAGTTGGTTTAGGTAAAGTGGATTGGTCGTTTAAATACCCTAATTCACTTCCCTCGATCACACTCCAGAAATTTAAAAGACTTACATTTTTTTTCATACATATTCCAATTATTTCAGTCCAGAATTGACCGGCTATAAAACTACTAGCCCCTAAATCATAAATGTCGTCTCCCTGAAGTTTTTTCCACATGATGTTTGCTTCTGTCACCGCGATCCCTAATGCTGAATTTAAATTCCGTTGGTGATAATTGTTACAAGCGGCAATCCTTTGATTCAATTCTGTAAGGTTATCCTCAAATAAACCGGGCGTAGTGAGGTAGCTTATTACCTTGCTTCTTGTTTGAGTTCCATTAAATGCAAAAAGATGGAAAGAGATAATATCAACAATAAAATTCCCATTAGCATCCTTTCCTGTAATATCATTTGAGCCTCCGGGTGTGGTTAAGCCATCAAGGATGTTTTTATTGTACCAACCCGTTTCAGGTGCAATAATTTTTATGGAGGAGTCCTTATTTTTCATTGCCAGCGAAAAAGCTTTGACGTAATTGGCTACTTCAGCAGCATTAATATTTCCATACGAAACATCAGGTTCATTCCCGATTACCCAGTATTTAACATTCCTCACGCTTGTAACGTTAATAAACTCAACAATTTCTGCTGCTTGTGAAGCTGTGTATTTATTATTATAATAAGAAACCTGTATTATAGGTTCCATTCCATTGCCTCTTATGGAATCTATAATATTTAAATATTGAGTATGGGTAGATATATACATGTCCGCGGCATTCCCACCGTACCTGACAGTTCCGGCTTTGCTATCTTTTACTTTTCTCCATTGAGAATTCAATTTTCCGGGGTAACTAGTGGTACCTATTGAAGCAGGCATCCAGGCATTTTGTCCGAAGATTCTTACCGTTATATCTTGAGACTTTACTTCCTTAAACGGAGTAAAGTATAAGATAATTAGTGAAACCAGACAAAAAACTTTAATTCTTATTTCAATGTGCAATTTTTCCATTATTTATTATTCATCACTTATCATATACTCAAAATCTATTATACCAGTCAATAATTGAATAAAATAATTCCACATACGTTTCTTGAAAAACCAATGTTTTATGATTTATATCATTGAAACCGAAATATTTTGAGATAGAAATATCGCGCCATTTTAGTTTATTACTTAAACTCCCAAAAATCAGCCATTTCAAATTTGTTCTCTCCTAATCCAAAATAACATTTACTGTCAGTAGATATGCTGATCGAGTTAAATCTTGGGACACCTTCAAAATTGCTTTTTTGGATCCAATTGTTTGTTGTGCAGTTATATTCCCATAAGTCTTGCAAAGGGGTTTCATTCCATCCCGAAACGATATACCCCTTTATCCCTAGGGAAAATGCAGAGGCTCCATATCTGGCTATTCCATTAAAATTCTGTTTTTGTAACCATGAATTGGTTTGAGGATTGAATTCCCAAAAATCATTTTCAATTCCATTTTTTGACAAACCTGTTCCCAAATAACCTCTCGATCCGATATTAAAGCTAACAGCCAGTTGCCTTTCTTCCCCGGGAAAATCGGTCTTTTGTGTCCATAAATTCATTAGAGGATTAAATTCCCAAAAATCGTTGACAAAATCTCCCTGCCCGATTTCGCCAGTTCCCACATAGGCCTTCCCTCCTATTACAAATCCTGTTGCATAAACTCTTCCAACAGTTCCTAAGTTTGATCTTTTTGTCCATTTGTTTGTGGAAGGATCGTATTCCCAAAAATCATTAAGATATTCCCTTGTTCCATTTGATCCTGTTCCTATATACCCTTTATTACCAATTGAAAAGCCAATTGCACCAAATCTTGCTTCTCCTCCAAAATCAGCTTTTTTTGTCCAAGTATTTAAGGCAGGATCATATTCCCAGAAATCCTTAGTTGCTCCGGAAGCACTATCAATGCCAGTACCAACGTATAATTTGTTCGCTATTGAAAAAGCAACTGCAAGTCTTTTTTTTTGACCGCCAAAATTGGCTAATCTCGTCCAAGTATTTTGAGCAAGAAGAGTAATAAACAGTGAGTTTAATACTACCAATAAAAATATTTTTTTCATGTTCTTGATTTAATAAATAAAAAAAAAATCATTTTATATTCATTAATTTGTAATTGAATTAAGTACCTTAGAACATTACCTTATCAATAACATCTTTGTGGTTTTAATTTTATCATCAATTGTTCCTTTCATAAACAAATAAAAAAACAGCTCTCATAGGAAAATTATTTCCTGCTCACCCATTTTTTATTAATTATAAAATCATCGTGCCAGAACCACATTCGTATTCTCAACTTTATTTCCAATTATTACCTGGAGCGTATAAATTCCTGTTGGAAGTGATTGATCGAGATCAATAGTTTCTTTGAAGTAGTTATCTTTAGTGATGTACTCTTTATTGTATACCTCCTGCCCTATTATATTCAATATTTTCATGTTTACTTTTTCCTCTTCATTTAAGGGCATATTGAGAACTATTGTAAAAAGTCCAGTGTTGGGATTCGGATATACTTTCATCTGAAAAGAATTTAATGAATCGGAAGACTCTGAAATACTTTGATCCTGGTCAGTATTTTCATTTAGATCTTGTTCTGATTCTCTGCAAGCATTTACAGTAACTTTTAATTGTGATGACCAGGCATTAGCACCAGCCTGCGTCACCTGCAATTGATAATTCCCCGCAGTTGTAGCAGTGTACGTTACTCCGGTTGCACCTGTAATATAAGAGCCATCTTTTTTCCATTTATAAGTATATCCTGTACAGGTGTTAGCAAATAACTTTATATTACCGCCTGAACAAAACGTTGTTGGCCCGCCCGGAGTGATGGAAGCTCTCAAACCGCTTAATTTTTTAACCGAAACTGGCGCAGACCATGCAATACATGAGCCCTGAATAATTTTCACCTGATAGCTTCCGGATACACTTGCTGTGTATGAAGAATTTGTTGCACCACTTATATTAACTCCATCCTTTTTCCATTGATATATATATCCCGGACCTGTATTTGATTGTAAGATCACAGAACCTGAACAAAATGTAGTCGGACCTATTGGAGTTATTTTAGCGGTTGGACAAAACTTTACTGTAATGTTTACTACCTGCGAAGCACCAACATTATTGGCATTATCTGTAGCTACCGCTTTTAGTGCATAATTTCCGGTTGCTACATTCATCCAGGTAAAACTATAAGGAGCGGTGACATCTTCTCCAATTAGCGTGGTGCCCTCATAAAATTCTACTTTTGTTATGCTTCCTCCACTAGATGATGCAGTAGCTGTGATTACAATATTTGAAGGATTCGGATAAGTTGCATTGTTTCCCGGAGATGTAACATTTACAGTAGGTGGACTATTTCCTGGAATTATATAGGGAGACAATCTCATGCCTGGTATCGGTCTTTCTAATGCACCATTTGGTAGTTGCCAACCAACTGCCAAATTATCTCCTTGTGTTCCTTCTTTATGTATTGCTTCAATATAATATGTAACTCCGGCCGTAAGATTCCTAGGAGCTGATTGTTGTTCTGAATATTTTGTCCATCCCCGTGCCTCTGTGTATCCTGGAACAGAAGCAATTCTCACTTTATTGGCTGGTTGATCATTTGTACTTAGCCATAATTCACTATTGTTATCGCTGGCAATCCAAAAAATATAATTACCAGTTATTGGTGGGCATAAATATCCTCTGATCCGACTTCCATAATTTTCAGTAAAGTCAATAGGTCCTTCAAAAATAGTAAGTTGACTTGTGTTTGTAGGAACAGTATTTACGGGCACAGCAGCAACAGAACTGCCTGTAACATTCGCCCAAAAATCCCTGCTTATTGTACCAGAAGCCGTGCATGCCAGAATTGTATCTTTAAATATGGCAGTATAGGAACCGGCTACCTCACCTACCAAAATTGTTTGAGAAGAGCCACCTCCATGTTGCCAATTTTTAAAAACATAAGTCTTACCACCCATAATTTGTGGAGAAATAACACCTATAGAAATCAACATTCCCCTTACAGCCATCGTAGAAAAAATTGTAGCTCGTGGCTGTCCGTCATAGGTAACTACTAATCCGGCAGGAAAGGTGTTCATTGTAATTGTTGACACTAATGGTACTATGTCAACATGTGTGGTATCAACTAACCCATTTAAGTCCGTTACCTTTAGCTTTAATCTGTAAAAAACAACAGGAGACGATTCGCCTGTATTAGGAATAATAAATGATCCAAATTTTATTCCTGATGGAATTGCAGGACCAGGGTGAAAATGATTATTGTTGTGATAAAATTCAACCGTCCATTCAAAATTTGCAGCAGGTAAAGTACCATCTTCGGTGTCTGTTCCGCTTCCGGAAAAACTAATAACATCACCTGCTCGATAATAAGTATTCGCTAAAGGTGTTGTGATTGTTGCATTTGGTTCATCATTATGAGGGGTAACAGTTAATGTTGCAATATTACTTAAAACTGAATCGTAAGCATTTTTAATCATTACAGAATATTGTCCTGCATCGGAATTTACAGTGTTTGGAATGTTATAAGCGGAAGAGATCGCTCCCGTTATCTTCGTTCCGTTTTTCCTCCATTGATAGCTTAACGGAATCGCACCCGATACTGAAATACTAAATGTCGCTGGTTGTCCGGCTGAAACTGTCACATTATCGGGTTGATCAGTAATAACAGGAGCATTATTGGAAGAGTAAATAATTTTATACACTCCCTCCCTTGCAATATCTCTATTGATATAATATAAGTTTCCGTCAGGCCCGACTTGTAAAGAAAGGTTCATTGCAGCCATACCGCTAGAAAAAATGGTATTTGTAACAGTAGAGCCTAAGGTTAGGTTATATAACCAACCGTTACACCAATCCATGTAAAAATATTTCCCATTGTATCCAGCAGGATAATTGCTTGATGTTGGATTAAAAAAAGCACCGCCTGTTATGGCACAGCCATCCTGACCAGTGGCTACATGCGGATAAGCAAAAACAGGATTTGCATAGGATGAATTTGTACTAGCCCCTTCACCTATTGGCCATCCAAAATTTTTACCGGGAAGCGTTGCGTCATTAATCTCCTCCCATTTATCTGAACCTACATCATTTACAAAAACTTTACCTGTACCCGGTTGGATTGAAAGTGTGTATGGATTTCTTAAACCATAAGACCATATTTTTTTTGTTATTTCTGAATTGGAACTAATGTAAGGATTATCAATAGGTGTACTTCCATCTGTATTCAATCGTAAAACCTTTCCAAAATAAGTGCCGGAATTTTGTGCATTGTTAGGGGTTTCATCATCCCCAACTGCCAAATACAATTTCCCATCCATTCCAAATCCAATTCCTCCCCCAGTATGAAAGGCACTTGTTGGAGGTTCTAAATCAAGTAAAGAAAATTCGCTTCCCGATAAAACTGAGTCTCCATTTGCTGTAAACCGGCTTAATTTATTGTGAATATTTGGTGTTTCAGCCGTATAATATATATAGAGATAATGGTTTACATTAAAATTGGGATCAAAAGTTATACCGATGATTCCTCTTTCTATATCATGGTTTACCGATAAAGTTAGAAAAGGAATCGGAAGTAGTAAACCGTTTTTTATTATTCGAACTGATCCACTTTTTTGACAAATAAATAATCTGCCATCAGGTGCAAAGCTTATAGACATTGCATCGGCAATAGTTGCAACTTTCACCTGGCTAAATCCTGCGGGGAATGTTTGGGATAACAAGATTTGATTACTAAGGAACACAAAAAATAATATTACTTTAACAGTTTTTTTATTCTTCAAAATCCAAAGCACTTTTTCATGGTTTAAATTTTCAGTCAATTTTTTTAAGGTTTTAAAATTATCCACTGTTATTCCATTTGATTTGTTATTCGTTAGTTGTAAATATTTAATACAACAAAACAGCAAAATTTCCATATCATCTCAACAGAACCACATTTGTATTCTCAACTTTATTTCCAATTATTACTTTGAGAGTATAAACTCCTGATGGAATAGATCTATCAATTTCCAGAGTTTCATTGATGCAGTTATTCTCAGTCATTAATTTTTTTTTGTAAACTACCTGACCTAAATTATTCATCATCAATATCTGGATCTTCGTCAACTCTGAAGCCGGCATACATACTACTATGGTAAAGAGTCCTGTGTTGGGGTTTGGGTATACTTTTAAAATATCTGAGCCTTCAATTATATCTTTTGCATCGCTATTAGTGGGCAGATTTATCATGTCTGTTTTCTGGTCTCCCCAAATATCAACTGTGTCGGATAAACTTATCATCCCGTTTTTTATTACTTTAACCTGATAAGAACCCGGCTTAGTCACATTCATAAAATTTTTGTTGGCAGCAGGAATTATACTACCATTTATTTTCCATTGGAAAATAGCGGATGTATCAAACTCAGTAGACAATATTGTTTTTTCCTCTTTGTTTATTTGAACTGGTCCGGTTATTATAATTTGTGGAATAGGTTGAGCATTGGGTTTTAAAGCTAAAGTTGAACCAGTTTGAAATGGGGACAATCTATTACCCGGTATGGGTCTTTCCTGCGTACCATTTGGTAATTGCCAGCCAACAGCTAAATTATCACTTTGCGAGCCTTCCCTGTGTAAGGCTTCTATATAATAACTTTGACCTGCAGTTAAAAGTATAAGTTGTGATTTCTGGTTGGCGTATTTTGTCCACTGACGCGAAGAGGTACTTAAATCTTGTTGGGCAATTTTAACTTTATTGTTTGGATCATTATTCGAACTTAAATACAATTCACTATTGTTGTCACTGGCAATCCAAAAAATATAATTACCAGTTGAAGGAGGACAAATATATCCCCGTATTCTGCTGGCATAATTATCTCCATTATTTTGAGGTCCTTCAAAAAGGTTTAATAAAATTGAACTTGATGGAGTAGTATTAACCGGTATTGCAGCTATCGTTTTCCCTTGAAAATTATTCCATTTGTCCCTTGTTATTGTACCAGTTGGTGCGCATGGTGAATTTGAACCCATATCAACATTAATATTAACGGGTGCAGAAGTAAAAGTATTGCCTGCATCATCTGTTACTTTTGCCCTCAGTGTATAACTACCTATAGAAACATTGTTCCATGTATAACTGTAAGGCTGAGTCAAATCTTCACCAAGCTTTGTTGAGCCTTCAAAAAATTCTACTTTTTGTATTGTACCTGGTCCTCCCGATGCTGTGGCCTGAATAACAATAGTTGATCCAGCGCTGAATGTACTATTATTAGCCGGTGATGTAATACTTACGTTTAACGTTGTTGCTGAAGGTTTAAAGTAATAATCATCGTTCCATATATTTGATGCTATGGAGTTGATTGTTGCAGAAGATGAATTGACTCTCCAATCGTAAACAACAAAACTGCTAAAAAAAACAAGTGCTCTTACTTTTCTGAAATTGGATTGCAATTCTTTATCCATGCGGGCTAACCAAGCAGCTTTAGTTTCGGAGGATGTATTTTCATTACTATAACGTTCGCGACATCCTAATTCACAAATAAACAATGGTTTTTGTGGAAAATATTTGCTGAGGTAATAATATGTTTCTATGGCTTTTAACTTAAAGGATTTCCAATCCGGTAGTTCAGTAGGTGTATGGTTATTGTAAATATCTGTTGCAACAATATCAACATAGTTATCGCCCGGATAAGCCGGAACCATCCAGTTATATGACCTCCGTGGGAAATAATCACCGTTGGTGCACCACATCCATTGCACTTTAGTCGCTCCCCTTGCCCTTACCCGATCAACTACTTTTCTAAAAGCAGCGATATACTTATTTGGATCATGGCCATTTTCAACCAGCGACCATGAATACCAGTCGCCATCAAACTCATGCATAAATCTGATGATGATAGTATCGTTATAGGATTTTAATTTATCTGCAAAGGCATCTATATATGAATTATAATCTCCGTTAATTATATCATCTAAACGTGGTTGGACAGGATCAAGACGGGAATATTTCTGGAACATTGGCTCCCAGGTTATAATTGGTCTGTAACCCTTGTTCAATAATATTGTTACTTCATCGCCCGGCAATTTTTTTGCAGTAGTTGTTCCATCAGTTGCAAATTGAAGAAACCAATTCACATATTTGAGTTTTTTTTCCGGAGAAGCAGGAAATAGATTTTCAATAGCATCAGGTATCAGGTCCGTCCTGCTGGAGTTATAAGCTCCTAACAAACAATGATCGGATTCATTTTTTGAAGGAAGATCAAAAACTGTTGCGCCTGTGGGAAGAATTCCATCCGAAAAACAAATTAAATCTATAAAAAATGTTGGATTGCTTAAGGATGTATTATTTTTATTGAATTTGAATTCAACTTTCAATAGCATGCCTTTGTTGCCGCTAAATGTTGCATCAAAAATTCCATTTCCTCCTGCGTTCGAATCTGAAAAATCTGAAAGCGGGATGGATATGAATTGCCATCCTGAACTATTCGGCAGGGTTAATTTTTTTAACCACAGATCATCTTTATTGAAATCATATGTATTGCTCTGATCATCATCTTCCGAAATTAATACTTCAATTGTGGCATTCTGATTATTTGATAGAGGATTATAGAAATAAAAATTTAAAATATCAGAAGAAGGGTTCAATTCAATATATCGCTCGATCTTTCTTCCAAAAGAGCCGTTCCCAGAGTTCCAATTCAAATTCATTTTCAGCACTCTGTCCCCTAAAACTTCCTTGCTGGCAATCGGATTCGTGGCAATTTTATAAGTCAGATCATTAACTTTGTAATCAAAATCAGGTAAATTTGTTTGGTCAATATGCAGTCCATCAAAATCATATACAATAGATTTTAATTGTGAAAAAGATGGTGTTGTAAATAACACTTGAATAGAAAGAAATAAAAATCCTCTCAATAAATTTATAGTTCTCATTTCCAAAATTTCATTTACGGATTTATGTTATACATAAACAGAATATCATCTCAACAGAACCACATTTGTATTCTCAATTTTATTTCCAATTATTACTTTGAGAGTATAAACTCCTGATGGAATAGATCTATCTATTTCAACCGTTTCATTAATACAGGCCATTTGAGTTATTACTTCTTTATGATAAACTACCTGGCCTAAATTATTCATCATCACTAACTGTATCTTCGCCAATTCAGATGCTGCCATACACACAACTATTGTAAAGTGCCCGGTGTTTGGATTTGGATATACTTTTAAAAGAGCAGGGGTTTCAGTTGCATCTTTTGTATTTATATTATTTGGTTGGTTGTTTATTTCCTGATCTCCAATGATACCAACCGTGTCTGATAAACTCACCGTACCGTTTTTTATCACTTTAACCCGATATAAACCCGGCTTAGTTGCTTTCAAAAAACTTTTATTGCTCATTGGAATTATATCATTATTTAATTTCCATTGATAAACAGCAGATGGATCCAACTCAGTAGACAATATTGTTTCTTCTTCTTTGTTTATTTTCGTTGGCCCGCTTACAGTAATTTTCGGAACCGGGTTTAGAGGTTGTTTATTATCTATATTCAACATGGTTGGAAAAGGAGATAATCGAATGCCGGGTATTGGCCTTTCCATTGTACTATCAGGTAATTGCCAGCCTACTGCTAAATTATCACTTAATGAACCTTCCCTGTGCAAAGCTTCTATATAATAACTTTTACCTGCAATTAAAGGTATCGGAAGTGATTGTTGTTTGTCGTATTTATTCCATTGACGAGAAGAGCAGTTGAAGTCCTGTTGGGCAATTTTAACCTTATCATTCGGATTGATTGTTGAACTTAAATACAATTCACTGTTATTGTCACTGGCGATCCAAAAAGTATAATTACCAGTTGAAGGTGGACAAATAAATCCCCTTATTCTGCTAGCATAATTATCTCCACTATTTTTGGGTCCTTCAAAAAGGCTTAATAAAGTTGTACTTGAAGGCGCGGTATTGACCGGTATCTCCGCCATTGTTTTTCCAAGAAAATTACTCCACTTGTCCCTGGTTATGTTTCCTGTTGCTGAACAAAAAGTATTTAAAGCACTGTCTACATTGATATCTATTGAAGGAGTAGTAAAAGTATAATTCCAACTATCTGTTGCTTTTGCTTTAAGAGTGTAATTACCTGGTGGAAAATTGTCCCACGTATAACTATAAGGGTCCGTTAGATCTTCAGCAATTTCAGTTCCATTTGCATAAAATTCCACTTTTTGTATTGTTCCTATTCCTCCCGAAGTGCTTGCCTTAATAACTATTGTTGAACCTTCAACATATGTGCTATTATTACCTGGTGAGATTATGCTTGCATTTAATGGCGGTGCCGATGGGTTTTCAAAGTAATAATCATCGTTCCAAATATTTGTTTCAATAGAATTGAGACTTGCAATTGTTGAATTTAGCCTGTAATCATGGGCCTTCTTAATACCAAAAAAGATCAAGGCTCTTACGTTATGAAAATTTGATTGTACCTCTTTATCCATTTCTGCTATCCATTGTGCTTTCGATTGAGAAGAAGGATCTTCAGAAGAATATCGTTCTCTGCAACCACTCTCACAAATAAACATGGGCTTTTGCGGAAAGTATTTTGTGAGGTAATAATAAGGTTCAGCCATTCCGGCCCGGAACGACCGCCAATTGGGGATTCCAGGAACAGGGGAATTAAAATTTTCGCATGCCACAATGTCCACATACGCATCGCCCGGGTATGCACCTACAATCCAATTATAAGCCGCTACAGGACTATAGCTTGGTCCATTAACACACCACAACCATTTAACTTTTGATGCTCCTCTTGCTCTGACCCTATCAACAACTTTTCTGAAAACATTAATATAAAGATTTGGATCCTGATCATTTTCCACGAGCGACCATGGATACCAATCACCTTCAAACTCATGCATAAAGCGAATAATTATTGTATCATCGTATGATTTTAATTTATCTCCAAAAGCATCAATATAAGAGTCGAATTCCCCTTTCATAAAATCGATCAATCGCGGCTGTGCTGCATCAAGTCTGGAAAGGTGTGAGAACATTGCTTCCCATGTGATAATAGGCGTATAGCCTCTTTGAAGGAATTCAGATATCTCATTTCCGGGCAATTGGTTTGCGGTGGTTGTTTCGTTTTCTGAAAATTTTATAAAAGAATTTATATATTTTAATTTCTTCACCGGATTTGCCGGGAAAAATTCTTCTACAATAGAAGGTGTGATATCTGGAAAGTTATATACAGCTCCCAGAAGAGCATGATCAGATGGATTTCGTGATGGGAGATCTAAAATGTTATTGCCTGTTGGAAGTGCGCCTTCCGAAAAACAGATCATATCCATAAAAGTGATTGAGCTTGTTTCACCGGGAAAAGTTTTATAAAAATTAAAATCGATGTTAAAGATCTTGCCTGCCTGGTTAGTAAATGCAGCATCAAAAATTCCATTCCCACCTGTATTGTTGTCAGAAAATGAACTTAGTGGTAAACTAATGAGTTGCCAGGAAGATGAGCGGCTTATTATAATTGAGCGTTTCCATTTATCATCATCAGCATCTTCCAAAACGTTATTCCTATCGTCATCCTCACTAATAACAATGTCGAGCTTTGTAGTTGTATCGTTGGTTAAAGGATTGTAGAAATAAAAGTTGAAATAATCCGCTGATGCATCCAACTCAATAAATTTTGATATTCCTTTTCCGAATTGAGCCTTACCCAAACTCCAATTTATATCTAACTTAAGCACTCTGTCCCCCAACATCTGACTTTGCCCCAGAGGATTGATAGAAACATTTTTTTTCATATCAAACCCCTGATAATCGCCTTCCGGCAGATCTGCTTCACCTATATCCAGTCCCTCAAAATCATAAACAACAGATTTTAATTGCGAAAAAGCAGGAGTAGCGATCAGCAGTTGAATAAAAAAAAGTAAAGTGCACCGGAAGAAAGTTATAGTTCCCATTTTATTTAACTTTTATTATTTAGGTTGTGTTATACTTAAAATGTCTTTAATTATTACTTTGATAAAATCACAATTGTATTCTCAACATTATTTCCGATTAATACCTGTAGAGTATATACACCGGTTGGAAGTGACTTATCTAATTCTACTATCTCTTTAATATAGTTATCCTTAGTCATAAACACTTTACTATAAACCTCCTGCCCTACTATGTTTACTACCTTCATCTGCACTTTTTCTTCTTTAATTAAAGGCATATTGAGCGCTATAGTAAAAAGCCCTGTATTCGGATTAGGAAATACTTTCATCTGAAATCCATTTTTTGAAACCGGGATGTCTGAAATAGTTTGAACCTGATTTGGGTCATTTGGATTTGTTTCTGATTCTCTGCAAGGATTTACAGTAACCGTTGTCATTGCTGACCAGGCACTTATTCCGGCCAGAGTAATTTTTATCTGGTAAACCCCGGAACTTACTGCAGTATAAACAGAACTAGTAGCGCCAGTAATGGCAACATTATCTTTTTTCCATTGATAAGTATAACCGGTACACGTATTGGCAAACAATTTCAAATCCCCTCCTTCACAAAAAGTTGTAGGTCCACCTGGAGTGATAGACGCACTCAGCCCGCTTTGTATCTTAACGGATACAGGTGCAGACCAGGAAATACAAGAGCCTTGAATAATTTTCACCTGATAGTTACCTGTTGCGGAAGCCATATAGGTTGAATTAGTTGCACCAGTTATAGTAGTACCATTTTTTATCCATTGATAAAGATTACCCGGATCTGTATTGGTTTTTAATGTAACAGAATCTGAGCAGGTTGTTAAAGAACCCAATGGTGTGATGACAGGAGTTGTACAATTAGCAACTGTGATATTTACTGCTTGCGAAGTAGTTGATTGAGAATAGTTGTCGGTTGCTTTTGCTTTAAAAATATAATTTCCGGAGGTTACATTCATCCATGTATAATTATAGGGGGCGGTCAAATCTTCGCCAATTTTAATTGTATCCTGAAAGAATTCCACTTTTGTGATACTACCACCACTTGAAAGCGCGTTGGCGTTGATTGAAATGTTTGCAGGGTTAGAGAAACGTGTACCTATTACCGGTGAGGTAATGTTTACGCTGGGAGGATTTGGTTTATTTATTATAATATTAACCGGCAAAGAAAAAACAGAATTATTTATACTGTCTGTCGCTTTTGCCTTAAGGACATAGGATCCGGGGGCACCATTGTTCCATGTGAAATTATATGGACTTGTTACCAGCTCTCCAAGTTTTGTTGTGTCTGCAAAAAACTCTACTTTCTTTATGCTACCTGTACCACCTGAAGCAATAGCTTGTATAGTAATTGCAGCGCCTAAATTAAAAGAAGTGTTGTTTAACGGAGAAATAATTATTGATGTAAGCTCGTTAGTAGTATTAACAGTAATATTAACCGGTGCAGAAACAGCTACATTGTTTCCACTATTAGTAGCCTTTGCTGTAAGGGCATAATTGCCAGCAGTGGCAGTGTTCCATGTGTAACTATAGGGACTTGTCAGATCTTCGCCAAGCTTTATTGTGTCGGCAAAAAACTCTACTTTTTGTATTGTTCCTGTCCCACCTGATGCTGCAGCCTGAATAACTATTGCAGATCCTACATTAAATGAACTATTATTTGCCGGGGAAACAATGGAAGCAGATAAAGCATTATTGATTGAAATATTAATTATTGCCGAAGATGCAGAATTATTTACGCTATCCGTTGCCTTGGCCCAAAGCAGATGATTGCCGGCAATTGCATTATTCCATGTAAAATTATAAGGCCTTGTTAGATCTTCACCGATCTTTATTGTGTCAACAAAAAATTCTACTTTTTGTATTGTTCCTGTTCCGCCTGATGCTATGGCCTGAATAGGTACAGCAGCCCCTGCATTAAAAGAACTATTATTGGCAGGGGAAGTAATGGAAGCTGTTAATGCATTAATTAATGTAATGTTTATTATTGTGGATACAACAGAATTATTTCCGCTATCGGTGGCCTTTGCTTTAAGGCTATGTAGCCCGGCAGTGGCAGTGCTCCAGGTAAAATCATAAGGACTTGTTAAAACTTCAGCAAGCTTTGTTGTTCCATCAAAAAATTCTACTTTTTGTATTGTTCCTGTGCCACCTGATGTTGTTGCCTTAAGAGCAATTGCAGAGCCTACAATAAAAAAATTGTTATTTAGTGGGCTACTTATAGTAGCAGTTAAAGGATCAGTTACATTTATATTTATTGCGGTGGAAATGGCAGTATTATTACCACTATCCTTGGTCTTTGCGGTAAGCGCATAATTGCCAACAGTAGCATTGTTCCAGGTAAAACTATAAGGACTGGTTAGATCTTCGCCCAGTTTTGTTGTTCCGGCAAAAAATTCTACTTTTTGTACCGTTCCTGTACCACCTGATGGAGTGGCCTGAATAGAAATTGGAGAACCTGCACTAAACGAAGTGTTGTTAATAGGCTGATTTATATTTAATGCTAAAGAAATACCAAACGGAGAAAGTCGTGTTCCCGGAATCGGCCTTTCAAAAACACCATTAGGCAGCTGCCAACCAACTGCTAAATTATCTCCCTCTGTTGCTTCCTTATGTATAGCCTCAATATAGTATTTTGTTCCCTCAATAAGGCTTATAGGGTTTGATTGTTGAGTAGGATATTTGGTCCATTCTCTGGATAAAGTATATGAAGATGCGTATGCTATTTTAACTTTATTGGCAGGTTGATCATTTGTACTTAACCATAATTCACTTTTATTATCACTGGCGATCCAGAAAGTATAATTACCCGTTGCAGGCGGACAAATATATCCTCTAATGCGACTACCATAATTATCACCCGCTTGCGAAGGGCCCTCAAATAGAGTTAACTGGGTGGTACTTGTAGGAGTTGTATTTACCGGAAGCTCGGTTATTAAGCCCGTAAAATTGGCCCAAAGATCCCTGCTTATTGTGCCGGATGATGTGCAACTATTACCGGCACCACTTGCATTGAAAATAGCGGTATATGTTTTATTACTATCGGTAACTATAATATTTTGAGAAGCATTTCCTCCTTGCAACCAATGGTCAAATACATAGCTTATGCCATTTAATGTTTGGGGAGTGGTAACTCCTAAAACACGTGTCATGCCCGATACTGCTGATACTGAATAGGGAGTTGTTCGTGGTTGTCCATCTAAAAGCAACTGAAGGCCTGCTGGTTGAGAAATCAAACCCAGGGTAGATATTCGAGGGTTGATATCTACAAAAGTGGTATCTTTTAATCCCTGAATATCTTTTACAACAAGTGTTAATCGATAAAAAACATTACCAGATGCTTCTCCTGTGGTTGGAATAATAAAGGAACCATTTTTTACTCCCGAAGGAATTGAAGGTCCGGAAATAAATTGAGTACCATTTTGAAGTTCCACTTTCCAGCTATAAGCACTGGCTGGCAAATTACCATCCTGCACATCTGTTCCATTTCCTGAAAAATTAATAGTGTTTCCGGCACGATAAATTGTACCAGCCGTAGGAGTAATAATAGTGGCTTTCGGCTTCGTATTTGTTATTCCAATTTTTGTGGTAAAAATATCTGTATGGTCCCACGCTGTGAGCGTTGTGGTACCAAAAGTAGAATTAGAACGGTAGCAGCCCGAAGCAAAAACATTATTCCACTTGTCAGCAGCAATGGATAGTCCCGATTCTGAAAGTCCTCCTGAACTTTGGGCATCACTCACTCCTGTCGCTTTTAGTACCCACTTGAAATTGCCCGATGCATCATAGGAAGCGACATAGATCTCTGATCCATCTATACCTGTAATATTAGTATTTCCAAATGTAGCCGTACCTGCAAAATACCCTGTAATAGTTACATTGTAAGAAGGGTCAACAGTTATGGCTTTACCAATATCACCATAACTACCACCTGCTCTTCTTGCCCAAACCGGAGTTCCTGAAGAATTATAACTCGCAATAAAAATATCGTCATTCGAACTGACAGCAGTAAGCCGTATTGAACCAAAATCACATCGGCTTCTAAAACCACCTGTAATATATATCCTGCTTAACTTATCAACAGTAATACCCCTTCCATAATCATTTCCCGAACCACCTGCCTTTGTCACCCATAGCAGAGTACCAGCTGAATTATACTTAGCAATAAAAATATCTGCACCGCCTGAACTAGAAATATTTGTACCGCTAAAATTTGCAGAACCCGAAAAATATCCAGTAGCATATACATTCCCAGCCGGATCACTGCTTATTGCCCAGCCTTCGTCATTACCTGTTCCACCTGCAGTTCTTATCCACTGAAAATCGCCATTTAGAGAATATTTAGCAACGAATATGTCGTATGCTCCTTTTGGAGTTATTGTAATATTTTCATTAAAAACACATGTTTCCTGAAAGTTACCAGCGATATATACGCCATCATTCGTATACGTGATTCCATATCCTCTATCACTTTTGGGGCCTCCTCCAAGTTTTTTAGCCCATTGCATATCTCCATTCGTGTTGTACTTACAAACAAAAATATCGTTATCACCATGACTATAAAGTATAATTCCGGAACCGAAAAATTCGCAATTCATTTCTATTTCTCCGGTTACATATACATTCCCTCCTGCATCACAGCTTACAGCACGGGAATAATCACCCCAAACACCACCGGCTGTTCGTACCCATAAAAAATTCCCCAAAGGGTCGTATTTAGCAACAAAAATATCATGGTTGCCGGCACATTTTACCCAGGTGTTGCCACCAAAGTTTGCGTCCATTTCAAATTTGCCGGCTACATATACATTTCCTACACTGTCAGTTGCAATACCATATCCATAGTCGTATTGGCCTTCCCCATCACGCTTGGTCCATTGAAAGCCCGGTAGGGTACTTTGAGCTTCTATAAGTTTACTTCCAAATAGAAATAATACAATAATAATTTTACAAATTTTTTTCATGATTCTTATTTTTTTAAAATGCTTTTAACAATAGAATATTTACTATCACCTTACCAAGATCATATTCGTATTTTCCTTTTTATTTCCAATTGTAACTTGTAGAATGTAAATTCCCGGAGGAAGAGATTTATCCAGTTCCACAACTTCTTTAATATTCTGATCTTTCGCCTCCAGGCCTTTATCGTAAACCTTCTGACCTAATATATTCACTATCCTCAACGTTACTTTTTCTTCATTGATAAAAGGCATATTGAGCTCAATTGTAAAAAGACCCGTGTTGGGATTTGGATATACTTTCAATTGAAATGCTTTTATAGAGTCTGTTAACTGATCATCATTATTTTCTATATTTTGGATTGTTTCTATTTCCCTGCAAGCATTTACAGTTATACTTACCAGTGATGACCATGCGTTAACACCAGCCAGTATTACCTGCAACTGGTAATTTCCGGTAGTTGTTGCAGTATATGTAGTACCGGTTGCTCCGGAAATAACTGAACCATTTTTTTTCCATATATAGGAATATCCTGAACAGGTATTAGCATATAATTTCACACTTCCACCAGTACAAAATGTTGTTGGGCCGCCAGGAGTGATACTTGCATTCAATCCACTTTGTATTTTCACTGTTACCGGTGCCGACCAGGATATACAAGAACCTTGAATAATTTTCACCTGGTAGCTGCCAGATGTTGTAGCCAGGTATGCCGAACTTGTTGCAGTAGTTATATTAACCCCATCTTTTTTCCATTGATACAGATAGCCTGAACCGGTATTTGCTTGTAAAGTAACCGAACCCGAACACATTGTTGTAGGACCTGATGGCGTGATCACGGGGGTTGAACAAGTGGTTACCACAATGTTTAGATCCGGTGAAGTGCCTATCTGTCCAATGTTATCGGTTGCTATTGCTTTTAATATATAATTTCCGGCACTTACATTCATCCAGGTAAAACTATATGGAGCTGTTAGGTCTTCGCCAATTTTAGTACTTCCCTGATAAAATTCCACTTTCGTAATGCTACCTACGCTTACTGTTGCAGTTGCATTAACAGTTATATTCGCGGGACTCGGATAACTTGTATTGTTAGCAGGACTTGTAATACTCACAATAGGTGGATTCTTAACTGTAATATTAATTATTGCTGAAATAGCAGAAATGTTAACACTATCGGTTGCTTTTGCAGTAAGTGCATAACTTCCAGCGGAAGCATTGTTCCATGTAAAATTATATGGGCTTGTTAAACTTTCACCAAGTTTTGTGCTACCTGCAAAAAATTCAACTTTTTGCAGTGGCCCCGTACCTCCTGATACAGATGTCTGAATATTAATAGCTGAACCTGAATTGAACGAACTATTATTTGAGGGAGAAGTAATTGTTGCTGCTAAAGGATCAGCCGCGTTAACTTTAATACTAATTATTCCGGAAACAGAAGAATTATTTCCACTATCAGTAACTTTTGCAGTAAGTGAATAAAGTCCCGGGCTGGGATTGTTCCATATAAAATTGTAAGGACTTGTTAAGCTTTCACCAAGCTTTGTTGCTCCCGCAAAAAATTCCACTTTTTGAATTGCTCCAACCCCACCTGATGCAGTTGCCCCAATTTTAATAATAGAATCGATAGTAAATGAACTGTTATTTAAAGGGGAAGTAATAGTTGCAATTAATGGATTAATTACAATTATGTTAACTATTTCAGAAACCGCAGTATAGTTCCCACTATCAGTTGCCTTTGCAGTAAGTGCATAATTGCCAGCCGTTGAACTGTTCCACGTAAAACTAAAAGGACTTGTTAGATCTTCCCCAATTTTTAGAGTGCCTGCAAAAAATTCCACTTTTTGTATTGTTCCGGTTCCACCTGATGAACTAGCCTGAATAGTAATAGCTGAACCTGTATTAAATGAACTATTATTTGCCGGAGAACTTATAGTTTCAGATAATGGATTAATTACTGATATATTAATTGCTGCTGAAACTGAAATATTATTTCCATTATCAGTGGCCTTTGCCGTAAGAACATAAGGTCCTGCAACAGCATTGTTCCACGAAAAATTATAAGGACTTGTTAGATCTTCTCCCAATTTTGTTGTTCCTGCAAAGAACTCAACTTTTTGTATTGTTCCGGTTCCACCCGATACTATAGACTGAATTGAAATAGTGGAGCCAACCATAAAAAAAGTATTATTAACAGGCAAAGTAATTGTTGACGATATGGGAGGTGTAAATGGAGCCAGGCGCGAACCGGGTATTGGTCTTTCAAAAACACCGCTTGGTAGTTGCCATCCTACTGCTAAATTATCTCCTTGTGAACCTTCTTTATGTATAGCTTCTATATAATATTTAGCGCCCGCTATAAGGCTTATGGGAACTGATTGTTGAAGGGGGTATTTTGTCCATTGTCTGGATGATGTATATCCCGAAACAGATGCAATTTTCACTTTATTTACTACTTTATCATCTATACTTAACCACAACTCGCTATTGTCATCACTTGCAATCCAAAAAATATAATCACCTGTTACAGGAGGACATATATACCCTCTTATCCGGCTTCCATAATTATCACCAGCTTGAGAAGGCCCTTCAAAAATACTGAGTTGACTGGTACTTGTAGGAAGAGTATTTACAGGAATATTAGCTACAGTGCTTCCCGTTACATTAGCCCAAAACTCTCTGCCAATTGTGCCAGAGGCAATACATGCAGGTCCGGTACCGTTATATAGAGCTGTATAGGAGCTATCCTCCGGGCCAACCAAAATTGATTGAGCAGCGCTGCCTCCATGTTGCCAATTACTAAAAGAATAGCTTAGTGCAAGCTTAATTTGCGGAGAAACAACTCCAATATTTATTAGTAATCCCTCAACAGTAAGAGTTGAAAATGGAGTTGTTTTGGGTACGCTATCAAAAGTGATCTGTAATCCCAGAGGTTCAGTATTAATAGTGATGGTAGAGGTTATTGGTAAAATATCAACAAATACACTATCGCTCAATCCATTCGAGTCAGTTACTTTTAATTTCAGCCTGTAAAAAACAGTTGCTGAAGGATTTCCTGTATTTGGAATAACAAATGAACCGGATGAAATTCCAGATGAGATGATTGGACCTTGGGTAAAAGTAGAATCGTTTTTATAAAAATTCACTTTCCATTGAAAAGCAGAAGCTGTTAAAGTTCCATCTTCAGTATCAGTTCCACTTCCCGAAAAATTAATTACATCCCCGGCATGATAAAAAGTTCCGGCCGATGGGGTAATAATTGTTGCTTTGGGATCAGCGTTAAAAGGAATAACGGTAAGGGTTGCGGCACTGCTCGTATCTATTCCATAAATATTGGTTACGATCGCACGGTACTGCCCTGCATGAGTAAATTGAGTATTAATAATTGTATAAGATGGAGAAGTTGCACCAGAAATATTTACTCCGTTTTTTTGCCATTGATAATTAAGTGGTGGTCCGCCTGTTGCCGAAACATTAAAAGTGGTTGGTTTACTAACCATTGTGGTTAAGTTGGCTGGATCTGAGCAATTGGGAGGATTGATATTTTGTAAAATTTTGCTTACAAAAACATCTACCCTGCTGTAAGGAGTAAAAGAATTGCTTCCAAATAATCCCCCATTTAGTAAAGCTCCTGTAGCATAAAGATTACCGGAAGTTTCAGCACAAATACCAATTCCGGCTTCGTATCCCAGGTCTTCAACAGAATCAACAGGTCCGCCAACAGTCATTACCCACTGAAAATTACCGGTATTACTTATTTTTGCTACAAAAATCTCATTATGATCCACTCCTGAAACAGAGTATGGACCGAAGGTAGCTATTGAATCAAACTGCCCTGTGATATAGAGATGAGTACCATCACAACCTATCCCCCTTGCTCTGTCAACACCCGGCCCACCTGCACCTTTTACCCATTGCAAATTTCCTGTTTCATCATAGCAAGCAACAAAAACATTATTACTTCCTGTAGTAATTAATGGAGTGCCGTTAAAAAGAGCATAAGCATTAAATTCACCGGTAATATATATCTTGTTAGAATTATCAATAGTTAATGCCCATGCAAGATCATCATAATCTCCTCCGGCTGTTTTAACCCATGCTAATGTTCCATCAGGTAAATATTTTGCAAGGAAGGTGTTAAAATATCCATTAGGAGCGTTTAAAGTTTGTGATCCAAAAATTGCACCTGTAGAATGCATTCCGCATAAATAAATATTCCCTGAAGCATCACATTTTATTGCCTTAGCTTCATCTCTTCCTGCACCACCCGCTGAACGTACCCATTGAAAAACTCCATTCATATCATATTTGGCAATGTAGATATCATTATTACCACGACCGGTTATTGTAGTGGTTCCAAATGTTGCATTGCCATTGAAAAAGCCACAGACATAAATATTACCTGCATTATCATAAGTGATCCCTAAAGCTTCGTCATTATCTGTCCCACCAGCTGATCTGGCCCAAAGTAAGTTTCCATTAAGGTCATATTTTGCTAAAAAAGCGTCATTAACTCCTTTGGAGGTAAGTGTTATTGGTGAACCATTAAATTTTATCTGAGTCCCAACGCCCTCTATTTCACCGGCAATATATACATAGTTAGATCCGTCACAAGCCAGGGCATGGGCATAGTCTCCATTTATCCCTCCCCCGGTTCTAATCCAAGTTAATGACCCTGTTGGGCTGTATTTTGCTAAATAAATATCATGATTACCCTGAAGAGGCAAAATTGTTCCGCTAAAATTTGCGTTCCTTTCATATTTCCCGGCAACATAAATATTTCCCGCCACATCATTAGTTATACCATATCCATAATCATATTCCGATTGACCTTCTCTTTTTGTCCAATCAAAATTTTGAGCTTGAAGCTTAATAAATAATAAATTTATTAATACCAATAAATATATTTTTCTCATGTTGTTCTCGAAAATTTTAAAGTATTTTATGTAAAAAACTGCCGTAATTCATTTTTTTTATTTGCAAAAATTCAAGTTTTGTAATACTTATCCGCAGCTAAAATTTTTAATTTAATTTTCTTTCGGGGCTAAAAATATTCTTCTTTTTTGCTGTTAAATTTTTTATTCGTTTGTTGTAATTTTTTAATAGCCCAAAAAGGAAAAAATATTGTTTGTTTTTTTTGTAAATACCCCAAAAACTCCAAAGTTGAAACCATTTTATAATTTCATTCTACATGTTTTTTTTTCAAACGCACTCAAATATTCAGCTTAAAATAATTGAACTTTAAAAACCTGTTTTTCATTTTTTGAAATAATTTCAAGAAAGTAAATACCCCGTGGCAGGGTTGAAACATTAAGTTGTGAATCAATCTGATTATTAACAGTTTCATATTTTTCTTCAATTATAGTTTGTCCCAAATTATTTTTAAATAGCATTTCGCAAGTACCTGAGGTATATGCACCTTTAATATGAAGCACACTGTTTGTTGGATTAGGGAAAACGCTAAAATTATTTTTTGAGCCGCTAAGATCATTAACTGCAATTGCTATTGGAGCCAATGTAACGGCAAGCCTAATAGAAACGGGCAAATGGTTACTCATGTAGTAAAGTGCGTTCAATACATCAGGAGGGACTGAAGTATTTATTGGTGGATCGGTAATAGCAAGATTCGTATGATTGCCATCATTTCCTATCACATTAAATGAAGCCGGAATATATTGAAGAGAACGAGTACCCTGAATAATTGACTGTGTACAAAGAATATGGTCAAACCTCAATGTCATCCCTCCTGCTGCAGCACAGTCGCCAAAATCAATAAGACGGGTACTTTCGGTAAGGTAGTGTGCAAAATCAGTAGGATTATTTGCCCAGCTGCCTGACTGAAAAGGCGGATCATAAAAACGTGTATTTATATTTGGAGAATTTATCATATTCTGAAAGCCGACCTCTGAAGAAGAGTGTGTATTAAAATCACCCATAAAAATATAATTGCCGGGAGATGTTACATGAGTATTTAACCAGCTCATCACTGCTGCTGTTTCTATTGCACGGATATTTGCATTATTGTATCCGGATTTAGCATGAATAAGGATTACATTAATAAAAGTAGTATCGTGATTAACCGAGAGGTTTGGGTCTTTGTAATATAAAGTGTGCAGGTTAATATCTGCAACTAACGAATCGTCAGAATAAATAGTGGTTGTGCCCACATATCCTAACTTGGAAGTTTTGAAATACAACATGTCTTCTTTTTTATATCCTGAAAAATTGGTAAAGACCGAATGCCCGTAACAACCTAAGCAAACAGAATCAAGAACTTTTTGAATAACAACAGTTTCACTAAATGAAACGGGGTTGGCAACCATTTTCACCAATCCAAGTATGTCAGGATTTTCATATCGGAGAATAGTTTTGAGATACTCATGCTTGTTTGAAGTAATAAGTGCGGGACAGCTCGAACTTGGATCCCTGCCATAATCGTTAGTATTGTATGACATTATCTTCAAAGTATCCGTTTGAACAGGTCGAGCAAAAGAAAAAGAGAAAATAAACAGGAGGTAAACAGTGATACTTGCGGAAAGCTTTAGTTTGTCAACTATAATATAAATTGAAGTCATAAGTTAGGATAATTGACTTTTTGTTTAGAAGAAATTCTTTTTGTCATATTCCTAAAAATTTAAAATAATAATTGAAAAAGTAATTTAAACGGGAGTCCGAGTAATCGTATAAATTCATAAATGAAATCTTTTATTTTTCTTATAATTTTCTATTTCAATATTCGCTATTGTTTTTTTAAACTAACAAAAAAATGCAAACTTTCACTTTAAATAAAATTTCCATATTTCTGATTACCAGATAATTAATTTAATTGCAATAAAAAAAATTATAAGAAACAGATCTAAAAAAATATTTTCACTTCGATAACATCATTTGTTTTTTCTCCACCATATCTCCAATGGTAACTTGTAAAAAATATATTCCCGGAGAAACTGAATTACTCAGTTCTATATGTTCATTTATATACCCATTATTAAACGAGATCAACTTATGATAGACTGATTGTCCGATAGAATTAAGCATCTCCACAGTTGCCTGGCCTATTAGTTCAGATGTATGTATCATATTAATTTCAAGAGAAAATAAACCACTGTTGGGATTTGGAAATATTTTAATTAAAAGCGAATCATCTTTTGCTTGTAAATGACTGGTATTACTATTATTAAGTACAGTATTTTTATTAGGAGTATCATTAGGATTCAAACAGTTTTGTAATGATATATTTGTAATACCCGACCAATTAAAGCAAGCCCCCTCGATAATTTTAACCTGGTAATCTCCGGATTTATCTGTTTTATAGGATTTTTGATTTGCTTCAGGGATAATTTCACCATTTCTCTTCCATTCATATTCATATTCATCTTGCGTATTGGTTATTAACACAGTACTGCTATCCTGGCAGAAGATTGGGTCAGAAGGTGCAATAGACACAGCAATATTTTTTGATTCGGTAACTATAGTTGCTTCAGTTAAAACACTATCGTTTTCTGATATTATCATTACGGCATAACTGCCAGGCGAACTGGCTCTATAAATATATCCCGTTGCGCCTTCAATTGTAACTCCATTTTTTTTCCACCTATATTTATACGTAGAATCGTTATGAGTTTTTAAAATTACATCATTGTCTCTACAAAATGTTGCTGTTCTCGATGGTATTATATGTGCGTTTGAAAGATCGAAGGATAAACCAATTTTAGTAATGAAAATTTCGGTGTGGTTTCCCCAGTTGCCAAGCGTGGTAGAACCAAAGGTAGAATTTGAACGATATGAACCTGAGGCAAAAACATTGCCGGATGGATCAGTACATATACAAAGCCCCGTTTCTAAAGAAAAAACTCCATGTGGGCTAAAGTCCGAATCATCAGCTACACCTTCTGCTTTCATTACCCACTTATAATTTCCATCTACATCATAGGAAGCAAAATAAATTTCTGCAGGGTCAGAACCAGCAATGGTTGTTTTTCCAAAAGTAGAAGACAAACCATAATTTCCTGTTATATAACAATTGGATCTGGCATCCAAGGCAATTGCTATTCCAAAATCATCTATTCTCCCGCCAGCACTTCTAACCCATACTGCATCTCCTGATGAAGTATATCTTGCTACAAAAATATCTGAACGATCACCAATTGCTGAAAGAGAAATAGAATCGTAATCTGAAATTCTTTCAAATCCACCTGTAAAAAATACTTTATCAGAATCGTCTACTTTAATTCCCATTCCAAAATCACGGCCTTTACCACCTGCTCTTTTAAGCCATAATAAGTCACCGACTGGGTTATACTTAGCTATAAAAATATCCTCGCCACCACCACTTGAAAGAGTAGTCCCACTAAAATTTGCTGTATCAGAAAAAACACCAGTAACATACACATTTCCATTTTTATCATTACTAATTGCGTACCCACCATCATGACCTGGTCCACCTGCAGTTCTTATCCATTTAAAAATACCTTCTGAAGTATATTTGGCAACAAATAAATCAAACTCACCTGAACTAGTAAAAGTATTCTCCTCTGTGAAATATGCTGTTGCCTCAAAATGTCCAGTAATATATATATTTTCATTCGATAATGAGATACCCAATCCTCGATCTATACCAACTCCTCCACCAAGACTTTTCGCCCATTGTAAATCCCCATCCGTATTATACTTTGCAATAAATACATCATTGTTACCATTACTTGTAAGTGTAGTTGATCCGAAATGAACTGTTTCTTCGATTTCACCAGTTATATAAACGTTTCCATCCCCATCACAGGCCAATGCATGAGCATAATCACCTAAGATTCCTCCAGCAGTTCGTACCCATTTAAAATCTCCTGCGGGTCCATATTTAGCCACGAAAATATCGTGATTACCTTCACAACTAACGTAGGTACCATCGAAATTAGCATTCATTTCGTATTTACCTGCAACATATACATTTCCATCATTATCTGTTCCAATGCCGTAACCTAAGTCAAAAGCATACCACCCAGCTCGCTTGGTCCATTGAAAAATTTGGGCACTTATATCTTTATTAATGAGAATAATAAGAAGAAGAAGAAGAAAAACTCTATAGTCATTTCTCATAACCATATTTTTCGCATTAATAATTATTCCTTTGATCCACATCTTTTTCAACTCTATAATTACATTAATTAAAGAGTCACTTCGGAAAGTGACTCTTTAAATTTATCAGTAAATTGACCAAAGTAAGTATTGAAAAAAGTAACTGAACTTATTTAAAATTGTTTTATCTCACTAACATCATCCTGTTTTTTTCAACTTTATCTCCAATCGTAATCTGTAAAAAATAAACTCCCGTTGGTACTGAATTTTCTAATACAATATGTTCATTTATATATCCTTTATTAAACGAAGCTACTTTATAAAATACCACTTGGCCAACAGCATTGATCATTTCTACTTTTGCCTGCTCTATATTTTCTGCTAAATGCTCCATATTAATTTCAAGAGAAAACAAACCACTGTTGGGATTTGGATATATTTTAATTAAAAGCGAATCGTCTTTTGATTGTAAATGACTATTATTATTATTGTTAAGTACATTGTTTTTATTGGGGGTACCATCAGGATTCAAACAGTTTTGCAATGATACATTTGTAATACCCGACCAATCAAAACAAGCCCCCTCGATAATTTTAACCTGATAATCTCCGGATTTGTCTGTTTTGTAAGATTTTTGGTGGGCCCCGGGAATTGTTACCCCATTTCTCTTCCACTCATACACAAATTCATCGCCTGTATTCGTAATTAATACAATGCTGCTATCCTGGCAAAAAATGGGATCGGAAGGAGCAATGGACACAGCAGTACCTTTTGATTCAGTAACTATTGTTGTTTCGGTTTTCTCAAAGTCTTTTCCAGATATTATTACAGTGTAACTACCAGGTGAGTCTGCCCAATAAGTGGCTCCAGTTGCTTCCTTGATCCCTTCACCATCTTTTTTCCATTTGTATAAATAATCTGGAGAGTCAATAGTTTTTAATAAAACATTACTGCCTTTACAATAAGTTGCCGTTTTTAATGGCGCTATTTTAGTGTCTGAAATATCACCCGAAGGCATATTTTGTAATGGTATAAAAGGCAACAATCTTGTGCCTGGTATCGGTCTTTCTAAATCACCATTTGGCATCTGCCAACCTACTGCTATATTATCGCCTTGTATGCTTTCTCTGTGTAAAGCTTCAATGTAATATTTAATTCCAGCTGTAAGCGTAATAGGAATGGATTGTTGACTGGGGTATTTTGTCCATAGTCTTGGTTGTGTGAATCCGGTTACAGAAGCAATTTTTATTTTATTGGCTGGTAGATCATTTGTACTCAACCATAATTCACTGTTATTATCACTTGCGATCCAAAAAACATATTTCCCTGTTAATGGAGGACATATATATCCCCTGATACGAGTTGCGTAATTGTCTGCGGAATTTGAAGGTCCCTCAAAAATAGTGATTTGACTTGTGCTGGTAGGAGCTGAATTAAAAGGAGCATTAAAAATTGAGGTTGCACTTACATTTGTCCAAAGATCCCTGGTAATTGTCCCCGAACCATTGCATCGAAAATCTGCCAGGTGGTTTAAAGAATCAATTGGTAAGTTGAAAGGGGATTTAATTTTAGTAATATAAATATCTGTATGATTGTTCCATGGATTAAGGTTTGTGCCACCAAATGTAGAACTTGAGCGGTAAGCACCTGAAGCCACGATATTTTCAAACGGATCAGTAGCAATAGAAAGTCCCATTTCAATAAAACGATCAGGATCTAAAGCATCAACAATACCATCGGCTTTTAGCACCCATCTAAAATTTCCTGATGCATCATAAGAAGCAAAATAGATCTCTGCAGAATCCACACCTGCAATTGTTGTGGCTCCAAAAGTAGCCTCCAGCCCAAAATTGCCTGTTATATAGCAATTTGATTTGGCATCCAAAGCAATCGCTCTTCCATAATCGTTTATGATCCCACCTGCTCTCTTAACCCATACAACATCTCCTGAAGATGTATATCTTGCAATAAAAACATCTGAATCTCCATTTAAACCTTTGATAGAAAGAGAACCAAAAGTAGAGGTAAGTCTAAATCCACCGGTAAGAAATACGTTATTAGAATTATCTACTTTAATTCCCATACCATAATCACTACCTGTACCTCCCGCTTTTTTAACCCATAATAAACCTCCGGCCGGATTATACTTCGCTATAAAAATATCGTTCGCACCATAACTTGTAATAGAGGTACCGCTAAAAATTGCCGTGCCCGAAAAATAGCCGGTGACATATGCATTCCCTGCAAGATCACTGCTGATTGAATAACCTTCATCATTTCCAACTCCACCCGCCTTTTTGATCCACTGAAAATCACCAGCTGAATTATATTTGGCAACGAATATGTCCAACCCTCCAGTGGTTACAAGAGTAGTGCCGGGGAAATAGCCTGTTCCCTGAAAGTCCCCGGTGATATATACATTTCCATTTGATTCTGAGATACCCAAACCTCTGTCGCTGCCTCCGCCTCCGCCAACACTTTTTGTCCATTGCAGAACGCCATTAGTATTATACTTTGCAACAAATATATCATTCCCGCCACGGCTTGTAAGTGCAACAGTTCCAAACATAGCTGTTCTTTCAAATTCTCCAACAAGATAACAGTTCCCGGCTCTATCAACAGCCAGCGAGTGCGCATAATCCCCTATTGGTCCTCCTGCAGTACGTACCCATTGAAAAACTCCCAAAGGATTGTATTTAGCTATATAAATATCATGATTTCCGGCACAGCTAACAATTGTTCCTCCAAAATTTGCATTCTGTTCATATTTGCCAGCGATATATACATTTCCAATACTGTCGGTCCCAATGCCATAGCCCAAATCAAAAGCGTAGGATCCGGCTCTATTAGCCCATTGAAAACTTTGAGCATTTGTGTTTTTGGAAACGACCAGTAGAATAATAACTAAGACTCTATACCCAATTTTCATAATTGTAATTTTTAAATTTCACTAAATATTGCCCTTCGAATAAATATTAAAATGAAAACAGAAATTTTTATTTGACTGTTTTTATCGTCTATAATTTTATATAAAAAAAAAGCATTTACAATCTGCTCTTTCTTGTTTCACCTTGTTAGCATTATTCGAGTTTTCTCAACCTTATCTCCGATAGTAACCTGCAGGAAATAAATTCCAGTCGGTACTGAATCTTCCAATTCTATATGTTCATTTATATATCCCTTTTCAAATGAGGTTAGCTTATTATATACAATTTGTCCAATAGAATTCAGCACTTCAACATTTGCCTGGCTCGCATGTTCTGTTATATGCACCATATTAATTTCAAGAGTGAATAATCCGCTATTTGGATTAGGATATATTTTAACTAAAAGAGAATCGTTATTTATAAGAGTAGTATTAATTGTATCATTTAAGTAATTATTGGTTGCGACATCTTGATCAGGGCAAGTTTGTAGAGATATATTTGTTATACCAGACCAGGCAAAACAAGAGCCTTGAATTATTTTAACCTGGTAATCACCTGATTTATCTGTTCTATAAAATTTTTGATTTGCTTCGGGGATAATTTCACCATTTCTCTTCCATTCAAATTCATATTCATCATGTTTATTTGTTATCAATACAGCACTACTATCCTGACAAAAAATTGGATCGGAAGGTGCAATAGAAACAGCAATATTTTTTGCTGCTGTAACAACAGTTGCATCAGTTTCTATGCTGTCGTTTTCTAATATTATCATTACGGTATAACTTCCGGGAGAATTAGCGTTATAATTAAATCGTGTTGCACCTTCAATTGTAACACCATTCTTTTTCCACTTATATTTATATGTGGAATTCTCTTGAGTATTTAAAGTTACATCACCATCACTACAAAATGTCGCTGTTTTCGATGGTAGTATAAAAGCTTTTGAAAGATCGAAGGATAAACCAATTTTAGTAATGAAAATTTCAGTATGATTTCCCCAGTTGCCAAGTGAAGTTGAACCAAATGTAGAATTCGAACGATATGCACCGGACGCAAAAAGATCACCTGATGGATCGGTACATAAACACAGGCCCATTTCCAAAATACCCCCATGTGGACTAAGATCGGAATCATCAGCAGGACCACCTGCTTTGAGCACCCATTTATAATTTCCATTTTCATCGTAGGAAGCAAAGTAAATCTCGGCTGAGTCAGCACCAGTAATTGTTGTTATTCCGAAAATAGCAGACAAACCATAAAATCCTGTTATATAACAATTGGATTTGGCGTCCAACGTAATTGCTCTTCCATAATCATCCATCCTTCCACCAGCTTTTCTCACCCATACTGCATCTCCTGATGAAGTATATCTTGCTATAAAAATATCCGATCGATCACCCAAGGAAGAAAGAGAAATGGAATCGAACTTTGCATCCCTTTCAAATCCACCAGTAAGGAATAGTCCACCAGTATCGTCTACTTTAATTCCAAATCCATAATCGTCACCTTTACCTCCCGCATCTTTGAGCCACAATAAATCACCGATTGGATTATACTTAGCAATAAAAATATCGGTCCCGCCATTACTTGAAATAGTAGTACCATTAAAATTCGCTGAGTTGGAAAAATAACCGGTGACATAAACATTTCCATCCGAATCGTTAGAGACTGCATCGCCCTCATCATATCCCGGACCTCCAGCCTGTTTGATCCATTGAAAAATACCTTCTGAAGTATATTTGGCAATAAATAGATCTAATCCTCCTCCGCAGATAAATGTATTGCCGTCTTCGAAATATGCCGTTCTCTGAAAATTTCCCGTTATATATATATTTCCATTCGACTGCAAAACCCCCAGTCCTCTATCACTTCCGTCTCCTCCACCAAGACACTTTGCCCATTGTAAATCTCCATTCGTGTCGTATTTTGCAACAAATGCATCATTATCACCATTACTTGTAAGCGTAACTGATCCGAAACGAGCTGTTTCTTCAAACTCACCCGTAATATAAACGTTTCCGTCTCCATCACAAGCCAAAGCATGAGCATAATCGCCTAATATACCTCCAGCAGTACGTACCCATTTAAAATCTCCTGCGGGACCATATTTAGCTACAAAAATATCATGATTCCCCTCGCAATTGACTGATGTTCCACCGAAATTAGCATTCAATTCATACTTACCAGCAACATATACATTTCCATCATCATCTGTCCCAATACCCAAACCTAAATCGAATGCATACCACCCAGCTTGCTTAGCCCATTGAAAATCTTGAGCAGTCGAATTTTTATTTGTGAGTAGAAAAATAATAACAAGAATTCTATAGCCATTTCTCATGATCTATTTTTATGCTTTAATAATTTACTCTTATGTTACAATAACGTTTCACACTCTAAAATTTTATTCCTTTACTAAAAATTACTTTTTGAAGTGCCTTTTTATTTTATCGACAAATTAATTAAGTATTGAAAAAGCACTTGATCAACAGCAAAAATATTTTACCTCACTAACATCATTCGTTTCTTTTCCACTTTATCCCCAATAGTAACTTGTAAGAAATAAATTCCCGGAAGTACAGAATTTTCCAGTTCTATATGTTCGTTTATATATCCTTTTTTAAATGAAGTTAACCTATCATATACTGTTTGACCAATAGAATTAACCACTTCCACCCTTGCCTGATCCGCTTGCTCTGAAATATGAACCATATTAATTTCAAGAGTAAATAATCCGCTGTTTGGATTTGGAAATATTTTAATCAAAAGCGAATCATCTTTTGTTTCAGAAGAATTTATATTGTTAATACCAAGTGTATTCGTTTTGTTAATTATGCTATCTGGTTTCATACAATTTTGCAATGATATGCTTGTAACACCCGACCAATCAAAGCAAGCGCCCTGAATAACTTTAACCTGGTAATCTCCTGATTTATCTGTTTTATAAGATTTTTGATTTGCTCCGGGAATTGTTATACCATTTCTCTTCCATTGATATACAAATTCATCTCCCGTATTTGTTATTAATACTGTACTGGTATCCTGGCAAAAAATTGGATCGGAAGGAGCTAAGGAAACGGCAATACCTTTTGATTCCGTTACCACCATTGGATCGGTTGTCACAGTATCGTTTTCGGATATGATCATAACTTTATAACTTCCGGGTGAGTTCGCTTTATAAGTAGCCTCAGTAGCTTCTTTGATGATCAGGTCATTTTTGAACCACGAATACCTATATGAAGAATCCTGTTGTGTTTTTAGAATTACATCTGCACCATTACAAAATGTTGCGTTTTTAAAAGGTGTAATTTGAGCACCTAAACTATCAGCCAGCATTTTTGAAGATGCTCCAATTTTAGTAACGTAAACATCAGTGTGTGTGCTGAAAGGGCTTAGGGTTGTTCCGCCAAAAGTAGAAGCAGAACGGTAAGCACCCGAAGCCGCAACGTTCCCTGATGGGTCAGTGGCAATAGAAAGCCCCATTTCAATAAATCGGTCAGGATCTGAAACATCTGCCTGGCCTCCGGCTTTCAAAACCCACCTGAAATTACCTGATGCATCGTAGGAAGCAAAATAGATCTCAGTGATATCAGCTCCATTGATTGTGGTTGATCCAAAAGTGGCGCTTTGTCCGCAATTCCCTGTTATAAAACAATTGGAACTACCATCCACAGCTATTCCACGACCGGTATCATTATTAGTTCCACCGGCTTTTTTTGCCCAGATAACATTCCCTGAAGAATCTAAACGTGCTATAAAAATGTCAGAATTTCCATTTGGTGTTCTAAGAGTTATAGAACCAAACAAAGTAGTATTTCTGAATCCTCCGGTAAGGAATATACTTCCGGAACCATTTACCTTAATTGCATTTCCAACATCACTGGCGCTACCCCCGAATTTTTTAACCCATAATAAAGTTCCAGATGAATTGTATTTAGCTAAAAAAATATCAGTTGCTCCATTGCTTGACACAGATGTACCGCTAAAATTTGCAGTACCGGTAAAATATCCGGTAACATATGCGTTTCCGCTTTGATCACAGCTAACTGCAAAACCTTCATCCTCACCTGAACCACCGGCTTTTTTAGCCCATTGAAAATCGCCTCCTGTAGTGTATTTAACAATAAAAATGTCGTGAGCTCCAGAAACGCTAAGATGGGTGCTTCCAAAATTTGCACCGCCCTGAAAGTTGCCGGTTATATAAACGCTCCCCCCTGAAAGTGAGATCCCCAACCCTTTATCACTTCCACTCCCGCCTCCAACTTTTTTTGCCCATATCAAATTTCCATTGGTATCATATTTAGCAACGAACACATCGTTACTTCCACTACTGGACATTGAAACAGCTCCGCCACCGAAACGTGTTGTCGTTTCAAATTCACCTGTCAAATAAGAATTTCCTGCTCCATCCACAGCAAGTGCATGAGCATAATCGCCTATGGAACCTCCCGCTGTGCGAACCCATAGAAAAGCTCCACCCGGACTATATTTGGCTATATAAATATCATGGTTCCCCGCGCAACTCACATGGACGTTGCCAAAAGAAGCATTCAATTCGTATTTACCTGCTATATATACATTCCCAGCATTATCAGTTCCAACACCATAACCGAGATCAAAAGCCTGCGCCCCTGCCCGTTTAGCCCATTGAAAACTTTGAGCATTTGAATTCATTGTTGTGAACAGAAAAATAATAGCTAAAATCCGAGATGAAGTTTTCATAATATTAAATTTTACAATAATTCAGATACCAAGGAATACAATATTTATCTCTTGATATCTGGTGTTTTAATAAACAACAGCTTTTTGCGTTGTAAAATTATTTCCAGAGGATAATTTTATATAATAGACTCCTGCTGATCGAGTACTTAAATCAAGTTCATACTCCGCTTTGTTTCCTAAAAATTCATTATCCTGTACAGTTTCTCCTAAAATATTCAAAACAGTAAGTCGGTTAATTTTATTATTTGGTACCAATCGCATTGTAAATTTTCCATTACTTGGATTTGGATAAATTAATTCATTCTCTGAAGTTTGTATTGTTTTTACTTCTAAAACCTGACCCAAATAAAATCTACCAATATCTGTTCTTGATCCATCAGGATCATTAGCAAAGGTTGGATCACCAGTATTTACAGCAGGAGAGTTAGGTTGTAAATGAAAATCACTTGCAGCAATTATTGCTGGATAAGAATAGAAATGCAATAAAGAGTCCCATCGCGGAATTAAGGAAGTTGAAACAAATAAAGGATCAGCAGCCTGAATATTACCTGTCCCCGAGATTAAAACACTATCAGATAAAGAATAGGATACTGATAGAATAGCAGTAGAATCTTTAAACGAAGTGGTATCACAGCCTACAATAATACAGTTAGTAACTGTTAGATGTCCTGGCCCCCACGCATCAAAGTGGTCGTATGCTTTTACCCCTTTATTGCATTTATATATAGTATTGTGATCAGCTATAACATTTGCACCCGCCTTAGCCCCTATTCCCCAGCCGCAATTAACCATAAGATTGTGATGAATATTTATGTTTGCAGCATTTTCCCCATTGCTTACAGCTTTATTAAGCATACCATAAATAACATTTCCTGTTACTGTTACGTTAGTACAACCAAGGCTGTCAGGATGATTAGGATCGATAGCATGACCAAGATCGATCGCATCATCACCACCACCACATAATAGATTATTGGAAATCATTACGTTAGTGGAACCATCAAAATCAATTACATCCGCATCGCCAGAAGTAAAATATAAAGTGCAATTGTCAATAGTTACTTGATCAGCATATTGACACAGTATTTTTTCGCCTCTATTTGTAGAGTCAAGTACGCAGTTTTTAATTAAGATATTTGAGCTCCTATAGGCATAAAAGCAACGCAGGTTATTTTTAAAATTACAGTGATTCGCTTCAAAAGACGAATAGTACGAGAATATGGCTGCTTTCATCGAGTTTGGATTTACATTTACCCTGGCATTTTCGATGTTAACATAATTAAATGTTGATTTTACAAGAAGTGTACTATCCAGCAAAATATTACCCCAAATTGTATCCGTGGCATGAATAAGTATTGGTTGTAAAGCTGTACCCAAAAAGTCTACTTTCCCTTGCACAATGAGGTGGGTATTTTCAGCCATTCTAATTTCAACCCCGGCATTAACAGTCATGGTACATCCGTACAAAACAGTAGTGGTAGTATCTATAATATAAGGCGATCCGGCTATTGTTAATATTTGGTTACACGCCAATACGGTAGGCAAATTTGTTTGTCCTATAGATTGTCCTACCCCGAATAGAACAAATGCAATTAATAGTAATTTAGTTTTCATGATTTTTCTATTTTAGTTTAATTTTGATTTTTTTTGATTTTCAATACTTTGAAGACCTCAATTAAGCTGCTCTTAAGTGATTTCTTAAATCAGTCTACCCCATTTTTATTCTAAACAATTGCTGCTTTTTTCTCCAATAATGTTTCTTCTGCAGCTTTTAAAATAGCAAATACATTTTTGAGAGAATTTGATTCTGCATAATTTCTAAGAACAGGTTCTGTGCCGGATGCACGGATCATTAACCATTCATCATCATTAAAAAAATATTTATAACCATCAGTAGTTTCTACCCGATTGATTTTGTAAGCCCCAAAATTTTGGTAAAAATTATTTTCACAATTTGCTACGATCTCGTTTTTAAATTCTTCTTTCAAATGGAGGTCTGAACGTTCAGAAGCAAAAGGACCAACGATAGCATATACTTCTTTGATCAGTTCTTGAAGTGATTTGCCTGATTTAGTCATGTACTCCCAAATTGTTAAACCTATCCAAATACCATCTCTCTCGGGGATATGACCTTTAATTGCAATACCACCTGATTCTTCTCCTCCCAACAAAACATCCTCTGTGATCATCACACCGGCAATGTATTTAAAACCGATCTTTGTTACCTGATGCTCCAGTCCGTAATGTTTACACATCTTGGCGATTTTTGGACTAACAGAAAATGCAGTTACTACTTTGCCTTTTACCCCTTTTTGCTCATGTAAATATTTGATCAACAATAAAATGATATGATTGGAATCAATAAAATTTCCTTCATTATCATATAAACCTATCCTGTCAGCATCGCCATCAGTAGCTAAACCACAGTCAATTTTTTTTGATAATTTTATCAATGATGATAATTCTTTTAGATTTTTATGGATCGGCTCAGGTGCTTGGCCACGAAAGGAAGGATTCTCCTCACAATGAAGCATAGTTGCTTCGGGAAATAAACGCTTTATAACATTTTGTCCGGCTCCATACATTGCATCATACGCAAAACGAAGGCCTGATTTACGAATCGCCTCCAGATCAAAATTGGCCTCCACGTGGCTGCAATACATGGACTCCAAGTCAAGGTATTCAACTAAACCTTTTTCTTCAAATTCCTTTATGCTTAATTTATCAATATTTATTAGGTTTCTTTCAGGAATTAAATTCTCAATTTCCTGAATTTTTTCAGGAAGTAAAGGCCCACCATACGCCCCTTTTATTTTATAACCATTGTAAGATGCAGGATTATGGCTTGCAGTGATAATAATACCCAGGTCGGCATTTTTTCTAACGGTACCTAATGATATCATTGGGGTGGAAACAAATCCTTTTGCCAAATACACTTTTATACTATGACTTGCAAGAACCTTACAAGTTGTCTCAGCAAATAATTCACCACCAAAGCGAGGGTCATGACCCAATACAACAGATGGTGTTTTGTATTTCATTAACCATTGGGCAGTAGCTTCTGCCACTCTTGCTACGTTATCAACTGTAAAGTCTTTGGCAATTAATGCTCGCCAACCATCCGTTCCAAATTTTATCGCTGTCATTTTAGTTTATTATTGTTTTATTTTATTATTTTTTTTTATTCTTTAAGCAACTGCTATATTAGTTTTTCATTGTTATGTAAATACCGCAGTTTTTGCCTCACTCAGTACTTTTACTTTTTCCAATGCTTTTGGAAAAAAGTCCTTAAAAAAGTTCACATCCTTCTCATCGCCTCCTTCTATTTCAACTGTCAATTCCGTCAGTCCATCTTTTTCTTTTAAGGTATAGTTCTCCATGGCTCCTTCCCATTCCTTCGATATTTCATCAAATGGTCCTTCTTTTTTGTTTTTCACTTCTCCCAAATGTTTGAAAGACATAAACTCATTAGGAATACTTTTTGCAATAGTGCTATACATACCGTCACCTTTTGCATCAAGAAACAAAATCTTGCTTCCTTCTTTCCAGTCGGAAACAGCGTAAGAACCTTCACTGAATACGCTCGTCCATTGTCTATACGTTGTGTCGTCCCAAAGTACATTCCACACTTTACTTTTTGGGGCTTTGATTTTAGTTGTAAAAGTTAATCGCTTGAGATTCATTTTTTTTCGCTCTTGTTAGTTCTTAAACTATGTTAATTCAATAAATAATTTCTGTCTCGAAATAAAAAATGATCTATTTTTTTATTTCGCTTATTTAAAGCGGAGCCTGTTCATTGAACCATTGAATTTCTTTTTCGAAAATCCTTTCCGGAATCGTCACATGCGCTTTGGGTTTAAACACAGGTATTTCTATTCCTTCGGGCAACACCAATAATGGTACGTGACTATAAAAAGCCATTTTTTTGGTTTTACTAAAATTAAATAACCTGTAAAAAAAATTATGTTTACGTGGGATCATTGCTACAATTTCAGCATCTACTTTTTTTACGAATTCATTGATTCCGTTCACTACATTTTCATTTACCGTATGGTGTATTGAATAATTAACTTTTCTTAATATTTTTCTAACATTAATAAAAGCAGCAACACTTTTGGATGATGTTTTTTCATCAACTCCTTTTACATTTACAATAAAAAGATTTGAATTAAAAAATGTTATGAAATTTAAAAGTGCATTAAGAGGTCGATCATTTTTTAATTGTAAATAGTCAGAAGCAAATACAATTTTTTCAGGAATTTTAAATTTTGCATTTGTTGGAACCATTAACACAGGGGTCATTAAATTGCTTATTGCTTTTGATGTATTACTTCCAACAATAGATTTTTCAAAAACTCCATTTTCAGAAATACCAAAAACAACCAACTCAGCACCTTTCTCATGCGTTAATTCTATAATTCTTCTAACAATAGATTTTGATTGAACGCATAATTCAAATTTAATAGGAGGCTCTGTTGATTTAATATAATGCTCCAATTTTTGAAGTACCCTTTCATTCTTTTCCACAACTTCAGGTAATACTGGAGACATTACCCCATTCCTTGACTCAGGTATATCACATGCATGAAGCAAAATAATTGATGCTTCCATCATTTTAGCCAATTCTATGGCATAGTTTAAAGCATTTTCAGCAGTTTCTGAAAAATCCGTAGGAACGATAATTGTTTTCATCTTAAATGCTTTTAAATTGTTTTTAATGGGGTATCCACATTAGCTTTCCAATTCAAAAGTATATTTCAATTTCGCCAAGTTTTGCAATATTCGTTAATCAAGTATTTTAAATAGTTAAAATCAAAAATTCGTCAGTTTGAAATGCACTTTAAAAAACAGGAAAAAAATTGGCAACAAAAAAGGAAGAAAATAAATTTGGCAATTCAATTTTTTTTTGCCGGGCTTTAACGATCCAAAATTGCAGAATAGTTCTTTTTATCAATAAATTCAAGCGCAATAGGCCACCAGAAAACTATTGTAATTTTAAAGAATTGGGTTTAGAATTATTTTTTAATACACGCATTTCAAGCCACTCGTTTAGTTGCTCTTCTTGTGAATTTTCAACTTGAGCATTTTTTTTAGTTGACTTTTTTGCTTTACGATCCGTGTAAACCTTGCCAATTATTCTCTCACTATCTACACCCTTTTGAGTAAGATAATTTATTACAGACTGTACTCTTTCTAAAGAAAGCTGGTTATTACATTTGCCTTTTTTTTTTGAATCTTTATAGTAGGCGATCTCAAATGTCAGATCGGGATTATCAGTTATAAAAAGAAAAAGGTTATTCAATTCTGTGTTTGAACTTGAATTTATTGTAGCGTTTTCAAGATCAAAAAAAACATTGTTCAATATAACTTTTGCACCCTTTGCAACAGGAGACATCTCTATTGTTTTATGTAGCTTATAATAATTGGTTTCCTTCGAAATATTTAAATGCTCTGATTGAAATATATACCCTTCAGCTTCATAAGTAATATTAATATTTCTTCCTGCAGGAAGAATGATCGAATAATGACCGGATATACTATTGGGATAATAAACACCTGAAATCTCTTTGGTATCATTGTCTGTAACAGTGATTCTCAGGTTGGTTATACTGCTACCTAATATACTCAGAACAGTCCCTTTTAAAAGAGTAATCGAAGCCTTTTGATCATTATAAAAAGTTATTACAAAATTGTTTCTTTCAGTATCTTCACTTTTTTTGATCGTAGACGACACCGCATTTTCATTGCCGTAAGTTTTTTCTCTATGGACTTCCCCATCCGGAAATTTATGATCTGTTTTACTAAGAGGATACCCAATATTAATCGGGGCTGTCCAGGAATCAGTACCAAACAAAGAGCTTGTGAAAATATCAAAACTGCCATCTCCTTTAAGCCTGTTTGAGCTGAAATACAAAACATTTCCATCCGGATAAATAAATGGTGTTTCATCATCAAAAGGACTATTAATGGAAGGACCTAAGTTCTTTGCTTTACTCCACTTTCCATTTTCTAATTTTTCACATTTATAAATATCGGTACCGCCATATCCACCAGTCTGTTTGCTTGAAAAATATAAAATAGTGCCATCCGCAGAAATAAATTCATCCTCTTCCCAACCCCCGATATTTATAGTTTTATTCAATTCTTCCGAAATTGTCCATTCATTTTCCATCAAGCTTATAGTGTATAAATTACTATTACCATTTTCAACCTTATAGATCAAAACAAAATGGCCATCTACCGAAGTACCCACCGTAGCTTCAGTACCTTGATAGGTTATCAAAGTATCACTTTTTGGTTCGGGCAATGTATCAAGGATAACGGGTAAAAAATCTTGCAACGAATCTATATTCGAATAAATGTAGGATGCTTCAAATAGTCCACCATCCATATTAAAATCCGCTTCCATTGTTTCATATCGATAAGAAGCAAATATCAAGTTTGGGTGATCAGATATGATAAGGGAAGAAAAATTCCCATAATTACCATTAATGTTTTTGTGGGCATTATCAAGATTAAGTGGACATTCAGTTAAACTTTTTAATTTTTTTCCGAATTTGCACAACGTTATCTCCTTCTCAATTAATTCTTCAGTAGTACTATCTTGAATACTATTTTTAAATTTTCCATAGCTTGCGATGGCCAAATCAAATTTATAAGCCAAATGGTAAGCATCACCTAAAAATTTTAAAGAGGCTATCAGAAGGTTATTCCCTTGGCGATGTATATTATTTTTTTTTATTTCCTTGTTGAATAACCCGTTTGTATAATTCCCTCGTGTATTCTGAAGGTTATTTCTATTTTCATTTAAGAGATTACTATTAAAGGATGAAATTGCCTTCTCAAGATAATAAATTGCTTTTGTTTTTTGCGATCTGGAATTATAATAACAAATTCCTATTTTTAAATTCAGGTTTATATCTAAAGAGTCTGATTTTAGAGCATCCAGGTATAATGGCAAAGCATCGGAAAAATAACATTGAGAAAAAAAATCCTCCGCAGTTTTCAATTTATTATTTTCCGTTTGTGAAAGTAATTCAGCTATACCAGAAAAAAAAATAAGTATTAAAACCTCAAATCTTTTCATTGCTTGAATTATTGTTTAGCATATTGAGTTATGGAGATAGTTTTTTTATGAAACAAAAATTAGGGTAATTTAATTTCCTTCCAAATATATCAGGCATTTTACTTTGTGCTTTTGATAATTCGTTTATAGTGCATTTTGAATAGTCCAAATAGAAAATTTATACTTTAACCTGGTTAAAAATTATTTTTTCAAATAATTGCCTAAACCTATGATAATAGCAATTCATTTTTTATCCTTTGAAAGCCCGTGTACAAGGCACGTAAAAAATTATTTTTATCAAAAAACAGAAAGGAAATTTCAAAATGACACTGTTCCATTCAAAATACTGTGTAAATAATTCCACGATTAATGACTGATCGGTTGGATTTTGTTCACTTTTTAACAGGAATAATTTTTGACTCGAATTTTATTAAATAGAATGAAAACATGAAACCAATTTGGACAGGAGCAATAGGATTTGGATTAGTTAATATTCCTGTAAAACTTTATAGTGCAACAGTAGCCAGCCGCCTTGATTTAGATATGCTTGATAAAACGGATCATTCCAAAATTCATTTTAAACGTATCAATGAAAAAACGGGGAAAGAGGTTCAGTGGGACAATATTGTAAAGGGATACAAAATGCCTAATCACGAATATGTAGTAATAACAGATAAAGAATTTGAACAAGCGAATGCAAAAAAAACCAAAACAATAGAAATCACAAACTTTGTGGAGGCAGATGAGATAGAAAGCGTTTATTATGAAACTCCGTATTATATCGAACCTCAGGAATCAGGAGCCAGAGCGTATGCTTTACTGAGAGATGCATTACGAAAAACACAAAAAGTAGGCATCGCTACTTTTGTAATGCGCAGCAAAGAAACACTGGCTATTTTAAAAGCAACTGATAATGTAATTATACTTAACCGCATTCGTTTTGAAGAAGAAATAAAAAGTCCTAAGGAGCTTAATCTTCCTGCAAAAACAGATATCAAAGGCAATGAATTAAAAATGGCTGTTTCATTGATTGAACAACTTTCCGGGAAATTTAATATTAAACAATATAAAGATACCTATACCGCTGAGCTAATGAAAGTAATTAAAGCAAAAGCGAAAGGAGTAAAAATAAAAGAACCTAAACTAAAAGTAACCTACAGTAAAACCAAGGATTTGATGGCTCAGCTAAAAGCAAGTCTTAACGCCAACCATAAAAAAGCATCTTAATGACCTTACAGGTATACGCTAAAAAACGAAATTTCAAGAATACTCCAGAACCCTCGGATAAGGGTTCCAAGTCGAAATCGAAACTATCCTTTGTAGTCCATCGTCATAAAGCCTCTCACCTGCATTATGATCTTCGGTTAGAAATGGATGGCGTACTTAAAAGCTGGGCAGTTCCTAAAGGACCATCTTTAAACCCAAAAGACAAAAGACTGGCAATGATGGTAGAGGATCACCCTTATAGCTATAAGGACTTTGAAGGCATTATTCCTGAAGGCAATTATGGAGCTGGCATTGTAGAGATATGGGATGAGGGCTATTTATCTGACATTGACAATTCAGAAAAAAAAGCGGCAGAAAAAGAACTTAAAAGCGGATTAAAGCAAGGCAACCTGAAATTCAGATTGTACGGTAAAAAATTAAAAGGAGAATTTGTATTAGTAAAACTTAATGGAAAAACAGAAAATGCCTGGTTGCTCATTAAGCATAATGATGAATTTGCGGTAAAAGAGGCATACAACAGCGAAGAACATACTCCCAAAAATTCTCCGATAAATAAATGGCTTAAAAAAAAAACTAATTCTTCGTTAACTACTGTATCAAATAGTAAACAAAAGTTAGAAAACTCGGAACGTAATAAAAATGATAAAGAAGGCGGTGTCTTAAAAAAAGGAAAACGCAGCCAATATTTACCGGGAGAAACAACAAAACTGAATACTTACATAAAGCCAATGCTCGCTAAGGAAACTGACATTCCTTTTAGCGACAAAGACTGGATATATGAAATAAAATGGGATGGGTATCGAGCAATTGCAGAAATAAATAAAAACAATATCAGCCTCTATTCAAGGAATGGAAATACGTTTAACGCTTCCTACCCAATTGTGGTAAATGAATTAAAAAAATTAAACATAAATGCAGTTGTGGATGGAGAAATCGTTGTTATGGATAAAAACGGAAAATCTGATTTCCAATTATTACAACATTATACCACCAACGATAAGCACCCCATACAATTTCAGGTATTTGATCTACTTTCCAGCAATGGGAAAAGCACTTCCGATATTCCACTAATTGAAAGAAAAAAATTACTTAAACAAGTACTCAATAAAAAGAATGATGTAATTAAATATTCGGATCATATTGAAGAAAAAGGAAACGAGTTCTTTAAAATAGCAGAGAAAAATGATCTGGAGGGAATCCTTGCTAAAAAAGCAGATTCATTCTATTATCCCGGAATAAGAACAAATGAGTGGTTAAAAATAAAACATCACAAAACAGTAGAAGCAATTATTGCAGGTTTTACAAAGCCTGCAGGCAGCAGAATGAATTTCGGTGCTTTGATACTTGGCATCTGGAATAAAAACAAACTTGAGTACATAGGGCATTCCGGTTCAGGATTTAGTGCAAAAAGTTTGCAGCAAATGAGTAAATTATTTAAACCATTAATTCAAAAAAAATCCCCTTTTGATGAACTCATTAAAACCAATATGCCCGCTACTTGGTTAAAACCTGTTTTGGTTTGTGAAATAAAATATACCGAATGGACCACTGCCGGACATTTACGTCATCCGGTATTTTTAAGATTACGTGATGATAAAAAAGCAAATGAAATTACAATGGATGCAATAAAACCGGTAAAAAAAGAAGCTCTAAAAGAAAATTCTATCAAAACAAAAAAAAACAAAGACCAGGTCCGATCGGATAAAACTGAAAATAAAAATGAAAAAACAATTTCTTTCGGGAAAATAGATGTTAAAATAACGAATGTCCAAAAAGTATTCTGGCCTGAGGAAGGAATCACAAAAGGTGATGTGATCAATTATTACCAAAGCATCTCAAAATACATCTTACCTTATTTAAAGGACCGCCCGGAGTCATTAAATCGAAATCCCAATGGAATTACCGACAAAGGTTTTTACCATAAAAATGCAGGTGATGAAGCTCCGGATTGGATAGATAGCTTTAATATATTTTCTGGCTCTGTAAATAAAAATATTAATTACATTATTTGTAACAAAGAGGCTACTCTTGCTTATTTAAATAATCTGGCATGTATTGAATTTAATCCCTGGCACTCCACTATTAAACAATTAGATAAACCTGATTATTTAATTATCGATATCGATCCGTCCGAAAAAAACACATTTGAACAGGTAATTGAAACGGCCAATGTTATTCATGATATCTTAAAAAGTGTTGGCGCAGATAGTTATTGTAAAACGTCTGGTGCCACAGGCATACACGTATATGTTCCAACGCAAAAAAAATACACCTACGACCAGCTGAAGGATTTTGCACATTTAATTTGTATGTACACGCGGGAGCAACTTCCAAATTTTACAAGCCTCGATCGAAATTTAAAAAAGCGTGGGAACAAAATGATCTATTTAGATCATTTGCAAAACCGCAGAGGACAGACTATTGCTTCTGTTTATAGCTTAAGGCCCCGAAAAGGTGCAACAGTATCCATGCCGCTAAAATGGGAAGAAGTAAAATATGGACTTAGTCCGCAAGATTTTAATATCTACAACTCATTAAAAAGAATAGAAAAAAAAGGAGATTTATTTTCGGCTGTTTTAGGAAAAGGAATAGATCTTCAAAAATGCCTGAACCTTCTCGAAAAACACGAACATAAAAGCTATTCTTTTGCCTGAATTTCAAATTATTTTTTTGAGATACTCCTCAGAATTTAGTTTTAAAAAGCATAAATTGACGCAAGGTCATGCTGAACTTGTTTCAGCATCTTTGAGATTCTGAAACAAGCTTGAAATAACCACGCGCACGGTCATTTAAAGCGTATCGAGAAAATTGTGCGTAAGCATTTTAACCCTCAATGTAACGCTTTGTGTCTTTTGCGGTAAAAAAACTTCAACAAAAAGGACAAGTGAAAAAACATACGAAACTCCATTAGAATAGTCCGAACCCTTATCAGAAACAAAAAATATGTATTTTTAAATTTAAATAAAATTCACATGTTTAAAATACTCAAAGAAAATACCATTTTTAATGATCGTCTGATCATCGAAAAAGCCGAAATAAGTGATGAGAATAATAATAACTTTTCCCGACTTCGTTTAAAACGAGAAGATGCTTCTGCAGTATTGATCCTGAATACAGAAACTGATAAAGTAATTCTTACAAAGCAATTCCGATATGCTATTTCATCTAAAATAAAAGAACAGTTACTGGAAATAGTAGCAGGGAAAATAGATGAAGGGGAAGAACCATTACAAGCTGCTATAAGAGAAGTTGAAGAAGAGGTTGGCTACCGGATCAAACCTGAGAACATTCAGCTCTTAGTTTCCTGCTTCGCTTCTCCCGGCTATAGTTCCGAATGTTTTTATATTTATTATGCTACCGTTACCAATGTCGACAAAATATCAGAAGGTGGAGGATTAAAAACTGAAAACGAACACATTTCAGTGGTTGAAATGAGTTCTACAGAATTTAAAGATCTGATAAAAACCGGTAATATTAAAGATGCCAAAACCTATATTGCAGCATTGTATTTAGCTCTTTAATAATTTTCAAAATTCAAATAGATAAACGAATTTAATTAATTCTGTGAATAAAAATTTACTATTTTTATTTCAATCATTTTAGAGCATATATGAAAACAACTATACCTTTTAAAGTTCTTTCCATCGGTGGTGAAGGGTTTCATTTAATGATAAAATTATATATTAATCGCAAAGTGGCTAATGTAATTATAGATACTGGCGCATCAAAAACGGTGTTCGATAAAAAACGTATTGCAAAATATGTCACAAATAAAAAATTCGACAAACATGATAACCTATCCAGTGGATTAGGTACCAGCACCATGAAAAGTCATTTTACTTCCATAAAAAAAATAAAGATCGGAGAGATTGAGATCCTTGATTATAAAACAATTTTATTGGACCTGTCACATGTTAATAAATCCTACCATCAAGTGGGATTACCACAAATTGATGGGGTTTTGGGCAGTGATATATTATTGAAGTATAAAGCTGTGATCGATTATGAGAAAACAATATTGAAACTTAAAGAGTAATTTTACAATTGTTCAATTATACAATAGGCAATTGCTTAATTTATTTGATCATCTTGCCTAATTGCCAAATTGTTAAATTGTCATTTAATTAAACCTCGTATTATGCGTATAGATATTATTACAGTTTTACCACAATTATTAGAAAGTCCTTTCCAGCATAGCATCTTAAAACGCGCTATCGAGAAAGGAATAGTAGAGGTCAATTTAATTAACCTTCGCGATTACTCCACACAAAAACAAAAGAGTGTTGATGATTATGCATTTGGTGGTGGTGCCGGAATGGTAATGGGCATCGAACCCATCGCTAATTGCATTAACGCTTTAAAAGCGGAACGACACTATGATGAAATAATATATACAAGCCCTGATGGTGAAACATTGAACCAAAAAATGGCAAATCACCTATCCACATTCAAAAACATTATTATCCTTTGCGGCCATTATAAAGGAGTGGATGAACGTGTTCGCCAACATTTGATCACCAAAGAAATTTCTATTGGCGATTATGTTCTTTCCGGTGGAGAATTAGCTGCAGCCGTGATCTGCGATAGTATTATTCGTATTATTCCAGGAGCCATTTCCGATGAAACATCTGCTTTAACCGACTCTTTTCAGGATAATTTATTGGCTCCACCTGTTTACACCCGCCCTGCCGAATACAATGGCTGGAAAGTGCCTGACATTCTATTATCCGGACACAATAAAAACATTGAAGAATGGCGACACGAGCAAAGCATTGAACGTACCCAAAAACGAAGACCGGATCTACTAAAATAAAAGGCATAAAAAATCCCAAACTTTAAATTCTAAATGCAGAATGTAAAGTTTAGGATTCAAAAAAAATAGATTTTTTTACTTACAATAATCTTTGATAATTTGCTCTGCTTTTGAACTACCCAGTTTAATTGATTGATTAAAATCTAAACAAGCCCCTTCTTTGTCATCGCTTCTGGTTTTCGATATCCCCCTGTTATAATAGGCATCTGCAAAATTTGGTTTCAATTCGATCGTTTTGTTAAAATCTACTATATCACCTTTAAAATCGTTCAATTTACTTTTCATTACTCCCCTCAAATAGTAGGCTTGGTAATAATCAGGTTTTAAATCGATCGCTTTATTAAGATCGATCAATGCCAAATTGTAATCCTCCAACTCACTTCTTGCAAAGCCTCTGTTATAGTAAGGTTCTTCATAATCCCATTTCAACTCAATAGCATAATTAAGGTCGTGAAAAGCAGCTTTAAAATCATTCATTGCTAATGCAGTCAAAGCTCTTCCATTATATATTCTGGCATCCTCAGGCGTAAATTCCAATGCTTTTTCAAAATCCTTTATTGCCCCTGTATAATCTTTGCTTCCCGTTTTTGCATAACCACGTAAAAAATACACTTCCACATCGTTAGCATTTACTTCCACCGCTTTATCATAATCGCGAATAGAACTGGCGTAATCCTTCAACTCATATTGCGCTTTACCCCTGTTTATATAGGTGAAATAATCCGGTTTGGAAAGTATAGCTTTACTATAATCTTCAACAGCTCCGGAAAAATCTCCCGATTTATCCTTTGCTGTAGCCCTGTTATGGTATGCCTGCAAATAATCAGGGTTGATCTTGATCGCTTTATCGTAATCTTTAATAGCACCTTCAAAATCTTCAAGAACATCTTTAGCATAGGCTCTGTAAAAATAAGCTTCTGCATAATCGGGCTTTAATTCAATAACTGAAGTATAGTCCTGGATAGCTCCCGTATAATCCTCTAACTCACTTTTTACTGCAGCACGGGCAAAAAGGTAACTAACCTCTTCCGGACTCAATTTAATTGCCTTATCAAAGTCTTCTAATGCTTCCTTATATTGCCCTGCAATTGATTTTGCAGTCCCTTTTTTATAGTAATTTTCACCCGATTTCTGCGAATATGCCGAAAATGATAAAAGAATACTAATTACGATGACTAATGTGGAGCGTAAGTGTTTCATATTTCTTATTTTTATTATGCAAATATATAATAAATTACGCGATACTTTGATTTGGGATCTGTTATTAGGAAACTACTGATTTTAGTGTGAATGAAAAACACATTTTTGGCTTGGGGACAATAAAAGACAGATTTGTCAAAAGCAGTATTTGGGCGTTCCCTTTCATAAAAATGAAAGGGTCGGGCTTTACACTTCAATCTTTTTGTAAAGGACAAAAAGGATTTTCGTTGCAATCCCTTACGCACATCTCAATGACAAAGAGGAATACAGCATCGATTGAGGCTTGGGCAAAACTGGAAATCGAATCCGGGTTGTTAAAATAGCCGAATTTAAGTTTTTAAAGATCTCAGAAACACCAAATGTGTATCTTTGGGGACATTTTCACCCTCTTTTTTCAAAAAAAACGCCTGATTTGGAGCCAAAAACCAATTCAAGATATATTTTTCGAAAAATTATTTTTCCAATCTAAGAAAATAAACTATATTTGCATTCCTTTTTAAGGGATATTGATTTAAAATAGTATAAAAACAAAGTTTATGAGCCAGTTATTAAAATACGTAGAAGACCAAATGTCAATAAAAGTTAGTCACCCTAAGTTTAAAGCTGGTGATACTGTTACTGTTCATTATAAAATCAAAGAAGGCGAAAAAGAACGCGTTCAGCAATATCAAGGTGTTGTTATTCAGCGTAAAGGTGCTGGAGCTACTGAAACTTTTACAGTTCGTAAAATGAGTAATTCAGTTGGTGTAGAGCGTGTATTCCCTGTATGTTCTCCATATATCGACAAAGTTGAAATAAACAAAGTTGGTGTTGTTCGCAGAGCACGTGTATTCTATCTACGTGGCTTAACTGGAAAAGCAGCTCGTATCGCTGAGAAAAAACAATAATTACTTTAAATATTTATAAAACCCCTGCCTTTCCCTTTTCGGGAAGAGTTGGGGTTTTTTATTTTGGCAAATGTCATGCTGAATTTATTTCAGCATCTTAACATTTAATGTTTCAGGGCTGAATGAGATTCTGAAACATGCTCTCCCCTAAAATCCTGAAACCATCATATACGAGTCCAGACTGACTCACATGTTCATAATGAACTGTGCAAAATCAAAAACACAATGGCTTTAAAAGAAGAAATAGAAAAACGCAGAACCTTTGGTATTATCTCTCACCCCGATGCCGGTAAAACTACCTTAACCGAAAAGTTACTTTTATTTGGTGGAGCTATTCAAAAAGCAGGTGCTGTAAAATCAAACAAAATAAAAAAACACGCTACTTCCGACTTTATGGAAATTGAGCGTCAGCGTGGTATTTCCGTAGCAACATCCGTAATGGGTTTTGAATATAAAGGTGTTAAAATAAATTTATTGGACACTCCCGGCCACGAAGATTTTGCCGAAGATACCTACCGCACACTCACTGCTGTGGATAGCGTTATAATGGTTATCGACTGTGCAAAAGGGGTTGAACCTCAAACACGCAAACTGCTTGAAGTTTGCCGGATGCGCAATACTCCTGTTATTGTTTTTATCAATAAAATGGACCGTGAAGGTAAAAACCCTTTTGACCTGTTGGACGAGATAGAAAAAGAATTACGAATTGATCTACGCCCCTTAACATGGCCTATCAGCATAGGAAAAACATTTAAAGGTGTTTATAATTTGTACGAGAAAAGTTTAATTCTTTTCAACCAAGGCGAAAAACAAACCACCGAAAATTCAATTGAGATAAAAGACCTGAATGATGGAGTAATTGATGAAATTATTGGTGAAAATTTTGCAAATATTTTACGTCATGATGTAGAATTGATTGAAGGCGTTTACTCCGAATTTGAAGTGGAAGATTACCTGGAAGCAATGATCTCTCCTGTATTTTTTGGCAGTGCGGTAAATAATTTTGGAGTACGTGAGCTATTGGATGGCTTTATTAAAATTGCCCCTGTTCCACGTTCCCGCGAAACGGATCTGAAAATTGTACACCCTGATGATAAAAATTTCACCGGATTTGTATTTAAGATCCATGCCAACTTGGACCCTAAACATCGCGACAGGATCGCTTTTTTAAGGATCTGCTCCGGCAAATTCGAGCGAAATAAAAATTATTATCATGTTCGTGAAAATCGCACCTTAAAATTCTCTAATCCTACAGCTTTTATGGCTCAGGAAAAAAATGTGGTGGATGAAGCATACCCCGGAGATATCATCGGGCTTTATGATTCCGGCATTTTTAAGATCGGGGATACCTTAACTGAAGGAGAAAAAATGAATTTTAAAGGAATTCCGCAATTCTCTCCTGAATTGTTTAAATATGTGGTAAATGCCGATCCTTTAAAAACAAAACAGTTAAACAAAGGCCTCGAACAATTAACTGATGAAGGTGTTGCGCAATTGTTTACCAAAAAAACTGATAATCGTAAAGTTCTTGGGACCGTGGGAGCACTTCAGTTCGAAGTAATTCAACACCGCTTAAAAAGTGAATATTCCGCTTCCTGTAATTTTGAGCACATCTCTCTTTTTAAAGCATGCTGGATAAGCAGTAAGAATAAGAAAAAGATGGAAGAGTTTATCTTCGAAAAACTACATCACATGGCAACCGATAAAGAAGGCCGCCCTGTATTTTTAGCTGAATCAGCATGGGCACTGCAAATGGCGCAAGAGAAAAATCCGGAGATACATTTCCACTTTATTTCGGAGTTTAAAGAGGAATAGAACAATACCGATAACATTTGCTATAAAGTTATTCCGAACTTCCCCGCCCCGATGGCTATCGGTGGTTTCGGAATCTCATGGGATGCTGAAACAAGTTCAGCATGACAGTACCAAGAAAAGTTCATTTTGAATCTTCGTTTCTAATTAAAAATAAAAATCCCCGCTGAAATTGATCAGCGGGGATTTTTATTTTCTTGATATTCTATATTATTGAACGATCAATTTGGTAGTACTTGTACCATTTTTAGTTTTTACCGCTATTGTATAAAAACCATTTGCTAAAGCAGCAGTATTAATAGTTGCGAAATGACGGCCATAAGCCAATGTTCCTTTATTTTCGGAATAAACCAACTTACCGGTAACATCATTTACAGTAATTGTAACCTCTGTTTCAGATGCTAATTGAAAATTCAACTGTGCATTATCGTTAGCAGGGTTTGGAAATAAATTTAAATTCAGATCAAATTTATTTTCTTTGATCCCTGCAACAGGGTTAGATGCTGTACCACGGATCAGGATATCATCAATTGAGATAAGGTTATCATCATATGAGGTATGGTGGAACGCAATAAATACATTTTGATTTGCATAAGCATCTAAGGGCATAGAAAATTGTTTTAATATACCGATCAAACGGGCAGAATCATTATCAAATTCAGTAAACGTCCCATCTAGCCCGTGTACAAAACCCGGTGTTGAAAAGGTATAACCAGCAAATGTGGAATCTGCAGCAGTTTCGCTTTTTGCGGTCATTTCCGCAGCAGTAAACAATACATTGGTGAATGCAAGATCGCTATTGGTTGTAGTAGATAATCTCACTTCATAACCATCAAGGAAACGCGGGGTTTGTCTTGGTGCCGACTTCCAGAATAATGTATCATGCTCACCTAATTGAACATTAGAAGTGATCAACCAATTGTCCGCAAGACCAGGAGACGAAAACCATGAATTAGCACCCATTACAATATTAGTATCCGTTGTTCCTTGAATATACAAATTAGAATCAGCAAATGCTAAGATCTGCCACCAATCATCGGGGCGTGGATTTGTTCCACCTGCGCCATCAGCTAATTGATCAGCATCGTAATTGTACCACATACTGTCTGTTGTAGTTCCAGCTGGTGGACTGGTAATAGAAGTAAGATATGAATCCATAACAAATTGAAATCCTTCATATAACAATGTATCCTGAGCTTTAATATTCACCGAACCGGCAAATAATAAAACTGAAAGTAGTGTGTAAATTTTTTTCATTCTATTCGATTTTTTGTGAGTAATTTAATTTTAAAAATTAGAAAAATGTAAAGTACAAATTTAATCAAAAATTTCAGACCTTATTAATTAATTCGAATTCCACTTTATTGTTAAAAAACAATGACCAATTCGACAAAATCAAAATTTTCAAAATTTGGATTTTAGTATTTTTTAACATTTTTGTAAGTCGTTGATTTTCAATTAAAAACACATTAAAATTTCAATTTTCCATTTACGGCACTCTTATTGTGACATAAAAATTGCGAAAAATTAGCTATAATTGTATCATTAAACATGAAATTTGTAGATCTTTCAAAACACTTCAATTATTGGATTTAATTGCATTATTAACCCAAAAAAATCAATTTTTATGAATTCCTTTTTTGTTAAAACACTTAGCGTATTAAGTATCCTTGCAACAACTCATATTAGTGCAGGTAATCCCCAGGAAAATGGTTACAACATTAAGATCACCGCCAAGGGCCTGAAAGAAGGCTCTACCTGTTTGTTGGCAAATTATTATGGAGATAAGCAGTATATAAAAGATTCTGCCAAAGTAAATGCCAAAGGCGAAGTGGTTTTTAAAGGTACAGAAAAGTATCCCGAAGGAATTTATTTGTTTGTGCCTCCTAATAAAAAGTATTTTGATTTTGTGATGGATGCCGAACAAAATTTTTCTTTAGAAACCGACACTGCCGACTACATAAAAAACATGAAAGTAAAAGGCTCGGTCGAAAACAAATTCTTTTACGATTACCAAACCTTTATGGCTGGTAAACAAAAACAAATTGAGCCATTACGTGAGCTTTACAAGACTACAACAAAAACCAATAAGGATTCCACAAAATTACTTATTGATAAAATGTCAGCGATTGATAAAGAAGTAAAAGATTATAAACTGGGGTTTATTAAAGACAATCCTACAACCTTTGTTGCTAAACTCTTTAAAGCAATGGAAGAAATTGATGTTCCGGAAGCACCCTTACTTGCTAATGGTAAAAAAGATACCACTTTTGCCTACCGTTATTATAAAGCTCATTATTTCGACAACATTGATTTTAGCGATGACAGGTTATTACGCACCCCAATTTTCCATACAAAGATCAAACAATACATGGACAAACTAACGGCACAGATCCCTGATTCCATTAATGTTGCTGTTGATTACCTTGCTGCAAAATCAAAAGCAAATCCGGAAATGTTCAAATACATTGTGTATTGGTTAACCTATAATTATGAAAGTTCTAACATAATGGGTATGGATGCTGTATTTGTGCACATGGTGGAAAAATATTACGCTACCAAACAAGCATATTGGGTTGATTCAACGCAATTACATAAGATCACTACCCGTGCATATACTCTAAAACCATTATTGTTGGGTAAAAAAGCCCCTGCTATAAATATGTTGGATACAACTGGTAAATACGTTTCGTTATATGATGTTAAAGCTAAATATACTGTTCTTATATTTTGGGATCATGGCTGTGGACACTGTAAAAAAGAAGTTCCTAAGCTTGCTGAACTTTACAAAAAGTTGAAAGAAAAAGGCGTTGAGGTTTATGCAATTGAAACAGAAGATAAACCGGAAGAATGGAAAAAATTTATCCGTGAAAACAATTTGAACTGGATCAATGTTCATGAACCGGATCAATACAGGAGAGCTGTTACAAAAAAAATATATGATATTTACTCCACCCCTGTAGTTTATTTATTGGATGAAAATAAATTGATCAAAGCCAAAAGAATTGACACCGAACAATTAGGTAATTTTATAGAAGCACTGGAAAAAGAAAAAATTAAAAAATAATTCAATTTATAGTTGTTTACAACGAAATTTCAGGTTAAAATGCTTACACACAAATTTCTCGACAAGCTCGAAATGACCATTCGCGCAGTCATTTCGAGCCTGTCGAGAAAGTGCGGCTGATTTCCTTAACGATTAAGCTATATAAGGTCTAATTGAAATGATTCGAATTTCAATGAATTCTTCTTTAAAATAAATCACCTGTTTCGAGAAATCGTAACAGGTGTTTTATTTTAAAATACTTGCCACGAATTATTCGAATTAAAGGCATTTTTGATTTAAAATTTTGAAATCCGTAGCCATTCTCTGACGTGATGGACAGACGTAATTATACATTTTTGTTAAAAAAAACCGCTTTGTTTTTAGTACAAAAATTTCTATCTTTAACATATTCAACGGCAAATTGTATCGAGACTTAATAATAAATATTTTCAAAATGAAAAAAAACTTCCTTATCAGCATTTTTATATTCTTGAGTTTGTTAATCGTGAACATTGCTACTGCGCAGCTAAGCCAAGGTGGCAAACCATTGAGTTTCGATAAAAATTTTCAATCAGAAGAGCCGGTTCAATATAAAGACATGCCTTCTTTTGATCTGGCTGTATTAAAAGCAGAAGATGAGATAAATTCTCAAAACAAAGGTCCCTTCCGTTTTGGTTTTAACCATTATGTAAACTATGATCTTAAAAATTCCGGGAAATGGATGACGTTGGCAAATGGTGACAGAATATTTCAATTGGGCTTAAGATCAGCAGGTGCGCTATCTTTAAACCTTGCTTTCGATGATTTTTTTATTCCGGAAGGGGCAAAATTATTTATATACACTGCTGATAAAAAATATATTATCGGTGCATTTACAAACCAAAATAATGACATCAGTAAAAAATTTGCCACCGATCTGATACCCGGTGATGCTTTGGTAATTGAATATTTTGAACCGGCAGAAGTTGCAAACCAGGGCCATCTGAATTTATTCAGAGTAACACATGGTTACAGAGGTATTAAAGAATTTACTCAAAAATCATTTGGTGATGGTGGCTCCTGCCAGATGAATATTAATTGCGCTTTAGGAGCCAACTGGCAAAATGAAAAACAAGGCGTTGTTTGTTTAGTTGTTGGAGGAAGTGAATTTTGCACCGGTTCATTGGTAAATGATGTGCCGCAAGACTCAAAACCTTATGTATTAACAGCCAATCACTGCAGTTCCAGCAACGACTTTGCCACATGGGTATTCCGATTTGGCTGGGAAGCACCTGGTTGCAGCAACCCTGGAACTACACCTTCAACAGCTCAATCATTAAATACCTCTACGTTGAGGGCACGTGATGCAGGTACCGATTTTTGTTTAGTGGAGATCACAGGTGGTTTAATTGGCGGCACTGTTCCTGCCACGTATTCACCTTATTTTAATGGCTGGTCCGCAATTAATATTCCCGCTGTAACTGAAATTGCTATTCATCATCCAAGTGGTGATATAAAAAAGATCTCAGAGGCATTAACCCCTGCAACAACCGGTACTTATAACAGCGCTGACTGCTGGAAAACCGGAGAATGGACCACAGGTTGCACAGAACCCGGTTCGTCAGGCTCTCCACTGTTTGATCAAAACAAAAGAATTATCGGCCAATTATATGGCGGACCATCCTCTTGTGGTGCATCTCCTACAAGTATGAATGATTATTATGGTAAATTTGCAACTTCATGGTTGGGTGCTGGAACCAACAGCACACAATTAAAAATATGGCTGGACCCCGGAAATACCGGGGCAACCACGGCAGATGGTTTTGATCCCAACAGTACTCCTCCTGCTTTTGCTAGTGATGCTGCTGTTCAATCTATAGGAACACCTGCTAATGGTTACTCCAGTTGTAACACCTCGATAGTACCTCAGGTTGTATTAAAAAACTTTGGTTCAGCTACCTTAACTTCCTGTACCATTAATTATAAATTAGATGCAGGTACCTTACAAACATATAGCTGGACCGGTAGTTTAAATACCAATGTTTCTACTACTATTACGCTAACCGGCATCAGTGGATTAACCGTTGGTTCGCATACATTCAAGTCATATACTACCAATCCAAATGGGAATGCAGAACAAAATGCAATAAACGATTCATCATCAAATACATTTTCAATAATCAGCGCCTCCCCTATTGTAACACTTCCTCAAACACAAAATTTTGAAGGCGTTTTCCCATCCAGCAATTGGACCGTTGGCAACCCTGATGCAAACATAACATGGGCTAAAGTAACAGCTGCAGGAGGGTTTGGTACCAGCACTTCTTCTGCAAAAATGAATAACAATCCTAGTTCTGATATTTCAGGAGAAAGTGATTTTATTTACTCACCTTATTTGGATCTTACAAGTGGAAGTACACCTGTTACACTTACATTTGATGTTGCCTATGCACGTTATAGTGCAACGTACAAAGATTCTTTAATTGTTTCAGTAACCAGCGACTGCGGCTCATCCTGGAACAGAGTGTATCAAAAGGGAGGTACGGTATTAGCAACAGCTCCTGATAATACAGGTGCTTTTGTTCCTACTTCCACTCAATGGAGAACTGAAAGTATTAACTTAGATAGTTATGCCGGACAAAGTTCATTAAAAATTGCTTTCGAAAACAAAAGCGGTTGGGGCCAGTTGTTATATATCGATAACATTAATATCACAAGTGGTCTGACGTCCATTTTAAGCAATGATTTCAATTCTTCGTTCAACATATATCCAAACCCGGGGAATGGACTGCTTAATGTGGCTGTAAATTTAAAAGCCGCAACCGATCTAACGATCAAGGTGCTAAACATTATTGGTGAAGTTATTTCCGTAAAAACACCTTCTAATGTTTCAAACGATATTTACACTATTGATTTGACCGGAGAAGCTACAGGAATGTACTTTGTTGAAATATCTACTGCTACCGAAAAATCAGTAAAGAAGATCAATGTGATAAGGTAATTAAAGTTAAAAGTTCCAAAATTTTAAATTCAAAAGCATAAAAGAAATTTTATTGAATTTCTAAATTTGTTTTTTCAGCTTTAGCCTTTTTAACTTTTAACTTTTGACTTTCAACTTTTAACTTTGTTATGTCCACCATCCACGAAATATTAGAGCAATACTGGGGGTATAAAAACTTTCGTCCTTTGCAGGAAGATATCATCAATTCGGTTCTGCAAGGCAAAGATACATTGGCACTATTACCAACCGGTGGCGGAAAATCTATTTGTTTTCAAGTTCCTGCATTAGCCAAAGAGGGTATTTGTATTGTTGTTTCTCCTTTAATCGCACTGATGAAGGATCAGGTGGACAGCCTTGTTAATAAAGGTATCAAAGCAATCGCGATCACATCCATAATGCACAAACGGGAAATTGATATCGCTCTCGACAATTGTGTTCATGGAAACATTAAATTTCTTTACCTTTCTCCTGAACGATTAGAAACAGAAATAGTAAAGGTTCGTTTGCAAAAAATGAAAGTGAACCTTATCGCCATAGATGAATCCCATTGCATTTCACAATGGGGATATGATTTCAGGCCGAGCTATTTAAAGATCGAAACATTACGGGACCTGCTTCCCAACATTCCTGTATTAGCATTAACTGCAACTGCTACAACCGAAGTGGTAAAAGATATCCAGGAAAAATTACGATTTAAAAAAACGAATGTTTTACAAAAAAGTTTTGAACGCACCAACCTTTCTTATGTAGTAATACATGAAGAAGATAAACTGGCAAGGCTTGTAAAAATTGCTCACAATTTAAAAGGTGTGGGTATTGTATATGTCCGCAATCGAAAAAAGACTCAGGACATTTCTAATTATTTACGAAGCAACAATATAGCCGCGGATTTTTATCATGCCGGTTTAGATGCTAAAACCCGCGATCTGAAACAAAGCAACTGGATGCAAAACAAAACCAGGATAATTGTTTGTACCAATGCTTTTGGAATGGGCATTGACAAACCGGATGTTCGTTTTGTTGTTCATATCGATCTACCGGATTCGTTGGAAGCTTATTTTCAGGAAGCAGGACGCGCAGGCCGTGATGAGCAAAAAGCATATTCCATTTTATTGTATAATAAGGGAGATAAAATGGAGCTTGAACGTAATGTTACTACAAGCTTTCCAAGTATTGAAGAAATAAAACAAACCTATCAGGCAATAGCAAACTATTATCAAATGCCAACAGGCTCCGGAGCAGGCGTTACATTTAATTTTGATATTGTTGCATTGTGTGATACTTATAAATTACATGCCCTGACCGTTTTTAACAGTTTAAAATTTTTAGAAAAAGAAGGTTATATCTCCACTACCGATGCCTTGCATCAGCCATCACGAATAAAGTTTGAACTCAATCGGGAAGATCTGTATAAATTTCAAATTGCCTCACCTGCTTTTGATGGTTTTATTAAACTGCTGCTTCGCTCCTACTCCGGACTGTTCGACAATTTTGTAAAGATCAATGAATTTGATATTGCAAAAAAAATGAGTGTTTCCCGTGATGAGATCATAAAAAAATTAAATTATCTGCAACAGCATTTACTGCTCACCTATGCACCACAAACAGAACTGTCGCAACTTACATTTGAACAGGAACGGATCGATGTAAAAAATTTGACCATCTCAAAAGAAAATCTCGTATTGCTGAAACAACGCGCTATTGAAAGGATGGAGGCGGTGATACATTATTCGGATAGTAACCACAAATGCCGCAGCCAGATCTTACTTGCTTACTTTGGAGAAACCAATACCCAACGTTGTAATCAATGCGATGTTTGTTTGGAAGAAAATAAAAAAACGTTGCATACCGATGAATTTGAAAACATCAGCCGGCAAATAAAAGAATTATTGGCTGTGCATCCGATGCAACTTGCCAGCCTTGTAAATGCTGTAACCGAAGGCAATGAGGATAAAAGGATCCGCACCATTCAATGGCTACTGGATAATAATCAGCTGAAATATGATGAGGAAAATATTGTAATTGTTATGGCTTAGTAAAGTTTTCAAAATAAATGAACGAAGAGTTCTTTCTTTAGAGTGCCATTCCGAACTTGCCCGCCCCGATGGCTATCGGTGGTTTCGGGATCTGCCAATGAGATGCTGAAATAAATTCAGCATGACCTTTTATTTTTTAATTTGTTTTGTTCATTTATTTAAAAATTTCCAATAATTCAAAATGAAGTTGAAATTAAGCCTTCCAAAGCTCCTTCTTTATAGATCGCAGTATTTATTTTTTTAAACAAGATCGCGCAATCAGAAGTAAGTTTGGTTTTTACCTTTTTTAGTTGTTTTATTTCTGAAGGTCCCATTGCGGTTTTATCTTCTAATGTTTCATTTAAGTGTTCCTTTATAACCTGGTAATCATGCCATTTGCCAAGTACGTTTTGAAAGGCCTCAGTCTCTTTTAGTAATTTAATTTGCTTAGGAAAATTTAAACTTTTAATGTTATAATAAAACTCCTTAATTAGTTTGCGAAGCTCATGAGCATTTTCGATTTTCATCTGTTTTCCACTAATTAAATTTTTAATTTGTTTTCTCTTTTTATTCAAATAACTTTTTGTGTCTTTTTTTTCTATCTTTTCAATTAAAGAAAGAACCTCTTTATTCGCCTTTTTTAAACTGTTTCGGAAGGTCGCATTTATCATCAAAAAGAATTTTCTTTTTTCTTCCAGTCTTACTTTTTTCAAATTTTGTATATACTTTTTGAGTCCCTTATAAACTACATATTTTTTCAGCGATGCTGCTTCCACATGAAGTTCTCTGACCTTGCCTGCCTGTTTGAAAATAGATCGATAGGATTTGAATTGTTTTTTCCATTCCAATTTTTTTGAACAAAAATCCACTAATTTAAATTGAGCTTTTATTTTTTTTATTTCTGTTCGAAGCTGATGAAAATCCTCAAGCGTAAATCCCCAAACAGGCTTATTCAGAAGAGAATCAATAGTTTCGGTTCGTTTTTTAAAGGTCTTTTTGAGCTCTGATCTTACTTTCATAACTGAAAAATAAAATGAAAAATAAAATAAACTATGCGTTTTCTAAAACCCGCTCCGGATTGGCTTCCTTAACTTTTTCCTTTTTCAGATACTCAATACTTTCTGTAACTTTTTCGCTGCAAAGGGTGATGAAGGAGCCTTTCTTAGCATTATCGATCGCATACTGTATGGCTTGCATCTCATCCGATATTATTTTAACCGGTAGATGAGGGTTAACACGATTTATTCCTTCCATAAGCAGGCGGGTCATTTCTTCCTCCGGCATCCCCCTCATATCTTCGTCATGCCTAATAATTATTTCATCAAACATTTGAGCAGATAAACTACCCATGATACGAATGTCTTCATCCCTACGATCTCCTGCCACTGAAATAATTCCAACTTTTACTGAGGCAGGTGTTTTATCAAGAAATTTTTTCAACTCTTTAAATCCATCAATGTTATGGGCGTAATCGATCATAAAATCAAATTCTTTAAAATTAAAAATATTCATGCGCCCCGGTGTCTGTAAAGGAGAAGGAATAAAGGATTGCAAGGCCTTCCGTATATCATTGATACTAAAATTTTGTATAACAGCAGCCAATGTAGCAGGCAACAGGTTTTTTATCATACATTCCGACCGGCCATTCAGGCTTAAGGGAATATCTGCTATTTTATTTATTTGTGTTTTCCATTTCCCCTTACATATTGTTAAATATCCGTTCTCTACAATAGCTGCTAAACCGCCATTTTCGCAATGCATTTTCACTCTTTTATTTTCGGGATCGATGCTAAATAAAGCGATATTACAGTCTAATTCATCACGCATATTATATACCAGATCATCGTCAGCATTTAATATCGCATAGCCGTTAGCTGCCGTAGTGAGTGGAACTACAATTTTAACTTTTGCCATTTCCTCCAGCGTATGAATATCTTTTAATCCTAAATGATCCTCCGTAATATTGGTAACAATACTGATATCGCAGCTATCGAAAGCGAGCCCCGAACGCACTATACCGCCCCTGGCACATTCTAATACGGCAAAATCAATAGTGGGGTCAAGCAAAACCGTTTCGGCACTCATAGGTCCGGTGCAATCACCATAGCATATTGCATGATCCTGAATATAGATCCCATCAGTAGTAGTATAACCGACTTTATGTCCACCGGCATATTTTGCCAAATGCGCTATAAGGCGTGTAGTAGTGGTTTTACCATTGGTTCCTGTAACAGCAATCAAAGGTATCCTGCCGTTACTTTTATCCGGAAACATCATTTCTATTATTGGTTCGGCAACATCACGTGCTAAACCATTTGCCGGGCTCAGATGCATCCGTAGGCCAGGGCAGGCATTTACCTCTACAACACCTCCTACAGCCCGCGTAAGCGGAAGCTTAATATCATTGGTCACCACATCTATCCCACAAATATCCAGGTTTAAAAGACGTGCTATTCTTTCGGCCAAAAACGCATTGAAGGGGTGAATAATATCTGTTACATCTGTTGAAGTGCCACCTGTACTTATATTTGCGGTATCCTTTAAAAATAAAATCTCTCCCAAGGGTAAAATAGATTCCACAGTAAGATTCTTTTTTGCAAGAATATTCAGTGTCATTTCATCCACCTTTATAATACTCAGTGCTTTTTCATGACCTTCTCCCCTGACAGGATCTTGATTTGTTTGTTCGATCAACTGAGCAACCGTTGAATTACCATCGCCAATTACCATTGCAGGAGTGCGTTTAGCTACAGCAACCAATTTAAAATTAATAACAAGAAAACGATAATCCAAACCGGAAATGAACTCTTCCATGATCACTTCATCTGATTCCGATTTTGCAATATGGAATGCCGCAATTGCATTTTCTATATTCTGAATATTAATACTTACGCCCCTGCCATGGTTTCCATCAATTGGTTTTATTACCAATGGAAATTCCACTTTATGCAATAGATTTTTTACATCTTCTTCATTATATACCAGTACACCTTTTGGAACCGGTATATATGCATTACTTAACATTTTTTTTGTCTCTTGCTTGTCGCACGCTATTTCAATGCCCATGCCACTGGTAGAGTCAGCTATGGTTGCGCGTATCTTTTTTTGCTTAGAACCATATCCAAATGTTATGAATGAACTTGAGTTCAACCTCGTGTAAGGAATTTTACGCTTCAGAGCTTCATTAACAATAGAGGCAGTGCTTGGTCCTAAATTTTGTTTTACAAATATTCTTTTCAACTCAGTTATATCTTCCTCAATATCATAGGGCACATCATCCACTAAAGCCTCCGCTATTCTCACAGCAGCTTCCCCAGCATAACGTCCCGCATCTTCCAGTTCATACTCAAACACAACATTATATACACCTGTAGAGTCTGTTGAACGGGTTCTGCCGTAACCGCAATCCATTCCTGCAAGTGTTTGAATCTCCAATGCTATGTGCTCAACTACATGGCCCATCCAGGTTCCAATTTTTACCCTTTTAAAAAAACCTCCCTCAGAGTTTTCAGAACAACGGTGAGTTTGCAATGAAGGGATCATTTTTTTTAACCGGTCTAAAAAACCATTAATTTCATTTGTAGGTACTTTTTCAAGGACTTCCAGATCTAATTTTAAAACAATTATTTTTTTACGATAAGCAGACCAGTAGTTTGAACCTCGCATCACTTTTATTTCAATTATTTCCATAGAAATTTCATTTTTTAGAGGGTTTTAATCTAATTTCATGAAAAATCATGCCTACTATAATAGAATATTTATCAAATAATTATTAATAACGCAAGGGGCTTCTAAAAATTGATTTTTTAACAATGAAACGCAGACATAAAAAGCAAAAACCACAGAGATGTGCGCAAGATCAATACTTTTAAACCTTTAGTTTATCCTTTACGTTTTTTTAAGCTTATGTTTTTTTTTAATTTTCAAGGATTTTCCTTTAATAAAAGTTGAGGAAAAAATTACACAGTTTTGGGGATTTCTGAAGTAGGGTTTATTGAAAAAAAATTGAATATTAAAATTTCGAAATATTCATTCAGGTATTAAAATAAAGTCATCTGCGCAGGTTGCTTCGAAAATGATACAACATTGTTTATTTGGTTCTTGAAATTATTATTCCCGACCGTATAAACCGATGTTTCCTGAAACCGTGAAGCTACAATAATATCAATACCCTTATTAGCATGTTTCCTGAATAAATTATACACAAGCTGAGGGCAATTATTATCTTTAGAAAGATGGGAAAGTATTAAGTGACTCATAAAAACAGGTTGATGAGCAATAAAAAGATCTAAAGCCTGTTTGTTGGATAAATGGCCATTCCCGCCAGTGATCCGTTTTTTCAAAGAAAAAGGATACCTCCCTTGCTCTAACATATCCTCATCATAATTAGCTTCAAGGAAAGCCGCATGGCATTGTTTAAAATAGTGGATCAGTTGTTCACAAGGGGCACCTATATCAGTAAAAACGCCAATTTTCACTCCATTGCCTTCAACAATAAAACTGTGAGGTTCAGAAGCATCGTGAAATTTCAAGAATGCAGTAATTGAAAGTCCGCCAATGGTAACTGGTTGATGAGCTGTGAATGATCTCACAAGATCGGCCTCCAGGCTGATCGGACTGTTTTTTAATGTGGAAGGTGTAATGTAAACGGGCAATCGGTATTTCCTGGCTAATACTACAACCCCACGGATATGATCAGCATGTTCATGAGATATAAAAATTGCTTTTACAATATCCATGGACAATCCTAAACGCAACATACGTTTTTCTATTTCACGACAGGATATACCTACATCAACTAATACGGCTTCTTGTCCATTACCGATGAAATAACAATTGCCATTGCTCCCGGAATTCAAAGATGTGATGAAAATAGACATATACAAAGGAACAGAATTTAGTTTTACAAAATACTTTGCCCCAGGTTAAATTTTGAACAAAAAATATTTTATTTAGTTTCCAAAAATCGCAAAAATAAAAAGATAACAAAAATCACAGGATGCATTGATGGTTATCATTTTCTTACAGAGTGCTTTACAATAGTTTTGTATCATAAAAATTTTGGTTAAATGATAGGTTTACTAATATTTTTGACAATCATCGTCTTCGTTTTTATTTATGTTCTTTTTGCACCATTTTATTTAGAAATAAATACAGTGAATGGCTTATTAAGGTTTAGGTTTCATCGGTTGATACATGCGCAGTTCTTTACCGATGAAAACTCTTTATTTCTTAATTTAAAAATAGCTGGTTGGGAAAAACAAATTGATCTGTTGGCCCAAAAAGAACAAAAAGAACAAAAGAAAAAATCTATCAAAAGACAAGTAAAACCAAGTACTAATAGATTTTCGTTAAAAAAAATAAGTGCGATCGTCAAAAGTTTTAAAGCAAATAAATTTTACCTCAGTATCAGTTTTAATGAAATGATGATAAATGGAATTATTTACCCATTATTCCATTTCCTGAGTTCAAAAACAAACAAAAGAATTGAAATAAATTTTTTTCATGAAAATGAAATTATACTTGAAGTAGAAAATAATTTTTTTCGGATAATCCGGGCATATATCAAATCATAAATAAAATAAAAACATGGACAATTTTAATGACAGTTTCGGTAAGATCACCGAATTTTTAAAAACAGAAGCAAAAACGGAAACAATTATTGGTCAGCAATTTCAATTAGGTGAATTCTCGTGTGTACCGGTTATGTCCGTTGGACTTGGATTTGGCGGAGGAATGGGTGAAGGAAAAGGTGTTATGAAAGACACTAACGAGGGAGAAGGTAAAGGCGCAGGTGGCGGAGCCGGTTTGGGAATGGGCCCTGTTGGTTTTTTAGTTACCAAAGGAAGTGAAATACAATTTATTCCAACTCGCGCATCCAGCGGATTAGGGTCAGTATTTGAAAAAATTCCCGGGCTAATTGATAAATATTTAGATAAAAATAAAAAGACAAAAGAGCCTGCATAACTCTATAAGATAAATTTCAGATCGATTGACCGTTCCTCCAAAAATTAACCCAGTATGCAATTCAGTGCATACTGGATTAAAATTAAAGATGAAAAATTTAAATATTAACGCAGAAAAAATGAAAAAAATATTTTTTTTTATCCTGGTTATTTTATCGATCGATATATGTGCTCAGAATGAAGGTAAAGCATTCGATAATATGGTTTCAAATGATACCTCAATAGTGGCTTCTTTGTTCAGTTATCCTGACACTGTGTACAATTCCATCCTTATTGCATCAACATATCCACAAGGCTTTCAGAAACTAAATGAGATACAAAAGATATCAAGTGACTCATTTAAAAAATTAATTTCAACCTACAATCGGAATACGCAAAAACAGCTATGGGAGATCACCCGGTACCCGGCAATAATTTCAATTTTAATTGAAAACAAAGACAAGTCCAAAAAGGAATTGGAGGAAGTACTCCAAAAATATCCCGCTAAAATAAAAAATTCAGCGATCTATTTGAATAAAAACAATTATTCAACTTTAGTTCAAATTGATCAGATCCACAAAGATTTTGAAACAAAATATAAAGATCTGTTAAAGAGTTTTCCGAATGATGTAAAAGTTGCTTACAACTCGATCTTAGGCAATCCGGAACTGGTAAGCATGCTTTCGGCAAATATCAAAACAACTTCCGCCTTAGGAGACCTTTACAAAAAAAATCCAACGCTGATAAAACAAAAAGCCGATTCAGTAAGCTTTGAAATAACAAAAGATAAAGGGATAGAATATGAGAATTGGAAGCAGGGCATAAACAAGGATACAGCAGTACAAAAAGATCTAAAAGATCTATCAAAAAAATATGCAAGTGATGATTCGTATGATGATGATGTGTATGCAAGTTCTGATGATCCGCGTGAAGAAAATAAATATTTCGAAGTAGCTCCTTATCCCTATTGGGCAGGGTATCCCTATTGGTATGGAAATAATTATTGGTATCCGTATCCCTGGTGGCTTCAAATGGGCTTTTACTGGCCATTGAATGGACCGATATATTTTTATGGTTTGCCAAGTTATCAATTCGGATGGTGGTACTATAACCAACCCAACCGTTACTATAGGCGTTATCCAAATGCAACTAATTACTTTTACAGACATAATCATAATCAGGGCCACAGGAATTACAATTCCGATTTTAACAGGAGCACCCAGGAATTTTATAGAGGAAGAAGAAAATAAAAATCTATATTTTTCTATGGTTAAAATTGAAAAATTAAAACAATGAAAAAACTCATTTTACTTTTCGGAATTACTTTATTGTTTTCTTTAAAAGCCAATAGTCAAAACGATATAGATGCTATCCGGTATTCACAACTCACCTTTGGAGGAACAGCCCGGTTTTCATCAATGGCAGGATCAATGGGGGCACTGGGCGGAGACATCTCTACATTGAGTTTTAACCCTGCAGGTATTGCTATTTTTCGAAAAACAGAATTCTCTATCAGCCCTTCCATTTTTTCACAACGAACTTCATCAACTTATAATACAATCAATTCGACCGACAGAAAATTAAATTTCAATTTCGGGAATATTGGTTTTGTAACTACTTTTAATTTTAGTGAAGGAAATAATACAGGCTGGGAATCTTTAAATTTCGGTTTTGGATACAACAGAACCAACAGTTTCCACAACCGGATAAGTATTGAAGGGAGTAATAAAAAAAGTTCATTGCTGGATACTTATGTAGCAGAAGCAAATGGCCACTCAAGCTCTGATTTCGACCTGTTCTCAACCGACCTGGCCTGGAGAACCTATTTATTTAATCCTGCCACCGATTCAATTAATTACGATCACGTAATTAAAAATTACGGAGAATTACAAAAAAAATCTGTGGAAACAAGCGGGTCAATGGGTGAAACAGTTTTAAGTTTTGGCGGAAATTATAAAAGTAAATTATATGTGGGAGCAACACTGGGAATTGTAAATGCCAATTATAGCGAAAGTGCTGAATATGAAGAGATAGATGAAAAAGATACGATTGACAATTTTAAATCTTTTTCTTTTGTACAGAATTTAAAAACCAATGGCTCAG
>JAZKBF010000003.1:0-56023 GCA_040388745.1 Bacteroidota bacterium | reverse complement strand
TTTAAATTTGGGTTTATAATAAGAGCCACTGAATGGATCCGTATTGGTGCTGCTATCCACTCTCCCACCGTAATTAACTTGTCGGATTCATACAACAGCTCGATGAGATCAGATCTGGACAGCGGAGTAATTTACAATGCCACTTCGCCCCAGGGTTCATTTAATTATTCTGTTACAACCCCTTTCAGAGCAATTGGAAGTATTGGTTTTGTGATAGATAAAATGGCTTTAGTGAATTTAGAATATGAATATGTTGATTATACCTATGCACAATTAAATTCAAGCCCTAATGTATTTGCTGATGTGAACAAAGGAATCCGTTCGAAATACACGGCTACCGGCAATTTACGGATCGGTGGTGAGATCCGTTTTGATCCATTTGCTTTCCGTCTCGGTTATGCATTGTATGGCAGTCCTTTCAAAAATGGTGAGAACGAAAATGCCAGCAGAACAAACCTCACAGCAGGAATAGGTTTCAGAGAAAATAATTATTTTATTGATTTTGCCAATGTCTTTTCACAACATACCAGCCATGAATTTTTATATAACCCGGCAGGACTTGATTTAAATTCAGTTAAAAACGAATTTAATAGTTCAACTTTTATGTTAACCTTTGGTTTCAGGTTTTAGTTAGTTGCTAATATGTCTTGAAAAACGTCATTCCGAACTTGTTTCGGAATCTCATTGATGCTGAAACAAGTTCAGCATAACGGTGCTTTTAAATAATGTTCTTGTTAGCGGGTTGGTATTCCCCCTTCATTAACTTAATGACATTGGGTCCTAAAGAAGAACAAGATCCTTCATCGCAAAAGCTCTTCAGGATGACAGTATATTTAGAAGAATGGAGTATCACAAAATATTTTAAATACAAGAATAACAATATCGCTTATTGAAGCTAACGCACCTTTCTCGACTCCGCTCGAAATGACCATGTGCGCTGTCATTTCGAGCGGAGTCGAGAAATTAATTTCCTCTAATTAAAAATACTTCTCCATTCGCGATAAGATTTCCGGTAAATTTTTGAGTTAAAATATAGATCTCACCATTCTCATCTTCACCAAAGCTGTTGATATCGGATCCTATATCATTATTTTTTTTGCCTTCGATCACCATGTCAACCATCTTCCATTTATCAGCACTTTTTTCGAGGTAAAAAAGTTTTCCTTTCCAATCACCAAACACATATTTCCCAACAAGAAACGGTATGGCCTTCCCCCGGTAAACAAAGCCACCTGTAATACTGATACCCACATCATGATTGTACTCCGCAATAGGAGGAACCAGATCTTTTTGATCGCAATTTGTTGCCGGATCATAACAATGATTACCTTCCATGATTCTCCAGCCATAATTTTTCCCGGGCTCAATAATATTGATCTCTTCCCATATATTCTGCCCAACATCGGCACAAAAAAGTTCTTTTGTTTTACTATCAAAAGAAAAACGCCATGGATTACGTAAACCATAGGCCCATATTTCTGATCTCGCATTTTTATTGTTCACAAAAGGATTATCAGCTGGAATGCTATACGGTTTGTTTGAATCTTTCTGCGCATCTGACTTATCAATATCAATTCGCAGAATTTTTCCAAGAACGGTGTTCAGATCCTGTCCGTTCCCAATTACGCCATGTTCATCTCCCGCGCCACCTCCATCACCCAAGCCAACATATAAAAAACCATCAGGACCAAATACAAGCTGCCCGCCATTGTGATTTGATTCAGGTTGTTCTACTTCCAATATAACTCTTTCTGAGCCGGGGTCGGCAATGTCAGTATTGGATGAAACTTTATATTCCGCCAAAATACTTTTATGATCGCTGCCGGGTGTTTTTGAATGAGCACTGTAGTAAATAAAAAATTTACCGTTGATTTTATATTTTGGATGAAAAGCAATTCCAAGCAATCCTTTTTCTGAATATATTTTATTCATTCTATCCAGTTTATGGCTAACATCCAGAAATGGCTCGCTCAATTTTTTTCCATCCTTAATAATTTTTATTTTGCCGGATTGTTCACATATAAATAAGCGTCCGCTGCCATCTTTAGGACAGTCCATAGCAACCGGACCAAGTAGCCTTTTGGCAATACTGTTTAATTTAATAGTCATAGTTTGTGGTATTTCGTGATTCAAAAATTTCACAAAAAGAAAGAAGATCAAAATCGCTACACAAAAATTCAATATTCGCATTTTTCTTCATTTTTATTTTAGTTACGAGCTTTACTAATAGTATCAAAAACCAAAAAAAGCAGCAACAAAGCGGATTTTATGCTACTTTTTATTTTCACCATTTGATCATCAAATGATTGTATAAAAGTAAATCCATTTATTTTTCACAACCATGAATTTGGTCAATTGAATAGATGAAATATATTACTGAATTAAAAAATTCAATAAACATTTTGATCTAAGAGAGAGAAGAGATTTGTTTTTAATGCAGCTTGCAAAAGCCTGTGCGTATTGTAGGTGCTGTGATGGGCCTTTTTATTGAGGTTGAAAATGTAGGAATGTAATTTAGGAAAAGGTGGATCTTTGACCACAGATTTATTTTTTCAAGTGTATGCGATTTGGCATATTTTTTTAGTGGTTTGTATATAAACTTGAACCTATGTTACGTAATGATACTTTTTCCGTTGTTTTTGTGACTTTATACGTGTTTATTTATTGTGTATTACTACAATTTGAATCGACATTAAGTTTTGCAATAGGTATGCTGTTGTTTTCTCCCGTTTTAATTTTTTGGATGGTATATACCATATTAAAATATGGCAAATACAATGGAAAGGAATTAGGCACCGATGAATTTGGTTACCAGGATAAAAATAAAGATGAGCTTGGAGTATTTTAAAAAGCCGGCAAAACTTAAACTTAAAAGTTCAATTGTTTCAGTATTTTCAGGGCAATTTCATAATTTCTAGCAAGCTGTGCACTATTTACACCCTCAGCGAGCCACGGAACGCCCTGGCAGCATAGTAAGATTCGGCACCGTTGTGATACAAGAAAACAGTGCCGTAGCGAAAATCAGCGAAGAGTGCACCGCCAAGTTTTCTGATCTCAGACGGTGTTTTCACCCAGCTCGATGTTTTCGTATCAAAATTTCCAAGTTTTTGCAAGTCCCGATATTGTTCTTCCGTTAAAATTTCAATACCCATGGCAGCAGCCATATTAATAGCACTATTTTCCGGTTTATTTTCTTTCCTTGATTGATGCGCTTCATGATCGTAACAAATACTTCTCCGGCCTTTAGGACTTTCTGCTGAACAATCATAAAAAATGTACTCGCCCGTTTTTTTGTCATACCCAACCACATCCGGTTCACCGCCAGTTCTTTCCATTTCATTTAGCGACCATAGTTTTTCAGTATTCGCTTCCAGCTTTGCTTGAACTTTAGCCCATTCAAGACCTTTATGGTGGTTCATGTTTTTCTCAAAACGGGCTTTTAATGTTCCTAGTAATTCTTTACCTTGTTCTGCTGACAACTTCTTTTTATTTCCCATTGTTATAATGTGTTTTTAAAATTGCTTACAATATTATGTAATAAATTATGTGCCATGTCGGCTGAGTGTTTGTTTATGCTCGTTGCAAAAGTTTGGCAGCTAAAAAGAAGTGGGAAAATAAAAACCATAAAACTATCTTAACCGAAACTCTTTATAAAAATACAAAAGGAAATCGAAAATGCAAAAAGTTCCCCGCTTCGCGCAACGATTTAATTGCATTTGCACCATGCACAAAAGCCGACATAATACCAAAGGGGTATAAGCGCTAAATATGAGTCTTTTAGTGCATATTTTATATTGGCTGGCAAAAGGTTTGTAAAACATTTCAATCGGGCGTTGAAAGGATCTTTAATGCTTTAGGTAAATGGACGTCAGGAAAATGTTTGTTGGCAACTATAAACTTTCTTATAGTTTTAATTGTAGTGACATTATTAGTTAAACTTTCTATATGTCATACTTTGGGGTGTTTGCTGACTATCCAATACTTTATAATCAGGTCAAGTACTGCAGCTTGCTCCGCTACAGAATTCGGTTTTTCGAAGTAACCTTGAACGCGATAATCATAGGCTTCGGACACTTGTTCATTTGAAGAACCACCACTTACAAAGATAAATGGCATCGATTTTTCTCTTAGAGTTTTATCTTCGTCTATGGCTTTTTTAAATTCCATTCCAGACATTTTGGGCATATTCATATCTGAAATAACCAAGAATAATTTATCTTTTGTTGTTCTCATATGCTCAAGTGCGTCCTGACCATTGTTAAAGTATTCCACCTTAACGTTCCACTGCTTTTCACGCAAAGCCAATTCCAAAAGTTCCTTTTCATATTTTTCATCGTCTACGAGGATGATTTTTCCAGTTACATTTGTTGTAGTATCTTTTGCAAGTTCAATAGCTGAAGGTGTTTCCATTGGAAGATATTTAATTTGCTACGAAGTTAAGATGTGACGATGTCCAAAGGTTTTTATTTCGGTAAGATGGACGTTTTTGTAGCTTATCACTTAAAGTTAAAGCCTTAGCAGGTCTGGTGTGAGTTGAACCTATAAATAAACTAAAATACACTGTAAAACGGGCAGCTGATAATTTATAAAGTTATTTCACTCGTATTGCCGTTAATTCAATCGTTGTCAGCAAATCTTTTTGTTCGGCATATTTTGATTCGATATTAATTTGCTTTTCAGAGATGAATCTAAATGTTGAAAAGAGTTTGTCATTATAATAAAAATTAAGCAAATTGGTCTTTTTTTCGAACTTCCATTTCCATGTTTCTAAACCCGCTACTGCACACATGTAATTATTGGTAATTTCACAGAAATAAAGCATTTTATGTCTCTCGAAACCATACTCAACATAGTTCCCTGAACTTAAATAATTCATTTCAGACTCAGCATATTCTTTTCTACTTGATTGACGTAATGCCAATTTAGGTGCCAAGTTACTGTATTTAATAAATTTTAAGGTATCTGCCTTGAAGAAAATACTGTCGCGGTTATTTGAGAACCAGTCCGTATTTGAAAAATATTTTTTATTGAAACTTTGTCCACAGATTATGGTAGATTGCAAACAAACAAGTGCCGTAGCCCAAATAGATATTTTTTGTATTGCTGTCACAATTGAACTTTGTTTGCTTTTGACTTTGTGTAACGTTTTCCTCGTACCGTTTTGTATTTAATTTTTTTGTGTAATTGTCTAAAAGTCAGCAAACACAGGTTGTACCTTGTCTGCCTTTATAAATCTCCAACTCTGTCGTTCTCAAGTCCACCGATATAATATTCCAAGTTATCAGAAACCTTCGTAAAAACTCTTTGTAGATATGGAGAAACAGTCTGCATAGTCAAGTCGTTTGTTAGAGGAAAACTGTGATAATTATTTAAATGTTCTCTAACTTCATCTTTTTCTTCTTGTGTTAATTGCAAAAATGGATTTTCGTTTTTGTAATCATTCATTGGTGAAAGATGGATAAATGCGCAACCTAATCTATAAACAGATTGTGTCCAACCGAACATAAAATCTGCTATTTCAACCATATGTCTGTCTGTAATGATTGTTCTTGAATTAGGCAAAGTCCATTTTTTGTTTTTTAATGTCTGCCCTATAAAATGACTCCTAACAGAAAGGTCAGCTTCTTCCAAAAGAAAAATTACTCTAACCATAGAATCAAGTTCTTGTCTCAAAATTGAAATAGCTTGACCGTATAACCCATTTTGCAACATAAGATTTACAGCTTTCTTATGTTCCTTTGAACGTTCTCGTACAATTCTGCAAAATTGTTCTTTGTTTGTCATATTAAGTTTAGCCGTTTATATCTCTATTATTGCTTGTTAGCTCACCTTCTCATTCTTCAACAATCCGCTTTTTCTAAGTAAAGGTTTGGTGGAAGGTTCCTGTCCTCTGAATTTTTTATACAGCTGCATTGGGTGCTCGCTTCCACCTCTGGAAAGGATATTGTCTTTAAATTTTTGGGCTGTTTCTTTATTAAAAATACCGGTCTCTAAAAAGTACTCGAATGTATCTGCCTCTAATACTTCGGCCCATTTATAACTATAATAACCGGCAGCATATCCGCCCTGGAAAATATGTCCAAAAGCACATGACGAATTAATTCCTTTTAGAGGAGTAAATAGGTCAGTTTCTTTAGTTGCCTTTGCCTCAAATTCACTTACTGAAATTGTTGGCAACTCTGTTAGGTTATGCCAAGCTAAGTCCAATCTTCCTAATCCTATCTGGCGAAGGGTTTGATAACCGCTCATAAAATTAGCGCTGTCTTTTATTTTCTGAACCAATTCTATTGGAATCACTTCATTTGTTTTGTAATGTTTGGCAAATAATTCAAGACATTCTTTTTCATAACACCAGTTCTCCATCAATTGAGATGGTAGCTCCACAAAATCCCAATAAACAGAGGTTCCACTTAAACTTTCAAAATATCCATCCGCAAAAATCCCATGCAATGCATGTCCGAACTCATGAAACAATGTTGTTACTTCATTAAAGGTAAGCAAGGAAGGTTTTGTTTCTGTAGGTTTGGTAAAATTACAAACAATTGAAACATGCGGTCGTTGCTCGGTTCCATCGTATTTATTCTGTCCACTGAAAGAGGTCATCCAGGCACCATCTCTTTTACTTTCGCGAGGAAAAAAATCAGCATAAAAAACAGCCAGGTGTTTTCCATTCTCATCTTTCACTTCGTAGGTTGTTACCTCTTTATGGTAAGTTTGAATATCATCACGTTTTTCGAATGTGATACCATATAATTTTTCAGCGGTTATAAAAGCTCCATCAATCACTTTTTCAAGTTGAAAATATGGTTTTAGAATTTCATCATTGATAGCAAATTTTTCATTTTTTAATTTTTCGGAATAATAAGAAAAATCCCAACGTTCCATCGTTTCAGGACCGCCCAACTTAGCACACATATTCTGAACTTCCTGTAACTCTTCAATTGCAATGGGTTTGGCATATTCCAGCAACTCATCCAATAAACTATTCACTTTTTCAGCTGTCTCCGCCATACGTTCTTCAAGAACAATAGCAGCATAAGAAGCATAACTTAACAAATTAGCTTTTTGGTGTCTTGCAATGGCTATTTGTTTTACAATTTCTTCATTATTAAACTCATCATTATTAAATGATCTCGAACCAAAAGCCTTGTATAATTGCTCTCTTAATTTCCGAACATCCGCATACATCATAAATGGGATATAGGAAGGATAATCCAAGGTAATTAACCAGGAATTTTCTTTGCCTTTATCCTTTGCGGCCATCAACGCTGCTTCTTTAACACCTTCGGGAAGGCCAGCCAAGTCTGCTTCGTCAGTGATCCACAGTTCAAACTGATTGGAGGATTTTAATAAATTTTCTCCAAAAGTGAGGCTTAGTTTTGATAATTTTGTATTCAGTTCTTTCAGTTTTTCTTTAGAAACATCATCTAAATTAGCACCATTTCGTACAAAACTTTTATACGTTTTTTGTAAAAGCATGGCTTGTTCTGTAGAAAGTTTTTCTTTATCGGTAGTATCTACTACTGTTTTAATTCTTTTAAACAATTCATCATCCATTAAAATATCATCACCAAAGGCTGAAAGCAAAGGAGATACTTCCTGAGCAATTACTTGCATAGCATCACTCGTTTCGGAACTATTTAGATTAAAAAAAATGCTGGAAACTACATCCAACGTTTTGCCGCTTCTTTCTAATGCTTCAATGGTATTTTTGAAATCAGGAGTTTCAGGATTGTTCTTTATAACCTTAATTTCTTGTTTCCCTAATTCAATAGCTGTTACAATAGCAGGTTTATAATGTTCTAATTTAATTTCTTCGAAGGGAATAGTATTAAACGGAGTATTAAATTTTTGCAATAATGGATTGTTCATGTTGTTGATTTTTATGGCAATTATTTATTTTGAAATTTCGGGTTTTCATTTACCTGCTTAAAATTATTTGGGCGTTCCCATTTCTTAAAAGAGAAATGGTGCGGGCTTTGCGTTTCAATCTTTTTGTAAAGAACAAAAAGGATTTACACTGCAATCCCTAACGCAAAGACAACAAACAATAGGAACAAGAATACCGTACTAAAATAGTTCAGCAAAGACCAAAAAAAGCTTTGGAAATTAAACAGTTACCGCCTTCGTGATATTTCTATAAAGGTAGGAATTGAATATATGCCTTCTGGCAAATCTACCTTGCGAATCAGCATTCACCAGTTTAATATAAATATTTTTTGGAACATTAAAGTATTCGTAAACACTTCCGTCCGCAAAATTTATTTTTAAAGTAAGTCCTTTGTGTTGAAAATCCACAATAATTGAAGAGGTAATTGTGGCGGTATATTCCGGAAGATTTTGTTTTTGAGTTTCAGGATCAATGCTCACTAAAAAATGGTAAGCTGCGATAATAGACTTGCTTTTTTCTTCGGCTTCCAATTTTAAAGAATTATTTTCCACAAATTTATCGGGATGATTTTCTTTCATAAATTCCCTGTAAACGGTTTTTAATTCTTTTAATCCTACTGTGCTGGTAACACCTAAAAGTTTTCTGTAATCTCCAATTCTTTTCATACTATTTATTAACGTTTAAAAAATGATGCCCGGTTATAATGAAATTAAAGACCGAATTGCCAAAAGGGCTATTATTACAAATTTACGCTTTTTATACTTTATAGAAACACCGATTTAAGGATTTCAATATTAAAATTGAAGAATATCCTGAGAATAAAAAGGGAAGTCCATTTTTTCAGGATTAGTTTTCCACAATTCAACAGACAGATTTTTGAATAAAAACCACAGATCCTCAATTTTGGCAATTTAAAGAAGCCATTCATCAAATATTGATAAAGTAGCTTAGCTCCGAGTGTAAATTTGCATTAAACAGCACCTGGCTGAGCCATAAAGAGTTTAAAAAAACACAAAAGGAATGCAATACTATTTCCTTTTTTTATAATTCAATTTTACAAAACATTTTTTAGCAATTCTCATAATTAATGACAAGTGCAAAATATAAGATCAACCACTTAAAGACCAGAAAACTAAAATGGGGTTTATTGTCTATTATTGGCCTGTTGATCATTGTACGGCTACTGCTACCTTACTTTGTGCTGAAATATGTGAATAAGGAACTTGCATCTCTAAAGGGCTATTATGGGCATGTTGAAGATATTGATATCGCATTGATCAGAGGTGCATACGTAATCAACGATATTAAGATCTGGGAAAAAAAAGAAAATGAAAATAAGGCTTCAGAAATCCCATTTTTAGATATCGAGATCGTTGATTTGTCAATAGAATGGAAAGCATTGTTTAAAGGTAGTTTAGTAGGTGAAATTGTAGCTGGTTCACCCAAAATGAACTTTGTACGCAAAAAGGAAAAGGCTGCTCCAAATGATATAAAAAGTGATACAGCCGATTTCAATCAATTGATCAAAAATTTAATGCCTTTGAAAATAAACAGGTTTGAAATAAACAATGGCGAAATTCATTACCTGGACAAAATAATTGATCCCCCATTGGACATTGCGATGAAAAGTATTCATGTATTAGCAACCAATCTTACAAATGTAAACGACAGTGCAAAATTATTGCCTTCGAGGGTTGATGCAACGGGTACAGCATACGATGGCCTTTTTAATTTGACAATTGACCTGAATGCATTAGAAAAACTACCCACTTTTGATATGAATGCTGAACTGAAACAATTGAACCTGGTAAAGTTAAATGACCTTTTGCGTGCATATACAAATACAGATGTTAAAAACGGAATTTTAACAGTGAACTTAGAAATTGCCGCAAATAAAGGAAAGTACACCGGATATGTTAAACCTTTGTTATCCGATCTGGATATTGTGCAATGGAATAAAGAAGAAGGTAATGTAGCACAAATTGGATGGGAGACCTTGGTGGCATTTTTTGCAGAAGCGCTGCAAAATCAAAACAAAGAACGATTAGCTACAAAAATTCCTCTTGAAGGTGATTTTGTAGTTAACAAAACAGATATTGGAATATGGAACTCTGTTTTGTTCTTATTTAAAAACGCTTTTATCAAAGCATTGAGCCCTTCTATTGATAAAACAATCGATATCAATTCAGTAAATGAAAAAACAAAAGAGAAAAAAGGTTTTTTCGAAAAAATATTTGACAATAAAGACAAAAAGAAAAAAGATAAAAAATAAATGCATTCAGCTTTTAAAATAAAAGATCTACCCAAGCTCTTTAAAAGTGCTTTTAAAGAATGGTATCAAAAAGACCCATTCAGGCAAAGCGCGGTTATTGCCTATTATGCCATTTTCAGTTTACCTGCATTACTTGTTCTTGTGATAACTTCAGCAGGATTTTTTTTTGGTGCGGATGCCGTAAATAGTCATGTTTTAGATCAGGTAAAACAAACCATGGGGCAGTCAACTGCTGACCAGATCAGTGTTATGTTGGTAAAAGCAAGTGCCGCAAAATCTTCGGTTTGGGCAACCATTATTGGATTTGCTGTTTTGCTTATCGGTTCAACGGGTGTTTTTGTTCAGTTACAAAAAACATTAAATATTATTTGGGAGGTTAAAGAAGTACCTCAAAAAGGAATTTGGCCGCTTTTAAAAACACGATTATTTTCATTCGGATTAATTTTATCAATAGCATTTTTACTTTTAGTGTCGCTCGTAATTTCCACTGTTCTAAGCTCAATTAGCAATTGGGTGAGTGCAGAGACATCAGAGTTTATGATGGTCATATTTCATGTTCTGAATTTTTTTATTTCCTTAGCTGTAGTATCCACCCTTTTCGGACTTATTTTCAAAATTTTACCGGACGCCAAAATTACATGGCAAAATGTGTTTATTGGTTCAGTATTAACCGGGTTGCTATTTACCCTGGGGCAAATGGGACTTGCTTTTTATTTTAGCAAAGCTGAGCCGGGTTCCGGCTATGGAGCAGCGGGTTCAATTATATTAATTTTATTGTGGGTATCCTACTCATCAATGATCTTGTTCTATGGTGCTGAATTCACACGTGCTTATGCCAATATGTATTTGGGATACGTACCTCCCACTGATATCGCTAAAAAAATAGCGGTGCCCGAACACTCCTACTAATTTTAGATTTTTGGGTCCCAATGCTCAGATCAATAAGTATTATTTTTTGTGTATTTTTTTTCTGTCAAATCCTTAAAAATGTAACTTCTTAAAATATCGTATAATTGCTCGTATGAATAATTTATGAGTTCTATTTCAACATATAGATCGGAATATGAAAGAATTCGTAAGATTATTTTTGTTTTTCTCATTTTGGTCGCTATTTTAAAGCTTAATAATTTTTTTTAAGATGGATGGATTACATGAATTGTAATTGGTCATTTCGATCAAATATATTCCTGCAGGTAAAAAATCTAGATCCAGAATAATTTTTTTCTGTTCTGTCCCAACTTCAACAGAATAAACACTTTCACCTAAAACGGTAGTTAAATTAATTTTAGCCCCCGAAATATTTTCAATAAGATCAATGTGTATCTTTTGGGTAAAAGGGTTGGGGTATAAAGCAAACGAGTTTTTATACTTTTCTGAGAGCATGGTAAGTACACAAGAGCTTTCGGCCGAGGGTACACTTTTTTGACAAGCCCCAACTGCTCTTATTTTAGTGGATATGCTGTCACCCAAGTTTAATCCGGAAAGGATAAAAGTGTTTGTTGATCCGGTAAGTACCCATGAATTTCCATTATCAAATGTCATTTCATAATTAACTGCCCCTTGAATAGCATTCCATGTTAAAATCAGTTCTCCGCTTTGTTCATGACAGGTTAGAAAAAGAGGAGAATTTGAAAGCGAGTCATTTATTTTTATTTTTATTGAATCTACGTTTATTCCGCATTCATTTGAAACGGTTTGAATTACTGTAAACGAGCCTGAACTCGTATACGTTTTTGCAGGATTTTGCAGGTTACTTTGTGTGCCATCACCAAAAGACCATAAATAGGTTACTGCAACGGATGAAGGTTCCGATTCAAAATAAATGATTTGATCATGACAAAAAATGGTATCCTGTAATACAATAGTAGCAACGGGGTCGTAACGAGCAGAAACTCTTAGTAATTTTGCAGCTATTGATTGTTTACCACAGTTATTTGTTACTGTTAGTTTTACTATATAGTTCCCTGGAACATAATAAACATGTGTTGGGTTTACTGTTGTTGTTGAGTTCCCATCTCCAAAATCCCAGGAAACAGTATTATCAGAGCTTAAATTTTGAAATGAAAGTATAGAGTTTACACAAGAATGTAAACCGGGAGAAATAACAAAATCAGCATTTGGTATAGCAGAAGTATCCACAACAAGCGAGGAAACCAAAGTATCCTTATTGCTGCAATTATTTTCTATAATTAATGTTATGGGATAAATACCGGGTGCTGAATACCCATGCATAGGCCTACTCAGCGTATCTGTGGTTCCATCACCAAAATCCCATAAATAATTTTTAATTGTTCCGATAGCTCCATTGCTAATAAAATTTACGCTACTGCCAGGGCAATAGGTTTGCTGGGAGGTATGAAAAGAAGCTATAGGAAGTATTGAATTAGTGATGTTTACAGTATCTGCTAAAAATAAAGAATCAGAACAAAAATTTACTAAGATCAGTTTCACAAAATAAATTCCGGGGCTGGAATAGGTATGTTGATCATTTTGATCTATTGCATAAGTGCCATCTCCAAAAGTCCATTGGTAGTGTAAAAATCCGGAAGGAGCCTTAAAGATAATTGCAGTGTTAGGACAACTTATTTTTGGCGAGATACTCATAAAACCAATTGAATTAAAAGAGGAAACCACATTCACACTGCCTTGCATAGTATCCGTATTTCCACAGTTGTTTGTGGCAAACATTTGGAAATAATGAAAACCTGTTTGAGTAAAACTATGCGACACAATTTTACCCACCGCTTGTGTGTTATCATCAAACAACCATTTATACGACAATTCACTACCCGAATATCCTGACAATGTAAAAGGTTCATCAGGGCAAATTGTACTTTTACTAATTAAAAAGTTAGCAGATGGCAGCATTGAATTAGTAACATCCAGAATGAAATTGAGACTGTTTGAGTTTCCACATTCATTGGTAACTGTGGCAACAATTGGATACGTACCCAACGAATTGTAATGATGATTTGGATAAGGATCATTACTGGTGGTACCATCTCCGAAATCCCATAAAATTTGAACGGTTTCATCAAAATAATATGGGAAATTATCTCCTTGACAGATCACATAATCCATATTAGCCGGATGTAAATGAACAGGTGGAATTATAGAATTTGTTATCGAAATAAAATTACTATCGGTAACTGTACCGCAATTACTATTATTTACAATCATTTTAACTAAATAAATCCCGGAATCAGCATATTGATACTGTGTATTCAAACTATTGGAAGAATGGCCATCTCCGAAAATCCATTGTACATTATTATCCGGATCGGAATTCCCCTGAATTGAAAAATTCAAAACTTCACCCGGACAGGCATTAGGTTGTATATCAAAATAAGGAGCATACGCTTTAACATTAATAAATGCTGATGCTGTATCTGTATGGCCTAAACCATCGGTGGCGTACAGAATAATATGGTAAGGATTGCTATTCGGATAAAATATATGATTGGGGTTGGAAGTGCTTGAACTTGCACCATCACCGAATTGCCATACGCTGGAAATAGAACCAGTACTGGTGTTGGTGAAATTTACAAAAAAGGGTGCACAGCCATGTGTTTTATCCGCAATAAACGATGCAACCAAATTCTGAGAATTTGAAATTGAGGACAGAAACAAAAATGAAAGAAAAAATAATATTTTCTTATGTCTAAACATCTGAACTATTTTTTATGATAAAAGCTGAGTCTTATTGTTAGATTTTATATAAGTTAAATCGTTATGACAATCAGCCGCAATTCCCGACAAGCTCGAAATAACCGCGAGTGTAGTCATTTCGAGCTTGTCGAGAAAATTGTGTGTAGGCTTTTTTACCCTTAATTTCGTTATGATCATTACAATATTTTTTACTTATATAAAGTTTAGTTTATTATTAATCGTATTGATAATTATTGACAAGATCCCAATTGGCGAAAAGCCAATTGGGATAACATTGCCGATCAAGAATACTTTTAATAATAAAAAAAAAAGGCCCGGTTGATCTCGAGCCCTTTCTTTTTAATTAATAATTAATTTTTGAATTCTACTATTTCCAGCATCCTGAATTTTTACAAAATAAATTCCTGGAGCTGCATTATTTAGTTTAACAGTTTTAGAAGTAAACTTGTTTATTTTTTCTTTATAAATAACACGTCCTTCAATATCTGCAATTTCTAGAACGATATCATTTTTTGAAGATGAAGCAGTTGAAATTGTAAACTCTCCTTGAGAAGGATTCGGATAAAGGTTAAACATGGCAACTTCATTCTCTTCATTGATACCTGCGCAAAAATCTACTTTTACCATAACGGTATCAGTAGCTTCACAACCATTGCTTCCTGAAACAATCACTGAATAACTATAATTACCAGCAGCAAGCACATCACCATCCACAACAATTGATTGAGTGGTAGCACTGTTATCCCATAAATAACTTGAGAAACCTGAACCCGCGTCTACTATAAATTCTTCGTTTTTACAAATTACAGTATCGGGACCAAGACTGATAACAGGCAATGAGTTCACAACAACCGATATTGCATCGAAATTATTACAACCATTGTTATCTTTTACTGTTACAGTATATGTTCCTGCGGTACTTACCGTTAATGTTTGAAGAGTTGAATTATCTGACCAGGTATATGCGTAAAACCCAGCACCTGCGTCAAGAATGGCGGAATCATTCAAACAGAAAGATACGTTAGGGCCAAGATCAAAAACAGGCAGTGCATTAACAATAATAACTATCGAATCTGAATTACTGCAGCTATTATTATCAGTAACAGTTACTGAATAAGTTCCTGCAGTGCTTACCACCAACGTTTGTAATGTTGAATTATCTGACCATGCATAAGTATCAAAGCCATTTCCGGCATCAAGAGTGTATGAATCATACAAACAAAATGTTTGATCAACACCAAGATCAACAACAGGTAATGCATTAACAACAACTGTTATTGCATCTGAATTACTGCAACCATTATTATCAGTAACCGTTACAGAATAAGTTCCGCCAGTTGAAACAGTGGTTGTTTGTAAAGAGGTATTATTTGACCAACTGTATGATACAAAACCTGCGCCAGCATCAAGAACTCTGGAATCATTCTGACAAAAGTCAATATCTGCTCCTAAAGTAACCACAGGTAAAGCATTAACAGTTATTGCAACTGTATCGTACCCTTTACACTGGTTTCCATCAGTTACAATTACAGAATAATCATTGGCAATTGTTGCAGAGATCACTGAAGTACTTGCTCCCGTTGACCAGTTATAAGCTGTAAAACCGATTCCCGGAGTAAGTGTTACTGATTGCCCGTTACAAATTGTAGAATCAACACCTAATGAAATTACTGGCGCTGCATTTACAGTTACATTAATAGCATCAGATCCATTACAACCATTGGCATCAGTAACTGTAACACTATATGTTGCTGCTGTATTAATAGTAACAGTTTGTGTAGCAGCTGTTGTTGACCATGCATAAGTTGTGTAATTTAAACCTGCATCTAATGTCAAACTCAAATTGGAACAAATTGCAGTATCCACTCCTAAGTTTACTATTGGGTTTGAATTAACTGTTACTTTAATTGAATCATTAATTGCGCAACCTGTTGTTGAGTTAGATATGTTCACATAATAAGTAGTTGTAACCGTTGGTGTAGCAATAGGATTACTAATTGTAATGTCGCTTAACGTTGCATCAGATGTCCAGCTATATAGATATCCGGTTGTAGGATTATTAGTTGCACCGGTTATTTGCATATTATAATCTTCATACTCTCCATAAGTACTTGTACCCAAACAGGATTCTGTAACAAGAGGTGTTGAAGAATACTTAGCCATTACACGCATTCTTGTTATTCCATTGTAAGCCGTAACAGGAACTGTAACAGAACCTAAAACAACGTTTGGACTCATTGAAGAAGTAGTAGTATTAAATACACTTTCGGTGGTTTCGAATATTCCATTCTGGTTGTAATCGATCCAAATACGGAACTGTTCAGCATAAGAACTTGTTGTTCCACCTGATTCCAAGGTTAAACTATTTGGTACTGCGGCTACAACATTTGCTGTAAGTGAATTATAATAAGTATAATCCGTTGCTGCATCTCCCGAATTAAGGTTTGAGATATTTCCGAATGTGAAACTCTTCAGGTAATCTCCGTTAGCCTGTATTGTTGACATTTTGGGTACACAATATGCCTGAGGAACAAATTCAGAAATAGAAAGTTGTGAAGATTCTCCTGAACATATTGCAGAAGGTGAAGCTACCGGTGGAAGTGCTGTAGGCAGCTGATTCACAGTTATAATAATTGAATCATTATTTGTACAAGATGATCCATCAACTGCATTTACATAATATTTAGTTGTTACCGTTGGTTTTGCAACTACCGAAGAACCTGTTGTAGTATTTAAAGAACCAGCCGGTGACCAGGTATATGTATATGGATTTCCACTGCTCATTACAATGGTTGTGCTGTCGCCATAACAAAGTATTGCATCGCTTGTAGAAATGCTCATTGCAGGAGGAGGAGTTATGGTTGCTGTAACTTGTGTTCTTGCACTTTCACAACCGGAAGTAATTACCCAATCGTAAAAATAATAGTATAGATCATTACGGGCAGTATTGGTTGGAGGAGCTGTTAATGTGCTGGTTAAAATATTCAACACTCCCGGAACAGTATAAGGAAAGCCATAATTACCGGCTGGAGCTGATGCTGAAGGTTCGAACAATAATCCTGTAATTCCTGTAAAACTTCCCGGTCTTATTTTAAGATTTGTACCGGGTGCAATGCTAAAGTTCAAATTAAGTGTTGTTGGAATTTTAGATGCTACTGGGCTTCCGGTAACATTAAAAGTTGCAGTATTTAATACAACACCTGCGCTATTCACTACATCAATTGTAACAGTACCTGAAGCACTTGTAGAACTGACAGGATATATTACTACTGATGTTAATGTGAAAGGAACCAATGCGTCAAATACAAGACCCACGTTTGTTTTTCCTGACCCTGAAGTTGAAGTTATATTAGCAGTTGTTTTGGCTGTATTTGCGTTAACCCCAGCGGAAGAAACTGCTGCATAATAATCCGTTGTACTGTTGATAACAGGAGTAGTAAATGAAGCCCCCATTCCCAATAATGATCCACCTGTGGAAGCTCCATACCAGTGTAGAGTTCCATTACCAGATGCGTTCAGCGTTACAGTACCTGGTCCGCAATGTGCAGAAGGTGTAACTGTTGGAGGTACAACATATTCAGATATTACAGTATCAATTACAGAATTGTTCAAACCGCAACTTACAACACGGAAATACACCGTATCTGCAAAAGCAGTAGGAGCTGTATATATATAGGCAGGACTTATTTCGCCAACAATATCTAACCAGTTTACACCATTCTGTGAATTCTGCCATTGAATAGTTCCACCTGTTGTATATCCTGTTGCAGTTAAGGTTGTGAAAGATCCTCCGCAAATAGATCCTCCAGCCGCTGTTACTGTTCCACCAGAAACCGTTTCCGTAACTACTGCCATTGAATCATTCCCGCTATTTGCATCACCTGCAAGTACTGTACTTGCTTTAAATATATATTGCCCGGCAAGAGTCATATTATATGTTGTACTTATAGTCGTATCCAATGTTGCACCCGAAGCAAGTGTTCCACTGTAAATATCCACAGGTGTAAATACTATTGCATTTGGACCTGTAACCTCTACATTTACTGTAATAGGATTTGAACTGAAGTCCATTGCAGCACCTGCATAATTTTTGATCCTCACTCTTATTGTTTGGTTATTACCATAACAACCAATTGTTAAAGGGCTAACTAAAACTGTTGCTCCCATATCAAGGTTAATTGGAATACCATCAAATTCATCTGCACCTATATCAGGTTTAGTACCACCACCATTAATAGAGCCTGCAGGTCCCGGTCTTGAATCAGTATCAAAATCAGTACTTACGCCAGCTATCACAACTCCGCCTGATTCAAGTGAAGAAGCAGTGCTATTATTTATATGCAGATCCGTTGAAGAAATAAACATAGGATCAACCTTAATTGAACTTGCATCCAGACCTGTGCCTATTTTCCAATTTCCTAATAAAGGATAATCTGTGCTTGCAACCACTCCCATCATTCCATTTGGAAAATAATAATCATTATTCCCTGCTATTACAGTTGTTGTAAGGTTAAGATTAATTGCATAATGCTTACCCGATCCTGTTGAATTTGAACGGGTATTAACGAAAATATTATTTTTTATCTCAACGGAATCAACAAGGGTACGTATAAAACCTTGTGAGGAAGCTGTACCGGTAGTTACATTGGATCCAGTAATATGAACAGAATTGAAATAAAAATTATTTTTAACAATTGTTGCTAAACGAATTCCGCTTAATGATAAATTCCCTAAAGTAACACTTGCTCCCGTAGCATCTAATCCGATTGCAATCATATTGTTTGCAAATGTGGAAACCCCACCACCCACGTAAATACCGTTTAATAAACCAAGACCGGTTGTAACAGCGCTTAAATTTTTGATAGTATTATTTGTAATAAGGTTTGTTCCGCTGGGTGCGCCAGTATAGTAGATCCCGTTTATCGTGATTGCCGCGGTAACTGATGTATTTAATAAATTTGAAATGGTATTACCGGAAACAGACTGATTTGCAGCTGTACCGGTTTTTGAAATTCCGATCACACTTGCAGTTGTTGTAGTTCCAGTTACACCGGCAGCTGTTGTTAAAAAACTTATCTCATTATTGGAGATCGTGGAAACCCCGGAAGTACTTGAAATTCCTCTTATCTGACCAGCTGTGCCTGTACCAAAGGATGATAAATTATTGATCTTGTTCCCTGAAATTAAGGATGTCCCGGAACCAGTATTTTCAATTCCTGTAACATCAGTTGAAGCAGTGGTAGTACCCATTATACCTGCACGCATATTATCAGCCAACGTTAAACTACCTATTTCATTACCGGAAATGGTATAGGTTCCTGAGCCTACTGTATTAATTCCTCTTATCGTATTACCTATGGTGGCTATTCCAGAAGCAGAAAAGCCACCTATTTTGTTATTTAAAATATTCATCGTTCCTGTGGAAGTGGTGTAGATCCCAACCAGGGAACCAGCTGATGCTGTTGAAGTAATAGCGATAACATCATTTGCAATAGTTGAACCGATCAAATTTGGAGAAGTAGTACCAATATTAACAGAACCTCCCAACACAGCAATTCCAGAAAAAACACCAGTAGTGGTAGATGTGGTATTAGCCGTTTTTAAAGAAATACTATTTATGATATTACCTTGAATATTGCTTGGACTTGCTTCGTCAGCTGTTAAGGAAATCGCAGAAAAACGGCTTGTAACAGTACCATCCATAATATAAACACCGGTAGCCGACATTGATGAATACCCTATACTATTATTGTTAATTGTAAAATTGGTCCCGGTAGAAGAAACAACCCGGATTCCGTAGTGTATGGTACCGGTAGTGTAAGTTCTTGCAACTTCCTGATAAACTTTATTATTTGAAATGGTCCAGGCACTATTATTTGCCGCTACTGATACAGCTGCAGTTGTTAATGCCGGGTTGAAAAAGTTAAATAAATTATTATTCAAAATAGAATTTCCAGTATTAGGGGCTAACACCGATCCTGCCGAATAAATTAAGTTTGTTGGAGTAGTTGCTCCATCACTTATATTATTATTTTGGAAAGTATTGTAGTTATTTCCAACTGTACTTGTTGAAGTAAGGAAAGTTATAACTCCTCCTGTTATTGAAGTATTAACACCTTTAATTAACAGATCATGAAAATTATTATGAGAAGCTCCATTTATAAATGAAATAGCAGCGCCTGTAACTCTTGTGTTTCCAATAGTTAAAACAGAAGCGCCAACTCCTCCGGCACGACCATCAAAAATTAATGCAATTGAACCATTTAAATTTAAAGTTTGTAAAGAATCACTTGTAATAGATAAATTAGTTGCGCCAACTTCCGGTCGAACTGTTAAAGTAGTGCTAGTGCTATTTCCGAAGTAAGGAATTGTTATAGGAAATGATTCAACAGTACTTACGTATGCTGCTTGTAATTCAATAATACTGGAACATTGAAGACCATTTAAAGCAATATCAGCAAATGCAGCGGTTAATGATGCATAATTTCCTGTTGGACCAACCGTTTTAGGACCACAATAAGTTGCTGGTAAAGTAGTGGCATTCCCATTGAGAGTGGATGAAAGCCAAGCTTCATTAAAAGATACAATATTATAATAATATTGTGTATTGGCTGTTAAGCCTGTTTGATTTAATGAATAAGAAGTTCCTGTTGTAGTTGAAGTTGTACTGGGAATAGTACCAATCAAAGTAAAATTGACATTATCAAGAGAGCGGTACACGTAAAAACCACTTTCAGTTAATGAATTATCAAGCCACGAAACTGTTATTGATGTAATTCCAACAGGCGATGCTGTGAAACTGATAGGCGCTAAAGGTGCGGCAGCAGGAGTAAAAGTATAGGTTTGTCCATTTGCGGGCTTTGTGTTTATAGTGGTTGTGGCTGCTGTTGAACTAACAGTTGGAGTGGGACTTGTATTATTTAGAGAAAGAAAATTACCAGATCCTGTTGCTAAACCAGTGATACCAATTGATGCGGACCCGGTAAGAACTGCTGCTGCTTCCTGGCGATAAATAAATTCAACGACTCCGGTACTTTCATACAATTTAGCCTGGAAAGAAATAACACCCGAGGTTGCAGAAAAATTCCATGCTTCATTTAACCATTCAACGGTAAGAATTCTATTGCCGGCTAATCCGGATGCTTGGTAAGAAAGAGTACCTACCACCATATCAATGTCATCCCATAGAGGGGCAATAACCGGTCGTGGGCTACCTCCTGTTGTTAAAAGATTCGCATTACCGGAAGCTGTTATATTCTGCCCCAAAGTTATCCATCCATTTGTGCTGGCTGAAAAGGTTGTAGACGGAACTCCCATGTAGGTGAAGGTAAATCCAATAGGAAGGTTATTGTAATAACCATCGTCAAGCGATCCTCCGGAAAGTGGAACAATAGTACCACCTACCAAAGGAGTGAATGTTCCGGCAGTTGCGGAAAAGCTGTAATTTGTAATGTTCTGAGATTTAACAATAAATATATTCGTTGTTAAAATCACCATCAACATAGTGGTTCTGAATTTAGCTTTCAGACAATGGTAAATAGTTTTCATGGTTTTTATATTTAATTTATGGATATTCAATTGTTTAAAATTTAATGTTAATTATTTATGTAAAATTTTTATCTTATTATATTTATATGACCTTTCCAGGTACGTTCACGTTTCTGTTTGTCCCTAATTTTTATGTGATATACATAAGTAGCTAAAGCATCATCCTGAGCGCTACCTTTACCGTCCCAGCCTACCTGAATATCATTGGTAGTAAAAATCTGATTTCCCCAACGGTTAAAAATTCTCATTTCATAAAAATCGATATCCCAACCAGCGCCAGAAACCCGAAAAACGTTGTTCAGATCATCACTGTTAGGAGTAAATGAATTTGGAATAAAAAGTGTTCTTTCAGGCTCAACCGTAACACATTTGATAGTACTGTCAACACATCCAAGTTCACTTACAACTTGAAGAGTTATACAATAGACACCAGTTGCTCCAAAAACAAGTGAAGGATTTTGCTCATTAGATACTAAGGAATCATCACCAAAATTCCAGGACCATTGATTGGAAAAAGTAGAATTATCATGAAAATTCACAAGTGGATTTAAATCGGTTGGGTTTTCCGGATCGTAGGTAAAATCAGCAACAGGAAGCGAACCAACTGTTATATAATCCTGAAGTAAAATATCATCACTACATCCATTACCTGACGTTACCGTTAAACTTACATCGAAAGTCCCGGGTATATAAAAACATTTTTGAGTTTCTGTTCCAAAATTAGTTGATCCATCTTCAAAAGTCCATTGATAATTATTTGTTGAACCGGGTTGAGTTGTTGAAGCATTTGTAAATAATACACACCCACCTGCACATACAAATGTGGTGTCACTTATAAAATTTGCTACAGGAGCAGGAGATACATTAACAGTAATTAATTTAGTTACTGCCGGAGTGCTGCATCCATCTGTAACATCAACAGTATACGTTGTAGTTTGACTTGGTGTAACAGTTATGCTTGCAGCGTTTATGTTACCGGGTTGCCAGATAAAATTATACATTCCATCTCCCCCATTAGCCGATGCATCCAAAGTAGTTGCTACTCCTGCACAAATAACTGTTTGGTAATTCACAAAAACATGAATAGAATCTTTAACCTGTATATTTGAATTAACCGCTAAAGAAGAACAGCCGTTATTATCTGATACTATTACTGAATATTGCGAAGTGATAATTGGTGAAACAGTAATGGATGCGGTAGTGTTACCAACCGACCAGAGATACGAATAAATTCCAGTCCCTCCTGTTCCAGTGGCTTGCATCGTTACTGAAGATCCAATACAAATTGTAGAATTAGAAGGTGAAATTATTGCGGTGATCGCTGAAGGTTCATAAATAACAGTATCTAATAGAAGTGCGCAATTATTTGCATCTGTTACTTCAAGTGTTTGAATTCCATCACATAAATTATCAGCCAATGGATTTGTATCGCCATTTTGCCACAAATAAGAATAAGGGGATGTTCCACCACCTACAACAACCTGGGCCGTTCCATCACATGTTCCATTGCAGCTTGCCGGAGAAACCGACATAGAATAAGTGAGTGCTGATGGTTCCGTTATATTTACAGAAACAGAATCAGAACAACCTACAGAATCTTCAACAATTATTTTATAAGTTCCAGCGCAAAGATCATTACCTGATGAAGAAGTGGATACCGATGGATTCCATAAATAATTGAACAAGCCAATACCACCAATTGCATTTACAGAAATTTCTCCCGTGCAAACATTATTGCATACTAAATTTGCAGATGTAGCTATAACAGATAAAGGTTGAGAAACGATAACAGTTACAGTATCCATTCCGGGACAAGAATTTGAAAATCCACTTAAAATATAAGAGGTAGTTACAGATGGTGAAACATTTATTGATGCATTTGTTGAGCCCGTTGACCATTGATAAGTGATAGCACCGGAAGCGGTTAACACAGCAGAAGAACCTTTACAGATGGCAATATTTGAACCTGCAGAAACACCGGGTGAAAAATTGACAGTTACAGTTGATAATGCCGGTGCGCTTGTACAGCCATTGGTTGTATAAGTAACTGTATAAGTGGTGGTAGCTGATGGTGTAACTGTTATTGAAGCTGTTGTTCCATTTCCCGGTTGCCATAAATAAGTGCCTCCTGCTATATTTGTGATCGCATTAAGCGTAGCGGACTGACCTAAACATATTGTTGAATCATTTGATGTTACAGTAGGAACAGCATTTACAGTTAAGTTGGCATTTGCAACAGGGCTTGTACATCCATTAAGAGTATAAGTAGCGGAATAAGAGGTTGTAACAGCCGGATTAACTGTGATGCTGCCGGTGGTCGATGAATTGTTCCATAAAAACGATCCTCCTGCAATACTGGGAATTGCAGTAAGTGTGGCTATTTGTCCATTACAAATTGTATCGTTTGCAATAGTGATAGTAGGTATTGGCTTAACTTGAATTACTAATGTGTTTGAAAAAACAGAACCACCACACGTGCCGGTAACTACAGCTCTTACAAATTTGGTGACAGTAAGGGGCCCTAATGGTAAAGTAGCACTTGTAGCTCCGACAACATTCGTCCAAGGACCAATTGGGCCAGGAGCTGTTTGCCATTGAATATACCCATTATAGGAAGTTAATGTTACTGTGGTACTGCCTCCTGAACAAAGAGGTAATGGTGTTGCTGAAGCTGTACCTCCTACAGGTGCTTGTCCAACATTAACTGTAATTGGAACCGTTTGGGAAAAACCAGAACAAGCATCCGTTGCAGTTACATTGTAGGTGGTAGTTATTGTTGGTGTTACTGTTAAAGTGCTTTCAGTTCCTATACCATTATCCCATGAATAGGTATTTCCGCTTCCACAACCACCGGTAGCTACTGCTGTAAGTATGGATGAATTTGGAATACATAAGTTGCTTGGACTTGCGGAAACTGATAAAGAAATAGGAGTTAATACCCCCGGAGTTGTAAACGTAAATGCTGCTGACCATGGTCCACTTGGAGTATTAGTAATACCTAAAATGTATTCATGAGCCTTCCATTGATAGGTTGTTCCTGGACACAAAGAACCTATAGGAATTATAATTGCAGAATACGGTTCCTGAGTACAACCTGTTTTTACCATTGAAGCTGAAAAATAATTACCAATACCTGTAAATGCTTTGTTTATACAGGTTAATTCTACTTCAAACCTATATGGATCACAACCACATGTTTCTGAATCGGATTCAGCGCTGATGATCAAATTACCACCGGATACTACTCCATTAAGGTTTACCAGATTCACCCCATGGCAAGCATGGACCTTATTTGAAAAGGTCAATGTTACCAGGATCAATAAAAATGATATTTTAATTATTTTATACATGTTGCTTATCTTAAAAGATTTACAAAACCGGTTATCGATTTTAATGCACCTGAATTTGAATTAAATTCTATTGTATAATAATAAACTCCGGCAGGTTGGTTCTCACCATTCCATCCGCCTTTTGGATCATTCCATTCATATAATTTTGTTCCCCATCTGTTAAACATCTTACCATTAAAACTTTCCATTCCCGATCCATTGATAGTGAAAATGTCATTTTTCAAATCGCCATTGGGAGTAAAAACATTTGGTAATGTGTATTGAGCCTGATCTTCAATAAAAACAGTTACTTGGGTCGTGTCGTGGCACAATGAAGTAGACGCTATCAACTGAATAGCATACGTTCCTGAATTTGTAAAAACATGTGACGGATCTGTTAAATTAGAAACATCAGCATCTCCAAAAGACCAGTTGTAAGCAATTGCTCCAATTGAGTTATTGGTAAAATAAATAGTTACCGGAGCTTCAGCAACTGTAACCGAAGGACTGAAAGCAGCAATTAAATCAGCTGGTTGACCTATTGTAATTATAGAAGTTTTTACGCATGAAGTATTCGGATCAGTAATAGTTACCGTATAAGTACCAGCCGATAAATTATTAACATCCGAAACAGAATACGCTCCCGGAAACCAATAATAATTATAAACACCGGTTCCACCGGATGCTAAAACACTTGCACTACCGGTATTTCCTCCAAAACAAATAACATCGGATGAAGTATTTGTAACTGCTAATGTGGAACTGTTCACCGTTACTTTCACCGTATCTTTATCAGTACAACCACCAACAGATGTTGCTGTAACAATGTAATCAGTGGTTGAAGCAGGAGATGCCACAGGAGAAGATATTACCGCGGATGATAAGCTTGATGCCGGACTCCAGGCAAAAGAATTTCCACCGGTAACATTTAAAGTTATACTGGCTCCCTGGCAAATTACAACATCATTACCGGCATTAACATTTGGTAAAGGATCAATATCAATTATCACTGTTTCAGTTGAGGTACAACCATTAACATCGATAGCCGATACCGTGTAAGCATTGGTGTAATTTGGAGAAGCAACGGGGTTAGCAATTAAAGAATTGCTTAAACCTTCTGTAGGTGCCCAACTGTAAGATATACCACCACTAGCAATTAAGTTTACGCTACCGCCCAAACAAAGGGTGGTATCATTACTTACTTGTATCATCGAGGGTTGATCAACAAAAACAGTTATCGTTTCATCATCCAAACATTGTCCTGATGAGATAGTAACCGTATAGGTTGTAGTTACAATTGGAGAAGCTAACGGATTCGAAATTGTAGAAGAAGATAATCCTGTTATAGGTAACCAGCTGTATGATGTACCACCTGAAGCATTCATCTGGATACCTTCGCCTTTACATATTGTTGTGTCGTTTCCGGCATTTGCATTTATAATACCCACTGTTACAATTACAGTATCAGAACCAATACAACCCAAATTATTACTCATTACTATGTAAGTAGTGCTTTCCGTTGGAGATGCATTTGGATTGGGAATTGAAGAATTACTCAGTCCGGTGGCAGGACTCCAAGTATATACTGTTCCGCCTGTAGCAATTAATTGCACTGAATCTCCGTTGCAAATACCTGCATCCATTCCTGTGTTAACGTCAGGAGTATTATTAACAGTGATAGTTACGGAATCTATAACAGAACAGCCATTATTACTTGTCCCTGTTAAAGTATACGTTGTAGTAGCAGCAGGTGCTGCAAGCGGATGTTGAAGAGTTGCATCATTCAAGCTACCAGAAGGTTGCCATGAATAAGTACTTGCACCTGATCCATTAAGGTAAAATGAAGTACCACTGCATATTGTTGTATCCGTTCCCGCATTTACTAAGGGCAATGGATTAACGGTTACATTTACAAGATCCGCGCTGCTGCAACCTTTTGCATTTGTTGCAATAAGAGAGTAAACAGTCGGGGTAGATGGGTAAACTATTGGGTTCTTTAAAGTTACTCCTGTTATTCCGATAGTTGGACTCCAGGCATAAGTAACAGTAGTATCAACCAAAGGATTATTAATTGTTAAACTCCAGTTTTCAATTGAACCAATATTTGCACCTGTAAGGTCATCATAGACAGCAAGTTTCCAGGTGCCATTGGCAGAACAACCTGCAAAAGATGCCAAACCACCGGCACCTTCAGGAATGTAATTACCTGTAAAAGGTGCTATTGAACTTATGACCTGCTGTGAGGCAGAAGAAGTAAAACAGGTATTTAAATAATTATCGCCTGTGCCACCGTTATCTGTACTAAGCTCTAATATTGTTCCATCAGGGCAGTATAGAAAAACATCAAGATCAGCATCATTTGCATGAGTGATCTCAAAACAAACGGATGCAATAGAATTTGAATTTATAGTTCCATTTATTCCGGATATTTGTAATGGTGAAAAAGCAGTGTCAAGATTCGCTATTGAATAACGGATCAGATTACTAAATGTTAAAGGAGAATTCAACGTTAAATTTGAACTAACCACAGGGTGCAATGTAAGAGAGTCACCGTTGCAAATTTGATTAGCAATACCTGCATCAACTGATGGAAGTGAATTAACAGTAACAAGTACACTATCTTTAACGGTACAAGTATCATTAGATACTGCTACAGTATAACGCAATGTTGAAGAAGGACTTACACTGATTGATGGTGTGGTAAAATTACCGGGTGTCCATAAATAGGAGTTACCACCGGTTGCAGTCAATGTTGTATTATCCCCCTTACATATTTCAACATCAGCTCCTGCATTTGCCTGAACAGGGCAACAGGTTCCAACACCGGTTGCAGCAGATATTGTGTAATCACAGATAGCACCTGCATTACCGTCTATCATTATATAATAAACCTGTCCGGGGGTTAAGCCTGTTGCTGTTATCACTTGTGTAGCTCCTAGAGCAACTGATCCACAATTTGAAATAGTAGTAAAATTGGTGCAATTAGAAGTTTGAAGAATAACTATTTGAACCCCGGAAAGAGAACTGCTACATGATGGAACAGTTACCGTCATGCTAACAGTACTGGATATGGCTGTGAACTTTATATATGAATTATTTTCAATTGAATAAGTACAAGTAATACCTGTTGGAATATCAGAAGTATAATTTCCCGAAGTTGAACCACAGTAGCCGGTTAGATCACAAATATCCGGTGCATTGGCACAAATATCTGCTGCAGGAATTGAACTGCATTGAGCAACTGATTCACTTGAATTCTTAACGATAAAGAAAACAATCAAAAATAATATGGATAAAATTCTTTTCATTTTATTACCTCCCGATATGATTAATTATTTTTTTAAATAATAAAGTACATAACTGCTTATCACTGAAATTTTTAACGAGTCACAAAAAGATGTTATTCTATATGAAGCATCTTTCATCTCAGTTTTATTGATCAAAACAATTATTTTGTCTTCTTCGTTTAAAACTGATACTACCTTTCCTTCTTTTTTAATTCTCTGAATAAGCTTTTCCATATCTCTTGCAGAGATCATATTATCAAGCATAAAAAAATGCTGTTCCAAAATATTTTCAAAAGGATTCAAGCCATTCTGATTATTTTCATACATCGTTCTTTCAAGGCTAGTTTCATTAAGAAGCGTACCCTGTGCACTGGATCTCACAAATGAAAATCCAATTAATACAATAATTACTGCACATTTAATTAAGGCTTTGTTTAGATTTTTCATTTTTGAAGTATTATCTTTTTATTAATAACCATTTTATCATTTGCTACCTGAACAAAATAATAACCTGATGGTAAGTTGGTAAGATCAAATGTTGCCTGATCTGAAGAATAGTTATCCATTACCCTCTCTCCTACTATTCTACCGTCCGGAGAAATAATTTTAATGGATACATTTTCAGCATAAGTCCCTTTGATATCCACTGTTATAATTCCAGCAGAAGGCACCGGATAAACAGTTACTGCGTTTGCAAATTCTTCTTCTTCGATTCCTACCGTAAAATTTAACGTTTGAAAGGCTGTATCCATGCCGCATCCGTTAACGGCAACAAGTTTTATCGTGTACGATCCTGTTACTAAATAAGTATGAGTTGGTGCAGTTGAAACATTAAGCGCAGCACCATCTCCAAAATCCCATACATAAGCCGAAGAATTGATCGAGTTATTAGAAATTGTTATTGTTCCTCCATTAACATTTGCAGTAAAATCAGCTGTTGGTGCTGTGCCAACAATTATATTTACTTCATCTGTACCGGTACATCCATTAGCATCAGAAACACTCACAGTATATGTTGCACTGGAGGTAGGTTGGATACTTATGCTTTGACCTGTAGTGCTATTATTCCACAGATAGCTTAATCCACCTGATGCCGATAATTGAATAGTAGAACCCGGGCATACGGTAATATCCGCTCCTGCATTTGCGGAAACTGAGGGATGAATAGTTACAGCTATCACATCTGTTCCAACGCAGCCACCCGGTGATGTTACTTCAACTGAATAGTTACCACTTGTTGTAGCTTCAATTGTTTGAGCGGTTACACCGGTATTCCATAAATAAGTAGAACCTTGATTTCCTGCATTTAATAAAACCGAACTGGAGCATGATGAAAAGTCAAGTCCTAAATTTACAGTTGGAGCGTTGGAAAGAGCAACAATGACAGTATCTTTTGAAATACAACCATTTAAATTCACTGTTAATGAATACGTACCGGCATTGTTAACTAAAATATTTTGTGTGCTCGCTCCAGTACTCCATAAATAGCTTCCATTTGATGATGTACTTAATGTGATATTTGGGCTACAAGCAAAAACATCTGGTCCAAGATTCACAACAGGCAATGGTTTGATAGTAACCAATATGGTATCGGAAACTGAACATCCTGCAAAACTTGTAACTGTTACATAATATGTACCGCCTGAAAATGTTGTAAAGTTTTGATTTGTGGAGCCTGTGTTCCACATATAAGTGGAACCCGTATTGCTTGCATTTAAAGAAACGCTTCCGCCACACTGTGTGATATTCTGGCCAAGGTTAACAGTAATAGCAGGATTAAGTGTAACAGCAATTGTATCGTATGCACTGCATCCGCCAATGATGGTGGCTTTTACAAAATACACTCCACTGTTAGTAATATTTATAGACGAAGTGGTAGCTCCAGTGCTCCATAAATAGGTATTTGAACTGCTGCCTGCATTAACAGTAACAGTGCTTGCGCATTGTGAAATATCCGGACCAAGATTTACAAATGAAGAAGAATTAACAGTTACTTTAACAGAATCTTTAGCAACACATCCATTACTACCTGAAGCAGTTACTAAATACGAAGCAGTTAAAGAAGGTGTTACACTTATTGCAGAAGAAGTTGCTCCTGTGCTCCACAAATAAGAGGTTCCGCTGCCTGAAGCTGATAAAAGCGCATTGCTACCCGCACAAATAGTTTGGTCAATACCGGCATTTACAATAACCGGAGTTTTTAATATAATATTAATAGTATCCGCTGTTTGACAGAAAAAGCTCGAAGTTCCAACAACATAATATTGTCCTGAAGTTGTTGCTGTAAGCGTTTGATTCGTACTACCGTTACTCCATTCGAAAGTAGTTCCAGGATCCTGCGCTCCTGCATTTAATACATAAGAGCTTGCACAAATAATTGAATCCGCTCCAAGATCTATTTGTGGTGCTGGTAAAACATCTACCTGGATAGAAGTAGAACTATCTGTAACAATACATACATTATTAAAGCTTGTGATCACTCTAAAAAATGAAGTACTCCATAGGTCAGGAGAAGTAAGTGTATCTAAATTTGCTCCGGTAATATTTGTATATGAAATATCATCCTGAGATTGTTGCCACTGAATACTACCTGAATACGAATACAAATTAAGGAATGTATTCATCCCTCCACAAAGTAGATTGGCTGAAGAGCTGATGAATCCAGCCACAGGTTGAGTTGTTTCCGAAATGTTTACATCATCAATATACATATTAGAACCAAATGCGCTTTTTGCAACAAATCCGATTTTAATACCCGACATGCCCGCGTACTGATCAAGACAAACTGAGAATTTTTTCCAACCCGGTGTAGCATACGCTTGATTGTGTCTTGAAATCGCTAATATACTTGAGCTCCACGTTGAACCGCCATCAGTTGATACAACCACCAATAAACTGTCTTTGTTATATTGGTGTGCGTTATCCTGAGATAAATAAAACTCAAGCTTTGGAGAATTTAAATTTGTAAAGTATAAACAGGTGCTTGACAATCTTGAAACAGCACTGCTAAAACCATTAGCATAAGAATTAAAAAAGGCCATTTTAGTTCCTGAATTTGCTGACAATACAGGGTTGCTTCCAGTTCCATTTATATAGGTCCATAAACCTGTTCCTGAAATTTGTTGTATGGACCATCCTGTAACTGTTGTTTCAAAACTCTCTGTATATGGGAAGTTTGAAACGGTTGTTACAACGAAAGAAGCAGGAATGGCAAAAGAATTATTTCCATTATTTCCATCTCCTGATAAAGTTGCAGTTGCATTTATTATATGTGTTCCAACAGCAGAAAAATTTGCTATTACGGTTGATACAGCATTAAAAATAGAATCAGGCAATAGAATACCAGAAGAAATAACGGTACTAAAACTTTGCGTGCTCGCACCTGAAATGCTAACATTTAAGGTCATTGGGGTAAGACTAAAATTAAGTGTGTTGGTCCCATAATTTTTTACTCCTATGGTAACAGTTTCATTTATACCGGAACAACCATTGGCAGCAGGACTGATCATTTTTTTTGCACCGATATCAATTGGAAAAAAATCTCTGATCTCAATATCATCAAGATGAAAATCATAATCTTCAGAGTCATCTGTTGGTCCGTCAGTAGCTTTGAATGCTATCAAAATATCAACACCGGCAAATGAACTTAAGTTAACAGTGAATGGTTGTAAGGTTGCAGTAAGGTTATTGTTTTTATTCATCGCGAACACTGGAAACCATGATACCCCACAATTAGTAGATACCATCACAGATACAGCATCGTCAGTTCCCATCAGATCGCTCACAGTTATAGAATTATAATTTGTTACAGCAGCCGAAAACTTTAATTTAGTTGTAGAAGTCGGCCGGAATTTTTTGGTGATGAGCCATTCATTTTTTGTTGTGGTATATAAATTTATACGTGCAGTAATATTACCCGGAGAATTTAATCCGGTTTGTGAAAGCCAGGTTGATGTAGTTCCAGTTGGTGTTGCACCTGCAGCCTCAATCCAGTTTGGAAAAACAGTCATAAGATTAGCTCCCGTAAAACCTGTAAAATCATTGTGATCAGGCAGGTTCATAGGAATTGTATTTGTACGTAACTCCGGAGCCATTGCATTGTTTGTTGAATCATAATCCGGTGCAATGGCCGAGAATGCATTGATCGTATATGTTCCGGGTGTTGAAAGGTTAAGAGCGTTAGTCACAATTACAGTGGTATCAGACCAAGGCGCTAAACTTCCTGTATTGATAACAGTAGAGAAGGTTTGATTTATTGGTCCGGTTACATTTGCAGTAATTGTGGCATTTGTAGCAGAAAAAATAATTGCTTCAGGTCCGAAATTTTTTACTGTAACTTTAATTGAATCATTCGTACTGTAACATCCTGTTGTAACTGGGTTAAGTAAAGAGGTCACACCAAGGTCATAACCTCCGATATTGTTTGAAATATTAACATTGTCGATATGAAAATCAAAATCCTCAGTATTATCAATTGAACCATCCGTAGCATAAAATGCAACAATTATCCGCTGTCCTGCATACATATCTAGTGGTACAACCTGAGATGTTAAAAGAGAAGAAAAATTTGATGAGCTGTTCATCGTAAATACAGGGAACCAAGATAGACCGCAATCAGTTGAAAGCATTACCTTAACTTCATCATCAGACCCCATAACTGCTGATGCCGTGGTAGAGTTTTTAACGGTGACTGCGGCCGAAAACCTTAATTTGGTTGCTGTTGTTGCATTAAATTTTGGACCAACTATCCATTCATTTTTTGCTGTAGAAAACAGGTTAATTCTTGCAGAAGTATTTCCTAGCCCACCCATATTTGTTTGAGAGATCCATAATGAAGTTGCTCCTGTTGGTACAGCACCTGCAGCTTCAGTCCAGTCAGGAAATACACTTGTAAGGTTCGTTCCTGTAAATCCTGAAAGATCATTAGTTACTGGTAAAGCCACAATTTGCGTAAGGGTAATTGCAACTGGAGGCAATGAATCATTGTTAAAATACGTATCACCGGAAAGTGATGACTGAGCATAAAAAGTAAAAGTTCCGGTGGCAGACATATTATAGGAAGAAGATGCCGTAATAATAATACTGGAATCACTTGCCAAAGTCCCGGAATTAATCACTATTGGAGAAAACGTAATAGGATTAGGACCATTAACAGATGAATTAACCGTAATAGTATTAGTAGCCAGATTAATTGATGATCCGTAATTGGTTACTTTAAAACGAATTAATTCAGAAGAACCAGGGCAAGAAAAAACAGAAGGAGAGACCAATGAGGTAACTCCAATATCTTTTGTAAAAGGGAAACCGTCAAATTCATCAGCACCAATGTCCGGCAAAGTACCACCACCATTAACAGAACCGATAGGGCCCGGTCTCAGATCATTATCCATATCATTGGTAACACCAGGAATTACAACTCCCCTTGATTCAAGATTAGAGGCACTGGAAGCAAAAGAAGGACTTATTTTTAAATTCCCAGTATTGGTATTAACAAAAACAAAAGGGGTAATGATATTGGATGTTTCGTAATAAGAATTGATATCGCTATGAGAAATCGATTTCCAGTTGATGAATGATTGTGATACATTACCCCAGTCGTTTACAGAGTTCAGCTGATTGGTTACAAAAAAATTATTCCCGGAAGCACCTGTTGCCCAACCGGTTGCAGGAGTTCCAAAAGTATTGCCCAGTGCGTAATTTAACACACCCGATCTGTTATTATATAAGAAATTATTTTTTATTGATACCGTTGAATTACCACTTCTTAATAAAGCGTATGTCGTATTTGTGGTGTTCCCCGATCCGGAAATGAATACTGAATTATGGTAAAACTTATTTGCGCTTGTTGATGTTGAGTTATCCCAAATACCTTTTACAGAAATATCATTTGTAAATGTATTTGCAACAGAGATCATATTATTGATCAGATCCCAATTTCCTGATGAAAGATAAATCCCTGTAAGCCCCGCTAAAGTGCCGAATGTAGCATTTGAAAGATCAAAAACTTTATTTGAAACAATAGAGCCACTTCCGTTGTTCGATACGGTTATTCCAAGTACACCGGTGTTTGCACTTGAATTTGTATTCACCAATGCATGAATAGTATTAAAAGAATAAAGTTGGCCTGCCGCTGAACTATTAATATAAATACCTGTTAATGCAGCTGAAGTATTACTTGTGGATGAGCATGCACCTGAAAGATTAGAAATAATATTTCCTGTAACATTGCTTATTCCGGTTCCGGCACTAACGATCCCTCTAACCTGCGCTCCTGCACTAACTCCCGAAGATGAAATGTTTTCGATAGCATTGTTTTGAATACTTGAATTTCCTGCAGTGGATGTACTGATCCCTGTAAAAGTTGAAGAGCCTGAAGTAACGATACTTGAAGCTATAGTAGAAGAACCAATTGTGTTTCCGGTAATTACAATTGAACCGGCAGCACAGGAGATACCTGTAAACGAAGCAGTACTTGTACTGGTTAAGGATATATTTTGAATGAAATTATTAGCGATCGTTGTAACAGCGGTAGTTCCCACGTTAGTAATGATCCCGTTAAACGCAGCTGCACCTGAATTACTCCAAGGTCCTCCGGCAGCTCCCGCCATTTGTCCTCCTATATAGTTGGAAGAGATAGTGTTTGAAAAAGAAGAGGCACCAGCCAAAAATTGAATTGAAGTTTGACTTAATGAATTAGTAGGTTGTGTATTGAAAAAATTATTTCCTGTAATTTGCCACCCTTCACCATTTCCACCCGGTGAAATATTGATACCATAGTTTGTCCAGTTGTACAGATCATTTGTGATAATACTATTGTTTTTATTTCTTGCTGCGTTGGTACCTGCCGAATAGATCGCAACGCCAGGAAAACCAATAGCATCCGTACGATCATGGATCAAATTATTTGCAATAGTATTGTTGCTGTTACCTAATGTACCGGTAGATGTGGAGAAAATTACCAAACCAGAACCCGATGGACATTGTCCTTCTATTGATAAATATTTTAATGTATTAAATGTTGCATCATTAATAAAGGTAAAAACAGAACCCACAGGAGCTGTTGATCTTGTGTTCCTGATGGTCCATTGTGAACTACCCACTCCTCCCGATCTTCCATCTATTATTAAATTACTGATCCCATTTAATTGAATCAAAGGAAGTGATGAACCCGGATCTCCTGAGGTCATTCTTGCTGTAACTCCTGCAGCTGGTCTTATGGTAACCGTCCAGGCACCGCCAGAAACAATAAATTTCTTAAAGGTTATTGGTAAAATTTCACCTACAGTTCCATCATAATCAGATTGTAACTCAAAAATAACGTCCGCAGTTATTGTTGCATTATCTAATGAATCAGCTATCTGGCTGATCTTTGTATATAGAGGTGCCGAATTCCCAACCGGGTAGACACCTGCAAATACAGCTGCTTTTGCTAAGGAAGCTTGCAATATTAAAGCCAGTACAAAGAATTGGCTGATAAAAAATCGTCTATAAGAAATTCTCATGACCTATGAATGAATTTATTGTTAAATTTTTTATTAAAATTAAAAACTATAATAAGTGACTTTTTATGCAATTAACAGTCGAGTTGTTTTAAGAACAAGTGAGTTAAATTTGGCTTCATCGAGTAAAATGTAAATTGAAATTATTTCGATTATTTCCATTATATCATTTGTGTTGTGCCATTTATAAAGTGATTTATTGTTTTTTATCTGTCCCCCCATCTCCATGTTCCCAATCAGCCTACAATGAATTAATTCCTTATAACAAAGGTCAGTAAGTAAAAGCCCGCAAGTGTTACACTACTTTTGTAATAAGTTACAACATTCACACATAAACAATTCATTGATGGTTAAACACAAAATTTTCGTCAAAATCCAACCATGACATAAGCCCTACTTACTATATGTTCAAATCAGAATTTCGCCACGGAGTGAAATTGTTTTCATTATTATTAATTTTCTGATAGATTTTAAAAACCTCCTTTGAACAATAATAATTACGTGGAGAGAAATTATTTTCTTTTAATGACGTTATTTAGAAGGGACATAAAAATTTAAAAAACCGGATAGTTTTTTATCGCATTTGGTTTCTGCTTTTTATAAGACTCGATTGGGTATAATCACAAACAGTCCATTTTTTTTCGTAATTTTACTTTCGATTATTTACAATTTTCAAAGAAATTACGATCAATTTACTTCAAGAATATTGAGTTAATAAGGTGTGGTTATATAAACAGAGATATTTTTTTCTTTAAGATCATCTTTTTTGCCTTTGACATTATTTAAAAAATAATTTCAGTTTTTCTACTTTGCTCTGAATTTTTGTCTTATTTATTCAATATAAAATGTATTATTCCCGCATATTCAAGTACCTGCTAGTAGTATTTCTCTTACAATCTCTAGTATCCATAGCACAAGCCCCATTTATTTCAGAAAAGAGCTTAGAAGTAAATACAAATTATGTGGTAGAAACCTTTAATTCAGAAAACGGCCTACCACAAAATACCGTTATGAATATTTTTCAAACGAATGATGGATTTTTATGGATAGCTACTTTTAATGGATTGATACGTTACGATGGGATAGCTCTAAAATTGTTTAATACTTTAAACACTCCAGGTTTACCCAACAACAGCATAAAAAATTTGGTAGAAGACTACGATGGTATTTTATGGCTTACAACAATAAATGGGAAACTTTTAAAGTATGATAAAGGAGTTTTCGAAACCATTATAATTAATGATAATGAAAATATTATTGTTAAGGATATTTGTGTTAATGAAAAGAGCCAGTTGGTGGTAGGTACAGAAAACAATCAATTATATAAAATAAATGATGGACATTTTTCTCCTTTTATTAAATTACCAATTGACTCCATCAAACTTAACAAAATTCAATATAATTTCCCTGATGGATCATTGCTTATAGGCACAACAAATGGATTGTATCAATATAAGGATCAACAACTTGTTTTAATACCCGAGATAAAGGGAAAGGTATTTCAAATAAAAAGAAGTCATGATAACAAACTTTGGGTTTCCACAGGTTCAGCACTCTTCAGAATAAAAAACGGTACCTATAGTGAATATGAACTTCCGGAAAAAGTGAAAGAGCAAGGATTAATAACAGATTTTTATGCGGATAAAAATGAGAATGTATGGGTAGCCACAAAAAGCGGGTTAAACAATTTAGTTAATGAAACTGTTTCTTTTTATAACACTACCTCCGGGTTATCCTCAAATAATTTATCTGTTATTTATGAAGACAGAGAAGAAAATTTATGGGTAGGCACATCGGATGCAGGAGTCAATAAAATGAAATTGAAAACGTTTAAATCCTATTCAGCAAAAGATGGATTATTGTCAGATGCAGTTGGGGCAATACTTAAAACCAAAGACAATTCTATCTTGATAACAAATTTTTGTCAGGGCATCACACAATTTAAGGACATCAAATATTCCCGTTTTAATAAACCGGAGGTAGGTTGTGTTTGGTCTTTATTGGAAGACAGTGAAAATAATTCCTGGATCGGTACCTACGGCAATTGGCTTTATCGCTATAAAAACGGGATCTATGAGCACTTTCCGGTTAACAAAAATCCCGCTAACAACATTGTTTTTAGTATGTTTCAGGATAACGATGGTGTAATTTGGATTGGAACCGAAGCAGGTTTGTATACTTATAAAAATGGAAAATTCAAGACTTTTGGAGAAAGTTCAATAATTGGTACAGTCAGATATATCACTCAGGATAAAAAAGGGAGGATCTGGTTTTGTTCTAAGAGCGGATTAGGTGTTATTGAAAATGAAAAGGTAGAAATATATACTACTAAAAATGGATTATCGAGTAATGAGGTTCGTTATATTTATGAAGATAAAGAAGGCATTTTTTGGATCGCTACTTATGGTGGGGGTATTTGCCGTTTAAAAGATGATAAATTTTTCGCGTTCAATCAGTCAAAAAATTTTATAGATGATTTTACATCCTGTATTCTCGAAGATGATGATGACAATTTTTGGGTAAGTACCGATCATGGAATTTATTCTATAAAACGTAACGATCTAAACAAATATGCGGATGGTGAAAGTATGTTTTTAAATACCATACATTATGGTAAAGAAGATGGGCTTAAAAATTCAGAATGCACAGGTGGTTTTCAGCCTGCAGGCTTAAAAGATTCTGATGGCCGCCTATGGTTTCCCACTTTGGCGGGTGTTGCCATTGTGGATACAAAAAAGATCAGTAAAGCCAATTATAATCCTGAATTAACGATCGAAAGAATTTTAGTGGATGAAAATAAATTATTTTATACTGACTCACTTTTCGAAATATCAAGAAATATAAAAAAAATTGAATTTCAATACACTGCTCCGATTTTTACTAAATCAAAAAATATTTTGTTCCAATACAAGTTGGATGGAAAAGATCAGGAATGGAGTCCTCCAACAAAAGCAAGGTTTGCCAGTTATCTTGGTTTAGGCCCAGGTAATTATGTATTCAGGGTTCGGATATATGGAAGCATGAATACTGCCATTAATAAAGAAAAATCCATTTCCTTTAAAATTCCATTCCCTTTTTGGAAAACAATTCCTTTTTATATTTTTATTTCTGTTTTATTAGTAACTATATTTTTAATGTTCTTTTATTTGAGAATAAATAATATTCGAAAAAAAGAAGCCGAGAAAACAGAAATAAACAAAAATTACGCAACACTCGAACTTAAGGCACTCCAGGGACAAATGAATCCACATTTCATTTTCAATTGTCTGAATTCTATTAAATTATTTATTGCAACTGATAATAAAATAGCGGCAAATAAATATTTATTAAAATTTTCAAAATTGATCCGATTGGGATTAGAACATTCCTCTTCTCCCTTTATCCGTTTAACAGAATCGATCAATTTAATTACTCTATACGTAGAACTGGAGCAATTACGGGTGGACCATAATTTTGTTTTTAATTTAAATATTGAACCTTCCTTAGATATTGAGAACATTGAAATTCCAAGCATGTTGGTTCAACCCTTTGTTGAAAATGCAATTCATCATGGTTTAGGGCTAAAAGGAAAAGATGGAATTTTAAATTTAACATTTGCAAAAAATGGAAACATTTTAATAATAGAGGTTGATGATAATGGAATTGGAAGAAAAAGATCCTTTGAAATGAAAAATATCTTATCTGAAAATAGAAAATCAATCGGAATAAGTAATACGGAAGAACGCATAAAAATTATCAATTATATAAAAAACACAAATATTAAAGTAAGGTATGTTGATAAAATTAACCCCAATAATGAGCCTGAAGGAACATTAGTTTATATTTCAATACCATTAACCTAAAAAAAATAATGATATGCTAAATGCAATTATTGTAGATGATGAAAAAAATGGTAGAGAATTATTAACCCTATTATTGAAAGAGAATTGCCCCAATGTAACTGTTTTGGATACGGCCAGCTCTGCAGATAAAGGCTTGGAGCTAATTAATAAATTAAATCCTGACCTGGTATTTTTAGATATTGAAATGCCTGGCGGTTCGGGTTTTGATCTGTTAAGTAAAATTGAAAAACAAAATTTTTCAGTGATCTTTGTGACCGCTTCCGACAAATATGCCATCAAAGCTTTTAAGTTTTCCGCTATTGATTATTTATTAAAACCTGTTGATGAAGAAGAATTGGTGAGGGCTGTAAATGAAGCAGAAAAACATAAAAAAGAAAATTCTTTTCCAAGCATAGAAGCGCTAAATAAAAACTACAATACCTTACGCAGCGAGAGTGGGAAGTTGGGCCTTACCACTCAAACCGGGCTTGTTTTTGTAGAAATAAAAGATCTTGTCAGATGCGAGGCTGATGGTAAATACACAAATGTTTATCTTGCCAATCACGATAAAATAATGGTTAGCAGAAATCTTAAAGAGTTTGAAGATTTTTTAAGCGAACATAATTTTATCCGGATCCACCATTCCCACCTGGTAAATATGGAATATATAAAACAATACCATAGCGGAAGAGGAGGCTATGTTATAATGAGTGATGGAAGCACTGTTGATGTTTCGCAACGAAAAAAAGAGGAGTTTTTAAAACGATTAAATAAAATTTAAAAAACATTTTTGATTGTTTTGACAATTAAAAATAAATTAGATTAATAAAAAAAGCGACCGATCAGGGCCGCTTTTTTTATCATTAAAATAAACAACAGTTCAATTAGTTGAATTGTTCCACTTCAGTACTTTCATTCATAGCTACGACCAAACACCCATTGGATACAGTATTTTGAACAAAATCAAAATAACCGGTACCCACAAAACTTTGATGTTTAATAGCTTTAAAGCCATCTTCCTGTAAAGAAAACTCTCTTTGTTGCAGTTCCGAAAAACCTGCCATTCCATTGTTTTTATAGGCTCTGCTTAATTCAAACATAGAAGAATTAAGAGCATGAAAGCCTGCCAAAGTGATAAATTGAAATTTATATCCCAGTTCAGCTAATTCTTCTCGAAATGTTTCCATTTCTTTTACACTCAAATATTTTGCCCAATTAAAAGAGGGTGAACAATTGTATGCTAATAATTTTCCCGGAAATACTTCATGTATCGCTTCTGCAAATTGTTTTGCTATTGCAAGATCCGGTTTTGATGTTTCCATCCAGAGGATATCAGCATAAGGCGCGTAGGCTAAACCTCTTGCTATACACTGTTCTATACCATTTCTAACATAATAGAATCCTTCAGGTGTTCTTTCTCCTACAACAAAGGGAACGTCTCTGTCATCAATATCACTGGTAATTAAATTTGCAGCTTCAGCATCTGTTCTTGCGATCAAAATAGTTGGCACATTACAAACATCAGCAGCTAAACGGGCAGCTACTAATTTACCAATAGCTTCTTTTGTTGGTACGAGAACTTTTCCTCCTAAGTGTCCGCATTTTTTTGCACTTGATAACTGATCTTCATAATGAACTCCTGCGGCACCGGCTTCAATCATCATTTTCATTAATTCAAATGCATTTAAGTTCCCTCCAAATCCGGCTTCAGCATCAGCAATTATAGGTTGCATCCAGTCTTTGGAGTTATCGCCCGAAACGCTATCAATTTGTTCGCAGCGTAATAAAGCATTATTTATTTTTTTTACAACATCCGGCACTGAATTAGCAGGATACAATGATTGATCAGGATACATTTGTCCTGCACTATTTGCATCAGCAGCAACTTGCCACCCACTTAAATAAATGGCTTCCAAACCGGCTGCTACTTCCTGTATAGCTTGATTGCCTGTAAGAGCTCCCAGTGCAGCAACATAAGACTGAGAGTTTAATCTTTCCCATAGTTTTTCGGCTCCGGATTTTGCAATACTGTATTCAATTTCTACTTTACTGCGAAGTTTTAAAACTTCCTCTGCAGTATAGGGTCTTTTAATTCCATTCCAACGTGGATTATTGTTCCAATCAGATGTTATTTGTTCCGGATTCGATAATTTTTTCATAATTTCTACGGTTTGTTTTTTTAGTTGTAATTTATTTTAATTAATTAATTTATATGCCGGTGTAGTTAAAAATTCTTCGAAAGAATCACCTACTACGAGTCGGTTAAATAATGCTATTGCCTGAGGAAATTTCCCTAATGTATATTGACCAACTCCAATGGTTTCTTTTATATCCGAAATTTCACTGTCTCTCATATCTTCATAAAAAGAATGGGTGATCGTTCTGCCATCATCTAATTTGGCACCCGTTTTTAACCATTGCCAAACCTGTGTTCTTGATATTTCAGCTGTTGCGGCATCTTCCATTAAATTATAGATTGCGGCCGCGCCATTACCTCTTAACCAACTTTCTATGTAAAGAATGGCAATATTTATATTCATTCTTAGTCCGTTCTCAGTAATTGTTCCTACTGGTAATTGCAATAGATCCGATGCTGTGCAGGTAAAATCTTCAAGTTTAATGTGTTCAATTTGATTTGGCGTTTTCATGTGTTTGTTAAATGCCTTCATAGCAACAGGAACTAATCCGGGATGAGCAACCCAGGTACCGTCATGACCACCGGTGACTTCTCTGATCTTGTCGTCCAATACTTTTTTGATCGCTTTTTTATTTTCTGCTTCGTTATTTTTAATTGGTATTTGAGCGGCCATACCTCCTATTGCATGAGCGTTGCGTTTATGACATGTTTGAACAACCAATTGAGTATAGTTTCTCATAAAAGGTACTGTCATATTAACCTGGCTCCTTTCCGGAAATACGTAACCTTCTATATTTTTAAATTTTTTAATGAATGAAAAAATATAGTCCCATCGTCCGCAATTCAGACCTGCACTATGTGTTCTTAATTCCCACAAAATTTCGTTCAATTGAAAACTGGCTAAAATGGTTTCAACCAATACCGTTGCTTTAATGCTTCCCTGAGGTACTTTTAAATACTCTTCAGCAAATACGAATACATCATTCCATAATCTCGCCTCTAAATAATGTTCTATTTTAGGCAGATAAAAATAAGTGCTGCTTCCATTTTTTAAAAGGTACTTGACGTTATGGAAAAAATACAATCCAAAATCAAAAAAACTTGCACTCACTTCTTCCCCATCAATTATAATATGCATCTCATTCATGTGTAGTCCTCTTGGCCTAACCATTAATGTTGCTACATTATTATTTAGAGTATATTCTTTTCCTTGCTCATTTGTATAGGATATGTTTTTTCGAACCGCATCCATTAAATTAATTTGCCCCTCTATAACATTTTTCCAACTTGGGGAATTGCTATCTTCCAGATCGGCCATAAAAACCTTTGCTCCTGAGTTAAGTGCATTAATGATCATTTTACGTTCAACAGGCCCAGTGATCTCTACACGTCTGTCTTGTATATCTTTAGGAACGGCATCAATCCGCCATTCACTTTCCCGAATTGCTACTGTTTCAGGCAAAAAATCAGGAAGTTTTCCTCCATCAATTTCGTTTTGTATTTTTTTTCGGTTCTCTAATAATAAAAGTCTTTTTGAATTAAATTTATGATGCAATTCTTTAATAAAAACAAGTGCATCTCCCGTTAAAATGGTGTCATAAGCTTCGCTGAATTCTCCATTAATACTAACACCCGAAGGTGTTTGATAGGCTCCTAAAATATCTTTTGGTTTTATCATTTGTTTTATGGTTTTAATTTGTACACAACAAATATATACACAGAATTATCGAAATAGCGAAATTTTCGCTAACTATTTTTATTTCTTTTTCGTGATCCTTTTCACTAAATCTTGTTACTTTTATCACATGATAACAGACAATAGCCATATCCGGCTTATTTTGGGCTTAAAACTAAAAGTGCTTCGGCAGCAATTAGGAATAAACTACCAACAATTATCTGAAACCACAGGAATTGCCGTTTCCTATTTACATGATATCGAAAACGGGAAAAAATACCCCAAAACCGGCAAAATTATCCTTCTATCAAAAGCCCTTAATGTGGACTATGATTACCTTGTATCCCTTAATGCCGGTAAAAAGCTTCAACCCATCATTGATCTGATACATTCTGATTTTACAACCATTGTGCCATGGGAACATTTTGGAATTAGCTCTGCTTCATTATTAGATCTTTTTACGAATGCTCCTGATAAGATAACCGCTTTTATAAGTACTATTTTAAAATTGGGAAGAAGTATGCAAATGAATAAAAGCAATTTTTATTCTTCTGCATTAAGGAGTTACCAAGATCTGCACAACAATTATTTTGAAGACCTGGAAAATGAAGTGCTTCATTTTCGGGCGAAAGTAAAAATAAAAGACAATGAATTAATAAATGCTGAAACGCTTGAACAGCTATTGTTAAAGCAGTATCAAATTAAAGTGGACAGAAAAGTAATGGCAGGAAAAGAGGTACTAAAAAATTTACGCTCCTTTTATGTCGAACAAAAAAAAACACTCTATATAAATAAAGGCTTATCAGTTGCTCAGGAAAAGTTTGTACTGGGCAGAGAGCTTGCCTTTCAGTATTTGCAGTTAAACCCAAGACCATTCGAAACCATTATTCAACGGTTTAGTTCCTTCGAAATATTATTAAATAATTTTAAAGCATCCTATTTTTCTAATGCGTTGATTATGCCCAAAGATGAATTTGCGAATGATCTTCAGCTGATATTTGCTACCAGTAAATGGAATGATAAAGTATGGTCAGGATTAATGAATAAGTATGATGTAAGCCCGGAAACATTGATGCAGCGCTTAACAAATATATTGCCCGGACATTTTGGGATAGACCAGTTATTCTTCCTTCGTATGAGAGGCAATGTCAAAGAAAATAATTACGAAATGACCAAAGAGCTTCATTTATCTCAAATGCATAACCCTTATGGAAATTCAACAAATGAACATTATTGCAGAAGGTGGTTAGCGATTGGGTTAATGAAGGAAGTGAATGAAAAAAATGTCGCAAAAAAATACCAACATCCATTTATTGGTGCTCAAATTTCCCAATATTGGAAATCGGATAACCGTTATTTATGTATCACATTTGCAAGGCCTCAATCAAAAAGATCTGATAAGGTAATTAGTGTAACCGTTGGTTTATTGATAGATCAAAAACTAGCGCAACGGATGCCTTTTGTAAATGATCCATCCATACCTGTTAAAACAGTTCATACCACCTGCGAACGATGCGGAATATTGGATTGTAAAGAAAGGGCTGCCAAACCAAAAATTATTGAGCAGGATGAGAAAATAAAAGCAATTGAGGAAACATTAGCGAAGCTTGGTAAGTAATATTTTTGGGACCTTAACATTCAAATCTGCTTATTAGCTTAAAAAAAAAACTAAATAAAACCAACCCGAAAAAAAATCGAGGTATTTCATTAAAAAAAAACAAGGTAATGTATTAAAATTACCTTGTTTTTTCAGGACTTATTTACCCATTACGCCCGATATTTTTTCTTTGATCTTATCTCCTATCCCTCCCGTAGAGTCTGTACCTAATTTCAGGAATGTTTCAACCTGCCCGCCAAGACCACCGGGCATTTTATTTTTTAAAAAAGAAACTAATGTTTCTGTTGCCAATTTTGCTTGTGTTTCAGAAATACCAGCTTTTTCTGCAATTGTTTTGATGATGTTTTCCATAATTGTTTTATAATTTAATTGATAAAATATTTAATAATGATAATTTATCAATACAAAAGATAAGCCAGCCCAATATGGGATTTTTGATCATGAATTTGAAACTGGTAGATAAACAGAAAAATTAGGAAACATGAGACTAAAAAACAAAAAAAATCGCAAATAATTAAAAATTAAAATTTGCGTTTTTTTGCGGGGTCGCGAAGGTATTTTATTCTGATAATCTGGAATACCTTCCCTCAAGAAGCTCTTTATATTTCCCCTGGAATTCATCGGATAAAAACGAATTATTGATCCACTCCATTGCTATAGGTTTATTTTTGATGAAACGTTTAAATACACCTTCGATTTGTTTTTCATTTAATTCTAAATCTTTTCCAAGTCGTTCAAAATTTTCACGTCTTAACTTTTTCTTTTTCCCTTCAAGGGTTAATGCCAGTTCTTCCTTGTCCACCGGATTTACAATTGCAACATTCAACAGATCGTAGGCTGGAGATAATGCCCATTCAGCATTACCGGTGCTTATCATCGAAAAATTTTTCAAGTGCATATCATTGTTACCGGTAAGAAAACTAAAAACACTTAACTCAAAAAAGTATAGTTTATCCAATAAGGTATTATTGGAATATACACCCAAAGCTTTACCCACACGCTCCATCGAGCTTTTATATTTATCAAATGCCTCCAGAATTTGAAACATGTCGATCATATGAATTTTATCTCCATTAGGAGCCCTGTCAATACGCTTGGTGATATAAGAGAGTTCACCTGATTGCAATCTTATCAGGCTCGATGGTACGGTCCGAATTCCAAAAGCCGCTGCAATTCGCATTGTTACATGCTCATTTTGCGGCATTTCAGGATAATGTTCCGATGGCGGTTTAAAAATGTAATTTCCACCCAATGCCCCAACAACAGTCAATCGTTCAGTAGTAGCCTTTCCCATTGCATCATTAACCAACGATAATGATAGTTTGGGTTGGACACCCGGCACTGCAATACTGCGCTCTATCACGTTTTTAGCTAATTCTGCCATTTGGCTGAGTGAATAAGATAACAGAGGTGCTTTCTTGATCCCAAAGAATTCTAAACTGCAATGCTCATGAAAATCACCTTCCGATTTACCAAGCACTTTATAACAGTATAAACATTTCTTACTCATCTTCTTCAGGTATTGGTTTAACACTCACCGCCCCGATACAATTCCGGCAACAGGCCAAAAGCAACCCCATACGGTCATTTTGGTTTATTTTCCAACTCTTTGAAGCAATATCCAGTAACCATCCCTCAGGTATAAGTCCTTCAAAAAAAGGAAACAACCGATTAGCCGCATATTTTGCCTCAGTTACAGGCATGCTAAAAGTGATGAACTGCCGGGGATATTTTACAACATATTTTTTATCGTACTGAAAGATATATTGCCCTTCATTGGTTTCCGTTAAAATTCCGGCTAATTGATCTTTATAATATATTTCTGCGCTTCTCATTATTCAGCATTTTTCTGTTTTTGTAATAGCTCTTTACTATTTACAGGAGCCAACTCATGTCCAAACATTTTCAATACATGGTTCACCTTTTCAAGGTTTAGATTACCTTTGCCTTGTTCAATTTTTCGGAGTACAGTAAGCGCAACTCCTGCCCTTTCAGCAAACTCTTCCTGACTTAGGTTAGCTTCTTTTCTTTTCTCCTTAACAAATTCTGCTAATGTTTTCATTATATGCTTTTACATCTAATTAATACAAAGATATGGATATTATATGCATTTACATATAATATCAATTAAAATAAAGTATTTATATGCTTTTACATATAATTTTTGACCTTTATCGATAGTTTATGGCTGATATCTTATTTTGGGAGTTGATCTTTAAAAGGGAGAAAACAAGCGATACAGGGGGATTCGATAGTAATAATATATCTTCGAAATATATTCAGTGTAATGATGGGTTAAAATCGAAAAACTGCGCTCTAAGATATCCTGCAAATAGATGATTGAGCAATTTTTTACATGGTCAGAAGTGAATTATTCTCCTGTAATTAGTAATTAAAGTTTTATCGTAAAGAAACCTAAGGTTGTATCATAGATTCCCTTTCAATAATAAACTAATCTTCTTCTTCAAACTCTAATTCAGCATCTTTTTCCCAAATTTCCATTTCACAAGGCTTACAATTAAATTTCAATTTGTACTCATTTTCCCCATGTTTCAAGGTAAGAGGTTCAACAACTTTTTCTCCCATTGTTGCTTTTTGAAACCTGGCACATTTACCCAGTTCATATTTAACGCAGTATTTTGTTGTCATTACCCGCGATTTTCCTGGATCCCATTGCAACTCAAATGCTTTTTCTATATCGGTTACACCATGTCGTTTATAAAACGAACGGGACAATTGATTAGAAACATTATAAGTAAAATCTAATTTAGAAACAGGATAAGGATGATCCGTTTTTGTTATTTGAAATTCTTCGCGATGGTATTGTTTTACCCTGATGTCAATCAACTGCTCTAATACAACTCTTCGTATTTCGTTTATTTTAGAAATTGGCAAAAACCAATTTTTCGAAAATTCAATTTCTATCTCATCCACCACAAAAGGTGTGTTTCCTGTTTTAGAAAGATTTTTTTTGATATTAGGTACTGTCGATTCCTCATTTTTGGCTACTTCCTTTTCTGCTTGAAAAGCAGACAGGCTTTCATGTCCATCTTCGTCAGTAGCAACTAATTGAAATCCATCGTTTGTTTCAGTGAATTTTAATTTTACACTGATCTTCCGAATGGCGCTATCCTCTCTTTCAACCAATTTGTTAAATGCAGCGTCCGAATTTCTATAAATAAGTGTTCCGGGGGTTATTGTTTTAAAGGTATTAGGAACAACAATATTATTAATGATAATATTTATTTGAACACCATCCTGCTCACCATTTTCATTTAAAAAACAAAGTCCGTCACCGTTATTTAGTTTATCGTAATTTTCGATCACATAGCCGTTTGCCTTTATTTCCACCAGTTTCCCTATTAATTGTCCTTGCGATTTTGGGCTATCCCAGGAACCAATTTTTTCGGTGCGTTTGTTTACAAAATAATCGGTATAACCTCTGTTAAAACTTCTATCCATTTCTGCTTCAAAGTTGTAATGCGTTTTTCCGGAAGAAGCTTTTTGGTAGGTATCATTATTTTCTAAAAAGGCATCCAGTTTCTTACGTAAATAGGACGTGTTATTTTTAACGTAAACCATGTCCTTTAATCTTCCCTCTATTTTAAAAGAAGTAATGCCGGCTTCTATCAAATTAGGCAATTGATCACTCAGGTCCAGATCTTTAATGGATAACAAATGACTATTGGCTATTAATGTTTTTCCTGTCCCATCAGTTAAATTATAAGGCAAACGGCAGTTTTGAGCACAAGAGCCTCTGTTGGCACTACGTTCGCCATTAGCAATACTCATATAGCAATTACCGCTAAAAGAAACACAAAGTGCACCGGAAACAAAAAATTCTAATTCAACATCCGTGGCTTTGCTAATATCTTTGATCTGATCTAAATTTAACTCCCTGGCCAAAACAACCCGTTTCATTCCGGCATCTTTAAGAAATTTCACATGTTTAGGATCCCGGTTATTTGCTTGTGTACTGGCATGAATAACTATTGGAGGCAGGTCCATTTCCATTAAGGCCATATCCTGAACAATAAGCGCATCCACACCGATATCATATAATTGATAGATCAATTTTTTACAATCTGCTAATTCATGATCATACAAAATGGTATTAATTACAACAAAAACCTGAGCCTTAAACAGGTGAGCATATTGTATCAATTCCTCAATATCTTCAAGAGAGTTGGTAGCATTGGAACGAGCTCCAAATTGTGGCGCTCCGATATACACAGCATCTGCACCGGCATTAATAGCCGCCATACCTTGAACCAAATTTTTGGCAGGAGATAGTATTTCAATTTTCTTTTTCATTCAGATTGTAAAGGTCGAACATTTATTTCAATAATTGAAAAAATTATTGATTTCAGGGCGTTTTAACTTAAAATTAGTTTGTTTGATCGGCAAAAAACCTGACAGGTTTTCAAAACCTGTTAGGTTTAGACTGCCATTAACCTGAGTTCGATTAATAAAATAGAAACGCTGGTATTACATTTCACGGGCCAAAAGGTAAAACTAAAATTCAAAAATAATGAGGTCCCTGCCTCCTTAAAATATGTCCTTAAATAAACCCTTAAATATATCTAAATTAACTCTCCAATAAAGCCAAAATAAATCCTTAAGAATAGATCTTCAGATAAACTTTCAAGTAAAAACAAGGAAGAAACAACTCCATAACTCATTGATAATATTACATTTAACATATAAATATGATTTACCTTTCAATGATAACCATTATTCTTGATTACATCTTAAATAATCCTTAAATACATCCTTAAATTTGCCCTTAAAATAAGTTAGGGTTACCCCTTATTTATTCCCGAAATTGTATCCTAAAGACATTGAAGCAACCCTTGCAATGGAATAGGAAATAGTGAAGGCTATTAATATTGTTCAAAAAAATATTGAAAAGCTGGTATTATCCTTATTGATAAAGGGTAATTTAAAGACCTGTAAAAATAGAAAAACCAGTAAAAACAATTAAAACCAGTCCCATGTCATATTGCAGCGCCATAGAATTCATGAAAGACGAGAAAAAGGCTATACACAAGCCTTATCATGACCACCATTATGGTTTTCCGTTGCATGACGACAATGAATTGTTTTGTCGGCTTGTAATGGAAATTAACCAGGCCGGCCTTAGCTGGGAAACAATATTGAAAAAGGAAGCCTCTTTCAGAAAAGCCTATCACAACTTTAATATCAAAAAAGTAGCTGCTTATACCGAGAAAGATAGAAAACGGCTGATGGCCGATGCGGGCATCATTCGCAACCGGTTAAAGATTAATGCGGCTATAGAAAATGCAAAAACAATTTTAATCCTGCAAAAGGAATATGGCTCTTTTGAAAAATGGCTGGAACACCATCATCCCAAAACAAAGGATGAATGGGTGAAACTGTTTAAATTGACCTTTCGATTTACTGGTGGCGAAATTGTAAATGAATTTTTAATGAGTATTGGGTATTTGCACGGAGCCCATACAGAGAGCTGCCCGGTATATAAGAAGGTGATTAAGGCGAAACCTTTATGGAATAGGATTGACAGCTTGAAATCCGTTTAATATTCGGTATACCAGCTTCTAAGCCTTACATCGATATTTTTGTTGCCGGCATTCACTAACTTTTTGAATGCTTCAACATCAAGATATCCCTCTTTTCCGCGATAGTGATAAGGATAAACGATTGCCGGCTTAAAATCAAGCACAGCACTTGCTGCCTGATCAATATCCATAGTATAAGGCAGGTTCATGCAAACAAAAGCAATATCAATGTTTTTTAAGCTTCGCATGGCAGGAATATCTTCGGTATCACCGGAAATATAAACCTTTTTTCCACCAAGATCTAAAATATAACCATTCCCACGCCCTTTGGTATGCATGGCATCCGGGGCTTCCGGCAAATTATACATAGGAATAGCAGAAATAGAAATTCCTTGTTCCTTAATTTCTTTGCCGTTATTTAAAACGATCAGTTTCTTCTTAAACTTTGCAGGAAGCATGTCTGCAACGGCTTGCGGTACAATAAAGGTAGCCTTCGCTGTTTCAATTGCGTTTAATGTGGTGGTATCCAGATGGTCGGAATGTATATCCGTGATCAGGATCATGTCCGGAGCCACTAAACCTTTAAAAGCTGCTTCCCCTCCATAAGGATCAATGTAAATGGTTTTATTGTCCCAGGTAAATACCACTGTGGCATGAAACACAGGTTGAATAATTAATGTCCCTTTTGATGTTTTGAACTCGTCCGCAGCAGGACGTTGCGCTAGTGAAGTGCTAACTGCAAAGTATATAATGCATATTGTGAGTAAATGTTTCATATAAATCTAATTTAGTTTTAATAATAATGGAAGTGAAAATTATGTGCCACGGAAGGGCCGCCAAAACGATTTCATCTTCTACTAATCGAAGAACTTCAAATCTTGGTTGTACTAAATTTTTATTTATTAGGTCACTTTGAGAATCTATCTGTAAAAAAATTTTTTTACCGTAAAAACACGGTATTTTATATTATTTGATTGTTTAGCAGGTATAAAACCACTATTATTGGAAATCATAATTACTATTGAACTCAAAAATAAAACAGATATAATGAATTACACAAAAAACCTTTATCAAAACTAAATTCAGATATTGGTATAAAATTAGGTTTAATTTATTTTTTTACAGTAGAGTAAGAATATTGAAAATTTTATTGGTAATTTATAACCCTGTAAATAGTAAATATAAAACAATTAAGGAATTTTTCGAAAAAGGGTAAATTCAAATAATATTAAAGCCAAATGCAAACTGTTCATATTAATTTATATAAAATGTTTTTTAATTTAGGAATGAAAAAAAGGGAGGTTTCAAATGCTTTATAATATAGCAATTGAATCTCCACGAATTGGGAAAAAAAATATTCTTGGGATTAATAAAATTGAGTTAGAAAGATTAATTTCAGCTTATCAGCAAGGAAAAAGTTCCGTTACAATAAATGGAGAAAAAGTGTTTATTGAGTACCTTGAATTGGTTAAAATTTTTGACGTATCAAGGGCAAAAAACGAATACTTTTCTGCAAGTAAAATGGTAACTGATTTGCAGAATTGGTCAAATACATTTAACAACAAGGAAATTAATTTAGCAACATTAAGAGAGTTTGGTGAAGATGTAACTTCAAAATATATTAATGGCGGATGGGGAGAGGGGCAAGAATTACATCCCAATAAGAAATTCTTTCCACAAGGTAGTTTTCAAACTGATCTAAAAACTGGAATTCAAGACAATTTCGAAATGGTTGAGAGTCCTAATGTTAATAGTTCGATTACGGAGGGTAAGCGATACTGGGCTGGTGGATTTGGCAGAGGAGACGAGTTTTATGAACGACTTGAAGATTTCAAAAAAAACAATTACTGGCAAGCCTTAGATTATGATGAGGATAGTAACCAAGCTGTAGCGGAAAATGCTTGGAGGCTCTTTAAACAGATTAAAGTTGGTGATCAATTTATTATTAAGGGTTATGGAGGGAATCACAGTTTAACTGTGCATTATATTGGGGAAGTAATCAAAAAAAATGGGGAAGATGGAAGATTGGATTTTAAAAAGTTAGAAATCCAACATTATAAGGGCGATGCACCGCGAGGAGAAGGTGCGGGGAATTGGTTTAATACTCTTTTAGAGATATATAGACCAGAGGACATCAATTTGTTATTCACAACAGGAGGGCAAAAAAAAGTTTCGTTAGAACCTACGAAAGAAGAAAACTTTTCTGATTTTTGGTTGCTTTGCTACGATTCAAGATCTTGGCCTGTTGAGTTTAAAATTGGAGACAATTTTTGGTTTCATAAAAATGATATTGATGGGCGACCTATAAATATTGAGAAAAATTTCAGGGAAATAAAAAGGAATGACTTAATATTTCCTTTTTCAATAGTTAAGGAGAAACCAAATAAATGGTTTTTTAGTTTAACAAAAGAACTTCACTTTTCTCAAGAATTAAACGGAGATGTTATAGAATTTAAGCCTTTGTTTAATATTAACAAGGAAGTTCGTTATGCAGAAATAGTCAATTTTAATGCTTTTTCAGAAGGTGAAGTAGGTAAGAGTAAGTTTGAGATTGGGTTGTATAAACTGAATAATGAAGAAATTGACGAATTGATGAAACTTTGTGAGATTAACGTTGATACACTAAAAATTGGAAATATTCAACCAAATGAAATTTCGAATAATTTGAGTTACGTAGATGTATCTAACGATCAAGTTTCAGGAACTAAAGACTTATTAGGTTTCGAAAAAGACATAAGGAGCTTTGCCTCTATAATGTCTCTAAAAGCAATTAAACCACCGCTCGCTATTGCTTTATTTGGCAATTGGGGAAGTGGGAAGAGCTTCTTTATGAATGGGCTCCAACAAGATATTGCATATCTATCTAAACACCAGTGTTTTAAAGGGACGTATTCAAAAAATTCTGATAATAAAATATTTTGTGAGGGAGTTTTGCAAATTCAATTCAATGCGTGGTCATATTTAGATGCAAACCTTTGGGCAGGATTAGTCGCAAATATTTTCGAAAAAATTGACGAGTATATTTCTGAGCAAACAAAAGGTGAAACAGAAAAACAAAAAGTGCGAGAGATTTTAAATGAAAAACTAGAAGTAGTTGTTAGCAATAAAAAAAAGATTTTAGAAACTAGAGATGAACTTATTCATAATAAGGTTAGGATTAAATCTGAATTGGAAAAATTAGAAAAGGATCAAAAGGAATTGATTCAAAATGTTGCGAATAAAAAGTTAGATACTATTGTTCAAGAAGTACGAAAAAAAATTGATTTAGATCCCATTGTTAAAGGGCAACTTGAGCAATATGGCATTACCAGAGATAGATTATATGAGATTTCACCTGATACATTATATACAGAGCTATTTTCCTGGATTACTTTTGTTAAAAGTTTTCTTCGGCTTTCAAAAAAGTCAATTGTAATTATTTTAATAGCTGCCCTTGTCTTATTGCTCCTATGGATAAACCCAGATGGTATTACGGAAAAATTACATTTAGTGGGTGTAAAAGGTATTTTAACATTTTTTGGAATAGTTGGGCCTGTTTTTATGAATTTTTATGATTCGTATTCTCAATTTAAAAAATTAATTCAACCTGTTACTAAATTTAAAGATGATTTTAACCGAGAAATGGAAGAAGCGAAGTTTAATTATACTGTGCAGGCAAATCTTCTAAAATCAAAAATTGAGCAAACAAGTAATGATATTGAAGAAAAAATAATTGAACTAGAAAAAACAGAAGAGAATATTGAAGAGGTTGAATACGAATTAAAATATTCTGTTACGAAACGTGCTTTTTATAATTTCATTAAAAATAAAGCTAAAGACGAAAAATATGAAAAACACCTAGGTATCATTTCTACTATTCGAAGAGATTTTGAAACATTAAGCGAGTTATTTTTAGATCATTCCTCAGAACAGAATGACACTGATGAAGAGAAGAAAAAAAACAATGAAAAGCAAAGAGAGTATGAATTATTTAAAAATCAGTTTAACAAACCACTTGATAGAATTATTTTGTATATTGATGATTTAGATAGATGTTCTGAAGATAAAGTTTTGGAAGTATTACAGGCAGTTCATCTTCTTATGGCTTTTCCACTTTTTATTGTTGTGGTTGGAGTTGATAAAAGATGTGTCAACAATGCTTTGAATTACAAAAATCTAATTCAGTACAAACATTTAACAAATAGTAATACCGCAAAGGAATTAATGAACCATGGTATTCAGGTAATTCAACCAAATGAATATCTTGAAAAAATTTTTCAGATCCCATTTCACATACAAGAAACATCCTCCGAAGGAATAAAAATGATGATTGATAAGCTTTTAACTGGACAAGTAGAATGGGAAGATTTAGAAATAAAAAATGGCGATATTACTTTAGAATCTCTTATTCAGGAAGTTCCCAAAGCCACTAACCAAGATTGGCAGGAGGCATTCTTGGGCAGTGAAAATAAAATTAAGACAGAAGAAAGAAAAAATGATGTAATTCTTGTTGAAAATTTGACAATAACAGGAATTGAGTTGACTTACCTTAAAGAAATTTCCTGGCTTGTTGATAATACTCCTCGAACTGCTAAGCGTTTCATTAATCTTTATAGAATTGTGAGAGCGCATGAGAGTCTAACCTATACTAAGGAAGATCGAAATGAAGAGTTTATGATAATAATGTTCTTATTAGGTGTTTCAAACGGTCCATTTCATTCTTTATCACAGGAATTAGCTAAACAGTTTAAAGAAGCAAATGAGTATAATTATTCAGCCGATTTCGACTATACTTTAGATAATTTTTTTAAGAAACCTCCATCATCATCATTTCTAAAAACTGAAAAAGAAATTATGTATCAGAAATTAAAGTCTAATTTAGACCTATGCCCTAATTTCAAGCAAATATTAAATAGTCATCCTAGTAAATTTTATAAATATTTATCTTTTATTCAGCGTTTTTCATTCAGTTAATGCTTAAAAGTGCAAATCTATGGAAGACAAAATGAATATAAATGTAACAAGAGTGATTAACTAAAAAATTCAATGTTTTATTCCGCGTTGAGCGTAGCGTCCTCGCTACGCTATTTTTAACAAGACCTCTGGCCTATTTGTATGTTTTCTAATTCAGGGTGGAAAAATTAACGAAACAAAACTTGGAATTTGTTTATTATTTTTACATTGGAGAATACGTTTTGTCACAGAGTTATATTTTTTTTTGAAAGTTTATGTATCCATATCACAATAAGATAAAACAGAGAATAAAAAACAATGAATTGCTTAGTTACGAGTATTTGAAAAAATATAAGAATATATCTCCATGCTTGTTACTACATTTTAATACTGAACCATACGCCCGTCCAATCAGAGAGCACCGTTTTAAAGAGTATGAGGAGTTATTTCAATCGATTAGAAAATAATTAAACAAATTGACGATTTTCATTCAAGTTCTTTAATGCAAAAAATGGGAATTTACAAATATTCTATTTTAAGTATCGCATAATGCGATATGCAATACCGTTGGAATAGCAGGACTGTGAATTAATTAAAAAAAAGAGAGTTGCGGGGAAAATAAGCATAAAAAAAACCGTAAATAGCTATTAGTTAGCTAATTACGGCTTCAATTCGTGGAGCAGATTCCTATAGATTTTTAATGTATGACAGCGAAGTTGTTTTAAAGGTTTGGAACAATTTTTCGTTCGTCCAAACAGGATTTTCGTCAATGGTGAACTTGGCAAAATAAACAGGACTTCCATCT
>JAZKBF010000002.1:0-30316 GCA_040388745.1 Bacteroidota bacterium | reverse complement strand
ATTATTTGCCTTGATGTTTGGTCTCAAGGTAAATTAAAAACTCAATGTAAATTTGGGTTTGAATTAGGTTTAGGAATGCACAGTATTACAGGCAGTCGCGTAAAAACTCACCCAAAAATTGATTTGATGGGTGGAATGTGGTTGCAGATAAAAATGAGTAAAAGTTGGACTATGCAGCCTGAACTAACTTATAGTAAAAAAGGAACAGGAGGATACTATACGGATCACCCCAATTATGGCGATTATTGGTTAGGTCTAACTTACTTTGAAGTCCCAATCCTCCTCCAATATCACAAGAAAAATGTTTACTACGAATTTGGTCCGGGATTAGCAACATTTATCAAGGCTGGAGAAATTTCAATAGGAGGTGCGCTTCCGTACCAAACAGAGCTTTATCCCTTTAGTAAAAAAGACTTTTCTTTCAATCTAGGTACTGGTTACGTATTTAACGAAAAATGGCGTGTGGGATTGCGATTGACCCATTCACTTCTTCCTGTTCGAAAACAATTACCGGAAACGTCTCATCCAGGTTACAATAGAGGTATAGTCCTTTCTGTTAGCCGTCAAATAAGCTTAAAAGCCTCAAGAACCAAGCAATCGAAAGAGATCGATTAAAATGGTCAGTAAGTATTTTGTCTAACAAAACGTTTTTCGTCCTACGGAGCTGTTCCGCACTTAGTGCTAACTATAGGCTTCCAGAACTGCTCCGGCTTCAGATGGCGATGATGTTTTTTGTTGATAATTTAGGCATCGCTCTTTTTTGAATTTTTGCTCCGAACAAAAAATTAAGCCTCTTTTAACAGATGACCGTACAAGTCCCAAATCCGAGCAAAGTCCCAATTCTGCTAACATGTAAAGGAAATCTCTTATCTGAGCAAACCTCTTCTTCAGTATAAACCGATCCATCATTTTGTAAAATAGCTTTGCATTTTTAAAAACTTATTTTTTCTATTTCCATTGCAAGACTATGCCTTTTTCAATTCTTTGATCCAAGACTTTATAAACTTTGCCTTGTCCTTCTTAACTTCCTTCAGCATTGCCTTTATGTCTTCCGGCAAAGAAAAGTACTTATCGGCCCAGAGATCTATTTCGATCATAATCGGAAGCAAATCAATTCCCTTTTGGGTCAATTTGTATAACACTTTTGCTTTGCTATCAGGGTGGTCTAATTTTTCAATTAGCTTATTCTCCTCCAAAGTTTGCAATCTGGAAGCTAAAATGTTGGTAGCGATCTTCTCAGCCGATTTTAAAAAGTCGCCATAAGTACACTTTTTTTTAAACATTAAGTCTCTGATAATCAACAGAGACCATTTGTCTCCCCAAATATCAAGAGAGCAGCTAATTGGGCAGTCCGATCTTTTTTTTATAGAGTCCATAAAAATTATTCAAATAATCACTTGCATATTGCAAGTTAATTTATACATTTGCACTTGCATTATGCAAGCAAAGTTACAATTTAAATTATTAGATACAATGGAAAATCAAAAATTATTTGAATTCTTTAACCTAAATGGGTTAGAGTTGAAAAACAGAGTAGTGATGGCCCCTATGACACGCAGCCGTTCAACTAATCCCGAAACAGCAGCCACAGAACTGACGGCACTTTACTACAAACAGCGAGCATCTGCAGGGCTTATCGTTACTGAAGGTACTTTTATTAGCCGTGATGCTGTTGGTGTGATGAATGTACCTGGCATTTATACTAAGCAACACATTGAGGGATGGAAACTGACTACTGATGCTGTACATCAGGAAGGTGGGAAAATTTTTGCTCAACTATGGCATACCGGTGCTTATTCTCACCCGGATTTGTTAGACGGGCATTTGCCTTTGTCTGCTTCTGCGATCAATCCAAACCTACAGGTTTTCACTGCACAGGGGTTTAAGCAAAGCGTTACGCCTAAGGAAATGACTTTTGAAGACATCAAAAAAACGATAGAAGATTTTAAACAAGGTGCAATCAATGCCTTTGAAGCAGGATTTGACGGTATTGAATTACACGGAGCGAATGGCTATTTGTTTCAGCAATTCTTTTCAAAAAATTCAAATATCAGAACAGATGAATATGGTGGTTCAGTTGAAAACCGGGCGCGTATTTTGTTTGATATTCTGGACGCATTGAAGCAGACTGTAGACATGAAAAAGGTAAGTGTTCGTCTTAATCCCTCACTGCACGGCATTATGGGCATTCAGGTTGATGATGAAACGATCGCAGTGTATAACTACATTGTAAACAGGCTGAACGAATACGATTTAGCATATATCCACCTGATAGAACCTTTTACCGATGTAAGCAACAATTCAAATGCAATACAGGAAGTTGCTAAACATTTCCGAAAGATTTACAAAGGTACAATCATTATCAACAGAAGGTTTAACAAAGAAACGGCAACAAAAGTGCTGAATGACGGTGATGCAGATTTGGTATCGTTCGGAACGCCTTTTCTTGCCAATCCCGATTTGGTTGAACGGTTTAAAACAGATGCAGCGCTTAATCAGCCGGACTCAACGACATTTTATACACCGGGCGAAAAAGGTTATACCGATTACCCGACAATTAACTAACCAATAAAAACAGTTTAATTTTTTAATACATAAAAAAATGAAAGTAACAGGAAACACAATATTCATAAGTGGCGGAAGTGCCGGAATAGGATTAGCCATTGCAAAAAAATTAAGTGCAGCGGGCAATAAAGTAATCATTAACGGACGTAGTGAAGAACGTTTGCAAAATGCCTTAAAGCAGTTGGACAATGCCGCTGCCTTACAAGGTGATTTATCGGTAGAAGCCGACCGACTGCGTATCGCTGAAGAATTGAAAAAACTGTACCCGGATGTAAATATAATTGTGAATAACGCTGGTGCTGCTTTTATGAACGATTTAAGTGATAGTAGCAATAATGCGGCAGAAAAAGCATTTCAGGAAATCAACACCAACTATCTAAGTGTTATTCACTTCACTTCATTACTGCTGCCACACCTACTGTTAAAAAATTCAGCCGCCATTGTAAATATTTCATCAATAGCTGCTTACAGAGGAAATAAATATCTGCCAACGTATTCAGCTAGTAAGGCTGCTTTACACAGTTATACGCAAGGCTTACGCGATACTTTTTCTAAAAACGACAACCTCAATATTTACGAGGTTTACCCACCGCTGGTCAATACAGCGTTCTCTTCTGAAATTGGTGGAGCTAATGGTATTCCTCCGTCAGAGGTTGCAGAAGAACTATTTCTGGCGTTTGAAAAAAATCAATTTGAAGTTCCGGTTGGTGAAACTAAAAAAATCCATCAATTGATAGAAGCGATAACATTAAATAATTAAAAAATGGAAACACAAAATTTAACGTATGCAACTGTGCCAACGCAGTTCGTTACTGCTGCAAATGGAATAAAATTCGCCTATCGCAGGCTTGGCTCTAAACAAGAAATTCCAATCATTTACTTCAATCACCTTACCGCAAATTTAGACAATTGCGATCCAAGGATAATGGATGGTATGGCTCAAAAACATGAAATCATTTCTTTTGATTATCGTGGTGTTGGCTCCACTTCAGGCGAAGATGCGAAATCCATAAATGACATGGCGAAAGATTGCATTGCATTTATAAAAGCACTGGGTTATGAAAAAGTGGATATAATGGCATTTTCTATGGGAGGTTTCATTTCTCAGGAATTGATGGAAATGGAAGCAACTTTGGTACGTAAAATCATTTTGGCAGGCTCAGGTCCAAGAGGTGGCAAAGGTATTAGCGATGTGGTGAAACTCACCTATTGGGACATTTTTAAAGGTTATTTGACTTTTGTAGACCCAAAATTTTATCTGTTTTTTACTTCTACAAAAAATGGCAAGACAGCAGCTCGTGAATTCTTAAAACGATTAAGGGAACGAACTGTAAACCGTGATACTCCTGTTAAAATTAAAACATTACAAGCGCAATTGAAAGCGATATCGATATGGGGTCACGAGCAACCTGCTGATTTATCTAAATTTAAATTACCTGTTTTGGTTATAAATGGAGACAATGATAGAATGGTACCAACCCCCAACTCTTATGATATGGCTAAACGCTTTCCAAATGCTCAACTTCATATTTATGAGGAAGCAGCGCATGGGGCAATATTTCAACACCATGACGATTTTGTAAAAAGAGCCTTAACTTTTTTTGCTTCTTAATATTCAAACAATTAAAAATACAAAAATGAAAAATATAATTACAACACTTTTATTCAGCTTAGTTGTAAGTTCAGGCTCATTTGCCCAAAATGTAGTAACAAACCCTATTAAGGTATCAACAAAGGTTAAATCTGAAAAACACTTATCATCATCCATTTTGCTTTGGATGCGAAAAGACAAAGCACGACAAGCCGGTATGGATCGTTGGAAAGGGCCACATGCCAAAATAATTTCTGCAAACAAAGGACTTTGGGAATACCGTCAAATACATTTTGCAGAAAACAATTCGGGCTTATGGCCAACTATTAATGATGTGGAAACAATAATACCTTTAGACCGAAAAATAGACGGAGTTGCGGATGTTACATTAAAAAACTTATTCTCTATTTTTAAAGGCAAAAAACAAAATAAGCTTGCATATAAAGATGAAGTAAACTTATTTAAGCGCACTATACTTTATGCAGCCTTTCCAAAAAACTCTCGATGGTATAATGTAGCCGAAGCAAACCAACAAATTGAAGCTAGAAGTATGATTTTTTTCAGAAAAAAGGAGGGTGTAAGCGAAAGTGATTTCCAAAAATTTATCAATGAAGAACTTACACCAGTGCTAGCCAATACAGGAGTATTACAAGAATTAAGAACCAAAATATATAATCCTTGGAAACAAAAACAATGGAACACGCCCAACGTAGCTCACGACAATGCAAAAGAAGTGCAATTTCAGGCTTCATTGATGTTAGGGTTTAAAGATAAAAATGCAATGGAGCAATTCTTTAAAGGCGAAGATATCAAAAAACTATCTGACAGGTTATCTGTTTTCTGTTCAGCTGTGCACGCTTATGATATATTTGAGACATTGACATTTGTAAAAGACGGTAAAGAACTTACTAATTATCAAAAATAATACATCCTATGAAAGCATTTATAATAAATCGTTACGGCAAAAAAGAAAAATTACAACTCGCTGAAATAGCGATGCCAGTTGTTAAAGAAAATGATGTATTGGTACAAATACATTCGGCAGGTGTTAACCTTTTAGATTCAAAAATAAAAAATGGCGAATTTAAACTCATTTTGCCTTATAAAACACCCTTTACTTTGGGACACGATGTAGCTGGTGTGGTAACGAAAGTAGGTTCAAACATTATCAAATTCAAAGTAGGTGATGAAGTTTATTCCAGACCATCTGATCATAGAATTGGTACGTTTGCAGAATATATTTCTATCCATGAAAATGATGTTGCACTGAAACCAAAGAACATAACAATGGACGAAGCGGCATCTATTCCTTTGGTTGCATTAACGGCTTGGCAGGCACTTGTTGAAATAGCAAATTTAAAAAAGGGACAAAAAGTGTTTATACAGGCTGGTTCGGGCGGAGTGGGAACTATTGCGATCCAATTAGCAAAACATTTGGGAGCAACCGTTGCCACCACTGCCAGTGAAAAAAATTTTGCACTGCTAAAAAGCCTCGGTGCTGACGTGCTTATCGACTATAAAAAACAGGATTTTGAAGACGTTCTCAAAGATTACGATGTGGTGCTGAATAGCCAGGATGCAAAGACACTTGAAAAATCGCTGCGAATATTAAAACCAAATGGAAAAGTCATTTCCATTTCAGGTCCACCAACCCCTGACTTTGCTAAGAAAATAGGAGCACCATGGTTTGTGAAAATAATATTATCACTTATTAGTTCCGGTATCCGAAAAAAAGCAGCAAAGCTTGGTGTAGAATATTCTTTTCTTTTTATGAGAGCTGAAGGAAAGCAATTACATGAAATTGCAAAGTTGATTGATTCAGGCGCGATCAATCCTGTTATAGACAAAGTGTTTCCGTTTGAGCAAACAAACGAAGCGATGTCCTATGTTGAAAGTGGTCGGGCGAAAGGAAAAGTAGTTATTAAGGTAAAATAATCACATACCAATTATTTTCAAGCTGAACATACTCAAGTAAAAAACAAAATCATACTTTTGTACCTAAATAAAAAATTGATATGGCAAACAACAGCGTAACATTACACAGAGTTCTTAAAGCAACTCCAGAAAAAGTATACCGAGCCTTTACTGAACCCAATGCTATGTCGTTTTGGCTTCCACCTTATGGATTTTTATGCACAGTTCATCAAATGGATGTGCGTGTAGGTGGTAATTACAAAATGTCCTTTACCAATTTTTCAACGGGCAATGGACACTCATTTGGCGGAAGTTTCTTAGAAATAAAACCAAATGAATTTATAAAACATACCGATACATTTGACGATCCAAATCTACCCGGTGAAATGATTACTTCGATTTGGCTCAAAAAAGTTTCTGTAGGCACTGAACTTAAAGTCGTTCAGGAAAACATACCCTCTGTTATACCCACAGAAATGTGTTATTTGGGTTGGCAGGAGTCGTTGGAAAAACTGGCAAAATTAGTTGAGCCGGAAATTCCAGATGCTTAAATCCTACAATTCATGTATGCTATTTGAAAGTATTGCCTTCAAGCACCTCATTTAGTTAATGACAGTGCAAAGTCCCAAATCCGGGCAAAATCCTTTGTACCTTCAAGGATCTCGTTCATATTTGGTCTGGAAGGTGGTACAAAAGAGCACGAAAGAACTCTTAAAGGAACAAAAGGTCAAAACCATAGATTAGTACTTTTTTTAATTCCAATTTTGTATCCGCTTAACAACAATAACGATCTATTAATTTTTGTTCTTCCCCACTTTTTTTAGCCTTCTTCGCTATTATTTTAAAAATGGGTAGCATTAAAGTCAATAAGCCCGGAGCATTTATCTCAGCCATACAAAGTATAATTGCAAGGTGGGTAAGGCTTTTAGGTTTACTTTCTTTATCCGTCAATCCATCCGAAGCCAATCCATAAAGTATGCGCAGCATATTTTCAAAACCTTGGTGTCCGGGCACTACTTGAATGCCAAATCGTATTTCGCGATCCGTTGGATTGAAAAAGTTATGCAAAGCCATTGCAGGCACTGTATAAGATTCCCCAGGTTTTAAAATCATTGTTTGTTTTTTCCCAAGTTTCAATCCCAATTCGCCATCAATTGCAGTAAATTTTTCTGAATAATTATGGTAATGGAGTACATTTCCACCTTCAGGTAATAAAGTTAATTCAAGATCGGTAATTTTCCCGCCTGATTCCGTAGCAGTTTGCAGGAATGTTACAGTATCTTTAACGATTGGATTTACAATTGTTCTTTTCATAATTTATTTTTTGTATCCACCGAAGCCTTGCACTGCCGCTAAAGTTTGAGGCAAGTGATAGCTGGAAAGGTTAGTAATTTATATGCCACAAAAGTATGGCCTGGAAGGGCGAGGAAACGTTGACTTTTGTCAAGAAATCTGCTTTATACTATTGGGGGGAAAGTTGATCAACCTTATTTAACTGGCGAACAAGCATTCATCAAAGCTCTAATTCGCTCAAAATCATGAATAAAATCGATATTTGCAACCTGCAGGGTACTGAAGCAGATTATCTTTTGATAGTCTGCTTTTTTGTTTCTGCACCCCAGTAGAATCAAGGAATTCCTAAATAAAAATCCATTTCGATATTTTAGCAGTTAAATTAACCGAATATCAATTTGTATTGATAATTAATCAATTGCGACTTAGAGTCCGGTTTCATCCCAACATAAACTGCACATTTAGTCCAGTATTAAAAAAAGCGATTAATTTCAAAGGTAATTTGTTCCATATCCATCTTTTCAAAAGGATGCGGTGTTTGCGGTAATACCAGCAGTTGAGCATTTTGAAGCTTTCGGTACATGGCAATTGTTTCTTCTAGTGTTACCATATTATCTTTATCACCCACCGCAACAAGGACCTTATGTTGAAGACCGGCAAAATCTTCGGATGTTAAAGCGGGCTCGTTACCAAAGGCAATCATCATTTCAGCAGTTTTTGATAGAACTGTTTTCCAGTTTGCTGCACCGTGCTTTTCTACCAATACTTTTGCAAAGGCAGGAACCTTTTCTTCAATTTTTTCTGCATTCAGCATTGCTGCTTCTTTTGCAGCACCTTCAGGATTCCAATGAAATTTTGTGGAAAGAGTAAATACTTTGCCAACCCTTTCCGGATGATGCTTTGCCAGATACAGCGCAACATAACCACCCAGGCTGTAACCTAAAATATTAATGGTTTCGATCTGGTTTTCATTCATCCAGCTCAGTACATCTTCAGCAAAGAAAGGAACAGTGAATTTTTCCTCTGGTATTGGCTTTCCGCCATGTCCTCTGTAGTCAAGCACATACGTATCGAAATGATTTTTTAGTAATGGAAGCAACGGGTCAAATTGTTTAGAAGAGCCAATGGCTCCGTGAAGTAAAAGTAGTTTTTCCATACGGTTTTGTTTCATTGAATACGAAACGCAAATAAAAGATTAATTCTAATAGTTTGTTGGAGTGATGCATTCCAAATATACAATTATTTTTTATGTGGTTTTTGAAGCTGCCTCTATTCATTGCGAAAGTATCAGTTCAAGTTTAGTCCTGGGGGTTACTCAAACAAAAAAAATTGATAAAGCCTTAATTTATAAGAGTTGTGGGTTCGATAAGTTATCGTCCAAAATACAAAACAGTTTATTTTCAAGCTTTGATTGTTGAGTTCTATGAGAGATTACAAGTGTTTTTTATTTATTTTACAAATAATAAAGTCTTATTTTCACGTAATCAAATAATGTCCGATAAAAACATGTCTGAAAAGAAAGAAATAAGAAAATATGACACCGCTCTTTTTTTAGAAGAACTTCAGAAAAGAGTTGTGATACCTGAAGGAGAGTTTGAAGAATTTCTGGCTTTGTGGGAATTCAAAAAATTCAAACATAATGAGTTTATTTTAAAAGCAGGTGAAATCCCCAAGTTTTCCATCTTTGTTTTAAAAGGTTGTTTACGACAATACATCGTAAATGAAAAAGGTGAAGAATCAATTGTATATTTTGCAGAAGAAAGACATTTTATCGGTGATCTGTCTGCAATTCGTAACAAAACAATTTCAAGTTACAATTTTCAAGCAATTGAAGAATGTGAATTACTTACCATTAGTGCAGTTAATTGGGAACAAGCATTCGTTCAATTTCCATGGTGGACCAATGCGCATTTAACCGGATATCAAAAATGGGCCGTATTATTACTACAACAAATGGCCGAACGTCATACACTAACCGGAGAAGTAAGATACTTAAACTTACTTAAAGCAAAACCGAAATTATTTCAACGCGTACCTCAACATTATATCGCATCCTACTTGGGAATTAGCCCTGAGACATTAAGCCGCATTCGTAAAAAAATCACAAACATTTAAATTTCTTGACTTTAGTCAACGTTTTTTAATAGCCCCATCCTGTAGTTTTGTGCCATAATCTTAAACAAAAAATTATGTCAAACAAAAAAACAGTATTACTTGTGGGTATAGATCCATCTCTAATTGATTTCACGACACCCGAATTTGCTGCAATGCCCGGCCTTACAGCTGAAAAGGTTGAAATGGGAATTAAAAATTCAATAAATCAACTTAACGAACTCGGATATTCAGCCCATTTGTGCTGGACCGATTTTGGTGAAACGGCTATTGAAGTAATTAAAAAGCAACTAACAGAAAAACAATTTGATTGTGTGCTAATTGGTGCTGGAATTAGAAAACCAGAATCTAATTTCATTTTTTTTGAAAAAGCAATCAATGCTATTCATGAATTTGCTCCCAAAACAAAAATATGCTTTAATACAAATCCTATGGATACAGTAGCTTCTGTTCAGCGCTGGGTAAATAATTAAATTAATAAATATAAAAATGAAAAACATGAAAAAAATATTTACAGTAACAATCTTGTCAGCAATTATGGCAACTACATTAGCATTTACACCTTTTAAAAATGGAAAAGTAATTATGATAGTTACTCTTGAAGTGAAAAGTTTCACGGAATGGAAAAAAGGCTTTGATGCAGGAGCGCCTGTTCGTGAAAAAGCCGGAATTAAAGTATTAAGTGTTTGCTCTTCAATCGAAAATGAAAATCAAGTAGTTGTAATCGAAGAGGCTGCAAGTGCGCAGGCTGCTCACGACTTTTTAACTATATTAAAATCAAAACAAAAAGAAGGCGATCTATCTAAATTAGATGTTAAACTTTACGATAAATCAGAGTAAAATTCATCCTTTTTACTTAAAGAAAAAGCCGCTGATCATCAGCGGCTTTTTTGTTCGATAAAAACAAATCCCTTCAAATTATTGAACTGAGATTGGATTTACATATTTTCTAATCATTCAAAAGCACTATCTAACTTGATTCGGGGATACACCAAATTTTCGTTTAAAGGAATTACTAAAATGCTGCAAAGAGGAATAACCTAATTCAAATGCAATTTGACTAATGGTTTTTCTTTTTTCCAATAAATCATTTTTGCCGATTTCAAGCCGGACATCAGATAGATACTCATAAACAGTCTGATTAAATAATTCCTTAAACCCTTTTTTTAACTTGAACTCATTAATTCCTGATATACGAGCCAATTGTTTTAAAGACGGTGGACTTTCGATGTTTTTTAAGAGATATTCCTTTGCATAAAAAATTCGTTCTTTATCATAATCGGTTTTAATATATGCCTTCTGCTTATCATTAGTATTTTTAAATGATTCTAGTTGTAACACTACTATCTCTGCTACTTTTGAAAATAAGAATATTCTTTTTAAACTGTTTTCATATTTACAATTAAGTATAGAACTGATACAAGTTTGAATTAAAAAATCGATATTTAAATTTTGACTAAATAAAGTGGTTGAATTTTCTTTAGAAATTCTCTTATTGAATTCTTTTAAAACATTATTTTCAATACTGCAAATCTCAAAGAATGATTTTTGAGAAAGTTTTATTATAAATGTTTTGAGGATTGATTTTTCAAAGAGTATTTGCCCTTTTGCTTCTTTGCAATAAAAAGTATTATGCTGATTGTTAGAAAACTCAAAATTATAGGATTGATCTTTGTCCTTAAACGTGCTTTTACCTAGTAAATTAAAACACATGACGATTCCATCTTTATCAGAATCCCAATGCAATTCAGTTTCTTGGCTGATCAATCCATCGAAGTAAATAATTTCAATTCCATTAAATAACCAGTTTGTAACTTCCACTCCAGCAATTATGCGTTTGGAATTGAAAGTTTCGGTTGCCGGTTTTTTGATAGTAAATGGTTTCACTCTAAAAAATATTTTTACAAAGAACCATTTTATTTTTCAAATTAAATACCCGGAATTTTATTTACTCCCTTAAATGTAACTTTTATTACCATATCTATAACCTGAGTGCTACCATCCAAATTATCTTTGCAGCGTAAATAATGAATTCACAAAATGATGATAGAGGTTTTTGTAACAAATGTAGCAAAAAAGGAAAATTCAGTTTTTCTGAAATATGAACTACTAAAAATCTTCCCCTATTCAGAAATTAATTTCGATTTAGAAGATTGCGACAGGATATTGAGAATAGAAAGTCTAAATAATATACAAGTAGCACCTGAAGATGTAATTTCTTGTTTAGGCAGTAATGGATTTGAGTGTAAAATATTAATGGATTAATAATAATAAAATGAAACAATTTAAAAAACTAAGACAGATGGTAAGTATTCAAGGTAATGGAAACATTATAACCAAAGAAATTATTGTAAGTTCTTTTTTGCAATTACATTTAAGTATAAGTCATGAGATAGAAATTCACCATTCTAACGAAGAAAAAGTTGTAATAGAAATGGATGAAAATTTACAGGACTATATTGACGTTTCAAATTCAGGGAGAACTTTATATGTTACCACAGACACCGGCATATTTAAAAAATCACTTTTTACTAAGTGCAAAGTAAAAGTATACTACAGGCAATTAAATGTAATAAATATAGCCAATGAAAACGCTGACTTTGATTGCAAAGAATTACTAAATTTCCCTAATGATATAGAAATTAATATTCAGAGTGTAGGAAATACAAAATTACGAATTAATGCCCCAGGCATAAAATTCATTAACAAATGTATAGGAAATGTAATATTTGAAGGCAAATGCCACTTTATTGATATTAAACACGATGGTATAGGCACTCTGAATACTAAAGAACTAATTGCTGATGAAGTGGTGATGAAACACAGAGGAGTTGGAGAAATAAATTCATTTGCAAACGATTCAATTACCATTAGCCATAGTGGAGTCGGAAACATTTTTTATTACGGGTCTGCAATTCTAAAAGATATCAAACAACATGGTGCCGGCATAATTCAACATAAAGAAATATAGTCAATCAGGTAACAGTATATGTCCAAATTCAGGCAAAGCCCTTAACATGAGTTTGAACCAAAGACTAACAATCATTTAGACTTTCCTCCCAACCAAACATAAAGTAAAATAAATTCATAAAAATTTGCGTAGCTACATAACTACACATATATTTGTAGTCAAATAACTACACAATGAATTTAAGACGAGACGCATTTCAAGCCATAGCCGACCCCACAAGAAGGGCAATACTACTGTTGCTTGCTTCACAAACCATGACAGCAGGAGCGATAGCTTCAAACTTTGACACGGCAAGACCGACAGTTTCAAAACATTTGCAAATACTCATGGAGTGCGAATTGCTTGAACAAGAGCAAAACGGCAGAGAGATTTATTATCATATTAATGCAAAAAAAATGAAAGAGGTAGCCAACTTCATTGAGCCATTCCGCAAAATGTGGGATGACAGGTTTAATAAATTAGAAACCATAATGAAAAAATACAAAAGCAAATAGCATGGAACAAAAAACAAAAATAAATGCGGAAGACGGCAAACAGGAATTAATGATTACAAGAGAATTTGACCTGCCCTTGGAATTACTTTTTAAAGCCTATGTAGAGTCCGAAATTGTTGAGCAATGGATGGGAACGAAAGTGCTGAAACTTGAAAGTAAAAAGCACGGCAGCTACCAATTTGAAACAACTGATCCTAAAGGGAACAAACACCGGTTCAATGGGGTAATCCATGAGTTTAGTCCGAACCGAAAAATAACGAGGACATTTGAAATGGAGAATACGCCATTTGGCATACAGCTTGAGTTCTTAGAATTTGAAAAACTTACTGACGACACCAGTAAACTCAGTATGCATATAGTATATAGATCAATCGCACTCAGAGACCAAATGCTGAAGTTACCCTTTGCTCAAGGCATAAACATGGCGCATAACAGAATACAAGACATTGTGAGCAAATTAAAAATTTAATAAAACAAATTGGAGCAGCAACCACTAAAAAAAACGGGTGTATCCGAAAAGCCAAACGAGTAGGAACAAAAAAATAAAAAATAAAAAAATGAAAACATTGAGAATTATTCTTATCGCACTTCTCGTTTTGTATGGATTAGGAGCCTTGACTGGAGCTATCTTCTGTCTTTTCAATCAAGAAAAACAAGCAGAGATACAGCACTTAGGCGAAATGACAGTTGGTTTGGAAAAATTACTTCTGTTATCCGGAGCACTACTTCTTGGACAAGTATGGCTTTATTTTTCAACCATTGCTTTGCTTGTGAGAAATATGAAGGAAGGTTATATGTACGCAGTAACTTTGGGTTTTATAGAGCTTATTCAAGCTGTTGTTATTGTGATTTCATTTGGCTCGCACAATTTTGGCAGTCCAACAGACTACTTTGCCATTCTGAAAGGCCTATTATTACTTGTACTGGCCATGGTTGCTTTCAAGAAACAACAAACTGCTTTATCATAACGGCAACAAAAAAAATGCTGTCAACTGAAATTTAGCCTGGCTATTTCCACAAGCCCATTTGGCATAGGGCCAGCCCTGCATGAAACTAATTGCTAAATTTGAACTTATAAATAAAAGAATAGAATGAATCCTAAAGTTGATTTTTATTTTAGCAAAGCCAAAAAATGGCAGGAAGAAATTGAGCAATTGAGAATGATCGTTCTTTCTTGTGGGCTGACGGAAGAATTGAAGTGGGGTGTTCCGTGTTACACGTTTAAGAAAAGTAACATCGTTTTAATACATGTGTTTAAAGAATACTGTGCGCTTTTGTTTTTCAAAGGTGTCTTGTTAAAGGATGCCAAGGGTATTCTGATCCAACAAACGGAGAATGTGCAGGCGGGACGGCAGATCCGCTTCACCAATCTTCGGGAAATAGTTAAGATGGAGCCCATAGTGAAAGCCTATATCTATGAAGCCATTGAAGTGGAAAAAGCGGGTTTGAAAGTGCCTTTAAAAAAGACCACAGAATTCACCATTCCTGAAGAATTTCAAAATAAATTAGATAAAAACCGCGCTTTAAAAACTGCTTTCGAGGCATTGACACCGGGACGGCAAAGGGCATACATTTTTTATTTTTCTGCCGCCAAACAATCCAAAACCCGGGAGTCGAGGGTTGAAAAATATGTTCCGCAAATTCTCTCTGGAAAGGGCTTAGATGATTAATACATTCGATGAGTAAATAAATTAATCAAAATTAAGATATTACCAATTGATTTCATTCGAACTCCTTTCGGCTTTAGCTTAGGCTTTGAAAGAAAAATAAATAAAATTGAAATAAAAAGCACAATGGAAAAGAAAATGCAAGTTGAAATATGGAGTGATATTATGTGCCCATTTTGTTATATCGGAAAACGAAAATTTGAAGCCGCATTAGCATCGTTTCCGCAAAAAGATTCAATTGAAGTTGTATGGCATAGCTTTCAATTAGATCCTTCCATTACCTATCAACCCGAAAAAGATGCGTACACCTATGTTGCAGAACTAAAAGGACAAACCAGGGAGTGGTCGGTAAAGATTCACGAATCAGTTATTCAGACAGCAAAGAGCGTTGGACTTGAATATAATTTTGATAAAGTTAAAATCACCAACTCTTTTGACGCGCATCGTGTGATTCAGCTTGCAAAAAAATATAACCTTACTGATAAAATTGAAGAGCGTTTTTTTAAAGCGTATTTTACTGAAGGAGCTTTGATGAGCGACCACAAAACGTTGATACGATTAGCAACGGAAGCTGGTCTTGACAAACAAGAAGTTCAAAATGTTTTAGCAACCAAGTTATACGCTGAAGAAGTTAGGAAAGATGGCGAAGAGGCGCAACAGATCGGTGCAAACGGAGTACCATTTTTTGTAATGGATAGAAAATATGCGGTGAGTGGAGCGCAAGATCCTAACATTTTTTTAGAAACACTTACAAAATCATTCGAAGGTTGGAAACTTAATACTCCGACCTAAAGATTCTGATTGCCTTGCAATCTCGTTACAACCTAACAGCCATCCCCACCAAACGGAATACTAAATTCCTGTTTAATTTTTATACCCCTGGAATTTTGAGCCGGCTTCCATTTTGGCATTTTATTAATTGCATCCACTATTAATTTATTTGTTTGCGAATCGGCAGACCACCTGAACATTTTAGTTTCAACTATTTGACCTTCCTCATTAACTGTGAATTTCACAATTGCTTGCTCGATCTTTTTATAAGCACCTTTTTCAGGAATTTTATTAATTACGTTTTTTACTAAATATTCCGATAGTTGCTTAAATCCACCAGGGTATTCAGCTTCGATCTCCGGAACTACCGTAACTGTTAATTGTCCTGCTATGATCTTATCACCACTATTAAGATTATCGTTTACCTGGTTTTTATATTTGAACATAATTTTTATCCTGATATTTGAACTCAGGTCAGCGGTATTTAAAATATTTTTTTGTTCTGTGCTGAGTTTATCACTTGTACTTTCAAACATCAGGACCTTACCATTGCAGGTAGCCAAAATTTCTATGGAAATATAATCGATTATATTATATCCTCCTTGAGTATAAAGATAAGATCCCAGAGAGTAATCCATTTTTCTTCGATGATCCAGCTCAATACGATCTTTTTCAGGCATTACCAGCCTTTCCCAGAATTCAGGCGTTATGTCACTAATGAATTTAGCGTCCTTTAGTTTTTCTTTTTTAACTGAAGGGTTACTTCTTCCAAGATATTCAAATTTGGAATTTTGAGAAGAGCCAATTAGAGAAAGTAGAGATAATAGCAGGGTAATTATGTTATTTTTCATTTTTTTATTTTTTTATGGAAGGTGATTACAATTCATCATTTAAATTTTGCAGAAAACTATTTAGCTCATTTTGGTTGTGTAGCTTTTATAGCAAGAACGTATTTATAAACAGCATCTTTTTGTACATCAGACAAATAAGCTCTTTGGGCCATATCCTCAACAATGCCTTTCCATTGTGTTTCCGCATATTGGTAGATATTTATAGCACCGTGACAATTGGTGCATGCGCCTGCGGTATAAATTGTGTGACCTTCCTTTAACTTCTCTAATGTAACATCTTTATATTGTGCCTGAATAGCAATTAACTCTTCATTCCCTGGAGCAGGAATTCCCTCTGCAGGTTTTACAAATAGAAAATTATTTTCCGGAGTGGTTCTTGAAGCCGGAGTTGATGGTGCAATTGATGTTGAAACTTTTTTAGAAGAACTGCACGCTGCAATAATTAGAGCAGGAATAACTATTAAAATTAGTTTAGTTGTTTTCATTTTTTCAATAATTAGATTTTTGTTATGATTAATTTTTTCATGACTTAGAGCATGTTTAAAATTCAATTATTTTTTTGTTACCATCGATTTTTTATTGTCAGTCCCAACTGAAACTCTTTATCCATTGTGTCATCCCGAACTTTTGTGAGGGATCTTGTTATTTATGAATGATACAGCTGACGACTTAAAAGATCCCTCTTGGCAAAAAAGCCAATCGGGATGACATCGCTCCTAAATGAAGTTTTTTTATAGGTATAAAACAAAAGTAATTCTTATTTAAAACGTATCTTGTTACTGAGTAGTTATTGACTTGTTAACGACTTGTTAATGCAGGTTATATGCCATGAAAAATAGTTAATTTTGGAATACTCAAATGAAGTTGAACCGAACCAATATATTTATCGCCATTTCTTCCATTGCATTAGTAATGGTTTTGATCATTCAGGTGAACTGGATCTTCCAAACGGCACAAAGCAAAGAGGAGTTGTTTAACGAAAGAGCTGATATGGTTCTTGCAAGAACAACCGAAGCGCTCCTTGCAGATAAAGAAACCTGTGAGAATATGCAAACCGGAATAGGAAAGAATGAAACCCATAAAATAGATTCCTTGTTTACCCATTACATGAAATTTTACAACTTTCATATCGATTATTCATTTGAGGTCATAGAACCCGGCACTGCCGCAGAAAAAAATAAAAGTCGTTTTGTAAATAACATTAATCCCGACCAGGTAGCCTGTCATGTAAAAGCTTTTGAAGAAGTGTCCATTAAAAATGGATGGGAATTGAAACTGATCTTTCCTGAGAAAAAGCAATTCATAATGGCAGAGATGGGGACACTATTCATCACTTCTGTTATTCTCATTCTGATCGTTCTTGTTTTGTTTTGGCGAACAACACTATCACTCATGATGGAGAAAAAAATATCGGAATACACCACCGACTTTTTAAATAATATGACCCATGAATTTAAAACACCTTTAACAAACATTGCTTTAGCAGGTAAGATGATCATAAAAGATTCAAGTACCAGGCAGGAAGATAAAATAAAACATTACTCAGGAATAATACTCGAAGAAAACGAAAAATTAAGACTCCAGGTTGAGCAGGTATTAAGTATGACAGCACTTGAAAGAGGCGAAATTCCTTTGCGAAAAACAGAATTGGATTTTCATGAACTGATCAATGATTCTTTAAAATATATCAGCATACAGATCGAGAACAAACAAGGGAATTTAAAATTAAACCTGGAGGCTAAAAGGGTTGTGGTAATGGGGGATAAAACACATCTTACAAATGCCATGTGCAACCTGATCGACAACGCCATCAAATATTCGAAGGAAAAACCTGAATTATCTATTCAAACATATACTATTGATCAACATTTAATTGTTATGGTTTCCGATAAAGGGATTGGTATAGAAAAGGAATATCAAAAGAAAATTTTCGATAAATTTTTCAGAGTTCCTACCGGAGATGTGCATGATGTGAAGGGATTTGGCCTCGGTTTAGCATACATAAAAAAGATCGTTGAATTGCATGAAGGAACAATTGAACTTCAGAGTGAAAAAGGAAAGGGAACAACATTCAAAATTACATTACCCAATGTTTAAAGAAAAACTCAAAATACTACTTGCGGAGGATGATCTTAATTTAGGAGTGCTTTTAGTTGATTATCTGGAGACGGAAGGTTTTGATGTAAAACTTTGTAAAGATGGGGACTTGGCCTTAAAAGCATTTCAGGGCAATCAATTTGATCTATGCTTATTTGATGTGATGATGCCAAAAATGGATGGTTTCTCCCTCGCAAAAGAGATCAGGATAACGGATAAAAAAATACCGATTATCTTTATCACTGCAAAGTCGTTAAAAGAGGATAAACTAAAAGGGTATGATTTGGGTGCTGATGATTATATCACCAAACCATTTGATGAAGAAGAATTACTTTGGAAGATCAAAGCTGTTATTCGTAGGATCCCCGAAAATAAAACTGAAAACAAGTGGGAAATTATTTCAATAGGGAAATATACATTCGACTTTAATAATCAATCCTTAACCATTGACGGAAAAACAAAACGGATCACCGAAAAGGAAAGTGATATCCTTAACTATTTATCCGGCCACCGGAATAAGGTGATAAAACGAGAAGTACTATTAAAAGACCTTTGGGGAGAGAATGATTATTTTTTTGGCAGAAGCCTGGATGTGTTTATCACTAAAATACGTAAATACCTGAAGGAAGATACCAATTTAAGTATTGAAAATGTTTTTGGAGTTGGGTTCATTTTTAATGTGCCTGAAAAATAGATGTTATGATCATTTCAGATCATTTCTTTCAATTTTAAATTAGCAATAAATGGATCAAATTTTAGCTTACTCCTGCCAAAAGAAATAATTGCTACAATTCTTAGCAAGGAAACTTAATTATCCATCGTAATTTTACATGATGGAACTAATATTTAAGCGTCCCGAAAGTAAACCGCCCTGTATTTGCATCAAATTCGATACGAGCTATCAAGCATCTACTTTTAATCAGATACTGGTTGATCAATACAAGGAATCTGTTTTTAGTATTAAGTTTCAATTACTAAGGGGCAAATTGGATCTAATAATTAGCGGAGCCGACAAACCGCACAAATACAAGGATCTAAAGTTTTCCCCGGATAAACTAAACCGCTTCTTACAAGACACAAAAGAGGCTGACACCTATAACTTTTGCCATATCATTACAACTACAAATAAAGATATTGTTATAACTACGCTCACCGGCCGTCTATTATGGGTATTGAAAATTGAAGGCGTTGAACTGATCAGGGAATATTAAACTCAATTTCCATTAATTGCCCTATCCTCGGAAAATTGGATCATTCAACAAAAATAAAAATCATTGTTACATCCCTTCATTTACTTAGCTTTTCAAAAACCCTTCATCTTCTTTCCTTTTTGATCTTAGCTCTGTGCTTCGCACCCCAATCACTTAATGCCTCTAAAACAGGACCAAGTGTATCACTGTAATCTGTAAGTTCATACTCGATCACAACAGGGCTATCAGTAAATACATTTCGTTTCACAAAACCATTTAACTCAAGCTCCTTCAATTCATTAGATAGCACTTTTGCTGAAATTCCTGGGATGCTTCTTTGTAATTCATTAAACCGTTTGGTTTCACCTCGCAATGCAATGATCACTCGGAGTTTCCATTTACCTCCTATCACATAAAGTGCATCACTCAAATTGGTAAGTCCCGCTTTACATGCGGGTGATGAAAGATCGTGTTTTATTTTTGCTGCCATTTTTTTTGTTGACTAACCAAAAGGTTAGCACTAACCTTTTGTATACTACTAACATTTAGTAAGCAAATATAGGTAATTTTGTAGCGTAAAAACAAACTAAATCTAAAAAAATGAAAACAACAAAAATCACCTACTGGACATCAACCGCAATAGTAGCATTAATGATGACCCTCTCGGCATATTCTTATTTTACAAATCCAATGGTGAAAGAAGGCTTTCAGCATTTAGGGTTTCCAGATTATTTTCGTGTGGAACTCGCTGTGGCAAAATTTATTGGGGCGGTTTTATTGCTGATACCAATACATAAAAGAATAAAAGAATGGGCATACGCAGGCTTTACAATAGTATTCATTTCAGCATTTATCGCTCATTTGGCTTCAGGCGATCCTGCTCAAAATAGTATCATGCCGGTAATAGTTTTAATCCTACTTTCATTGTCGTATTTTACATATCATAAAATGCAAACAGCAAACCGTTTAGCCCTGGCATAAAAATTTGCCTTTATAATTGATAAATAATGAACACTAAAAAGCGAATGGAAATTGGAATTGATAGTTTTGCTTCATCCTTTGATAATGGAGAAAGCATAAAAGAAAATAGTGAAGACGCTATTGCTAACTTACTTGACCGAATAGAGCTTGCAGATAAAATAGGTCTCGATGTATTTGGAATAGGTGAGCATCATCGTAAAGATATGTTGGATTCAGCACCTGTTGTTATTCTTGCTGCAGCGGCAGCGCGTACAAAACGAATACGGCTTACAAGTGCTGTTACTGTGCTTAGTGCGGCTGATCCCGTTAGAGTATTTCAAAACTTTGCTACCCTGGATCTAATTTCCAAAGGTCGTGCAGAAATAGTTGTTGGACGTGGATCATCCACGGAAGCTTTTCCGCTATTCGGTTTCAGTTTAAATGATTATGATGAGCTTTTTGCAGAAAAACTTGACCTGTTACTTAAAATCCGGGATAACGAATTTGTCACCTGGTCAGGTAAATTTCGTCCTTCAATTAAAAACCTTCCTGTTTACCCAAGACCGCTACAAGAGCCTCTTCCCATATGGTTAGGCGTTGGTGGCACACCAGAATCTTTTGTTCGGGCAGGTACCCTCGGATTACCATTAATGGTTGCTGTTATTGGAGGAGATACGAATCGGTTCCGTCCGCTTATTGATCTCTATAAGGAAGCCGGAGCTAAAGCAGGATATTCTCCTGAAAAATTAAAAGTGGGTTTGCATTCACTTGGCTACGTTGCAAATACTACAGAAGAAGCGATCAATGATTTTTATCCGGGTTATGCTAAAACCATGAATAAGATTGGTATAGAACGTGGCTGGCCTATGATGACACGCCAGCGGTTTGAAGCGCAGTTAGGTCCTCAAGGGGCTTTACTGGTTGGGAATCCTGAAGAAGTGGCCGAAAAAATCCTCAGGCATAGCGAAGCCCTTGGAGGAATTTCAAGGCTTACTTTTCAGATGGACGTTGCAGCCACACCAAATCCTAAAATATTACAAGCAATAGAATTAATAGGCTCACGTGTATCACCTTTGATCAATAAATAAAAAATATTATGTATAATCTAAAAATAATATCATCGACAGTTCGTCCCGGAAGAAAAGGCCCTATGATAGCGGCCTGGATTGCGGAAAAAGCTAAGCAAACCGAAAACTTTAAAGTGGAAATTCTTGATCTTGGAGAAATAAATCTTCCGATGATGAATGAAGTACATCATCCGATCATGAAAAAGTATGAGCATGAACATACTAAGAATTGGAGTGCCAAAATCGAAGAAGCCGATGCTTTTATTTTCGTAACGGCAGAATATGACTATAATTATCCTGCCCCTTTGCGTAATGCTATTGAATACCTCTCCAGCGAATGGGGGTATAAAGCTGCAGGGATCGTGAGTTATGGAGGTATATCTGCCGGAACACGAGCCGCAAATAGTTTAAAAGCCGATCTTGCAACAATGAGTGTAGTCCCTTTAACTCAAGGTGTTAATTTCCCTATGTTCGCCCAGTTCATAAATGATAAAAACGAGTTTATCCCAAATGAGCATTCTCATAAAGCTGCCGAAACCATGCTCCGCGAGTTAGTTCGCTGGACGAAAGGATTGAAGGTTGTGAAGGATAATAAATAATTTAAGTAGAGGAAGTAAGCATGGTTCGATGTCTCTTTACGGGTGTCAAAAAACATATTTACACATTTAACACAAATCAGCTTGATAATAGACGATCATCCAAATTATTTTTAAAAATAAATAATACCGAACGGTATATTTTGTATCTTTGTATTACTAATAATCAAAGAGTCAATGTCAAAAGCGGAAAAAACAAGGGAATACATCATTGAAAAAGCTGCCCCGATCTTTAACAGAAAGGGATACTCCGGCACATCACTAGCTGATCTAACAGAAGCTACCGGTTTAACCAAAGGTTCTATTTATGGTAATTTCGCGAACAAAGATGAGATCGCTATTGCCGTTTATGAGCATAGCGTTAAGGCAATAGGGAAAAGACTTGATGATTTGATCAACGTTGAAAAAACAGCATCAGATAAATTAACAGCCTTTACCGAATACTATCGTATTAACTGGAAAAAAACATTTGAAAGAGGCGGATGCCCTATATTAAATGCTGCAGTTGAAGCGGATGACAATTTGCCTTTCCTTAAAAACAACGTTCAGGCCAGCATAAAAAAACTGGCGCTAAAAATCAGCAGAATAATTGAAGAAGGAAAAAAAAACGGAGAGTTTAAGAAAAACATTAATGCTACTGATTATGCTTATACTACTATTATAATCCTGGAGGGCGGGATCATGTTGTCCAAAATAGAAAATAATCCAAAACATTTGTTTGCAGGATTGGACAGGATACTTAGAATTATAAACGAAGAAATAAAGAAATAAAAAATTTGACTAAAAATATACCGATTGGTATATTTTAATATTGAAAAACAAAAACCAACACAATGGAAACAACAAACCAGCTGGAAGTTCTTCAGGAACATATCGGCAAAGAATTTACCGCTACACCTTCGCCATTTATGAAATGGTTGAAACCTACTGTTTTATCAGCAGAACAAGGCAAACTATCTTTTCAATATGTAGTAAGAAAAGAGATGATCAATCCTATTGGAACACTTCACGGAGGTGTCACTTCAGCCATAATTGATGATATTATCGGAGCCACCATGTTTTCATTTAACGAAGATTGTTTTTATACTACTGTAAATCTTGTAATTGATTATTTCGCCTCTGCTCGCGAAGGCGATACCATTATAGCTGATACAAGTATTGTAAAAAAAGGAAAACAAATGGTGAACGCACAATGCGAAATATGGAATGAAGACAAAACAAGACTGATAGCACGAGGCTATTCAAACCTACTTAAAACAAATATCAAAAAATAAAAGATCATGAAAAACAAAATCGCATTCGCAATGATCATGGGTGTTGTTACAACTGGCATAATTTCGTTTACACTTATATCTGTAAATGTAGGATTCACAAACAGTTTCTTCAAAATATGGTTAAAGTCATGGGGAATGGCTTATGTTGTGGTAATTCCCGCTATCTTAATAATCGGCCCCCGGATCCAAGCCTTGGTAGATCATATCTTTAAAGTAAAAGAGGTAAAAAAAACAGCACCCTGATTCCTGCCAAAGGAATTTAATTAATTGATTTGCAATATCATCCTGAAATGAATGATATTTTCCTGAAAATTCGCTAAATGATCTTTAGCGAATTTTTTATTGATTTTTTCAAAAATTTCATCTCCATTACCCATTAACGTAAAAAAAAATACCCAACATTAATTACAATCACTATTCAGTTTGATTAAAAAAAACGAAAAAAATTTGCGAAACCGGATTTTGCACATATATTTGCAACCGATTAGTTGCATAAACTAAATTAGATAACACATGAGAAGAGATATTTTCCAAGCCATTGCTGACCCTACAAGACGGGCGATCCTTTTACTCATTGCATCTCAGGCGATGACCCCAAACGCCCTTGCCGAACATTTTGACACATCCCGCCAAGCTGTTTCTAAACACCTCCGCATATTAACAGAATGCCAGCTTGTAAAACAGGAACAATCTGGCAGGGAAATTTACTATCAGCTTGAAGTAAGCAAAATGAAACAAATCGACTTATGGCTTGACCAATTCAGAAAAATATGGGAAAATCGATTTAATGAACTCGACAATGTATTATTAACCATCAAAAACAAAAAAAAATGAACAACAATTTAGCATTTGATTTTTCTGTTAACAAGGAAAACAAAACAATCACAGTAAAAAGAGAATTCGCAGCAGAACGCTCTTTAGTTTGGGACGCCTATACTAAGAGCGAAATTCTTGACCAATGGTGGGCACCGAAACCCTGGAAAGCAAAAACAAAAACTATGGATTTTAGAGAAGGTGGACGTTGGCATTACGCAATGGTTGGACCAAAAGGTGAAGAACATTGGGCTTTAGCTAATTACACGTCAATACAAAATCAGAAAAAATTCACCGGACTTGACGCTTTTGCAGACGCACAAGGTAACGTAAATAAAGATTTGCCTCAATCAAAATGGGAAGTAACCTTCTCTGATAAAGGAGAATTAACCCTTGTGGAATTCCTCATTTCTTATGATGATCTGGCGCAACTTGAAGAAACAATAAAAATGGGCTTTAAAGAAGGCCTGGCAACAGCAATGGAAGGATTAGATGAGTTATTGCCTTCCTTAAAAAAACAAGTTGAAACAACACAGAAATAAAGACGTCAACTCCTATAATGGTTTCGTCAAAGAGTGATTCTATTTAGACAGGCCCGGGTAAATAATTATTTACCCGGGCTTTTTATTAAAAAAACAAGTTGTAAACAGAGTTTATTAGGCCATGAAAGCAGCAAAACAACAAAAGTTTACATATATTACCACCAAAATTTCGATCATTTAAATTCCATTAAACAAATTGAATAATTTGTAATTGTTCAATTTGTTTTAACCTTTAATTGTTGTAGGTTTGATTCTTGTCTTAGAATCAAATTCCTTTTTTTTTAATAAAAAAGGAATTAAAACAATGAAATCAATTTTTAATATTCCCAAAATAGTTACAGCTAAGGCAGAAATATACTCAACCAGTTGCGCATATAATCCAAATAAGAGATATAAGCGCAACTAGTTGCGCTTATATACGTGTTAGCGGTAATTTTAAAATGACTACCAATATGAATATATTATTAGACTGTATGAGCTCAAACATAGACTGGTTCTCATCATTAACATTGATTGCGACACTTATTACTGCATTAGCAACTTTGTGGACTGTAAGAGAAGTAAAGAAACAACGAGAGACATCATATCATCCCGAACTTTACTTGGGAAATCAAGCCGTTTTTTTCTATGGTCATAAATGGGAAGATAAATTTTTGCCATTCAGCTACTCGACTGAAGAGATAAAGGATGGAGATGATAGTTCATGGAGCAATTCAATAACCATTGATTTATATAATCTTGGGTTTGCCGTTTCAAAAGCAGTTGAGTATAAGTGGGACTTTGATATAAATGAAGCAATTGAACAAATCCATTCGACAAATAGGGCTAAATATTTTAATGTGAATTATCAAAAAGGATTGGAAATATCTGTTCCGAGCATTAAATATCAACAATTTCATATGGTTGGAAATCAGCTTCGTAAAGGGAATATAAATTATATTCTACCTTCTTCCATTGAAAAAATACCAGCGAAAATAATTGTTCCTTCATGTTATATAGACTTGTATATAATTTTTTTAATGAACGCATTAGGCTACTATGAAGAAAAAAAAGATGATGTACAGCAAAGGAACATAGACCTTGATAACTTTCCTCCATTAATTTTAACTTTAACTTATAAGGATCTGCACGGCAAAACACATTCAAAGAAATTCAAGTTACAATTCAGTTTTTCCACTATAACATCGCCTGAAAATCTCACAAATGATCGAAGAGAATATGGACAGCAACTCATAGTTTCCTCTGAAATTGATATCACTCTTTAATAAATAAAACTACAACTAACAAAAAATATGCAATACCTTAGCCGACACGCTCAAAGGCCAATGCACGGCATCGCATATTTGACCGTTACCTGCAAGACAGCATCCACATCAAATCAATAATTGACGACATACAAATGAACAACGACCTTATTGCAGACAAAACCGAAGAAGTCATTGGACGAATGTTCTCGAATTTTAGATCTCAGGAAGGAGGGCCGACAGAATATTCTATGCTTTATGATCCTAACAAGCATCCCTCATGGTTTATCGTAATATACTTTCCTGACAGTAATATACTTAAAGACGCAATAAAGCAAGGAGTTTGCTACAATATATATTCTTATTTACTTAATGAATTTAATAATGATCTCGAGATTTCCAAAATCGACAAATCAATCTCGTTTGAATATGGGAATCGACCTGCAGAAAAAACGGATATTGAAAATGCATTAAGACAATTAATTGCAAAATTTAAATCACAGCAAAAGGTTGCGGGCAAAACAGACATTAAAATATGTGGCACTTGTGGACATGACTTTGACAAACATCAATTGTTGTGTAATCTTGTTGACGACAAAGTAACACCGACCGAAGGATGGATTATGTGTCCAGAAGAAAACTGTAATTGCTTTCAGACATGGGGTGCAAATTACAAAATGGAAGACGCTAAAACCACTAGTAAATTTAAGACGACTATTTAAAAGCATTTTTAAATAGTATCATAGCCCAGTAGGTAACACAGGTCTGGCGCCATTTGGGCATCGCGCTTCGTAAGACAAAATATACTTAACTTTGAAATCAGGCTTCGCAATTAAAAATATAGTAAGAAACCCAAACGAGCGCCAGGCCTGGGAACGTTAGGCGTCATTCTATGATGCAGACAATATAAATGGAGACTTATGACGGCTATTCTGCAATGCATTACATTACTTACTTTGACGTTTTCCTCATTTGCTGCAAGCGCACAATCTAAGACAGAGTGCATAGATGAAAGTTGTATTTTACATTTTGACAGTACTCTTAACCGCAGCTATTACCAGGTAGCTGAGATAATGCCAACTTATAGAGGTGGACAAGATACATTAATAGCAACTATCAGAAGAAATTTAAGATGGCCTGGTGGGGACTGTTGTATAAGCGGGACAGTTTATGTTGGATTTATTATTGAACCAGACGGTAAAGTAACGAGCTTAAGAGTTTTACGTAGTTTTTTGCCCAATGACAAAATTTGTGACGTTAATAAAGAAGCTCTTAAAGTCACAGACTATTTAACTGACTGGATTGCGGGACAATGTAACGGGAAAAATGTACCTGTTTATTTAGCTTTACCAATTAAATTTGTCATGCAATGATAAGACAAACAATTGGCGATTTGACAAGGAGAGAAGAACGAACCGCTAACACAGTTTTGCGTTAATGGGTGGACAGTATGAGCAGAAACATATGAGCAATTAATTAACTTTGATTTTGGCAGATAGTTTTCGGTTTTAAAAGCCCACCAACGCAAAGCCCGAAAACGTTAGCAATTTTTTTATTGATATGAAACTGCGCGCCACTTGCAAAGAAAAAAAATTGAGTTTAAGAAAACGTTTCCTGCGATTCATTTTTTCGGGTGAATTTTAAAACATTTTATTTGTTTTTTAAATGTCGGCATATCATTATAGAAATGAGTTTTAAATTAATTAGATTTGTTTTGATTGATTTCTTCCATTACATAATTTACAACTTTATCGCAGCGGATCAGGTTGAATTCGAAAACATGCTCAGATCTATAATAGCTGCTTAAATTGTTTCGTAATATTTCTTTTGCCCTGTTCAGTCGAACTTTAACATTTGATTCGCTTAGGCTCAGTGCCCCCATTGTTTCATTAACACTCATTTCTTCAATTTCCCGCATAACAAACACCAGCCTGTATTTTTCGGGAAGAGCCAATATGGTCCTTTCAAGAATAGCCTTAAGCTCTTTATTCATAAGACCTTTCAAGGGAGTGTAATTAGTATAGCTACTCGTTTGTTTTTCTATGACCATTTGTTTTTCTTTTGTTCTTTTTTTCTTACGCAATAAACTTTCGTTGATCAATATTCTTATTATCCAGGTACTGAAACTGGATTTATTCTGAAATTTCGACAATTGTAAATAAGCATTGAGATAAACCGTTTGCATAATGTCTTCCGCCTCCATACTATCATTAATGATAGACATACTTATACGAAATAAGCTGGAATTATATTTACGCATTACATTCTCATACAAATGCTTTTCTCCGCCTATTACCCGCTCCACTATCTCTTCATCACTCAACATTTTATTATCAGCCTTAACAGTTGATTTCATATTGCAAATAGTATTAGTTTATATAATAGAGTATTAAGGTAGCAAAACGTTACAAAGATTTTGAAAATAATTTTTGTAACGTTTTCAAAAGATCAATACTCTAATAGGTAAATAAATAAAAAACATAAAAACAATGGAAAAGTCAATTAAAGGAATTATTGAGGTTCAAACAATTATGAAGCTCACTTATGGGATAGTGCCAATTGTAGCCGGTGCCGACAAGTTTACAAACCTGTTTACAAACTGGACAGATTATATTAACCCAACACTAAGTGGAATATTGCCTTTTAGCGGTAGTACGTTTATGATGATTGTTGGGCTTATTGAAATTATTGCAGGCGTATTGGTTCTGCTAAAGCCGCAAAAAGGCGCATATGTAGTATGCGCGTGGCTTGTATTGATAGCCGTAAGTTTACTGGTCAGCGGAAAATATTTAGATGTAGCAGTTCGTGATCTGGTTATGGCAATAGGTGCATTCTGTTTGGCAAAAATTTCAGGCTTAACTATTGTTGATGCAAAAAAAATATAAATAATGATCGCAACGATATGCCGAAAAACCAATTTTAACGCTGCACACAGGCTGCACAACCCAAATTGGACTGAATTACAAAACAATAAGGTGTTTGGAAAATGTAATAACCCCAATTATCATGGACATAATTACGAGCTTATTGTAAAAATAACCGGAGAAATAGATCCGGAAACCGGGTATGTTATGGATACAAAAATTTTAAATGACATCATTCAAAATGAAATTGTTGAACGATTCGATCATAAAAATTTAAACCTGGATACACAAGAATTTAAAAACCTGAATCCAACTGCCGAAAATATAGCCGTAATGATTTATAAACTGCTTATTCCAAAAATTGGAATTGAAAAAAAACTAACAATACTACTTTATGAAACAGAACGAAATTATGTTGAATATGCCGGGGAATAAACATTCTTTAGATGAAATAGAAGAATTGTTGGGAGAACAACACATTGGGACTTCCTATGACACTCCCTTACGAAAGGATGCTTTTGATATTTCGGATGAGCAAAAAATAAAAATAATTTCCCGGAATTTCAAAGAAATAATGTTCACCTTGGGATTAGACTTAAATGATGACAGCTTGAAAGGAACTCCTGCTCGCGTAGCTAAAATGTTTGTGAAAGAAATATTCAGCGGTTTAGATCCCAAAAACAAACCGGCCATTGCTTTATTTGATAATAAATATAAATATGATCAAATGTTAATCGAAAAGAACATTACCCTATTCTCAAATTGTGAACATCATTTTGTTCCCATCATCGGGAAAGCCCATGTAGCTTATATTTCATCCGGGAAGGTAATCGGACTTTCTAAACTCAACAGGATAGTTCAATATTATTCACAACGACCTCAAGTACAGGAAAGATTAACGATGCAGATAGCTAATGAACTAAAATCAGTTTTAGAAACTGATGATGTAGCGGTGATAATAGATGCCGTTCATTTATGCGTTTCCTCAAGGGGTATCAAGGATGTAAATAGCAGTACTATAACAGCGGAATATGGTGGAAAATTTAAAGATGAAAACACCAGGACTGAATTTCTTTCTTTGCTAAAATAGTTATGCTTAAATTAACTCCGGCATTCCCTTCAAACCAAAAAGTATCTAATAATATAACGGACGATAAAAATCTTTCAAGAATTTCCCATGAAAAAACATGTGAATTTTGCAATCATTTTACAAAATTATATAACACATACCTGTTTTTGAAGTTCAAACTTTGCAAACCATATTATTATACGCCAATTGGAGTATCTACAAAGCAAAACAAACTATTAAATATTTAAAAACATGTCAGTTAAAAAAAAGTATCATCCTGTTGTTGAGGAATTGATTAAATTGATAGACACAAACAATTGGAAAGATCATTTTGAAAAAGCTATAAAAAAAGCGACTAGTAAAAATGTACC
>JAZKBF010000001.1:0-14998 GCA_040388745.1 Bacteroidota bacterium | reverse complement strand
TAAAAAAAACGCTACTAAATATTGGAGCTAAAACGTACTTTTTTACGTACTCGAAAATTATAATTTCTATAAAAAACATTCATCAATGCAAGACCCTGAAACCTGGAACATACTTTCAAAACACTTATTAGCAGATGAGTCCCCTGAAGATGCAGAAGCATTTTTAAAATGCGTTGGCCAAAGCGAAAAAAACAAAGAATTGTATTGTAAGATGAAAAGTGTATGGGATGATGAGAAAATTGTCTCTCAGCCTTTTAAAAATGAAATACCCTTAACATTTCTCGGAAGATTCTCCAAACAGAAAATGAAGGATTTTGTTCTCAAGCAGGCTTTAGGTAATCTTGTTGGTTTTACCATTGGTATGTGGGTAACTACCTCGTTTTCTCATTATGTTTTAGAAAGAAGAAATCTTAAAAATCTTTTTGGATTAGCAGGTCGAAAAAAAGTTGCAGTGAATGATATTCCCGAATGGATGCAAAGTGGAATAGCTATACTGGCGGGTTTTATTGTTCTTGAAATAATTAATCATTTCTTTCAAACAAAAAAACATATTGTAATATGGGTTTACTTAAAAGAAAAATTCTACGTTAAAGGTAAAAATGAGTTCGTAAATTAATAAGGTATTACCCTTTGTTTGAACTCATCCTTATTTAACTAATTCAGGCAAACTGGCCTATTTTTCTACCACTTTATAAAAACCTCAGCGGGCACAAATTTTGAGTTATCTTTTGTTGAACAAAAGAACTATGAAACGTGTAAAAGAAATAATTCGTTCTATTAATTCTAATTTTTTTCTTAAAAAATATACCCCACTGCCTTCCACCATGCAGCTTTTAAAGGATCTATACCCTTCGGTAGATTGGAGCCGTGTGGATTTTTTTGAAGGACTCCCCTGGTTCACACCTTTTATTGCTTCTTATGTAAACGCACAGGCATTGCCGCAGTTCTATTCCTTCAACCGCTTTAGCATCTACTTACGGAAATTTGACGAATCGCGCGGACAGTGCCTCGGTGATATAGTTCACGAAGGCATGCATATTATGCAAGGCATGCACTTCTGGAATGGTTATGGCTTTGGAATTTTGAGAGGATTTACAGTTTACTACAGTGCCTTATTTACAAAGTATGGGTACAGAGATAATCCTTTTGAAGTTCCTGCATACGATCAGAAATTCCGTTTCATGGACTTTTGCGAGAAATATAACCAGCATGGAATTAAACCGGAAATAGATATTGCAATCCTTAAAAAAGTGTATACCGAAACTCCGCTAATTTTCCGAAATTACCAATTCCGTTATGCAGGCCATTTTTTTGTTCTTGCTGTCAGCTTTGTATTCTGTTTATTGCTGGCCCTGATTAAACCAGTATTAGATGGGCTTATCCTTTCAATCAAACTTCTGACTGTGCCTTTTCGATAGCACCCTTTTCTACATAAATGATCAATAGATTCTAAAAACTTAATTGGGCCCTTGATTGATATCACTTTATATGCAACTTTTAGAACAACTTTAGTGTCTTTCAAAAAAGTCAAAATTTACTTCCAAAGAATTTGAACAATGTAGGGCACTCAGCATAAACTTAGTTAATTCAAATTGAATGCTTTTTTTACTAACTTTGGGCAAATTCGGAGAATTTCTAAAATGAAGATGAAAGCAACGCGTTTTTGGACATTTCTTATTTTTGCATTATACTCCTTTACTCCCTTAATAAGTGGAGCGCAAGTAGTTGCGAGTTTTTCAGCAACTCCTATTTCGGGTTGCGCACCTCTTAATGTAGCGTTCACCAATCTTTCAACCGGTGCTGCTACTTATAGCTGGAATTTTGGAAATGGAAACACCTCAACAGCCACAAGTCCGGGTGCCATATTTTCTACTCCCGGAACATTCACAGTTACATTGATCGCCACAAATGGCACCTCTAATACATTTACATCTACTATTACGGTATTTGCAAGTCCTATTGCCAGCTTTACCACCAGCACAATGCCTTCCTGCCCAGGTCAGCAGGTTACTTTAACAGATAATTCAACCCTTGGAAGCGCTGCACTTTCTTCCTGGTCCTGGGATTTTGGAGATGGGAATGGTCAGACTACAGCCACCGGCTTAGTAACACATCCGTATGCTTTGGCAGGGACTTATCCGGTTACCATGATCGTTACAGATGCTAACGGATGCACCAACAGCACCATAAAATCTGTTACGATTGCAGCAACACCAATAGCTTCTTTTACAGGAAGCCCCACATCCGCATGTGCACCTCCTTTACTTGTTAATTTCACAAACACTTCCTCTGTCACCGGAACAGTAAGTTATACCTGGGATTTTGGAGACAGCAATACGTCAATTCTTACTAGTCCTTCTAATACCTATAATGCTTTAGGAGGATATACGGTAACGCTTACAGTTGTTCAGGGAGCATGTAGCGACTCCGAAGTAAAAACCAATTATATAGGAATTCAAAGTGTTGTTGCAGATTTTAGTGCCGACAATGTATCCGTTTGTGCAGGTGAAATAATAACGTTCACTAATTTATCATTCCCTCTTTCGGCCACTCAATCCTGGGATTTCGGAGACGGGACCTTTTCAACAAGCACAAACCCCACACATGCCTATACAGCAGCAGGTACTTATAATGTTAGTTTAATTGAGGGAGGTGTTGGCTGTCAGAGTACCGTTGTAAAAAATAGCTATATTTCCGTAACACCTTCTTCAGCAGTAGCTTTCAGTGCTAACCAAACTCAAAACTGTTCAGCACCTTTTGCCGTAACGTTTAGTAATACCTCTACCGCTGGTTCAACTTACAGTTGGGATTTTGGGGATGGTAATCCTCCTTTTAGTACAGGTTCACTTGCAAATTTTGCATACACCTATACTACTTCTGGTAACTTTGAGGTTACGCTAACTGTAACAAGCCCTAATGGATGTGTAACGGTGCTTGCAAAACCTGCTTATATTATAATTCCCGATCCCATTGCCGATTTTACCGCCACTCCTGTGCAAGGCTGTATACCTCTTTTGGCGGGTTTTGCCAGTACAAGCATCTCCACCTTCGATCCCATCACAAGTTATATCTGGGATTTTGGGAACGGTACAGCTACTACTGCATCGCCCAACACAAGCAAAACTTATAATACACTAGGGTTATTTACTGTTACCTTGATAATTGAAACCTCATCCGGATGCAGGGATACGATTACAAAAGTTGATCATATATCAACAGGAATGAAGCCCACTGCCAACTTTAGTATTGTAGATCCTACGGTTTGTTATGGAACAGATGCTGAATTCAACGATCTTTCTATTGGTGCCGATTCAGCATATTGGGAATTTGACCTTAATCAGGGAACTTTTTCTACACCGCCCGGAGCTGTTTTGCCCTTCAGTCCGGTTACTAATCTTTTTCCGGATACAGGTACTTTTTATGTGACTCAGATCGCATTCAGCAATGGTTGTGCCGATACACTCAAAATTGATAATATTGTACAAATTCTTCCTCCAAAACCTATATTTACTTTTCAGCTTAATTGTATAAATCTTTACTCTGTAACTTTTACAGATGCTTCACTTGGCGCTGATTCCATTGTTTGGAACTTTGGTGACGGAAGTCCTGTTTTAAGTGATAATCTCAATCCAACCCATATTTATGCAACTCGCGGAACAAAAGTAGTTACATTAACCGCCTATAATTTTGTAACAGGCTGTTTCAGTTCTGTCATACAAACATTTGAAATAACTGAGCCAATAGCATCATTTACTGCGCTCCCAAGCATTGGCTGTTATCCTTTAGCGGTAACCTTCACCAGCACTTCCCAGGATGATAACAGTGTTGTTTGGAATTTTGGTGATGGCAGTCCGGATCTGGCACTAAATAGTCCAACTTTCCCTTTTCTCTATGTTTTTTCTCTGCCCCAGCTGGATACAGTTAAACTGATCATTACCGATGTAAATGGTTGTATGGATAGCACTACCAAAGTTATAACAGTGTACGGAGCTACCCCTAACTTTAACGCAATTACTACATCAGGATGTACCCCCTTTCTGGTAAACTTAACCGATGCATCTGTTTCAGATTCAGCTCTTGTTCAATGGACATGGGATTTTGGTGACGGCACACCTACTCAGACAGTAAATACACCATCTACAAGTCATATCTATTCAACTCCTGGTTTTTATGATGTATCAATGACCGTTACAGATAAAAATGGTTGTGTAAAATCGCTCAACAAACCGGATTATATTCAACCAACCTTTCCATTCCCTGCCTTTGTTACGGATACATTTGCCTGCAGAGGAGAAATTGTTGTTTTTAATTCTACCGGCACCAATGTGGCAAATCCAGCCACCTATGATTGGGATTTTGGTGATGGCAGTACCGGCACAGGAAGTGTTGCTACGCATGCATATACTACCGACAACCTGTATACAGTCACTTTAAAGGTAACCGATCTAAATGGCTGCGACAGCTCTATTCAGCATCAAATACGCATACAGCACCCTACTGCCGCCTTTACCGATTCGGTTCTTTTAATTGGCTGTGGCGTCACAAACATGCAATATACCGACAATTCTACCGGCTTATCCCTTACCGGATGGCAATGGAGTTTTGGAGATGGTGCTTCTGCAAGTTCACAAAACCCAACGCATGCCTACACAGTTCCGGGAACCTATAGTGTTATACTCGTCACCACTAATATTGCCGGATGTACTGATACAGTAACAAATATCGTTACTGTACCCGGCCCTACAGGAACATTTTCTTTCAGCCCTTCCACAGGCTGTCCGCCACTTATAGCTACATTTACCGCTGTAAGCAGCACGGCTATATCCTATACCTGGGATTTTGGTGATGGAACAGTAATTACCACGGCCGCTCCTGTTATACAACATACCTATACCAGTGATATAACAGCTACTCCGGCATTGCTTTTAGGCAGCACACTTCCCGATGGTAGTTTCTGCCAGGTTCCTGCTCCACCGGCAGGACAAATAATTGTTGTAACGGTGATACCCATCGTTGCAATAAATGTAAACACTGCATCTGGTTGTATCCCCCTTACGGTTAACTTTACGGATGGCACTACAGTTCCCGGTACCATTCCAGGTGATACTATTAATTCCTGGATTTGGAATTTTGGCGATGGTACCACATCCAACCTGCAAAACCCAACACATGTTTTCCCTACTGCCGGCACCTATCCGGTAACGTTAGGAGTTACAACTTTTGGGGGATGTTTAAACGATAATTCAGACTCTGCATTAATTATAACTGCTCACCCCGACCCTATTGCTGCCTTCTCTGTAAATTCTACCAGCTTTGATCTGCCTTTCGAGGCAGTGATCTGTACCAACCAATCAGTGGGAGCATCTACCTACATTTGGAATTTTGGAGATGGAAATACCTCTACGTTGGTGGATCCTACGTATTTATATTCCTTAATTGGAACTTTCCAAATTCAACTTATTGCTATAACTCAATTTGGATGTCCGGATACTACCTACAATACAATTACAACAAAAGCCAATGTGGTTTTTCCAAATGCTTTTACGCCCAATGCTGACGTAGCTTCAGGCGGAACTTATACGCTGTTTAGTACCAGTAACGATGTGTTTTTCCCATACACTGCTGGAGTTGTTGATTTCAGTTTTGAAATTTTTAACCGCTGGGGCGAACAGGTTTTCGAATCGCTGGATGTCAATAAAGGCTGGGATGGTTATTATAAAGGAAACCTGTCCGAACAGGGGGTTTACGTTTGGAAAGCTTATATTAAGCTGAACGATGGAAAAGAATATTTCAAAAGTGGTGATGTTACGCTGTTGAGATAAGGATCAATTTTTACAATTTTTCAGTAGGCAATTTATTGGCGATTAAACCAATTTAGCAATTGTACACTAGGCAATTTAAAAACAGATAATTGTAAAATTGTTTAATTGTAAAATTGCAAAACTGTTTACTCAAACCTCAACGCATCAATAGGATCCAGTTTTGAAGCTTTGATAGCAGGGTACAGTCCGGCAAATAAACCAACAAACATACACAGTACTATCCCGCTGATGATCCACACCCAGGGAATTACAAACCCTACTCCTAACTGGTAAGAAATAAGATTACCGATCAGCATCCCAAGAATAATTCCCAACAATCCACCAATCTGACAAATTACAATTGCTTCCACCAAAAACTGGCCGCGAATAGCTGTTTTTGTTGCTCCAACAGCTTTCCTGATACCGATTTCCCGGGTTCGCTCTGTTACCGAAACAAGCATTATATTCATTAAACCAATGGCTGCGCCTAATAGCGTAATAATTCCTATGATAGTTGCGCCAGTGGTTGCTTTCCCGATCAAACCAATAAGCATATTTGCAAGGTTGTCGCTTTTGGTTATTTCAAAATTATTGTCTTCACCTATCCGTACTTTTCTGACCACCCTAAAAGTGCCGATAGCTTCATTAATAGCGGCATCCATCTGTTGCGAACTAGTGGTAAGAACATTTATGGTATAGGTCATATTGGGCATCGAAAAATACTGACGAACATTATTTAACGTCAATATCCCTACTTTATCACCACCAAAGCCTGCACTATTCCCTTTTGACTTTAATACGCCTATTACTTTGTATTTACCACTTCCTATTGTTACCACTTTATCAATGGGCTCATCTTTTTTATTAAATAAAGCTTCAACCACTTCTTTACCTAATATTACTACATGACTGCCATAAAGTACCTCTTGCGCAGAAAAATTCCGTCCACGCTCCAACTCATAGCCGGAAGTAGCCATATAATTTTCGTCCCCGCCAAATACGCGTATGTTAGGGTTTGTTTTTTTTGATGCGTATTTCATAGTTCCTGCACCGGCTGCCATAGTTGACACGGAAGGTTTTGCAGGAAATGAATAATCTTTACTAAAGCGTACCGCTTCATCATAAGTAATGTTTTTGAATCTTTTTGGCTTTTTGCCGTTTTGGCCAATACGTAATTTCATTTCACGATTACGGATAGTGAACGTGTTTGCACCCATATTGGTGAAATTGCTATTGATAGATGATTTAATGGCATCAATGGCGGTTAAGATCCCAACCAAAGCCATAATTCCAATAGAGATAATTAAGACAGTAAGTGTGGTTCGCAACAACTGAGCCCGGATCGAGCCAAGTGATATTCTAATATTTTCCTTAATATTTGAAGCCATTAAATGTAATTGTAGGACTACAAAAATAGCAAAACTAATCGGTACAGATAAAAAACAACAACAAGGTTCGTAAAAGATGATATTTTTTAGGTAAAGCTGTCCTTAAATTACAACAATAGCATATCTTTGATGCACAAAATTATGTTTCGCTTTTAAAATGTGTCAATTAGCAATTAAAAAACAACAATTATATAAATCAAAATTTTCTTAACTATGGCATTTGATATTGAAATGATTAAGGCACTTTATGAGAAATTGCCTGCTAAAGTTGAAGCTGCACGTAAATTATTAAACCGTCCGCTTACACTAACTGAAAAAATTCTTTACGCCCATCTTGCGGAAGCACTTCCGGCAAAACCTTTCGAGCGTCAAAGATCCTATGTTGATTTTAATCCTGATCGTGTTGCTATGCAGGATGCAACTGCACAAATGGCTTTGTTACAGTTTATGCAAGCCGGCAGACCTAAAGTTGCTGTACCTTCCACAGTTCATTGCGATCACTTGATCCAGGCAAAAGTAGGTGCGGTGCAGGATCTGAATGAAGCCCTTGATAAAAACAAAGAAGTATTTGATTTCCTTGCTTCTGTTTCTAATAAATACGGAATTGGTTTCTGGAAGCCGGGTGCAGGTATTATCCATCAGGTGATATTAGAGAATTATGCTTTCCCCGGAGGATTAATGATCGGTACCGATTCACACACTGTAAATGCAGGTGGCCTTGGTATGATCGCGATTGGTGTTGGTGGTGCTGATGCATGTGATGTAATGGCAGGCCTTCCATGGGAATTAAAATTCCCTAAATTGATCGGTGTAAAACTAACCGGTAAATTAAGCGGATGGACCTCCTCAAAAGATATTATCCTTAAAGTAGCAGGGATCCTTACCGTGAAAGGTGGAACAAATGCAATCCTTGAATATTTCGGGCCCGGTGCAGATTCATTATCTTGTACAGGCAAAGGAACAATTTGTAACATGGGCGCAGAAATTGGTGCAACCACTTCTTTATTTTGTTACGATGCAAAAATGGCAGACTACCTAAAAGGCACGAGCAGAGCCGATATTGCAGCTGCTGCTGATACAGTTACAGAACATTTACGTGGTGATAAAGAAGTGTATGAATCACCTTCTTCTTATTTTGATGAGGTAATTGAAATTAACCTTTCGGAATTAGAACCACATATCAACGGTCCTTTCACACCGGATTTGGCTTGGCCGATTTCAAAATTTGCACAAGCGGTAAAAGAAAATGGCTGGCCATCTAAATTAGAAGTTGGTTTGATCGGTTCATGTACCAACTCTTCTTACGAAGATATCACCAGAGCAGCTTCTGTTGCAAAACAAGCTGTGGATGCAGGTTTCAAAACAATTTCGGAATACACGATAACTCCCGGATCGGAGTTGGTACGTTACACAGTAGAGCGCGATGGCTATCTTACTACATTTGAAAAAATGGGCGGAGTAGTACTTGCAAATGCTTGTGGCCCTTGTATCGGCCAGTGGGCACGTCATACCAACGACCCTAACAAATCAAATTCAATTATTACTTCCTTCAACAGAAATTTCGCAAAACGTAATGACGGTAATCCGAATACACACGCTTTTGTTGCATCCCCTGAAATAGTTACAGCTCTTGCACTTGCAGGTGACTTAACTTTTAATCCTTTAACAGATTTTTTAACCAACGAAAAAGGAGATAAGATCAAATTAAAAGAACCTGAAGGAATTGAAATGCCTGTAAGAGGTTTTGCTGTAGAAGATGCAGGTTACCAGGCTCCGGCAAAAGACGGAAGTTCTGTAAGTATATTGGTATCACCTACCTCTGATCGTTTACAACTTTTGGATCCTTTTACTGCATGGGAAGGTTACGACTTGAAAGGGTTGAAATTGCTTATTAAAGCAAAAGGCAAATGTACTACCGATCATATTTCAATGGCAGGCCCATGGTTAAAATACCGTGGGCATTTAGATAATATTTCTAATAATATGCTGATCGGTGCTTTGAATTATTTCAATGAAAAAACCGATACTGTTAAAAATCAATTTACAGGCGAATATGGCGCTGTACCAGCTGTACAACGTGCATACAAAGCTAAAGGAGTTGGTTCAATTGTGGTAGGTGACGAAAATTACGGTGAAGGTTCATCACGTGAACATGCAGCTATGGAGCCCCGCTTCCTAGGTGTACGTGCAGTATTGGTGAAATCATTCGCACGGATCCATGAAACAAACCTTAAAAAACAAGGGATGTTGGGATTAACATTTGCTGACAAAGCGGATTACGATAAAATTAAAGAAGATGATTCAATCGATATCATTGGTTTAACATCCTTTGCACCAAATGTTCCTTTAACTTTAGTATTGAACCATGCCGATGGAACTAAAGATGAATTTAAAGTAAATCATACTTACAATGAGCAGCAAATAGAATGGTTTAAAGCAGGCGGTGCTTTAAATATCATACGTGCAAATGTGAAAGCGTAATACAGATTTAAAGATCATAAAATCAAGTTCAGGAAAATACCCTTCGAAATTCGTTGGGTATTTTCTTTTGTAAATAAATTGAATAGTAACACTTTTTATGAAAGCATATAATCCGAAAGATTGGTTTAGTCTTATTTTTAATTTTCACAAAAGCGATACCTTCAGGTTGCTTATGCCTGCAATGGGAGGACTTACTGTTCTATCTTCTATTTTATGTTATTTGGATGTTGAAATGCATCTTATTACTTTTCGGAGCACCACGGTAATGCACTCCTTACTGGGCTTTGTAATTTCATTGTTGCTCGTATTCCGAACCAACACTGCTTATGACAGGTGGTGGGAAGGCAGAAAATTATGGGGCGATCTGGTAAATAACAGCCGAAATTTAATGTTGAAGATCAATGCATTTTTGCCGGATGATCAAAAGGAATTAAAAAATAATTTCAGGATATTAATAAGCAACTATGCCGTTGCTTTGAAAGACCATTTACGGGGAGGTTTTAAGGAAGAAGAACTGGAAGAGCATCCCAACCTTCGTATAATTGATCTGAAACAAACAAACCACACCCCAAATAAAATTGCCCAACAACTATACATTGAAGCAGACAGATTAGTAAAACAAAAATTAATTTCTGAAGAAAAATTTATTGTATTAAACGAAGAATTGCGCTCCTTTACAAATGTGGTGGGTGCCTGTGAGCGCATAAAAAAAACGCCAATACCGTATTCTTATAGTTCCTTCATCAAACGCATCATTTTTTTATACATTATTACACTTCCTTTGGGTTTGATACATGACCTGAAATGGGCTACTATTCCTATTGTATTGTTTGTGTTCTATGCATTTGGGAGTTTGGAATTGCTAGCCGAAGAAATTGAAGATCCTTTTGGTATGGAAAGAAATGATCTCCCTACAGATGAATTGGCCAATACCATCCGGAAAAATTTAAAAGAGATCATCGGATAATTATTAAATCTTTCTGCAAATTATCGCTTAAACGACCTCCGAATTTATTCTTAATTCTAATTCTAAATTATTTGTCACCTCGAATTATTGAATAACTGGAAGGACAAGAAAAAAACAAAAAACAAGGCAGATCCAACCATCATCATAATTTCAGTAAGAACTATACACTTAAATCCTCTGTTTTTAACATTTAATACGAGATGTTTTTGTAACCTTTTTGTGATTCTCACGTAAGGGAAATTGTTATTGTTGGGAAATTTTAGTATTTTTATTTTTTAAATTTTTAATACTGCAAATATGAAAAACAACTACTCCTCCATCCAAAATATTAATAAAACTGCTGCAACTGTTAAGCAGTTTTTTATTGCGATCATTTTAGTTGCATCCGCCTCTTTTAATGCATTTGGAGCAGGAGTTGTTATTACCGCCCCATCGCTAACAGTTACAGGATGCTCTTTTCCAACTCCTTATAGTAATTTAAATAACATTGTTATTACTGAGACTTCACCAGGTGATATTTCAACATTTGGAACTTTAATAATCACCGCCCCGGCTAATTTTGAATTTTTGCCAACAACAGGCGCTGTTGGTTTCACTGCCGGCAGGGACATAAGCATTGCAACAGTGACGGTTTCAGCAAGTACTGTAACTGTCACACTTAATGGAAGTACAGCTTCTAATATAGATGCAATAACAATTAGTGGGCTTCAGGTAAGGGGAGTGACCGGAGCCAGTGGCGCCACAAATATTACAAGAAATGGTGGAAGTGCAGTAATTGCAAATGATGTAAATGGTACTCCTCATGCAATTTTCGCTTCTGTCGTAAATAATGTAACAGGCGGTTACATTTCTAACCCTCAAACAATTTGTTACAGTGGTGATCCTGCGCCCTTTACAGTAACTACCGCTTCAACAGGTGCCGGCACACTCTCTTACGAGTGGAAACATAGCGCGGATGGTTACGGTGCCACCATTCTCGCAACTACTCCAACTTATAATATCCCACCGGGCTTAACTTCCACTACTACTTATAGGCGAATAACTATCAGTACATTAGGCGGTGTTCCTTGTATAGCTAATAGTAATGATATACCTATAACAGTAATGCCTGCGGTAACAGGTGGTACACTTTCCTCTCCCCAAACAATTTGTAGTGGATCTACACCTTCACAATTAACTGGGACCGCCCCATCAGGTGGTGATGGCTCCTACACGTATTTATGGCAGCAATCCACTTCAAATGCCACTACGGGTTTTACTACAGCAACGAATACTGTTACATTAAGTGATTATTACCCAAATGCATTAACAACAACAACCTGGTATAGAAGAAAAGTAGCATCAGCAGGTTGTAATTCTACTGATTCAGCTGCAATTCAGATGACCGTTGAAATACCTGTGGTCACCAACTCCTCAACTTTCACAACATGCAGTGGAACGCAAATAAATATTGCATTGATATCAAACGTTCCCTCCACTTTTACATGGACGGTGGGAAGTAATATAGGTAGTATTTCGGGGGCAATAGCAAATTCCGGAAACAGTATAATTCAAACACTCACCAACCCGAGCAATACAACTGCGGGAAGCATACAATATATTATTACGCCCACTTCTACTCCAGGCTTATGTGTAGGCACACCATTTACAATAACGGTATCTGTAAAACCCGCACCACAAGTTACAAATCCAACTAATACAACTATATGTAGCGGAACCAACACCAATATTACATTAACAGCATCTTTGGCAAGTACTTATACATGGACATTAGGAGGGATAACCGGGGGAATTACCGGAGCCGGGCCTGGTTCAGGATCTGTAATAAATCAACTTTTAAACAATCCGAATCCCTCACCAGGCACTGTTCCCTACAATATTACCCCAACTTCTACTTCAGGCGGATGCGTGGGCAATATTTTTACATTAACGGCAATGGTTAATCCTAAGCCATTAGTTACCAATCCATCTACGGCCACGATCTGTGATATGACTAGTCCTAATATTACGTTAAATGCAAATGTACCAAGCGTGTTTTCCTTGACAATGGGAACCATAACAGGGGGCATCACTGGAAATACCCAAAGCGGCTTCTTAACCACTATTTATCATACTCTTACCAACCCCGGTAATACTGCAGGTACCGTCCAACACCTTATTACTCCTACTTCATCATCGGGTGCATGTATTGGTGATCCTTTTTCAATTACTGTTACGGTAAATCCCACTCCTACATTAACAAGCCCTTCGTCTGGCGCAGTTTGTAGCGGAGCACTATATAGTTATACACCAACAAGTTCAGTGTCTGGCGCCACTTTCACATGGTCAAGACCAGTTGTAGCCGGTATAAGTAACATCTTCAAAACCGGCACTAACGACCCTGCCGAAATCCTTATTAACACTACAACTTCACCTGTTAATGTAACGTATATATATACGCTATCTATAAATGGTTGTCAGAATCCAACAACCTTTAACTTAGTAACTACTGTAAATCCCAGTCCTGAATTGAGCAGCACATCACCTTCTCCAATTTGCAGCGGAGACCCCTTCAATTACACAGCTTTAAGTCTAACACCTGGTGCAGCTTTTTCATGGACAAGGGCTGTAGTTGCAGGTATCAGCAATCCGGCAGGCTCAGGAATTCTTTTATCCGAAACTCTCACCAATACTACTGCAAGCCCGATCAATGTTACTTATATTTATACAACTGTGGCTAACGGCTGTAGCAAGACTCAAAATGTAATTGTAACTGTAAACCCAATACCCACTTTAAACAGCAGCTTAACTGCGACCATCTGTAGTGGTATGACTTTCAATTATAATCCAACAAGTGCAACAACTGGGGCCACCTTTGACTGGACACGGGCGGCAGTGCCCGGGGTAAGTAATAATACATCAAATGGTAATAATGACCCAAACGAAACACTGTATGACACTACAACTTCCCCAGTTAATGTTAATTATGATTTTACTACGGCAGCCAATGGTTGTGGCAATACTGAAACCCTTGTTGTTTCATTAGCCCCCGCACCAATGGTTACTAATTCATCTAATTATTCTTCCTGCAGTGGAACCAGCCCGAATGTAACATTAACTGCAAGTTTGGCAAGTAATTTTGCATGGACCTTAGGGGAAAATCCAGGTGGAATTACCGGAGGAAGTAATAGTGTTGGAGCTACACTCAACCAAGTCCTTACAAATATCAGCAATTCAACGACATTTAGTTTGCAATACAATGTTACTGCCACTTCAATTTCAGGAACTTGTTCAGGTTATTCTTCTGCAATATTTATTAATGTAAATCCACTACCACTTGCAAACGCAGGAAGTAATAATACAATATGCTCTGATTCATCAGTTATTATCGGAGGTACCCCAACAGCAACTGCAGGTACGGGTCCATATACTTATTCCTGGAGTCCTTCAAGTGGGCTGGACTCACCAACATTATCTAATCCCACTGCTAATCCGGCAGTCAATACAACTTATTCAGTTACCGTAACGGATTCTATGGGCTGTGCTGCTTCCATAAACTCAATGACTGTAACAGTAAATCCCGCACCTAATGTAAATGCCGGTGCTGATGTTTCTATTTGTGTTGGGAATAACATCACACTTTATGCAAGCGGTGGCACATCGTATCTTTGGTCAAATGGCTCTTCAGCAAATTCAATTACTGTTAATCCTACGGCAACTACAACTTATAATGTTATGGGAACCACCAATGGATGTTCGCATAGCGATACTGTTCTAGTAACTGTTAATCCTCTACCACTTGTTAATGGTGGGAACGATACTATTATTTGTGCAGGACAAAGCATCATACTTAGCGGAAACGGCAACGGATCCTCTTACACTTGGAACAACGGTGTAAGTGATGGTGTTTCATTTACTCCAACGGCAACTACCACTTATGTTGTTAGTGGAATTTTAAATGGATGTTCTCAATCCGATACAATTTTAGTAACAGTAAATACATTACCAGCAGTTAATGGTGGGAGCGATACTGTTATTTGTGCAGGACAAAGCACCATACTTAGCGGGAACGGCAACGGATCCCCTTATAGTTGGAACAACGGTGTAAGTGATGGTATTTCATTTACTCCAACAGCAACTACTACTTATGTTGTTAGTGGAATTTTAAATGGATGTTCCAATAGCGATACTGTTTTAGTAACCGTTAATCCTCTGCCACTTGTTAATGGTGGGAACGATACTATTATTTGTACAGGACAAAGCATCATACTTAGCGGTAACGGCAACGGATCCCCTTATAGTTGGAACAACGGTGTAAGTGATGGTTTTTCATTTACTCCAACAGCCACTACTACTTATGTTGTTAGTGGAATTTTAAATGG